>CAYTFE010000006.1:0-96884 GCA_964437115.1 uncultured Fibrobacteraceae bacterium | reverse complement strand
AAGGCTTTGTTCAGATAAGGTATAAACATCAATACCTTCTTCACTCAACGCAGGTCGCCTTTTATAAGGCGACCTGCTCTTCGCTACGCTCAGATTCGTTTATAAGGTATTGAGGTTTAGTTGCTGGAAAGGCAGGAGGTTTTGGGTAGTAAGTGGACACCCGACCGGTGTCTTTTTTTCAAAAAGTAAAATATTTTTCATAAAATCACGTTTTTTTTGTTCCATACATGAATGCAAGCTGCAAATCAGACAATCTGGTTGAAATTGAACAAGTTATGGTGTAAAATAACAACCGAGGTTTTAATGAATAAGAAAATATTTAGTTGCATAATTTGTATTAAAGGAAAACTGCTATGAAACAGCTGTCAATTTTGTTTTGTGCCATGCTACTTACCCCAACTTTTTCAAATGCTCAAGAAATGGTTAGTAAATTTGGAGTAGGTGTAGTTTCTCAAATTCATTCAATAACTTTTGATTCAGAAGATCCTGATGTTATTTACGCTGGTGGCGATGTCGCGGGAGTTTTTAAATACAACATAAGCTCAAATACCTGGGAATCCTTAAGTAAAGGGCTTGTAAATATTCATGGTGGCAGATCTTATTGTGCTGATGATTTATTGCATGTGCCAGGCTCTGAATTAGGTGGGTTGTATGCAGCTACTCATGGCGGTATATATCACAGGGGGAGTGCTGGAATATGGGAAATGCAGACACCTGTTTCTGATAATAAATATCTCTACGAAAATGGCTTAGCAGGCCTTGACGATATTGATGGTCCACTTCCAGTTCCTTTTTCTACTTTAGCTATTCTTGATAATAATGGATCACCAGTAATACTTGCCGGAGCGGGGCATGCTCGCTCCAGACCAGTTGGTTTGCAGGATGAATTTTATCCTGCTGGTGAAGCTTGTCTGGTTAGCGATGGGTCTCAAAACTCACTTTGGATGTTACAGTCTGGTGGAACCTGGAATCCTGTTTCAGATACAGAGTTTGGTCTTGTCAGACAGATAGCAATCAAAGGTACTGAAGTTGCTTTAGCCACTTCAACAGGTATTTATTATTCATACGATATTTTTGAAGAGAACTCATTTGCACTGATTGGACATCCTGACAGTCCATGTTGTGGTGATTGGAGCAATGACTTCTGGTCTGTGGCATTTGATAATGATAACCACATTTATGTTTCAACTGATCGTATCGACAACTCGGAAGCTGGCGAAATTGCAGATCCCGGTATTTACAGATATGATATTTTGACTCCTGCATCTGGGTGGGATTGTGTTGGAGATCCCTTGTTAATGGTTGATTGTAATGACACGGTAGCGTGGGGAAATACATTGGAAGACCCTCAAGTTTACTTTTCCAACATGCGCCTGGTTAATAATCCAGATAATTCGATAGATTTGTATGTTGGCGAGAGAAACTCATCCAATAAAGGTGGTTTTTATCATGCTCATATCGAATCTGAAGAATCTATGGCAGATGTTGAATGGGAACATTTAATTTATACGATTGGTCTTTATGGTCCCAATAGTCAAAACTACTGTTTTTTGCCGAATGGCGACTGCGGCAGTTGGGACACTGGCTGGGCTTTGGCAACCAGTACCAACCCTACTTGTGAGTACGCAGTGCATCCAGATGACCCGAACATTCAGCTTGCTTTTATAGGAAATGTTCCTCAGTTAACAACAGACGGTAGAGTCAGCTGGGATTTAATTTCTGCTGAACAGCCTAACGGTTGGAAGGGGCTTGGTTGTGAGCAAATGCGGGTTATTGATATATTGTTTGATAGCTATAACAGGCTTCTATTTGCTGTTGGTGACTACGGTGTGTTTCATGAAAGCGCTTCGCATGATACAACATTTAAATACTATGATAGTGAGCCTTATTATGATGGCCTTGGTTACGAGGTTTGTTCAACCGTTATACGCTGTCTTAGAATTGTAGATGATAATCATTATTTGACAATACGCTCATACTCAGGCAGCATGCTTCCTGGTTATAAGAATGCTATTGCATTTAGAGTTGGCGACACCGCGACTAAATGGTCATTGTCAGAAGATATAGATGAACCTGTAACCAGAGATTGCGATAGATATTTAACAGACATAGAAATATTGAATGAAACAACTGCATTTATCAGCTGGGCAGACACACCCAGAGATACAGTAAGCGACTTTCGTTGGAAAAGTGGAATTATCAAAGGAACTTATGACGGATCTGAATGGAATTGGGAGAGTTTCTATACTGAACCAGCTTATGTAAGAATACAAGATTTGTTATTGTTGCCCAACAGCAATAAGCTTCTGGTGGCAATGAAAAACGGTTCTTCCCAAGGCGGAGATGGGGGGATTATTTCAATTGATTTGGATTCAGCAACCTCAATGGAATGGTTGATTGGAGAAAGTGGCGGCACGCACCTCAAGCAGTGTGCCAGGAATGTTCTATTTCTTGCAACTGATGAAATGGGAACTGTGGTTTATGCTGGAACCAGTGGTGTAAAAAGTCCAAACGGTAACGAAAGAGGCTCTGTATTGAGGCTGATTGGCCCATTCTTTAATATCACAGAAGATGATTGGGAAGTAATTGGTAACCCGGAAAATGTAAACAGTTTTGGATTTGAAAATCATCCACTGACAGGATGGACTCCACTTGAGTCTGCTTATAAGATGACATCAATAACTTCTATTTTAGTTGACCCTAGAGACAGCTCATTTATTTATGCAGGGATGACTGCAGACAGATATCACCCCAAAAATGGTGTATGGAAATATGACGGTTCTTCCTGGGAGCAAATACTTGGCCTGAATGATCTTCCAAACCGTCCCGTGGAGACTATTGTTTTAAATGAGCGTTCTTTGCCTGAATCACCAACTATGCTTGTTGGACTCAACTGTGAAGATATTTTTGAAGTTCAACTTCCTGATATTACCCCAATCTATGCAACTGCAAAATTCAGAGACAGATCAGAAGAGATTTACGATGAAGGCAACGGTGTCAATTATGCAGGAACACCGTATTGTGAGCTGATATTTGATTACAATAATGATACCAGACCAGATTTGTTGGTGACTCAGATAGATAATCAGGTCGAGCTTTTTGAATGGGCTGGAATATTGAATTATGGGGTACCCGACATGGATAGGGTTGTTAATCAGCAGGAGTTATTAATTAGTGGAGCCAATGGTGCTTCAGCTGGCGATCTTGATAATGATGGCTGGCCTGATTTGTTTATAACACATGATTCTCAGGCAAAATTATTGAGGAATATAGACTTTGCTGCTGGAGTACAAAAATTTGAGAATGTTACTCAGCAGTGGGGAATTGATCCAGCGTGGTTGACTAGCTCCAAGGTTGTCGCTTTTTGTGACTTTGATGCCGATGGGCAGCTTGATATTCTGATAGGAAGAAGTGCGGATCAGTGCGAAGATCCTTTTTCTGCAGAATGTGCAAGAACAGGTGGGCTGGGTAATATCCTACTTCACAACCAGCTTGCCCAGACAGGCTCATTTAAAAATGTTTCCGCACAGCTGACAAGTGTAAATGATGCGAACACAAGAACATTATCAGCATCTTGGTGTGATATAGACAATGATGGTGATCAAGATATGCTTGTTGGTGATATGGGTATCGACTCGGATAATGTTGGAAATGATAATACTAGTTCCCTGTACATAAATCATGGAGATGGAACTTTTGCTGAGGAAACATCTCAACGTATTGATCTAATCGATTGCTATTGGGTAACAAGTTTTACCTGGTCTGATTTTGACAGAGATGGAGACCAGGACCTGATTGTTGCAAGCACCTGGGAAAACAAGATATTTCTTAATGATGGTGTTGGCTATTTTGTTGAAACTGTGTTCCCTGTTCCGGGGGCATATAGTGCTATTATACCCCTTGATTTTGATCTTGATAATAGAAATGAATATCTGTGTCTGCCTGCAAATGCAGAAGGTGTAACAAAACATCTCTATCCAGTAGAAAATCTTGGTTGGGTATTGCCCTACGGTTCAACAAGTGATTTAGGAGTTAGTACAGGAGGCCCTGTTTACTGTGCAGTAGTTGCTGATATGACAGAAGATGGAGATCCGGATCTGTTTGTTGGAGCTCAGACAAAGCCAACACCTGATACTTTTGGCAAGTTTTACTATCAGAACGAAAACAGTATGGGCCGGGAAGAGCCGTTCGGTAACTGGTTTACTGTAATTCTGACTGGAGATGGCGGAACCAACAAGGCTGCTATCGGTGCAGTAGTTACTGCTACAATAGATGGCACTGTTGTCAGCAAGACAGTTGGGCAGAGTTATGGACCTGGAAGCCAGGAAACGTTCTTTCTGACATTTGGTGGCCCTGTAATAGCATCAGAAGCAGGTACTTTGTGTGAAGTTATCTGGCCCGATGGTTATGTGCAGCAGTTTACAGCTGCAAACCGGGAATTAACTGAAATCTATGATGACAGTGGACCTGGATACGTATCAGGTAGTTTTACAGGCCATATCAATGGTACCGGTCCGGAAACAGCAGACTGGGTATTCGACTGGGATACTGACTATAGCAGTATAGTTGGTATGGATAAAGTTTCAATTTATGAGGTAGCAGGTAGCGGCCCAGACTGTGTCAGCGGAAGCTGGAACATTAGCTCAGGCGATCCAGATGTAGAGCATACTGTCACTCTCAACCCTGATGGTTCATATCACCATAAAATGATTTTAGCTGGAGCTTGTGCCTCTGGCTGTAGCTATTCGGTTTGTGCTGAGAGTTCGAATATCGACGAAGATGGAAATCCAAGAACTATAATAAGTGAGATAATAACGCTTCGTGTAAGAGTATGTCTGGGAGGTTTCTAATGTTTACCAGAATAATTACAACACTATTCATTTTGTTATCAGTTTCAGCAATGGCAGCAGGAGAGTTACCAGAAATTATATATGTTGCACCATCTACAGATATTCCAGCTCTGGCTTTGCTTTTACCAATGTCCAATGGTGAAGTGCTTGAGGGAATCAGTTGGTTCAACAATGATAGTGAAACCGTTTTCCCTGAGATTATGTTGACTCCTGTGGACAGTGGCGGATTACCTGATTTAACAAACAGCCTGACTGTTGCAACAGATATATCTGGTGATGAGCTGAAGTGGAGTGAATTTAATTTTGACCAAGGTATCATAAGTAGCGTTGGTGACCTGTTTTTGATTATCAGGTTTCCACAAGGAGAAATTGGGTCAGGATATGGAGTGGGGCCCGGTATTGGGTACGTCTTAACAGAATCAGATGTGAGCTGTTATATGTCTTCAGATTTTAGTAACTGGTCAAAAGTAGATCGCTTGGCAGTTCATATGGAACCGATTTACGGGAATGGCCAGGCAAGCAGCAGCACAATGATGTTTGCTGTTCCTGAGACCCCAGTATTTAATACCGAGCTTAAAGGATCATTTCCTAATCCATTTAACCCATCAACTAAAATTATATTTACTTTGTCCAGTGACCAGAAGGCTGAGATATCACTATTCGATATCAGAGGTAAGTTGGTTAAAACACTCTGTTCAGAGATTATGACAGCAGGCAGACATGAACTGATTTGGGATGGTACAAACAGCAATGGCAACAGGATGGCAAGCGGAGTTTATCTGTTAAAGATGACAACTCCAGATCTGAGTACTTCCTGCAGAATGATGATGGTGAGATAATGAATAAACTAATTATCTTAACTCTAATATTGTTGCTTGCTTCCCCAGTTGTTTTACAAGCTAGAAGCTGGTATGTGAGCCCGGATGGGACTGGAGATTATGAGGTTATTCAGCATGCAGTAGATGCTTCATCTGTTGGTGATACAATAATGATAGGAGCTGGACGATATAAGGATTTTACCCCTGCACTGGGTGTTCATTGGATGGTCGTTGTAAATGTGACTGTCGATAGCTTGACTTTCAGAGGTGTTGACAGAGATAGTGTATTTATTGGTTACGAAGATGACGAATGGGATAATGGGTTTAATGGCTCCCCAGAGTACCTGGCATTTGCAAGTGACCTGGTAGATTATCCAGAATTGTGGCTGACAACAGTAACTTTTGAAGATATGACAATAGAGAATTCATCATCAGGGATAAAAATATTTCCAAGCGCAGATATCAAAGGGTGTATATTTAGAAATCATGACCGTAGTGGTATATTAATATATGGTGATTTTGATGGTGTTGTTGAGAACTGCCAAGTTTATAATGTCTTTAGTGGTACAGCAATTAAATTAATACCATTTATGTCTCAAGCAGCAGGACATGGAGTTGTGAGAAACTGCCTGGTTGATAGTGAGCGGACCCCCGATAATCAGATAGTTGGAATGAGGCTTGAATCTTATAATTTAAGAGCAGAAAATTGCATAATGAAGCAGATTGGTGTTAGTTACTCTGGCTTGGCAAGTAATTTATGGGGGGAAGTGTTTTTGGATAATTGTGTGGCTGATTCAAGTTATACAGGCTTATGGCATGACAGGAGCATGAATATTTTTAATGTCAATAACTGTAGTATTATTAATACAACCACCAGTGGAATATCAACCGCACAGTGCTGGATTGTTGGTGAAAACAATTTATTTACAATGAGCGAGGGATCTTCAGGCAAGCTGTATAATCATTGGAACGGTATTGTTGAGATTAACAATAGTCATTTTATAAAAGGTGATGCTGCATATAGCACATATATTGCTTCTGCTGAACCTGATATGGCAAACTATATTGACCTCCGAAATAACTATTGGGGCACGTCAAGAGAAGATTCAATTCAAGCCTGGATTTGGGATGGAAATGATGATCCTGAAATTGACGTAGTGGTTCTTTATAATCCTTATCACAAAGAACCGCTATTTACTGGAGTAAATGGTGAAGCTCCTGAAATTCTCACATTTGATTCGGTTTATCCTAACCCATTCAACCCATCAACCACAATTGCTTTTACCTTAAATATTTCAAGTCACGTAAGACTGGCAATATATGCTATAGATGGATCACTTGTTATGAACCTTGCAAACAGGGTAATGGATCAGGGCGGATACAGTTTTGTTTGGGATGGCAGAAATAGTTCAGGACAAACAGTTTCAAGTGGAACTTATATTGCGCGGTTGACTACTGCCAATGAGTCGAGAACAAAGAAGATGATGTTGATACGATAATAAAAGATGCAATGTTCTGATATTTAATTAGTATATAGAAACACTCGCTACAGCTATGTTTTCGTACTAAGGCATCAAATGAAAAGAACATTTTTTACAATCATTTTTCTACTGTCGGCGTTTGCCTTGCAGGCTGAGCCGCTGCGCCAGATTCTGTTGATAAGTTGCGATACTTTAAGTGCCCAGCATATGCAGTCGTATGGTTATGGACAGAAAACTACTACCGAGTTTGATAAGCTTGCTGCCAAGGGAACACTGTTTAATTATTGCATCACTCCACAGGGTTGGACGTTGTCGGCTCACATGTCGATGTTCACCGGGCTTGAGCCACTATCCCATGGTGTTGGTAAATACAATTCATTAAATGAAGAGATTCCGTTTCTGCCGGAGTTTTTATCAGAAGCCGGGTTTGTAACCGGCGGATTTCCAACAAGCAATCACTGGTTGAATCGGAAGTACGGTTTTGACAGAGGTTACGATTACTATTCATTTTTCATGAACGATACAATTGAAAATATTACAGGTGGTGTTGCGGGATATACTTATGAGTGGATGAAAAAAGCGGTCCCAGTTGATGAGAACGGGCCAACCAAACCGTTCTTTTTGATGTTGCATTATATGGATGTTCACAGCAGGCCCGTCGATATGGGGCCGTACCCGTATTGGTCGCCGGTAAAACAGGTTCGCGATTATTACGGGCTTCCCAAGAATGCACCTGAAGAGAAAATCGATGGTGATAAATGGGATATGGCTGCATATGACAGTACTGTTCTGCGCAGGGGATATGACAGCGCAGTCAGGACTTTTGATTTTTATCGACTTGAGCCAATCATCAAGCTGTTGACTGACGGTCACTACCTTGATGACACGATGATTATAATTACGTCGGATCATGGTGAAGAACTTGGCCAGCATGGTGGTTATTATCATGACCAGCCTTACGGTGAAGTGAGACATGTTCCGTTGCTGGTTGTCTGGCCTGGTCATATTGAAGCCGGACGCAGAGTCAAGATGCCGGTATCGCTTGCTGACATTACTCCAACTATTCTGGATTTTGCTGAACTTCCAATGCCGGAAGTTTTAGATGGCGTTTCGTTGCGAGATTGCCTGGAAAATAATACCAAGCCACCGAATCGTGATTTCCTGATCGATGGTCATTGGCGCGGCTTCAAAAATGAGCCGACAGCTCTGGTTGGTTACGCAGAGGAAAGCTGGTGGTCGCTGATTGCAGAGACAGATACTACAGGGACCGTACCCGCTGCTGGTGAAGTTCTTGGACTATATGATTTGGGAAACGATCAGTTTGAGCGGAAAAATTTGATGAATGAAAAACAGGAACTTGTTGGCCAGCTACTGAATAGAATGGAGCTGCGCTGGATTGAAAACGCAGAGATAGCAGCGTCGTTTAACGGCGAAACTGAAGAAATTGAAATAGATGAGGCAACTCGTCGCAAACTTAAATCACTTGGATACTAGGAGAAAAGATGAAGTTACTGAAATTGGCAATGGTTGCCCTGGTAGTATTTACCGGAACTGCTTTTGCATCAGAAGTTGAATGGCTTGAAGGCCAGACCTGGGATGAAATTATAGCAATGGCTCAAGAGCAGGACACCCACATCGTCATTGATTTTTATGCAACCTGGTGTGGACCATGCAAAATGTTGGACAGCCAGGTTTATAATGTCCCTGATGTTGTTCAGACAATGAGTTCGTTGATCAACTTCAAAGTTGATGTGGACAAGGAAGAGTACAAAGAGCTGACAAAGCTGTTCAAAGTAAGTGCAATGCCAACTGTTGTAGTTTGCAGAAAAGACGGTAGTGAGATTGATCGGTTCCTGGGATTCAGACCAGCTCCGATATTTCTATCGACATTGAAAGACTATCTGGCAGAGAAAAATACTTATGCGGACGTAACAGCCAGACTGGAAAAGGATCCTGACAATCCGGAGTTGCTGTTGCTTGCTGCTGAAAAATATTCCGATAAAAGCATGCAATCTGAAGCAAAAGCTGCATTACAGAGAGTGTTGGAGCTTGACCCCGATAACGAAGGTGGTTTCCTGGAACAAGCATTGCCATCGTTAGGTTTTACTGAAGCTATGAGCGGCAATTTACCTGTTGCAATTGAGTTGCTGGAAAGATCAGTTTTATTAATTGATGAGCCTGAAGGAAAAGTTGAAATTTTGGGGTTGCTTGGTCAAATGTATGGACAGATTGGTGAAACTGAAAAACAGGTTTCTGCTATGGAGAAAGTTGTTGAGTTGGCACCTGAAAATCCCCAGGCTCTCAATGGTGCAGCATGGTCAATGGCTGAAGCGGGTAAAAATCTGGAAAAAGCAACTGACCTGGCAATGAAAGCTGTTGTACTAAGTGGCGAGGATCCAAATATCATGGACACACTGGCCGAAATCTATTTCAAGCGCGATATGAAAGAAGACGCTATTAAATGGATTGAAAAAGCAATTATGAAAGATCCAGGGAACCAGTATTTTAAGGAACAGTTAATCAAATTCAGTTCGTAATCATAGAAAATAATGCAGAAAGCCCGCGTATGTGGGCTTTCTGTTTTCAGGAATGGAATACAAAAACGGTCTTATTTTCATTGCCACACTGTCCAGTGTGGTACTATAATATCCACCGACTATCAATTTTTTTGGGCACATAATGTGTCGTTGTTTTGTTGTGCTATGCACATGTAAAGGATTGTTTAGATGTTGAATTTCCTGGCTTTGGAAAGTTTATCTTCCTGGTTTCCACCAGAAGCATCGTATCAGGCATTTTGGATGGACAAGGCATTCCTTGGTATCCTTGTTGCTGCAGTTTTTGCTTTTGTTCTGGTTGTTGGCCTGGCGATAACATTTGTCATCGGCAATCGAGGTAAAGCTGCAATAGAGGGTCAGGAAGTAAACCAGTTGGCTCGTGGGCTTTGGGTGCTTGGTGCAGTCTTGTTGGCGTACTTTGCTTTTTCATCGAACTTCTGTGGCTTCATGGATACAACTCAAGCTCCTTACGGTGCATATGAGATCGATGTAACTGCCAGGCAGTGGGATTGGGAATTCACTTACCCAGGCGGCCATGCCACAGACACCTTGCATGTCGCCATTGACAGACCAGTGAGACTTAACATGCAGACTGAAGATGTTGTGCACTCACTTCTGATTCCTGCTTTACGCGTTAATCAGGCAATTCTTCCAGGCAAGATTTCCAGAACCTGGTTTCAGGCTGACATGATAGACACTTTCATGCTTCGCAGTAGTATATACAGTGGAGATAATTATGCCGATATGCACACTTCACTGATAACTCATTCTCCAGCAAAATTTACAGAATGGCTTGAAGCTGCCGGCGATATTTTTGCAGGTAGAACTCTTCCTGAAGTCGGGGAGATCCTATATACACGACACGGCTGTGCAGCTTGTCATAGTTTTGATGGCAGTAAACGAGTTGGCCCAACATTCCTGGATATGTACGGCAATACTTTTGATACAAAAGAGGGCGTAGCTGTAACTGTTGATGCTGCTTACATCAAGGAATCCATCCTTAAACCTAACGTTTCTGTAATCGATGGTTTTGATCCAGTAATGACTCCTTATGAGGGTATTTTGGATGACAGGGAAATTGAAGCGCTGACTGAATGGTTCAAATCGATGTCCAGCTTTGCAGACCAGGGAGAAAACTAAATGAACAGCAACATAGCTTATAAATATCTGGGTTTGACTGCATCAATGTTCCTGCTTGGTGGGCTGTTGGCGGCTTTTATGAAAACAGGAGCTGCATTCGAGGACGCCACTAGTGTGGCTGTTTTGAATCAGATGCTCACTTACCATGGCGTAGTGATGTCGTTTCTGTTCCTGATTCCAGTAATACCAACTTTCTTCGGTTTTACAATGCTTCCAAAGCAACTCAAAATCGAGAAAATGTGCTGCAACGGAAAGCCTGGCTTTACGCTTTACTCAGCAGGTAGTTTACTTGTAATTATTTCAGCAGCAAAGTTTGCTGTAAGTACTGGTTGGACTTTTACACCACCTTATTCACTGATAGACGGTGGGGCATTAGCAACAATGTCTGTCGGGCTTGTGCTTGTAGCGTTGAGCTGGGCTATGACCGGCATGAATTTCATAAAGACTGTTCATAAATCTGAAGTCGGCTTTTTTGACATGCCGATGCTTTCAGTTTCCCTCTACCTGAACAGCTACCTGATGTTCATTGGTGGATTTCTATTCAGTGCGGTGATTGTGCTTCTCTCTTTGGCAAACGCATTTGGCATTGGCCCTTTTGCAGGTCAGTTCAGTACAACACTGATGCAAAACAGTTTCTGGTTTGCAGTTACGCCGCTTCTGTTTTTTGCATTGATCCCTGCAGTCGGAATTATCTCCGACGTAATAGCAGGCCTCACAAACAGAACTCTGGTTTCAAAAAAATCAGTCACCTGGTCTCTTGTTGCCTTGGCAATACTAAGCTTCGCAAGCTGGGGAACTCATATCGATCAGGGCAAAACTCTTGGATTTGTATTTTCAGCGATGAGTCTGTTGACCGCTGTTCCAATCGCATTAATTACCTATAGCTGGATTGCAACTCTTTCAAGAGGCGAAGTCAGCTGTCAGCCAGCAACCAGATTTACCGTTGCTTTCCTGGTAAGTTGTGGAATAGGTGTTCTATCAACTCTGTTTACTAACAACATGTCGATAGGTAGCTATCTTTCTTCAACAATGTTTACAACTGCTCAGATTCACTATTTGATGGTGGGTGGTGTAGTTACAGCTGTTCTTGCCGGTCTTCATTTCTGGTGGACTGATATCACGGGCAGAGAAATCAGGCTATCACTGGGCAAGCTAAGCGGTTTTTTGTATATGGTTGGTTTGAATTTGGCCTTTTTCCCTCAAATCATTATGGGAACAAAAGGGCTTCCACAAGGATTAAATATAATTCCAGTAGGGTTTGAGACACTTAATTGGGTTTCATCACTCGGATTTATTGTGCTGTCGTTAGGCTTGTTGCTTGTTGTGCTCAATCTTATAACATCAACTGACACTACGAGTTCCGAGTAGTGTGACTAAAAACAGACAAAAACAGTAGGCTTTTAGGAATATAAAAAAATAGTTGAGAAGAAGCCTGTTTTTGTTATGATGTGATGTGATTATGAAAACCTGACCGTTTTGGTCATGGTTTGTTCGTTAACTATGGAGGCTCAAATGCGTAACATTTCAAAACCGCTGTTTGTACTACTTCTTGTAGTTGCAGTCAGCATGATTGCCAGTTCGTCGGTTCTGGCTCAATCTGCATTACAGAAAGTAATGACAGAGCGTGGTTTAACCGAGAAAGATGTTTTGGCTGCAGCCAAGACCTATGTCCCAACAGGTGGACGCGATGAGTACATCGTTTGTAGTTCAGGTGGTCAATCTGGCCAGGTCATTTTCTACGGTATTCCTTCAATGCGCATCATCAAATATGTTGCTGTATTTACTCCTGAGCCTTGGCAAGGCTATGGCTTTGACGATGAGTCAAAAGCTGTTCTTGCTCAAGGTCGTATCAATGGTAAAGACATCGTTTATGGTGATACTCACCACCCTGCTTTCTCTGAAACAGATGGCGAGTATGATGGTCAGTACGTATTTATCAATGATAAAGCAAATCCTCGTCTTGCTGTAATTGATCTGCATGACTTTGAAACAAAACAAATTGTGGTCAACCCATTCTTTAAATCTGATCACGGTGGAGCATTTGTAACTCCAAATAATGAATACATCATGGAAGCAAGTCAGTATGCTGCTCCTTACAAAAATGACTTTGTTCCTCTGGAAGATTTTAACGATGAGTATCGCGGTGGTTTGACTTACTGGAAATTCAACCGTGAAATTGGTCGTATTGAAGAAGAAAACTCATTCACATTTGAAATGCCTCCATATAGCCAGGATCTTTGCGATGCTGGTAAAGGCCCTTCATATGGCTGGGGATTCACTAACTCTTTCTGTTCAGAACGTTATGTTGGCGGTATTGAGCGTGGTCGTCCTCCATTTGAGGCTGGCTGTTCTTCAAAAGATACTGATTTCATGCATGTTACCAACTGGAAAAAGGCTGCTGAACTTGTAGCTGCTGGTAAAGTTAAAAAAGTTAATGGCTCTTACCTGATTACAATGGATCAGGCAATTGAAGAGGGAATTATGTTTCTGATTCCTGAGCCAAAATCACCTCACGGCTGTGATGTTACTCCTGATGGAAAGCATATTATTGTTTCCGGTAAGCTGGATAGTCACGCTTGGGTATACAGCTTTGAAAAAATCATGGCTGCAGTTGACAGCAAGAACTTTGAGGGATATGACCCATACGGTCTGCCAATCATTGGTCTGGACACAGCTCTTGAGCGTTCAGTTAATGTTGGTCTTGGTCCATTGCACACCCAGTTCGATTCTGAAGATGGCGTTTGCTACACTTCAATTTATGTAGATTCACAAATCACAAAGTGGAATTACAAAACTGGTAAAGTTCTGGGCACTATTCCTATCCATTACAATGTTGGTCACTTGATGACTATGGAGGGTGACTCAAAAACTCCTGATGGAAAGTATCTTGTTGCTCTGAACAAATTGTCTATCGACAGATTCAACCCGGTTGGACCTCTGCATCCACAGAACCACCAGTTGATTGATATCAGTGGTGAGCAAATGCAATTGCTTTATGATATGCCTCTGCCTCTTGGTGAGCCTCACTATGCAGTTGCTATCAAAGCTGACAAATTGAAACCAACAAACAGATACAAAGTTGGTTGGGACAGTCGTACAGACCAGAAATCACCTTACCGCTGCCGTGCGGGACGTGAAAAGGTTGAACGTAATGGAAACAAGGTTGATGTATACGGAACACTTATCCGTTCACACATCACTCCTGAAATCATTGAAGTTACAGTTGGTGATGAAGTTTCTATTCACCTGACAAACCTTGAGCGTGCTGAGGACGAAGTCCACGGTTTCGCAATGTACGGACAAAATGTACAGTTGTCTGTTGAGCCTGGTAAAACAGCATCAACAACTTTCACAGCTGACAAACCAGGTGTTTATCCTTATTACTGTACTGAGTTCTGTTCAGCTCTGCACCTTGAGATGCAAGGTTACCTGTTGGTTCAACCAGAAGGTTATGTAGCTGAAGAGAAGGAAATGGCAGTAGGAACTGTTTACACCAAGGAAGATTACGAAGCTCAGGTTGCAACAAACCTTGCAACTCAAGATATCATTAACAGCGTGGTTGCTATTATCACAAGCTTCAACTACAAGGATTTCCCAACTGTTGTTGACCTTGTAACCGATGCTTTTGATCAGCTTGGATTTGTTGAAGAAGTAAAAGCAAAATCTGAAGCAGCAGCAGCAGAAGGTGATTACCAGAACGCAATGCTTTGGGCAAACCAATGGTGGCAGTATCAAGTTAAAACTGCTGACCTTGGTCTAAGAGCAAAGACTTATCTTGAGCAGAATGGTGCTGTAAAAGTCAACTAACTCACTATGAGTTAGACAAATAGATGGTATTAACCAGGCTCCGGATATGTTATCTTGGAGCCTGGTTTTTAACAGTAAACACTGATGAAAGGTTTTTCTGATGCGTCGAATTATCATAACACTATTGTTACTTGTTTTAGCAATTACTCTTGTAGGGTGCGAATGTGCTGACAGAGAAGAAAGAGTTGCTGAAGCCAAAACTAGACAGGGACTAGATAATTCCGGTGCTGAGGCAGGACCACTGTCTGAAGGTGCGCAGTTATATCGGGATAAAACATGTAACACATGTCATGGTGACGATGGTGTAAAACCACTTCTGCCAAATTATCCAGTGATTGCACATCAGGGCGAAGAGTATGTATTGAAACAGTTGCGGGAAATTAAATCAGGCGAAAGACATAATGGTCAAACTGCAGCTATGAAACCTATTATGGAAGCTGTTACTGAAGAGGAAATTGTCATACTTGCAAAGTTCATTGCAACAGAACTTGGAGCAGACAAGCAGGTTGGAACCGGAGTTGTTGATCCTGAATCACCTGGAGCAATTCTGTTCAATAAGAAGACTTGCTGGTCATGTCATGGTAAAGATGGTGCAACTCCAATCCTGAAAAAGTATCCACGGATTGCTGGTAACACCAAGGAATATGCTTTACAACAGATGATGGACATAAAGAACGGCGACCGTGCGAACGGTATGGACGTATTGGGCATGAAAGGAATCATGCACCTTGTAAATGAAGAAGAAATGGTACACATGGCTGAATATATCAGCACTTTACCAAGACCTTTTATTGAACCTTCAGTAGAAGAAGAAACAACAAAATAAGGGAGATCGAACAATGAACAGAATAATACTGACAACTGCAATTGTCCTGGTAATGGTTACTGCAGCTTTTGCGTGGAACGAAGGTGGTGGAGAACAGGATGAGGCGCTCAACCTGGTTCCAGACCTGGAAAATGGTATTGAGGTTTATGAAGTTTGTGCAGCTTGTCACCTGACTGAAGGCTGGGGAACAAAAGACGGTACTTTCCCTCAGTTAGCAGGTCAGCATATGGCTATTGCAATTAAACAGCTTTCTGACATTCGTGCTTTGAATCGTGATAACCCGACTATGTATCCATTTGCATTGCCAGAGGCAATTGGTGGACCACAAGCTCTGGTTGATGTTTCAGCATATATCGAGCAACTGCTAATGAATCCTGATAACGGAAAAGGCGAATGGGCAGAAGGAACTCCAGAGTTCGAGCAAGGCAAAAAACTGTATACGGATAACTGTGTTCAGTGCCACGGAGAAACTGGTGAAGGTGACGTTGAAAAGTTCTACCCCCTGATCCAAGGCCAACATTATCTGTACATGTTGCGTCAATTTGAGTGGATTCGTGACGGCAAACGTCGTAATGCAAATCCTGATATGGTTAAACAGATTGCTGAGTTTTCAGATCTGGATATGAAAAAAGTTGTGAACTATGCGTCACGCATTCCAGTGCCTGCTGAAAAACTGGCACCATCTGCTGACTGGCTGAATCCTGACTTTGACTAAACAATTACTAATCATCCTCTAATGTGAGAAGGTGAAGAGATGGAAAAGAAAAACAACAACTTTCTGGTCAGCAGCATCCTGATTCTGGTTGCTGTTGGCCTGTTGTTTCCAATTTATAATTCTGCGATCTGGTGGGTTTCTCTTGAGGCTCCAAACTATCCAGAAGAAGCATTTCCTGATGGCGTAAGAATACTGTTTCACTTGAACGGTGTTTTTAACGGTTGTCAGTTGATGGAAAAAGCAGAAATTGCATCTGACGAGGCATTGGATTGTGTTCACGAAATGGATACAATCAACCACTATGTGGGAATGTATCCAATTGCTGCAGGTGGTCCCGTTGAGCTGTTCTTCTCAATATTTCTGCTAGCTCTTGTTGGAGTAATGCTGATTGGATTTGTAATTCAGAAGCCTATGATCCGTACAATTGTTATGGGTGGCGGGTTTCTACTTCTTGCAATCTGGATGAGTATGACCTGGTACGGTGCTGATGGAATTAAATACCACAACGGAAACTACCTTGAAGGAAGAATTACAGTTCTTGGTGAAGAAGCTGAAATCGATGACGTGGATGACGGTAATCTTGCCAGCCTGAAAGCTGCAATTGAAGGCGAAACTGCAAAGCTGCCATCAGGCATGTCTGCTCTTGAAGTTTTGAGAGCATCGATGGCCGGAGAAGACATAGAGATTGAAGAAGATGAAGCTGCAGTTGTTGAAAAAGCTGTTGCTGTTGTGGAGATGACTGGTAAAGCAAAAAGCATTGCTTACATGGAAGACGCTTTCAAAGCTTATCAGGAAAGAAAAGGCTCTGAGCCTGATGTTTGGAATGGAAGCGGAAAACAGTTTATGTCGTGGCACTATGAAAAAAGTCTCGGCAAGTATTTCCGTGGCGAAGATGCTCTTATGCCGATGGTTTCCAAAGTATCTACTGCTGGAAATGTAGTTTTCTGGGGCGTTATCGGAATAATGATTTTGTTGCTGGTTGTGGCAAGAAAGCCAGAAGGTTTTTTCAACTGGCTGCTTGTTGCTGTACCAATTGGGTTACCGCTGTACTTTGTGATTGAATATGTCACCTGGTTGTGGTGGTACGGTCACAACATGAACAGCATGGGTGCATTTTCCTTGAAAGCATTTATGCCTACTGCGTTTGGTCAGGGAAAAGTAGCTCAATTTACAACCAACTCTTATCCATACACAGGATTCTGGATGTTGGTTCTTTTTTCTGCGCTTCTGGTTATTGCGGTTTATTTGCGCACCAGAAGGGATTCTGATGTTGCTGAAGAAGAAGAGTAATCTCCTTTTTCTGACTTTTATATGCCTCCTGTTTGCCTCAGGCATTCAGGGGGCTGTTGAGTATCCATCGTTCCAGGAGCTGGTTGACGCAACGCCAGTAAACGGGATACTCAAACCTGAAGCTGGAATCTATTCAGGTCCTGTTGTTATTACTTCCCCAATTACAATTGATGGCGATGGTTGGGTTACCATTGATGCTGGTGGTGAAGGTACAGTTATCCTGATTGAATCCAACGGAGTAACTCTTAAAGGGCTTTATCTTAAAAACTCAGGTAGCAGACATAACGATATTGATTCAGGTGTTCAGGTTCGTGGTAATTACAATGTTATTAAAGAATGTATAATTGAGAACTGTTTGTTTGGTATCGATCTGCAACAATCTGATCATAATATTCTACGCTCAAATCATATTTCATCTCAGGATTTTGATCTTGGTCAAAAGGGCGATGCAATTCGCCTATGGTACAGTTTCCATAACAAGGTTCTGGATAATACCTGTAAAGATGTGCGTGATATGGTTGTCTGGTATTCATCGGACAATGTTATTAAAGGCAACAAGCTTAGCGGTAGCCGATACTCCCTGCATTTTATGTATTCCAAATACAATCTGGTTGAAGATAATGTTTACTTTGATAATGCTGTCGGCATATTTCTTATGTACAGTGACGGTGTTGTAGTTCGCAACAACTCAATTTCTCATGCCAATGGGCCGACTGGAGTTGGAATCGGGTTCAAGGAAACATCGGAACTTGTGATTGAGAACAACAAGGTTCTTTACTGCGCAAGTGGACTTTACATTGATGTTTCTCCTTATCAGCCTGATACAGTGAATCTTTTTAATAACAATTTGATTGCTTACAATGGAATCGGAATCCGATTTCTGAATGATTGGCAAGGTAACATTTTTAAAGGCAATCAGATTTCTGATAACCTGACTCAGGTTTTTGTTGGTGGCGGAATGACTGCCAACAGGAATGAATGGGAAGGCAACTACTGGTCGGACTATAATGGTTTTGATATGGATGCAGATGGTATAGGCGATAAGCCGCATGAGATTTATGCTTATGCTGACAGGCTTTGGCGCGACAGACCTTTTGCCCAGTTTTTCAAGGGCTCACCACTGCTTGAAGTAATTGATTTTCTGGAACGGCTTGCTCCGTTTTCAGATCCGTCCCTGCTGATAAGAGATAAAGTGCCAGTGATGAACAAGGAGGATTTGAAAGATGAGTAAAACAACTCGTCGAAATTTTCTACGAACAATGATTGCTGCATCGGGTCTTGTTGCAGTATCGCTTCTTGGATATATCCCGATTGTTAAAGGGTGGGTCAAAAGACTTCGACCACCTGGAGCTTTGCTTGAAAAAGACTTCCTCGCTTCATGTATAAAGTGTGTTCAGTGTGTTCAGGTTTGTCCTGTTGAGGCGATTAAGATTTCAGATATCGATGAAGGATTTGGTGTTGGCGTTCCTTACATTGAGCCGCGGCTTCAGGCGTGTGATTTTTCGTGTGACGGTTTGCAGTGTGTGCTTGCCTGTCCAACGGGAGCACTGACCCATCATATCAATTACCCGCATCAGGCAAGAATGGCAACTGCCGTATTGGCCAGACCAGACAAATGCCTGGCAATGCACGGTGAAGGATTCAAGGGACTGGCTAGAGGTGCTGATTTTGAAGGCACGCTCAGGTACGATGAAATCGACAGATGGAATCCGCTGCCAGTAGCAGAACATGAATACGATCTTGAGATTTGTGATTTGTGCGTGCGGCAATGTCCTATCGAAATAAGAATTGCACAATGTGATGCTGGTAATCCACCGGCAGGTGACCCAAACCAATGTCCACCTGAACACGCAATTCAATTAGTGCCAACTGGTGATGGAAAATTTACACCGGAGATTATGGCAGGGTGCGTTGGTTGTGGAGTTTGTGAAATGATCTGCCCAACCGAGCCGGGTGTGATTGTAATGGATGAATCGGGAAGGGGAGTGATGGCATGAAAAATCTGATGCAGTCATTCGCTGTTCTTTTTGGAAAAGACCCGGTTAAAGCTCAGCAGTCAGAGATGACTAAAAAAACTATCGCAGAGCATCAGAGAAAAACTGAAATCCGTGACAAGGAATTGTCTCTGCACATTAAAGCTGAACGAAAGAAAAAATTCGATTCTCCACAGAAATGGCGCAGAAAAAGGTGGATCAGCATTATTGTTGTGAACCTGCTTTTTGTTTTGTCTTATCGCCTTGATCTTCAGCTTGTTGAAGGTGCGTTGACAGCGTCCAGGTTTGTCGGTTTCCATATGGCAGATCTGAATTCGGCACTACAGATAACGCTTGCCTTCAAACAGGTTCTGATCAATCTGGTTATCGGTGTTGTTACTGTATTTATTGTCTGGTGGTTGCTTGGTGGCAGAACATTCTGTTCATGGATATGTCCTTACCACATTTTGAGTGAGTGGGCTGAACTGATTCACTTGAGACTCTCACCAAAGTTCAGCTGGATCAGGCATCACGATTTTGATCGACGCGCCAGATTCATTCTCTGGCTGGTCTTTGCAGTTCTTGCCTATGTAACCGGCTACACGGTTTATGAAACAATCTCCCCAACAGGAATCTTGAGCAGGGCTTTGATTTATGGTCCATCGGTTGCTGCGCTGTGGGTTTTGGCGCTACTGGTTTTCGAGGTGTTTTATTCACGACGATTCTGGTGCAGGTATGCGTGTCCTATCGGTCTGACTTATGGATTGGTTGGCGCAACAGCTCCACTGAAAATAAATCACGATTTAAGAAAATGTTATAATGACGGTGCATGCAGAAAAGTCTGTCTTGTACCTCATGTTTTACATAGCACTAAAAAAGGTGCAGCAGTAAAGTTGAATACTGAACTCGGTGCTGATTGTACAAGGTGTGGCAGATGTATCGATGTCTGTCCAACCGGAGCATTGTCATTCAAGTTCAAGGTAGGGAAGTAGCGATGATAAAACTTGAGAATGTCAGAAAATCGTTCCGTAAAACCAAGGTTCTTAAAGGAATTGATCTGGTGGTTGACAAGGGTGACAGGATTGCTCTTGTCGGTTCAAACGGCGCCGGTAAAACAACAATGATTCGATGCATTCTTGGTGAGTACACTTACCAGGGATTGGTTTTGTTCGATGAAATGGTGCCGCGTGAAAATAGAACCGAAGTCTTGAAGCGAATTGGTTTTGTACCACAGCTTTCACCGCCTTTGAAAATGACTGTCGGCAGATTGGTAAACTTTGTATCAACAATTTGCGAGTGCCCGAAAAAACCGATTATTGAAATCATTGAACAGCTTGGCCTGGAATATTCAGAGTTTGGGAAAAGACAGTTTGTAAAACTTTCCGGTGGAGAAAAGCAGAAAGTTCTGATTGGGCTGGCACTAGGCAGGCCTGTTGAACTGCTGGTTATGGATGAGCCGACTGCAAATCTTGATCCTCGTGCAAGACAGACATTTTTCAAACTTCTTGCAGAGCGGATTGAAAACATATCGATGATAATTTCCAGCCACAGGCTGGATGAAGTGTCGTCGTTGGTAAATAGAGTTGTTGAAATGGATCGCGGAAAAATAATTCTGAATGACCATGTTGAAGACACATCGGATATGTCAACTATTCTGGATTGTACTGTGAAGCTGCATCAACCAAACGATGCTTTTGCCGGCGCAATCAAAGAGTGGCAATTCACATCTGATAACATTGGTCAAATATGGAATGGTAAAGTTGCTGGTCCGGACAGACTCAGATTTTTGGGTATGTTATCTCGATACTCAGGCCTGCTTGCAGGTCTGGACATGAAGGAGTAAGCCAATGAAAAAACTACTTCCACTAATTTTGTTGATCGCAATTCTTGCAGGCTGTGACTCTGCACCGGAAACTGGCCCTGGTGTTGTTCATTGGGACAGAGATGTCTGTGCACGATGTATCATGGCAGTCAGTGATCATAACTACTCTGCACAGATTCGTGGTGGAGAAGAAGGCCGTCGGACAAAGCTCTACTTTTTTGATGACATCGGCTGTGCAGTTGTCTGGCTGAATGAACAATCATGGAACAAAGACCCACGAACTGAAATATGGGTTACCGATTGGCGCAACGGCGACTGGATCGATGCAACAAAGGCATGGTATATCCCGGGTAAAACAACTCCTATGGACTTTGGTCTTGGCGCACAACCCGATTATCAGGAAGGTGCCTACGACTACGACAAAGCAATTGGCCACATTTACAGCAGAGGCCAAATGGCTCACTGATAGCAGAAGGAATTTCTGATGAAGCAATTATTTCAAATGGCAATGGCCGACATTGGCGAGACACTCAGAGCAAAATGGTTTGTTGTTTATGCTCTGGTTTTTGGCGGCGTAATGGTTGGTCTGTTTGTATCGGGTCTTACTGAATCCCGTGTGATGGGGTTCACCGGCCTGTCCAGGCTACTTGTAACCTATCTGCAAATCACGATGGCAATACTGCCGATCTTCATGCTGATCACAACAGTGCGTTCAGTTGTAGGCGACAGAGAGGCTGGAATTTTTGAATACATTCTGGCTATGCCTGTGAGTATTTCTGCCTGGTACTGGGGTAAACTTATTGGCAGGTTTGTTGTAATTTATTTGCCAGTTGTCGGTGCAATGATGCTTGGTGTTGTCTACGGAATGATTAAAGGTGTTGAAGTCCCCTGGATGGATATTGTTTTCTACTCAGGATTGCTGGCTGCTCTAGCCTGGTGCTTCCTTGGAATTGGTATGCTGATTTCCACTATCGCAAAATCTACCGATGTGGCTCAAGGCGCAGCATTCATGACCTGGCTCCTGCTTCTCTTGTTCCTGGATCTGATTCTACTTGGTGCATTGATAAAAGAGGGGCTGCCTGCTGAAACTGCCATTGCAATTTCACTGGCCAACCCGATGCAGGTGTTCAGAACAGCATCGATGATGCTCTTTGACCCCCATTTGGTACTACTTGGCCCATCGGCATATCTGATTCTGGATAATTTTGGACATACCGGATATCTGATGTGGGCAATGCTCTATCCGATAGCGCTTGGATTTGGTTTTTCAGGGCTTGGATTCTGGCTGTTCAAGCGGGGGGATTATTCGTAGGGAATAAACTTAATCACCTTTTTATACTCACCAAAAGCCACCTTCACCAAGGTGGCTTTTTCCTTCGCTTCGCTCAGATTCGTTAAAAAGGTAATTGAAAGTTTATTTAGGAAAAAACAAAAACCTTCAAGCAGGAGCGCAAATAACCGATACATGAAATGACGCCATTAAACCCGGACCCTAATAGAAAGGACCACTCATGGCAAATATGATGATCGGACAACTGTCCACAAATTCCACGATGTCCCTCTATGCTTCGCGCATGAAGCTTAAGAGCTCGACCTTGACAAGTCCGAGCGTGCCGAGCTGAGAAACATGGTCAAAGATCTTAAGCGCAACCTGAAGAACGCTTTCAAGCGTGTAGAAGACATTGCCACAGAGCCCTCATTGCTGCCTTTGTCATTATCTACACTCTGCATAAGAATCAAATTATTTGGAAGATATAGCGAGGCTAAGCTTGCATAACATTTCAGCTGATGTTAGTATGCGCAACTCAAAGAAACTTAGAATGGAGGAACGAGTAATGCGTTACTATAACTGACAATGACGGTTAAAACCGTCCGGCCTGGTTCAGGCTGTTTTTTATAATGTCGGGTGTTTCTCCACCATATCCTTCCTTTAGTATTTCCCACTTCTTTAAGGATTCCGGTTTGATGCCCACATCAAGTTGGAATTTCTAAAAACACTTTAGTCAGTTTGGTTTGCGTTTTCTCTTTTCCAGAGATTCACTTTAATGATGGAGAAAAGGAGTTGCTATGAATGCTGAAAACTTTGAAATCAAGGCGTACCCTGAGATGTGGAAAGATCTCGATATGGATGTGGAGCGATTTGACAAAATGCGTCTTATGTTAGGCGAGGTATATGCAAAATCATATCTGACACAAAAGAATCGTCCCAGCGCTATGGCGTACTTTGACAACATGATTGCCGAAATTCATGGAGGCAGAATACAGGAGTTGCTTGACGCTAAAAAAGAAGGCAAACCTGTTGTCGGGACATTTTGCATATTCATACCTGAAGAGATAGTTCTTGCTGCCGGCGGAGTATGTGTTGGTCTATGTGGTGGCTCTCAGGCATCCGTACCAGATGCGGAAAAAATACTGCCTCGCAATATTTGCCCAATGGTAAAATCCGCTTTTGGCTTTAAGGCTGGTAATATTTGTCCCTATTTCCAGGCAGTTGATTTTGTTTATGGCGAAACAACCTGTGATGCCAAGAAGAAGACCTGGGAGATTCTCGATGACATGATCCCAACGTATGTCATGGAAATTCCACAAACCAAAAGCACAAGTGCTGTAAACATGTGGCTCTCCGAGGTAAAGGAATTTAAAACAAAAGTAGAATCGATTGCCGGTAACGAAGTGACACTGGACAGACTGGAAGAAGCAGTCAAGGTGATGAATAACAAGCGCAAGGCTTTGCAACGCCTTAATAATTTGCGCCATACTGATCCAACCCCTATTTCGGGTAAGGATGTTCTTCTGATTGAGCAGATCGCCTTTTATGACGAACCGGTACGTTTTGCTGAAAAAGTCAATTCTCTTTGTGATGAGCTGGAACAACGTATAGCTGATGGTACTACAGTCCAAAACAAAGGTGCAGCAAGAGTAATGGTTGCGGGTGTACCAATGGCATTACCTAACTGGAAACTACACAACCTAGTAGAAGGAGCCGGTGCTGTAGTTGTTAATGAGGAAAGTTGTATTGGAACGCGGTATTATAAAGATCTGATGGAAGAGGGCATCGGTGATATGGAATCAATTCTTCAAGAGCTGACAAGGCGTTATATGCAGATTGATTGTTCATGCTTCACCCCAAATGATGGGCGTATTGATCAGGTGCTGAAGGAATATAGGGAATCAGGGGCACATGGTATTATCCATTACTCATTGCAGTTCTGTCATACCTATAATGTTGAGGAAATAAAAATTCGTAAGGCATGCGAAAAAGAAGGAATACCATACATGTTTATCGAATCGGATTATTCACCTGAAGATGTTGGTCAATTACAGACCAGGGTCGAAGCATTTCTTGAGCAGATAACCGAATAAGTAGGGGTACAGATGTTTATCGGAATAGATTTAGGGTCCCGTACTATCAAGGTTGCTGCCTGGCAGGATGGCAGATTGGTGGGGCATAATATTGAAGAAAGTGGTTTTAAGCCTCATGAACAGGCAAGAGCCATGCTGGCACCCTATCAACCTGAACATATTGTTGCTACAGGCTATGGCCGGCATCTGGCCAGAGAGCATTTTGCCGATCATGTAATTACAGAGATAAAGGCACATGGAGCAGGAATCAACGCCCTGCTCCCTGATGTCACGACAATAGTGGATATTGGTGGACAGGATTCCAAGGTGATCAATCTCAACGACAAAGGGAAGGTGACAAACTTTCAGATGAATGACAAGTGTGCCGCTGGTACCGGTAGGTTTTTGGAGATTATGGCAGCATCACTTGCTTATCCTCTTGAAGAATTTGGTCCAGCAGCACTTGAGTCGGATCAAGCTGTCCAAATCAACTCCATGTGTACGGTTTTTGCTGAATCAGAGGTAATCTCTATGAAAAACAGCGGTGTTCCAAGGCAGCATATTGCCAGGGCCGTGCACTCTTCTGTAGCAGATCGCATTATTTCGATGTTGAATCGTATGGGTTTTGGTGATTCGATAGCTTTTTCCGGTGGGGTTGCAAACAACCCATGCATTGTCCAAATGGTTCAAGATCGACTGGAAAATGTTCGGGTGACTGTCCCTTCTAATCCAAGCATAGTAGGTGCGATAGGAGCTGCAATTATAGCCTCGAAAAAATAATGAGCTGTAAGTTACAGATGATTTTTACAAAAGTGGCTTTTCAGTTGGAATATATTGTCATATCAACTTCGTGGGTCATCACCCGACTTTAACTATTGCAAATAAACCAGAAATAGGTTAATTTGAGTCCAGTTTTCAAAATCATTGCAAAAATAACATAAATGGTGTCTGTTTCATAAGAACCAGCCCGTTTTAATTTTACGCTTTCCTATTGAAAGGGAGAGTCAGTTGGGTAATAACAATTCAGGACAATTCAAGTTTCCAGAGTGGACTAATCAGCTTCCGGCGCTATTGGGTATTCTTGCCCTTGGTGGTGTGATTTATGCTGTTGTCTTATTGACTACAGTTTTCTCACCGGAGATGTCTGCAGTTGGCTATACACCGGAACAACCAGTTGCGTACAGTCATGCTTTACACGCGGGGGATCTGGATATCGATTGCAGATACTGTCACACCGATGTGGAGACAACTGCCAAAGCCAACATTCCACCAACTTCTACCTGTATGAACTGTCATAAGACAATAAAGTTCGAGAGTGAAGCTCTTGCACTTGTCAGACAGAGCGACAAGGATGGCACGCCAATCAGGTGGAATCGTGTTCATGATTTACC
This sequence comes from uncultured Fibrobacteraceae bacterium, assembly GCA_964437115.1. Taxonomy (GTDB): domain Bacteria; phylum Krumholzibacteriota; class Krumholzibacteriia; order LZORAL124-64-63; family LZORAL124-64-63; genus JABIBH01. The sequence goes on along the minus strand of CAYTFE010000006.1, from coordinate 70,874 downwards.
GGACTTCGTTTACTTCAATCACGCAGGGCACATTCAGTCCGGTGTTGGTTGTGTGACTTGTCATGGTCGTGTCGACAGAATGGAAACAGTTTCACAGGTCAGCAGGCTGACTATGAGCTGGTGTCTTGATTGCCATCGTGATTCCGATGCCAGTATCAGGCCAGAAGCACTGGTTACCAACATGACCTGGACTCCTGATGGCGACGCAGCAGAGCTGGGCGCCAAACTGCGCGAAGAAAATAATATCAACCCGTCGACAGATTGTTCAACCTGTCACCGTTAAAGAAGGTTTTGATGTCAGATAATAAGAACAACAAACACTGGCGGAGTCTGGAACAGCTTGCTGACAGCGACAAGTTTCGTGAGCAGCTGGAAAACGAATTCCCGGGTGGAATTGATACACCGGTAAGCGGATTGTCACGCCGTCGATTCATGCAGATCATGAGTGCGTCGGTTGCAATGACAACTCTGGTTGGTTGTAGATGGCCGGAAGAAAAGATTGTTCCGTTTGCCAAACGACCTGAAGGATTCAAACCTGGCACACCGGTTCAATTTGCAACAGCATTTGAGATGGGTCACAATGTTTTGGGAGTGCTTGCCACCAGTTATGATGGCAGACCAATCAAAATTGAAGGTAACCCTGATTTTGCACTGAGTAATGGTGCAACAAATACATTTGCTCAGGCATCGGTTTTGAATCTTTATGATTCAGACAGAAGTCGAGAAGTTCTTCTTGATGGCAACTCGGCAAGCTGGGATGAATTCAACGAATACACCAAGACTTTCAAAGGTCTGAAAAAAGGTGGACTTGCAGTTCTAACTGGTGCAACTACATCACCATCGGTAAAAACTCAGCTGCAGAAACTTTCAAAACGATACAAAGGTTCTAAAATCTACAAATGGGAACCTGTTTGCAGAGCAAATGAGATGCAAGGCGCAATGCAATCGTTTGGAACTCCTGTAAAGACTCAGCTTGATTTAAGTAAGGCTAAAGTTGTTGTCGATTTTAATGCCAACATCTTGCAGGACCATCCAACTGCTTTGCAGAACAGCAGAGGTTTTGCAAAGGGTCGTAATCCCGAATCAGGGCACATGAACAGGCTTTATGTCTTTGAAAATAGTTTTACTATCACTGGTGGAATGGCTGACCATAGATTTCCAACTCATGCATCGGAAATTGGCAATGAAGTTTGGGCGCTTGCTGCGGACCTTGTATTTAACAACGGCATAAATATGCCTACTGTTGACAGAGGTGATCTGAAGAAAAATCATCATCACGGTAACGAACATATTGGCGCAATCGCTAAAGATCTTGCTCACAATAAAGGTCATTCTCTGATTCAGGTTGGCACTGATCAACCAGCTGAAATTCACGCGCTTTGTAATGCAATGAATGAAGCACTGGGTAATCAGGGAAGTACAATCAGCTACCTGCCATTTGATATGCCTGAATTTGGAACAGTCAAAGAACTTACTGCCGAGCTTGATGCTGGCAATATTAATACACTTCTGATTTTGGGTGGCGATCCTGCTTACAACACTCCTGCAGACATCAACTTTGCAGAGAGCATGAGCAAGGCAACAACCATTCACCTCAGTGAAAAAGTCAATGCCACTTCCAAGCTTGCCAACTGGCATATTCCACAAACTCATTACCTTGAGAGCTGGGGCGATGTGATGGCATGGGACGGCACCTGGATGTCGGTTCAGCCTCTGATTGAGCCTTTGTTTGGTGGCAAAGCTGTTACAGAAATACTTTCACTGTTTGTTAACAGGAAACCAAAAACATCGTTTGATGTTACACGTGAAAGTTTCTGCTCGATGGCAGGATTTGGTCGCAGAATTCCTAAAGACAATCCTGTTTTTGAAAAGAAATGGCGCGAGTTTGTTCATGCAGGTTTTTATGCTGGAAGCAACAAGGCAGGCCAAAAACTTGCAGTTGCTGGTAGCGTAAAAGCGGGCAAGAGAACATCACCTGATGCTGGCAATCTTGAGTTGAGCATAGTGCGTGACCAATCGGTTTATGATGGCAGATTCATAGACAATGCCTGGCTTCAGGAAATGCCTGATTTCATGACCAAGTTGACCTGGGACAATGCAGCAATTATTTCTCCTGCGTTGTCAAAAGAAACAGGCCTCAAGCATGAAGATATGGCTAAGTTGAGCATCGATGGCAGGGAAATTGAAATGCCAATCTATGTTCTTCCAGGACAGGCTCATTACTCAGTTACTGTCAATCTGGGCTATGGCCAGGAATCAGCAGGCACTGTAGGTAAAGACAGCGGGTTCAATACATATCAACTTATGAGCTGGGGTGCGTTGAGCGGTGCAACCGGTTTGCAGCTGGAAAAAACAGGCAATAAATACACTCTTGCAATAACTCAGGATCACCACGCAATTGACGAAAGTGGCGCAGCTGAAATTCAGAAGCGAGTACCTGGTCTTGTGCGCGAAGGTGACATAGAGCAGTATAATAATGATCCACACTTTGTTGATCACATGGGTGTTCACTCTCCACCACTGAACTCATTGTGGAAAGAGAAAGAGTACACCGGTTACAAGTGGGGAATGGCTGTCGATCTGAGTGTTTGTACAGGTTGTAATGCCTGCCTGATGGGTTGCCAGTCGGAAAACAATATTGCAGTTGTTGGTAAGGATGAAGTTAGTCGTGGTCGCGAAATGGCGTGGTTGCGGTTGGACAGATATTTCCTTGGTGACGAAGACGATCCCAAGTGTACTCAGCAACCAATTAACTGTGCACAGTGTGAACTTGCACCGTGTGAAGAAGTTTGTCCGGTTGCTGCAACAATGCACACCGAAGAAGGTCTTAACACAATGGTTTATAACCGATGTGTTGGTACCAGATATTGTTCAAATAACTGTCCTTACAAAGTCCGTCGCTTCAACTGGTTTAACAACTTTGAAGATATGACAGAGACTCAAAAACTTGTTCTCAATCCAGAGGTCACAGTTCGAGCCAGAGGTGTCATGGAAAAATGCACCTTCTGTGTTCAGAGAATTGAATCGGCAAGGATTGATTCCCGAGTTGAAGGTAGAGATATTCGCGATGGAGATATTACTCCAGCTTGTGGTCAGACTTGTCCAACAGACGCGATTGTATTTGGTGATTTAAATGACAAGGACAGCCGAGTCAGTAAACTTCGCGAGGCCAATCGGTCTTACGATTTGTTGAACTACTTGAACTTGAAGCCACGCACATTCTACATGGCCAGGATTCGTAACCCGAATCCTGAGATTGAAGGATTGGCATCTTCAGATTCAGGTCATAACGAGCATTAAGGAAGTAGTCGATGGTAAATGATCCATTGAATAACACAGCTGATGATCCAACGAAGCCGACTGAACTGGTTCTTGGTGGTCATACTTTCACAACAGTAACCGAGAAAGTCTCGGACATTGTTCTGGAGCGCAAGACCCCCAAAGCATGGTACATTGCTTTTGCATTCACATCGGGTTTAACCGCGATATTGTTTGCAATGATTGCATACCTGTTTGTTACCGGTGTTGGTGTTTGGGGATTGAATAATCCCGTGAGCTGGGGTTGGGCAATTGTAAACTTTGTGTTCTGGGTTGGTATTGGCCATGCCGGAACTCTGATTTCTGCAATTCTGTTTTTGCTCAGGCAAAAATGGCGTACCTCAATCAATCGATTTGCAGAAGCGATGACTATTTTCGCTGTTATCTGTGCCGGTATTTTCCCTGGTATCCACGTTGGTCGAGTTTGGCTGGTATGGTGGCTATTCCCGATACCAAACTATCAGGCAATGTGGCCAAATTTCAGAAGCCCGCTGCTGTGGGATGTGTTTGCTGTTGGAACATATGCAACAGTTTCACTTCTGTTCTGGTACACAGGAATGGTCCCTGACTTTGCAACACTTCGTGACAGGGCAAAATCAAAGATTCAGCAGATTGCCTACGGGACTTTGGCTATTGGCTGGACTGGAAGTCACAGACATTGGCATCGATATGAAAAAGCATATCTATTGCTAGCAGGACTTGCTACTCCACTGGTTCTTTCAGTGCACTCGGTTGTTTCATTTGACTTTGCAACTGCACAGATTCCTGGTTGGCATACATCAATTTTCCCACCTTACTTTGTAGCAGGCGCTGTGTTCAGTGGCTTTGCAATGGTTGGAACTTGCATGATTCCTGCCAGACAGTGGTTCGGGTTGAAAGAGTTTATAACTCTTCATCACCTGGACAACATGAACAAGATTATTCTGGCAACTGGAAGTATCGTCGGTTTTGCATACGCAACCGAGTTCTTCATTGCCTGGTACGGCGGAAACCCAAACGAGAGCTTCGCTTTTGTTAACCGTGCCTTTGGTCCTTATGCCTGGGCTTACTGGATAATGGTTTCCTGTAATGTTATTACACCACAGTTGTTCTGGTTCAAGAGAATCAGAACCAATGTTCCGGTCATGTTTGTAATGTACATCTTTGTAAACATCGGAATGTGGTTTGAACGATTTGTAATTACAGTCACTTCATTGAGTCGGGACTTCCTGCCATCAAGTTGGGATTATTTCGATCCAACCTTGATCGATGTCCTGACATTTGCAGGCAGTTTCGGTCTTTTCTTCACGCTGGTTCTATTGTTCATTCGCTTTGGACCGATACTGGCTATGGCAGAAATCAAAACAGTTATGCCGGATGCTGAAGCTCATGACGACAGTCACAGATCAGTTGGCGATTATCACGGCGATGTTCCAGAAACCAGAGGTGACAAGTAATGAAATTATATGGATTACTTGCAGAATTTGAGACTCCACACCAGCTGGTAGAAGCTGTTGAAAAAGTTCGTGATCAGGGCTTCAAAAAATGGGATGTTCACACTCCATTTCCAATTCATGGCATGGATGGGGCAATGGGAATCAGAGGTTCCAGGCTTCCATTTATTGTTCTGATTGGTGGATTGACAGGTCTGGTTGTGGCAACACTTATGCAGTGGTGGACCAACGCAGTTGATTACCCGTTTATCATTTCAGGCAAACCTCTGTTTGGTTTGCCAGCAGCTTTTCCTGTGATGTTTGAGCTGACAATTTTATTAAGCGCTTTTGCAACATTCTTTGGAATGTGGGGCTTGAATAGATTGCCCAAATGGCACAACCCGTTATTTAATAACGACAGGTTCCGCAGAGCAACACAAGACAGATTCTTTATTGCAATTGAAGCCGATGATCCAAAATTCAGTCTGGATAAAACCAGAGAGATGCTGGTGTCATTGGGCAGCACTGCTGTTGAAGAAGTAGAGGAATAAGATGCCAAGAAAACTGATTTATACTTTACTGCTGATAGCTTCGCTTTCATTGATTCCAATGGGCTATCTATACAAATCAACGCGTGATGTTAAATCGAAGCCAAGAATTCAGGTTGTCTACGACATGGATAATCAGAGTTCATATGGGCAGCAAAAAGAAAACGATTTCTTTGCCGACAACATGAGCATGCGCAGTTATCCTGAAGGCACAGTTGCCCGCGGACAGCTAAATGCAGATGACGCATACTATCGAGGCACAAACGACACCGGTGAATTTATCACTGACATGCCAGTTGAAATGAATATGGATCTGCTTGAAAGAGGGCAGGACAGATTCAATATTTTCTGTGCATCATGTCATGGCCAAAGTGGAAACGGCGATGGACTTGTTCACAGACATGCCGCAAAACTTGCTGAAGGACTTTGGGTTCCACCATCGAACCTGACCAGCAAGGCTGTTGTTGATCTACCGGTTGGCAACATCTTCAATACAATTACAAATGGAATCAGAACAATGCCTGGACATGGCACTCAGATTCCACATCAAGATCGATGGGCAATTATTGCCTATGTCAAAGCGTTACAACTGTCACGCAATGCAAAAATAGACGATTTACCAGCGGACACACAATCCGCTTTGTTGAATTAAACAGGGAGTTCGACTTGGCTCATCATATTACCCCTCGCTTGTCTGAGACAAAGACAACAATGGATGGACTTGGCTCAAAAGTTTTCGCTATCAGCGGAATTATTGGTCTTGTTGGATTGATTGTTGCCGTTGTTTTTGGTATGCAAACTGACGACAACATGCGTCACTTCAGTTTTTCATACCTGGTAAACTATGCCTACTTTTTGAGCATCAGCCTTGGCGCTTTTACATTCATTCCGTTGATGCTTGTAACCAAAGCGAGCTGGAATATTGTTATTCGCAGACTTGCTGAAGTTACTACCGCGATTATGCCTGTACTGGCATTGCTTGCAATTCCTGTAATTTATTTTTCAAGCAATATCTACGGCTGGGCTGCTCCTGGTGCTGAACACATTCACGCACTTGAGCACAAGGCAGGCTACCTGAATACGACAGCATTTACTATCCGCTGGGTAATCTACTTTGCAATCTGGACTGGGTATTCTCTGTTTTTCTGGCGTTCATCTGTCAGACAAGACACTACCGGCGATGTTGAAATTACAAAGAAAATGGAAAAACTCAGTGGCTCTGCAATCCTTATCGGTGCACTGACAATTGCAGCGGCTGCTTTTGATCTGGTAATGAGTATCGATCCACTCTGGTTCAGTACCATTTTTGGAATCTATTACTGGTGTGGCGGTTTTGTAACATTTTTCGCAATGCTTACTTTGGCTATCATGGGTCTGCAGAACTCAGGTAGAATGGAAAAGATTATTTCTCCTGAACATTTCCATGACCTTGGAAAGCTGATGTTTGCATTCACGTTCTTCTGGGGCTATGTCGCGTTCAGTCAGTACATGCTTTACTGGTATGCAAACATTCCAGAGGAGACCAGCTGGTTTCTGCGTAGATCTGTTAATGGCTGGGGCATCGTTGGATATGTAACACTATTTGCAACTCTGTTGCTGCCATTTGCAGGACTGATATCCTACTACGCAAAACGCAATCGGAAAATGATGGCGTTCTGGGGATTCTGGATTCCAGTTGCCCAATGGATAAACCTGTACTGGGTAATCATGCCTGAATTCAGCGACAGCTTCATATTCAGCCCAATGGATGTTGCGCTGTTCTTTGGTGTCGGTGGAATATGGTTTGCTGCGATTGTAAAATTGGCATCTCAAAATTCACTGGTTCCTACAAAAGATCCAAGACTTGAAGATTCACTTCGTTTCGAGAATGCATAGGAGCAGAAAATGAATAAAGGATTCGATAAAATATCAGCAGCTCTTTGCACACTTGCAGCCATAGCGTTTTTAATCGCTCTGGGCCTGTTCCTGCAGGGAGTTTATCTCAATATGCAGACTACAGAATTTGAATTAAAAGTTTACCAACCTGAAAATAGTGAAGTGGTTATAGCCATTGCTGAACAACAGGCCATTCTTAAAGAGGGTCCAAGAGTTCTGGACAAGGAAAACGGCACTGCTGTGATTCCTGTGAAGATGGCGATGGAGATTTTGGCGAAGTAAGATTTTCTACACGGATAAAACAATACTCAAATTACTAATCAATTAAATTACATTTTTCCCCACGTGGGGAAAATTCAATCATCATTAACTCGTAATATATTACGATATAGACAAAACTATTGCTTAATAACTCGTAATATGTTACGATATATACAAGAGGTGATTTATATGAAGATTACAAATCAGATTACAGACGATGCTGTTCTCGTAGAAATTGGCGAGCGAATTACAGCGATTAGAATTAATAAGCAGCTGACCCAGGCAGATCTTGCTAAGCGGGCTGGAGTTTCCAAGCGTACTGTTGAGCGAATCGAGTCTGGAAAAACAGCTCAGTTGGATACTATTATCCGAATCTTTAGAACATTGGATCTGCTTCCAGGGTTTGATCAGTTCTTGCCTGAAACTGGGACCAGCCCAATCAACCTGTTGCAGAACAAAGGTAAGAAGCGTCAGCGGGCATCGTCGAAAAAAAGTTCTCCCAAAACCGACTGGCAGTGGGGGGATGACAAATGACAAGACTTGCTGAAGTAAAACTTTGGGGAAAAACAATTGGGGCTGTTGCTCTGGAACCAGACTCCAGGATTGCAACTTTTGAGTACTTACCGGAATTTGTTGATAGTGGGATTGAGGTGTCGCCACTTGTAATGCCTTTGAGCAGAGAAGTATATTCATTTCCATATTTACCAGTCGAAACATTTGCTGGCTTACCGGGACTTCTTTCCGACTCACTTCCTGATAAATTTGGTAACAAGTTGATTGACTCATGGCTTGCAACTCAAAACAGACTGCCAGAATCGATGGATATTATTGAACGACTTTGCTACACCGGCTCACGAGGAATGGGTGCACTTGAATACTATCCGTCTATCGGGTTCAAGGCCAAAACCTCAACCAGGATTCAGGTTGATAAGCTGGTTGAACTGGCATCGAAAATTCTTACAAAGCGTACATCTATCCACGGAAGTGCAAAATCGATAGAAGACATTTTGCGAGTTGGAACTTCAGCTGGTGGGGCTCGTGCAAAAGCTCTGATTGCATGGAACAGAACTACCAATGAGGTTCGATCGGGACAAATTGAAGCTGGAGCTGATTTTGAATATTGGCTGATGAAACTGGATGGAGTAAGTGGCAACAGAGACAATGAGTTCAACGATCCACAAGGGTATGGCACTATTGAATACGCATACTACAAAATGGCAATCGATAGCGGAATATATATGAATGCATGCAGGCTGTTTGAAGAAAACGGACGCAGGCATTTTATGACTCGCAGATTTGACAGAAACTACAGTGGAGCAAAACTACACATGCAGTCGCTTTGTGCGATGGCTCACTTCGATTACAATCAGCCAGGTGCTTACGGATATGAGCAACTGTTCCTGGCTATGGATAGAATCGGACTTTCAGCTGCTGAAAAAGTGCAGCAGTATAGAAGAATGATATTCAATGTGAGTGCCAGAAATCAGGATGATCATGTGAAGAACATAGCGTTTATGATGGACAAGTCAGGTCGATGGTCACTATCCCCAGCATTTGATGTGATATACAGTTATCAGCCTGGAGGTAGGTGGACCTCCAGCCATCAGATGACAATAAACAACAAGCGTGATGGCTTTACACGAGATGATTTTATTGCCTGTGCCAGAGTAGCTGATATTGAAACAGACCAGGCTGAGTTAATTATCGAAGAAGTGAAAACAGTTGTAGGGAACTGGGCTCATTATGCAGATGAAGTTGGCGTTAACCCTGAGATGCGGGATAAGATTCAGGGAGTGTTGAGGGTTTAAAATATCTGCGCGGATAGAAATAAACCCCGACTCAAAAAGAGCCGGGGTTAATTTTATCTACAACTCAAAACTCAGACCAAGGCGGAATGTTCTGCCTGGTTCATACACTCTCTGATAAGAAGAGAATGGTCCTCGCCAATATGACAAGTGTTGAGAGTATTGCCTGTTCAAAACATTATCGATTTCAGCAAATGCAGCAAACTTTTCAAATTGTTCACTAAAGCCAAGATCCAGTTTTACCCAAGTTGGTGTTGCTGTTTCATTTTGTTCTGTATCAACTCTGTTTTGAGTTGCTGAATACATGAAATGAGCCCAACCCTTTAATCCATTGAATTCAGGAGTGTGCCCTTTCAAGCTGAACTGTAGCGGCTGGATTTCCGCAAGCGGAGAGCCTGTTTCAGTTTTTTCAGCCCAGTTCCAGTTGATGTTTACATCAAAATAATCCCATTTGGCATTGATATTTGCTCCAGCAATAAGAGCATCGACACCGGCATAGGTCTGATACATTGCACCATCATGTTGAACTTTTACCTGAGTTGGATAATCCCAAACTCTGGTTGCGAAAACCTCAAACTTCAAGCGTTCCTGTTGCATTGCAGTCCTGAAAGTTGCACGCACAGGATCTGCAAGAGTTGGATTACCATACCAGTCTGGAGTCATCCCAGGTTTGTCTACAGAAATATACTGCTGTTCACTTCCTGCAGGCTCACTTGAAACCTCGGCAGTAATTCCCAGCAACGAGTATTCTCCAGCATCGAATACGCGAGTTGCAGTAGCTGCGAATGGGAATGAAAGAATTTCTTTTTCTGCTTCCTCATGAAGTACCTGGTATGCAGCGAGAGCCGAATCGTCTCCAATGGCAGTTTGTGCAAAACCACCACGTACAGAAAAATCGATCTCATTCCAGTCATTAAAATCATGTCTGATTGAAGCGCTGATTCTGCTAACATCAGGCATCATATGACTGTTTTTTTGCATCATTGGATTTGCTACAGGAGTAATTGTGTTGTCAGCATCCCAGTTATGAACATAAATTTCATAAAAGTCACTAACAGCTCCATACATTGTTGACGATGCATCGGTAATCATTTCCGACATCATCATTGAACTTGTACGAAGGTTGTTGTCCATTAGATGGTCATTGCGATTGAAATAGAATCGATGTCCATTATGAGAAAAAGATGACTCGAAGTGATCGTTTGTTCGCTCATCCATTTTCAGATATGGATAAAGCAATTCTTCTGCTGATTCAAAACCGATTACAGCATCGCCACCATCCCAAGCCCTATGAACAAGAGCTTCAGCAATAGTTGAACTGTAAAGACCAGTGTAGCCATATTTGTCCTGGAAGTTATTATCTTCAGCATCTACCCAAGGGTCGGCTTGTCGATATCTTCCTGAAAGACGTAGTTTACTTCTTTCGGCATTAAGTCTGCCATCAAAGTTGCTTAAGTTTCCAAAAGAGCCAGACAGTGATCCGTATACACGATGAGCTTGCTCTGGAAGCTTACGCTTAAAGCTTGCAAGTCCACCAAGTCCAGCCTGTAAGCCATCGCTGTTACTTGAAAGAACAATGTTTGTGATATTAGTCATATCAACATGACCAATCCTGGTGTCCATTCTGTTTGGACATGCAGGGGAGAACCTTTCTCCATCGACAGTAAAAGTAATGTCTGCTCGCTTGAAACCGTTGCAGTATAAATCAGAGCAGGAGTCATTGCCTTTTCTGATTATTGAGTATGCACTGCCAGATAGAACTTTTTGTAGTCCCTGGTTGTCGCTGACTATTCGTGAGTGTTCACCGATAACATGTTTTGATCCACATACTGTTAATGTGTCCAGAGTAGCAGAGCTGCAAGGAGACTCACATGGAGTCTTGCATGGCTCTGCGCCGGTCACAACGAGTGGAATAAATATCAGAACACACACAATTTTGAGTAAAATGTTCACAACATTTCCTCTCTTGTGGTGAGTTTAAATTTAGTTGGTTAATTATTGTTCAAGCAGAGAGGCAGATAGGGATATGGTCTGGAGGATTGATATATGGAGGCAGACCAAAAGGCCGGCTTCCTCCAGAAAAAGAATTTAATTCAGGTATATAAACAGAAGAAATTACAATTGGAAAGTGCGAGTCAAAGTTTGATGCAACTACATCATTGTTTTGTCCAGGCCCACAGACACACGGTTTGGAAAATACAACCCTGGCCTCTGGTAACGGCTTTGCTGTTTCCTGCTCTGGCAAATCACAGCAGGATAGAACAGGTGCGACTTCTTTTTCAGGCGCACAGCATGGAGCACCACAGCAACAGGACTCATCAACACAATTACAGGATGGCAATGATTCACCGGTGACAATTAGATAAGTGATTTCAGAAACCAAATCAGCTGGAACACCGAAGCTTGCAAGCAGATAAAAAAGCAGAACAAAGACACCTTTTGGTGCCAGTAAAGAACTTTGATTGCCTTTCTTTAATCTCATAAAAAAAGACTAAATCAGCCTTGTATGAATGTCAATAAAAAACCCCGACTCAGCAAAGAGCCGGGGTAATATTAAGTCCAAAACCTACTTAACCAGGACCATTTTTCTGGTCTGAGTAAAGTTACCAGCGGTTAGCTTGAAGTAGTATGCACCACTTGCTACCTGTTGGTTCTTGTCATTCAGACCATTCCAGACAACCGAGTGCTCGCCAGCTGCATATTCAGCACTGACCAATTCAGTAACTCTTCTGCCAGCAAGATCAAAGATACTCAAGTTGACATGAGTAGCTGCTGGAATTGCAAACTGCAAAGTTGTCGATGGGTTGAATGGGTTTGGATAAGCAGCTTTCAATGCAAAAGCAGTTGGTAAGCTATTTATTCCAGCGATGCCACCATCGGTAACAGTGACGGTAATTGGAATAACTGTTTCCATATTTTCAGGGTCATTACATGAAATAGTAATTGAGCCGTTGAATGTTCCCACTCCGTTAGCTGAGCCGTCTATTGTCAACTCAAGCTCATCACTTGCACCTGGAATCACAGTTCCAGAGTTGGAATCAAGTGAAAGCAGAACTGGTGGAGGTGGAACTGAAGCAAATCTGACTGCCAATCCTGGTTCAACGTAGCTTGCGTTATAAACAACACCCAGGCCGTCGGTGCCAGTTGAATTTTCAATACCAACTGTGCAACTGCCAGCATCAGCTACTATCTGATATTGATTAACGATTGAACCATCGGCGTTCAGAATACATTCAAATGTTTCCGGGCTGCCACTTGGGTAATGCTCAATTTTATTATACTGGATAACAAATCGGTCATTAGCTTCGTCTGCATAAATGAGGATTTTACCTGTTCCCACACCAGCATGAAGATCATCCCAGAATAGAGCGATCAAATTATTTGGATCACTTGAGCTAGGGATTTGAGCATTACTGTAAGCTGTTGAGCTTGATGTGAATGAAATCCACCCATTAGTACAAACACGAACCTGATCATAATCGATGCCGTAATATGTGAATGTGAACCCAAGGTCAAATGGACCATAATTGGCGTCATCGTCGTGACCAAGCTCTTCTCCAACGCCGGATATATCTACCCAACTGAATGTTGGGCCATTCGGTTCATTACTATCAATCCAGGAATAACCAAACAGGTCTGGTCCACCTTGATTACGAGCTTGTGGCGTTCCACGACCTGGATCTTCCACACCTTTTTTATACAGAGGCGTTTCAAAGACTTCCCGATCCGGCAGGTCCAGCGCAAGAACTGCTGAGTAGTTCATATCGCCTGCGCCAATATTTGACAGTGTAATCACAGTTGTCGTTGTATCTGTTACAGCAATAGTTTCTGTAATCTCCAACGGTGTAATCACAATTTCAGGCATTCCTGGTTCACCAACAGCAGGGAAGATAATTTCATCAACCCAGCCACAGTCAGCCCCACTACTTACAGAACCGTCTTTATAGTATGACCACATGAAAGTATGGTTGCCGGCAGTAACAGGGAACTCATACAAGCTCCAGCCAACCGAGCCACTCCATGATGCTATTTCTGATCCATCCAGATAGAATGCCAGGAAGTCATAGCTACTTTCACTATCTACCTTGTAGTTGAATGAAAGCACTCCGTCGGCGAGAACTTGAACTTCAAGAACAAGGTCTGAACTTTGAGAATCATCGATGTCTCCACTTACTGCACAGTAGGATCCTTCATAAGGATTGGCAGTTGTAATTTCCCAGTCCGCAGAACCACCCATTGTCCAAGGCATACCGAAGAAGTTTCCAGATTCGAAATCTTCAATAACAAGTGCGATAGTAAACTGGAGGGTATCATTGAAGTCGATGTAATAAGAAGTTACATGCAACAACAATGAAGTTGGTGTTCCAATAGCCGCTTCTGAATTTCCAGTTATGCTGAATGTAACTTCAGCAGTTTCTCCACCGGCAATTGGCGGAATTGTAAATGGGGCTGTGTTAACTGTTACCCACTCATCGCCGTTTGTAAGATCGATGTATAGCTCGTCAGTAGCAGAAGTACCGGTGTTAGCCAGAGTGATTACAAAGTCAGAGGTTTCACCTGGATCAAGAATTCCGTCAGCATCGTCTATGACAAAGCCATCGCGTTCAAGAACAGCAGCGTGAGCTGTGATAGTGAAGTAGCTTTCGTATGTTCCGTTATCATCGGTTGCAGTCAAAGTAAACGGAATAATATGTCCATCTGGAACATCAGCAGCAAGCGTGATACCAAAGGCCGATGCAGTTGTCATCAGACCATCAGGATCAATATTATCAAAAGCACAACTGTTGTCATTAATTGTGGTGTATGGGTCTGCACAAGTCAGAATAGCTGTTGGATTAGTTGATGTTTCAAGGCCAACATTATGAACAGTCACTGATAGTGTTGCCGATTCGTCGTAATCAAGTTGACCGTCAAGACCGTCATCCAGAATTTCAAGTGCATTGTAAACAATGTAAGAACCTTCAGGAGGTATAACCTGAACATCAGTTGAGTAACGATAGTAATTCTGTTTTGTAACTGTAACAGTCAGCATTTCACCTGGAAGCATGGACTCAATTGGAATAGAGACCGGGTATCCGGTTCCTGTTGCTGCGCCAAGATATTCACCGTTATGACTCAGGCCAATGAGTGCACCAGGATCTGCAGTTACATTAAAGAAAGTAAGTCCACTGAGTATGGCTGCATCGTGTGCAACAGTCAGCGGTTGAGGAACTTCAGTGTAAACATTTGAGAATGCACCACCATGGTGGTGGAACAGGTAGTAAGTGACTTCTTTATTGTTAGTGTTATATGGCCAACTTGAAGCTTCCAGATAATGTTTACCGGATGCCATTGCAAACGATGGCAAAAAGTCGTGGTTACCGTCAAGGCCGTTTCCAGGATCAAAGTCAGGCCAGATCTGGTCGTACATTCCCCACACAAAAGTATCGTTTACAAACGAGTAGGAAACTTCCGATGCAGCAATGATACCAAGTGCGCCCTGGTCCATTCTATGAAATGCTTCAGCAAAACTTTCAGTAGCACCACTGTACAGTCCTGTCAAACAGTTGATTGAGAAGACAAATGTCAGATCGCTATTACTCAGGCCGTTGAGGTCTGAATTTGAATAGGAGGGTTCGCCCCATCCAGTAACATCGCCATGATCACGGTGCTGAACCATGAAGGTACCATTATTTATATCGTTGTTGATACGAGTTGCATTACCACCCCAGTCAGTAAGGTGAGCTGGAGTTGCTGGAATATATCCAAGTCCGGTTGGGCCAAAGTAATTTGTAACGGCACTTGTGTTTGTTGCCGATGACCATATGTCTGTAGCACCAGAGTAAATTGCATATTCTCGTGTTGGTGTTTTCCCAAGTTCATTTGCCATAAATCCGTAAAGAACTTCTTCACACAGAACAAACCAGCGTTCTCTTTGCCAGCCACCTGCCATTACAGGTTCATTATAGAAGCTGTATTCAGTAGGAGGGCTGCGTTCGTAATCCAGGATTTTGTTGATGGTTGTTTCAAGTTGAAATTGGTCGTTAGCTGTAATTCTGGAGATAGCAATTTCAGGAAGACCGTCTTCATCAACATCGGCATAGAAGTTATCTGAAGTACAGTAACTGTCCCATGTTGGAGAAATAATTCCCAGGCCACCACCAGTTGCGTAATCACCAATCAGCAAAATAGCTGAAGGTGGTACATCCCAGGTGTTGTATGCGTTGTCGATATAGCTTTCAATAGCTGTCGACATATTTCCACCAACCTCGGTAGTTGTTTTAACTCCGGTACGGATACCTTGTTGGTTACGGAAATTTGCGAGAGAGTCACCCCAGGCTACAAAAAGAGGAGAGTCTGGAACAATAATCAGGTACTCATAATCATCAGTTCGTGAGCCGGTTGGTACGGTATATTCAACCACTGGCAATGCGCCCGGATTGATAACCATGTTCTTTATAATTGGATCCCACCAACGAGAACGAAGTCTCTGCTGACCAAATTCACCATCGCCACCAAAGAATGAAACTTCTATTTCCATATCACGATTTACAACAAGTTCTTTTGTGACAGGGTTGAACTGGAATGGAGAAATACCAATCAGAACCATCTGTACACCACGGACTGTTTTTGTTTCAGAAACTGTAACAGGCGATGCAGGGTAGAGAGCATTGTTACTGTAAATTGCCTGGTTTGGAACAGGCTCAGGGAGTCCATCTTCATCTTCGCGGGGGATGCGTCCAGCAGGAGCCACATCAATATTCTCTACAACTTCACTACGAGCAGAAATTATTCTTGCACTCGCCGTTGCACCGTTTGGAACAGCTATCCACTTACTCCAGCCTGGCAGGTTTGGGCTGCCGGCATCATTCGGGAGCATGATACCTGTGGAGTTAATTGATTTCATCTGTCTCTGGCCAACTTCAGTGTTGTCAATAGACCAGTCAGACAGTGAGAAATTGATTGAGATTGAATTACTGCCTGATCTTAGCATCGATATGCCGTGCGGGCCATCAGAATCAGAGTAAGAGATCTGCTCTGCGTTAGCTGAAAAAGCAACAACAAGTAGCAGTGCGAAGATTAGTAAGTTTTTCATGATTCTCCCGAGCGAAGGTGATTGTTAATATAATCGTAGTATTATACCACAAATCGACTTAAAAGAGAACGCCCCCTGTTTCCAGGGGGCGCGGTTTTACAAAAATGCTACTTGATCAGCGACATTTTTCTGGTCTCGGCAAATCCATCCGCAGTCAGGCGGTAATAGTAGGTGCCACTTGAAACTTTACGGCCGGAGTTGTCGTCGCCATTCCAGACAACAGTGTGGTTAGCAGCATTCATATTGCTATTAACCAATGTTTTTACCAATCGACCAGCCAGATCAAATACGCTCAAGTTTGCATGTCCATTAGATGGAAGTGCAAAGTTGATTGTTGTTGACGGGTTGAATGGGTTTGGATATGCGCTACCCAGTTTGTAGGCAACTGGTAAGTCACCAACACTGGATATGTCGTCGCCAACATGTAGAATTATATCGATTGTAACCATTGGATTACCCGGGTCATTGCCACCAACTGAAACGGTCCCGGTGTAATCGCCGGCAACCAAATCAGCAGCGTTGAAAGCAACTGTCAGCTCTTGTAAGCCATCAGGAGCAACTGTTCCACTCATAGGTGATACAGCCAACCAAGGTTCAGGAATTGCAAATTGAATTGCCATGTTGTTGTGCAGGTAAGATGCATTGTAAACAACTTGCAGCCCATCATCACCAGTTGAGTTCTGGATTCCGATAGTACAGCTGTCAGTAACGCTGATATCACTGTATTGATATACAATTCGTCCATCGGCATACAAGATAACCTGAAGAACTTCAGGGTTTCCTGATGGATAATGTGGTACATCTTGGTACTGAACAATGAATCTGTTGTTAGCAGAATCAGCATAGTAATAGATGGTTCCGCCATTACTTGGATTCAAATCATCCCAGAAAGGCGCAATCAGGTTTTGTGGTGCGCTAGCATTTGGAATCGATTGGTTTGTGTATGGAGCATCAAGACTAGTAAATGAAAGGAAGCCATTTGTACAGACATTTACCTGGTTAAATGTATTGCCATAGAAAGGCATATTAAAACCAAGATCAAATGGGCCATATGTAGCATCATCATTTGAGCCAGTTGTGTTGCCTAGGCCACTAATTTCAACCCAGTCATAGGTTGGTCCGCCAGCTTCATCGCTGTCAATCCAAGTATAGCCAAATCCGTCAGGTCCACCTGAACCACGCTCTGTTGCGACACCAATATTTGGATCGTGTTCGCCTTTAGCTAGGATCACTTTTTCAGTATTGATAGTAGTGCGTTCATTGGTAGCATAAGAAACATTGAAGCTCAATTCGCCTTCACCAACATTACTAACAATAATAGGACGCTCGCCTGCAGCACCTGGAGCTATTGTTAGCTCAATGCTTTCAGGAGCTACAACCATTTGAGGTTGTAACGGAACACCGACAGTTGGGAATACAATATAATCAACCCAACCACAGTCACTGCCGTTTGAAACTGAGTAGTCTTTCTGGTAACTCCACATAAATGTGTGGTTTCCAGCCGTTACTGGATAACTTACTTCAGTCCAAGGCATTTCGCTGTCCCATTCTCCCTGTAGTGCTCCATCTATGTAGAAGCGCAGGTAGTCATAGCTACTTTCAGTTGAAACTGAAACCATAAAACTGATATCGCCAGGAGCTGTGATGTCTAGATTTACAGACAAGTTGCTTTCTTGATTGTCACCGATAGAACCAGACTTGGCACAGTATGAACCTTCATAAGCATTTGAACTGTCGATAGTCCAGTCACCGTTGCCACTGAATTCCCAGGGGTAAATCATAAATGATGCGGACTCAAAATCTTCAAGCACAAGATCTGGAAGATTAAAATCAACAGTCATATTGCCATTTAGGGTAATAACATGCTGATCTCCACCCATGCCATTTGCGCGAGCAAAGATTGTATAGGTGGTTCCAGTAGGAGCTTCTATGGAATAGAAACCGCTACTATTTGTATAAGTAACAGGAAGTGGAGTATCCATAATTATAACCGTAGCGTTGTTAACTGGAGTGCCCTCAAAGTCATAAACATGACCAGAAATAATAGCAGTTGGTGCTGGGCTCATTGAAACATTTGCAACAACGGTTCCATCTTCAGGGATAGTTACTGTTCTTGAATCATCAAAATAACCAAATCCTGAAAAATCAAGCGTTACAGTTTCAGCTGGGAACATAATTGAATAGTTACCGTTGCTGTCAGTTGTGGCTTGTCTTTGGCCTCCGTTTTCCTGAACCAGCACACCTTCAATTGGTAGACCTGTAGAAGTGTCTGTAACTGTTCCTGCCACTGTTCCGTAACCGCTCATCACAGCAAGAACTGCTTCATAAGCATTGATCAGTCCGTGGCCATATGTATTTTCTTCACCTGGAGTTCCAAGGTCTGTTGCGGTATCCATGATTACCTGTTTAACAGTAATTACATCGACATTTGGATTAGCTGAACGCATAAGAGCAACAACACCGGCAACATGTGGCCCAGCCATTGAAGTACCACTCATATACTGGTATCCGCCACCAGGAGCAGCAGAGTAAATGTCGCTACCTGGAGCTGAGATTTCAGGTTTCATTGCAAATTCTCCACCACAACCACTTGGGCCACGGCTTGAGAAACTACTAATTTCATAAGGAGCTGTTGGTTGAGTTGAACCTACAGAGAAACAGTTGTATGCAGTTGTAGCTCTGTCTGCAGGACTACGCATCGATGTGCCGCTAGGCCCTTCATTACCTGCTGACCACGTAACAACAACACCAGCTGCTTCACAGTTATCAATTGCTGCCCACCATCTGGAGTCACAATCTTGGTAGCCAGAGAAGTTTTCGTTTACTCCCCAACTATTTTGAACAACATCAGGAACATCTTCAATTGTCCCTGCGTTTCCGTCTGGATCTGCGAACCACTCAAAAGCTGCAATAATATCATTATCAAACCCGCCACCAGCGCCTTGGTTAATGCTGTTATCAGCAATCCAAAGAGATCCAGGTGCTACGCCAATTTGTTCAGCTGCGGTGTAGCCAGCCATTGTTCCCATTGTGTGAGTTCCGTGACCGTGAGAATCTTGAGGAGTAGAGTGACCAAGGTCAGCTCCATCTTTCCAGCATTCAGAATGTGGAGCACCATTGTTTCCACGATAGCTAGCTGAAAGTGCAGGGTGAGTACCGTCAACACCGGTATCAAGTCCACCAATTAGTGCGCCTGTTCCATCTATACCGAGTTCATTCCAAACCCTGTCAGCTTCGATAGCAGTAACACCAGGAGTGATAGCTCTGCCACGACTATTGTTTTCTTTTGAGAATACAGAAGCTGGCTCTATAAGTTCAACAACAAGATCTGCTTCAATTACATCAACATCTTCTCGTGCTGCCAGACGGGGGAGATTGGCAACAGTTGTGCGCACTACGATACCATTGATAATCCAGTGAGGAGTGTAGCCAATAACTTCGCCACGACCGCTCATAGAATCCAATTCGTTAATAAGATCACCTTGAGTTCTGGATGCTACATTTTGTAGTTCATCCAGAACGATGGTGTGCCTGTCTGCACGGGTTGCACGGGAGTCGTGCAGTTGCCAGTTAAGAGTTTCAATGTCTGCTTGTTCTTTCATGAAAACCAAGACTTTAATTTCGTCAGTTGGTTGCATGGTACGAATCTGGTTTTGTAGGCCAGATGAAAGCTCGCCTGAAATGGCACTTCCAGCTAACAACAGAACCAAAAATCCTAGTAACATCTTCAATTTCATGGATTTCTCCCCCTGCTTGTCGCATAACAGCGACAGCACGATATCTGTGAATAAAAGAGATTCTCGCAAATTAACGGAATCATTATAATGGCGGGAGACATATTCTACCATAGAAACAGATAAATTGCAATAATTTGCAGCAAGAGGCCGGCTGCGAATATTCGCAGCCGGCCAGATGATAAGTCGGCGGGGGTTTGGAGGGAGAATACCGACTCATCATTAAAACATTTTGTATCGCTGAAAGTATACAAAATCCAACGGCACAAATACAACTATACAGCATTATTGACGAGCTACAACCCTCTTTTCCGCTATTTCATACAGAACTGTGACTTTTTCTCGCATACAGGAAGTATGCCAGAGGTATCACAACAACAGTTAAAATTGTAGACAGCAGAGATCCCATCATCAGAGAAATAGCCAGACCCTGGAAAATAGGATCAAACACCATTACAAATGATCCGGTAATTACTGTTCCAGCAGTCAGCGCGATAGGTAGGAACCTTACTGCTCCAGCCTCAATACAGGCATCTTCAAGACCCAGACCTTCTTCAAGTCTGGCCTCTATGAAGTCTATGAGTAATATAGAGTTACGCACCATTATGCCGGCAAGGGCTATCACCCCAATCATACTTGTAGCAGTGAAAAATGCTCCAAACATCAAGTGGCCTGGAATAATGCCAACCAGGGTTAATGGTATCGGAATCATCATCAGCAGAGGTACTGTGAAATTCTGGAACATACCCACAATAAGCAGGTAAATCAGCACCAGAACCACTGCAAATGCAGCACCCAGGTCGCGGAAAACCTCATAAGTTATATGCCATTCTCCATCCCATTTCAGAGCATAGTCTTCTTCCATATTTGGTTGCTCACGGAAGTTTTGGCTGATTTCCTGGCCGCTTGGCAGGGGAATTTCAGCAATTCTGTCACGCATATCCATGATTGCATAAACTGGTGATTCAAGTTCGCCAGCAACATCGGCAGTTACATAGATAACCGGTTTCAGGTTTCTACGATGCCTGCTTTTTGGAATTACAGTCTCTTCAATTACGACAACATCGCTCAGTGGAATCAAGGCTCCAGCTGTAGAATAGATGTAAAGATCCGATAGAGCCTCAACGGTTGATCTGTCTTCAATTGGCAGTCTGACATTTATATTTACAGGTTCTGCAGAGTCAGAAACATGAAGTAGCCCACCATCGTAACCATTTAGTGCAACAGCTAAAGTTTGAGCAGCTTGTTCAACGCTCACTCCTCTGACCGCAGCACGCTCCTGATCAATTTTAAATATCAGCTCGCGCATTTCATCTTCAACATACCAGTCAATGTCAACAACACCGGGTGTGTCTTCAAAGACTGCTTTAACTTGAGTTGCGATGTCCAGTCGACCTTCATAATCAGGTCCGTAAACTTCGCAAACCAGTGTTGCAAGAACCGGAGGTCCCGGTGGAACTTCAGCAATTTTTACGGCGGCATTATATTTGGCAGCTATTTCCTGTATTGGTCCTCGAACCCGTTTTGCGATTGCGTGACTTTGATCACTTCTGAGATCCTTGCCAACAAGGTTGACCTGCAAGTCGGCAACATTCGGACCTTGTCGCATAAAGTAATGTCTTACAAGTCCGTTGAAGTTTACCGGCGACGCGCAACCAGAATAGACTTCATAGTCAGTTACTTCAGGAACTGTGGAAATGTAGTCGCCAATCTCGCGAGCAAGTTGTGTTGTAGTTTCCAGAGTAGTTCCTTCAGGTGTATCAATCACAACCTGGAACTCACTCTTGTTATCAAACGGCAACATTTTTACTTGAACAGTTCTTGTGACAAACATGAAGCTCGCGGCAACAGTTAATAGTGCAACAACAGCTAAAGCTGCAATGCCTTTCGCAGGCGTTTTCAAAAGTGGTCTGACCAGCTTATTGAATGTTCTGTAGATGGGGGTTTCATGCAGGTTGTAATTGCTTTCACCATCTTTGTTACTGAACGGTTTTAACAGCCGGACAGCAAGCCACGGTGTAATTGTCAGTGCAACCAGTAGCGAAAATGCCATTGCCATGCTTGCGCCAATTGGCATCGGTTTCATGTATGGTCCCATCAAACCACGCACAAAAGCCATCGGCATCATAGAAACAATTACAGTCAGAGTTGCCATAATTGTTGGGTTTCCAACTTCCTGAATTGCTTCAAGGGATGTTGCAATATCTACTTTGCCTTTAATTTTGAAATGTCGATGCATGTTTTCAACGATGATAATTGTTGCATCAATCACAATACCGGTAACCAGGATCAGAGCAAACAGAGTTACTCTGTTCAACGTATAGCCATACATATAATAGATGAACAGAGTCATACTGAATGTAGTTGGTATCGACAGGAAAATTATCAGCGCACCACGCCAGCCCATGGCAAAAAAGATGACCAGAACTGCGAGGAAGATTGCAATGCCGAGACTGCGGATCAGGTTGTTTGCTTTGTCGGAAGCGGTCTGCCCATAGTCTCGGGTGATGGTAATATTTACATCGGCAGGGATTAATCTGCCTTCCAGGTTTTCCAGTTTTGCTTTTATTGAGTCAGTAACTTTAGTTGCATCGGAGCCAATTCGTTTTGCGATTGAAACCGTTACAGCATTGTACTCACTGCCTCTTTGAAACTCGTCGCCGATTCCATTTTCTGAAGCTGCAGGACCAATTCCAAGAAATGTGTAAGTATCGATTTCAGCTGGTCCATCAATTACATCTGCAACATCGCGCAGGTGAACTGGTCGTTCCATAAACGAGCCTACAACCAGGGCGCCAACATCTTCTGCTGTGCGCAGAAATGTTCCTGCTTCAACTGCAATCTCTTCATTTCCAGAGGCGAACATACCGGCCGGCAGGTTCTTGTTTGCAGCATCTAGTGCAGGAATAATTGACAAGGTTGTGATATTAAAGGCGGCCATTCGCTGGGGGTCAGGCAAGATGCGAAGCGATCGCGGACGGCCACCTATAAGTTCTATGGTTGAAACATCAGTCAGGTTCTGAATTTCGTTTTTGAGTTCGCCGGCAATCTGTCTGAGTTGATAGCCATCGTAGTTTTCACTCCAGAGAGTCAGACCAAGAACTGGCACATCATCTATGGATCGAACTTTTACCAGCGGCATCAAAGTACCAGCAGGCATTCTGTCCATGTTGGTGTTGATTTTGTTCATTAATCGGACAGAGGCATCTTCAGTGTCTGTGCCCACAACATAACGTGCAGTTATTAAAGTGAAGCTGTGGAAACTGCTCGTGTAGACATACTCCATGTCTTCAACTTCCCACAAGATTTGCTCAAGCGGGCGGGAGATCAGTGTCTCCATTTCTTCAGGTGAAGCACCAGGGTGCATTACCATTACATCAATCATTGGTACAATGATTTGAGGCTCTTCTTCGCGTGGTGTCAGCGATAACGCAAACATTCCAAGCAATAGAGTTGCGATTATTAACAGCGGAGTCAACTTTGAGTTTATTAACCCTTTTGCAAGCTGAGCTGCAACGCCGAATTTTTGTTCAGCCATTATTGTCTCACCACCTTGTCGCCCTCGGCCAATGTTTTTGCACTGGAAAGAACGATGGTTTCATTACCGCTTAATCCGGAGATTACTTCTACATTGTTACCGCGAGTGTCGCCAAGACGAATCCAACGCAACTGCGCAACATCGTCGTTATCAACAATGAAAACCCCGCGCAATTGCCCACGCACTATTACTGCATCTTCAGGTATTACAACACAGCTTCTTGTTCCAACTGGAAATGCAACTTTGGCAAACATGCCAGGTAGAACTGTGCCGTTGTTATCGATATACATTTCAACATCGTAAGTCCTGCTTCCAGGGTTTGCCGATGGAATAATCTTCGCAACCTCAATTTCGTAAGTAGTTTCAAGGGAGCTGATTGTTGCAGAAACAGCGTCGCCGGCTTTGACAGAGTTCACATCTTTCTCGCCAAGCCGAGCGACTATTTTCATCCGATCGATTTGATCAATATAGAACAAGGGGTGACCAGGATTTGCCATGTCACCTACATCAACCATGCATCTGGTTACAGTGCCTGAAGCAGGAGCTTTTATTGCCAGATAGCCAAGGTGAACCTTAATCTCCTGACGAGCAGCTTTTGCTTTACTCAGTCCGGCTTTTGCTCTTTCCAGGCCGGTTAACACGTCATCGTACTGAGCACGAGAAACAGATTTTTCAGCATAGAGTTTTTCAAAGCGATCAGCCATTTTCCGAGCATTGTTAACCATTGCAGTTGCTTCAGAAATACCAGCTTCAACTTGAGCTCGTTTTGCCTGCACGTCACTATCATCGATAGTTATCAGCGCATCACCCTTGGCAACAATGTCACCTTCAGTTACATGAATTTCTTTTACCCAGCCCATCATTCTGGTGCTGACAGTAACTCTTACTTCAGGTTCAACGCTTGCAGTTGCAGTTACAACAGAAGGAAGTTTGCTGGTTGTAACAACGGCAACTTTGCACTGAACTTCCTGACCAACAGGTCTGACTTCAGGGGCCTTTTCACCACAACCGGTCAGCGCAAAAATTGCTACCAACAGTACTGTGTAAATTGTTTTCTTCATTGAATTGTTCCTCCGGTTATTCTGTATCACTGCCGGTGCAATATGCAGTGCCACCAGCGAATCTTAATTTTGCAACACCAGTGCTGACATCAAATCCAGCCTGGACTAAATTACCTTCTGCCATTGTAGAGGCAGCCTGAACATCCAGCAGGTCTACCATTGAGGCCAGACCTTCACGATACTGATTTGTAACAATTCTGAGTCCTTCACGAGCAGCAGTTACTGCATCACTTGCGACATTGTATTTTTCGATAGATGCTTCAAGCTCAAGTTTGGCTTGTGTAGCTTCAACCGTTGCTTTGCGAGTATTAAAATCGAGCATGTAATTGGCAGCTCTGCTTTGTGCTTTGGCTTTTTTCAAAGCACCAACATTTTCAAAACCTGAAAAAATATCCCAGGTTGCATAAACACCAACAGTCCAGGCATCGGCATCATCGCCAAGGAAATCTTCAGAACTGTACCAGTTTTTTTCAGCACTCATATTCAGGTGAGGCAACATTGAACCACGAGCAACATTTACCATGTTGCCTGCAGCGGTTGATTTGAGTTTTCCTGATTCGATATCACTTCTTGTTGTAGCACCAGTTATTCCAAAGACAAGTCTGGCAACATCAATCTCGTCACTACTTGTTGGTGCAATAACCAGATGCACATCAGTAGCAGTGAGCAGCTTGATATATTCACCGGATGTACGAACCATATTCCGGGTTTCAATAAGCTTTTGGTGAATACTACTGCGATAAACTTTTGCCTGAAGCAGATCAGATTCAGTGACCATTTCTGCATCGAACATTGCCTGGGCTTGTCTTACGTGACCATCGGCTGCTTCAAGTGCAACAAGCATTACAGTTTCATATGCCGATGCGAGCAGCAAACCTTCATAAGCTTGCACTGCATGATACTCAACTGTTTCTTCAGCTCGTTTGTGATCCATTTTTACAGACAACGCCATGTTGTTGGCAGCTTTTTTTCCGTAAACAGCCATTCCGCCATTAAAGACAGGCATCAATAACTTTACCTGGGCAATGTTGTTTTCTGTAATGCCAGGAAAGTTCAAAGTGTTTCTGCCAAGACCTTCGGGGTCTGACATTGGAGTAATCATGTCCATAGGTGTAGCTCGTCTTTGATTCAACTTGAATCCAAAACCATAAAGAGCATCGTTGCTGCGCATTTGATATCCACCAAGCGATACCCGAGGCAGAAAGCCACGCCAGGCACCAAGTGCATCTGCGTTTGCTGCATCGACCATGGAGCTTGATGCCGATAACATTTCGTTATGTTTCAAAGCGGAAACAACAACATTATCTCGTGATACGAAAAGTGTATCATTGGAGACCGTGCCTAGTTGATCCAGGGCAGCACCGCTGACTGTTATCGAAAATAACAGAAAAACAGCCACCGATAATAGTAACTTGAATTGCATTTCAGCCGTCCTTATTAACTACAAGAGTTGCCGTCTTCTGACAGACCAGCTTTTTTTAGCATGGTAATCATAGGACACCAGTTTGTGAAAGCGGATTGGATTTGGTTTACTCCTACAAAAGCTGCAAAATAAACCCAGTTTGTGTGGCCAAGATAAATCATAACTGCACTTAATAAGGTGAAAAATCCTGCAATCAACCTTAGTGCGCTGTGTAAGTTCATTTCGAACTCTCCTTGTCTACAGTTAAATAATCAATTAACTGCGCATATAATAAATATAAAATATTAAACTGTCAAGTATTGATTTGCCTGAATTCTATAACCTGTTTATGGTAATGTTCATGAAACATAATAAGCAACAACTAATAGTAGTGCGACCCCGAGGGTTTTGCGCAGGCGTCGATCGTGCAATTGCGATAGTTGATCAAATGTTGAGCAAGGTCGATGGCCAACTTTATGTGCGCAAAGAGATTGTGCATAATACGGCAGTGGTGGACGACTTCAGAAACCGAGGCGTTGTTTTTGTCGATGAACTGGATGAAGTTCCAGCAGGAGAGACAGTAGTATTTTCTGCTCATGGTGTTTCTCCTGAAGTTCGAGCTCACGCGAAACAACTGGAATTAAACGTAGTTGATGCGACCTGTCCGCTAGTTACAAAAGTACATAACCGTGTTATCAGAAATGCAGATAAAGGTAGATTGATTGTACTGATAGGCCACAAGGGTCACGACGAAGTTGTTGGTACAATGGGAGAAGCGCCTGATGAAATCGTATTGGTCACAAAGCCTGGTGATATTTCAAGTATACCAAATCCAGGAGACAGAGAAGTTTATTATGTAACTCAAACAACTCTAAGTATTGATGAAACTGCTGATATTGTTGATGCACTACGAGCAAGATTTCCTGATTTGAAAGGTCCTGGCAGAAGTGACATTTGCTATGCCACACAAAACAGACAAGATGGTGTAAAGAGACTGGTTGAAGAGGGAATTTCTCAATTACTGGTAGTAGGCTCAACAAATAGCAGTAATTCTCAGAGGCTTTGCGAAGTAGCCCAAAAATCCGGGGTTCCTGCAGAACTATTAGGCAGAGTTTCTGAGCTTCCTGAAGGCATACTGTTCCGGGAGGGTTTAGTCGGTCTTACAGCAGGAGCTTCTGCGCCAGAATATTTAGTTATTGAAATTGTAAATAAATTCAGGGAAAGCAACTGGGATATAAGAGAATTTGTTGTTATGGAAGAAGATATAAGTTTCGATATACCTGCAACAATTAAAAAGTGACAATTTCGATATAAATGCGTATATTAATATATGCAGATAAATAGATTTGACAATCACCGGGCAATAGCCTAGTTTGTTAATTAATCAACAGGCGAATTATGTTCCTGTTTGGTGATTGTGACAACAAATGAGGTTTGACAAAATGGACAAAACTTTATACGAAATGCAAGCTGAGCTGTGTAAGACACTATCTAATCCTAAGCGGTTGGAGATTCTGGATATACTGAAAGAAAAAGGCGAAGTATGTGTTAACACTCTTGCAGAACAACTTGAAATCCCCAAAGCAAATACTTCACAGCATCTGGCTGTGTTGCGACAGGCTGGTGTGGTTGGAACTCGTAAAGATGGCATCAATGTTTATTATAGTTTAATATCGCTTAAAATTACTGAAGCTTGCTATTTAACTCGTGATATTTTAATTGAAAGGCTTGAGCAGCAAGCCGAGCTGACAAATATGATTAAACGCAATAACAAATAAAAAAAAGAGCCGCAGGTTTATAACCTGCGGCTCTTTTTGTATCTATTACTAAATCATATTTAGAATACGCAGAGAATTTATTGTTTCTTCCATGTATTCTTCCTCGAAGCTCTGTGCCTGCTCCAAAGTAATTCCTAATTCAGTCAAAGCAGCTTCACTACATCCATCATGAACAGTACTTGCTGGCGCACCCATGTTGTTCAGATAAGCTATATGATCGGCAACATTTACAAGCGCAACCAGTTTTGGATACGATGCTCCAGAACTAAGTGTGTGATGGAACTGAATTGCCTCAATCAGGTTTGGTGGGAAATTCCAGCTTCTCAAAACAACTTTTGCCACACTGGCGTGTCCTACGCTGAGGAGTTCTCTTTCTGCTTCGCTCCAGCTCACCTTATTTTCAATAGCATATTGGCAAACTTCATTGAAGTCGTCCTCGAAATATTTTTTCATTATCATTTTGCCGATGT
Source organism: uncultured Fibrobacteraceae bacterium (assembly GCA_964437115.1). Lineage (GTDB taxonomy): Bacteria > Krumholzibacteriota > Krumholzibacteriia > LZORAL124-64-63 > LZORAL124-64-63 > JABIBH01. The sequence continues at coordinate 42,597 of CAYTFE010000006.1, read as the reverse complement.
CATGCAACAAACCAGCAACAAAAGTTTCTTCCTGTTGCTTTACATCGGTGTACTTTCCTAGAACCTTGCAGATTGCTGCAGTACAGAGACTGTGTTTCCAGAAACTATCGATAGAAAAGCGATTGTCATCAACACCTTCGCGTACATAATCGAAAACAGAAATTGCAAGAGTAGCATTTCTTACAGTTCTGAATCCAAGAATTACCATTGCTCTACTAATAGTATTGATCTCGCTTTTATATCCATAAAATGCAGAGTTAACTAATTTTAAAATCTTGGTTGCCAACGCCTGGTCTCTGGAAACTATTTCCGAAAGCTGTGGTACCGAGACATTTGGATCGCTCATTTTACTGAACAGCTCCTGATAGACGGCTGGCAAAGTAGGGACTTCTTTAACAATATGTTTTATGTCTCTTGGTGCTATTGATTTAAGAGATATTGTGGTTGCGGCGCTCACGGCGTTCCTCCGAGTTATTCAAAGTGTTGGCAATTAGCCCCGATTGCTATAATGCCTGCTTTGGTGTTATCGGTAGCAAAACATGATAGTTTAGTGGAAAACTAAAAGAATTTTACAAACGTATCTTTATATTCAACAATTGTGCCAATGACTTCAGCTACGAGGGCATTATTCTCCAATACAGACTTACATAATGTATCACATTTATCAGCAGGTACAGAAACCAGCAATCCGCCAGATGTTTGAGGGTCATTTACCAGCCCAATCATTCCTTCGGAAATTGAATCGCTGAAAGAGATGTCGTTGCCGGCAAATCCAGCATTGGCTTTTGTGCCGCCACAGGTGTATCCGGTAGCACAAAGCTCAACTGCGTCCGGGAGGCGGGGGAGTTTTCTGGTATCGATTTCAAGAGCGACATTACTACCTTTTGCCATTTCAAGACTGTGCCCTGAAAGCCCAAAGCCAGTGACATCCGTGCAAGAGGTTGCACCAAGATCGTGCAAAAGAGTACCAATTGCATTAAGCTTGGTCATGCACTCAATCAGAGCGCCATACCTGGAATCAGTTTCTGGAAGTCCACCCTGTTTATGAAGTGCAGCCAGTGCGCCAGTGCCAAGAGGCTTGGTCATAACCAGCTTGTCACCCGGAAGAGCAGTGCTGTTGCGCAGAACTTTTTCGGGACTGATGATTCCTGTTACCGACAAACCAAACTTTACTTCAATATCACGAACAGTGTGACCGCCTCCAACAGTCACAAAAGCCTCTTTGCATTTATCGGCAGCGCCAGCAAGAATATCTCCGATTACCTGAGCGGGCAGCTGGTCTTGTGGATAGCCACACAGATTAATTGCCATTATAGGAGTGCCGCCCATTGCATAGACATCGCTGATTGAGTTAGCTGCAGCGATTGCGCCAAATGTATATGGGTCATTGATAACAGGAGTGATAAAATCGGCAGTTGAAATAATTGCCTGGGTGCCAAGATTGTAGACTGCGGCATCGTCGGAAGTATCAAAACCTACAAGAAGTTCAGGACACCTGGTGTCAGGAAGGTTTTTCAAAACGCTGTCAAGGTCACCCGGACCCAGTTTTGCCGCTCAGCCAGAGCTTTTTGCAAATTGCGTCAGATAGATTCTTTCTCCTGGTAGCAATGCCATCTCCAAAGTTAAAAGTTGAATGTATCCATGAATTGGAAAACTGTTTTTCCTTCTTTGGTTTCAGCTACTTCAAATCGAAATTGCTGTTCTGCAATTACAAGATGTACTCCAGTACCGTAACTGTAAAGGGGGCTACCTTTTGAATTGTCTTTTTCCCATGTATTTCCGCTGTCTACAAAAAAGTGCATACCGCAACCAACTACTTTGTCGTTGCCTGAAATATTCATCAGGAACAGCGGTATTCTGTATTCTGCAGACAGGATAAAGCCCTCTTCACCTCGTTTGCTTGCATACTGGTAGCCACGCAAGTTATCGGAGCCACCCCAGTACAGCCAATCTTCAGGTTGAAGACTGTTATCTGCCAACCTGCCCCATGCGCGCAGTGCAAATACATTGTTACCAAACAGAGGTATAAATTGTCGAAAATCAGCAGTAGCCAATAATATTCTGTAGTCGCTATTTACAGATTTCCCAATTGCCCGACAGTAAGATCCACTTGTTGGATAACTTGCAATGTCTCTTGTGTCGTAGCCGGCAGTAAGGCTGACATCAAATCGATTTCTTTTTGCATTGGTACTGATTTCATAAGTTCCGATTCCAACTTCAGTCGAAATGTAGGAGTTATAGGGCAGGTCATATTTAACAGAAGCAGCAAAACGGGTCTGGATGTAGTCATAATCTTCAAAAACAAAATCAGCGCTGTCGTAGAATACTGCCGTTGAAAGTGTGAGGTTATTGTCTCCAAGCCACAATGGGTGATGCCATTGCAAATCATATCGATGTGCAGTATACCAACTGGTTTTCAGGCCAAGGTAATCACCTTTACCGCGGAAATTGAAGTCATACATGTTTGCGCCAAGCAGAATGTCATGCCGACGATCATAATCAACAAGTGGCCAGACTCTGAAGGTTTTATCTTCTTCAACAGTGATACTTACAAGAGCCAGGTCGCCATCGATTTCAAAATCCATATCCACGAAACCGAACCAGTTCAAATCTTCAAGTGCTTCCCAGGATTGATCAATAGCTTCATTTGTAAATTGGTCGCCTGTAGAGAAAGAAATATTAGCGAGAATTACATCAGTTTCGGTTCGGGTGTTGCCTTCAACTGTGATGTCGCCAAATACGGCACCAAAGACTGTAGTATTAAATAGAAGAAGAATCAGGATTGCGCGTGCCATTAAGACCATCCGTTAAAAAATGAAAGTTCACTTGATTAACGGTAAACTCGAAAGCCCTAAGTGACAAGCAAATGTGCTTCTACATTATCAGAGATTTTTTTAATGGCGGTGTCAGAAAAGTCTATTTCAACACAGCTCAATCCGTGATGTAAAAGAAAATTATCAATATGACTGGACTCAATTTTTTGAATTGCAGAATGCAGTTCTTCATCCGATGCAGTTGTGCCACACTCTTCGGCCAGATGAATTGTCATCCAGGCAGGTAACAAGTTGGCTATTATGTTACTGCAATCATCCTGGTTGCAAATCTTTGATTGTAAAAATGTCTGATAGAAGAGAATTGGATTCTCGATTTTGCAAGCTACAGATCCCGTCAGCAAAACAGGGTCTTTACCAACACCGCCAGGAATTACAAGCGGGTTTTTGTGGTCGAAATGAACGGGAACCTGTTTGTCCAGGTTTATAAAATACACCAGGCCATCGGAAGGAAGGCCTTGTGAACTCATTTCATCTATAAAAAAATTGTGGCTTCCCTCAAGCATCACTCTACGTGTCTCGCCACCGGTGGAAACTATGGCTACCTGATGTTCAGGAATATGAAAATTTACCATCTGGCCTTTTAAGAAACAGAGGTCCAGCGGAGTGGAAACCGCCTCTGTTGAATCAAAATGCCAATTAACGGGCTTGCTGTGTTCTTCAATTATTTCCCAGTTGTTAAGCATCGACACTATTTGCTCCTTCGGACTGTATGTCTATTTCTGATTCCCAGCCAAGACCCAGCAAGCTGTTTCTTTTCTCGGTGATTTCAGTAAGGTTATACAGAGTTGTATTAATAAGTTGCGATATTTTTTGAAACTGTTTTCTGTCTTCAATGATTTCCAGCATTTTAGAAACGCTGTTCCAGACATATTCCAGAGTCATAATAATATCGGCATCAAGCTGTTTTAGATATGCAATTACTGCTGGCGATTCGATTTTAACCTCGCCCTGTCTAAACAACCGATCATAAACTGTGTGCATGCTGTTTATGTTTTCCTCAAGGATCAGGAGCTGGTCATTACCAAGAGAGTGAATTGGACTTTCGGAATAATCAACCAGTCGCTGTGCACAGTCCTGTAGCATTGTGCAAAGTGTTAATCGGTAGAATTCCTCAATATCAAGAGCAACTTCCTGCTTCCGGTACGATTTGTATCTCGGCAGTGCAAAAAGAATGTCGGTCATCTGCTTCGGATTAACTCTTGCGCCGGCTTGCATAGAACTTCCTCCTTGAAGTGCGTAACCCACAGGTAAAGTCCTAATAGCAAGTAGTGTTCCACTTGCTAAGTTATTTAATTACAGCGAGTATTATTTGAAATCCAATGCATCATGCAATTCTCAGGAGTCAAAATGCAAGGGCCGACAGGTAGCGTCGACCCCAGCACTCAGCCTCTAGCTTATTTCAATCTGTTTTGGCAGAGATTTCTCACTTTTTGGAATAGTGAGAGCAAGCACTCCGTCCGAAAATTTGGCTTTAATATTTTGGCCATCAATTCCAGAGCCAAGCTGGAAAGTTCTAGAAAATTCAATTCTGTTCTGGCGTTCACTGCGTAAAGAGCGGTATCCTTCAGGTACTGATTGCTCAACACTTGCACTGACTGTCAGGGTTTCGTTTTCCAGTTCGATGGAAAGGTCGTCTTTTGTAATGCCAGGCAGGTCAACTTTGACCAGATAGTTGCTGTCATTTTCAAAGATGTCAGACTCAGGTCTTGAAACACGTTGATCTGTTGAGCAGGCAGTTGGGGCAAAAAAGCTGTCCAGTACACTGGTTAGTGGAATAAGGTTGTTCATTTTGTTGTCTCCTTGTTAGGTGATGTGGTTTTGAAACCAAGTTTATTGTTTTAATAACAAGAGATGTGCCTTAATTTCAGACACACAATAACATGCTGTGTAGCAACGAGATAGCATGGCAATAAATAGTAAAGGTTGACTTTTGACAATAAGGTATGACAGTCAGAATATGACAAAATGGCAGAACTGCGCCATTATAGCATTATTATGTCAGGTGTTTTTGTGTGCACCGCTTTTTGCATCGGAACCGAAATACACTGTTGGTGAAATTACTATCGTCAAAACGGATATATATAGTAGTGATGAAATCAGCCAGACTAATATAATCCTCAAATCTTTCCGCAAAACTGTTAACAAGCTGCATTTTGATACTCGGGAAAGGGCAATCAGGCGCGAGGTGCTTCCAGAAACTGGTAGCGAGTTGACTGAAACCGACCTCCGTGAAACGGAACGAAACTTGAGGTCGCTTGGGTATCTGATAAATGTAACAGTTACTCCTCTGGATACTTTACCGGGAAATGTTGTACCAATTGAAGTCAAATTCCAGGAGGCCTGGTCTACAAATATTGCATTTTCTTTTTCTGTTTCAAGTGATGATTCAAGATGGGGTGCCCATTTATCGGACAAGAATTTTCTGGGCTACGGTATTTTAACGGGACTTTCATATTCCAGTGATGAAGAGCGCTCAACCAGTACAGTTTTGTTTAACAATCGACGTTTGTTAGGATCACCGTGGCAAATCGCTGTACAAAAATCGACACTCAGCGATGGTTTTGTTGACACTGCATATATGGGAAAGCCGTTTCATTTTCAAGGTGATAACTGGGGCACTGGTTGTACATACTGGAATATGAGTTATGAACCAAGGTATTATCTCAGCCAGGCACAGTCCGATAATTACTATGTAACAGTGCCGATTACAAATGTCGGTTTTAATCTGTGGGCAGCTAAACTTGTTCGTGGATTCAAACAGGGCAGGCTATGGAGGCTTGGTGCTGGGTTTGAATTACGAAACAATAAATACCATTTTCCTTCCGAATCTGAATTGATTTACCCTGATGCTATATGGCGGCGTGAACACGGATCGGTAGTTTTACCATATTTGCTTATTAGCGGTGAAGGTAGAAGCTGGGGCAAGTCCAAGCTTGTAACAAAATATGGACCGATCGAAGACTTGGCTCTTGATCCGGTATTCAGTTTTACTATTGGTCCATCTCGCAAGCTGTGGGGAGCTGCCAGAGATAACTGGGAAAGCAATTTTGTTTTTTCCAACTGGGATGGAATTGGTGAGGGATTTATCACACAGCGGGTAACATTTCGTGCTGGAAAAGATTTTAGAGATCTTCAGTTTTTAGCCGGTTGGTTTAGTCACTACAGCGGGAACCGACACTCTCGATTTGTTGTTGAATTGTGCCGAGCAGAAAATCTTGTGGGCAATGAAGCTTATAAACTTGGCTTAAACCGAGGATTACGTACACTAAGATACGATGGAATGACAGGGGACAGACTGGCGCGCTGGAACATCGAACATGCAATCCTGAAAAAAGATGAAGTCATGGGATTGGCGCGAGTCGGTTTTGCCGGTTTTTGTGGAGGAGGCGCTGCCTGGTGGGCCGAAGATGGCAGCAACTCATTTCGCAATGAAGCAGGTATTGGTTTGCGATTTGGTCCAACCAGAAGTGCTAATTCAGAGGTAGCCAGAATCGATTTAACCTGGGACCTCAGTAATGGAGGCGAGCCATTTATTACGGCAGTTACAAGAGGATTATTCTAATATGAAAGCAACTCGCTTTGTTGCAAAAAATGCAGCGCTTCTGACTTTTGGCCTTTTTGCCGGCCGTATTCTGGCTCTGTTTGTTTTCCGACGCATTGCCGACACTGGTGCCGAAGGTACCGGTATGTGGGGAACTGCAATCGATATCACTTCCATCCTCACTGTTGTTGCAAACTTTGGTCTTGGTACTCTGATAACCCGTGAAATTGTTCGACGCGCAGAGATGACTCTCTCTGTTTTCCTCGCCGCGCTGCGCATAAGAATAACACTTGGTCTGGCTTGTTACGGAGTCTTGATTGCCTATGTATTTCTTTCCGGTTTCGATGAGCCTACCAGAATAGCTGTCCTGATAATGGCACTCGGTGTGATTCTGGAAACAACTGGAATGACTTGCGACGCAGTTCTGCAGGCTCATGAAAAAGTTCAATTCCAGACCGGTAGTCAGATTGTATCTGCAGTTGTTTATTTTGGTTTATCCTGGATCTGGCTCGATATGGGCTATGGCTTGATGGGTGTAATCTGGGCAAACGTAATAAGCAGGGTCGCCCGATTGTCAGTAATAGTTCCGTTGATGCTCAAGCATACTGGTCCATGGCAAAAACCTGTAACTGGTGATTATTCTATCAAGGCGAGACAGCTCGCAAGAATGGGCTTGCCTCTTTTCCTGTCCACAACATTTGGAATTATTTCCTACAAAATTGACACGGTGATGTTATTTGAAATGCTTGGCAAAACTGCTGCAGGTATTTATACACTTGGCCATCGCGCCCTGGATGTTTTGCTTATTATCCCAAGTCTTTTTGCTACAGCACTGTTTCCATCACTTGCAAGATATGGCAGTGACGAAGCAGCGAATGCTGATATTTCGCGTATGGGCGAGCGAGCATTGCGTTACCTGCACCTGGCAATGTTCCCCCTTGCAATGCTGTGTGTTGTCAGTGCCAAACCGGTAATTGAATGGGTTAGCAAAGAGCCGGGTTTTGAACCATCGATTCTGGTTTTCCAGGTCGTAATCTGGGGTCTGCCAATTCAGGCTGCGAACCATATTTACAACAGGCTTTTAATATCTATGGGCAAAGAAGATCTTTTTGTCAGAATTTCTGTTGTCGCGATGGTTACCAATGTTGGTCTTAACCTGATTCTTATCCCAAAATTTCAATGGTTCGGAGCTGCCGCAACAACTTTGATTAGTCTTGTGTTGAGTCTGCTGATGCATCGATATTATGTAGTAAGTGGTGGCATTAAATTACCTTGGCAGAGAACATTGTTTGGCGGAACATCAGCAATGCTTGTGGCCTGGTTCGCGGTAAGTTTATTAATTCAAAAACTTCTCCCACAGTGGGACTGCAGTTGGATATCGTTACCAACAGTGAGTTGGTTTGCATATATCTCTACAGCTTTGTTAACAGGGTTATTGTATTCAGCTTTGATTTTTGCAACAGGCGTGTTGAAGAAAAAAGACCTGTCGCTACTCAAGGAATTGAGAAGCTAGAAGTCCAGACTGGTCAGCCCTTCCCGCAATGCAAATATTTTCAACTCGGCAATGGAGTTGACATCCGGATTGAATTTGAGAAGTTGTTTTGTAGCATCAATTCCGTTCAAACCTGGTATATTTATATCCATGATTACAATGTCCGGATTATGCATTTGAGTAGCATCTGTCGCATCGAGACCATTACCAGCTTCTGCAATAAATTTCATATCCGGCTGCGAATCCAGCAATAAACGAAGTCCTTCTCGCATCAATTTGTGGTCAGCGGCAATCAGGATTTTTACTGGCATTTACATAATCGCTTCCGATTTGTTTGACAGTGAAAGTGGAGCATGTAATATGGCTTGAGTGCCGCATTCGGAATCACAGTCAATTTCAAAAGTTCCACCTAGATGTTTCAATCGTTCTTTGATACTGAACAGACCAAATCCTCTCTTGGTGTTTTTGTGATCTTCTTCAGGTTGGATGCCAACGCCGTTGTCAGTAACAGTCAGCATGATTGTCTCTCCAACGCGCTTGACGTCAATTTGTACATGGCTGGCTTCAGCATGTTTTGCAACATTCATCAGCAGCTCACGTGTGATTTTGAATATCTCGATTTTAATTTCTTCAGCTACAGGTTTGCCTTCAAGGTCATCAGCTATATCAACCTGAAAACCGTGTTCCTTGCCCATCTGTTCCCCGAGCCATTGTAGAGCAGGAACCAGGTCCAAGCCATAAAGTGCAGGCGGTGATAGTTCAAAAGTAAGTGTGCGAATGTCTGCAATAGATTGACTCACAAGATCGCTGATTTCAGAACTGTCCAGGTTCATAAAGCCGGAAAAGACATGTTTTACCAGCCCTTCAAATTCCAGATGTTTTTGCAGCTGTTGCTTTGTTGTGTCTTTTGTCATTATTGAGCCTTGCAGGCAAAATTAAGTTAGCCTGACAAGCTTGCCATGATTTGTTGCAGTAAACAATAAATATGTCCTTATGTTATGTTCGGGATAGATGTTTCTTAAAGCAGATTCATAAGCACCCATTTGTGGTCTGTAATAATTCACTTTCATGTCGATTGAATTTTCATCAACCTGGTTTGATTTGTAGTCGATGATATGAATTGTATCATCTTCAATAATCATTCGGTCAATAATTCCATAAACCTGTTTCCCGTCTTCGCTGTTATGGATAAACGGGACCTCGTTAAGGCCGTTTTTAGTATTAAATATCCACTGCAGTTCCGGGTTGTTGAATACTCTTGCTGCTTCCTGTGATGCACTGTCGCTGCCAGTTGGCACCTGGTTGTTTTGGGTGGCGAGCTCAAGCAGAAGGTGAATCCTGGTCCCTCTGATTGCAGCCTGTTTTTTATGTTCAAGCCTGTCTTCATTTTCCCTGTCATCGATATTTTTGTCATCTGTACCATCAGTTGCCGATGGGTTGTTCACTTCAATTCTTGCTGTTGCAGTATCGGGTGGCGACCAGGCTGCCGGTTTATCGGAAAATGTGATTTCAGGTTTTTCAAGTATTGAACTGTCAGTATTTTCATCCCAATCTTTCAACTCTTCAGTCTGAGCAATCCATTCCAGTGGTGAAGGACATCCTTTATACTTTGGCTCTGACCCGAGGATATGTAGAACATCCTGGGCTCTTGTCATCGCTACATAAAGCAGGTTTGCTTCTTCTTTTTCATTTTTCTTTTGAGCTTCGACTACAACCTGAGAGAGATTTGTTTCAATATTTCCAGCTGGCTGGCGATGTATTTTTTTAATACCAGTGATGACAGGTCCGCAGTCAGGGTGCATGTCATTTTCGGTTGTCAGATGAGCTTCACTTTCATCATCACGAATTGGTGACGCCGCATCAACATACAAAACAGCAGGGGCTTCAAGTCCTTTAGCTCCGTGAACAGTAAGAATCTGCAACCTGCCTATAGTTGTTTCTGGCAGAGCTCCTTCATCCTGATTTTTCCTGAGAGCATACTGTTCAATTTTATTAATAAAGCCGCGGGTAGTTGGGAATTTTGTATTGTCATGTTCAAGTGCAAGATCAAATAACCGAAGCAGGTTATAGCGCGACTGTTCACCAAGGGCAGCTTCGTATCGATCCAGCAGGTCGTTTTTGAAGATAGTTCGGAGCAGGGAATGAGAGCTTGTATTTCCAGCACAATCAAGCCAGCTGTTCAACAAATCAACACACTCGGACCACTGTTTCTTTTGGATCGACAGTTCTTCCCAAAGTGTTTTGTTTGAGCGCAGCCTGGCAGTGAGAAGGTTCTGCAGATCTGTTTGTGAAAATCTGAAAATGGGTGAGCGTAAAATTCCAGCCAGGGCAGCATCGTCATCTCTGTACATCAACCAACGTAACAGATTCAGGATATCGATTACTTCACAAGTTTCAGCCAGTGCACCTCTGCCGCTTGGCACAAAAGGAACACCAATATTGCGCAACGCGTCTTCATAATATTTGATTGCAGTTCTGGTGCGCGACAGAATCAGAATGTCGCGAGGCTCAAAACCGGTTTCCAATAATTGTTGAACAATGTCTGCAGTATGATTTGCAACAGCTTCTCTTCTTTGATTTAAATCGCCCTCTTCTGCGATAGCGTGATAAACAATTTTACCCGGAGTATCATTCCGATAGGGAAGCTGTTTTACATTTTCGATTTCACCATCAGGCAACAGTTCACTAAGAACATTCTTCTGGAAGATTGCCCCAGTTGTATCAACAAGCAGTTTAGTTGATCTAAAGTTTGTCGGCAGGTTCAGCTGTTCAGTAATAGCGTGATACTTGATTGCAACTTCACCAAATATTTCAGGGCAGGCTCCGCGGAATCTGTAGATTGATTGTTTTACATCGCCAACCAGAAACAGGGTTCTATCATCTTCCGCGCAGATAACTTCATCCATGAACGGTTTCAGAATGTCCCACTGTACACGATTTGTATCCTGGAATTCATCTACCAGGAAATGTTTGACTCCGCAGTCGGTTCTGTACTTTATCCACTGGTTCAAATCAAAATCACCAATTAGAAGTTCTCTTGTTTTTCTTTCCAGATCATGAAAATCCAGAACTCTGTCCCTGGCTTTCAGAGAGTCATAAATGTCAACTGCACGCAGTCCATACTTCAACTGAATGATGTTTTTTTCAACGATGCGGATTATGTCATAAAGAGCAAAGGCGAGCAGACAGCTTTTACAAGCTTCTTCAAAAACTTCATTTCGTAATTCTTTACTCGGTTTCTTTCCAGTAACTACACGGAGAGTTCCAGCGTCGGTCAGGATAAGTTTTCTGAGTCTGGTTAAAATTTCAGGACTGTTATCATCAAGCTCAACTATAGAGTCAATTGTGTTGCGGAACTCAGTCATTTTATTGGTAAAGCCCTTTGTGGGACTATCACCTTCAACATCTTCCAGCTTGGATAAGTCATACTTTAATTGAATGGCACAGTTTTTTGCAAACTCAATAACTTTATCCTGATCTTTGATTCCATCTTTTCCATAAACATTGTCCAGTAGATCGGTAACAAGCTCATCAAATATATCAGTCCGCTTATCACGTGGTACGGCAATATTATTCTGGTCGGCAACCCTGTCACTCCACCTGTCAATTTCAACCCGATTGTTCAATACTTCTTTAAGTTTATCTCTAACCGAGCCAGGTTTTTTCCCGAGTCTTGCAAGTTCAGCAAGAGCAGCTTTATCAGTGGAAAGTTCTTTTTCCAGTTTTGCAACGGCCTCTTCCCACAACGCGTCTGTTTCTTCAATCACAACAAATGACGGATCAACATTTGCTTCATCGGCGAATCGATAAAGCAATCCCTGACACCAGGAATGGATTGTTCCAATCTGCAAGCCGGACTGATCATCAAGCATTTCTTCATACAGAACTCTTGCTCTGGTGCAATCTTCAGAAGTTGGCTTATTGCCGGTCATTTTGTGGAGCAGTTCTTCAAGTTTGGTGTCATCTGCAATCACATATTCACGGAATCTTTTTAATAATCTTTCTTGAATTTCAGTGGCAGCTTTTTTAGTAAATGTGAGTGCGACTATGCTCTTCAGGTCAGCACCACCGAGCAGAAGACGCACAATTCTGTCGATAAGAACTTTTGTTTTGCCACTTCCAGCAGAAGCTCTCAACATTATTGATTTACCAGGGTTTGCGGCATTCTGTTGTTCTATTGTTGCGCTTTTGCTGTTGTCGATTTGCCATTGAACTTGTTTACACATTATCGCACCTCATCAATCCGACATGTGGTTTTAAGGTGGCAATACCTGCAAGGACTTGGGTCGCCCGATTTATCCCAGTCATCTTTATTGAGCAGCCTGAAACTTTCATCGTAATCTCTCGATTTCAACGCGACTTCAACAATCGTCTCAGCTGCTTCTTTCAGAACAGCAGGATTCAATTCAACTTCCGGTTTAATCATCACTTCGTCTTTGCCCAATTTGTAAAACCCACCGGAAATCACGTTGCCACTCACTCCTGAAACTTTTCCAAGAGTCATAGCCAGGGCATAAATATGAAGCTGCAAATCTTTATAACCGATGACATCTTTCTTAATCGGGATTTGTCCGCTTTTGTAATCATAAACGTGATAAGTTTTTTCGTTTTTGAGATCGATATCGATTCTATCAATCCGCCCCTTGATAACAATTTCCTCAACTTCAGATTGCACCGTAACGCCAAGGTCTCGCAAATCACCAAGCGTGAATTCAAATGCTGCTTCGTGCCTGCTTGGTTTATGCAGATTCAGATTTTCAATTTCCAGTTTTATAATTTCAGGCACAAACTGCAGGAACGACGCTTCCCACATCCTGCTTTGAGACAGATCACCTCTTTTAGAAAACTCTTTGTCTGCAACTTCGCACAGCGCAGCTTCAGCCCCGGCAATATCTCCATCTTCCAACAGCTGTGGCAGGTCACTGGATGTAAAAGCGGCATTCATAACCGAGTGAGTAATTTCTCCGTACTCTTTACCGCCAATCTTTGTGTCCATTTCATTTTCCTGACCAACTCCAAATCCTTTTTCAATCAGATAGTGGAATGGACAACCAAGATATTTGGATATAGAACTGTTGCTCAGGTGGCTTGCTTTTCGTGGCGAACCTGTAACAGGAATTTCAAAACCTTCATCCTGAAAACTGATTTGCTCATTCCTGATTTCATCCAGATCAGGTGGCAGCTCCCGATAAACAGGCGCACCCTCAGCAAACTCAATATCATTTTCCAGGGTCGTAGTCAGCCTGGAAATAAATGGCGATGGCAAAGTAGGTCGACCAGCTTTTTCAGCAGGCCAGGTGATAATCACTTTTTCTCCGCCATGCAAAATTCTCATAAACAGATCTGCTTCAAGTCCAAGTCTGTCTTCCCATGCTTGCAACCCACTGCTCATGCGCCAACTGTTTCCAAGCAGGATAGGCCGATTCTGTTTTCCGGGAAAAGTGTCAGCATCCATTCCTGCCAGAATCAGCAAATCGGCATATTCAATTCTGGCTTCAACCAGACCGGTTACCTGCACGGGCAAGTTTTCTGCACGATGAGGTCGCGCATCAATTCCACCTAGCAACCTGCCAAGCTCAACACAAAATTCTGACAATGAAACATTTGGAAGTTGAGCAGACTGTTCAACAAGACTGTCCAACAAATCGATAATACCAATCATTGCAGAAACTTTACTATCGCCCTCAAGCTCATCTTTATTTCCAGTTGCAATGCTCCATGCTTCTCGCAGACTTGCAACATGTTCAGCCCAGCTTTTATCTTTAGTTTTAAAGCATTCAAAAATCTCAATAATTTCCGACAGCAATTCTTTTAAACTTGAACCTTCTTTAATTCTCTGCTGAAAACCATCGGGCCCATTTGCTTCGAGATGTCCTCGCATCAGCTCTTTTTCAAACTTCAGAATATCAGCGCTTTTGAATTTCACATCGGGGTGGGTGAGAAGCTCAAGCAGTTCTCCGCTTTGCATGTTGGTTACTGCCATTCTAAGCAGAGCCCAAACCAGCAAACCTTCTTTTGTCGATGGCAAAGGAGTTCCGCCAGTATCATCAACAGTTATTCCCGCAGCTTCAAGTTGATGAACAATTCGTTTTGCAAGTGAACTGTCTGCGGTTGCCACAACAATCGATTGGTTCGGGCCATTTTCCTGCAACGACCTGACTACCTGCTCAACAACAAACCTGCTTTCAGATTCAGAGTCGCCACACATATACAACAGTTTTTTAAGCAGCTCATCGTCAGACTGTTCCACTCTAGTAATTTCAACAGGATCATTGCCGGTAAGTTTTGAGACACAATTTATAACCGGAAATTGCGGGTGGAATCTGGAAGTCTGAGAATAGCCGGCAGATAACAATCTTCCGATGGTGTCATTTTCTGTAAGCTGGCCAGCAACAATCAGAGCCTCATCAACCTGACTTGCAAGATGAGTCAGCATTCTCAGATGAACAGGTTTGATGTCATTCATTCCAGCAACAACAATCCTGTTTACAGGAAGCAGTTTTCCACTTTCACAAACCTGATTAATAACATCCACAGCCAGATCAACGGGGTCATATGCAATCTTGTCCCGATACACCCTCCACGCTTCTTGCACACGCGACAAGTCTCTCGCAAACAGCTCACCATCGCCTTTTATGTCTTCAATCTTTCTGTCTGCAGTTCGCATTTCATCAAACAGATTTATCAATTCAGTTGCAATACCTGGAATAGATGATTTGGAATCTTTTGCCCAATCAAGTTTCAGCAATTCATGGGCAAGAACCAGTTCACGTAAGTGACCAGGAAACTCGGGCTGTTGAGTAGTTTCCAATCGTTCAGCCAGAGTTCTGACCAAGAGGGCAGGAGTTGTGATTTCAGGCAGCAAAATCGCTTTCTTATCACTTAGATTTAAAAGATGTTGCCTCAGCGATGCACAACCACGCACCGATGGCAATAAGACCAATGTTTTTGTCAGATCTTTTTCAATTAACAGTTTTGCAAGAGCAGGTAAGGTTGGTTCATCGTAACCTATATATGAGACTGAAAACTGGGCCATTATGATGGTCTTTCCTTATTAAAATTATGGTCTGATTTCACAGTACAACATCATTTGAGTTAAGTAAATACATACGGCGAATATAGTTGAAAAAAACCGACAACTCACCTATGCTCAATAGAAGTATTTTTATTAAAGGGTGTGAGAATTATGAAAACATTTCTATTCCTGTTATTTCTGCCAACTATATGGGTCCTGAGTCTGACCAAATTCACATTCAATTCATCGGTTCATCTGATAGCGCCTGGTCTGATATTGACTGTTTATGGCCAACAGAAGGCCACACAAACCTTGATGACATAGCCGTTGCTTTTAATGGTACTCAAGTAATCTTTGATGATTTCGAATCTGGTCTAGGCAACTGGACCGCTGTTTCTCATGCTTTTGTTGGAGACTTTTCCAAGGTCTGGCCACAACTTTATGATATTGACCCATGCAGATCAAACGGTACTCCACAATTCGCTTTTATTGACGATGGCATCGTTGTTCCTGGAACTGGTGGCACTTATGGACAATCATGGACCTATGGGCCAGGTGGGTTTGCGGTTAATTGTAATGGGGGTTTAGCTGGTCCTGACTACCATTTGAATAACGAGATATGGTCACCAGTACTGACAATTCCTGCAAGCAATTATAATGGGTGTATTTATTCATTCGATGTTTACAGGCACCAGATACTTGATAACTCAATATTTTATTTGTGGAAAGTTCAATCAAGCTTAGACTCTGGTCAATCTTGGTCAGAGTGGAAAAGTCATAACTATCTCTATTATGGTGACCCTGAATATTTGCGACATGAATATGATGTTACAACCTTGATTGATTCTGGAAGTAATGCTATCAGAGTTTCTCTTGGTGCATATGAATACGCTGCTGCAACTGTTAATATTTTCAACAACAACCAGGTTGTATTTCTGCCGTTTGCTTATAAAAATTGGAATATGCCAGATGGTTCAGTTGCTGTTGATGTGCTTGCAGACATTTTATCCAACTTCAATCTGATTGGTGTTGATGTTCCCGATGATGAGATTCCCGGCACAGTCTTTTCCTTGAACTGCTCCCCAAACCCATTCAACCCTCGCTCAGAAATCAGCTACAACATGCCAACCGCAGGTAACTTGAAAATTACTGTTTTCAATACTCGCGGAGAAGAAGTTTGCGTGTTGTTAAACGAAGAGGTTGAGGCAGGTTCGGGGTCGGTTATCTGGAGCGGTCAAGATGCATCCAGTAAACCAGTTGCGTCGGGGGTTTACTTTGTTGAATCAAGGTCTTCAAGCAAGTCACTGGTCAAAAAGCTGACATTAGTTCGGTAGGATTTGTAATTATACCCTATTTTGTGTTACAATGAGGGGCAATCTTTCGCCTGACTCAATTTTCACAATCCAAGGGGATAGTTTTGAAAAAGCTCACAATACTTATGCTGCTGCTTGCCTTACCTGTAGTTGCATCAATCAACGATACAAATTTTGATGTTGTTAACGGGAAATATCCTGGTGTTATCAACGGTTTGTCTACTACTTCGTCCCGTGCGGACACCCTTTACCTGATTGGTGGTCCTGACCGTTTCGATGGAAAATTTCAGGATTCCTATTCAGGTGTTATACCCGATGCTCAAGGTTGGGTGGGAGTGGATTTGACAGCACCAGATGACTTGTCCTGGCATATTTCCACTTATATGGCAGAAAATCTGGATTCCAATTTTGTTCCCAATCACGCTATATATTGTGGAGATGAAACCATTCCTTCTTGCGGTGGCGCAGATCCTGAAGGTGGCTATGCAAATAGCATGGACTTTCGACTGGAATGGTATGGCCTTACAGAAAATCCTTATGTAGCAACGAATGTTACAGTTCAGGCAGTTCTTAATTTCGACAATGAACCTGGATACGATTACCTGTATTTACAGTATGAAAAAGGTATCTACTGGGAGACTGTTGCAGAATTCAATGGAACCGGTACAGATGTAATCGTTAATGAAACTTTTACAGTTTTGCCAAGTGATTATACAGGTCCAACCGGTGACCTTATTCACCTGCGATGGCGGGGGCTCAGTGATGGTGCGTGGAGTGATGTTGACTGTCTCTGGCCAACATCAGGAATGGCTCAAATAGATAATATTTCTGTATTGTATGAAGGAATCCAGGTAATTTACGACGAATTTGAAACAGGTATGGTCAATTCAAACTGGAGTACTTCATACGCACCCAGTGTTGGTAATTTTGCTAAAGTCTGGCCACTGCTTGATGATGTCGATCCTTGTAATATGAACGATACTCCACAATTTGCTTTTATTGATGACGGAATCGTCGTCCCTGAAACAGGCGGTACTCTGGGGCAGACATGGACTTACGGGCCACAGGGCTACATAGTAAACTTGCTTGGTGGTGTAGCCGGTCCCGATTATCATATACAAAATGAAATCTGGTCACCAACGTTACAATGGCCTGCAGGAACTTACGATGGCTGCGAATTTTCTTTTGATATTTATCGCCACCAGATTTTACAGAATGGTCTGTTCTATGTCTGGCATGTGGGATCAAGTGATGACGGTGGTGAAACATGGGACAACTGGCAGGATAGATCCTTTGTTTACTATGGCGGTCCAGACTACATAAGATCGAATAACGTAGTAACTGACCTGATGGTCCCTGGCCGTGACGCAGTCCGACTTGCTCTTGGAATTTATGAAATTGGCTGGATGTGGGGATTCTATGGGACAGATGGAACTCCTTCTCCATATTTTGATAATGTAGCGTTCAAAATCTATGAGTTTGGTGGACCTGGCATCTCTGCAAGAGAAATTGACTTGGCCCAGGACAACTTCCCGGCTATCGGAGATCTTGATTTTTCTGACCTCGGTGCGAATGATGTCCATTTTGACTCAGCTCGCAATATTGCCAATCCTTCAGACCTGATCAATCTTCCAGGCGACTCTATTGTTGTCGATATTTCTGCAGTCAGATTTGGTAGTGAACTGTTAGATGCTCCTAAACTGTATTGGGCAATGAAGCAAAATCCACTATTTGATCCTTATCGAGCAGACCCTGCAACTTCTGGTTGGGTTTACGGTGACAGTACTTTTGTAAAT
Source organism: uncultured Fibrobacteraceae bacterium (assembly GCA_964437115.1). Taxonomy (GTDB): domain Bacteria; phylum Krumholzibacteriota; class Krumholzibacteriia; order LZORAL124-64-63; family LZORAL124-64-63; genus JABIBH01. Next base: position 24,606 of record CAYTFE010000006.1, on the reverse strand, counting down.
GAAAATGTAATAGTTGTGGATAGATGGAATTTCGATCTTCCCGATGAAGACTTCCTGTATCCTGGTGATGTTTTGCACTATTACATCGAGGCACAAGATTATGTAGGAGGCGATATCGGAACAACGTTATTGCCAGGCAATCTGGATGGCTTCGGAATTTTCCCTGGTGATGAAGGTTACGCTCCACTGCAATGGGATAGCTCGTTTATCGTTCGTGCTCTGCCAACAATTAAAGATGACCTGGGCGACCAAATCGAGATTTTACTCTGGAATGATTTTGGTGGACGCGGGGGAGAGAATGAGTGGGTTCATGCTCTTGGTAGGTTAGGCTATGAATACGATTTATACTATACAAATGGTCCGTCTTCCGGTGTTGGAAATGGTCTCGGTGGTAGAGCAACTACTCCCCAAATTGCTGGCTATGAAACCATTTTGTATACCAGTGGTGACCTGAGTTCATTCACTTTGAGTAATGGTGATTTTGGAAATGATCCAGGCAATGATCTCCACTTGATAGACAGTTGGCTTCAACTTGGAAGCCGAAACATTTTACTTACTGGCGATAAAATTGTTACAGATTTGATGAGCTCCGGTAGCGCTGGTGTGGGCTTTGTTTCAAACTGGTTGAGCCTGGATTATCTGGGAGATAACATCAAGCCGCATATTGGCAATCAGTCTTCACCGTTGGTACTTCCTATAGATGGAAACAGTGTTTTTGACAACAGCTTTATTGCATATGGTGGTTGTCCAGTTGCAGAGTTTGATGTTGTTGAACCAAACGGCAGTGCAGAGCGAATTGCCGAATTTGCCGGACCAAATGGCAGCGGCGGATTGTACAGCTACGCAGCTGGTATTTATAATCAGAATATGAATTCCAATGTGGTTTATTTTCCAGCCGACTTCAGCAAATGGTATACTCCATCAGGAGCAAGTTCAGGAATGCCGGCTAGAACTGAAGTGCTGTTTGATATAATGCTCATGTTTGGGTATGTACCACCAGGTCATACAACCGATGTCCCACAGCAGAATGTTTTTGCATTGAGCTGTTTCCCAAATCCATTTAATCCCAGTTCAGAAATCAGCTATCAAATGCCAGCTGACGGTAATCTGAAAGTTGCAGTCTACAACATTAGAGGCGAGATGGTCGCCTCACTGTTCGATGATCAGACTCATGCTGGCCCGGGAATGTTGAGTTGGGATGGTCGTAGTTCAACTGGTAGTAAAGTTGCTTCAGGTGCGTATTTTATTGAAGCAATCGCTGATGAAAACAGGCTTGTAGAAAAAATAATGCTAGTTAAGTGATTAGGTTACTATTAATAAAGCGAGAGGTTCCCAGAAGAGGGAACCTCTTGTTTTATAACAGTTAGGAGCTACGTAAGGGTTTATATGTAGTTCTTTGCTACACTTTATGTTATGTGATTAATTATTATAATTATTCAAATATTGTATTGCTTTGCTAACCTGCTTAATGTTATACTCTTATAAGAGTTGGTGTATATCTCTGGAAAAAAGAGGTTTGTTTGTGACCTTTGATAGTCGATTACACAAATTTTTAATAATCGTTTTTGCTCTAGCTATAGCTGTGCCTGCTGTTGCAGCTTTTGGTGACGAAGCAGTAATCAGCCAGAGTTTTGAATTAGAACTTGAATTATTAGATCCAGAAGAAAAAATAGACTGTATTGTTGTAATGAAACCGGTCATCCGTGATAAGAGTGGCGATGAAGCTCTCTCAATCCCTGAAAAAATTGATCTCTATCGTCGACTTGCATATGAGTCTCAGGAACCTTTGATTCGCGAGCTGATAAATGAGATGGGTAATGAAATAAGTATTGGTGAAAAGTTCTGGATTAAAAACAGTTTCAGGCTGTCTGGTAAGCCAAGATCAATTAAAAGAATTGCCAGAAAAAAAGATGTCAAAAAAATCTCCCGTAACGGCGGAATAAAAATGTTCGACGGTTCACCTGTTGAACTTTCCGGCCTACCTCCAGCTGGTATACCGGTAAATGTTTCACAGGTTGCATCTCAACGCTGCTGGGATGTTGGAGTTAACGGTCAAGATATAATTATCGGTCATACTGATACCGGTGTTGATTATGCTCACCCTGCTTTGAGAAGCTCTTTTTCTGGATATTGGTTTGATGTTATAAACGGAGAGCCAAGACCATATGATGATCATGGCCATGGAACTCACACTATTGGTACTGTTCTTGGTGGCGATGGCAACGGGTTATTCCCTTATGATATAGGTGTTGCACCTGCGGCCAAATGGGTTGGCGTCAAGGTGATGAACGAGGACGGAAAAGGTACTTATGAACAGTGCCTCAAGGGTCTGCAATATCTTGCTGAATTAAAAGCTGAAGTAGATATCAAAATAGTTCTTGGTTCCTGGAGTGTGGAAAACAGAAAAGAAGATTTGTTCTACGATATCAGCAAAACATTCCTCAGCCTTGATATTTTACCAATTTTTGCTGTCGGCAACAGCGGTCCTTCCATGGGCACTGCTGAAGTCCCAGCGAACTACCCAACAGTTTTGGCTGTTGGTGCAGTTGATCAGAACAATCAGGTTGCATCATTTTCTTCCAGAGGCCCGGCACCTGATCTGGAAGTATGGAATGTTTCAGAGTTCTGGCTGGACACAACCTGGCAACGAACAAAACCTGACATGTCTGCTCCTGGAGTAGCGATTCTTTCATCTACTCCGGATGGCAAATATGCTCTCTGGAATGGCTCCTCAATGGCTGCTCCACATGTAGCTGGAGCTGCTGCATTGTTGATAAGTCATGATAGAGGTTTGTCTCCCTATGATGTTTATGATTTGCTTGCCAGTGGCGCCGGAAACAATTTTATGCCTGACAATGAAATTGGTTGGGGCGTAATAAATGTATGGGATTCACTGGTTATATTGGATCCTGCTTTAAGTGGCAGAAATAATCCAATGTCAGGCAATAAAAAATCGGCAACAGTGATTCGTGCCAGAACAGAAGCCGGTAAGGGATCGCTTGGTTCTCTTGGTAGTTCCGGTAACATCAGATTTGCACTGCCTGCAACTAATGAAATCAGCATCGGCATATATGACCTTGCAGGCAGGTTGGTTAAGACACTGCCTGGTGGTACTTACACTTCTGGTGTACATACTATAAATTGGGATGGTTACGATAACAGCGGCAGACGGAGTAACGCAGGAGTTTACTTTGTACGTTTATCTGGTGTCGATATGAACCTGACAGGAAAACTGGTGTTGATGCACTAGAAATCTAAGTTTTTTAAAAGCCCCTGCCTTTTAGGTGGGGGCTTTTTAGTTTGGTTGACGATTCTTGGATATCCCGATTGGTATTGCGCTCATATTGATACCAAATGAGAGATTGTCTTCTCTATCGGTCCCTACAAAAATTCCTGGTTTGATACCCCAAAATTTTACAAGCCCCGGATATAGGTTGAGTCGTATTTTGTAGTCTTTTGATTTTGCCAACAACAGTGATGCCATCAGAGAATTGTTGCGGTCATAGAATACTCCGCCAGACAAAGCCAGGTTAACCGTATTTGAATGCTCGTCAACTTCAATCAGATTGTCAGCCTTCATTCCAGCGCCAACAGAAACACATCGACCATTATCAAGATGTCTCGACAGACCTAGCTCAGCATGGGTTCCCATATGATAGAACAGGCTGTATTTATTACTGCGTGGGAGCTTCCATTTCATCACAAAGTTCTGACCATTATTGGCAATAGTGCCATCGGTTGGGTCAATCATTGGCTGGTAAGGCCACTCGGCCATATTCAAAGTTTCGCTGAAAAAGCGGCACACTTTGTCGTTACTAAAAAGAACGATGCTCAATGGATCAAAAAGATAGAGATCAGCAATTGGATCAGTTGATGGCCTGCCATAACCAGAGGACTCAACAACTTCATTCAAGAAGTGATAAGCAAAGATTGTTGTAACAGCATAGGTTTTGGGATGCCCAAAATTATGGTAATCGAACCACTCGTACATCAATCGGTAGCTCATACCACCACCAATCAGGTGCTGAGTATAATTAGGCCAGTACTGAGCGTTATTTCTATTAATACTGATTGGCACAGTTTCGCTTATAAGAAAATCACTCCAGCCCTGAGCCTCAATAAGCTCAAAAGGATGAGTAAGAGAATATTTCAGATGATCAAAGCCTTTTGTATAATCAAGATCTATCAAACTGTTATTGCGGCCAGCCAGCTGGAATATTCCAAAACCACCATTTATAATGAGGTTAACTGGATTAACCAGCGACTCACTACCATAATCATATCCACGGTAAAAATAATAAGAATCTGTTTCTGCCTCTTGAGCATAAGCACTTACAGAAAAAGACGCTATAAGCGCCAGGCAGAAGAGAAAGTGTTTTATTTTTGAATTATTCATTTCAGCATTGTAATAAATGGAATGCGATATTGCCAAACTAATTAGTTTGGACATAATACTTAATATACAAAGAGAATTATATTGAAAATAATATAAAAACATCAAAAATATTACTAAATGCAAAAATGCTTGTATTAATTTGGCTCGTGGGGTATAATTATGTTAACTTGCTCGAAGAGGGATTTAGGTTTATTCATGATTTCAGAGGGGCGCCATGCGAACAATTGTTGTATTAATATTAATTTTAACGTTTAGCTCTTCGTTGGCTATTGCTCAATGGTCGGACTCTACTGTTGGTGACTTAGGTGACATAAGCCAGAGCCGTGGTGTGTCCTGGTGTGATTTTGACAATGATGGTGATGATGATCTGTTTCTTGCCAATAATGGAATCAACCATTTGTGGCGTAATGATGGCGAGAATCCACATGAACCAGGTCAGTGGCTGTTCAATGAAGCTGGACCAGGCGATGGTTCCGGAATAAGCGACGACTCCAGAGCAAGTGTTGCTATTTGGGGTGACTACGATAATGACGGTGACAATGATTTATATCTAGCCAACGATGTAGGCGCAAATGCACTTTTCCGCAACGACCCAGCCAATCCAGAAGACCCGGATGATCCAATACGAGTTTTTGTTGATGTAACTACGGGGCTGCTTGGTACAACCAGGTCTACTCAGTCAGTTAACTGGGTTGATTATGACAAAGACGGTGACATCGATTTATACATGTCAAATCGTACAGAAAACATATTACTGCGAAATGACGGCGAAGATTTCATGAATCCCGGGTACTGGTTGTTTTCTGATATTTCAGAATCGTCAGGGCTTGACTCAGGCGCAAACACTCAGGGTTCAGCCTGGTGTGATTTTGATAATGACAACGATGTAGATCTCTATCTGGTCAATTACAGTTCAGCCAACTTACTCTTCCGTAATGATGATGGTACCTTTATTGAAATTGGCGCAAGCGTTGGTGTCAATGATGCTGGTAGTGGTAGAGGTGCTGCGTGGGGTGATTTTGACAACGATGGAAACTTTGATCTTTATGTGACTAACTATGGTAACGATAATAAGCTCTATAAGAATATTGGCGGAGTTTTTACAGAAATAGCCGCAGCTGTAGGTGTTGACGGTGCTGGAAATAGTCGTGGATGTAGCTGGCTTGACTACGACAACGACGGAAATCTGGATCTGATTGTTTCGAACTCAAATGATGGCATTATTGAAATCGATAACATCTTGTATCACAACGAGGGCGGCATGTTTGTCGCAGTAGAGGATACTGTGATTGCCGACGCAGGTGGTTTTGCATGTACCATCGCATTGGCTGATTACAATGACGATGGTTTGACTGACTTTTATTTGAGCAACTGGTCAGAGAATCCAAATGTATTGGTTAGAAATGACACTCCAGATACAAACAACTATTTGAAATTAAAGCTGACTGGGAAAACTTCAAATCTGTCCGGGTTCGGAACAAGGGTTCAGGTTTGGGCAGGCTCAACTCTGCAAACAAAAGATCTTATCAGCAGCGATGGTTTCTTAACTGGCAATTCACAAATTCTCTCTTTTGGTCTTGGTAGTGCCACAGTTGTTGACAGTGTTTTAGTAAACTGGACTTCTGGTGTAGAACAGTTGCTAACCGATGTTGCTATAGATACTCTTTTGCATATTACTGAATCAGGAATCGATAAACCGTTGATGTATTCAGAGCCGGCATATACCGATGGCCTGGAAAATAGTGTTGCCTGGACTGATGAGTCTGCAAGTGGAGCTGTTGAATATGAAGTAGTGGCCGCTCTGGATGCAAGTTTCGATACTATTCAAGACGGAAGTGGTTGGACTGCTGACACCAATTGGACTTTCACCGCATTGCCTGATAGTGCTACAATCTGGTATCGCGTTCATTCTCGCGATATTAAAGGTGTTGTTTCAAGATGGTCGCCATCAGTTTTCTCTACTCAGGATAATTCACCTCCTGCTTCCGAAGCAGTAGGACCTGCGGGCCCAATTTCCGGATTACCATTCACTCTGGAATATGTCGCCGACGATGGCGCAAGTGGTGTTGCAGAAGTTGAGTTATGGTACAATTATAATGATGGAAATTTCGCTCATTATGGAACCAACAATGCAGGTTCCTTTAACTTTACAATTCCTGAAGGTGGCGGAATATACAGTTTTTATACAATTGCAACGGACCAACTTGGTCATATTGAAGAAATTCCAGTTGAAGCAGATCTGGTTGTAGAAGTTACTGCACCACTCTGGTTTAATGTTGCACCAGATGATGGCTCCGGCATTGGGAACGATGGTAACAGTAGGGGCATAGCTTGGGGAGATTATGACAACGATGGCAATATCGATTTCTACGTTTCCAATCGAGTAGTATGGTCAACAGGTGCCGACAATACCAACCACCTGTTCCACAATGAAGGTCCGGAAAGCTGGGAATTTACTGATACTACAAATGATACTCTGTCTCTGGATGGCTACAATCAGGCAGCAACCTGGGGCGACTTTGATGGCGACGGCGACCTGGATCTTTACGCTACTGACATGCAGGTTACTCCATCAAACCCTGCTCCAAACAGTTTGTTCTTGAATATTGGCGATGGGACTTTTGTTGATATTGCTCCAGACATTGGTCTGGATGATGGCGGCAGCAGCAGATCTGTTGCCTGGGTAGATTTTGACTGCGACGGAGACCTGGACCTATACCTTGCCAGCAATGGTAGAAACAGACTCTGGCGAAATGACGGAGGAGACGTTCTTTATCCACAGGACTGGGTGTTTACAGATATCGCGCCTGCTGACAGCACTGGAATTGGCGACGGCCAATATACAATGGGTGCAACCTGGGCTGATTATGATAATGACGGTGACCCTGATTTGTTCCTGAATAATTACTACGGTGGACTGAACAGATTATTCCGCAACGACGGCGAAGACCCGGGAGCTCCAGGAGAGTGGCTATTTGTTGATGTCGCTCCTGACTTTGGACTCGATCTTTCGGACAACGGTCTAGGTGTTGAATTTGGCGATTACAACAACGATGGCCTGCTGGACATTTTGCTCGGTAGTTACGGCACAAACCACCTGTTCAAAGCTATTGGCGATGGATCGGGATCAGTTATCGATTATGAAGATGTTTCAATTGAGGCCGGTATCAATGTTTGTGATGATTACTTCACCACAGGCGCAACTTTCGCTGATTATGACAACGATGGTCTACTGGATATTTTGTTTGGTAACCACTGGGATACAAGCGATGACTTCAAGCCAAACTACTTGCTGCACAATGACGGTGAAGATTTAGAAAACCCTGGCGTCTGGACATTCACCGATGTTTCACCAGACGGTGGTCACGGTATTGCCGATGGTGCAAGTACAAACGGTGTAGCCTGGGCTGACTATGACAACGATGGTGATCTTGATGTTTACTTTGCCACAATGACCGGTGGTAAGAATAAGTTGTTCCGCAATGATATTGCAGATTCCACTGGCAACAATTGGCTGCATGTTGATCTGGAACAACCAGATACTCGCAACCTGCGTGGTGTTGGATCTATGATCAGAATTGTAACTGCAGACGGAAATCAGATGCGCTATACAAATACTGGAAGCAGTTTCCTGATACAGCACTCTCTGACTGCCGAGTTCGGTCTTGGTTCAGTCAGCTCTGTTGATACTCTTGAAGTAACTTGGCCAGACGGCACGGTTCAGGCTTATGTTGGAATCGGTGTGAACCAGAAGTTTGTATCCCAGTATAATGCTAACCAGGTTGCTGTTGATCTTATTCCAAGTAGAACAAAATTGGGTAATAACTATCCGAACCCATTCAATCCTATGACAACAATCAGCTTCACTTTGCCTGAACGTCAGCAGGTTACTGTAGCTGTTTATGCAATCGACGGCTCACTTGTCCGCACCCTGGTTGATGGCGTCATGGATGGCGGTCCACATCTTGTACAGTTCGACGGTCGTGATAATTGTGGTGCTAAAATTGCCAGTGGAGCATATCTGTATCGGATGAAAACTGCTGAAAAAACTACTGTCCGGCGAATGATGCTTGTTAGATAGCTTGACCACACTGTTGCCTCTGCTCATCTTTACTGAAGATTATATGATTTTCAGTAAAGGGGCAGAGGTTGCTAATTAAAGAACTTTCAAAATCCGATAGAAAATGGGTAAGCGAACGGACAGAACTGTTATTTGGCGGCGATTTTGTTGTCAGCAGAGAAGCAGTACACAATCCGGCAACTTTGCCTGGATTTATTGTGTCAGAAGGCCCTGATCGTATCGGTATCACCACATATAATATTGTTGAAGACTCCTGTGAACTTGTTACAATAGACTCTCTCTGCCAATGGCAGGGCGTAGGAACGGCTTTGCTGGAAGCAGTTGAAGCTGTAGCCAGAGAAGCTGGTTGTAAAACTATCTGGTCGATAACTTCCAATGACAACCTTGATGCACTTCGTTTTTTGCAAAGACGTGGTTTTCATATCAAGGAAGTCAGAGTTGGTATTGCGGCACAGATTAGAATGATGAAACCGGATATGCAGGAAATTGGTCATTATGATATTCCTGTGCGTGACGAAATTGAGCTTTCCAAGTCTTTGTAATAATCAGGAGAAAAAATGAGTTTTTTGAAAAAACTTCAGGTGCCACATGTTTTTGTTCTGCTTGCAGGCGTAGTTCTGGTTTGTTCACTTCTGACTTTTATTGTCCCAAGTGGTGTTTATGACAGTGAAACAAAAATTATCGAAGGTCACGAGCGTACTCTTCTGAAGCCTGGGACCTACACTCATCTTGAGAAACAATTCGATGTAGGAAACCTCCTGCTTGGAAAAGAAATCGAAACTGAAACTGATAAAGCAACACCTGTTGGACTCCATGGGTTTTTGACTGCCATTCCGCGGGGGATGGAGCGTGCAGGCGACATCATTTTCTTCATATTTGTTGTCGGTGGAGTGTTTTCTATTCTAACTCGAACCGGAGTTATAACAGCGGGGCTTGCAAGGTTACTGGACAGGTTCGGAAGCTCAGGTCCGGCACTAACAATGGTGTTGATGACTGTACTTGCAGTTGGTGGTTCAACTCTTGGAATGGGCGAGGAGTTTATTCCTCTGGTTCCAATATTCCTGCTTGTTTCCAAGAAACTTGGTTACGACAGAATTTATGGCATGGCGCTTGTAATGTTGGCCGCCGATGTCGGTTTCGCAGCTTCAACAACCAACCCGTTCACAGTTTGTGTTGCTCAAGGTATAGCAGAACTTCCTCTTTATAGTGGTCTGCCACTAAGATTAGTTTTCTTTGTCAGTGCTTTGACTTTGGCGATTGGTTACATGCTCAGGTATGGTGCGAAAATAAAAGCTGACCCATCGGCATCATTTATGCCAGATGACAACTTTGAAATCGAGGCTTTTGAAACTCAAGAAAAATTCAATAACAGGCATTTGGCAATCCTGATTTCCAGTACTGCAATTTTTGCTTTTATCCTGTTTGCCACTCAACAATTTGGCTGGTGGATGGCTGACATGGCAGGCGGCTTTTTGCTGATGGGTATTGTTGCCGCAATAATTGGAAAACTGTCCATTGAAGATTCTGTCGATGCATTTGTTGTCGGAATGCGCGACATGGTTGTTGCTGCACTTGTAGTTGGCTTTGCTCGAGGTATTTCCGTTGTTCTGGAAGACGGTCAAATCATGCATACAATTGTTTATGGTGCTGCCAGCGTGCTGACTCATGTACCTAAATATGTTGCGGCTGTTGGAATGCTCTTTTTTGAATCTTCATTGAATCTGTTGATTCCATCTGGCTCTGGTCAGGCAGCAGTTACAGTTCCATTGATGGCTCCGCTAAGCGATATAATTGGTATATCACGACAAACCGCCGTACTGGCATTTACAAGTGGTGACGGTTTTTCAAACACTATTATTCCTACCAGTGGCGTTTTGATGGCAATGCTCTCACTTGCCAAGATACCATATGGCAAATGGGTAAAGTTTATGTTCCCGCTGTTTTTGATGTTGATGGGGCTGTCGTCCCTGTTCCTGATTATTGCAGTTGCTATCGATTACAGCTGATAAAATGTGGGCAGAATTTACTGGCGTTCTGCCCACAAGTATTTATTTAACGATACAGATTCTTGACTGCGCCCCAGCTGACATTCTCGTTGGTAACTAATGTACCAAATATTGTAGTCTGACCACTTAGTGGAAACAGTTCTCCTACATGATTTGCATAAACAATGTCCTCATAGTCATCATGATTTGTGGTAGTCAGATATGTAGGATTAGTGCCCAAGTTCAAGAATGTAAGTGTAGTTACCAGCACTGGGCATCCCCAATAACCGCAACAGCATTCACACATTCCGAGCTCAACACCATTCAATGGATCACCAAGCGCCAGTCCTGGTGGGTAAGTAGATGCAACCAGCTGTAAATTATCTGAAGATATATCCAGCTGATAAGCAACTCCCTGAATCAAGCTTTCTGCAAACACTATGACATAGACTTCGACCAACGGGTCGGAAGTGGTGAATGAAGTGACGGTTCCGCAATCGTCAAAATACGCACCCATGTGACAGGCCATAGTAGTGGCTGGAATAGCAACAAACAGGAACAAAAGCAGTAATTTAATGTATTTCATAATAACCCCCCGATTGAATAAGATTACTGATACTATTCACAATACTAACGAAATTGATTATCGCAACTCACTTATCAATTAGCATTGTTATACAAAATTGTATTTGATGTGGCATCCAGGTGACTAAACAACTAATATCCAGTAATGAGAAAAGATAACTCTTTGCTACCTGGGCTGATGGCTGTTTTGCTTTGGTCCACGGTTGCAACTGCCTTCAAGCTGACTCTTGTTCACACAACTCCAGCTGTGATGCTTTTGTATGCATCCCTGTTTTCAACACTGTCTCTGGCGGCGGTACTTTTGACCAGGGGCGACCTTTCCGACGCACTCAAACTGAAGCAGTGTTTGGGAAGATCTCTCTTGCTTGGTGCCATCAACCCAGCAGCTTATTACCTGATTCTATTTGCAGCCTATAACCGATTGCCAGCACAGGAAGCTCAGCCATTGAACTACACCTGGGCGCTGACTCTGGCATTATTATCGATACTGATTCTACGACAGAAAATTACAGTACGGGATATTGTCAGTGGATTGATTTGTTACAGTGGAGTCTGGGTTATTGCAACCAGAGGGAATGTATTTTCTATGGAGTTTGCAGATTCATTTGGAGTGTTGCTGGCTTTAGGTAGCACAATTCTCTGGGCACTGTATTGGGTGCTGAACAAAAAAGATACTCGCGATCCTGTAGTTGCACTTTTTCAGAACTTCCTGATCGGGACCCCGCTTGTTTTGGTGTGGTGTCTGTTGACCGGCGAGTCATTACATATTGAGCTCGTTGGTTTAGGTGGCACTGTTTACATCGGTGTGTTTGAAATGGGGTTGACTTTTGTGCTGTGGATGACGGCTTTGAAAAGGAGCGACAATGCTTCCCGGGTCGGAAATCTCATATTTTTATCACCACCAATTTCACTAATACTGATAGCCACAGTTCTTGGTGAAAAAATTCTGCCGTCTACAATTTACGGAGTTGTTTTGATACTGGCAGGGTTGGCTTGGCAGAGGACTGGCAGCGGCTCAACAATCTCCACACCGTCAGCTGAAACCTCAGCCCGATAACAAAGCACCTCAACTCCATTTTTCATTGCCTGTTTCAGGCCAGCAGCATACTTCGGATCGATTTCATCTGCAGTCGCAAACCGCACAGCATCACTGCGCTGGACAATGTAAAGCATCACTGCACGATCACCTTGCTCAACCATATTTTCCAGTTCATGAAGATGTTTTAATCCACGAGCAGTTACCGCATCGGGAAAAAGCGCAGTTCCCTTGCCGTCAGTCAGAGTTACGTTTTTTACTTCAACCCAGCAACGGGAGTCATCGTTCTCAAGCAGGACATCGATGCGTGAGCTGTTGCCGTACTTAACTTCTCGGCGGAGACTGTTGTAGCCTTGCAGCTCAGTGATTGTGCCGTCGTGGATTGCTTCTTCAGCCAGTTTGTTTGGCACCGATGTATTGATGCCTACTTTCACGCCATCGCTTTCAACAATTTCATAAGTCCATTTTAGTTTGCGCTTGGGATTGTTTGCAGGGGAGAGCCAGCATTTGCTGCCGGGAGTATTGCACGACAACATTGTGCCGGTGTTGTTGGTGTGGGCGATGACTTTTTCACCGCCCGGAAGTTCTACATGAACAAGGAATCGTTTTTCGCGTTTTATTAAAATACCTTCAGTTAACGTAACTGGATATTTCACGCTTCTATTTTCTGACTTTCAGCAGTTTTCTGTTTAGCCGCCCATTTATCATAGATTGCCAGGAAGATTGCAGTGGAAAGTGCAAGTCCAGCAAAGATCCACCACATGACTTCTGGATTGTCGACGCCACCCTGTTCCACAGGGCCATAGTGTTGATACATGGTTCCACTTAGCAGGCCACCAAACAGATGGCCAAGAGCGGTACACCAGTAGAAGTAACCCATGTACATTCCAACCTTGCCTGGTGGAGCAATAAGTCCGGCGTACTCTTTTGATTTTGGGCTAGCCATCATTTCACCAATTGAGAACACCAGGATTGCTACTACAACAACCCAGCCTGAGCCGCCACCAAGGAAGATCATAAAACTGACAACTGTAACCAGAACGCCACTGATAATTGTCATAAGGGGTTTGATTTTTCTGAGCAGATATGAGATTCCAACCTGTCCAATAATGATACCAAGAGCATTCAGGTTAATCATGTGTTCAGGTTTTATCTGGCCATCTTTCAGGAATGCCATGCTCCAGTTTGTAGTATCAGCTCCCATGGAACTGAACATCCCGGCAAAACTGCTTGCAAGTGGAGTTACGGTGTTGATCAGATCCGAAGTGTCTGTGTAATCACGAATGTATTCTGGAAGTGTCAGGAAAATCTGATTGAACGATGTCCAGAAGCCTGCCATCAAAAGCAGGAAGAGCATGTAACGGCCTTCGCCAATTTGCATCGGTTGCAGGAGCCAGTGGCGATTTTCATTTTTGTTTATTCGAAGAAGCATGTCAATAATTTGCATCGGTTGCAGGAGCCAGTGGCGATTTTCATTTTTGTTTATTCGAAGAAGCATGTCAATCAGCAGGTTTGAGACAAGCCAGATAGCTGCCACAGAACCAACCAGGCTGAATGACCACCACTTTGAGCCCATGACAAGAGTTGTCAGCATACCAGAGACAAGCAGGAAGAACCTGCCGTTACCAACAACGCTAACCATACCATGTAAAATCTCTTTAAGGGATTTAGATGTTGCCTCTTCATCGCCTTCACGGTGAGGTTCTTTGTAAAAGAACAGGCAGGTCAGACCAAGTAGCAAAATCCAGGCAGCACTGGCGTAGAATACATAATCCCAGTTCCAGCCTCGGACAATACCGGCAATGATTGGCCCGATAAACCCGCCAACATTTACCATCATATAAAAGATACCATAACCCATCGATCCGGTTTTTTCGTTGGTAGTTTTGGCAATGGTACTGATTACAACCGGCTTGAACATGCCGTGTCCAATTGCAAGCAACATATAGACAGCAAAAAAGCTCCAGAATGTTTCAGGCAGCCGAAGCAGCAGGTAGCTTGGTCCCATAACAAAACAGGATGCCATGAACATTTTTTTGTAACCGTATTTATCAGCAAGTGCGCCGAACACTGCTGGCAGAAGATAGAGGAAGAAAGTTGCGATGCCCTGGATAACTCCACGATCGGCACTGGTTAAACCAAGTCCGCCCTCTTCAATTTTTCCGGTGAGGTAAAGAGACGATACAGCATAAAAACCGTACCAACCCATCCGCTCAAAGATTTCCATTATGTTGGCGCTCCAGAACGCGCCTGGGAACATTTTCCAAACTGAAGTTTTGCCGTTACTCATACTACTCCTGAAAAGCTGTAAAAAACCGTCCATGAGAACAGACGGCGTGGATTGCAATACTCAGTAGAGAATACTTGAAAATTGGATATTAAGCAAGTGCGGTTCATAGACTCCACGCTGACAGAAAAACCCACCCCCATTGCTGAGGGTGGGTTCTTGTCAAGCCTGGACTGCGTGGAAGGATTACTTAATCAACGCAATCTTCTGGGTCTGTACATCGCTACTCGTTTCAACTCGCACGAAGTAAAGCCCCGTGGCTACCGCAGTATTGCGGCTATCGCGTCCATCCCAGACAACCTGGTGTGTTCCTGCGGTGCGAGTGTTATCAATCAGAGTTCTGACTACCCGACCTGAAACGTCATGGATAGTGAGTCTGACATAATCCTCATCACTTAAAGAGAACCTCAGAGTCGTACTTGGGTTGAACGGATTTGGGAAATTGGCTTTCAGTTCCAGTCGACGCTTTACATAATCTCCTGGAGTTACATTCGAAATGCTGGCCAAGTGAGCGCAAACATTATCGATGTAGAACTGCTGTCCACCAATTTTCATTTTCTGCACATCACCAACCAGGGTGATTTTACCAACCTGATATGTGCTGTAGTCTGTGTAATCGACATGTAGAGTCACACCTGAAGCAATATTATTAGGCATGGCTTCAAGTTCGCCTATATGCAGAGTTTCGCCATTAATTTCCAGATTCTCCACTCCAGCGCCGTCAAAGAAATCGACAGTAACGCTGTCAACAGTTCCAAGTCCTGAAAAATCGTAAATAAGATTGATGTTATTTGGGCTGATTACATTATCTGTTCCGATTGGAGCAAAGGCCGATGTGATAGATGCGGCATTGAAGATCGGACCGGAGCCAGTATCGAATGTGTCAAGAATTACATCAATGCCATCTTCGCTGAAGATCAGGTCGCCAGGTGAGTCACCGTAAGGGCCGCCCCAGACAGATCCCAGAACTTGAGATTCGTTGTCACTCAAGTTGTCGCACTCTTCACTGGTGCTGGTGTCTTCATATACGCAGATATTGTCGATCTCAAATTCCTGGCCAGCGAGCAGCAGTTTCTGGACGTCACCATACAGAACTGCTTCCCCATAAAGTCCACCAGGAACTGCAGTGGTTGTGACAAAGTAATTTACACCTGGCGCAATTGCCATTGGTGCAGATTCGATTTGGCCGATGAACATAGGAGCTCCGTTGACTTGCAGGTTTTCATCGCCACCGTAAGTAACAAATTCAAAAGTCACTTTTTCAACAGCGATTCCAAGGGCAGCAATATCAAACAAGTTGGCAATATTGTTCAGGTTCATTGCGTTTGCATCACCTGTTGCAGAGAATGCTGGGACGACTGTTGCGTACCCAAAGTAAGGTGCTCCTGTTGGCCAGATGATATTGTCAACAAGGACTGGGATGTTGTCTTCAACAAGAATAATATCGCCAGGACTGTAACCAGTAGCTGATGAATACTCAGTACCGATAATCTGGCTTTCATAATCAACCAGGTGGTCACATTCAAGTGGCGGTGGGCCTTCACCTTCGATAACACAGATCTCATCGATCCAGAATTCCTGACCACCAACAAGCAGCTCAAAAACATCGCCACTAAGAGTAACTTCTGCTCGATAGCCACCGCCAACAACATAAGTTGCAACATTCATTGTAACACCTGGTGCAACGAGCGACGGGAATGTTGTGAAATCGCCGACATACAGTGTAGCACCGTTGACCTGGAGATTTTCCATGCCACCTAAGTCTAGAAACTCGAAAGTTACTTCTGATGTGTGGATGCCAAGACCACCAATGTCATAGCGATTTGTTACATTGTTAATTAGCATCGTCTGATTTACGCCAAAGCCAGGGGCCGCAGATACATCAACCATGCAGTAGTTGAATCCGGACCCTGTACCCCAGTCAAGAACATCGACAAAAACATCAATGCCATCTTCATTGAAAATCCAGTCACCTGGTGCATAGCCGGGTGAGTCATAAACTGTGCCGTATACAAGTGTATCGTGGCTGACCAGATAGTCACAGTCACTGACAGGATTAGGGTCAATGCCAATGCCGTTTGCGCAGGTCACATTATCAATAAAGTATTCTTGTCCACCGATACGAAGTTGCCCAACAGGCCCGGTCATTTCAACAGTACCTTTGTACCCGCCACCAAAATAGGTAAGCCCTGTAATAACAAGACTGACTCCAGGAGCCGGGTTGGCAGGATAAGCAAGCGGTTCTGACACTACATGGGCACCGCCATTGACTTCCAGATTTACATTACCACCAAAGTAAACAAAATCAAAAGAGGCATCGCCTTGAGCAGTAAAATTGAGTAACAACCCTGCATTGTTCAATTCCATGATTTGATTTTGACCGAAGAAAGCAAAAGCAGGATCAATCTGTAAGTAATTGAAATATGGCATACCTGAAAAATACTCAACTACAAAGAGATCAGCTGAATCTTCAGAAAAGATATAGTCGCCAGGAATGTTTCCGACAGGATTACCGTATTGAGTTCCCAACGGTTCATAGTCAAAAGAGATTACCATTGAAGAAGCAGCGGTGGCGAATAGCAGTAGAGATGAAAAAAGTGCCAGAAGCACTACATCTTTGCGAAACATTTGTTTGATTGTGTTGGTGTTCATGTCGTTCCTCCCAAAAGTTAATAATTCTGAAGTACAATCAGAATGTTTTGGGAGGAGAGATAATCTTACAAAATATTGTTATTAAACTGTTTTAATTTTCTCCGGACAGCACGAATGCTCCCCAGAAAAACGGATGAGCAAGTTTACCACTTGCAATCATCTCGCGTTTGGTTATTGCCAGTGCAGTTCCTTTATCGAGATCATTTGCCAGCATTGTATATAAATCGGTCATAAATTCTGCAGCACTTTCGCCGGAAACATCCCAAAGCGCTGAGCAGACACTTCTTGCGCCGGCGTAAATAAATCCTCGGGTCAGACCTACAATACCCTCACCGCTGACATTGTCGCCAAGGGCAGATGAACAGGCAGAAAGCGTCACCATTTCACACGGCAGGCTCATTGCGAAAATATCTGATACAGATAAAAAGTTATTCTGATTTTCATCAGGTGAAAGAACCAGCCCTGAATATTGAGGGCTTTCTTCATTGAAAATTCCATGAGTTGCAAAGTGAGCGAATCGGTAACTCCTGTTGGTCAGAGAGAGCAGTTTCTCTTTTGTAGCATTTTCCTGCGTGATGATTTCGTTGTTGGAACCAAGTGACAGATTGATACTGCTCAACTCTGCTGCTGCATTTTGCAGAGGCGACAAACCAGAGAACAGGGCTGAGGAGTCAGACAGTATCGGGTCACCCACAATAAGGGATTTACTATCCGGTGTAACAGGTTCTGCTTTCCGAAGCAGAGAAAGCGCACTTATTGAAGGTGTGTAATTTACTTCTGTGTTGAGAATCAGATAGTCGATGTCCTGGAATCTTTTGCCAGCAGAAAGTGGAAGTACTTCAAATGGGAGGTAGTGCAGAATGCCATCGGCAGAAATTATAATCTGCTGCGATGAAGTTATTTCAGGTATAAAATCGCCAAGTAGCAAGTTGGTAAGTTTTTCCCCAGTAGCATTGAACCACGCAGGTTCGTCGCCAAGCACATTGTAATCTGAAAGCATCGGTAAAAATTGTCGTACAGTTTTTTCAATCGAGTTGTCATCAGCAATCTTTCTGAATTCAGATTTACTATTACTGACAACCCAGACAAATGCCGATTCTTCACCAAGATGATATTCAAGTAAGAGCTCGCCAGTTTGCAGAACAGAGTTTTGAACTTCGGCTAAAAAAACAGGTTTCGGAATAGCAACCTCAGCTTCAGTTAACATGTCCAGCAGGGATCTGGCTTTAGCTTTTTGCGCTACGTTAAAAGCCTGAACATCGTAACCTGTTGCAGGACTGTTGGTATGCAGTTCCCAAAGCAGGTCAATCATTTCAGAAAAAGTTCTGCCAGTTGTTGAGAAGTACCCACTGGCAATTGACGATGATTTGCTGTTGTTCTGTCTCACATCACTGACCACAGTAACGGCTTTTTCCAACAAGCTTAAAGCCTCAGTGTTGTTTCCTGATTTACGTTCAACTTTTGCAAGTCCCAGCAGACATGATTCAAGCAGATCGAAATAATCGATTTCTTCAGCCATGCTGAAAGCAGCTTGCAGTTCCTGTTTAGCCAGCTCAAGTTGGTTGATTTCAAGCAGCGCGTAACCTTTGAAATGTCTGGCATAAGATTCAGACATCGGCAGACCTGATTTTTCTGCAAGCTCGATGGCCAGATCGAGATACTCAATACCCTCTGCTGTTTTTCCCATTTCAGTCAAAGTAAAACCGATGCCCTGCAGGGTTATTGCTTCGTTATGTTTATCTTCAGAAACACGCATCGCTTCAAGAGCGGTGAGAAATTTTTCAAGCGCTTGTTCATAGTTGTTACTACTGAGTTGAATTGAACCGATGTTAATTTCAATAAGGCCTTTTCGCCATATAGAGGAGGCGCATTCTGTCGCTTCCTCATAATACCCGATGGCCACTTCATTATTACCAACAAGGTGGTTCAGGTTTGCAAGGTCACCCAGACATCCTGCAAGTTCATCTTTTTCATCAGCTTTTCTGGCAATGTCGACAGCTTGTTGCAACATCTGCATTGCTTTAATTAAGTTACCTTTTAATGCATGGATCGTTGCGGTGTAGTGGAGGCTCCTTGCTTGCCCTTTGAGATAGCCAGCTTTTTTGTAGGCAACATAAGCATCTTCACGATAGTTCAGCGCCTCATCAAGATTCATCTGCCATCTGTTGATAACACTCAATGCAATTGCGGCATCACCGGCCCACATATACAAGTTGTTATTGTCCGCGGATTGCAGTGCCAGCTGCAAATGTTTTTCAGATTCAACAATTTCTCTGGTATGAACCAGTGCTCTGCCAAGAGTGAGTTGTGCAAAAGTAGTTGATGTAACGTCGTCGGATAATTCAATTGTTTGTGTCAAAATTTCAATAGCTTCATCAGGTCGACGCATCGCAACCAGCAATGACCCAAGTTTGAGTTGAGCCTGAACGATGCACTCCGGAGCGGTACATTCTTTAAGTGTTTTTTCTATAAGATTTATCTCATTGTCAGGTAATGTATTAACGATAGAGCTGATATCATCAGTACCTTCAAGAACAGAGTTCCAATCGGCACTGAAAGCTGTTAATGACAAACAGAGAAAACAGAATGATAATATTACTGTTTGGTGATATACTGTTTTAGTCCGCCAGAACATTCAGACTCCTCGTTTCCGTGATTTGAATGTGTAGTCATTATGCAGTTTACTGCATATTACTGCAACAACCAGCAGGAAAAAAGATGACAAACGAAACTCCTCCAGAAATTTCCCTTGATACATTGCGTTTTCGTGCACTCGATGGTGACTCGATGGCAGAATCCAGACTTTTTGAGGATCTGCGTGTAAGATTTACCACCATCACCAAACGAAGGGTGCAGAGCGACAATATTGAAGACATCGTTCAGGATGCTTTGAAGATTGTTTTCACAAAGTACGCAAGCTTGGACAAGGAGAGAGGGATGCTGGTCTGGAGCCTTACAATTTTAAGAAACGTTATCGGAAATTTTTATCAATCCCGCCAGCGTTTCGATGAAAAAAATGTACAGGTTGATAACTGGCAGGCTGTAAGTGATGCGGCAGTTGATCCATCGGCAATGGAAGCCGACGAATCCACAAGCCTTTTGTTTGACGCAATGACCGAACTCTCCGAAAAATATCCAAAGTGCGGAACAATTTTCTCATGCATACTTAACAGTCATGAAAAAGGCGGGGGCCAGAGAGAAATTTCTCAACGTGCTCTTGATGCTGTTCAGGATATAATTCCCGATTTCAAAAGAGGGTCTTTCTACACAGCATTGCACAGGTGCAGAGCGCACCTGCGCAAAATTTTGAGCACGCTGGAAGAAGGAGCTAGTCATGCATAACGGATGTACAAACGAAAAACAGGGAAATCTATTGGCAGCTTATGAAATGGGTATGCTCGAAGATACCAATAAAGCTGTATTTGAATCCCACCTTAAAGACTGTAAAGCATGCTGCAATGAACTTTACGACAGCGCGCCAGTTGCCAATGAACTTCAGGCACATCCTGGTCTTTATGGTGATATGCTGAAACCCCAGGCAGCAGCTCAACCTGAAAAAAGTTTATTTGATAAAATCAGAGAGATGTTCACAGTAAAAACGTTAGTGCCGATTGCTGTTGTTGCATCCTTGATAATAATGGTAATAAGTCTTGGCACAGAGTCCGATGTTCGCAAGTTGGCTATCGTTGAAAAAATGGCTTATGTGAGCATAGATGTAAGAAGTACCGATTCTGAACTGGCAGCTGAATATTTTGCATCGGCCATGAACGCCTATCAGGAAGGTCAGTACGCTGTTGCAGTTGAAGAGCTAAAATTGTCGATAGAAAACGGTGACTCGGATTGGGTCGGTTGGGACCAGGCTCATATGTATCTTGGCGTCAGTTTAATGATGAACAATCAACCAGATCAGGCAATTGAGTATCTGACTGTTGTTAAAGATGGCAGTTCACTTCCTTTAGTTGAAAAAGGAAGCTGGTTGTTGGCTCAGGCAAGCTTGCAGGCTGGAAACAAAGATCAGGCAATTGAGTTGTTGGCTGACCTGATAATAAACGGTGTGGTTTATGCCGATAAAGCGGCAGAACAGCTTCACGAAATTGAAAATTAAGTCAATTCGTGATACAATGGTTGTTCAAAATTGGCAAAGGGGAGTAATAATGAAAACAAGAATATTTCAGGTTTTGATCTTGTTGGTAGCTGTTTTGGTTATTGCTGAAGACTTCTGCATAATCGGTAATATGGGTGATCCTGTAGGTCCACCACTTTTTGATCTTCTGCATGGCCAGGAAGCATACGCCTACCTTGTAAAGCCAAGTGAAGAATGCAGCTCACAGGAAGAAGTTTTTGAGCTGTTAAAGTTAAATATGCTTCTGGATTTTTTCATTGAACAGGTGCCAGTTAATTTTATCTGTAGAGCTGAGTTTCGGAAAGCATTTGAGGTTGAGCCCGGTCAGTTTGTTCCAGCTGAACTTATTTATTCATCACCAGAAGTAATGCTTTATATTCCTCAACCAGGAATAACTCGTATTGAAGTTGGTACACCCGAGTTTACTGAACAGATTATGGACGACCAGTATTTTATTGTTATCCGTTTTGAATCTCCATTTGAAGGCAATCTGCCAATTGATAATTTACCTGAACCGGGTGTTGCATTCCGTAACGATGGCTCTGGCTGGGTCGATATGGACACATTTGATCGCAGTGCAAGTGGTAAGATAATTGCCTGGGGGGATATCGTTTGCAGCCCTGCAGGTTCGAGTTCTGTTGAGCCGGATCCGGGAGTCAGCTGGGGCTATGTAAAGACTCTGTTCAACTAAAATTTACAGAATTTAAGGGGTCGCCAGTGAGCGGCCCCTTTTTATGTTGGTAATTCAAGGTTCAGAGTATAAATTCCCATCATGTTTGATTATCAGGAATACCAAGTTTATTTCGCCAAGTGTGGCTACGGTCTGGAAGAGATCCTTGCAAGAGAACTAACTTCTCTAGGAGCAGAGGATACTCAACAGAATTATTTTGGCGTGCGCTTTAAAGCCGATGCTGGCGCATTGTATCGAGCCAATTACAAGTCCAGGCTAGCAAGTCACATTCTTGCCCCTCTGATAAACTTTGATTGTCACAGCGATAACTATCTGTACACCACTGCAATGGATATTCAGTGGGAAAAAATTATCAGGCCGGGAATGACTTTTGCCATTCAGTCGCATGTAACCGATAGTCGGATAACTCATTCTCAGTATGCTGCACTGAAACTCAAAGACGCTATTGTAGACAGACTTAGAACTGTTCATGGTGATCGCCCAAATATCGACAGAAAAAATCCAGATGTCTGGCTTGATCTGAACATTCGTGAAAACAAGGCAATCATCAGTCTGGATACTTCAAAAGGTGCTTTGCATCGTAGAGGTTATCGCAGGCAGTCAGTTGAAGCTCCACTTCAGGAAACACTTGCTTCTGCAATCCTGACTCTTGGTGAATGGGATATGAAACAGCCCCTTGTTGATCCAATGTGTGGGTCGGGAACATTTTTGAGCGAGGCTTTGCTGATGGCTCAAAATGCGCCGTCACCTGCAGAAAGGTTCCAGGGCAGGGCGCCGTTCAAATTCATGCCTGACTGGGATGAAGATATCTGGGAAGACGTTCGTAATGAAACTGACAGCCAGATGAAACAGGTTCCCCACAGGTTGATTACCGGTAGCGATATAAATCGCAAAGCTGTTTCTGCGGCAACTACAAATCTTGGCTGGTTGTCGGGATCACAGTGTGTGAGAATCAAGCTTGCCGATTTCCGTGATCTGGATGGTTTTAAAGACTCTATGATTGTTGTGAATCCACCATTTGGGGATCGACTTGGTGAGCGTCGTGATGCCTTGAAACTTTACAACGAATTTGGAAGTTTTCTGAAACACAAATGTCAGGGCTCAACCGCACTGGTTCTTTGTGGTCACCCGGAGTTGCGTCACGCACTGGGCCTCAGACCAAAACGGAAAAAGATTGTCCGCAACGGTGGCATCGAGTGTCAGCTTGTTCAGCTGGAAATGTACTAGAAAAAGATTTTTGCAAACTTCAGAATGCCCTGTTTCCACGGAACCCTGTGTGATACTCCAGAACGCCCTTCAAATTCATTCAAGTGCTCAAGATACCATCTGTAATTTCTGACAAGCGCCTGTTTATTTGAATGTTTTGGATCAAACCCAAGTACTCGTTCTGCTTTTTCAATCGATACAAATGAATCTTCACTGGCTGTTTCATAAACCCATTTATAAAGCGGAGAGAGGTTCAATGCTTCAAGAAGTCTAAGTGTCCAGATAACAGGTTTGGCAGGGAAGCCATGAATCTTTTTGTCAAAGCCCGCATCGTCCAGTACTGCCTGGTAGTCTTCTTTCATGGTTGTAAAATCGCGTGCACCGATATTAAAAACATCGTCAACAACATCAGCTTCACCAATTGCGCAGAGCCAGATTCCCTGGCAGACATCTTCAACATCGCACAGTTGGTATCTGTTGTTACCTGAACCGATCATCGGGAAACCGTGGCCATCTTTTGCCCAGTCATAAAACAGCGCAAACACGCCTAATCGTTCAGGACCGATAAATGATTTTGGCCGAATAATCGGCACACACATTCCGGTTTTACGGAACTCTACACAAATATCTTCAGCTTTAACTTTTGCAATACCGTAAGGGCCAACACCATCCAGAGGATCGTCTTCAATCAAAGGATGATGGTCAGGAATGCCATAAACTGCAGTCGACGAAACATGAACAACCCGCTTGATTCCTGCATCGGCAGATGCTTCAAGAACATTGCGAGTTCCATCCAGATCAGTTGAGTAAATATCTTCAGCTTTATAAAGAGGCAGAGCGGCGGCACAGTGAATAACCATGTCTACATCAATAAGAGCTCTGTCCAAATCTTCACGGCTGCGGATATCGCCAACAACTTCACGAATCTTATCTTTTTCTGGATAATCAAAAGGCATCAAATCCAACGATGTTACTTCATGCCCTCTATCAAGCAGATACCTGACCATATTGATGCCAAGAAAGCCTGCGCCACCTGTTATTAGAAATCTCTTGCTGTCCATTTTGTCTCCTGTTGTTTGAATGACAGAATGATAATAGATGCTTTTGATTGTGTTAAGTTATAAAATGACTTTAAGAGAATCGGGATATAATAAAATATTTATGTGGTCTAATTATTGTAACCTATTTCTCACCTCATTCACTTATATAGATGTTGGCTATATGTCGTCAATATTGCTATGGACTTCCCCCAGTTTCATAGACACTCAAAGGTCGCTTTTTAAAGCACGTTCAAATGCTTCGGGACTAACGCCTCCAAGATAACTATGACGACGCCTTGGATTATAGAACATCTCTATGTAATCAAACAAGTCATTTCTTGCCTCGTCCATAGTTTGATAGATCTTTTTTCTAACTCTTTCCTTTTTCAGTGAACCAAAAAATGATTCAGCTACTGCATTGTCCCAACAGTTTCCACGCCTGCTCATACTAGGCTTGAACCCTAAAGTTTCACAGGCCTTGTGCCATGCCTTACTGCCATATTGGGAACCTTGGTCTGAATGAA
>CAYTFE010000005.1:0-100645 GCA_964437115.1 uncultured Fibrobacteraceae bacterium | reverse complement strand
CAAATCAAAAGTACTGAGGCAATAACTAATAGTATTTTTTTACTGAACATCTTTTATCCCACAATCAAATTTAATGATTAACAAGCCCTACTATCTTTAATCATATTAACAGGCGACAAATTAAAATCAACAGAAAAAACACCAGCTCTTGACTACCCTACCATTGTTCAGATAGGTTAGTAACTGGAATCTGATTTAACATCGAACAACGGAGAAAAAAGTGCCTGCTAACATAATGTCTATCCTTGGAATCCCCATTTTATTGCTTTTAGCATGGTCTATTAGTAACAATAGACGGCTGGTTCCATGGCGAGTAATTGGTTGGGGTATTGGGCTGCAGTTCACACTGGCACTTATTCTTCTGCGAACACCATGGGGGCAGACAGTTTTTGGTGCAGCGCGGGTTTTTATTGCAAATGTACTTAGCTTCACTGATGCAGGTGCATCGTTCCTGTTTGGCAGCTTATTTGACTTAGAAAATAACGGCGTAATTTTTGTAATCCATGTTCTACCGACAGTGATTTTCTTTTCCAGTTTAATGGCAATTCTTTATCACATTGGCGCAATGCAGAAACTGATTTCTGGCGTTGCATGGGTTATGCAAAAAACAATGCGAACCAGCGGATCTGAATCGCTTTCAGCTGCTGCAAACATCTTTGTTGGCCAAACTGAAGCACCTCTAGTTATCCGCCCTTATGTAAATTCAATGACCAACTCTGAAATCATGGCTGTAATGTGTGGCGGATTTGCCACAGTTGCAGGTGGCGTGCTTGCTGCTTATGTCCGATTTGGTGTAGATGCTGGTCACCTGCTTGCTGCGTCTATTATGAGTGCCCCTGCCGCGCTTGTTATTGCCAAGATTTTGTATCCTGAAACTGAGAAAAGCGTTACACAAGGAACTGTTGAACTAGATGTTCCTAAAGAATATGCAAACTTGATTGATGCTGCTGCTGGTGGAGCTGGCGTGGGCATGAAACTGGCTGCAAACATTGGCGCAATGTTACTAGCATTTATAGCTCTTGTTGCAATGGTTGATGCTGGACTTGGCCTTGCTCATCTCTCGCTACAACAAATTTTTGGGTGGCTATTCTCTCCTATCGCTTTTTGCATGGGCGTGCCTTGGGGTGAAGCAACTACTTTTGGTAGCCTGCTTGGAACTAAAATTGCAGTTAATGAATTTTTAGGATACATCCAACTTCAAGAAGCTGTTGCAGCTGGTACTTTGTCGCCTAGGTCTGTAATTATTGCAACTTACGCCCTGTGTGGTTTTGCCAACTTTAGTAGCATTGCAATACAGATTGGTGGAATTGGCGGGATTGCTCCTAAGCGAAGAGCCGATGTTGCATGCATGGGAATGAAAGCAATGTTCGGCGGTGCATTAGCTTCGTTTTTAACTGCCACAATTGCCGGCATCCTGACGGTTGTTTAAGGAGATTGATGTCTAGAGTTCAAATAAAATCACTTGATATTTATGCATTTAGTTTTGTGATAACCGTTCGCACAACTGACCTGAACTACGGTGGCCATCTTGGTAACGACAAACTGCTTTCACTTATTCACGAAGCAAGAGTTGCATATCTGACAAGCCTCGGTTATAAGGAACGAGAATTTGCTGGTGTTTCACTAATTATGGGTGATAGTGCCATTATTTATCAAGGTGAAGGATTTGCAGGCGATGAACTCAAAATTGAAATAGGTTGCTCTGAAATTACACGATGCGGATTTAGACTTAACTACAGAGTTACAAAATCTGATAACTCACCAGTTGCGCTTGTTGAAAATGGGATGATCTGTTTTGATTATGAAAACAGAAAAGTTATTCCAATTCCAGATAATGCTAAAATAAAACTAGGAAAATAATGTTACAAATAGATAGCCCACAGAACCCAAGATTAAAAGAGATTGCAAAACTACGAGACAGAAAACATCGTGATGCAACTCAACTTTTCATCATTGAAGAATCCAGAGTAATTAAACGAGCCATAAAAACTGGCTGGACTCCAGAAACTGTCTGCTGGTGCCCAGAGAAAATGATCTCCTCCGACAGAATGTTACTTGCTGACTTACGAGCTTTTGAGTGTGACCAACTTGAACTTTCTGAAAGAGCAATGGACAGAATTGCTTACAGAAACAAAGCTGGCGGTCTGTTAATAATTGCAAAACAAAAATTTCTAACACTTGAGGACTTGCAGCTTCCTGAAAACCCATTGGTTGTTGTTTTAGATAGTGTTGAAAAACCTGGCAACCTTGGCGCTGTGCTTAGAACTGCATCTGGAGCTGGAGTTGATGCTGTTCTACTTAGCGATAACGGAACAGATCTGTTCAACCCTAACACCCTTAGATCTTCAACTGGTGCTTTTTTTGAAATCCCAATAATTCAAGATAATGCCAAGACAATCAGAGAGTTTCTGAAACAAAATAGCATCAATATTGTAGCAACTACTCCAGATACAGACATTGTTTATACGGATTTAGATATGAAAAAAGGAACTGCCTTGATAATGGGCGCAGAAGATATTGGGCTTGATATTGATTGGTTAAACAGTGCTGACCAAAAAGTTCGTATACCGATGGCAGGAGTTGCGGATTCTTTGAATGTCAGCGTTTCATCGGCGCTGATGATGTATGAAGCGAGACGACAGAGATCAAAATGATTGAGATAACTGATAAAATTTCAGTTGATGAAAATGATATTGAGTATAATGCCGTCCGATCAGCCGGTCCCGGTGGACAAAATGTAAACAAGGTTTCAACTGCAATTCAGATTCACTTTGATATCGATAAAATTGAAAACATGACTGATGCGATGCGTGCTCGGTTGGTAACATTAGCTGGCAGTAAACTGAATAAAGAAAATTGCATAGTTATCAAAGCACAGGATCAACGCACTCAGGAACGCAACAAGGAGAACGCTCTTAACAGACTGATTGAGCTAATCAAAAAAGCTGCAGTTGAGCCTAAAAAGAGAAAACCGAAAAAGCGTTCAAAAGCTTCACATCAAAAAAGACTCGATGAAAAAAAGAAACAATCAGATAAAAAGAAAAAAAGAAAGTTTGATCCTGACAAAGAATAGATTGCAAATTTTTGTATTTATGGTAGAGTGTGATATATTATCCTCGCCCGATAACTTGAGGAAGATAGAATGTATCAAAGAACAATATTGGCAGGTCTCCTGCAAAAATGCCCGTATGATAGTGAAACTTTAAACTGTCCATTTAAGGAAGTCCGACGTTTGCAATGGGAGCAACGACTCGCTTGGGCTGACAAATTATCCAACACCGAAGTTCATAAACTTGTTCAACAACATTATGATGACGCTAGTAAAAAAGAGCAGGATATTAACTTCTAATCTGTAATTTAACAAAATTCCTGTTACCAAAACTCCATTTATTTGATTGAGTAAAGATGTTCAGCCTGATTAATTACCTTTTTAACGAACGGTGTCACTCATGAAACTCGCAAAAGTAATGCTGATTGTTCTTGCAATAATGTTCTTTGCAAGCGCTAGCTCAGCAGCAATCTGGTCTTCAACATCTTTTTCTTACCTTAAAGGTACTGATTACCTGGTGCCTTCCTCTGATGAAGAAGTACTATACGATGCTTAAATCATGACACTTGAACATGCAAGTGGCTGGGAATATGGTGACCGTGCATACTTATATTACTCTTGGCACTATGAACCTTGAGTTCAATGGCTTCCTGGACTATTCAACTGGCGAAGGTGAAGGCGAAGCAATGATTATTGCTTAACCTCAACTGCTGTTGGACTTTGGTGGCCTGATGGATAAAGGTGGACAGTACTACGCTGGTATCGAATATCAATACTGGAAAAACATGTATGGCATCGATGGAAAAGAAGACAATGCTATTCAGCTCATGGGTAAATAGGTATTCTAATAACCTTTAAATACAGGTAGATAAAGGGCCCGTCTTAAAGATGGACCCGATTTTTATAAAAAAGTTACTGCTCCGGATTCCAGACAGAACTCGGCACCAACAACCTGGACATCACCTTCAAATTCCAAATTTTTCACTGACGTTCTGACATTTTCACGGATCGCTTCATTAACATTGAGGTCTGTTGCAATTAATGACGGCTTTATGCTTTCAACAATACTTTTCAGTCCATGAGACAGATTTTGCGATGGCTTTTCAAGCTCGCCCAATGCTGAGTTTACAGCCCCACAGCCAGTGTGACCAATCACAACAACAAGCTGAACACCAAGATGCTTAACTGCATATTCAATACTGCCCTGCTCAAGCGGTCCTGCAATGTTACCTGCCACTCTAACTACAAACAGTTCTCCTGCACCCTGGTCAAAAATAATTTCAGGAGCAACTCTGGAATCTGAACAGCCCAAAACAACAGCAAACGGTTTTTGGCCATCTACCAGATCGTTTTTATGAGTGTGTAAACTGTTGTCTCCTGTTACATATCTCTGATTGCCATCGACAAGTTTTTGCAGAGCGTCTTTTGCTGAAATCATTTGTTTAACCGCCAGCTTATCAGGTACAAAACAGCCGGAAATACCATGAACACAAACCATGGGCCATCTGGCCAGTTGCCATTGAATATTTTATTAAAAATATAGAATGCTATCAGACCAACAATGGTTAATAACCCTCCAAGTTTCTCACTTTTCCATCCTTCTGCAAGACCGTAGACTATTGTCAACATAGACAGCATCACAAAAACTTCGCGAAAAGTAAGTTTCAAAACACAGAAACCACCCTCGCCAATAAAGAACAATAGAAATAAAGCTATCATCAGGGCTGCTGTCAGGCGAGCCAGCCAATGTACTATTTTGCCGATCATCTTCTGCCTTTCAACAGGTCGTCTTTCATTTTTGCAGCTAGAGTGTTCAATTTAACATCTCTTTTGAATCCTTCGGACTGGGCTGTGCTGACGATGATACCGTAAGCTTTTTCAGGTGACACATCAAGCATTCCAGCCAGTGCGGTAATTACTTTACCTTCTTCGTCCATCAAGGCGCCATCGGCAAGAGCAATTTCTGCAAAGCGAGCCAAAAGGAATGCTTTATCTCCCTCGCCACCCTCTTCCTTGATAACAGCAGCAACTTCATGGAGTCGTTTGTCGATTTCCTTCATGTCTGTAATCATTACAGATTCCGGGTCATCGGTAAACATTTCATGGAGCATTTGAATCAGAAGTTTGATTTCATCATCGCCAATATCGCCATCCCTTGAAAGCATCAATGCCCCACCGTAGGCAATCATTTCCATAACTGCTACTGACAATGGAGTTGTTGGATGTCTGCGCGTTAATGCAATCAACTCATCAACATGGCTTTCAAGTTCTTCATCACTAAGTGACTTGCTACCACCTTTGCAGTTATTTCTGGTTGCACGTTCACTATTCCAGAAAAGCTCCAGTGCTTTGAGTCTGATTGGCAACAAAGGATGAGTTGAAAATGCTTCTTCTACCATTTCAGCGGAACCTGTGATTTCGTCGATCTGTTCTGCAAGTGCATCGATTTCGAGATTCAGGTTTTTCTCACTCAATCCGAATGTTGCTTTCAGAAGTGATCTTGCCGTTGCATGAAAATCTTTACTGGCAAGCAGCCCTGCACGATCGGCAGAAATTTCTGCTTTCTTGCGCCAGCGCAAAAACAGCGACTCACCAAACGGAGGCAACACTGTCATTGCAGGATTATTTTCATCCATTGTGAGCAATGCATTCAGCCTGTTGTGATTAAAAAGGAAATGTCCAAGTTCATGACCAAGAATTGCTCTGATTTCACCATCGTCAAGTTGCTCAAGGGCACCGGAAGTTAGTCCTATGAGTGACCGAGTACCTTTTTTTGTTGTATCGACCATGGCAAAGGCATTGATTCCCGGATCAGGCAGGCAAAAGATTTCAGCTTCACTCTCAATTTCAAGAGCTATGCAGACATCTTTGAAAAGTCCGAAAATTCTTGGGGAAAGTTTTTCTGTCAGACGAATACCGTGCTTTAAAAGTCGCTCGCGCATACCGCGATTTTGCTGCTTTAAATTATCTTCAAAAGCTACCAGATAATTCTCAACCTTGTAGGTTTCATAAAGCTCTTTTACAGCTTCATCGTCTCCCCGGTATCGAATGTCTTCCCAATTAATAGCCATGCCAATATCCTCCATAAAAACACCCTGGCCCGGTAATCGGACCAGGGTTGCAAACCTGCCAGCTAGTTGCCAGCTTTTATTTTATTCAATGCCGAACCCGCTTTGAACCAGTCAATCTGTTCACCGGTCAATGTGTGAGCTGCAGCAAATGATTCTTCGCTTTGATCTGCGTGATGCAAAGTGACAGTCAAATCTGCTCCAGGAGCAAAATCTGCAAGACCGCTGATTGAAATCCTGTCGTCCTCTTTGACTTTGTCATAATCTGCAACCGATACAAACGTCAATGGCAGTATACCTTGCTTCTTGAGGTTTGTCTCATGGATTCTGGCAAAGCTGCGGACAATAACTGCTGCTGCACCAAGATGTCTTGGGCACATAGCTGCATGTTCGCGACTTGAACCTTCACCATAGTTTTCATCGCCAACTACAACCCAGCGCAATCCGTCAGCCTTGTAGCTTCTGGCAACCTGTGGTACTTCACCGTACTCACCTGAGTTCAGGTTTTTAACCGAGTTGATTTCCGAAGTGAATGCATTTTCTGCACCGATCAACATGTTGTTACTGATGTTATCGAGGTGACCACGGAATTTGAGCCATGGACCGGCCATTGAAATATGATCAGTTGTACATTTGCCAAGTGCCTTGATAAGCAGAGGCAGTTTTTCATAATTGTTACCATCCCAGGAACTGAATGGCTCAAGAAGTGCCAGACGCTCACTGTCAGGGCTAACAACAACTTCAACTGCAGAGTTGTCTTCTGGTGGTGTTTGATATCCATCGGATGCAGATGCAAATCCTTCAGGTGGCAGTTCATCAGCTGGTTTAGGAGCAACCAGTCTGACTTCTTCACCAGCTTCATTAGTCAGTGTGTCAGTTTGTGGGTTCCAGTCAAGACGACCACTCAAGCCATACGCCATAACAGTTTCAGGACTACCGATAAATGCATGAGTATCAGGATTACCATCAGCACGTTTACGGAAATTACGATTGAAAGAAGTTACAATGCTGTTGCGAACACCCATCGGCACATCTTCACGTTTCCACTGACCGATACATGGACCACATGCATTTGTCAGAACAGTAGCACCAACCTGTTCAAGAATTTCCAGTTGGCCATCGCGCTTGATTGTTTCATATATAAGTTCACTACCTGGAGAAATCCAGAGTGTAGCTTTCATTTTCAGATTATTGGCAATGGCCTGCTTCGCAACATCGGTTGCACGACAAATGTCTTCATAAGAGCTGTTGGTACAACTTCCAACAAGCGCTGCTGTGATGTTGGTTGGATAATCATCTTTGGCGCAATCGTCAGCCATGTTGCTCAACGGATGCGCAATATCTGGTGAGTGTGGCCCAACAAGATGAGACTCAAGTTCACTAAGATTGATCTCTATAACCTGATCATAGTACTCAGCTGGATCACCCATTACTTCAACATCGGCAGTAAGCAGATCAGCATTTTCGAGTGCCAGGTCAGCCAAATCTTCTCTGCCAGTAGCTTTCAGGTAAACTGCCATTCTGTTATCAAATGGGAAAATTGAAGTCGTTGCACCAAGCTCTGCACCCATGTTGGTGATAGTAGCTTTACCGGTACAACTCAAAGACGCAGTTCCAGGGCCGAAATATTCAATAACTGCATTGGTTCCACCTTTACAACTCAACACACCAAGTAGTTTCAGGATTACATCTTTTGGCGCAGCCCAACCTGAAAGATGACCAGTCAGTTTCACACCGATAATTTTTGGGTGTTTCACTTCCCACGGCAGCCCAACCATCACATCAACAGCATCTGCCCCACCGACACCGCAGGCAGCCATACCCAGTCCACCACCATTTGGTGTGTGACTGTCGGTGCCGATAATCAAGCCGCCAGGAAACGCATAATTCTCCAGTACAATCTGGTGAATAATTCCTGAGCCTGGTTTCCAGAACCCCATGTTGTATCTGGCAGAAGCAGAGCCAAGAAAATTATAAACTTCACTGTTTACATCCAGAGCTGTTGCTTTATCCGATGCCGCACCTTTATGAGCCTGCAACAGATGATCACAGTGAACTGTAGTAGGGACTGCAGTCTCATCTTTGCCTGCCTGCATAAACTGCAGGATTGCCATCTGTGCAGTAGCATCTTGCATTGCAACACGATCAGGTTGCAGCGCCAAAGTTGCTTCGCCTCTATCGAGCTCTTGTTCAGCAGGATTAACAAGGTGTCCCAGCAAAACTTTTTCAGTCAATGTAAGGGGTCTGCCCAATCGTTCACGAATTACAGCAAGTTTCTCGCGTGAGTTATTGTAAACAGCTTGAACCATTGATGCGGTTGTATCGATACTCATGAAACAATTCCTTCCGAACATGACAGTTGAGAGTTGACCTATTGGTCACAAACAATCATTCTTTAAAGGCAGACTATTGCTTAGTTGCTAATCTTGTTGATTAACTTAATTCACAGAACAGAAAAAGGAAACTGCCTTGTCGAAAAAGATGAATATTAAAAACCGGGAAGCTTATGAAAATGCTGTAATCCGCTGTCGTGAAAAAGGAATTACGATTCCGACAATTGCGATGCAGAAAAATCCTGAGCTCGTGCCCGAAGATATCAAATCAAAGCTTCAAGCCGTTGATATAACAGCAATTGACCCACTTAATCTTTATCGGATTACCTGGAAAAACAATCCTGAAACAGGTCTTTTCAATGACGGCAATATTGTTGAGTTTCCATCGGAATTGACCGGTGTTGATGCCAGAATTATTGGAATTGTTGGCAGATGGTTCCCAACTGGTGCGCATAAAGTTGGCGCAGCTTTCGGTTGCCTGGTTCCTGAACTCGTTACCGGCGGCTTTGACCCGACGAAACAGAAAGCAGTCTGGCCATCGACAGGAAACTATTGCCGTGGTGGAGCATTTGATTCTGCTCTGCTTGGTTGTGAATCGATTGCAATCCTGCCTGAAGAAATGAGTCAGGAACGCTTTGACTGGTTGAGTAAAGTTGCATCGGAAACAATTGCAACCCCTGGTTGTGAATCTAATGTTAAAGAGATTTACGATAAATGCTGGGAAATTAAACATACCCGCCCGGAGTGCATGGTCTTCAACCAGTTTGAAGAGTGGGGAAACTCCAGATGGCACTATCATGTAACAGCATCTATTGTTGAAGAGCAATTCAACAGATTGAAAAAACCTGGGCAGAGACTTTCTGGTTGGGTATCGGCAACCGGTTCTGCTGGCACAATTGCAGCCGGTGATTATCTGAAAACTATTGCTCCCGATGTAATTGTCTCTGCAAGCGAAGCATTGCAATGCCCTACCCTGCTGAGCTGCGGTTTTGGTGGGCACAGGATTGAAGGTATTGGCGACAAGCATGTGCCGTGGATTCACAACGTCCGCAATACTGACCTGGTCACCGCAATTGATGATCAGGTGTGTATGAATCTGTTGCGTCTGTTCAATGAAGAAGCCGGACATAAGGCTCTTGAAAAAGCTGGCGTTTCCAGTGACCTGATTAAACAGTTGAACCTGCTGGGTATCTCATCGATATCAAATCTGCTTTCAGCTATTAAAACTGCAAAATGGTATGAGATGGATGGCCGGGATGTAATTTTCATGCCACTTACCGACTCTGCCGAAATGTACAATTCACGTTTGACTGAACTTGAAAATGAAAATGGCAAGTACAGCAATGAAGATGCCCTGTGTCACATCGCTGCAGACCTGCAAGGATGTACAACCGACAATTCCAGAGAGCTTTCATTCCATGACAGGAAACAGCTCCACAACTTCAAGTATTTTACATGGGTTGAACAACAGCAGCGCGATGTAGATGAGTTGCGTGAATTGTGGGATCGCGACTTCTGGCCAGAAATGTATGCTGGTGCAACAGCGTGGGATGAGGCTATTGAGAAATTTAACGACGATGTTAAAGCTTAGCCTCTGATAGCTTCTATTTCTTCCGGTTTGAGATGTCGGTAGTTTCCACTGCGGAGGCTACCGAGCTCAATTTGGCCGATTTTGACTCGATGAATTTGCTCTACATCATGCATTAGCGCTTTAAAAAGATCTCTTATCGGTCTTACTTTTCCATCATCAAGACTTATCCTGATTACTGTCGACATTGTTTTTTGGGTTTCGATTTTTGCGTTAGCAGGATTGATAGCTCCCAATCCGGGAATAATCATTCCAGTACTGAGAACTCCAATTTCAGCATCAGTAACTGAACCAGACACTGTAACCAGAAACTCTTTTTCCAGATGATTTCCACCGGCAGCAACTGCATTCCAGGAATTATCATTTG
This sequence comes from uncultured Fibrobacteraceae bacterium, assembly GCA_964437115.1. Taxonomy (GTDB): domain Bacteria; phylum Krumholzibacteriota; class Krumholzibacteriia; order LZORAL124-64-63; family LZORAL124-64-63; genus JABIBH01. The sequence continues at coordinate 90,240 of CAYTFE010000005.1, read as the reverse complement.
AAATCAGAAGCAAACCACTTGTCGAGCTATCCAACCTGCCTGCTGGCTGAAGTCCTAAAATATCGTGTGGTAGAAACTCTGCAAGAGTTCTGTCTCTGCGATTATAATGACCGGAAACTACAACGCCTGCAGGTTTATTGAATGCAATATAATGTCTGTCATGTTCAACCAGCAGCTGGCCATCAATTGAAATCATCATGTCAGGTGTAACAGAAAAACCTGGGTCCGTAATCCTTTCACCATCCACATTCACGTGTCCCTCAGACACCTTCTTTTCAACCTGCTTCCGAGTACCATAACCAGCTTTGGAAATGAACCTGGCAAGTCCCATTGAGCCTGGAAGATGAGTGGTTGTTTCTGAATCTTTTGTCGACATTAGAGTCCTTTAATCAATGCTGCAATTGTCCAGACATAAGCAGCTAATAATATTACACTTCTGCTTCTATTCAACTTGTCAGTTTTGAAAATCACGATTGGAAGAAGTACCGTAATTAAAATCATCCCTGGCAAAAATTTGATGGATCCTGGAGTAACTTCTACAGGACTAATTACCGCAATGGGCCCGGCAATTGCAAGTAGGTTGAACATATTAGAGCCTACCACATTTCCGATGGCAATACCAGTTTCCCGTCGATAGGCAGCTACCAGAGTTGTAGCCATTTCAGGAAGGCTGGTACCAACCGCAACTATCGTCAAACCAATCAATGCCTCGGAAACACCCAGTTTTGTTGCAATCCTGATTGATGATTCAACAACAAATTCTCCACCGTAAAACAATCCTATGCCACCAGCAGTTATATACAAAATATCATGCCAGTACGGGTAACCCTTCAGACGATCGTGTGACTCTGATTTATCGAATGCATTGGAAATTATGCGATACGTGTAACCGGCAAAAACCAGCATCATCAAAGCACCTTCCCAGCGACTGATTTCTTTGCCAGTGTAACAAAAACTGGAAAGCATAAAAGTAGCCAGCAAAAGCATCGGGATATCAAATTTCCACAACCTGGACTCTACTGGAGGCCGCATCAACAACGCCGCGGTTGTCAAAATCAAGCCAATGTTTGCCAGGTTGGAACCTACAATATTACCCAGCATCAGATCGGGGCTGCCTACCATAGCAGCCGTAAATGAAACAATCAATTCCGGTGCTGAAGTTCCCCAGGCGATGATTGTCAAGCCAACCAGAACCGGCGGAATACCAAAAGCTTCCGCAATACGACTTCCGCCATGCACAAGGGCCCACGCGCCTGCGATAAGCAGAATAACACCTAGAACAAATTCTGTGATGAATCCAAACTCGAACAAAACCTGACCTCAATATTCACTGAATGTTTTTGTTTCTCTCTGAATTATTCGCATCTCGAAACTGGAACCAAGAATAATTCTCTCAGCAGCATCCAACAATTCTTCCAGTTTCACAGCATTACCCGAAACAACTGAAACAGCAAGAAAAACTCTCTGATGCAAATCTGCATCTCCAAACTGCGCAGCACTGAAATCCTGATTGTGCAGCTTCTGCAAAAGTGAACGTAACGGTTTACGCCGATCTTTCAAGCTGGAACATCCCGGCAACAAAAGATCCACAACCAACAGTCCGTTGAAAACCTTGATAGAACTCATCAATTTTTCCTACCCATCACAAACGATGAAATTGCTGCCAGCCAGAATAAAATAGCAGTTACGGCAAAGGCTTCGTAATAACCGAAGACTTTCATTACCAGATAGCCAACCAGCGGACCGAAAACACCTCGCACACCGACCATCGCTACATGGATGCCCTGATAATATCCGCCCTCACCTTTTGGAGCAAAACTGATAGAACCAACATGCCATGCAACATTGACTCCACTCATTCCGAGCGAATAAACTGCGAATGCGATGTAGGCCATCGTCACAGGAGCTGCCCAGGTTGAGCCTTCGGCAACAAGCAATGCAATCGGGTAAAATCCAAGGATAGTGAACGATACGCAACAGAGCGTTGCCGGTTTGTATTTATCCATCAGCTTACCCATCAGAGGACCAAACAGAGCCACACCGGCTGAGGCAATCAACAATCTTGCGTTGGTGATTTCGTCGTAACCGAGATTTAGTTTATTAATAAAATACAATGGCACAACAGAGCTCAACATCATAAATGCAAAACCGTAGAGCATGAAATTCATCTCATACCATAGAAATTTCTTGTCGATTGAAAAAGTATCCCTGGCATCTTGAAATGGTTTCAACAGTGATTTGTATGATGGAATTTTTCCTGAAAACCCTGGTATGGACCACGGTTCAGGGTCATGGGTTTTGTCATCTTCCGGTCTTGGCAAACGCGCCAGAATGAACATATAGACAAACCCGCAAATTCCGATAACCGGATAAATATATTGATACGAAGCTGGATCATCACTGAGTATTTTACCGATTACAAGACTGGAAAGTATGACCATTGTGTGTTGAATAAATGCGCCGTAACCAAAGTATCGACCTTGTCTGTCAGGATGAATATTTGCCTGAAATATTCCATTCATGGCCGGGTAAAGAATTGCGGTAAAAGTGTTTACCATCGCGACCAATACAACAAACCAGACCATACTACCGGAAAGTGGCATCAGAACCAGGATAAATCTTCCTAACAGTCCACCCCAGAACAACCCCCTGCGCCTACCACCAGATGCCATCAAGTGACCCCAGTAAAGAGCCAGCAACATTCCAGCAGTGTCCATTGTTACAACAACTGTTATCAACCAACCGGGAGCACCAAGACTTTTGCCAAGCACAAACGGAAACATTACATAACCAGCCCACCAGACACCCTGGAACAACATGCCAAACATGTATCGTTGCAGGGTAAGCAGTTCCAATGCTGGAACATCTTTGCCGTCTGTAAACTTTTTCCAAAAACTGTTCATTGCCGATGCCTTATAAGAGTTGTACTTTCAACTCATGAAAACTTTGATTGTCTGTCTGTTACTTTTTGCTGTCCCTCTTCTTGCATACGAGGGTGATTTTTTCTACGGCTTCAGTACTGGAGTTGGCAGTGGCGAAATGCGCAACAACGCTTTTCATATTTTCGACGACTACTCCCGTGATCCTCAACTTTATGCTGCAGAACAAGGCTACAGTATACAACTACAACTGGGATATGTCCTGCTTCATGATTTCAGGCCTGGCCTGGTGATCGACAGCTGGTCCAGAACTGGCACTTTTGATTTTGATCACCTGGTAATTACACCAGTAGCGACCTGGTTCCCTGGACAAAACAATTTTTATGTTCGACCTGGAGCTGGCATCTCTTTTACCGGTGTAGACTATCTTGAACGAGGTGACTGGCACAGAAAAAGAGACTTTGGCTCAGCAGTGAGTTGTGCTGTTGGCTATGTGTTTAAATTTGAAGGCATGGAAATCGGCCCTCAAATTTATTACAGCGGGTCAGTTGGCAAAGATCTGGAAGTCTGGGCGAGTCACTATTCTGTAATGATAGAAATCAACTGGGCCAGGTAGCTCGTAAAATCAAGCCGACCATTACAAGCGCAACAATGTGCTTGAACAATATTGCCAGCAGTTTACCTATAAATGCATGAACACCGATGCGCAAGCTCTCTTCCAGCCTTTTCTCTCTGATATATTCACCAAGAACGGCACCTCCAAAAGCGCCAAAAAAGCCACCCATCAAAGTACCAAAAACCGGAGCAATACCACTACCAACAAAAGCACCGGCAATACCACCGATAAATGCGCCAACTACTCCACTTTTGGTTGCACCCATTTTGGCTGTGTAGAGAACTCCAAGCAAGGATTCCACGCTCTCGGCCAGAATCACTAAACCACCAAGAATAGCTAGCAATTTCCATGATATCGGGTCAAAACCGGTAAATACACCATGAGTAAGGGCGAGCATAAAAACTGCCATCGTTCCGCCAAGGCCCAGATAGACCAACAACGAAGAGACAACCAGCAACAGTGCCCAGAGAAAAAACAAACCCCAGACACCTAAAAAAGATAATTCAGAAAGCCCCGGCACTATAACTCCAGGTGAAATGATTTTTCACCAGCTGTTACCTCAAAATTGAGGGTGTTGTCTGCAGGAGGCATTGTGCAGTTATAATCTACAGTGTTGTAATCGCAGAGAGGATTGTAGGCAAAGTTGAAATCAAGTTCTACAGTTCCGTCATCATCAATTTTCAGGTCAAGATAACGTCCACCAGCATAAGTTTCTTTACCGGTTGTTGCATCGTAGAATGGAAGCCAGAGATAGTCCCCATGCTTAGTTGTATCAACAGGACCATAAGCCCATAGAGTGTGGATTTCTTCGTCGATTTTAAAGCTTACAGAGCCTTTACGCAGGTACTCAACTTTTTTGCCACTGCGTTTTTCCATGACAACTGTCTCTTCAGAGTTTGCTTTTTCAAACTTTGTAACAAACCTGAGTGATTCATCTGGATAATAATAATTGAGCCCGATAAAGCCTGCCTGGTCGGCTGGCAGAAGTGGACTCTGTTCTGGATCCATAAATCTTTCGTTTCTATCTATACGCATTTCAACAAGTCTGATTTCCCAGGCTTCTTTTTGTGCATCGTCCATTGAAATTGCACCGGGAATTTCAGGGCTGCATGCACCAATAACCAGAAGCAGCAATATTAGTGGTAAAAATTTCTTCATTATTACTCTCAACTCCGAACTTGTAGTTAACGAATCATTGCCCAACAGCCCAAAAGCCATTAGTTTCAAGCAATGAACAATAATACAAAAACCAACAATTCTCAATATGAAGCAAAACAACTCCTGCCAATTGGACTTATTGTCGCCATTGGAGCAGTTCTTTGTCGATTACCCGCTCTTGGCGCATGGTGGAACCTTGACGACTGGAATCTGCTTGCCCGTGCAGCAAATGTAGCTTTTGCCGATGGACCATCGCCGCGCATTTTCAGCCAGGTAGTCTTCTGGGAAATATTTCATCCAATCTTTGGCGATAACGCACAAGGCTGGGCATTTGTGCGCTTGCTTCTTTTTGGTGGCATCAGCTGGACTACAGTAAGAATCTGTAAACACCTTGGTATGGAAAAACTGCCCCGCCTTTTTGCCGGGCTACTTGTTGCTGCTTCTCCGCTGGCTTTTACGCCATTGTATTGGGCAAGTGGAGTTCAGACTCTGCTTGGTGCCTTATTTGCGTTGCGAGCAATTGACTTTGCTTTGCAAAACAGAATCTGGCCAGTTCTTCTGCTTGGCATTTTATCGATTCTCTCAAAAGAAAATGCAATCCTGCTACCATTGATTCTGCCATTTATTTTCGTCAGCAAAACATGGAAGCATTGGCTGGTAATTGCTCTTCTGGGAGCTCTTGCAATTTTCGAAGGCTGGCTGGTTCTAAATACATTCAAGCACACCCCTGGCATGCCATATGCGCTTGGAAATCTACAGTCTGTTTTCACTCATCTTGCAGGATATGGCTGGTGGATGCTATCGCCCGGTATTCCATATACAATTAAACTGGGACTAATGGAATTAATTGCAGGGCTTTCAGTCTGGTTGCTATGGGGAATATATAGTTTTAAAACCTGGCGTAACAATGATTCAGTTCCAGCTATATTACTGATTTCTTCATTGGCATCGATTGCTCCAGCCCTGGCATTGAAAACACATCATTATCCTTACATGGCATTTTTGGCTGCAATTCCGTTTTACATTCTGGTTGCTCAACTTGCGGTCAGCCAATTCAGTTTCTCTGTAAAAAAATCAGTTATTATGTCGTTTATGATGCTGCTGATCGGTTTTGGGCTGATGGAAGCCAGAATCTCCCTGCGCGCCAGTGATGGTTTAGCAGCAGATCCGGTTGTATACAAAACTTCAATTTCATATGCAGCTGTCTCGAAGATTCGTACTTTCCAGAACAACCCGGTTGTGATATTACAACCTTCAGACAGGAAAAATACTAGTCTGCTGAAACCTACGCCAATCTACAACGCAATCGGTGGGCAGACAATAGTTTCACTGCTTGCACTTGAAGGCATAGACCTGTCCTGGAAAACCAGGCTGGACAGCTCCACCCCAAAAGATGCAATTATACTTGTTGATGCTGGGCCGATTTTGAAATTCTGGGGCCAAATGCCACAACCATTAATTTATTTGGCATTGAGTGATATCGCATTGGGAAAATTTGCAGAAGCAAGATTTGCTCTGCGTGAAGCGATGATTAAAAGTGACACGACTATGCCGTTTATGTATGATGAATCACAATTGATTTTGCCACCTTCTGAAATTGAGAAAAGCTGTGCAGCATTTCTAAGTTTTCTTGAACTCGATAGTGATATTAATGGCGAAAATAAGGCAATAACTGAAACTGCAGTTGATCTGTTTGACAGGTGCGGTTTTATGAAGGAGAACAATGACTGATTTTTTAGCCAAAACAATGGGACAATGGACTTATGGAGAACTCCTGACGGCATTGGCGATAATTTTTGTTGGTTTAATTGTGCGCTTTATTATAACAAGTTTTATTGCAAAAAAAGCGCTCGCGCTTACCAAAAAAACAGAAACTGAAGCCGATGACATTGCAATAAAGGCGGTCGTCTCTCCTCTTGGAAACGTGGTAATTTTAATAGCTGTTTATTTAGCTTTGCGAACTCTTGCCAGCGAACACTTGCTGCTGCTCGAGCGAAGCAAGATAGCTTTCGATGTTATCGTAACTATTATGATTGCTCGCGTTGTTCTAAAACTGATTGATGCAGCATCTCTGTTTTTCATCCTTCTTGCCGACAAGACCGAAACATCTTTTGACGACCAGATTGTTCCCTTACTCCGTAAAACTTCAAAAGTATTTGTAGGTATAATAACTTTTGTAATGGTGCTGCAAAATCTTGGTGTTTCGATAACTGGAATGGTTGCTGGACTTGGTATTGGTGGTCTGGCACTTGCCATGGCAGCAAAAGATACTCTGGCAAATCTGTTTGGATCAGTAACAATATTGATTGATAGACCATTTAAAGTTGGTGACATAATTACTACCGGCTCTAGTACCGGCGTAGTTTCAGAAATTGGCTTGCGATCAACCAGGATTAGAACTTTTGATAAAACTATGATCTCAATTCCAAATGCAGAGATGGCAAATGCGACTGTTGAAAATACTTCAGTAAGACCACGCAGAAAAGTATTGATGCAAATTGGACTGACTTATGACACAACTCCAAATCAGATCAGACAGGTAATTTCCGGTATCGAAAAATTGCTTATCGATCACCCTGGAGTTGACCCCGATGATCAGAATGTACGTTTCACAAACTTTGGTGACTCAACCCTGGACATCGAATTTAAATATTTCACAATTGAAACTGGCTATGATGGCTTCTCTCAAGTCAAACAGGATATCAGCCTCTCGATTATGGACCTGCTTGATGGTATGAATGTAGAAATGGCATTCCCTACACAAACTGTACATTTGGAGAAAGAATAACTTCTACACTCAGGTGAAATTATTAAACAACCAACTACCACTGCTGACGTTAACAGTGGTAGTTGTGTAGATTATAATAATGAAACTTGAACCCTGGATGAACTGAGCACTGTATGATGAAAAAAAGTATCCTCATTATTGCCTTGCTGTTGATTTCTGTTCTGAATGTTTCTGCAAACAGTCAGAATGAATCCCGCGACCTTCCCTACTTGTCAATCAGGAGCCTGGATATGGGTTTTGAGTGAATTGTTTAATCTTGATGCTGCAACAGGGATCTCACCAGATCCGGATCCAATCCCCGATATCCCTCCAGTATTAGCTACCAAGCTCTGGTCTTGTCATCCAAATCCTTTTAACCCGCAAACAACCTTGAGCTATGATTTGCGTGAACCAGGTATGGTCAACTTATCGATCTTTGATGCAAAAGGCCGACTGGTTGCTGTTATTGTGGACCAACCACAGGGAGCTGGACAACACCAGGAAGTATGGAACGGGTACAATGACAATGGTGCCGCTGTACCATCGGGTGTTTACTATCTGAAACTTGTTGCTAACGATGTTGAGCAGACTCATTCTCAGTCGAACCCTCGCTCAGCATTTCCAAGCGCGTCGGCTTCACAGCGTAAATAAACTCCAGCATATCCACTCTCGCTCTCTGTCAGTCCGTTCTTATTTCAAATATCTTATGTCCAGTTGCTGGTTACTATATACTACAAACCGTATCAATCAGATTACTTCGCCGATTATGAACAAAACTATGACAAGCCGAACACAGAGTTATCAGATTTGACTCATCGTTACTCCCACCAGCTGACCGCGGCACCTTGTGATGTACTTCCAGATACCTTTTTGAGCTACAACCTTTGCCCTGACAAGTGTGATTGTCTCGACTCAAAACCTCACGCCTCACTGAGGGCTTTATTGTCGATTTGTTTCTCCCATTTTCCAGCACACTAGCATCACAGTACGCTTTCTCAAGGTCATTCTGGCTGATTTCACCAGCTCCGGTCTCAGCTTTTCCACAATCGGGGCAATGACGAATTACGATTTGGGTTGATGGAGCAGATTCCACGCGCGTGGACTTTTCAGAAGTTGAATCTGTGAGTGCTTTGATAAGCAATTCTTCACGAGTTCCGGTTTCGCCTTGCTTGCGCATCTTTTCAATCAACGCATTGAATCGCTCCATCTGTTCAACTGAGAGACTCAACGATGTTGAAACTTTGGGCTCTGCTTTTGGGAGTGATTCAACAGGAATCAGATCAGGTTGTTGTTTTGATTCATTTTTCGCAATCTGCTTGGCTTGTTTTGCTTTCTCAATAAAGTCTACCCGGGTAGACTTTTTGGCTTCTGCCACCCACTGATTTTCTGTTTCGAGAGTTGCAACTTTTACAACTTCTTTTGCTTTAGTCCAGCCAAGCTCGCCACTTTCAACTGCTTTTCTGGTTTCAGGCAAAGCTTCAAGTTTTTTGGTCAAACTGATGTAGTGGAATGCAGTTGATCTGGGGATTTTCAGAGCATCTGTTGCGTAGTTGTGCATGCTCGAATAGCCCAACTGTTCATACAGTTTTTGATGCAATATTTCTGAAAAAACAAGCAGAGCAGATTGCTCATATTTGCGCATTTTCTCAAGCAATATCACTAGTTTTTCGTGAGCATTTCTGGCTGATTGAATCTTTTGGATATTGTTGCTAGACATAGTCTTATCGCATTTCTGGGAGATGATATAAATATAATATACTGGTTTTGAAAATCAAGTAAAACAGATGAAATATGTGGGTTGTTTTCAGGTTTTTTTATATGAAAATTTACTTCGTTAATGACAACACATTCAATTATCGCTACTAGCTGCTTGTAACAACGATATCCTTTTAAAACCACCTTTATTCAGCTCGCCAAAGAAATCCACCATTACCTGTCGACTAGTTTTATCGTCACAATTAAGTACAATTAGCGTGTCCTCAGTAGCGCCTGCATTAATCAAAATGAGCTCCCATTAATTGCCTGACGTTTAACTTCACCTAAAAGTACCCTAATAAAGCGGATCCCCGCTCTCTTCAATCAAGCCACCAACCAGCGGCCAGTCATTGCCGGCATGGTGACCTTCAACTCGATACTCAAACAACCAAAAATGTCTATTAATACAGCCTCCCTCACAATCATTCCAACCGATTGAGAACTCAACCCTGACTCCTTGATAACCATCCAAACCAGCAGTGGGTACAACGCGCATAGTTGGTCCGTCGCCAATCGTTTTGCACAGTACTCAAGATCAACCAGACTATTATATCCGAGGGAGAGCTCAGCAGAAGATATGGTCTTATACTCATGTTCCCTGAGAGTTACTGATCCGACGCCAAGGGAGCAAAGCCAATCAACTATTTCCACATTCTCACAGAGGCGGCCGTCTTCTTCCTCATTACAATCTCGGCCTATATCCCATCGTATCTGTTTAGTAATCGATGTAAACTTGTTTGAACGATGCGTGTTATTAGTCTGCTCATCATATCTGCAACCCAGCCCAATGGATTCACTGATTTTCCTCAGCCCAGCTACTTCTGCATCTGATCTGGCAGATAATTTTCCCTGAGGTATAACCCTTAGCGAACGAAACATCGATGGCCCGAATTCTGATTGCAATGAACCATCTACACGGACATGCACTCCGGCAATCGCTGGCACAGATTCCTGCGCCTCTGACAAAACCTGACGCATGAGCTCAACTTCTTCGCCTTCATATTCTATTCCCAGTTCATGATCGGGATCAAAATGTTGAATGGCCAACACAAAGGCATCAAGGCTGGACCCAAAACACAAAACGGGAAAACACAAAATAATTGCAACAAATGAGTACTGCAGAAAATGCTTTTTAATCATTGTTTATCAATCTCCGTATCGAGAATATTTCCAACAGAAATCGATATCTTAACTTGCGCCGGATTGCTTCCGTTTAAGAATAAAGAATGCCACAATTCCACCGAATATAATTCCGGCTCTAATCCAATTAAGGTCACCACCACTAGTGCCTGCAATCAAAGCTCCAACTGAGCCAAATATCAGAATACATGGCAGAGTAATCTTAATTTTGTAAGCAAGCTTCATACGAGTCCTTCTCGACCCATAAAAGATTTACCCTATGCTTTTGGTCTTCCCTCTCAACCACTTCTTATGCTCAGCATCCAGCATCGGTGCAAGCTCTTTGTAAACACGCTTGTGATATTTATTGAGCCAGTTCAATTCTCCCGGCAACATCAGATCAATATCAATTGGTGTCATGTCGATTGGACATAGCGTTGCCACATCCCACTCCATCCAGCCCGGTTTTTTGTCTGCAACAAACGCCAGGTTTTCAATTCTGACACCAAATTTTCCAGCTTCATAGTGACCAGGTTCAATCGATAGAAAATGTCCGGTCTGCAAATGGACATTCGCAATATCGCGAGGTGATATTGACATCGGTCCTTCATGAACTCCAAGGTAATGGCCAACACCGTGACCAGTTCCGTGACCGTAGTTCGCACAGTGCTGCAACAGCGGTTGACGGGCAAGAATTTCCAGTCGTTGTCCACTCATTCCATCCGGGAATGGAGTCATCGTGATGTTGATGTTCCCTTTGAGAACCAGCGTGTACATTTTCTTTTCACGCTTGGTCAGTTTGCCCAGTGCAATTGTTCTGGTGATGTCTGTTGTGCCATCGGGATACTGTCCACCTGAGTCAATCAGGTACAGACCGTGTGGTTTGAGATCCTTGCTGGATTCTTCAGTAACTGTGTAATGCACAATGGCGCCGTTGCCTGCGTAGCCACTGATTGTATCGAAAGAAATATCGCGAAACATCTTGTCTTCAGCTCTGAACTCAGTCAGTTTTTTTGCAGCTGACATTTCAGTGACGCCACCTTCTGGAACTGCAGCTTCAAGCCATTTGAGGAACTTGACCAGCGCAACACCATCGCGTCGATGAGCTTCTTTCAGTCCTTCAATCTGCACCGGATTCTTGATTGCTCTCATTGCAACAATTGGCGATGTGCTGAAAGCGGAGTTCTTAAGATGATCTGCTATCCACTTGTTGGTAGTTGCAGGATCGGCCAGAACTTTTGCATTTTTCAGCTTCTTCAGATCGCTGCCAATATCTTTGTAAGATTTGATCTTCAAATATTTTGCAAGAGACTTGCGTACACTTTTGCTGACTTTTCTTTCATCGATGTAGAGGGTTGCGCCTCTTCGAGTGACAATTGCATAACTGATTGCAACCGGAGTGCAGAGAATGTCGCTGCTTCTGATATTGAACAGCCAGGCGATTTCATCCAACGCACCAATTATCTGCGCTGCATAGTCTCCTTTTTTCATTTCATCGCGAAGTCGCTTCAGTTTGCTTATTGCTGATTCACCAGCAAACTTTTTGGCATGCAGTTGCAATGGTGCAAGGGACTTTTCAGGCTGATCTTTCCAAAGCTGATCAACGAGATTACGGGCAACATATTTTACTTTAATGCCTTCACTATTGAGTGAGGTTTCCAGTGACATTGCTGCATTGACCGACATAACCGCAGGGTCAACACCCAGGACCTGCCCTTTTTTCAGCACTTTGCAAGCCCACTGCTCCATTGCCAGAACTCCAGGATCGCCCATGCGCATCAGTTCAATACCACTGCCTGCAAGTTGTATTTCTGCCTGCAAAAAATATCGGGAATCTGTCCACAAAGCAGCTTTTGTTGTTGTGACTGCCAGGTCGCCAGCTGAGCCGTTGAAACCACTTAGCCAATGTCTGCGCTTCCAGCATTCAGGTAGATACTCACTTTGATGTGGATCAACACTTGGAATGTAATAAGCGTTCAGTCCATTCTTTTTCATCAACTCGCGGATTGCTTTCAATTTTTGCTTTGCGTTCATTTTGCATCTCCAATTATGTGAGCCATGTCAATCTCAAGTGAAATCTCAGGTGTCTCGATTATGCGACCAATCTCAACGCCATCTTTGTAAAATATAAAAGTTGGTACAAACTCGATGTCATATTCAGCTCGTACTCCAACTTCAAAACCATTTTGCTTTTCCCATTCCAGTGCCAACTCATTATCCTTGCGACCAACTGCCAACATTTTCAATTTGAAATTCGGATTTTCAGTCACCTTGAGCAGCTTCACAAATCGGGGCACTTCCCTTACAGAGTCCCCGCACCATGTACCAAGCACACAGAGTATTCCAACCGGGAAATCAACTTTGCTTAACTCATCAACCAGCGCATAATCAGGTTCCCAGATCTCGGCTTCAACACTCCAGTCGAGAATAGTTTTATCAATATCAGCGAGCGTGACTTCACCAATAATTTCTTCATCGACCTGAATAAAATGTGGCTCATCCTGATGTGCAAAACAGACAGTGGCAACTAGTAAAAACAGTAACAGGTATTTCATTTTTTCTTCCCCAGTTCTTTTAGCATAAGTCTGAAGTAACCACCGATAACTCCCAGTGATTCACCTAGTGAATGCCCGTCTACCAACATATGCAACGGATAATTTCCGGACGATGCAAACTTAATTGACGCATCTGGTGGAACAACGTCGTCAAGCCAGCCATGAATCACAGTAACAGAATCTGCCAGTACCTCATAGTCGTACTGCGGATAATGTGGCCGATACAACGCAGGCGCCATCAAAAACAATCCGCTTACATTGAATCGGGTTGCTGCAACTGTTGATATGAAACCGCCCATACTTGAACCAACAAGTATCAGGTCATCGGTCTGCTCCTTTTCAAGCAGCTCGCACAACATCTGCAGTCGTTGTTCAGGGTCAATAGTTTCTGAATAGTCAGGCACCAACACTCGATGCCCATAATCCCGGGCAATACTTGCAAGGTGTTTTACCTTACCACTTTTGGGCGTACTTAATTTTCCGTGTGCAAAAACAACTGTGCTCATTATTCCTCCTGCCAACACCTTAGTTTGCGCACTCTAGTTGCGCCACAACTGTTTTATAGTGTATATTTTTATGATACCTCCCGCCTAATAACAAACTGACACTTAGGAGTGTTCTTGTGCGTAAAATAATTCTAATTCTTCTGCTTCTTCTCGCGGCTTCATCTTTTGCAACTGAACTTCAACGAACTGTACCTGAAAAATCTCAGGTTATGTCGATGCAAACCATGGCGCCCACCGGCAAGATTGTTGTTAAATACAGCGATGAGTCCGGTATCGTTGTTGGCCAGAGAGGCTTGTCTACAGCATTTGGAATGGTGGCAAGACGCTTTTCAACAAGCATGGAAATTATTGATGCTGATCGATTGCGTGGCGAACAAATTGTCGGTCATACACTACCAAACCTGAATCGTTACGGTGTGATTGATCCCGGCACACAGAACAGAGAAAAACTTTTGCAACTGCTGGAACAAATCCTCCAAGATCCCAATGTCGAGACTGCATTTCTGGAACCGGTAGCTGTTCCTGCATCGCTTGGTTTCGATGCATTTACCGGCGATTACACCGGTCCTGAAATTCTTGCCCCAAGAGGACCTCGTACTCCCAACTACCAAAGTCAACAGGGTTACCTTGGTGCACCACCAGTTGGTGTAAATGCACTTGCGGTTGATGGAATTCCTGGAGCTCGCGGTGGCGACATGCAGATGCTGGACATTGAAGGTGCATGGCTTTGGGATCACGAAGATTTGCCTGTACCGTTCTATACTGCCGGTGGTCAATACCCTGATCAAAGTTGGCGTGATCACGGCACTGCAGTTCTTGGTGAGATTCGTGGTAGTGACAACGGGTTTGGCGTTAGAGGTATTACTCCTGAATGTGAAGTTGGTGGAGTATCAATTGCAGCCCTTTCAGTCGCTACTGCACTCTATACAGCTTCGCTGGCTCTTGATGTTGGTGATGTAATTCTTATCGAACTTCATGCTCCTGGCCCAAACTCAAATGGTACCGGCCAATTTGGTTATGTACCGATGGAATACTGGCAGGAAAACTTTGATGCTATACAGGTTATCACTGCAAACGGGCGTATTGTCTGTGAAGCTGCTGGTAATGGTGAGCAGAACCTGGACGACCCCATTTATGGGACAACTTTTGATCCCGAAGTTCGTGACTCCGGGGCAATAATGTGTGGTGCCGCAACCAGTAGCGGATACCCGGAATGGTTTACCAACTACGGTGCTCGTGTTGATGTCAATGGCTGGGGCTCAAGCATTGTTACTTGTGGTTATGGTGACTTACAGGGTGGCAATGAGGAAGAATGGTACACCAGTAATTTTGGTGGAACCAGTGGTGCATCGCCAATCATTGTAGGTTCTGTTGTTGCGTTGCAGGGAATAATAAAAGATTCATCGGGAACGCCACTTGATGCATTTTCAATTCGTGATGTACTGATAGAAACAGGATCACCTCAAAACGGTGTGAATCATGTTGGACCTCGCCCTGATATTCTGGCAGCCTGGGAATCTATTCAGTCCGGTACCGGTACTGTAGAAGGAACTGTATCTGATACTGGTGGACCAGTTCAAGACGTTACAGTTACCGTTCAAAGCACTGGTGCAACAACCACAACTGATGCAGCCGGATTTTACTCAATCACAACTGTCGATGGCCCTCAAACTCTGGAGTTTCGTTCATTTTTCCACACTCCCCTTGATTCTGTTGTAACTTTGTTGAGTAGCAACACCATTGTTGTTGATGCAACACTGGCTCTGATTCCGACAACCGACATTTCAGGAATGATCAGAACTGAAGATGGTACTACTGCTTCAAATGCACGCTGTACAGTTGTCGGTTCACCTCTGGTTGCTGACACCAGTGCAGGCGACGGCTCATTTGTGATAAGTGGTGTACCAGTTGGTGGCACATATGACCTGCTGTTCGACAACGAACCTGGCTTTGGAGTTGACCTGGTCTCTGTTGACACAAACGAACGATCAACTGTTTATACTGTACTCGCATTGGCTGACAACACCTTCGAGCTGTGGTGGGAATCGTATGAATGCGCTGACGACAGCTGGACCTGGGGTACTCCTCAAGCTGGACCAAACTCTGGTTTCGGCAGTAACAAGTGCTGGGGAGTTGGCACAGATGGTACCGGCTATGACCCCGATAGCTACGATATTGTCTATGCACCAAGTTTCACGTTCTACACCTATGATCATCTTTTTCTTTCACTTCATTACTGGTGTGACACTGAAGAAGGTGTCGATGGTGTTCAACTTCAGATATTGTCTGACAGCCAATGGCACTCAATTACTCCGCTGAATGGATACAACGGCAATGTCAGCGCTTTCGATGAGGAACCTGCATGGTCAGGCAACAGCAACGGCTGGCAAGGCGCTGTGTTTGACATCGAAGAGTACGCCAATTTTGCAATCCAGTTCAGACTTGTACTCAAGAGTGATGACGCTACATCTGGCACAGGCTTCTTCTTTGATGATGTAACCTTTGACGATGGCAACTTAATAACTGCCGTTGAATTGCCTGTGATTGTTGAACCACAGATTTCCATCTATCCAAATCCATTCAACCCGCACACATCAATTTCCTGGACAATTTCCGAGCCTGGACAATTGACTATCGAGTTGTTTGATATGATGGGTCGCAAAACCAGAACACTGCATAACGATCTTGTAACTGAAGTTTCTGGAAGCATAACTTTCGATGGCAAGACAGACAGTGGCAGTAACCTTGCAAGTGGTACTTACATGTTAAAGATGACTGATGGCCTCGGAAAAACTGTGACTCAAAGATTGAGTCTGGTCAGATAGATAATTGTACTGTCAGCCCTGTCATTCGGCAGGGCTGGTATCCATCCTCTGGTACTCCCCTTTGACATTAACCGTCACAACAACATCTTCTGTACTGTTGTTCTGCCAATACCAACCATGAATACCCTCAAACGGCGCAACAAGTGAACCAGCGTCAGTTGTACTTGTTGCAATTTTGTAGCTTTTGAAATAACCGGTTGTGTCACCAGCAGGTTCGCCGTGAAAATCGAAATAGAGTTCTGTTGAGTCTGTCTGCCAGGCAAATTCAAATTCATTACCTTCGTAAGCATAAACTTTATATTCGATTCCGTTTTCAGCTGGAACTGTGACAGTGATTGTATCCTGCCATTCTATTTCTTCATTTGCAAATCCGTGCATCTGAAACGCAAACAGCCCCAGACCAGCAATCACAAGCCCAACATTTGAGACTGTACTGAATCTCTTGAACGATGGCCTTTTGCGCCACAAGTTCAACAGCACCAGCATTACTGCAAGTGCAACTATCTGCCCTACTTCTACACCCAGGTTGAATGACATTATTTTGAGAAGCAGCCCATCGGTGCCAAGTGGCAGTTGTTGAAGTCTGGTAGACAATCCAAAGCCGTGTACCAGGCCAAATATAAAAACAAGCAGCAGCAAGTTTGGAGACGCTGTTCTTAATAATTTTTTGAATCCATCGAGGTTATCAAAGCCTTTGTAGACAACTGTCAGAGCAATCAAGGCATCGATAATAAAATAGTTTGCAGAAATCCCCATAAATGTTGCTGCAACCAGTGTAATACAATGTCCAACTGTAAACGCAGTAATGAACTTTACAATCTGCCTGAACCCGGTCAGAAAAAAGATTACTCCAAACAGGAACAGGAGATGATCATAGCCAGTGAGCATGTGACTTGCGCCAAGAGAGATGAAGCGCAGATTGCCACCCTCAACTACAGCCTGCTTATCGGAATCGGAAATACCGTGAGCAAAAGCAAGTTGGGATAGAATCACTAACAAGAATACGTAGATTAGAACTGTGAACTGTTTTCTGTTGATGCTCATTTATTTCCTCTTTGGTGTGACGTTATTCAGCGACACGAAGTATCTGCCAACAGCCATCAATTTGACAAGATATTTTATTAAATGTTACAATGACTTTGGAGAACAATGATAAATATACGTTCCCTAATTATAACTCTGCTTCTGATTTCAAGCCAATGCCTGTCATCAACTTTTTTTGTGCCTGCTGATTTTCCAGATATTCAATCCGGTATCGATGCAGCAACTTCAGGTGACACAGTTGTAATTGCCAGCGGACTCTATTCTGAATCTGGAATAATCATGAAAGCGGGAGTTACTCTTTCTGGTGACACAGATAACGCCGCCGATGTCACAATTTCTGCTGATAATCAGGGCAGAATTATTGACTGTTCCAATCTTTCCGAGCTGACAACAATCAAAAATATCACATTCCGCAATGGCTACGTTTCTGAAGGATGGATCGATGCAATTGGCGGAGGTGTGCGCGCACTTAATTCCAATATCTCTATCCAAAACTGTACCTTCATCAACAATACTGCTTTTGCTGGTGCCGGACTTGGCGCACTTGAAAGTACTCTCGATATTGTTGACTGCAAGTTCAGGTCAAACAGAGCTGTAAACGAACTATGGGCAGCTGGTGGCGCAATCTGGGCAAAAGAATGCATTGGCACCATTCGCAACTGTGAAGTTTCTCAAAACACTGCATTCACAACTGACAACACACTTGGCGATGGCGGAGGATTCTTCTTCAACAATTGCCAGATCTCAGTAATCGGCAGTGAGTTCCTTTCCAACTCCACAGCAGCTGGTGCTGGTGGGTTTTACTCAGTCGGCGGCGATGCATCAACATTCCTTAATTGTTATTTCGCTTTCAACCAGGCCAGAACCGGTGCTGCCATTTATTATGAATATGGTGCTTCTGCCCAATTTCTGAATTGTACTTTTTTCAACAACATTGCCAACTCCGGTGGTGCAATCTACTCTGCCAGTGACTCGAGCCCCTATTTGAGAAACTGTGATTTTGTGCAAAATATTGCAACGCAATATAGCGCCGGAGCATTTGACTGCTGGAATTCCGATGCAGTCATAACAGATTGCAATTTCATCAATAACAGTTCTGAAAATCGTGGCGGGGCAATCAATTTCGTCAACTCAACAGCTGATATTTCCAGGTCAGTTTTCCAATACAACACAACAACAAATCGTGGTGGCGCAATACGATGCTACTTCTCCAATATCAGTCTTTTGAACTGCACGCTGACTTCCAATTCCGCTGCAGAAGGTGGAGGCATTTTTCTCACATATAGATCTTCAGCTGATATAAACAACTCCATCATTGCTTTCTCGACCGCTGGAGAGAGTATCAAGATTATTGAAGATGGCCTTGCCACAATTTCATGCAGTAACATTTTTGGAAACTCTGGCGGTGACTGGGTTGATCGAATATCTGATCAACTAATAATCAATAACAACCTGCGTCTTGATCCAATGTTCGATGACACTGTTGAATTGCCACTCCTTCTCTGCGGCTCCCCCTGTTCAGAACAAAATAACGGTGACTGTGGTCTGATTGGTGCACTGCCTGTATACTGCGACATTACAAATGTCCCGCATGAGATTCCTGGACAGATAATTTCCGATGTAAACTGTTACCCGAATCCATTCAACCCATCGACAACAATTCAGTTTTCTCAGAACAGGCCTGGCAGAACATCGGTTGTTGTATACAATATTTCGGGGCAGTTGGTAGCAACTTTGATTGATAATTACTTGATTGAAGGAACTCACCAGATGAGATGGAATGGCGATGACAATGGTGGAAACAAAGTTGCATCGGGAAATTACTTCTTCAGAATTACAAGTGATCAGTTTGAGCAGGCTGGCAGATTGACGTTGTTAAAATAAGCTACCTGAATAACGCCTTCACACCACCGAAGGATGTATGCGTGGTTGGTAGTACACCATCAATTTCTACAGTTATATAATCGATGTAAATCTCACCATAAGTTTCAATTTGCCAATTAGGATCCCCTGGAAGAAGAGCATCAAAAAAAGTCAATAACTGTATCTCTGGCACTTCAGTCATAAATTCATAACCAGAACCACCTTCAAAAACAATATCGACATAGTATTCACCATTTGAATCGGGGGTAAAAGTCTGACTTGCAGAAACAAATCCTCTGCTGGAATTTATCCAAATTATACTACTAATAATTAAGTACCAGGGAAGTGTCTCATTCAGCTCGTAGTTGCGTATTGTAGGAAGTTCTATAATATCAATATGAGCAATGAGCCTGACTTCTGTTACCTCTGACATTACTCCATCAAGACTGAAATATGTAGATTCTGACCATAAAGCATTTTGAGTAACATCCGAAGCTACTTCCATTGTTAAAGCAGAAGTATCAACACATAGAACAAGCGATATCAATATTGAAAGAATTATGCTGTTAGCTGTTTTCATTGAAACGTACCTCCATAAAGAAGCTATCTGAATAACATCTTTACACCACCAAAGGATGTTTGCTCAGTTGGTAACACACCATCAACTACGAAATCTATGTGATCAACATAGACTTCTCCAACATCATAAGGATACCAACCATTCACATAAGGCGATACACTGCTGAACCTGACCGATGCATCAAGAACATATCCTAGAGTCATAAAGTCATAACCCCAGTAACCGGACATTTCCATATCCACAGACATCTCTCCCAATGAATAAAACTCTACAGATTCACCAATTGCTGGGTATGGAGATACTTCCCTGGAAATCCCACAGCCTAATTTAATGCCGCATTGTAGAACTTCACCTGTCTCAGGGTTAATAATTGTTGGAAGATGTATCACATTAATATGAGTTACCACTCTAACATCGGTTACTTCAGACATAACTCCATCAAGACTGAAAAACTCATGACCATATCCAGAAGAAGTATATATTGTTACATCCGACAACACTTCAACTGTAGTAGCATAGGCAACTGCGACAAACGAAATAGATAGCATTAACATAGTTATAATAATTCTTACGAATTTCACAGAGCCTAACCTCACTCTTGCTAATTATCTAAACAACAACTTAAGTCGACCCATTGATGTCTCATCAGTTGGAAGAACACCATTAATTTCCAAAGTGAAATAATCGATATAAATCTCTCCGTGTGTGATAAAATTCCACCCAGGAGGTCTACTCAATGGTAAAAAACCAGATATCAGGCGAAGCTCTTCAGAGTCGAGCATAAATCCATATCCCTCGTTACCATTAAAAATAATATCAACATAATAATCACCACTTGAGGTTGAATGAAAATATTGTTCTGTCCCAATACTCTCCCAAGAATCTCCATCAATTACACAATAAAGGCTAAAGCCCCAAGGAAGTGTCATGTTTAAATCATCACTATGAATTGCTGGCACCTCTGCAATATTAACATGAGCAACTAGTCTTACTTCTGTGACCTCAGACAATACTTCATTAAGACTGAAATAATAATAATCAATCCACTGGGTATCTACTGTCACGTCTGAAATCACATCTAATGTTAAAGCAAATGCATCAATAATCATTACATGTGAGACAAATAAAAATATTATGCACCCTGTAGTTTTCATCGAACTATAACAACCTTCCCAGACGCAACCTTAACCCCAGTTGTATTATTGATAATATACAAATATACACCTGATGACAACCTATGTTCATTGATATTCATTGATATTTCTCCTGTTGCATTAGTCACCTTTGAAACAAAACGACCACGAATATCAAAAAGAGATAATTCAGCATAGTCACTTTGAGCACTATTTGCTGCAAGTGAAATATTACCATCTTTGACAACCAATAATGCAACAGGTTTATCTATATTATCACCACTACAACTATGATCAATAATAAATTCATTAACATCATTATTGAAGTTCATAGCTAATACTACAATCTCTGCTCTCTCTTGTGAAAGATTCAAATCTGCTTCCGGTGAGAATACAAAAAACACACGACTGTCAGTATAGTTACTCAACTCAATGGGATATGTATTACTTCCAATACACCCAAGTTGTTCAATTAAATCACTTGAACCTTCAGCAATAACTCGAATTGCTCTCATTTCACCATATTCAACACTATCGGAAACAGATAGCGGTAGCTCGACAATTAGTATTCCACTAAAATCTTCATAATCATCCTCCAGGTCAATACAGACAGCGCTATTATTAAGATAATTGGCCGGCGTAATAGTTATTGCCCAAAGAGATGTTGCAACAAACAGCATTAGTAATAGTATTGTAGTCTTAAACATTCTTTTCCTCCTATTGACAGCCATCATCAACACATCCCAATTTCTTGGAAGGGTCAATACATGAATGTCTGTTCCATATATTACCTTGTGCAGGAATACATTCTGGTGAATTCAAATTTGTGACAAAATAATAACTAACATCACTCATTACGTTATCTCCACCATCAGACTCAAGATCTGCTATCGATGAATCAAAAACAGCCAGCCCGTTAGAACCTCCTGATATTATACAATCACTCATGGATACTTCGCTGGTGCCAAAACAAGATACTGCTATTATAGAATTATCTATCAACGACAAAGCTTTCAATTGAGCAATACTTGAATCAAGTCTTACTCCATCCTGTGAAACATCTCTAATTTCAATATCTGTTAGAACAACTCCTGTTGAATTCATAGCATAAATACCATGTATAGTTGAGCCTTCAAAATAACCATTTTTAATAGTAATATTATTTCCATTCAAAACATTCACCCCATAATAGCCTCCTGTGCATTCTAAATTTTTCAAATTCAAGAAAATCTCATTTTTGCTGTTAATAAGGATTCCAACACTTATATCCTCGATAATACCTGTCAATTCAGGACTTATGTTACTATTAGAGATTTCTACCCCAAAATCGCAATCGCTGACATGAATATCTGAATAAACTGAATCTCCTGAAATTGATAAACCAAATCCACAATCCTCAATATAAACCGGATTAGATATAGTATGACCCCCCTCATCCTGTAGGCCGATATTGGAATTTCTGATTTTGATAAAATTGTCTCCAGTAATACTAACCGCAGAACCCTGTTCTAATACAAGGCCTTCCCATGTTTGATCTGTAGAAGCAGGACCATGTTCTGAATAAAAATAAATATCACCATCACACGTAATGCTGCCGCCATCACCAACATGAATGCTAATTAACTCATTTCCAAATATATCATTTTCATCTACATCCATAACAATAATACGAACATCAGAAACCCCGTCTGGCGGGTATAAGCGTAAAGAACCGCCATTTTCAATAAGCATATCACCGAATAGATATATTGCTCTTACATCGTTAATCACAATAGGCTCATCAATAATTCCACCTGAATACATGAGGAATGTTTTTTGATATTCAGCAGCCAAAACGGCCATATACGCGTCTACCATTCCTGAGCCCATCACTACACTAGAATAATTATCCAAGTAAGACTGACTCCTCCCTGTTGAAGACACACCCGGTGTCCATCCTCCTTCTATTACTGGTTCAGGATGAGGGCAATTATCCTCATAACTTGATACAAACTCATGATCTTTGTGCAATGAAATACCATGAAAAACACATTCGTGACTATGACTAAAATCATCTTTATAATTAATATAGGATCTATTACTAGATCTCCGAATAATGTCTTTTACTACATCTGCATTCATTCCTGGAGTAAGGGACCACACCAAAGCGGCAACGCCAGCAACATGAGGAGCTGCAAGAGAATTACCAGTTTTCCAATAATGACCACCCTCGAAATCAGCTACATAAACTCCAATTCCATTGATTTCAACTGAATATGGAGGATTGAGCCAAGCGTGGCCACCACCGGGAGCAACACAGTCAACAATCACACTACAAGTATCAATAGCCGTTCCTGACTCACCCCCAAGAGCATAAGCCCAATTTTGATTGAATGGTGCCACAAGATTGTAATCATAAGTATTACAACCAAATGGCTCAAACCATGAAGAAGAAGCAGTAATAGAAGTTACTGCAATTGTATTGTTATCAACCTCTTGAGAATAGAAGTTGCCTAACTGATCTCCAGCTCCAGAAAAAGAAGCTGGAACAACAACTCTGCCGATTATTAAATGTTCATCACCCGGGCGCCAACTATTATCTTGCCCACTAGCAGCAACAAAAAGCACATTCCCACTGTTGGTAACAATTGATTCCATTTTCTCACGAATAATATTTGCAGTATTACTATTTATTGTAGATCCATAATCAATGGAGATATTAACAATAAAATTAGTATCACAATTTTCTTGAGATATTGCATCTAGAGTATCTAAAGCGGTTATAAATAAATCACTCGGGTATTGAGCTTCATATTGAGTACCTGGTATTCCAACTTGCCAAGACCACAACCGTACATTAGGAGCCACTCCGCTTATTCCGTATTCATCATGATTTGCCCAAATAATACTTGCTATTGCCGTCCCATGGCCGCTAAGATCATGAAACCACTCTTGGTCTGAAAAAGATATTCCCTCCATAGGCACTCTGCCATACGGCTGTAACTCTAAATGATTTCTATTAACTCCAGCATCAATCACAATCACAACTACATCACTAGTTCCTTTTGTACACTCCCAAGCATCACACACATTCAATAAATTATCAGCCAGCCCCCACTGTTCTTGTGATGTTTCAGAACAGGAAAATGGAAATTCCCAATCAACCGGTAACGGATCTATTGTATTTGAGGACCTGCCGCCAAAATCAATCGTATGATAATAATTCAAATCAACAAATACTATTTCAGCAGACCATAGTGATTTGATGTCTTCCATGACTTGAACTTCGTCTGACTCTATAGGTAGTACTAACTTATATACATCATCTCCTAGAGATTTTGTTAGCTCAACATTATATAATAGTTGAATGTCTGAAAGTGCAGGTTCTAAAAAACCCTCTTCAAATTTTATCAAAACATTATCCTCAATCCACTGCTCACAAACAGCCCCAGAAGATAAAAGCATCACGAAAAGAATAGCATAAGAGAGATTTTTCATTTCGAGCCTCCAATTTCCAATAAATAATTATCAATACATACTTCCGCATAGGGAACAAAAAAAAACCGAGTTTTTGAATAATATTATAGAGTAGAAAAAACCACCGGCCATCACAACCAGTGGTATCATTATGTAGTAAGCAAAGTTACGCCAAATAAATCACTACAATCACATCTTGTATCACTGCAAAAATACTTTGCATAATTGCGATTTCAAACCCTGCCAGAAGCTACTGTCATGGGTATATCATCTTTCAATACCAGCTCTGCAACACATTTAAATCATCCTGATAAACCAGTTTTTCCTGTACTTCTTTTTAACTTTTGCAAACCCGTAAGCAAGCGGCAACATAATTGCAACCAGTATGACCCAGCCAATCAGTGATTCTTTAACGGCACCTTCGCGATAAAAATATCCCATCCGTTTTGCAAAGATTGCAAGCAATGGAATATGCACTGCGTAAAAGAACAGCGGCACTTTACCAACTATACCAAGGAATGCAAAAATATTGGAATGAATTCCGATTCTGCACATCAGGCCGACAAAGAAAATCACTGCGCCACTTAACCAGAGTTGATGAACAAGTGTCGGTGGGTATTTTTGAACAAGCATGAATGACCAGCTCATAAAGTCGCCTGTTTCAAACAGATTTCCAAAGCCGTTGCCAAGTCTGACTATCAAAGCAAGGGCTGTCAGACCAAGGCCAATCAACATACTCTTGTTAGCTCGTTCACTGTCGGTCTGCCATTTCTCAAACCAGAAGTGAGCCATGATGCTACCCACAACTGCTAATGCGAACCAGGGCAAAACCGGGTATTTGTTGAAGTCTCCGGCATCGAAAAGAAACTGGTTCAGATAATGCCAGGGGCCATCAATATCGTAACTGATTTTCAGCAGGAACGGTTGGCCAATGAAAAGGGCAGCTGCCAGAATTGCGCGTTGCCACCATTTCCATCGAACAATCAGAGTCAGCAATATCATTGACACACCGATGGTTGCAATAATACCAAAGTGAGCAAGTCTCAGTCTGGCCAATCCACTCCAACTTGAGTTAACCCAGACAAGTTGCATTACAATCAGGAACAGTCCACGCTGAATCAGTTCCCACGATGCTTGTGCATGTGACAGGCCGTGAGTGATACGTCGTTTGTAGGCCCAGTAAACCATTGCGCCATTCATTGCCAGAAAACCTGGAGCACAGAGATAGCCCATGTATCGTAACCAGAACTGACCGGTGTTATCGAAAAATGGATCAAGCGGATCCAGGCTCAGCCACGCAGCATTGAAATAATAATTGCTGTGACCAAGTGCCATCATGACACCAATCAGACCACGGAACCGATCTATGAATGTAAATCGCATTGACTCTCCTATTGAACGCTTCGAACTACTCGGAGGCCGATGAAATCATCTGCTGATCCCGGGTAATAAACACCACGAGCTGCACTTCTGCACTCTCTTGCCAGATAATGCCAGCTCCCGCCACGAACTACTTTTTGAACACCTGTTTGTGGGCCGGTTGGATCAAGTTCTATGCCTTCTGTGTAATCTCCGTACCAGTCCCAGCACCATTCACGAACATTACCGTGCATGTCATAAAGTCCCCATGCATTGGGACTTTTTTCGCCGACAGGATGAGTCTGGAATCCTGAGTTACCATCGTGCCAACCAAGATTGTCCAAATCTTCACCATTGTAAGGAGTTTCAGAACCTGCTCTGCACAGGTACTCCCACTCTGCTTCAGTTGGTAGTCTCCAACCATCGGCATTTCTGTTCCAGTCAGTTCCGTCATACACAGGAGTAAGTCCATCAGCAACAGACCGAGCGTTACAATACTCAAGAGCCTCAGCCCAGGTCACTGTTTCAACAGGCAGGTTGTCGCCAACAAAATTTGAGTTGTTGGTCATTCCCACTGCCACCCACTCTGCCTGAGTTACTTCGTATGGAGAACAGACAAGTGAGTCACGAAGTCCTGCTGTGTGCAGAACTTCATCATCGTTGCGACCCTCTTCTTCCAGAGGACTTCCCATTTCATAGAAGAATCGAGTCAGAACTGATACTTGTTGTATCTCTGTTTGTGAAGAGAATCCCTGGCCATCGTTGAATCCAAAAAAGTAATTGTATTGGCCAAGATCCATGAAGAGCGACTTACGGTAAGTTGCGCCGGTAAAATTATCGCCCTCGATGTATTCCATATCATAAATGCTAGCACCAACATAAAGGTTGGCAGTATCCGGGTCACGAGATTCAGAATTGAAATAGACTACTTCAAAAACAAATTCATGTTGAGCAGGAGCTACGTCCTGATCGACACCACCAAGAAGCAAAATACCTTCAGGCATTACAACTTCATAACTATTGCCAATAGGTGACAAGTACCCTTGATCATCCATTGCGCGAACACAGAAGTTCAAGGTTTGACCAGCAGAAAACATGTCGATAACCATAGTCTCATTTACTCCAGGAACTTCCGGAGTTGGCACATTTTCAACTACTGTTGCAGCTTCCCAGTCAGCATCGTTTTCTATAGGAGTATCAAGATATCTGATCTGGTAACTTGTCGCTCTGCCGTGCAACCCGTCATCGCCGGTTGCAAACCAGTTGAGCTCAACTTCTGTAAAACTCAGCGCTTCAGCTTCCAGAGAATTGATTTTTGCAGGTGCTGTTGTGTCGACAACCAGATCCAGGCCGCCAAGTACAAAAATTCCATCGTCACGATCAGCAACCAGAACATGACCGCTGTCAGTTACACACAAGTCCAGTGCAAAACCGGCTTCAACTGTACCTGAGTAAACAGGATTTTCCGGATCAGCTACGTCAACAACGTGAACTCCGCCATCGCTTGCAGCAAGCAGTGCCCAACCGTTGCGAACCGTAATACTTCTGCTATATGCCGGTAGATCAATCGATGCCACAATTTCAGGAGCATCAGTGCCGTTGATTTTCATAATTACGATACCTTCAACACCATCGGCGATGTATATATAGTTTCCTGCAATATCGATACCCAACGCATTACCATAAGTATCTGTCCATTGTGGAAGAAGCTCAGGAAAGTCAGGATCTGAAACATCGTAAACCGCTACACCCATCTCGTTTTCCACCACATAAGCAACGCCATCTTTTACAACAACATCTTTGGTGTAACCACGAGGTTCTTCAGCATTCAGCAACTGAGTGTGTGCTCCTGGTGTGCCAGGAACTGATCGGAATATCCGAAGTCCACGCCAGCTGTCTGCCATGTAAAGAATGTATGGATCACCAGGATCATCACCTGGTTCGATGAAGATTTTTTGTGCATCATAAGCACCACCACCCTGCTCAAAAGAAACAGGATTTGCAGGATCGGTAATATCGTATGTAGACAGACCTTCAGTTGCTTCAACAACAACTGCAACATCCCAAAGCTGGTCGTTATCCATAATACGAACCACTTCAATACCTTCACCGTATTTATTGGTATCGTAAATTGCAATCAGCTCAGGATTGGCTGGATCAGTGATGTCCAGAACTTCAAGTCCTGCTTCGCCACCAGCAACATAGGCGTAGTTACCCATCGATGTAATGCCATCACAACTTGAAGGCATTTCAATAAAACTGATTTGATGAAGTGGAGTATGTGGCAACTCGAAAAGGTCTTCACGACCACAGCCTGAAACCAGGACCGCCAGTGCCATCACTAACAAAGTTATCTTGCGAAAGGTCATCTCTGCTCCTTACAGGGTGTATGTCAACCCGAACCAGTAACGGTCCTGGTCATAGTTTTTGTCTTCATAAATATCGCCGTGCCAAGGTGACTCGACTTCTCTGTATGAGCGCTGGAAGCCGTAGCTTGCTCTCATGCTCTTGTTAATTTTTTTGCTGAACCTGAGCTGGCCTGTATAGACGTTGTCTTTACGGCCAACATGGTAAGGGTCTTCTTCAAGACTTTTTGTCGATGTGAAATATGCGACTGCATATCTCGCTCTGACACTAACTGAATCGAACAGTTTTTTGCTCCAACTCGGTTTCCAGTTCAAGTCAGCCTGGAACATATCTCGTTTGTAACCCGGGCTGGAATCATTGCTGTTTTCAGCATTTTCAGTTACCTGATCATGTCCTCTGGCATCGGCATTCAAGTACTGATAGTCCAGAGTCAGAGTCAGTTTTTTGGGTAACTTTGTTGACAGAGTTGTACGAATTCCCCAGTCATTTATGTCGTTCTCCATAAATATCTGGTTGTAATATTTCAGCGCGTGGCTCAAGTCAAACTTGTAGCTCATCCTTTTATTCAGCTTTCCTCTGTAATAGAGATTCCACTGATTTCTGACATAACGGAACTCATCGTAAATAACCGGTGCACTGTGAGGCTCTGCAACCGGGTGGTCGGAAAGTTCACGGATGTACTGACTTGGTGCATAGTTGTATTTCAACTCAACACTTGTACCACCTGGCAGATACTGTCTGATGTAATAATCAAACCCCATATTGGTTTTTACATCTTGCTCATATTTCCAGAGTTTGTACTTAAATATGAATCTGGTTTTGCCAACGCTCAGCAGTTTCTTTTCAGTCTGAATTCTGAAACTTGGTGCAGCAATCAGACTGTACTGATGATCCATCTTGTATTTCGATGAGTGCATTCCACTTTCAAAATCTTCAAGATAGTCTTCCGAGTATCGAAGAAAGTTACTGTCGTAAATGGTTTCCAGACCAACTTGCATGGTCGTTTTCCATTTCGGCTTTGCTTTCTTTTTCTTCTTTTTCTTTTTAGCTTCAGCAGGTGCTGCAATCATCATAGTGACGCAAAGCAACACAAACAGAAGCATTAGTTTCTGTCGGTTCAATTTCATTTCTTCCCTGGGTTAAGATCTTTTTCAGGTATCCTTATGCGAGCAGTAACTCCACAATCATGTGGACCTGCACACTTTAATTCATATCTATGTCTGCCCGCGGGCACAGAAATTCGAATTGTCCTTCTACTGCCCGGTAAAAGCTCAGGGTTGCTGACATAGACCGCACCACTGAGTTTTTGAGTATCAAAATGAAAATTCCGCCATGACTCACCGTCACGCAGAACATCAATCTCATAGTTATTCGAACCACTCATTGTATGAACAAAATCAAGTCTGGTCCAAACTTCCAGAGTTGTTGGACCGGTCACAACAAATTGCAAAGGATTTGCATCGTTAAAACGATAGTAGACAGTTTGCGAGCCGCTCTCAAATTGCAACCTGGCAAGTTCACTAAACCGCTCAGGTGCCAGGGCAACCATTACATTTTTCTTTTTCTTTGCGCTTCTGAAAACACGCAGTGCAATTTTCTCATCACTGGAAATTTCCAGGGTATGTTTCCCCGCAGGAATATCCACATAAACTCTGCGCAGCTCAGAATAGTTGTTCTGCAAATAATTGGTCTCGATGTTACGCATTAACTCAAATTTGCCATCGATTTTTACTGTCACATTGTAGCTGGCATCTTCTACACCCAAAGCTCTTGTAACCAGTTTGATTCTTCTTGGCCCACGCACTTTTACAAAGCAGGGATCATCAACTTCAACAAGGCTGTATGTGATTTCTTTACCAGCAATTTTCAGATCGATGGTTCCAGCGTCCTGCTCAACCTTGACTGATCTCCAACTAGCAGCAGTCACTGAACTGGCCAGAACTAACAAAAGCAGCAAGATTCTAGTTGATTTCATTTTGCCTCCTTCGCCACATACCTGCAAAGTTTCTACGAACTTCAGGGGCTAAAACAAATGCACAAAGTGCGAAATAACTTATGAAAAACAGTGCTGAAAGATCCAGTCTGTAGCCATCACGAACAAAGATTTCACCCTCGCCTGGCATCGGCAGATAATCTGGTGCAACTGGTAATCCATATTTCTGGGCAATAGATGTTATTCCCAGTAAGTGAATTACTGGAACACCTCTGTCTGCCATCAAAACCAGAGTTCCCTTGCGTGGCCAGTTCCGAGGCTGAAGCTCAAATGAAAGTCCAGGTTGCAGAAGAATTTTACTCCTGCTGCTACCAATACTTGCAACACCACCACCGATATTTACAAATGCCTTGAACCCTCTGCCTCTGGCTTCGAGCTCATAAAATGCCATCCGCTTCTGGATTGCATGTTCAATATTATCTGATTCCAGAAACTCCACATCATTCCTGGCAATTGCTTCTTCAATCAATTCACGACCTCTGGGACTCAGACCTCTTCCCATATCATCGCCACCACCGTAAGTCGCCGCAGCTGACCTTGTGGTAAAAACATTATCCTCATTGAGCATAGACTCCATGTCCAGCCAGGTGAACCTTGGGTCGTTGGCTCCCCACATCGACGCACCAACAGAAGTTATTACTATCGGTTTAAGCTTCAGCTGTTCCATCGCTGCAAACAGGCAGATATTCAGACCCGGGAATGAACCGGATATTGCAACTGCAACAGGATCTCCAGCCGATGCCCCAGTGCGCTTCAACATATCAACAAGCACACCTGCAAAATTGGGATTTACCGCTGTAAGTTTTGATTCAAGATCACCACGCGAGTTTGTTATCAAGCTGAATTCAGGGCCAATCAGGCCACTGCCTGCAGGGTCATTTACAAGGTCAATCTCTGCGCCTTCAATTCGTCTGTGGCGGCGTAAGGTTTCCATCGCAACTTCAGCTTTTTCAGCAGCCTGCAATTTCAAATCGTAATCACGCTGGCGAACTGGTCTGCGTGTAATTTCCAGAACCGATTGCAAGAGCAAGGCAACAAGTGCCAGTAAAAGGAGGTTACGCAGCCGTGCGCTACCCGATCGTGACATCGATCAGCCTCCCCCCATGTGCAAGAACCAGTGCAAGTCTGACAATAAATGAAGCCATCAGCATTGTGCAAAGTGTTTCAAGAACACCCTGTCGATTCATCCAATATGCAATCAGACCAGGGATGATATAACCGATGCTTGTTACTGCAGACATGTCTATACCGGTTTCAATCATTGCATTAACAACAAGCAGGTATCGTGTCAGGTAACCAAAAATAAAACCGATAAGAACTGAGAAAACCATAGTCCTGCGACCATACAACAGAATAAATCTGCCAAGTATTTTCACTGAACCGAAAGTCAGTATTGCGGCAAGGATAGTTCCTGCAACACGTAGAGGTTGGTCCAGATACAATGCAATGTATCCCGGTACAATCAGCCCACCTGCAGCAACGCCCATTACCTCTGAAAAGATGAGACTGATAACAAGTCCAAGCCCTATCGCCTGATAAATCATGATGTCTCTCCTTTCTCAAGTTCTGCAATCAGCTGGTGACCTGCACCACCAATGTTTCCAAGCCCAACTACAGTTGACCCGTTTGCCAAAACGAAAAGTTCATCGCAAATCTCGGTTGCATTTTTTCCACCAAGATCAACAATGTCGTTTTTGTCAACGCCATGCCTTGCAAATAATTCACAAATAGCGGCAGTTGATTCACCAACGACAACCAGTTTTTCCGGCACTGCGCCTTCAACAAATATCGGCGCCATATCTTTAGCCCGACGCATTCTGTCAGCTCTGTTATTGTAAAGAGCTACTGCGCCAGTTTTATCGAATCCAAGTCTTTTCCAGACTGCGATTGATGACTCAGGGTCATTCGCTGCAAACGCATTTACAAAATCAAACTTCTTGTCACCTTGTGTACACGGCAGAATTGTAAGTGCTCCTACATCGGGTAACACCTTGTGCATTCCACTCAATGCATCTGCCCTGTCGACACCACATTCTTCACAGGCATCCAGTGCAAGGGACACATTGTCTGCAAACTCGTGGTAACTGAACCTGGACAAATCATCTTCAGTTACCGATGCGGGATCAGTAATCACGAATCTTGAATTGCGTCTTTTTGCAATAGACTCAAGCCTGTTGCCAAACTTGTCTTCTGCAGTCAAAAGCACAGAGCCACGAGGCACTGTTCCACCAAGACTGTCGCAAACATCTTCCAGTCTTGGTCCCTGGACTTCAAGATGATCAGGTCTGACATTTGTGATAACACCGCAGGTTGCATTCACAATCTTGTGTTCACAAATCCACTGCAAATCCGGACGGACTGCCATGCATTCCAGTACCAGAACATCGGCTTTTTCGCGGGCCGCCTGCCTGAACACTCTTAACTGTTCGCGAATGTTCGGCGGACTGTGTCTGACAACCGGAGTCTCTGATCCATCAACATGAATAAACCTGGCAGCAGAACCTGTTGTTTTTGCACAAACTCGTAAACCGCCAGCTTGCAATCCTGCTGCTATCAGTCTGGCAACAGAGCTTTTCCCTCTGCTGCCGTTGACATGAACACGTAGCTTTATCTGTCGACGGTAATAGCGATGGCGAGCCATCTCCCAAATACCGGCTACTGTCAGCAAAGTCAGCAGAAACAGAGTCAGCTTCATTACTTCCTATCGAACCAACAACATCTTACGGGTCATAACACCAGACTCGGTTTGGAGTCTGTAGAAATATGTTCCCGCACCAAGTTGTCGGCCTTTATCATTACAGCCATTCCAGATCACACTGCTTGTACCCTCAGGTTTTTCACCTGAAAGCAGAGTGCGAACAAGACGACCAGCAACATCGTAAATTTCCAGAGTTGCCATTCCACCGCGAGCTAAACTGAACCCGATACGAGTACTACCCTGCGATGGATTTGGCTCACATGGCATCAATGCAGTGCGAACAAATTCACCAACAGCAGAAACAGATTCAACTGCATAAGGACCAAACTCAGTTCTGCCACCGTAAGGATGCAGAGCTGTAATCAAATACTCAGAACCTTCGCTGAACTCATTGTCAACAAACTGACGAGCAGTTGCAGGCAATGGCGTGGCAGTCAGTTGAACAATTGAACCATCTTCGTATCTGGAAACAAGCCAGCCGGTAACTGGTCTGTTGTCAGCGGTCTCCCATGTCAAATCACAGCTTCCGCCATTTGCGGCAATGCTGTAACTGCCCAGTTCATACGCTTCGTAAACCGGTACTTCAGTAGTCAGAAGAATGGCCAGGCCTGAACCGATTGGCGCAGTTCCATCGCACCTGACATTTGAATAACTCAGCTGCAAGCCGTCAGTCTCATCTGGACTTTCGATACCAACAGTTGAGTAAGTACGCGTGAAATCGACGTCCTGAACTTGTCTGTACAAGAACAGAATTTCGCCATTGGGTTTGAGAACAAGCTGGAAAGTCTGCAGGTCATCAATCTCTGGCCTGTAGTGAACCATCCTGCTCCACTCAACTATGAAAATATCGGCAGTAGAGTAATAGAAAACTCCGCCACCATTTTCAGCAGTTGCAATTGGATCAAGGTTATCCCAGAAAGGAGCGATTACTCCATCGGCACCGTGAGGCGATGGGATTGGCCAATTGTAGAAATCTAAATCGTCATTGTCACCAAAACTGATCCAGCCGTTATCACAAATTCTAACATGGCTGGATGACTCGCCGTAATAGTTGAATTCAAAATCCATGTCAACATAAGCAGTAGCGTTGTCAGCAATGTAAACAACTTCAGTACCTATGCCGCCAAATGTTGGATTAAGTTCTGTCCAACTGTATTCAGGCAACACATTCGGGTATTCAATATCTGCACTGTCGATGGCATAATAACCATACGCATCAGGACCTACTGGAGCCGATGCATCAAACACACCACAAGTCACAGCAGTTCTGACAACTTGTTGATAACCTTCATCACAAGCTGCAGACAATATCATTTCAATATTGGTGCCTTCAGGCAGATCACTATTCAACAAGACTGTAAACTCAGCTGAATCTACAAAATTGGTTGCACCAGAAGTGACCTCACCCATTTCAGGATTGACGGACATCATCATTGTACCACCAGTAGTAGCAAGTCCTTCGTTGACAATATTAATTGTCACAACTGACTCAATTCCTGGCATCAACAAACCATTGCCACCAATAACCGGTTCAACCGTAAACTCAGGGGCAGCAACATCGATTTCATAAATTGATGCATTGCCATTAGCTTCAACTCTGACCGATATCAAGCCACCGTTGTATGCATCATCATCAACCGATAGCTCCCAGTAATTTCCACCTGTTGCAGTCCAACTTTGACCAGAGCCAAGTGTTCCTGCAACAAACTCAAGTCCTGAAATTGAAGCAGGACCGCTTACATCAGCAGAAATCGTGACACCTATTGCATCATCCTGGCCACTATTGGTAACTGTTGGATAGAGACGAACAGTCTCCCCCGCGACAACATATTCTTCAGAGATGTTCTCTGTTATTTCCATTGCAGTCAGCCCCACAAATGCAGTCTGTCCGTCACAATCAATTTCAGTCTGATTTGGAAGTCTGCCACTGCGGGTAACTGTTACTGTAATATCTTCATCAGCAACAACTCCGTTCAAAGGAACTGTTGCAATACCGTCTGCACCGGAAAATCCAAAGCCTAGCAAGTTGTCGTTCTGAACAACTCCAACTCTTGCACCAATGCAAGGAGTCTCTCCATCGGCTTCAAAAACAGGTAGCTCAAGAACTGTTGCTCCAGAATAAATATCGAAAGGAAAATCGACAGACATTTCTGTTGGCTGTTGTTTCCAGAGATTCAATTCCGGATCGCCAAGCAGGTTGTAAATGTGGCAATAAAACTCTACCGACTCTTCACCATGAACAGCAAATTCCATCTCCATCGGGAAATAATCATGGAACCTGAGTTTACTGGCAATAAGCATTGAGCCAAGGTCAGTAATATTATCTTCTACCATTCTTTCAAAGAAAGAGATTGCCATTGCATCGTTGTATCTGGTGTGACTCCAGTGTTCACCGTTACCGATAAACGCTACAGCACCTCTTGGATTTTCAGCAGTTCCCAATCTGGTAAATGCTTCACCAAAACAGGGATCATCGTCTGCGTAGTTTCCGTTAAGACAAACAAAGCTCATCACAAGCGGAGTCATCAAACCGTTTTCAACAGCAGGTATATCAGCATTGGTAAAGTGAGGAGGTTCCCACCCCTCAGTTCCATAAGCCCAACCTCTGTAGGTACAAATTGAAACGCCTTCTTCAAATGCAGCATCAATTGGCCAGACGCCATTCCAGTGTGGTGGGAATAGTACTTCAGTAGCAGGGTCAAAACCGATAGTTTCCAACTGCTGCCCACAGAACTGAACAGTACTTGCTGGAGTTTCTGAACCGTAGTTTCCACCAACCATCAATGATCTGGTAAACCAGCCATTGTCACCTTGGTAAGGTGTTTTTTCGTAGACAACGGATTTGGCAACAAGCGTTTCTGCTTCAACAACAGTTTCACATGAAAAGCGACCAATCAACAGGTCAGCGTGCCAGTCATTATCATCCATTAGAGCGTAAGGCAAATCAGTTACATTTTCGCTCAAGCTCCAGGCTGGAACTGTATCAACATCGCCAAATAGAAGTACATACTCTGGTGGATAATCCCAGGTTTCATAAGCATTGCGCAACCATGCCAAAATATCAGCATTGGTTCTTCCTGCTGTAACTTCTTCAACTACAACATGGAAACCTTTTTCACGCTTCCACTGAACCAGTGGCCCAACAGTTTCAAGGTATGGAGTTGCAACAAGAATCACATAGCTACCACTGCCGTTGGAAAGTGTTTCCAGTCCAAGTGCAGAATCAAAAGCCCTTGAATCGTACCTGGGGTCTGCAAAACCTGAGCCGCTGGTTGCAACTGTCAATGAACCGGTTGCATCAGGCTGCTCAACAACAACCCGACCTAGCAAATGCCCACGCATGCGCAGAACCTTGCCATCGGTCACTGCTGTTGCAGCACCAGAATCAAGGGTTACAGAAAAGGATTCAGTTCCTGGAGGAAGTGAAACAAGGTATGAAGCAGTCTCGGCAAGAGACTTGTTCAACATATTTGCTTGAGGTTCCCAGGTGACAGATACAAGACTACCGGTAGTCTCGCTGCGAAAAAACGGAACGGCTTGCTGATCAGCCTGAGCAGCAGTTGCAATAACTGCTGCGAACAAAAGACTGGTTCCAAGAGCAAGCGCGATTAAAGCACGTCTCATTTAATTAGAATCATTCGCCTCGACTGTTTCATGCCCATGGCATGTAGTTCATAGAAATATACACCGCTTGCGGCGGGGCGGTCGTTGTTGTCTCGACCATTCCAAGCGGACTCGTGGCGACCTGACGGGAGGTCACCCAGGGTGATATGCTTCACCGCTTTACCCTGCACATCCCTGATTATTAACTCAGCAGAAGCAGGTTCGTCAAGCATGAAAGCTATTGTTGTTGATGGGTTAAACGGATTCGGGTAATTCCCCAGGAGGTGAACCGACGCAGGAGTTTCTACGCCAGACGCACAACCAGGTCCAATATATCCGCAGTATCCGCCACAAATATCAGCAGCAGGGCTGACATCCGATGGAGTGAAAGTTGCAAGATCGCAAAATTCAGGGTCGGCACTGATGTTGTCACCGGTATCATTACCACAAATAGCATCGCCACCAGCATTACCATAGATATTGCTACAGGAAACGGTTGGTGTACCACCAAAGGTGCAATAAAGCGCCTCACCAGCAGTAGAATCCAAAATCATGCTGTGTTCGATTATAGGATCTGCGCCATACTGGAAAAACATTCCACCAGCAGACCCTACAGTTGAATTCTCTATAATGGTACAATGATCAAAAGTAGCAGATGGAGTTCCGGTACAATCTACGCCCCCACCATCGCCATAAACACCAGTCAGGCTATTTCTTGCAATCAGGCAGTATTCAATCAGAGGAGTTGATCCGTTAACAGAAATACCACCACCAAGTGAATTGTCACCTGAAGCGATATTATCGTTGATTCTACTGCTTGAAAGCGATCCACCAGAGTTATTCAAATAGCTGACGCCACCACCATAACCCAAAGTGGTATTACCATTTATCTCACAACCGCTGATTATAGGGTTTGAACCGGTAACACAAATTCCACCACCATTACCATACGCTGCGTTGATAACATTTCCGGTAATTGTACAATAGAGAATTGTTGCATCACTCTGGTTACGAATGAAAATACCAGCACCACTAGGTGCTTCATTATTTTCTACAATACAGCTTTCAATAACTGGAGAACTGAATTCTTCAACAGAGATTCCACCACCCTGTTTTGCTTCGTTATTGTAACAGTGCAATCTCAATAAAAATGGAGAGGCGTTGTCATAGCAGATCAGCCCGCCATCAAGATTTTCGGTGATTGATACATCGGTGATTGTTACATCGATGCCAACCTGGCGAATCAGGATACCAGCACCATAAATTGCTGCATATGCACCGCGAACCTGCAGGTTTTCAACACTACAGTTTGAAACACCTTCAATGAATATTCCACGACCCAGACCTTGGGCATCGATAATTGTTGCATCAGGGCCAGCGCCACGCAAAGTAACACCAGATTTCATGATAACGCACGCAGGAGTACTTTCAGGGCCTTCGGTTTCATGTGTACAGTCATTATATGTACCAGCAGCGACCTGGACTACGTCACCAGAATTTGCTGCCTGAACAGCATCATGAATCTGGGCATAGTCACCTGGGACATAAATTGTTGCTGCCAAAGCAGGCAGTGCAAAGAACAAGAAGGCAATCAAAGATGCGTTCCTTAACATAGGAATCCTCCAAAGAAGCTTATTTTGAATATGTGGTCATCTGGCGGGAACGATGACTCGAGCTTGCATTGTAGCATATAATTCGTTGATTGTGTGTAAAAATGTACAATTATTCAATGTCATTCATTTACTCAAACAAAAATCGCCTGACCCTCTTCACAATATGCAATAAATAGTGTATAATATGCGGACGATTATAACACTTACTGCATTCCGCCCCGATGGCACACACCCCGCCCCATCTCAGGAATTCGCAACCTGGAGGCATCATGCGCCCTCGACTAACTGTCGTATTTTTCTGTTTACTACTGTCTATCTCTGCCTTTGCTACTGAAGTTCAGCAGCAAGTCCTGGCTCTGGATAACTCTATTCCCAACTCTAAACCAGCAGTGGCTGTCTTAAGTGAAACTGCTGATGGTTTAACACTTGAATTCACTCTTCCTGAAATTACCAGAGAAGATGTCATAATTGCAGGTGAATCTTGGCAACATTTCTCCATAAAAGGTGGCGAATTCCGTGGTGCCAATGGCGAGCCTGGTCTCCCTACATTTTCAACTCTGGTAGCTATTCCAGATATTGCCGGAGTTTCAGCATCGTCATCAGTTGTTTCTTCAACTGTTATCAACGATGTTAAAATTCTCCCTATTCAGAACGATGGGGAAAGTTTTGAAGTTGACAATGTTGCCTACAGCAGAGCAACACAACTCAGCGCAGCCGAGGTTGGCAGCCCTGCGTTGATGGGTAACCTGCGTGTTGTTCAAGTTACTTTCAATCCTTTGAGCTGGAACCCGGAAACAGGAAAAGCAACTATTGCTTCAAGAATCAGTGCAGATATTAACTTCTCAGGTGTTGACCGCACAAATTCACCAGCAAGGCACAACACAGTAATTACCGAATCATTTGACAACATGTACCGCAATTCAGTTGCCAACTATGATTCTGATTCCAGAGGTGTAACTGTAGATCGTGGTACTTATCTGATTATCTACCCTACTGATGATACTATCTCAAATCTTGTAAAACCACTGGTTGGCTGGCGTGAAGAACAGGGTTACAATGTAATCACTGCTACAACATCACAAACTGGAACAAGCACTGCCTCAATCAAAAACTATATTCAAAACCAGTATGACACTTTGCAGATACCACTTGAATTTGTAACTCTTGTTGGCGATGCCAACGGTTCAGTTGCAATTCCTACATATACTGAAGGCCTCAGTGGTTACGGTGGTGAAGGTGATCATACTTATACACGCCTTGAAGGTGGCGATATACTTTCTGATGTTCACCTGGGGCGTATCTCTGTTTCCAGTACAACTGAACTTGAAACAGTTATCGATAAAATCGTAACTTACGAGATGACTCCTCCAACAGGTACTGATCCTGGCTGGTTTGACAGAGCACTTCTTGTTGGCGATCCATCTGCCAGTGGTATCACAACTATTTATGTAAACCAATGGGTAAAAAATGAACTACTCAACTTTGGTTACACTCAAATCGATACTGTCTGGAGTGGAAACTTCTCCTCTGAAATGATGAATGGAGTTGGAGACGGAATTTCCTTCTTTGGTTATCGTGGTTACTGGGGTATGAGTGGCCTTAATGCTACAAACATTATGTACATGGACAACGGCTATGAACTGCCATTTGCAGTACTTCTAACCTGTGATACAGGTACTTTTGAATCTGATGGCAACTGTAATAGTGAAGCATTTCTGAGGGCCCCCAACGGTGGTGCTGTAGCTAGTATTGGAACAGCAACAACAGGAACACACACTCGATACAACAACTGTGTTTACACAGGTATTGCTGATGGCGTAATCAACACTGGCGATTTCAGAGTTGGTCCTGCAGTTACTTATGGCAAGCTTGCAATGTACAACAACTACAATCTTTCTGAACCTAATAATGTTGAAGTCTGGTGTGTATGGAACAACCTGATGGGTGATCCTGCTACA
This sequence comes from uncultured Fibrobacteraceae bacterium, assembly GCA_964437115.1. GTDB lineage: Bacteria > Krumholzibacteriota > Krumholzibacteriia > LZORAL124-64-63 > LZORAL124-64-63 > JABIBH01. The sequence goes on along the minus strand of CAYTFE010000005.1, from coordinate 50,393 downwards.
GAAATGTGGACATCACTTCCTGGTGATTTTGCTCCTGTAAATGCACCTGAAATTCCAGCAGCTGCAACTTCATATAATGTTGTTGCCCTTGACTCATATGGCAGTCCTGTTCCAAATGCAATGGTTGTACTTCTGAATGATGGATTAGGATCAGTTCACGGTCGTACAGATGATAGCGGTAATATTACATTGCCACTGTCTGGTCTTGCTGGAAGCACAATGAGGCTGACCATTACAGGTCACGACATGATTCCTCATCGACAGGATATCACTGTTTCTGCTAATGCAAACTATGCTGCGGTTTCATCTTTCAGCGTTAATGGAGATGGCCAGGTAAATCCAAATGAATCTGCTACTTTGAGCATCGACATGCTCAACTATGATTCAACTCAAATGAACAATGTTTCAGCTGAACTTTTCAGTAACAATCCTTATATCAATGTTCTTTCCGGATCTATTGACTTTGGTACTGTGGCTGCAGGAGCAACTTTTGCTGGTGACTATGACATCCAGATTTCTGCAGACTGCCCTGGTGGATCAGATATCATGCTTGAAATGGTTATCACTTCTGGTGGCGACTCATGGACTTCCGGTGTTTCTGTTGAAGTCTTTGGTGCCGATGCCACTTTCAACCAGGCTACATTCTATGTTCCTGGCAATGATCTTGATCCAGGTGAATCAGGTGCTGTAACTGTTTCCCTTGTAAACGATGGAAATATGGCTACCGGCTCATTCACTGCAACTCTTACCAGCAACAGTCCCTGGGTAACAATTTCAGACCCAACTGGTAACTACGGTTCCATCCCAGCAGGTGGACATGCAGACAACAGTGGCGACCAGTTTGCTGTTTCAGTAGCAAATGACTGCTACCCTGGACACATGGCAAACTTTGCTATCGAAATCACATATGCTGATGGCAGTGAAGATACTGCTGAATTCTCAGCCAATGTTGGAACCGCATCTTCTACTGATCCTGTTGGACCAGATGGATATGGTTACTACATGTTTGACAACACTGACACTGATTACGGTTTTGCACCTGTCTATGACTGGATTGAAATTTCAGCCACTGGTTCAAGTGTTGGTCTGAACGATAATGGCTGGGAACAGGACGATACCAGAACACTGGATATGCCATTTGATTTCCAGTACTACGGTGAAGTTTTCGACAAAGTTTCTATCTGTTCAAACGGTTGGATTGCTCCTGGTACTACTTCAATGCAGAACTATCGTAACTGGGCATTACCTACTGCAGCTACTGCAAACGGTATGATTGCCGCATTCTGGGACAACCTGACAACAGATACTGGTGGCGTCTATTACTATCATGACACTGTTAACAATATGTTTATTATTGAATGGGATAACGTCATGAACTACCTGAATCGTTACCAGACATTCCAGGTAATAATTTACGATCCAGCCCATTACCCAACTGACACTGGTGATTGTATGATCGATATCCAATACCAGGCAGTTGATAACTACGACACTCAGAACGGTTATGCTACAGTTGGATTACAAAATCTTGACCACTCTGATGGTCTTACTTACACCTACTGGAATCAATATGCAGATGGTGCAGCAACATTGACAGCTGGCAGAGCAATTCGCTTTATGCCGGTGGCTCCAACTGCTCAGGGAACTATTGCAGGTCACATCGATATTGCGATGCCAGCTTCCCGTGCAGCAGCAGGCGTAACTGTTGGCGTTCTTGGCAGTGGAAGAATTTTCACTTCCGATGCAAACGGTGATTACATGGGTGGCGTTCCTGTAGGCACATATGATATTGTTGCCTATCACGCAAGCCTTGAGTCTGATACTCTTTACAATATTGATATTGTTGAAGGTCAGACAACTACATGTGACTTTACTTTGACTGATATTGCTGGACCTGAGTTTACAAATACAACTGTTTATCAAGGTTCAAATAACACAACTGGTCCTTATGTAATCCAGACCAATGCTACTGATTTCAGTGGCATCGATGAATTGCATTTCTACTACATGACAAGTGGCGGTACTCAGGTTTATGAACTTGCCCTTGCTGACCTTGGTAATGATAACTATCAGGCTGAAATTCCTGGCCAGCCAATTGGCACTCGTGTCCGTTACTGGTTAACTGGTACCGACATTCAAGGATTGTTCTCAAGCGATCCTGCGAACGGTCCAGCAGGCAGTTATTCATTCCGCATCGACGAGGAAATGTCAGACTACCATGATATGGAATCAGATACTGGTTGGACTGTTGGTGCAGCAGGTGATGATGCCACAACAGGTATCTGGACTCGTGTTGATCCAAACGGAGTTGAAGCAGCAGGCACTCAGATTGCTCCTGAAGATGATGCAACTCCTAATCCTGGAACTATGTGTTTCATAACAGGACAAAGCGACCCGGGTTCTCCACAGGGTACTGAAGATGTCGATGGTGGAGCAACAACACTGCTCTCTCCAGTCTTCGACCTGACCGGTTACAATAATGTTACTGTTTCATACAGACGCTGGTACACCAATGACACTGGCTATGGTCCAAATGAGGACTTCTGGGTTGTTGAAGTATCTGACGGTGGCGCGTGGGTTGAACTTGAAAACACAACTACCAGTGACCGCAGCTGGTCATTGCAGAGCTTTGCTCTGGACGGCTTAATTAGCATGAGCTCAACAGTACAGTTCCGATTTGTTGCCAGTGACTATAACAACGGCTCAGTTGTTGAAGCTGGTGTTGATGAGTTTACACTTGGTGGCTACACAGCCAGCTATGACTCAGAAGACCCAATGGTAGCACTTACTGCTCCAAACGGTGGCGAGACATTTAGCAGTGGTGAAAACATCAGTGTTGAATTCACTTCAAGTGACAACAACTCTGTTGCTGGTTCATTAGTAATGTTCTCAAATGACCGCGGTGACTCCTGGTCACAGATTCTATATTCTGGAGCTGCAGATTCACAGGTCGATGTTAATCTGCCTATGCTGCAATCAACCAGTGCCAGAATCAAAGTTGTTGCATTTGATACTCAGTTGAATATGAGTGACGATGCTTCCGATGGAGACTTTACTATCGAAGATGGTGCAAGTGCAGTTGGTGATGAGCTACCTAGAACTGTCATGTTGAATGGCAACTATCCAAACCCATTCAACCCAAGCACAGAGATATCGTTTGCCTTGCCAGCTCAAACCAGGGCCAGCTTGCAAATTTACGATACTGCTGGTCGATTGGTTCGCACTCTGATTAGTGGCGAGCTTGACGCAGGCACACACTTTGTGACCTGGGATGGTAAATCTGACAATGGCAACATCACTGCATCAGGCGTTTACTTCTATCGTCTTGATACAGAAAGAAAATCAATAACACGCAAGATGCTGTTACTGAAATAAAACTATGGCAACGAGGCGTTCCCCGCTTCGCCTTGTTGCCTTTTCAGTTTTTACAAAAAGAGGAGATGCAAAGTGTCTCCTCTTTTGTTATGTTCGTCTGACAAGGAGGACAATGATGAGTAAGTTTCTGGTTTTATTATTGGTATGTGGTGCTTTGATCAGCGGTTGCGAGCAGAGCGATGTCAAAGAATTCAAGGCTGTTGTTGATGCTGGTTCTGAGCTGGCAGAAGATCAGTTTGGGAGCGATATAATTTTCTATCGTGCTGTAAGTAAAAAGTCAGGCAAGTTGCTTGGCGTGAAAGACACGTTCAAAGTCAGCAGTAAAAAGAAAAACAAATACTTGAGAGCTGCTATCGATATCAGTAATCCACAACTGGATAAAACTCATCAGATCCATCTGGGCTGGATCAGACCGGACGGCAAAGAGATGTTCCGCAAGTTTGGTGAAGTCACAATGACTAAAACCGATGACAGCTACACCACAAATATTGTCTGGCTGAAAGCTGAAGATCTGCATTACTCAAAAGTTGCAGATCCAATCATTACTGAAAAACCAACTTTCAGGCTTGATACAAAACTCAACATCTCTCCTGAAAAAGAACGCGACCCCGGCACCTACGCTATGCGTGTGTACTGGAATCGCGAATTCCTGTTTGAAAAAACTGTTGAGCTGGTTGTGCCTGACGAGTATATGCCTAAAGAAGAGAACTAAACTTCATCCAGCCTCTCGCCCATTCTCAACCTGTGGCGAAGCTTCATCATTCTGTCATCAAGAGCACGCAAGTCTACAAGATTTGCGTGTTCTTTTTCGCTAGGCTCAACAACAGACTTCATACCACCGTTATTGATTACAACTCGTCGATCGCCCATCAGTGCCAGGATTGGATCATGGGTTGCCATCAACACAATTTTATCCTGACTTACTAGAATATCGAGTGCCTTTTGACGATCGATACCTGCGTTTTCAATCTCATCAATCAACACAACTGGCGACTTTGAAAGTATTGCAGTATCTGCAATCATCAACGCTCTGGACTGTCCGCCACTGAGACTTGTAATTGGAGTATCCAATGCAAAAGGTTCACCAGCAAGAGCATTGGCATCGTTCCAGATCTGCTGAATCTTCTCTTCAGGGTTTTCTGTCTGCCTGCTCTCTGCGTGCAGTGTCAGAAATTCTTCTACAGACAAGTCCATTACAAAATTCATGTTCTGACTTAACTGCGCAACAAGCTTGTGTTCACTTGATGTGCGCCACTTGCTTTCAGGAATTTTACCATTGATCAGTACGCTTCTTCCGGTTGGCGTATCTTTCTGAGCGACCCATTCAATATCGGCAAGTAGTCTGCTTTTGCCCGAACCGGTTGGCCCGACAATACAGATAACTTCACCAACTCTGATGGTCAACTCACGCACACCTTCCGGCTCACCGTTTTTACATTTGCCACCAAAGATGGTAATTTCATCGACAACTTCTTCATCGTCAGAAAGAAAAGATTCCATTTCGATAATGAATTCAGCGAGCTGGTCCAGCAGTTCATCACTGGCAACTTCACTCAGCTTTTGTGATGGGTCGTCTTCAATTTCCAGATTATTTTTTGCCAGAAAAGTTGTGGCGTAAGGCCATCGTGAATTCAGATCTCCAACAATGATTGAAGCAAGTTCTTTACGAATATCCATTACTTGCTCTCCTTGGGTGAAGTCATTGGGTCTGCAGTTTGTCTTGTAGTATCGCCAAGGTCCATCTTTCTAACATTACCCATCTGGAATTCACTACCGATTCTGGTTTCACCCAGACAGTAACTGCAAAGCGCAGCCGGCATTGAGAACCGCAATTTTTTACCTTCAACAGTTTCAACTTCATCGCCATCGGTCCACAGAGTTGAAAACTCAAAACTGCCCTGTCCGGTGATGCCGTTGACATGCATAATTCGTGCTTTTGGATTTACTCTGTGCACTCGCGACGCAAAAACCTCACGCTCTGCCTGACTTACAATGTCACCTTTTGTGATGATTACGATGTCAGCACTCTTGAGCATCGGGCCAATTTTTTTAGGAGTGTTTATACCGGAAAGATTATCGATCACACAGACTGCAAGAATTTCTCGTACATAAGGTGAACATCGATTACAAAGCCCGGCGCTTTCGCTAACCAGAACATCGAGATTTTCTTTGATTCCCCACTGCACACACTCTTCAATATTGCTGACAAAATAGTGGTCGGGGCAAAGTGCGCCTGAAAGTCCTTTTTTGACTGGTACTCCAACCTTGCGATAAATTTCATCATCGTCAGTGTAAAGACAGTCAAATTTCACTACGCCAACATTGCGTTTTTCTGCCTGCAAATGTTCCAGCGTTTTCAAAATCACCGATGTTTTTCCAGACGACGGCGGCCCACTTACTGTTACTAGTTTCACATTAAACCTCCGCGTTCTCGGTAAAGATATCCAGCAGTTTTGGAATCAACACACCAAGATCATTTTCTTTAATAAAGTCCCAGCCCAACCATAACCAGGTTGCGTTTTCAGGCAACGGGTTTTCAACATCAGGATTCAACGATGGGAACAACCCGCGCTGTGCCAGAATTGCGCCCGTCTCATTACTCATGAAGAAATCAGCAAGCTCTTTTGTGCCCTCGGGAGCATCTGTCTGTTCAAGCATAAACACAGGACTGATAATTGCGCCATCTTCCGGCCAGACAATCTCCACGTTAGGATTCATGTGAGCCATTTTACTGAAAAAATACGGGATAACTGTAATTGCAGGTGACTCTTCTTTCTGACGACCTGCAAACCTGCCTGCAGCCTGGCTTGGGTGCATTGACTTGAGCAGATTTCTGGCAACACCACGAATTCCATCTTCACCATAATGCTTGTAAAGTGTGAGCAATATTCCGTTAAACAGATCGAAGTCACCAACAGGCATTGCTACCCGACGCTCAAATTTTGGATCAAGCAGCTCTTTCCAGGTGCGAGGAATTTCTTCCCCCTCCTGAAGCTGAGTTTTGTCGACAAGGAAAATTGCAGGTACTACAGAAATCATAGAGAAATGACTGTCGGGATCTTTTAAATCGATGCCGGCAAAATCTGAGTTGGTGTTCTCCCAGGACCTGTCAATAAATACGTCTTTGTCCTTGAATCGAGCCATGTTTTTGTGATCGAAAAATGCTTCAAAACCAGCCGACAAAAACAGGTGCGGCAGATCATCCTGAGTCTTGATACGTAACATCTCTTTTTCAACTGCGTCCATGCCGATGCTTGCAGCAGCCAACCTGTAGCCAATTTTCAAATTGTGTTTCTTTTCAACATCATCACGAACATACTCAAAAGCTTCAATCAATGGCAGACGAACCGGGCATGGCAACAAACCGGCAACCTTGATATCGCCACTGCTTGGGAACATCTGGCTGTCATCAACCACATTCAGTGTCACATCTTCAGACTCACGTGCGTTTTCAGCTGCCTCAACAAGCAGATCCCTGAAAGTCTCAAAGTCTTTCCCCTTCATCATCATAGCCTGTTCCAGAGTGACCATTTTACCCTGTTTGGTGCGCTTTTCTTCATCGCCAACATGGGCAAATCCGTTTTCCACAAAAGCCGGGATGGTTTCGGGGTATTTTTCAGTGACTTCAAAGAGAGTCATTTCAGCGGTGATCTTGATGTCTGACATTTTGTAACTCCTGTACTAGCATTGCGATATTGAATTTTAGAAGCATTCCATACCATCTGGTATGGAATATTAAAATGAATATAGTAATTATTTACTTGTTGGTAAAGATTATTTTAGCTGTTGACCGACATGCTTACACCCCTACAATCGGTAATTGTGAAAACACTAACTATTCTCCTCCTATTAATCAGTAGCACTCTATGTGCTCAGGTCGATTTTACCTCATCGAACCTGCCAATCATTTTGATTGAAACCGGTGGCCAGGCAATACCTGATTCTATGGATATTGTTGCTCAAATGAGCGTCATCGACAACGGCCCGGGCAACCGAAATTATGTAACTGATCCTTCAGTAGATTATGATATCGGGATACAGACACGCGGCCACTCAAGTCAGTACTACTTCCCCAAAAAACAGTACGGCGTTAATACTGGCATAGATGTTTCAGTTCTGGATATGCCAGCTGAAAACAAATGGGTACTACAGGCCCCATACAGCGACAAAACTTTTATGCGTAATGTTATTATCTATCAACTTGCCAGAGATATGGGTTACTGGGCACCAAGAACCAGATATTGTGAAGTTGTGTTGAACGGCAACTACGATGGAATTTATGTTTTCATGGAAAAAGTCACGCAAAATTCTGAACGAATAAATATGGAGCCGCCAACTGACCCCAACTGGGGATTCATTGCTGAAATAAAACCGAATTTCCATCTACAAGAAGATGATATTTATTTTGGTTCACAATACGTTGATCGATTCTGGGTAGTAAATTACCCAAACTCCGAAGACCTGACACCAGACATGATCAGCTTTATTACTGATAAAGTTACAACCTTTGACACCGCACTTTACAGTGGATCTCTACCTGACTATCGGGATCAGTTTGATATGGCCTCATTCACTGATATAATTCTGCTCAACGGATTAACTCGCAATCCTGATTTCTTTCTTGCGAGTACATTTATCAACAGCAACTACAACGATCCTCTGCACCTTGGCCCTGTCTGGGATTTCAACATCGCACTTGGCAATAATGAGTACAGCAACAACTGGAACTTTGAAGGGTGGTCCATGAATACCCAGCTATGGTCTGCACCTATGGTTTTCAACCCTGTTCACAATATTCAGGAACAACTCGCTGAAAGCTGGTCTCGTCGTAGACAAAGTGTTCTGAGGCTTGCAGAAATCGATGACTTGCTGGACGACTACACAGAGTTTCTTACTGAAGCCCAGGAACGGGATTTCGAACGCTGGCCACGACTTGGAGAACATGTCTGGCCCAACTACTTCATCGGTGACACATGGCTTGAAGAAGTTCAGTGGCTGCGAGACTGGATGCATGATCGCGTTGCATGGCTGGACACTCAATGGGGAATTGAAATGCCTGTTGACCCGGTAATAAATGAAATCAACTACAACTCTGCCGATGATTTTGATCCTGGCGACTGGGTCGAAATTTACAACCCGATGGTAGAACCGCTGGATGTATCGGGCTGGTGTCTGCGCGATGAGAATGATTCCCATTCATTTTATCTCCCGGCAGAAACAGTGATCCCAGCTGATGGTTATCTTGTCTTGTGCAATAGCATCTTTGATTTTTCAGCTGCTTTCCCTGGTGTTGATGCAGTTGGAAATATCGGGTTTGGATTTTCCGGCGGTGGCGAAATAATCAGACTTTTCAATACCGAAGGACTACTTGTTGACTACGTGCTTTACGATGACGACGCACCATGGCCAACTGCGCCAGACGGCAACGGCCCTACTCTTGAATTAATCTCCAACAACTTGAACAATAACCTGGCTGATAATTGGAGTGCATCTTCTCTTAATTACGGTTCACCAGGTGAGATAAACGGTTCTTTCCAACCTGTCATGTTGGCCAGCTTTTCTGTCGAACCTGCCGCAAATGGTGCTCTGCTGCAATGGACAGTTACTGCTGACAACTTGAATTTTGCTTTGACTGGAAACAGTAATGGCAATCAGTGGGATGTGCCTCTGAATCAAATGCAGAACTACAACTGGTCAGCATTGGATCAACACCCTATTGGCCCAAACGAAACTGTTCTTTATAGACTGAATGTAATTGATGAAAACGGCTCGGAATATCAGGTTGGAACAGTGGAATATTCACCCAACTTTATTCCGATGCTTGCACTCAACAGCATTTCGCCAAACCCGGCAAAGAACGATGTCTCTATTCGTTTTACTCCAGGAGTAGGACTGAACACTCGCATAGCTATTTACGATCTGGCTGGAAGGCTCGTTAAGAAAGTACCAACAGGACCAGCAGCTCAACTGATGACACTTAATGTTGATAACCTGGCAACTGGAGTTTATCTGTTGAGTCTGGAAAACGAAACTGGAAGAGACACGCAAAAACTTATTATTCAACGGTGATAATTTATGAAAACACGTCGAGAATTTATTAAAACTGCCGCCCTGGGAGCTGCTGCTCTAACAGCAGGAAACGCTTCCAGATTAATTGCATCAACAGGTCCAGTTCGCAAGCCATTGGTGGTTTCCACCTGGTCTTTTGGCATGCCAGCCAATGTTGCTGCCTGGGAAAAACTTGCAAGCGGTGAACGTGCACTCGATGCCATAGAAACCGGTGTGCGTGTATGCGAAGGTGACCCGGAAGTCAGAACTGTTGGCTACGGTGGCTACCCTGATAGAGATGGCTATGTAACTCTTGACTCCTGCATCATGGACGAAACCGGCAACGCAGGGTCTGTAGCATTTTTGCAACACATAAAACATCCCGTATCGGTTGCCAGAAAAGTTATGGAAGAAACGCCACATGTAATGTTGGTTGGTGAAGGTGCGCTGCGATTTGCTCTGGACCAGGGATTTGAAAAAGAAAACCTGCTGACACCAAAAGCTGAAGCAAGCTGGAAGCAATGGCTCAAAGATGGTGGCCACTACGAACCGATCCGCCCGGATCAGGCTGACCACGACACAATTTCCATGCTTGCCATTGACCAGGCCGGCGACTTGTCTGGCTGCTGCACAACCAGTGGACTTTCATACAAAATGCACGGTCGTGTTGGGGACTCTCCTATTATCGGCGCTGCTCTTTTTGTCGATAACGAAGTAGGCGGCGCATGTGCAACAGGAGTTGGTGAAGCGGTAATTAAAACCGTCGGCAGTTTTCTGGTTGTTGAATTAATGCGACAAGGCTTGTCACCACAGGAAGCATGTAAAGCTGCGGTTGAAAGAATTGTAAACAGATATCCTGAGTATAGAAAAGTTCAGGTTGGTTTCCTGGCAATCAACAAGCGTGGTGAAGCTGGCGCTTTTGCTATCGGCAAAGGTTTTCAGTATGCGGTTCATGATGAAACCGGGAATGTGCTGGTTGATGCTGAATTCCTGTTAAGCTAAATCACCTCGCCATCACAACCCGACGCGTAAATACAGCTGTGTCAGTTTGTAATCGAATAAAATATACTCCAGTTGCAACCGGAACTTCTGAAGCAGTTTTCCCGTTCCAGTACAAGTCTGATGTTCCTGCAGGCATCCATTGCTTGCATAAGGTTTTAACTCTGCGACCTGCAAGATCAAATACTTCAACAACAGCAAAGGCGCCGGTGGCAAGTTCAAATGCAATCTGAACATCGCCATATGAAGGGTTAGGTCTTGGTGCAAAAAGTGTTGTCGATAAAGTGGTTTGTTGCTCGGGATCTGGAGGAGGATTTTCAACAGCAGTTTCATGGGTTACTACAGGTCCTTCGTACCAACCTTCCCATACTTCCGGAGAAATCACCATGTCGCCTGGCTCATTTACAAATATGAACCTGTTCCGGTAATCACCAACTATTTCCAGATTTGCAGTTGCTGTGTATAGCAATGTGTCGGCAGGATTGCTTCCAGATGTTTCCATTTCAAGCTCAAAAGTACCCTCTTCATCTGGCAGACCAATTACTACATGTCTGCTTGTTGATGGCCAGTCTCCGTCCCTGTCATAATATCGAATTTGGAATTCAAAATCACCTGCAGGACCTTCGTCTGGTGAGCATGAAGGATCAAACAACTCCGGAGGCCAATCTACATCTTCACGAACAACCGGCCCTTCAATAGGAACCGACGGCCACCTGACTCGCTGCCCAATATTATTCAAAAAATTAAATGAGTATGCATAAGTTGCGATGGAATCCAGAACTGCGCTGGCAGTCCATATTGTTCCGTACTCTCCCTGCTGCCCGTCAGAATTCATCGACATTTCAAAATAGAAATCGCCATCACAGTAAATATTTACTTTGTGGAGAATAGGAAAATCGCCCTCAGGATCACTGTATTCAACTTGCCAGTTAAAGTAGTCTCCCTCTTCTCCTTCAACAGGATCCAGGACAGCATTGTTCAGTCTTGGTGGTGAATTATAGGGAGAACACCTGGAAGTCCAGGCCCCCAAATTACAGCCACTGTCGTAAGCAATCCAGCCGAACCCATCAACGCCCCACTGCTCGCCCCAGGAATTTTTAACTTTCCAAGCTTGAATATCATCATCATATCCAACAAGTAGAAGCTCATGACTTGAACCAGTTGGCAAGGAGCCGTATGCATCATACACCCCTTCATCGTGCCAGAAGAAGTCATTGTAAATATCCAGATATGCAACTACAGGACCAAACTGAAGCGCCTGATTAATTTCGCCAATATTTATATTCGCATTTGTAATTTCTTCCCAATTTCCAAGAAACTCCAATCTGGAATCGACATCAGGACAAGCCGCGTCACATAATATCTGATCGTCAGCCTGGTATGGAAAACACGCTTCATCACAAACTCCGTTTTCAACCATAAAGTCAAATGCATGCCGGGTAATACCAACCACACATCCGGTCTGATTGATACTGCAAGACAGAATTCGTTGCTCGGAAAGGTCAATATCCATCTGCCCGGGAATGCCCTCTTCAATCATAAGCCACGATTCGAAAGCAGCAACCGGCGCAAAAATCCAACAGGCACCACAAAGTCCCTGATCACGAACCGGAGTAATCCAGTTACCATCGTTATCTGTCCAGTCAAGTGCTGTTGGCAAAGGGCTTGAAATATGAGGCAGCACTGGCCCGGTAACAGAGTCATGTCTTGGCTCTGCACCGCAAGGATATGGAAGCTCTGAGGCAGCTAAAGGAGTAGCCATCAACAGTAGTATTAAAAATCGAATCATTAATTCCTCCGCTCTGAATATACAGTAATTTACTTCTATGTCGCAACACCGGCTAAAATCTAGTATATTCCTGCAGTGGATTTAACGCTCTTAACCGGAGGTACAACCTTGCGTTTTCTTGTTTTCTTTTTGCTGTTAGTTCCCGTTCTCTGTCTCGCCGATGCACATCCATTTACTATTAACGATATGCTTGCAATGGACCGTATTGGTGATCCCCAGGTTTCTGCCGATGGCAGTCGCATTGCCTTTGTACTCAGGTCAACAGACCTTGAAGCAAACAAAGGCAGAACCGACCTTTGGGTCATTGACAGTGACGGTCAAAACCTCAGACAACTTACTACTGACCCTGCTGCAGACTTCAATCCCAGATGGGGACCTTGCGGATCGATAGTTTTCCTGTCTACTCGCGGTGGCTCATCACAGGTCTGGCTTATTAATCCTGACGGTGGTGAAGCATCACAGGTAACAGATTTGCCTCTTGGTATTGGTGGAATGGAAGTTTCTCCCGAGCTGCATTCATTCTTGCTGGCCATTGATGTTTACCCTGGCCTGACAATGGAAGAAACTGTTCTGCGTGATGAAGAAATTGCATCGAACCCAACAACAGGTATGGTTTACGACGAACTTATGTTCCGCCACTGGGATACCTGGGAAGATGGCAAACGAACTCACATCTTTATTTCACAGCACCCATCTGTTGGCGGCAAGACCTGGGACTTGATGTCAACTCTTGATGCCGACACTCCTACTCACCCCTGGGGTGGCATGGAAGAGGTCACCCTCACTCCAGATGGTTCTGCTCTGCTTTTCACAGCAAAAGTTCTGCCAGGCAGCGAACCTGCATGGAGCACAGATTACAACATCTACTCCGTTCCAACCGATGGCTCTGGTCAGTGGACAAAGATTACAGAGAACAAGGCATGGGATACAACTCCATCGTTTTCACCTGACGGGAAAACTCTCTGCTATCTGGCAATGGACAGGCCAAACTTTGAGGCTGACAGGTTCCACTTTGTACTTCGCAACTGGAAAGACGGTTCAGAGAAGACACTGGATCTGATTTACAACAATCTTGATCTCAGCCCTTATGGATACAGCTGGTCACCAGATGGAAAGTCGCTGATCTGTTTTGCAAACCATCTTGGTCAACGATCTATTTTCTCAGTCAGAGTAAAAGACAATAAAGTCAAACTGCTTGTTCGTGATGGCAAAAACCAGCAACTCGCTGTTGGCAAAGACAGACTTTATTACGCACACGAATCTCTGGCAGGTCCTGCTGAAATTCATAGCGTAAAATACAATGGTAAAGACCACAAAATTGTCACTCACATCAACGATGAAAAAATTGCTGCCTGCCTGACAGGCGATGCTGAACAAATGACCTTTAAAGGCTGGAACGACGAAACCGTTTACGCCTATGTGGTAAAACCTTACGACTGGACTCAGGAAAAAGCTGATGCCGGTCAAAAGTGGCCAATCGCTTTTCTGGTTCACGGTGGACCTCAAGGTAGTTTTGGTAACGACTTCCACTATCGATGGAATCCACAAGCTTATGTTGGAGCAGGCTTCACAACTATTGCTGTAGATTTTCACGGCTCAACCGGTTATGGGCAGGATTTCTGCGATGCAATCAGCCACCACTGGGGCGACAGACCTCTGGAAGATCTGGAAAAAGGGCTGGCTGCTGCACTTGAAACATACAGATGGATGGATGCCGACAATATTGTAGCTGCAGGCGCAAGCTATGGTGGCTACATGATCAACTGGATGCATGGACAAGAGTTTGGTAAGAAATTCAAGGCGTTTATCTGCCACGATGGAAACCTTGATGAAAGAATGGCTTACTACGACACAGAAGAACTCTGGTTCCCTGAATGGGAGCACAACGGTGCACCTTGGGAAGAAGGCAGTGGATATGGCACACATAATCCTGCCGATTATGTACAGAACTGGCATGTGCCAACTCTGGTAGTTCATGGTGCATTGGATTATCGGGTAGTAGATACTCAAGGAATGAGTACTTTTACTGCTTTGAGAAGAATGGGTGTTCCCGCAAGACTGCTTTACTATCCAGATGAAAATCACTGGGTACTAAAACCACAGAACTCTATTCAGTGGCATAATGAAGTTATGGGTTGGCTGCAAAAGTGGACTGACTAGTTTTTTATGGCCGCGGGGTTTTACAACTCCGCGGTCAATTTATTGCACTTATATTTTCCATCCGCCACTGTTCATTGCCATTGATATCCGTAATTACAACACCACTTCCTGGATGCAATGTATTTCCACTTCTGACAAAGTTTGTTATAAAATGATGACCATTACTTTCAAAATTTGGGTTGAACCTGGACATGGTTGCAACCTCACCCTCAACCCTATATATAGGTGAAACTGGTGTTGGCGGGGTCATAAACAATTCAACACGTAGCCAGTTATTATTTAAATCGGTAAATCTTACTGTTACTGATCTTTGTTCACCATTCACGTTTAATGCAGCACAAGTAAGTCGCCCTATGCCTGAATAAGTCCCGGCCCAATCACCACTGAACTCATTGTTCTGTGGCGTATTGCCTGGTGCATAAGGATCTTCGCAGCCAGCAACCATGACCAGTAGTATTAATAAAAACCATCGCATCATAAAGCCTCCATGTATCAGAATACGGCAGTTTCTATTTTAGAACAAGTGACCCTCCAGTTAATAGTTCATCGACTTCATGGATTGCGATGACAATGACTTTTTCTAACGACGACTTGTAAACAATCTCAGCAAGTACCAGAACATCAATGCAACTGACGCAAACAGCTCAAGCGATGCTGCAACATGTTTATCTGTTGGATAGTGATGAATAATTGCCGATGTATCTCTCAAAATTGAAATGCCTGCAACACCGACCATCAATACAGAGAACCATGTCCCTAGTTGAAAACCGAATAACAGACTACCTACAATTGCAATAAGAACAACAACACCAATCCACTTCAACAGCCCACCCATAAAAGTAAAATCGTGTCTTGAGTTAAATGCAATCCAGGTCAATCCACCAAAGCCAATCAGAGTTAAAAGGCCAGCACTTTTAATAGCACCTGGTGCATAGTATTCTGCCATGACAAGCATCGGAATAAATATCAGAGCCTCGGCAATTATGTAGCCACCGAGTGCGAGGTATTGTGAAGTCATCGATTTTGCCCTATGCGCTGCGCCTCTGGCAATCCAACCGACAACAATAAATGCACCAAGAACCAGCAACCAGCTCCCGTTAAGCATTACATTTGCTACTTCATAAGCAATGCCGGTATTAAAAAACCAGACTTCAAGCAGTACAAAAGCGATAATTGCACCAAACACATGATTGTAAACTCGGGTGATAAATGTTCCTCGGTCAGCAACCGATGCATTTGCAGCAATACCCGCTACGCCTTTATCGTCTACATAATAATCTTCTGTCATATTCAACCCTTCCGTTAATCAAATCATAAACCAAAACCTTGACTCAGTAACAATAGCATTGCACCCTGAAAACACAAAGGAGTTCCCGAAATGCAGAATAAAATTGTTATGATAACTGGAGCGAGCAGTGGAATTGGCAAAGCGTGCGCAGAACAGTTTGCTGGTCTTGGTTGTAAACTTATTCTTGCAGCAAGACGCAAAGAAAGACTTGAAGAACTTGCCTCAGCCCTGCCAGTTGAGTGTCTGACTATTGAGCTCGATGTCAGAGATAGAAAAAAAGTAAATTCAACAATTGCCAGCCTGCCCCAACAGTGGCAGAACATAGAAATTCTGGTCAATAATGCTGGACTCAGCCGTGGTCTTGAACCGTTGCAAGAAGGCGATCACACCGACTGGGAAGAAATGATCGACACAAACGTCAAAGGCTTGCTATGGATTACTCGCGCGATTCTTCCGGGAATGATTGAACGCGACAATGGTCATGTAATTAACATCGGTTCTGTTTCCGGTCACGATGTCTATCCTGGTGGTGCAGTTTACTGCTCAACCAAATATGCAGTCCATGCAATTACAACCGGCATTCGCATTGATCTGAAAGGCACAAAAGTTCGCAGCTCAACAGTTGACCCTGGAATGGTAGAAACTGAATTCAGCCTTGTCCGATTCCATGGTGACAACAAAAAAGCGGACCCGGTTTATAACCAGTATCCGCCTTTACAACCCATTGATGTTGCCGATGCAGTTTTGTTTTGTGCAACACGTCCACCACATGTAAATATCGGTGAATTGATCCTCTGGCCTACTGACCAGAAAACAGTCACTATTTCAAACCCAAGAGGTGTTGACCTGGATTAAATCCCAGGCTCCACACTGATAATTTCCCAGCTTTTTGTATCACTGTCTTCGCCAAAAGTGACAGTATCACCAGGCTTGCTACCCATAAATGCCATCGCAATTGGTGCCCGATATGACAACACTCCCTGGTCAGGATTAGAATCCCAGATACCCAGGAATGAGTAAACCAGCTCTTCTCCAGTTGTCAGGTCTTTGGCTGTGACTTTAGTACCAACATTTACAAATACTGAATCAACCATCTCCTGATCAATCACTTTGCACTTGGCCAACTCATTTTCAATCCGTGTTGCACGACTGGTAATCTGATCACGCTTTTCAAGAGCTGCAGTATATTCAGAGTTTTCAGAAAGATCGCCGTGGCTTGCTGCTTCACCAATCTGCTTGGCAACAGCAGGAATTTCTTCATTAATGATTTCATCAAACTCACTCTGACGTCTTTGTAATCCTGTTTCAGTTGTCCAGTAAATATCTTCTTCAGCCCAAGGAGTTGATGACTCAATGTAAATCTCAGGATGTGCATTTCTTAATCGAGCACTGATGCTTGCTTTCAGTCTGGCTTTGATTCCAGCATTTTCCTCAATCAGCTTCTTGAACATACGAGCATCTTCTTCGGAAACATCGTCCAGCAATTCGTTCAGAGGCCTGGATTCAAAAAGATCAATGGTATCATGAGTCCGTTCAATGATCTCACGAATACGATTATCATCAGACACAGCACTCATACGACCATTGGCATCAATCAGATTCAACATCGCAATCAACAAGCTCTTGGTTGTCAGCGATGGCAAATCAATCATGCTATCAAGTGTTTTGCTTTCGCCAAAACGAACTCGCCATACCCAGCATATTGCCTCAGGAGCAGCAGTTGGTCTGCGAACAATTTCTTCCAATGAATTTTTCAGCTCGTCATTGAAACCAGCAGCAAGAAGCTCCTTGGTCATCATCTCACAGCTCAACTTGCCAACTCGAGGCATTACCTGTGACCAATAGTCAGCCCAACTGTCAGGCTGAACCTTGCGCACAAACCCCAACACAGTCTGCAACAGTTTATCGTTCAGACGTGTAACCATCTGGCCTGGCTCTTTGACTGCACCAATAACTTTGACAGCAGCAGCAGGGTTCAACTTAACAACTTCAGCACCTGTATCGGCAACAGCACCATGAATGGCAAGACAAGTCAGAGTCATAATCTGGTCAGTCTTTAGAAGTGGGCCAGCCATTTTAGCAGCTGTGTTTCCCAGCTCAACCATCAGCGATTTGTCTTCTGGAGGATTCTTTTTGTACTCGGTTATGTAGCTTAAAATAAACTCAAGTTTCTTTGACGGCTCTTTAATTTTTTTGAACAGGTCACGCTGTCTGTCTTCAAATGATCGTTCGTTGCTCAGTAACCTGAACTTTGGTTGACCGGCACCAGTCATCTCCAACTTGGAGGCTTTTTTCAAAATCTCTCGTGCCTTTTTCCACCAACTGCTCCAGGCTTTCTCGTCATTGAGCTCTATGTAATAACCTTTAAGATCCTTGTAGGTACAACGCTTATCTCGAGTTTCTTTCAATGCCAGAATTACAAACTCTACAGGATCTGCTTCAGCAACTTCACGTAGAGATTCCGGTTTGTACATTAACATCGATGAGAAATGATCATCAGCCAATACAATCACATTCATTATATCTTCTGCATTGAGCTGCTTGTCTCTGATATCAAAAATAACTTTCATTTCCAGAGCATTACCGTTTACAGACTCAACCATTCCTGGATGAACTGTACCCCGATGTTTCAAAAAAGAACCTGGTTGCAGGGCAACAAACCGATCCAGCAACAAAACAGCCTCATCAAGCTTGCAGTTTTCGCTAAGAATGTTCCCGGTAAGATTCTCGATCTCTTCAAAATCAGGAGTGGCTTCTCTATACAGTTTCTTTAACTCTTTTAATAAATATTCAGATCTGTTGAAAGTCATTGCAGCAGTACGGGCAGCTGTTAGTCTACTCGCCTGGCCATGATTCTTTTCCCAGATATCGAGCATGGTTTCAACCATTCTCTCAGCCAATTTTTCTTCGCCGATACGAGATACCATTCCTGGCAAACGCATCAAATCATCGGGATCATTTTCCGGATTAGCTACTGCCTCCGGCCATAGTAGTTCCAGCTCTTCATACTCTTTTTGTTGTGCATGTTTTTTCAGCTTAAGCAGGCTCATTTTTTCCCCATCGATATTTACGCGAAAACCACCGCACAGAGCGGTGGCCAGAAAATCGGCTTTCAATAAGATAATACGGAATTTTCTTGAATCAACGGAAAAAGACTATTTCACCATGGTCATTGGCCACGTTTTGACATCCGTACCACACGCATATCGCACGAAATATTTTCCTGAGGGTTGCATCATGCCCTGCTCATCTCTGCCATTCCAGGTAACATTATGCCATCCTGGGACTGTTGAAGTATCAAATGACCGCAATCGCTCGCCTTTTACAGAGTAAATTTCCAGAATGGTTCTTGAACCGGCTTCTGCCTCTGGAATACCATAACTTATTGTCGTTTCAGGATTAAACGGATTTGGATAGTTAGGTAACAGCCCTGCGCTAGGTGGTATAAGAATGCTCTGTTCTGGTTGTGGAGCAGGTATGAAAAGAGACTCAGAGGATACGCTAAGTGGTCCCTCAATGTCATGTTCAGATACTCCACTGACACGGATCTGATAGTTCAGATCATATTCAACGTCAAGCGTGTATGTTGTGTCAGGAGAAGTACTTATGAGTTCAAACGGGTTGCCTTCAACAGCTACATAGATATTGTAATGATCCACCGGAGAGCCATCTACTGGTGCAGACCAATGGAAATCCATTTTTACAATGTCAGCATGCGCAGAAAACGGCAATACTGCCGCAATTAAAGCTATTAACAAAGTCTTAGTAATTTTAATTTTCAAGCCTGCCACCTGTTTGTAAGTTCCCCAGATCCATCTGAAAGTCATTATCACAGGTTCGAATGCAACTTGAGTGCCACAGTTAAGAAGGAAAAAATCGAAAACGCGGGCAGCTCCTCTGCGCCAATATTTACCCCTTATTTCCGAATGAGTCAACAACGTTTCTTGAATTATTTATAACCTGTTGTAACTTATGAATAATGAAAAATAAATACGACAAATTAGGCGCTCACATTTCCGCTGCCGGAGGGGTCAGCAAGGCTGTTGCAAGGGCGAATAGCCTGCCGTGCCGGGCTTTTCAGCTTTTTACAAAAAATCAGAATCGATGGGAAAGCAAACCACTAGAATCACCAGAAATCAAAAAATGGTTCAGTGAACTTGAGGCTTATAACATGGATACATCTGCTGTCTGTGCTCATGATTCATACCTGATAAATCTGGCATCACCTGACCCTGTAAACCTTGAAAAATCGATCAACGGTTTTGTTGAAGAAATACATCGATGCGCAACTCTGAAAATCCCCTACCTGGTCTGGCACCCGGGAAGTCATCTTGGGCAAGGCGAAGATATCGGATTGAAAGCAGTTGCTGAAAATATGGATCGGGCAATTGAAATCTCTGACGATGACTCTGTAAAACTCTGCATAGAGACCACTGCCGGCCAGGGAACCAACCTTGGATGGCAGTTCTCACACCTGCGTGATATCATCGGACATTCAAAATATCCAGACCACCTGGCTGTCTGCGTTGACACCTGCCACATCTTTGCTGCCGGCTATGAGTTGGAAACAAAGAAGCAGTGGAATGCAACCATGGCTGACCTTGATGAAAAAGTTGGGCTGGACTTGGTCAAAGTTGTACACATGAACGATTCCAAAAAAGTACTCGGCTCACGTGTTGATCGACATGAAAGAATTGGTCAGGGAGAAATTGGCATTGAGCCGTTCAAACATCTTGTGAATGAAAAACGATTGATGCACGCGATGATGGTTCTGGAAGTTCCAGGCGGCATGGAAGCGTGGGAAGAAGATCTCAAACTGTTGCGAAGTCTTTAGTCAAACTCCTGATACTCGTCTTCTTCATAGTCAGCCATTGCAGCAAGCATCTGTTTGCGTTGAATAATTTTGCGAATCGCACCAGCAGCAAACACCACAGCTAAAATTACAAACATCGTTGGCCAGCTGGTAATAAAGACCAGCCAACCATATTTGATCTGCATCTTGTTTCTGAATCGAAGCGCAAACTCATCCAGTGTATCACCGGTCAGGTTGTAAAACGCCCTGCGAAAATCTCCGGTAAAAGCAGACTCGGCTGCAAGCTGACCATAGATTTCCCTGCCATACTCCTGCTCCAGAAAATTCACCGCCAGCAGGCTTGCCCGATAAGCTTTATCAGCCCAGGCAGCATTGGCAGGAAACGGTTTATCCAGACTATACAACGACGGAACCCGGCCACTCAAAATTACAGAAAGCGTGTCTTTAACTCGCCACTCACCGCTGAGTTTTTGCGCGACGCCTTCATGGAACCAGTGAGGCAACCTGACCTCAAGCGCAGATTGCATCAACAGAATATGAACAAGTTCGTGAAGGAAAATTTCATCAAGTCCCCTGCGAACATCGGGAGCTGTCTGGCAGTCGATAACTATTGTTTTGCCATCTGGAAAAGCAACGCCCACTCCCCAATCCGGAAGTCTTGTGCCAAGCTCACGTTGAAAAGTATCGGCAGTGAGCAGGTAACATTTCACCGGCTGCATCTGCAGGTGACCCGGCATCAGTTCATTATAAATTTCTGAACCGGTAGTTGCCAACGCTTCTCTGCACTTCTGTTCAGCAGAAGAATCCAGCCCTTCTTCAACGATAAAATGAATCGGGATCGATGCGGAGGCTGTAGCAGAAATAAACAGTAATATGACCAGTAGAAATTTATTCATCGATTTTTTACAGCTCCCTTTCTGATATGAGGTTCCTAATATAGTGCATCGCATTCAGTCTGATTGTCAAACATTCTCGCTCGTTTTAACATCTGCCTTATCAGCGCCATCTTTTTTATGCCACAAACTTACGCGAAGCGTATAATAGAAAGTGAACAGGTAAGCCACTGCCCAAGCCGGCACCAGTAACCACACCCATGGATTATGTAATGCAAAACTGATAACGAGGCCGGTAATTGGCACAGTGATTAACATAGCGCGGAAATTGAACCCTGAGACGAGCTCTACCTGACAGCTTGGACATTTATATCTAGTAGAAGTTATTCGAAGAAAGTCTTTCTTCGTGATGCGATAGTTACATTTTGGGCAGTTTTTTGAGGGCATTGTTTCTCCGGGAAAGCTCAAATAATTTTCTAATATTTCATAAATTATTGTATACGTTCATGATACCATTTGTCAGCAACTATCTTCGCCAACTCAAAACCAATTACAGCAACAGGCCATATCAAGAAGGGAACTTTGGCTGATCAGCGGAAGAGGGCCTTGACCTCACCCCAATCACTATTCTGGTTGCTTACCGCTGGGCCGCCAAGTTGGATATAATTCCAATAGACACTGCCTTCCAGGGCTGCCAGGTTGCTTGGTGGTTGCTGACAGCCTACAGGCACATCGTCTGCCACCCAGGCGTTGAATTCGGCCAGGAAAAAGGCATCGTTCAAAACAACGGTCCCACCACCGACAGGCTCAAGCCACAAATGCAAATGGGCACCGGGATTACCTGGACAACCAAGAAGAGTGATGGCATCCCAACCGCTATCAAAGGCCGATGCCTGGACCCACTGTTGTATTTCTCCCTGGATCAGGTCATGGTTCGTTCCGTAGTAGTGCACCATGTCGCATTCCAGGCATGATCCGCCCAACCCAAACTCAATGTGACCGATGACCTCACCCGGAAATGATGGGGCAAGAATCAGTTTGACCATGGCACTGGTTTCCTGTGTCAAATCGTTGATGGTCGTTGGGTCGGAGTCCGTATCAATGTCCAGCAAGATTTCATACGCTGAGGCAGATGCGGCAACCAGAAGAACAGTGAGCAAGATGGCAAGTGTAGTGATGATTTTCATTACCATAAACCTCCTGTGAATACAGGTTGCATCGTATAGTAGTCCCATCCCAATGTCAACTGGCAGTCATCTCTCTGATGACACTATGTGCTAACCGATGATATTGACCACAATATATAACAATGATACATTTCACATACTCGTCAAATTGCACTGTGAAATTTTCCGGAAGTGATGGATGTGAACAAAACAATCAATTTTATAATAGCAATATGTACTATCTCATTGATATCAGTAACACCTTACGTTGGAGTCGATGCCATGACACTAGACACATCAGAAGGTAGCTTCATAACCAGACATTTTAATCCAGAGGTAAATGGGATTTGGGCAGGCAATGCAATATGCTACGGCCCATATCGCGATGGTCAGCATCCTGGAGAAGGTTCGCCGTCAGCTGAACAACTTCTGGAAGACCTTAAAGTCATGATCCCTCATTGGAACATGATGCGAATATATGGTTCATCAGAGTTCGCTGAAGAGCTTTTGAAAATCATTAAAAATAATCAACTTGATATGAAGGTTGTTGTTGGAGCCTGGATTGGACCAGAGTCTGAAGAAGACAATAAAGTAGAAGTGGAAAAAGCAATTCAACTGGCTAACAATTATCCTGAATTAGTACCTGCTGTCTGTGTAGGCAATGAGACTCAAGTCTATTGGTCTGGCAACAAATATCAGATCGATAAACTAATTGATTATGTTCGTTATGTTCGTGAAAATGTGACTGTTCCGGTTACAGCATCCGATGACTTTGGATACTGGATAACACCTGAAAGCAAAAAACTTGCCCGGGAAATTGACTTCATAATGACCCATGCACACCCATTATGGAATGGTATTCAACTGGATGATTCCATGAAATGGATTGTAGAACAAATGGATACTATCGAAAGTATCCATCCAGGTAAAGCGTTGGTTATTGGAGAGACCGGTTGGGCTACGACATCTCATGACCAAGGCGAACAGGCTAAACTTATAAAAGGTAAGCCTGGTGAAAAAGAGCAGTCTGAATTTTATAACACTGTGTATCAATGGGCAGAAAAAACCAAAAATGTTGTGTTCTACTTTGAAGCTTTCGACGAAAACTGGAAAGGTGGATCACACCCAAATGAAGTAGAAAAACATTGGGGATTTTTTAATGCCGACAGATCAGCAAAAGCTACTTTCAACAAGCCGCAAGTGAACTGATTGCCTGAATTTCTGGTCAAGTAGAGAGATACTCTATTTGACCAGAATCATTCTTATCGTGTCCTGATATTCACCATTATAAATCTTGCAAAAATATGCTCCGGCTGCTGCAATGTGGCCAGAGTCATAAGTGCCATTCCAATTAGCTTCATAAGAGCCGACACCCAATAGCTCACTATTAATCAGAGTTTTAACCAGCTTACCATTTACATCATAAACATGCAGATTGATAACAGATGGCTCGAGGATATCATACCTTATTATCGTCGATGGGTTGAATGGATTTGGATAACAAGGCAACAGGTCAAACTTACCAATATGTAACTCTGGCAGTACCGCAGTGACGTCCATCTGAATATCGAAATAGTTGACATTGTATCCACTTGAATCTGAAACAAACTTCATAATCTGAGGCCCAGCTGAAAGTTCAGCCGTGACTGAGACTGTCTCCCATGATTGCCAGCCAGATGTAACTGGTACTTCAATATTTCCTGTAACATCAATACCGTTAAACTCGATATGAAAATCACCACCATCTGATAATGAAGATACACGAGTATTAATTATATAATTACCAGTTTGCGGGACATTTACACTGTACTCCAGCCATTCACCATCATAGGTCCAACCAAGATTATATCCGCCACCAGAATCCTGACAAACCTCAAGATCGACATCCTCTGAAGGACGGTAGTGTGATCCAGTATTTCCAACATCAGTGTCATAATATGATATCGACTGACCACCAATATCAAAGTCTTCAACTTGAATTAAAGCAGGTAAAACAAATTGGTTTCCATGATAAGGTTCCTGTCCACAGCCTGAACCCACAGTTATGTCGACAGAATCAGTTGCAAATCCACCGGCATCATCAATTGCCTTCGCTTCTATCACAAAACAACCCTCGTCAACATCATTCCATATGAATGAATATGGCTCAGTACTGTCCGAGCCCAAGTAAACTGAATCACCATAAAATTCAACAGCCACAACCATTCCATCTTCATCAGAAGCTGTTGCGTTTATTGTGATGTTCCCTGGTGATAAAATGTCACCTTCAGAAGGTGATGTTATTGCTACTTCAGGAGATATATTTGGTGTCTCCTGATATACTCTGACATAATCGATAAGATATTCCTGGGGCAGATTTGCAGTAATACAGCCAGGATTCAAACATCCTGTATAAGTACCACCTATTGCAGAATTGAGAATGATATAAAATTCTTGATCAAATGGTGCAAGTGGATTTTCCGGAGCGTTGCTGCAATACCACTGCCAACTGTATTTTGTTGCGTAGAGAACATCATCTACATACCAGCGAAATTGATCTTCATCCCACTCGACAGCATATATATGAAACTCATCCGCAAAATTCGCGCCACCCATTGAGTAAGAGCTGGTTGTATAGGTGTTATTAGGCCAACTGCCACCAAAGTGAAGCGAGCCACCTACAGAAGTTGTAGCATTTGCTGCTTCCATAATATCGATCTCGCCACTAGCTGCCCAACCACCATATATACTGTATTGAGGCATCATCCAGAACGCTGGCCACATTCCGCCACCTGTAGGAATCTTGGCTCGCATTTCAATTCTACCATACCTGAAGAACTGCTTGTTTCTTGTGTGAACTTTGCCCGATGTAAAACTAAATCCACCGTAGGGTATATCGTTGGTAGTTAGAACCAGGTTGCCATCAGAGACCGAGACATTTTCGGCCCTGTAGTATTGAAGTTCCTGGTTTCCCCAACCTCCAGAACCATTTCCAATGTCAATATTCCAGTTATCACTGTTCAAATTGGATCCATTAAACTCATCTGACCATACCAATGATAGGTCAGCACTCGCACTACCAATAAATAAAGTGACTAATAAGATTGTTGAGGTAAGGATGTATTTCATGAAAGTTGCCACCTGCAATTTTTGTTGTTATCGGAACATAAGAGCCAGAAAGTCTCAAAACCAACTATTATTATACCCTTTGTACGGTTACAGTACAATCATTTTTTTAATTTTCGTCTTATTTAGAGATAAAATCTATATTCCGCTTGATAATTTTAGTTTCTAAGTTAGTATGAACTTTCCAATTATAGTACTTTATGATTGATTAGGGTTAACTGGTAACTATTTGCTAAGGATGCTCTTTCAGCAAGGATTATGGGATTATGAATTATAAAGCAAATCTCCAATGGAAAGGCCTGAGGAGGGATGCCCCCGATAAGCCACGTCCACTCGCTGATGCTGTTTTGCGTCTTATATGGCAAAAACACCAAATGTCTCGAGCAGAAATTGCCAGAAAAGCAAACCTATCACGATCCACAGTTTCTGAAATAATCAATGAAATATTGCCTTTGGGAGTTGTGGCTGAAATTGGTGAAGGACCATCAAAAGGTGGCCGCAGACCAATTATGCTTGAATTTCAGGATGACTCATGTGTTATCCTGGGTGTTGAAATGAGTGGAACTCATATTGTTATCGTGATGACAAATCTACGAGGCCATATTATCAGATCAGAGTCAGCTGATCATCCTGTTAGAAAAGACCCTCAAGGAACTCGAGAACTAATAGCCCGCTTGTGCGAAAACTGCCTCAATCACAAGTCGCGCAATGATAGACCTCTTCTGGGAATAGGTATCGCAGTACCTACCCCTATCAACCCTGCTGAACCTAATAAAATCTCCAAAGTAGTTTTACCTGATTGGTGTGAAAAACTAGAGCTCAGTTTTCTGGAAGACCAATTCAATGTTCCTGTAATGATTGACAACGATGCAAATCTTGGTGCTATTGCTGAACAGTGGTGGGGACTTGGACGCAAAAAGAACAATTTTGCATACATTAAAGTTTCAACTGGAATTGGCTCAGGCCACATAATTAATGGAGAGATTTATCGCGGATCCAATGGGACTGCTGGTGAGATAGGTCACATCTCGATAGATCCTAAAGGGAAAAAATGTATTTGTGGCCTCCATGGATGCCTGGCAACCATTATTGGCGGTAATGCAATCCTGGAAAGAGTTAATGAACTTAGCATCGACTTCCCTGACAGTTCACTTGTTGGCAAAGACAATACTATCAGCTTGGTGTGGGATGCCGCAATTAGCGGAGATCCTTTGGCATTATTAATTGCAGAGGAAACTGCAACGAATCTTGGTGTAGCAGTTGCTGGCCTGATAAATCTTATGAATCCTTCACTGGTCGTAATTGCCGGTGAGTTAGCTCACTTGGGCGATCACCTTCTGGAACCTTTGCGCGATTCTGTAAGAACACGAACTCTTATCAGCTCGGCAGATTCTGTTGATATAGTAACAAGTGAACTTGGGCCAAATTCAGTAGCAATTGGCGCTTCAACTATGGTTCTTAAAACAGCACTTAATGACTCCAGGCGTATCCCCAGAGTTTCCGCCTGACAGATATTGTATCAATTAAATCTTAAAAAATAAACGTATCTCACTGTGTGTAGTTTAATCTTCAACACTATTGTCTGAGATTATGTTGCTATACCATGAGGCACTTTTCTTCGCAGTTCTATTCTGTGTATCTGAATCTACAGCATACAGCCCAAATTTTTTCTCAAAGCCAAAGCCCCACTCAAAATTATCTAACAATGACCATGCATAGTACCCTGCAAGGGGAACGCCTTCTTTGATAGCTCTTTGAGCATTAATTAAGTGATCTCGGAAATAGGCGATTCTTCTTAAATCAGTAATGTCGCCATTATTATCTGCATCATAACTAAATGCAGCGCCATTTTCTGCAATGTAGATTTTTTCTGGCTTATATTTATTATTTACATTTACAAGGGAGTCAAAGAGACCTATTGGGAATACCTCCCACCCCATATCAGTTAAATCTTCTTTAGGAGCAGCTGGGACAGCTACCGACTTACCAGAGCTGTCTTTTTTCATGATTGTTCTGCTATAATAGTTCAAGCCCAGAAAATCAGTTGGTGACGATATTGCACCCATATCACCATCTTCAACAAATGGAAGCTCGCTACTTTCAAGATGACCTGCTCTAACTCGATCTTCAATTGCATCTATTGGGTACACACCATTATATAACGGCTCCAGATACCATCGATTAAAAAACCCATCAAACCATCGTGCAGCATCTTGATCTTCTGGACTGTCACTGTAGGGATAAGCAGGACAGTAATTATGGACTATACCAATTTCTGATTTATCTGACGCCTGGCGTATTACGTCAATTGCCCAACCGTGAGAAAGCAATAAATGGTGCGCAACTCTTAAAGCTTCAGCTGGGTCTTTGAGACCTGGAGCATGATGACCCTCTTCATAACCAAGAGTAGCGATACACCATGGCTCGTTGTGAGTTGACCACATTTTAACACGGTCACCAAGCCTATTAACAACGGCATGGGTATAATCGAGAAATGATTTTGCTATATCACGATTTGCCCAGCCACCCTTTTCTTGAAGAACTTGAGGTAAATCCCAGTGATATAAAGTAAGAAATGGCTTAATATTTTTTTCAAGCAACTCGTCTACAAGCGAGTCATAGAAATCGAGGCCCTTTTCGTTTACCTCACCAACTCCTTCAGGAATTATTCTTGGCCACGATACTGAAAAACGATAACTACCAACACCAAGATCTGACATAAAACCAATATCTTCACGATATCTGTTGTAATGATCACACGTTATGTCTGGATTGGAACAATCATCAATGTTACCTGCTATTGATGCAAAACGATCCCATATTGACTCACTGCGCCCAGCTTCAAATCTGCCACCTTCAATCTGCTGAGAAGATGTTGCTACTCCCCATAAAAAGTCATTCGGAAATTTATATGAAGTCATAAAATAGACCCGCCCTGTTGCTATGAAAAGTATGGACCAATGAAAATCCTTTGGAGATTTTCAAAAAAAAGCTTTGTTCGGAGTCCGAACATAGTGTATAATATTAACATCATTGTCGGATCTTATTTTATCCAGAAGAAAAGATAATGCAATGATAAAATTTCTAACTCAAGTGTCAAACATGTGTTATGAAGATGGCTTCAAAATAAGAGTTCAGAATGCTCTAATATAAAAGAAACGAGTTTCGTACAGTGAGAACAGAGCCCAGAGAACTTAAAAATACATCATCTGAGTTTGCAGTTCCAAGCGGTGAGTTTGTAACAAGAAACAACCAGGAATATTATGTTATATCAAATTACAGCTTGATGCCCTCATTTTTTATGTCTCTTGCCAGTAACTCTGATTTATGGATGTTCATCTCATCAAGCGGAGGACTTACTGCAGGTCGTGTTGATGCCCAATCAAGCATCTTCCCTTATGTAACTGTTAACAAACTTCACGACGCACATCATCATACAGGACCCATTACTCTTATTCATATTAAAGAAGATGATGGCAAGTTAACCCTGTGGAAACCTTTCGCAACTTCAAACAAGACCAATCCTCTACTAAAGAGAAAGTTATATAAAAACACAATCGGTAACAGAGTCGTTTTTGAAGAAACAAACACTGAGTATAATCTTACATTCACATACAGCTGGACTGGATCTGATAAATTTGGATGGGTAAGAACTTCATCAGTTACAAATAACAGTGACAAAAAAATTGATTTTTCAATCCTTGATGGCTTGAGAAACATCCTTCCCCATGGTGCAGATTTATCTCTCTATCAAACCTCAAGCAACCTTGTCGATGCTTATAAAAAATCCGAGATTGATACTGAAACAAGTATAGGAATATTCTCACTGACATCAGGAATTACAGACAAGGCTGAGGCATTGGAAGTTCTTACTGCTAATACTGTCTGGTGTTGTGGACTTGAAGGATTCAAAGCTCATCTTGATATTGATATTATCGATAAGTTTAAAGCTAACAAGGTCCTTTCAAGTAAAAACACAGTCAACGGCACTAGAGGAAACTATTTCACTACAAGTGAGATGCAACTTCAATCAGGTGAGTCAAAGAGCTGGAAAATTATCGCGAATGTAGGACAAAGCCATAAAGATATTTCAGAACTACGATCAAATATCTGTTCAGACATAGACCTTGATCAGGAAGTCATAAAAAGCATATCAACTGCAGAAAAAAGCCTGCTCAATAATATTGGAAGTTCCGACGGAATCCAGAAGACCAGTTCTCTAAAAACAACCAGCCATCATTTTGCAAATGTACTTTTCAATAATATGCGTGGTGGAGTATTCAACTATAATTACAACATACCAACAAGAGACTTTCTATCTTTTCTCCAGACCAGAAATAAATCAGTCTTTGACGATTTCAATCTGACAATATCTGAGACAAATAAGACCATTACATTTGAAAAACTTGTTGAATTAGCCGAAACAAGTAACAGCAAAGATTTCTTGCGATTATGCTATGAGTACCTACCTCTTTACTTCAGCAGAAGACATGGTGACCCAAGTAGACCATGGAACCATTTCTCAATCCAATCCAGAAATCAGAATGGCGAACAAGCCTTATATTATGAAGGAAACTGGAGAGATATATTTCAGAACTGGGAAGCTCTGACTATGTCATTTCCAGGATTTATCCGAAATGTAATAACAATCTTTGTTAATGCCTCTACAATTGACGGATTCAATCCTTATCGAATCACGAAAAATGGAATCGATTGGGAGACTGTCAATGAAGATGATTCTTGGAGTAATATCGGGTATTGGGGCGACCATCAAATTGTTTACTTGTTGAAACTTCTTGAGTCAATCAACAAATATGATCACTCTGCTTTTAGCGATATGCTTACTCAGGACATATTCAGCTATGCAAATGTTCCGTATGTAATCAAGCCTTACAAAGAATTAATACAAAACAACCAGGAAACTATTCTATTCGACAACAATAAAGAAGAAGCCATTGCACAGAGGATCTCCGAAATTGGCACTGATGGCAAACTTGTTACAGACTCAACTGGTGCTGTATATAGAACAAATATGCTTGAAAAGTTACTTGTTCCGGCTCTATCAAAAATTTCAAACCTTATTCCTGAAGCAGGGATATGGATGAATACACAGCGTCCAGAATGGAACGATGCAAACAATGCACTAGCTGGTGGCGGCTCATCCGTAGTGACATTATGCTACCTTAACCGTTATTTAGAGTTTGTTTCTAAACAATTGGACAGTCTACCTGAATCGATAGTTTCTGTTTCTAATGAAGTTAATAATTGGTTGGAAAGTATAGATTCAATCCTCAATTCTAATCTGGGAAAAATACAATCAAGTTTTTCAGCAGAAGATAGAAAGTCCATTCAAGATCAGCTCGGAACTGCTTTCTCGGAATATCGTGAAAAAGTCTACAAGAATGGATTTAGTGGCAAATCAGAAATAGATACAAGAAAAGTAAGCAAGCTCTTCAAGACTGCACTTGAATTTACACGACATAGTATCAGATCAAATCGTAGAGAAGATGGTCTCTATCACGCATACAATGTACCTGAATATTCAAAAGAGAATACTGAAGTAAATATTGTCAGACTCTCCCTAATGCTTGAAGGACAGGTTGCAGTACTAAGCTCTGGTATACTGACACCTGAAGAGTCTCTCGATGTTATAGAAGAAATGTACTCAAGCAAATTATTCAGAGAAGATCAGAATAGTTTCGTTCTCTACCCCACAAAAACATTGCCTGGTTTTTTGGAAAAAAACACAGTTCCAGAAAATGAGATACGGCAGATTGCCTTAGTAAACAACTTGCTCTCAACTGATGATACAACCCTCATCTATAGAGACGCACTGGGTGTCTGCCGTTTCAATAGTTCAATTCAAAAAAAATCAGATCTTATCGATGCTCTTGAATGCTTAAAGGAAAACAAAAGCCTTGCGAATGATGTAGAAAATTCAAGGGAAGATGTTCTGGAATTATTTGAGACTGTATTCAAACATCAATCTCACACCGGCAGGTCTGGTGTCATGTACAGGTATGAAGGTATCGGGTGCATATACTGGCATATGGTAGCTAAATTGCTGCTTGCAGTGCAAGAGATTGTCATAGCATCAAAAGAGGATGATACCTCAGAAGCTACATACAACAAGCTTGTTGCCCTTTACTATAAAATAAGATCCGGTCTCGGATTCCAAAAAAATGTAATTGAGTTTGGTGCATTTCCGATGGATCCCTACTCTCATACACCATCTGACAGTAAAGCCAGGCAACCAGGCATGACTGGTCAGGTAAAAGAAGAAGTAATTACCCGTATGGGTGAGCTTGGAATTCAAGTTATTAAAGATGAACTCTATTTCAGACCATTCCTTCTAAAAACAAGCGAGCTACTTGATTCGCCAACTGAGTTCGAATACTATAATGTCAATGGTGAGTATATCTCTACTACACTACCTGCTAACTCGTTGGCATTTACAGTGTGCCAAACATTAGTTGTATACAGAGCCAGTAACGCAGCCAATAAAATAAAGGTAAAGCTCAAAAATGAGCCTTTAGAAGAATACACTGGTGTAAAACTTAGTCGCAATATTAGTAAGAAAATCTTCAAAAGATCAGGGGAAGTTGAATTTGTTGAGGTTAATCTGAACAAAACTGATTTCCTTACTTCTTTTGAAAATTAATAAATAGATTGCCCCTGAAGTAGTAAGAGGTAACTAAAATGGTCTCACTACGCCCGACAATCATTCTTTTTATATTCATTCTGCTAACCCCTGTTTCTGCAATCTGCCAATGCATTCTTGCCAATCCAAGTTTTGAGATTTCAGGGTCAAATGGACAGGTTTTCGGAGGCTGGAATCAATTTGGAGACATAGGCTATGTGTCCGAAGCATCTCATGGCTTTAATGCTGCAAGAGTAAGTGGCCAAAATAATGGCACTTGGAATGTATCTGGATATTGGCAAAATTTCGATTGCGCACCTGGTGAACAGTGGAATATTACCGGCAATGTTATGCACCCGTCCAATAACCCGCTTACTGGACAATGTGTGGCAATTGTGAATGTTGAGTGGCGTAATGCTGTTGGAGATTTGATTGGCTACGATACATTTAATGTCTGCTTTCCTGCTTCGCAAGTTGACCAGTACATCGATTTTCAATTAACAAGCAATCAGGCACCAACTGGCACAGTATCGACACATTTTTTACTTGGCGTGCTACAGAGCCCGAATGACATATCTCCAGATGTGTACTTTGACCAGGTTACATTTTTCAGCACAACTACCCCAACTATTGATGAGATACAGTGGAATGATTTCCCCGGTGAAAGAACAGTTGCTTTTAAAGGATATAATTGGCGTGTAAAGGGCCCAGGATATTTTGGACCGGGGAACAATTTTTTCAGCGATTCTGAAACCAGTATCTGGATTGATCAACAAGATAGATTGCATTTAACCTTACAAGACTCAGGTAGCACCTGGCTATGCTCCGAAATTGTTAACGAAGACGCATTGGGCTACGGAGACTATATCCTTACAACAGTTGGTCAAATACACTTACTGGATCCAGCCGCAGTGTTAGGAATATTTTTATGGGAGTATGGACCTTGTTGGGACGATGGGTACTCTTGGTGGAATGCTTTTAATGAAGTAGACATTGAATTCAGTCGTTGGGGAAATACCCAAAACGACATTTGTCAGTTTGTTGTACAACCCTGGGACTTTCCTGGAAATATTAATCGATTTGATTTCATTTTCGGTGAAGAAGAATTAATTAGCAGCGCTATGAGATGGTCGTCCGATAAAATTGAATTCAGAATGTGGCGAGGTAATGCCAACCAGGAATCTCAAAGTAACTTAATTCATTCCTGGACCTATACTGGGCCTCATATTCCAAGACCAGAACAGCCTCGTATTCATCTTAACCTTTGGAAACTGTCATTCTCTCCTGTAGGCAATCAGGAAGTTATTTTTGATGACTTTGTCTTTGTTCCCTTAGAGAACACAACCAGTATAGATGAAACACCCGGAAACTATATTGTATGTCCCAATGGACGACTGCATTCTGCTTATCCTAATCCATTCAATCCTAAAACAAGTTTAAAGCTGAGTCTTATTAACCCAGACTACATAAATCTTGATATCTTTGACATCGATGGTGCAATTGTAAAAAATATTACTTCTGGATATTTTGATAGTGGCGAACATAATTTTGAATGGGATGGTTTAGATAACAATGGCCGAAAAGTGGCATCTGGTTTGTTTATCTGCAGACTTAAAGGTAATGGCTATATTGAAACTCAGCGTTTAATCCTTATTAAATAAACAAACCACAGGTTTCAGTAAATCAGGCTATCATTGAAAAGAATTTTCAAAAAAATAGGGGCTAGTATAAACCAGCCCCATTCTTGATATTTGTAATTATCTCTAGCGGAACAACATTTTAACTTCACCCATTGAGCAGTCATCGTTAGATACAGTGCTGAGATTAAATTCTATGTTGTCATAGAAAATACCTGATGGTTCATAGCCACCTGCATAAGAATAGAAACCAAATTGTAAGATTTGTCCTGGCAGTGTTGCATCAATAGCGATTTGCAACTCATATGTAGTCCATGATCCTGAAGTGTTTGTCAAGTCAACGTCGATAAAATTAGTCATCGCCCAACCAGCACCAGGGTCTAGAGTTTTAATGAATGCCCCAGCAGTTGAGTTACCACCAATATTACCTAGTTTAGATTCTAGTTGGTAAGTCCAGGTTGTTCCAACATCAGCTGCATCAACAATCTGCTCTTGGAAAACATTGCATTCAAGTATTGCGCCATTTCCATGGTCGCCATTGTTATAATCACTGTAAACAGAAAGTGCTTGTGGACTAAAGCTCTCGCCTGTTGCTATAGCACAAAATGCAGCGCCATCATTTGGTGCAGGAAATGCTCCATATCCATACCACCAATTCCAGTCAGATCCAAACACGTTGGCATAAACTAGCCAATTGTCACCCAGCAACACACCTTCCCCAGGCAAAGGATTTGACTCAAAATCTGTGCTGTAAGGTGTTAGAGCAAATGCAGCCATTGGAATAATGCATGCGACTGCAACAAGGATGAGGGAAAGTTTTGTTAGCTGTTTCTTCATTGCGGCGTCCTCTCGAAGAGTAATGTTTCTAGCGAATTGATAAAATGAGAATCCGTTCTTTGTGACTTGACTCTATTGTACACTATGTTCGGTAACCGAATCAAGTCTTTTTTTTAATTATTTATGATTTATTTTAGGACATAAAAATAAGCTAAATTACTTGGGATACCGGCTGTAATGTGTCAATATATAATAAGTATTGACCGTTTCGCAAAAACCCTGTACTTTGTTCGGCATTCGTACAAAGAGGCTCATGTAGTTGGATGGGTTTTCAATACCTTAACAAGAGAGCGACAATGAGCGCGTCAAAACCAGCAGAAACACTCCCACAAGATAAAGTTAAGTTCTCACACAGACTCGCATATGGCGCTGGTGCATTTGTTAACAATTTACTTGCTGCTGCAAGTGGCGGCATGATGATAGTTCTTAACCTTGGCTTGGGCATGAATCCAGCACTAGTTGGTCTTCTTGGTGCACTTCCCCGACTAACTGACGCCTTCACTGATCCTCTTATGGGGTTCATCTCCGACAACACACATTCTAGATGGGGAAGACGACGCCCCTATATTTTTGGAGGAGTAATATGTGCAGGATTACTATTTGCCCTCTTGTGGCAACTTCCAATGGGGAAAAGTGAGACTTTTTATTTTGTTTGGTTTTTGGTTGGATCAATACTCTTTTATGCAGGCTACACCGTTTTTGCCACTCCCTGGGTTGCTCTGGGATATGAACTAACCCCCGACTATCATGAACGCACCAGGCTAATGGGAACTCAAAACTTCGTTGGTCAACTTGCTTATATAGTCTCCCCCTGGTTTTTGTGGATAATGAATTCAGGAAAATTTTTCCGTGATCCTATATCTGGAGAACCAGATCAGGTTGCTGGTGCAGCTGGATTATCTATAATTATTGCTATCGTTGCAATTGGCCTTGGAATCTTGCCAGCAGTTTTGCTTAAAGAGAGGCTACAGCCAGTAGAAACACAGAAAAAGGACAAAGTCTCCTTAAGGAAAAATATTGGAAATTTTTTCAAAGGGTTCGGCATAACTCTATCTAATAGTTCATTTATTAAATTGTGCGCGGCTACATTTCTTGTTTTTAATGGCTTTATTTTAATATCTTCATTCCAATTTTATGTGATTATATACTATGTCTGCGGTGGCGATCAAACCGCTGGAGCCAAGTATGCCGGGTGGGCTGGAACTGTTGGTGCAATTTGCACATTTGCTGTAGTTGTTATTGTTACCTGGCTAGCCACAAGGATTGGGAAGAAAAATGCATTTTTCATTTCAATAGGGCTTTCAATTGTTGGATACGCTTTAAAATGGGTTTGTTATAATCCTGAAATTCCGTGGCTCGTAGTTCTCCCTGCTCCTCTTATGGCATTTGGTCTTGGAGGTTTGTTCACATTAATTCCATCTATGGTTGCTGATGTGGTTGATACTGATGAACTAAAAACCAATGAACGACGAGAAGGAATGTTTGGCTCTATATTCTGGTGGACAGTAAAACTTGGCCTTGCAGCTGCACTAGCTGGTGGTGGCTATATATTAAACTTTACGGGATTCGATGTGGAACTAGCTGCCAACCAATCTGCACATTCAATTTTATTGCTGCGCCTGTTTGATGTATGGGTCCCAGTAATAACTTCTGCTTTAGCAATATGGTCCATATACACTTTCCCGATAACAGAAAAGAAAGCAAACGAAGTTCGAAAAATTCTCGAACAAAGGCGTGGGTCTAAGTCGCTAGGTGATGCCAGTTAAGAATTGTGTATATTGTGCAACATTAAACACGACCGTATTGGGAATATACGCCCGTGCTTGACAGATAAACAAAAATCTTGCATACTTTGTTCGGATGCCGTACATAGTATAAAAGCAGTTCCAGGTTGCTTTGGAGCTCTTTAAATGTGATCGTGATTTTACGGAGGTATGAAGTGAATCTGAGTAACCGAAATCGAATCAGTCTGCTAGCTACATTGGTTTTACCAATTTTCTTATCATTGACTCTATCTGGTTGCAGTGAAAGAGATTTCAATGATTTAACAGAGGCAACTGCTGTGGCTGATCCAGATGTTTTTATTGATGCATTTGGTGTCGATCTAGACTATAGCGCTTTCGAATTTTCATTTTACGATGCACTTACTATTGAAGAGACTGGTGGTTATAACGATACACCAACTCTCAAAATCACTATTCCTGAGGCTAATTGGGCCGGCGGATCATTTTGGACACATAATCCTAGAGATTTGAGTACTTTCAATGCACTAACATTCTATGCCAAAGCAACACAGTCTATGGAACTAGGAGAATGCGGAATTGGCATACCTATTGTAGACAATTCAGATTATCAAACTACAGCTTTCAGCATACCCCTTGAACAGGAATGGACTCAGGTAATAATACCAATCCCAAACTCTGCAAGACTTACCAGCGAAAGAGGAATGTTCTGGTTTTCTCATGGTGTAGGCGGTGTAGGAATCTGGTTTGACGAAGTAAAATTTGCTGAAGTTTCTGGAATACAAAATCCTGAACCAGTTATAAACACGGCCTCAGTTGATGCTCTGCTTGGCGAAAATGTTCCTATTGAAGGGGCAAGAACAACATATCAAGTTGGTGAACAGGAACTTGAAGTTGCGCATTCACCATACTACTTCACATACTACTCTGCAGATGAGTCTGTAGCAGTTGCTGAAAATGGTCGAGTAACCGCAGTTGGTGGTGGAACAACTACCATCACAGCAAAACTAATAACAGCAAACCTTGATACAACTGACGTAGAAGGTATCGTTACAGTTACCGTAATAGCACCCCCGTCCTCCCCTGCACCAACACCAGCTCTTGATCAGGCTGATGTAATATCCATATTTAGTGACTCATATACTAATGTCACTGTAGACTCCTGGCTTGCCCAATGGTCATTTGGTGGTATTGCTGTATTTGATCAACAGATTCAAGGTGATAATGTTAAAGCCTACACAGGGTTCAACATTCCAACGTATTATACCGGTATCGAGTTCACTAACGACTTAATTGATGCTGAGTCCGCTGGTATGACACACATCCATATGGATGTCTTTGCATCGGCAGGTACGCAATTTGGCTTTAAGATTGTAGATTTTGGTAGCGACGGTGTTTGGGGTGGTGGAAACGATACAGAAAGAGCCTTTAATGTAAACAGTAGCTCAACACCTCAATATGTTACTGGTGAATGGATGTCACTTGATATCCCATTAACAGAATTCTCTGGAATGAACTTTGAGCATATTTCCCAATTAGTTTTAGCTAACGCTAATAGTGGCAGCCTCTGGTTGGATAATATCTATTTCCATAAATAGATATCTGGTGACAAGGAAATAGTCGCAAGGAAACAAAAGCAAGAAACAGGTTGAATATGGATTGCAGAAAAAAGTCGCAACAAGACAGCAGAAGTTGTGAGTTGAATAGAACTGGTTCAATATCCATTTTCATTATCTTTCTGTTTATGGTTATTTTTGGCTGTTCATATGAACCATACAGCCCCGGATCAAATAATAATGATCCTATTGAGTACACGCTGGTCTGGGAAGATACTTTCGATGGACCTGCCAATCAATCTCCAGAAGACTCAAACTGGTCATTCGATGTTGGTGGTCACGGATGGGGAAATCAACAGCTGGAGTATGACACTGCCAGGACTGAAAATGTATCACTTGATGGATCTGGAAATCTCAGAATTATAGCTATTGAAGAAGAGTATCTTGGAAGATCTTATACTTCCGGTCGCATCAAGACCGAAGGCAAGTTTTCACAAAAATACGGTCGCTTTGAAGCAAGGATTAAACTTCCTGTCGGGCAAGGGTTGTGGCCTGCTTTTTGGCTATTAGGCTCTGATTTTAGTTCTGTCGGCTGGCCAGACTGTGGCGAAATAGACATCATGGAATATCGCGGACAATCACCAAATGTTGTCAACGGGGCTCTTCATGGGCCTGGCTATTCAGGTGCTACGCCTCTAGTTGGCAGTTATCATTTGTCTGGAGATGGATTCAATGAAGGTTTTCATGTCTTTGCCATTGAATGGACAAGCAATTCCATATCGTGGATTGTTGATGATTACACATACATGACTAAAGGGGTTGGAGATCTTCCAGGAAACACTTCCTGGGTCTTTAATCATCCATTCTTTATTATCTTAAATGTTGCTGTTGGCGGGCACTATGTAGGCTCACCAGATCAAAGTACAGTTTTCCCGCAGACTATGTATATAGATTATGTGCGCGTATACGAAGGAAACTAAGTAAAGAGTATTTGTTAATATTGGACAAAGCTTGTTAAAACCCCCTCTGTCATTAAGACAGAGGGGGTTGTTATTAAGCAGTTTGTTTTTAGTAGTTACATGGCAATATTTATATAAGTCCTTATCTCCCACTCTGATCCATTACCATATTTATCTACTTCATCC
Organism: uncultured Fibrobacteraceae bacterium; assembly: GCA_964437115.1. Lineage (GTDB taxonomy): Bacteria > Krumholzibacteriota > Krumholzibacteriia > LZORAL124-64-63 > LZORAL124-64-63 > JABIBH01. The sequence goes on along the minus strand of CAYTFE010000005.1, from coordinate 11,260 downwards.
ATAAGATCTTCCCAGGTACCGTAGTTGTTCCAGTCATCTGGGAATCGATATCTGTTAGAGTTTCTGTCAAGAGTACGATAGAGTCCTCTAATTCCTATCTTTGTTTCTGGTTCATCTGCAAACCATTTTGGTTTTCCAAGAGACCATGAGATATCACCCAATAGTTGCAATGGGTAAGTCAAGTTCCAGTCTTTATGATAGTCGTAGATTCCCCAGTCCCCAATTTTAAGAATGCCAGATAATGAAAGAGAATTGTGGACCAAACGTGCATCTGCACCATAACGATGAATAATCCTGTTCAGCTGTCCATCTAACTGTCTTTCCTCAATAGATAGACTCTCAACATCATCTCCCTGGTAGACCCAACCATTAGGTTCAGCCATTCCCGCATAAGCATTGGCAACCAGTCTGGTTTCTGACCCAAGTCGCCCTGCAACTCGACTATGAATTTCCCATTCAGAATGACCAGGAGCTGCTCCAGGGAAAGCGTAAACAGTACTACCATCAGAATCAACAAAGAGACCTGCATCTCTGGTAGTTGGCATATCCTTGTATACAAACCCCAAGTTGAATGCAAGGCGGGCGCCTTCACGACGATTATTATCCCAAGCATAGAACCAGGTCTCAGGATGTGGATCATAGGTCAAAAGTATTTCTGCACCGGTCATTTCCCGGTTGTTTCCTACTGCAAACGGATCTGATAACCGGTTACGAATTCTACCAGGATCTGGTGAGTCACCTGGAACTGGTCCAATAATAGGTTTTTGCCAGAGGAAATTTGGACCTATTTGCCAATCACCTTTATTATAAGTAAATCCAGTAATAAAATTTTTCTGGTTTCCAGATCCAGAGTCTTTCAGTTTCCAGTCTGTAAATGTTATCACTTCGGTTGGGCCACCTTCAGCAACCAATCCCATATATGCACTTTGGGCATACCAACGAAAAGCATTTTTCTCCATGGAAACTTTGCCTTTGAATCCCCAGGCATCACCATCCTTGACTGTGTCCTGCAAAATTCTGATATCTTCTGTAGTAACATCATCATAGATTTGGAATTCTTCACCTACCATCTTACTACCTGACCAGATTGTTCCACCCTCAAATATAAGATCTTTATAATTCGTTACTGCCTGCAGTGATACCTTACGAGTTTCTGGCAGCGGGACAGCAATTGATGTGTTCAGGGCTGACTGTGGTGCAATGTCTTCGTGCACAACACCTGTTAAAGCATATTTACCAATATTGCGTTGGTACTTCATGAATACTGACGGATTTGCTCCCCACCATAACTGAGGACCAAAAGCCATTTTTAATCCCTTTAGTGATTTCTTAGCAGAAACTTCGACTCCTACTGGAGCCACTCCATTATAGATATCTATATTTTCTCCATAGAAAGCATCGCGGTAAAGACCAAAAAAGTCACCTTCAAATCCCCAGTGCAAATGGCCTTCACGATAGAAGCCTTGCATTTCGAACCACTTGTCATCCCAGCTGAATGATCCTTTATAAGCTCTAACACGATCAAAGCCTTCGAACCCGCTGTTCTCATAAAAAATCTCATCTATCGGATTTAAGGGAACACTACTTAGAATGTTCAATGACAAGTTTCCAATTACATTTTCACTTGGTTTTGATTCTACATCAATATAGAAAGACTGCATCTTATCAAAGCCCATAAACGAAGGCGAGGTTCCATTTGGGGCTGGAGTTTCAGGGGTAGTAACAACAGCGCCGCCAGTACTATATGTTTCAAATTCCATACGCATGCCTGAAATACGCACTTTTGACTGAACAGATGACAATAATGCTGCACGATCACCCTTTGCTTCCAGTACAGCATGACCAGGTGTGACTGTGGCAAAGTGTGATGCTATCTTTGTCAAATCTGTATCTGGAGCATAAGGATCAAGTTTGAATGCTCTTGTCAGCGCATAATATGCTGCTCGCGGGTAGACCTCATATAGGCCGTAGTTATTACTTGGCCCCTTGGCACAAATACCCCACCACTCTTCATTCATATTATTTTCGCCATCTACAAAATCATCGGGGTAGGCGCCGTTTGGCCAGGAAGCGTTTGTGTCGTGAATATCTAGTCGTTCTTCCTGACGGAACTTCCACCAACCATCAGACCATTGGAAAATTATACCACCAATAGCATTGCCAACTAACCCCTTACCATATGAACGATCGTAAATTTCTTTCCACTGCCCTATGAGGTACTTAGCCTGCATAGCCTGATCTTCAGTCAATTCTTTAGAATTAAATGCATCGGAACCAAATTCAGTGTACATAAGAGGGATGTCCATCTTCTCTTTAACTACATCATTCATATCACGTACAGAAATACCACGATATTGATTAGTTCCAAAGATATCCAGACCACTACACTCTTCAGCAATAATATCTATATATTGGACATCGCCATTAGCCATAGAGACAGGTCTGTCTGAATCCAGCTCATGAATGCCATCTATAATTTCTCCCATGAGGGAATATAGATAACGAGCCCTGGTGCCATTCTGATCGCCTTTAGGTAAAGCTTCAATTTCGAAAGAGCTCCACCAGATACCATAGTTATTTTCATTTCCAAGCAGCCACATAAGAACACCTGGAACACCTTCAAATTCTTTGACCAGGCTGAATATCTCTTCTTTAACAGCTTCTCTTAATCTAGGATTGGAATAGTCAGTGCTTGGATTCCATACACCATCTAACGTGTAACCCCATCGAGCAACAGGGTGGTTGACTATTGTATATATATCGTATGTTTCATATATGTACTTTACCCAGCGTGGAGGAATCCCAGCATATTGCCTTATGGTATTGACTCCCATAGCTTGCAACAGGGGCATCTCATCAGCAAGCATTGCCTTTATAAAGTCATCGGACTTACCCCATAAATCATAAGAATAGTTTTCGCCGATAGGCATATATCCCCAGTTCATGCCGAAAACCATAAAGTCGCGTCCATCAACCTGGAGTTTTTGTCCGTTTGAGTCTTTAAATACAGTGACCTTCTCAACACTATCAGGGCCGACAGCTAGAACTGGCAAAGCAAGTCCCGTCACCGATATGAGAACAAAAATACTAGCACTGAATAAAGCAAGTCTCGCCATGTGGCCTTTATTACTTAGACTCGAAATCATGAGACCCTCCTATTGATTGTTCATCAATCTTCTAATAGAGACAGTTGTATTACTGCTCCTGGAGTTCAATAAAATTTCACCAAGGTTTTATCATAATTATGCCCAGGTGAGCTTTGTACGGTTTCCGAACATAATGCATTATCATAGTCAATGTGTCAAGACTGCATTATAAACGGAAATAACGAATTTCCCATATAAAGTAATATTTTCAGATCTATGAAAATAAATAAAAAAATGCTTTGTACGGAGACCGAACATAGTGTATAATCTTATCAGTCCTGTTAAGACTGGCGCATTCTGGTATCGCTATACTCAATAGTATTGAGTATAAATGAAACTGGCTACTGCTTCCCTCTTCTAAAACTTGACACTAGGCAGGATGCCGCTCTTAAACAGGACATAAATTTTTTATACAGGATTATCCTGTATACTTTACTATGGTCGAGTCGTGAAATTAATATTATCTCAATGTCCACGAGAAAATATTTTCACAACTAAGAGAGGTAATTGATATGAAAAACCGAGTGAGTGTGTTTATTGTGATTGCCACAGTAATCATGATGATTCCAGTGTTGGCCCTGGCACAAATTGTTGGCTTTACACAAGATTTTGAAAGCTTCGATGCTTCAAATCCAGATGCATTAGGCAATGCCGGCTGGTTGGTTTATGGAAATGTTTTTGAAGCCGGCTCTGGTAACTGGTTGTATGGATACGGTGCTTTCCCGGCACCCAACAATCCAGCCGCTCCAGCTTTCAGTAACATAGTTATTGGTGAAGGTGGTGTTGAGCAGGGAGCACAACAGCTTTCAATATTTAGTGACTACGAAAATGCTGGAGCACATACTGCAGGTGACATTATTAACGCAAATGTTTTCAAGGAATTCCCTGTATCAGCAAGTGATGTTGGTAAAGTGTGGACATTTGGCTATGAAGCTAAATTAGGAAACCTTGAAGCTCCAACAACAGCCATGGTATTTATTAAAACTATTGATCCAGCTAATAACTGGTCCATGTCAAACCTTGTAAGTGAAGATATGACAAATATCACTACAGATTGGGCTGGTGGATCGGTAAGCCTACTTATCGACGCTGGTCTGGTTGGTCAATTCTTCCAGGTTGGGTTTTCAAATGATTGTACTTCCTATGCTAGTTCAAGCATAATTTATGACAATTTAACACTGACTGACGAAGGTGGCGAACCTTTTGGAATGAGTCCATATAACCAGGATTTTGAAAGTCTTGATATAGCTAGTACATCTGCACTAGGCGATGAAGGCTGGCTAGTATTTGGAAATGTATTTTCAGGAACCTCTGGTGAATTACTTTATGGCTATGGTCCCTATCCTGCACCAAATAATCCTGCAGCACCGGCATTTAGCAACATTGTTAGTGGTGAAGGCGGTGCTGAACAGGGAGTCCAACAGATTTCTGTATTCAGTGACTATGAAAATAGTACCGCTCATGTTGCGGGTGATGTCATTGAAGCGAATGTATTCCTCGAGCAAGTAATTGGGCCTGTAGATTTAGGTAAAACCTGGATTTTTGAGTTCCAGGCTAAAATGCCATTTATGGGTGGAGTGACCCCACCTTCAACAGCTCTGGCTTTCATTAAAACCCTGGATCCTGGTAATGGCTTTGAAATGACTAACTTTGTTTCTGAGGATATGACGTCAATCAGTGGCGACTGGGCCGGTTGGGAATTGAGCTTGACTATTGATGAAAGTTTAATAGGTCAGTACTTCCAGTTTGGATTTTCAAATTCAGCGACAAGCTATGTTTCTTCCGCAGTTATTTATGACAACGTAGTTCTGCGCGAAAGTGATGCATCAGGTGTACCTGATGGTGCTGGATTTATAGGTGCCACTTTACGTCAAAACTATCCAAATCCATTTAATCCCATGACACGAATAGATTTCACTCTGGAAAAATCAGAGTTTATTGATCTTGTAGTCTACGATATTGCTGGCCGTCAGGTAATTAACCTTGTCAATAGTGATATGGCTGCAGGAGATCATTTTGTAACCTGGGACGGTATGACATATAGCGGTTCTCCTGCTCCATCTGGACAGTATTACTATGTCATGAAAACTGGATCCGGACAAATATCACGCAGTATGGTTTTACTGAAGTAGTATTTGATGAACTTAAAAACCTGTCTCAAGGTTACACTTACTGTTGTTTTGGTTTTTCTTCAAGTAAGTGTAGCATTGAGACAGGTTATTCATTTAGAAGTTGTTGAGAGCTCACAGCCTAAGGTCAACTATCTCTGCCAACTCGAAACCAATTCCAGCACCGCCACCAATGAGAGCACCCATTGCAGCAATAGTTGGTGAAATCACTTCATTCGGCGTGACTTGTTGAATCGGAGTCCAGCACGTTGAAGATTGGATTTTTTCATTATTCTCCTCTAACTGGAATCAATTCCGCTTAGAAGGGATTCTCTGCGCGACTTGGCTTGTTCATCTCCACCTTCTGCTGACTTGCGAAGCCACTCCATTCCCAAGTCAAGATCGGACTCAACTGTTCCGATACAATACATCGAGCCCAGATAATATTGAGCCTTGGCTTGACCATTTTCAGCAGCTTTTTGGAACCATTGGAATGCCTCTTTTTCATCAACTGGCAGCCCAGTGATTTCCTTATGTTCATTCCATGTTCCATTGCCTGCGGCACACAAAAGGCCCATGGCAAATTGGGCATCTTCATCGTCCTGATCAGCTGCTTTGCGATACCACTTTTTTGCTTCAGCGTAATCAACATCAGTGCCATATCCATTGAAATAAATTATACCCAAATTGTATTGGGCTAAAACATGACCTTGTTCAGCTGATTTCAGATTCCATTTTCTAGCCTCAACAAAATCTTGAGAAACTCCGTTCCCCAAAAAATACATTTTTGCCAACTCATACTGGGATTCTGAATCACCATTCATTGCTAACGTACGGATTTGTTCAAATTCGCTCATCCCCCCCCCATTTCTACATATGTGTAACAATTTTTCTTTACTATAAGTCCCTCTTAAACATACTAGATATCGTACTGTATACCTTTCCCGTTGTCAATCAACAACTCACTACTTTCTCTTGTTTCTTCACAATATTCATTCTAATCAAATGAATCTACCTTCACCTGTGCATAGGTATACAAAAAATACGAAGACATATATCAACAATGCCATATCACTCGTTTTGATTTAGACATGGCTCCCCTCTTACTTTGTCCAGTTTATGTTCGTAAATATGACGCCCCGTTGACATCAACAATCCCGCCAGTAAGATATTCCGATCCTTCTGAGGCAAGAAATGCTATCGTCCTGGCTACTTCTACAGGTTTTGCTACACGATTCAGTGGGCTTTGCTCTCTGATTGAATCTCCCTTTGGGCCATCAAGGAGATGAGCAGCCATATCGGTCTCAACAAACCCGGGCGCAACTACGTACACAAAAATGTTGTGAGGTGCGAGTGCCAATGCCATCGATTGGCTCATCGAATTCATTCCGGCTTTGCTTGCTCCATAAGCGGGTGCTGCAGGTTCACCTCTGAATGCACCGCGCGATGAAATATTAATAATTTTCCCACCACCAACTTTCATCATATGCTGGGCTGCACAAAATGAAGTATTGGCCGGACCGTAGAGATTTACCGACAGTGTGCGCTGCCATACATCTTGCCACTGCTGATAAGTTAATTCGGAAATTTCGTTGTCTTCATAAATTCCTGCGTTATTAACCAGTATATCAATTTTACCAAATGCTTTTATTGTATTGTCGATCAGATTCTGAGCATCGACAGAGCTTGCAAGGTCTGCCTGAATAATTATATGCCCACTACCGCTAAGTTGTTGGAGCGCTTTCTCTGCTTTCTGCTTATCCCGATTATAATGAATTGCAACCCTGGCTTCATGTTCAGCAAAGAGCTCGGCAGTTGCATAACCAATACCTCTAGATGATCCTGTAACTAGAACCGACTTACCTGAAAAATTGAATTTCATTTTACTCCTGACTTTCGCTTTGGCTGCAAGTGTATCTAACACTGCTTGCCCAAATCATCGGCAATGTCGCGATAACAAGAAATAGCCCAAATATAAATACCGAACCTGCAATGCTAATCATCCAGGTGATTTTGGATATACCCCCGAAACCAAGCAAAGCCATCAAAGCACCCATAACTAGGGAAAAACAGGCAATAGAAATGAGGTAGCCGCGCCAATGGCCTCGGCTGAACGCAAGATGACATAACAATACGGGGATGAATATTAAGAGCGCGATAATAGAAACGGAGAATAAAACCGACGGAACCCAAAGCCCCTGAACAGAGCCTACATCGACATCAACTACGTGCAAAAGCGCAGCGCAAATCCAAGATATCACATACGCCCAAAGAACGAGAAGACACTTGGTCATATTCACCTACTCCAAAATGTCAGCACCGTAAATCAGATTTTTGTCGATGCTATAAGTCCACGGCAAACCTTCATTCTTCCAACCGCCAAGCTTACGCTGGCCATTGTAAACACTGTTTGCATCTTTTATTTTATCGCCTTCAAAACCACCAAGCATGTTGCTTAAATTTTCAGGTGCCCAACCAGCTTTCACTGCGTTGATACATGCCAGACAACTTCTCTTTCCACTGCGACATATGAAAATCAGTTTGTCGGTTGCTGGATCAAATCTGCTGAGTAGATCTTTCTGGAAATCAGGGTTGACCGTCATGCCGTACTTTATTTCATCGAACTTACCAGTCCAAAATTTGTACGGGATGTTGCATGTGTTTTCAGGGTGGCCAATCATCTGATATTCAAATCTGGTTCTGACATCGATTATAAATGTGTGATCAGGATCTTGTTGTACCATTTCATAAGCTTGGGATGGTGTTACATTGTTGCCCTCATGCCTAACCTTCGGCTTGTACTTGAATCCACCAGCTAAAACAGAGCTTGCAAGAATCAGTATTAACAAACCGAAGCTAATCAACTTTTTCATTTTCCATACCTTTTTGTGTTAAAGTTATTGAGCTGGAAACTATACTACAACAAGCTGATTGACACCACTCTTCTGATACTTCACAGTTACAGTAGGAGATAAAATGAACATACAACAAATTTGCAATTCAATCACCAAAGAAACCAAAGTTACAGTTCTGTCTGGAGCTGGGATTTCTGCACCATCGGGAGTTCCTACTTTTAGAGGTGGCGATGATTCTCTCTGGGAAAACATGCGACCTGAAGAGCTTGCAACTCCACAAGCATTTCACAACAATCCAGAAAAAGTATGGCGATGGTACGACTGGCGCAGAAGCTTGCTTGAACCATGCAAACCAAATGCAGCTCACTATGCACTCGTCGAACTGGAAAACATTGCCGGCAATGTCACAATCATCACTCAAAATGTAGACGGTTTGCATCAGCTTGCAGGCTCTACAAACTTGATGGAATTTCATGGCTCAATCTGGGTTACAAGATGCCTGAAATGCAATGAAGAAAAGATAAACAGAACCGTTCCTCTGCCGATAATACCTGAATGTGAATGTGGTGGAATGCTGCGCCCGGGAGTAGTCTGGTTTGGGGAAGGAATCAACCCCGGAATCATGCAGGCTTCCATTGAGGCAAGCAGCAACTGCGATCTGTTTTTAGTCATCGGCACAAGTGGACTTGTTCACCCAGCTGCGGGGATGGCGGAGATTGCAAAAGATGCCGGCGCAACTGTTGTCGAGTTCAACCTTGAGCCTGGCGGAGTGAGCAGTCACACTGATTTGTTTGTAACTGGCAGCGCAGATCTGACTGTTCCTAAACTGATTTCGGAGTAAAATTGAAACTGCTTTTGATAAATAAATTTTGGCACGATGTAGGGCGTGCAGGTGGCGTCGGCCGATACATCATGCAAGAGGCTGAAGATTTGACAGCAATGGGTTGGGAAGTAATTCCATTTGCTATTGCGGACGATGATGCTCGCGTGTCAGAGTGGGATAAATATTTTCCCAAAGCACACGACTACAGCTCTCCCCGATTTGATCTTGTTGCAGCAACATCGTTGATCTGGAATTTTGAAGCTGCACGAAAACTTGATGCTTTGATTGAAGAATCAAAACCTGATGTTGCACACATTCACAATATTTACCATCACTTGAGCCCATCAATTCTTGGAGTTTTGCGTAAGCATAATATCCCGGTTGTACAAACAATTCATGACTGGCGATTGCTCTGTCCTGCAATTCACATGCTGCAGGACGGCAAGGTTTGTGAGAAATGCAAAGATGGAAAGTTCTGGAATGCAATTTCTGGAAAGTGCGTCAAGGGGTCGATGCCAGCATCTGTGTTAGCTGTTGCTGAAACCAAACTGCATAGCAGTAGGAAAATGTATCGCAACACAGTTAGTAAATTTTTGTGCCCAAGCCAATTTCTAAAAGACAAGCATATTCAATGGGGCTGGCCTGCTGGGCAGATGATACACCTGCCAAACTTTGTCGACATGGATCAATGGCCACAAAACGATGACAGAGAAAATTACTACATCTTTGTTGGCAGACTTTCACATGAAAAAGGTCTAAAAACTTTGCTTGCTGCTCACGAAAAACTGGACAACGGACTTGAGTTGAGAATTGCTGGTTCTGGCCCACAGGCCGATGAGTTGAAAAACCTTGCTGGCGACAACGTAACTTTCCTTGGTCACATTCCACTTGAGCAAGTAAAAAAAGAAATTAGTAATGCACAATTCTCAGTGATTCCATCTCAGTGGTATGAGAACGGGCCGTTCTCAATTATCGAGTCACTTGCAGCAGGAACTCCAGTTGTTGGAACTGACCTTGGCGGAATTCCCGAGCATTTAGACGAAAATTGTGGTATACTCTTTGAATCTGGAAACAAAAACAGCCTGCTCTCTGCCCTGCAAAAAGCCTCCCTGCTTGGTAACAAAGCAAGAACATCAGCTCGCAATAGAGCAAAAGCTCTGTTCAACAGAAAGACACACATGCAGAAGCTATCGGAAATTCTTAAATCATTAATGTTAGTCATGCTACTTTTTACAACAGCTATGGCAACGCCTTGGCCAGCAGGATCTGGCAATGAAATTGGGCATGCAGGAAGTGACGGTTATCTGCCTGATAACTACGAAACAAGTGGTGCAATTTATCACTCAGTACGCAACACAATTATCACCGTAAGCGATGGTGGAGTTATCTGCGAAATGTCAGCAAATGGCGGCAACGCAACCATCTGGTATCTAGACGAAGATCTTGAAGCGGTGACGGTTGCTGACCCATCGACTAATCTAATTTATCTGGGCATAGAGCACCCTGACAGCATCATCGAATTCAACCTTGCAACAGGTCAACCAACCGGTAACTCCTGGGACTTAACCGACTGGATGGACGGCTCCAACAGCAGAGGCTTAGAGGCGCTAACTTATGTCGATGGGCTTTTCTACGCAGGGCTGCAAGATGATGGAACTATCCATAAATTCCAGCTTGGTGCAGGTGGGAATGCTACTCGTTTAGGATATTTTAATTCGCATTGGAATTACGATGATATCTCTGGCCTACACTACGACCAGTGCACCGATAGACTTTACGCTATCCATGACAGTGACGATATCCTTTTTGAGTACAGTGGATCAGGTCAATATATCCGTTCATTCGATTTACCAAATGACAACCAGGAAGGTGTTGCAATCATCGGTGGAGTTGATACATCATCAACTGTAATTTACATCGCTCAAGACTCTGGCGAGCTTTACAAATACAACGGCTACCCTGTTAATCCGTGTGAAGATTTGTCATCGGTGCCTGCAAGTTCAACTCTTCAGTTAAACTGTTTTCCAAATCCGTTCAATCCATCAACAACAATTAGCTGGCATTCAGATGCCCTTGCCAAGATTGCAATCATAGATAGTATGGGCAGAACCGTTCGCAACCTAACAGGCAATCATCAGGTTAACTGGAATGGAAAAAATAACAGCGGCAACCAAGTTTCTGCTGGTACTTATTTCGTTGAAGTTGTTGTTGGCAACTCTAGCGAAACAACTGCAATATCTCTTGTAAAATGAAACGGCTGTTAGCATTCCTCTTGCTGAGCTCTGTCTGCTTTGGTGGAGTCATCGAAGACTTCGAGTCAGGCACACC
>CAYTFE010000004.1:100584-140568 GCA_964437115.1 uncultured Fibrobacteraceae bacterium | reverse complement strand
TCTGGAGTTGAAAGCAGAGCTTCGCAGGGTTCAGGAAGAGCGCGATATCTTAAAAAAGGCCGCCGCGTTCTTTGCAAGCAACCCCGAGTAAAGTACGCATTTATCAGGGCTCACCGGCACGAGTTCAGGATTGTGACCATGTGTCGAGTGTTAAAGGTTCATCGTAGTGGTTTTTATGCATGGCTGAAGAAGCCTCTGTCCAATAGGGCTGTTGAAGATCAAAGATTACTAAAGTTGATTATGAAAAGCTATAACACCAGTAATGGCGTATATGGTAGTCCAAGAATCTTTCTGGATCTTCGTGATGAAGGTGAAACCTGTGGCTTGAATCGTATTGCCAGGTTAATGCAGCCAAACATGGCCAGTAAGTTGATAATAGACGCATTGTCAATGGCCGCAATTAGGAGAAAACCCAAGAATGAAGTTCTTGTTCATTCAGACCAAGGTTCCCAATATGGCAGTAATGCATGGCACAAGGCCTGTGAAACTTTAGGGTTCAAGCCTAGTATGAGCAGGCGTGGAAACTGTTGGGACAATGCAGTAGCTGAATCATTTTTTGGTTCACTGAAAAAGGAAAGAGTTAGAAAAAAGATCTATCAAACTATGGACGAGGCAAGAAATGACTTGTTTGATTACATAGAGATGTTCTATAATCCAAGGCGTCGTCATAGTTATCTTGGAGGCGTTAGTCCCGAAGCATTTGAACGTGCTTTAAAAAGCGACCTTTGAGTGTCTATGAAACTGGGGGAAGTCCATATTTAAGTCCTTGTAGAAGTATAGGTTATATAATTATAATAATATGATAATTAGTATTGACATAATTATTGCATTAATGGTATAATATCAACCTAATGGGTCGAAAGGTATCTTTTCAAACTCAACCTGAGAGTACTCCAACGACCTAATATATATTGATATGATTTTGTCAAACAAGAATGTTACTAATGGGGGAGTTAACATGAAACAGACAAATGCAATTCTCGTTTTGCTGGTGATTTTTTGTGCAAATTTAGCTTTTGCCATCCCTGGACCAGCGCAACAATTTAATCACGAAGCTCCAATTTTAATTGATGAGTTTATGTCTGAAGGTAATCGCTTACCTGGTGACCCAGGTGATTTTATTGCAGCTATGAATGCTGGAGCAAATTATCTGGTCTACATGCAGGCTGATGTTACCGAAGATAATGCTGGAAATGGTAATCCTGACACAGACCCTGAAGATGGTGGCTGGGACTGGTCAAGCACAATCTTTGAGCACAGTGCAGCTGCAAGCCCAGGCAATATTACTGGCGCAACTGCCCAAGGTCTTTATCAAACATATTTATTCAATCCTAATCCAGCATATTTCATAGCTATGACAGATGCTGCCGTAAAAAGTGTCGAGCGTTTTCCTGATGTACGTTCTGCATCTGATATGACATTTCTTTTGAACTATGCCGCATTACCTGGAGTTGTTGACCCTGACTATTTCATAAATGGAGCTCAGGCAATATGGCAATATCGATTAGATAACTACGGTGGAACAGGAACATCTTTAGCGGAGTTCATCCGCGATTTACGTGCAGGCCAAGGTTATGCGAATGGTATTATCCCATGGGACATAGCATTGTATTGTACAGCGCTGGTAAAGTTGGACGCAGTGCGACCAGGGCTTGGTTATGGTCAGGATGCCATTGATGTGGCCGAAGTTATCTGGCAAGATAGTTTCAATAGTAATCCAGGATATTTTGATCCTGATGGACACAGTATGGGCTTTGACCCAGGTTATGCTAATACTGATTATTATTGGTACTCTTTGGGAGTGAGTGGATTAATTGATGCTTTCTCTGTTACCGGAACTCATACTGCTGAGATATCTGGACTAACAGGGTTAATGTTGGATTGCCAATTTGTGGATGGTGCATTCAGTTTCCAATATGGCGCAGCATTTGCCGATGATTGGGATTGGCAGTCTACTGCTTATTGTGTTCTGACAATGGGTGAGCATGTAAGTAGCTTGATAGATGAAATTAATTATGCTTGTTATTGGCTGGCCTCAGAGCAGGATGTCTCTGGAGGTTGGGTATACGGTAGCGGCAACCATTATCCTGAAATTGGTGGTGAGTGTACAGCAGCATTGGCTTATGGAGTATTTGTTGTTCCAGTTATGGTCTCAGATTTTAGTTCTGCAAGTGAACTGGAAGGTTTAAGGCTGGATTGGACAGCAATGGGACTATTAACCGATTTTCATATTGACAGGCTCAATCCAGAAAATCAAACATGGTCTAGAATTACAACAGAAGCAATCCCTGCAACAGATGGCAATAATTATATCTCTTATTCATATGTTGATAATTCAGCAGTGAGTGGAGAGAATTACAGCTACAAGCTTTCAGGTCGAACTGAGTATGGTGAAGAAGTGGAATATGGAATGCTGACTGTTTCATACAACAGGCCTGTGTTTGCTTTGTTGAGCAAGCCAGTTTGCAGTCCAAATCCGTTTAATCCAATGACTGTAATCAAGTTTACTTTGGGGCAACCAGAAAGTGTTTCACTTGAAGTAATTGATATTTCAGGAAAAGTAGTACGACATATTCTGAATAACACTCCAATGTCACCTGGTGAAAAAGAATTCATCTTTAATGGTAATGATGATAATGGCCAGAAACTGGCGAGTGGTATCTATTTCTCAAGAATTACAGCTGGCTTAGATATAAAAATGTCTAAAATGACATTGATTAAATAAAACTCTACATATGTAGAATAAGGGGAGTGCAAAACTGCACTCCCCTTATTGTATATATCCTACAGTTGTGAAAAAATCTGATCAAAAGCTTCACGCATTCCTGCCTGAAGTTTTTCCATATCTTCCTGTTGCCAATTTCCAAGATCATCGCGTATGAAAGTTGTCAGATCAACTCGGTTGTCAAAACGGCCTAGTGGCAGGTGATAGGTTTTACCATGTGCTTCTACTGTAACTGTATTATCTTTTTCAGAAGTTTCCAGCAGATGTGCCATGTCATCACAGCCATAATCGCCCATCATAACCTCAATTGGAACACCGTGATTCAGGATTGAGCCTGGGTCATTTGGGTCAGTGCGGTGGTCGTTTTTACGTCGCGATTCTTCTGGTGATACCCAGATATACAGAATACTGGATTTTTCCAACATTTCTGGACAGAGCATTCTGTATGAGTACTGGTAACCAAATGGATCATTAAGCGGCATATCACTTTTATCAGCGCCACCTCTTGCAAATTCGACGACAACTGTTTTGCCTTCCATGCTGTCTGGCACTTCAGCTACTTTATCTTTCAAAAGTTTTGCAGCTTCATCGCGGATTGCATCCTCAAGTTTGCTTCTGTTGTCTTCACTTAAATCTCTGAATTGAGCAGGTGCACCAACTTTTTCACGACATACATCGTACCTGTCAAGCAACCAGCTTGATGGGTCTTCAGGCTCAGGCTTACGGCCATTAATCATATCGTGGTAGTCTTCATTAAGGAGCTCCATCAAGGTTCCCCAGTCCAGCGGTTGTTTCATTGGCAGATGGTCAGCATCAAAGAAGCCGCCATCAAGGCCAAGAGCGCGGAGTTCCTGGCTGATGCATCTCATAAGATGGACATAAGGATAGTCGTCAAGTTGGACAGTGTGGCCGATTCCGAATTGCTTTTCGCATTCTTCAGCAGACAGGCTTGCAAGATATGTTCTGGCTTCACTTTTTCCGGAAGCGGGAAGAGCATTTAGTAGCAGGACATCGATGTGATTGGACATCAGTTTTCTCCTTGAAAAGTAGTCATTAGTTGTCAGAGTAAATTGATCGATAAATTGCCTCAGGTCAAGTGCGGAAGGTTTTTATCTTGTGTAACAGGCTTGCAAAAATCCAACCTATCCGTGTGAAAATGTAATAAAGTACGGGGATAGCACTGATAATCAGGACAGTGCTTGATGCCAACCCGCCAATGGATGAGAGTGCCAGGTTCTCCCAAATGTCTTTGCCGCCATCGTTGTCGGTCAATTTGATAAGCAGTGGGAGCATCCCTGCAATGGTGGTTCCACTTGTGAGCAGTATTGATCGGAGCTGGATTCTGGTGCCACTGGCAATTGCCGATTGTAACATTTCAATTTTTTGAGATCTGGGAAGTTGCCAAAGATCATACCCGCCGAGTCGTCGTTTTTGAGGGATACTCCAGGACGCAAAATTACCTGTTTCAATCTGTTCACGAAGTTGAACCCGGAAACGATTAATCAGTAGAATGGCATTATTCACAACAATACCAAATAACAGAACCAGTCCAATGCGTGCCGATGAGTCAAATGACGAATCTGTTAACCAGAATATAACCATCACACCTGACAGTGCCATTGGCAGAGCCATCAGTACAAGCACTGGTAACACAATAGATTCAAACAAAGCACTCAGAGTCATGAAAATGAAGAGCGAAGTGAGCAGTAACATACTGTTCATTTCTTCTTCTTCTTCACGAGTAAATCGATCACCAGAAGTATCTTCAGCTTCGTAGCCGTAGGGCAGCTCAATACCTGCCATGATATCACCAATAAATTTTTTCTTCATCTTGTCAGTGCCAACATATTCCCAGGTTATTTGCATGGAATAGCGTTGGTCTTCACGGTTGATTGTAGAAACAACTGGTTGCTCAACTAGTGAAACTACGTCGCTCAAGCGAATACGCATGCCATTTGATGTTGTCATCATGTGGGCAGCTATCTGGTCGTACTGAATCTGGTCTGAATTCAAAAAACCGAGCTGTAATC
Organism: uncultured Fibrobacteraceae bacterium; assembly: GCA_964437115.1. GTDB lineage: Bacteria > Krumholzibacteriota > Krumholzibacteriia > LZORAL124-64-63 > LZORAL124-64-63 > JABIBH01. The sequence continues at coordinate 135,813 of CAYTFE010000004.1, read as the reverse complement.
TTTGGTCCTCACCATCAAGTAGCATGTGCCAGGGATATTCTATGCCAAGAAGTCTACGCAAATGGCTGACAACTTCGGAAACTGAAAGGTGATATTTGGCAAGAGCTTCACGGTTGATAACAATCAAAGTTTCACTCATATCACTACGACTGAATCTTTCACCACCAGTTAAGCGGGTGCTCCTGACTCGTCGGTTTTTTCCCAACCTGTCAATTACACCTTGGCAAATTTCATTAAGCTCTTTGCTGTTGTAACCGGTAATCTTGATGACTGAATTGTTGTTACCGCCGCCACGGCCACCCTTCATGTAAGGATCACCAAAGCCATTAATCCAGATGAACATTCCACCAAGTTCTTCTGCCAGCATGATAATTTTATTTCGATATAACTCAGGATACTCAGTTAACAACATGTCATCATCGAACTCGATATACATGTATGCACGATTATCATAGCTGGTAGATTTCATGGTGATTCCAGCTGGAATAGGTGTCAGCTCGCGCTCAAACTGAAGCATTGTTTCACTGGCAAAAACAACATCGGTTCCCACTGGTCTTTCAAGATAAACAACCAGAGTTTCCTTATCCTGTTGCCGCCAAAAACCACCCTGGTCAATTTCATTATTATACAAATGAATTGCGAACCAACTGAAAGCAACCAGCAGGGCAACAGGGTAAAACCAGAATTTTATGTGGAGTCTGGTAATCTTTTCAACCCAGCTTGAGAAAATGCCAACCATTATCATTACTGCAAGTCCGCCACCAAACCAGGGAAGCAGACCTGTGACAGTATCGATTCCCTTAATCCAGTACATTGCTCCGCCAGCAAACAGAACAACTACTAAAGAGGAAATAGACCAGCGCCATAGAAGTGAAAATCCTTCAGGTTCAACTTCTGCATTTGAATCGGCGCGTGACATCTCAATTTCAGCAGTTCTACGCAGTGCAACGGGGACCCAACCGAATGCAACCAGAATTGAGGCTAGCATCGCAATTCCAACACTTACCGCAAGAGGAACATAGTAAAGGGCTAGTCGACCACTTAAAAAGATAAATGAGAGGAAAGCAACTATAGTGGTCAAAGTAGTAGCAATTATGGGGAAGGCAACTTCGCCAGCTCCTCGAACAAGTACTTCGACTGGTGTGAGGTTACGTCTGCTGAATCTGCGATGAATAGCATCGAGAACCAGAATACTGTTGTCAAGCAACATACCAAAGCAGACTGTTAATCCACTGATGGTGATAAAGTTAACCGAGATATCAAAGAAATAGAACAATGACAGACAAATGACAATTGCCAGTAGAATAGACGATATGACAATAGCAGTTAATTGAACTCTGCGCAGTGCAGCTGCCAGCATCAGGAACAACAGAGCTAAAATTACAAGCGATCGGTAAACAAGTTCACGCAGTTTGTCCTCAAGATCTTTACCCTGGTCAGTATCAATCTCAAACTCACATTCAAACGGCATCATCTCATTTATCTGTGGTAGCGCTTCACGAATTCTACGGCTTACTGCGACTGCATTTGTGCCACTTCGTTTAGCAACGCTGCACTGGATTACATTGTCACCATTAATACGTACAAAGTAGGAAGGGTCTTCAAAGCTTGGAACAATATCGGCAATTCTATCGACAGTTATCAACTGCCCACCAACTGACTGGACAACCGTTTCTTTAATAAGTGCAGTTGTTACAGAATCTTGAACGCTCAGAGAAAGGTCATTGCCATGACGTGTAATTGTGCCTGCCGGTAGAATATCATCAAGTGCGTTAATGCGAGTAAAAACCGCATCAGCACTGATGTTGTACTGTTCAAGCAGATCAAAATCCAGATTTACACGTAGTAGAGGTCTTGCGCCACCCTGCAACTCAGCGTCAGCAACACCAGTTATGGCCAGTAGTCTTGGCAGGAGCCAGGTTTCAGCCTTATCACGGAGTGTATTTGCATCCAGGGAAGAAATCAGACTGAATGTAAGGAAATCACCGGTTCTGAATTCTTCAGGAATATACGGTACAAGTCTTGGTTGTGAAGCAGATGACGGTAAGTCACGCCTGACAGCGCCCAGTTGTTCAGCGAGTTCAAGCTGTGCAAACTCTACATTTACATCTCTTCTAAAAGAAATTGTGACGTTGCTACGACCTGGCCGGGAAGAGGCTTTGATATTTTCAACGCCATGAACTTTACGAGCAGCAGCTTCTATCGGGATAGTTAGAGAGCGTTGCACTGCCATTGGCGATGCGCCATTCCATGTTGTGACAACAGTAACTGAAGGCAATTCAGTTTCAGGCATCGCCTCAATTTCTAATCGAGGCAAAGAGTAGATACCAGTCAGCATTAGTGCTGTGAAAAGCATCCAGGTTGCAACAGGGTGTTCTATGAACTTGCGAATCATTTTTTATCAACTCGACTATGGAAAATTTCGTAAATAACCGGAGTTAGAAACAGAGTGAGCAATGTAGCCATTGTCAGTCCACCAATGATTGTGATTGCCAGTGGTCGTTGAATTTGTTCACCGCTACCTAGCCCGATTGCCATTGGAATCATAGCCAGAACTGTGGTTATAGTAGTCATGATGATAGGTCGGAACCGTAATGAACTTGCCTCCAGAATTGCTTCTTTGCGTGGCATGCCATCAAGCCTGAGTCTGCGAATTGTACTGACTTTGACAATCGCATCATTAACCGATATTCCGAGTAATGCTATCAAACCAATCAGAGAAATTATGTTAATACTGTTGTTAGTTAACAGTAGTGTTATTGCTGCCCCAATAATCCCAACAGGCAGTACAGCAGAGATTATCAGTGGGTCAAGGAACGATTCAAACTGCGCTGCCAGAATCATATAAACCAATAAAGCTGAAAGCAGCAGAGCCCAACCTAAATCACGGAAGCTGTTGTTGATTTCCTCTTGTTCACCGCCAGTTATAAACGCTACTCCTTCAGGAAGATTCAGTTGTGATAACTCATAATTCACATTTTCCCAGATGGAGTTGATGCTTTCAGTTATATCACTGGACAGAGTGATTTGCCTGCGCTGATTACGCCGTACAACTTCGCGTACTGGTCTGCCTTCACTTAAATCTACAAAACTACCAAGTGGTACAGTCCTGCCTCCATTGACAGCAATTGGTGAGGAAAGAATTGCATCAAGATTTTGGCGACGGTCTTTTGGCAAGCGAACAGCAATATCGATTCGTTGGTCAATCTCATTATAAGTAGTTGCAACAGTTCCTTGAACTCGGGACTGTAATTCTCTGGCAAGTGATTCAGGGTCTACGCCATGACGCAGAGCGTTTTCGCGATTGATAGTCACTTCCATTGCAGGATTACCAAGTACCCTGTCCATTGCAATGTCGCTCAATCCATCAACAGCTCTGAGTTTTGGCAGTAATTCTTCAGCAACTTCTATTGCATCGTTAGGATTTTCTGCAACAACTCCCAGACTGAATGGTTGGCCACCAGAAGCAAGGATTTCGCTGAGGCCAATGCCTTCATCGCGTAAAACAGCTACGATTCCATCGGACTCTGCGAGCTCTTTTTCCAGCCAGCTTTTAACTTCTGCCAGCTTCTTAGCGCTGTTGCGGGATCTATGTAGCAATACTCTGATTCGGGATGTATTTGGTGCTGTATATTCTTTCAAGGCAGCCAAAGTTTTTTCAGTTTCGCCGACCTGACTGAATACAGTATGTATTTGAGGCAGAGTAGCAAGTTTTGTAGCCAAATCTCTAGTAACTTCGACAGTTCCTTCCAGTGGTGTGCCACTAGGCAGCTCAAGTGAAAGTGTAAAGTCACCGCTGTTGCGTTCTGGCAGGAATGTTCTATCCAGCCCAGTTGCGAAAAATCCGGAAACAAGTCCCAGGAGTAAAATTGCAAACAGGAAAGTTCTCTTGTGTTGCAGGACAGTAATAAGAGCGTTGTGATAATTGTTATGTAGCGATGTGAACATTTTATCGCTCAGTTTAAATATACCACGCGGAGTAGTGGTTCCTGCAGACAATAACTTTGCCGACAGTGTAGGTTGCAACAACAACGCACTTGCCACTGACACAAGTAATGCAATTGTGACTGTCAGTGCCTGGTCGCGGAAAAATTCACCAGCAATACCAGGTACATAAACAACGGGAAAGAACACAGCAACAGTTGTCAGTGTTGCCGCGATAACTGGTGAAGAGACTTCTGATGTAGCTTCGGCAACAGTATTTTCAACATTTGAGCCGCCAGGAAGCATTCCCAGATGTCGACGTATATTTTCCAGCACGACAATAGCATTATCGACAAGCATACCAGCTGCGAGCGACAAACCACCAAGACTCATCAAGTTCAGTTTTACATTGGAGAAATACATAAATGCAAAAGTACTCATTATACCAATGGGAATTGACAAACCAACAACAAGAGGACTCCGCCAATCGCGCAGGAAAAAAAAGAGAACCAGCAGTGCAAGCAAGGCACCACCAAGCATTGAATCGCGCAAGCCTCGGAAACTTTCCTCAACAAAATCGGCATCACGGTAAACCCAATTGAATGAGAAATCATGATACTGAGTTCCTACTATGTTGAGAATCTTTTCTATATCTTTGGAAACATCTATGGTGTTTGCGCCAACCTCTTTGTAGAGCATAATTGAAACTACGTCGCTGTCAGCAAGGAGAGTAGAACCAGTTGGCTCGCTGGTTGTATCTATAACTTGAGCCACATCATTGACAGTTATTACACCGCTTGATGACCCCGGAATTTCGGTTTGGCGAATGTCATCCAGCGATTCAAATTCGCCCAAAATCCTCAGTGGTAAATGCAGTGGGCCTTTGCGAACTCTGCCGCCTGGGAAACTGACATTGGCAGTTCGCAGCGAGTTTTGAAGCTGAGCCATTGTCAGACCATACAGTCTGAGTTTTTCCAAATCAGGTTGAACAAGAATTTCTCTGTCAGCTCCACCAATAACTTCCGCCTGGCTCATTCCGTCAATCTGTTCAATAGCTGGCTTCACAACTTCACGACAAAACTCGGTTAAAGGAGCAAGGTTGTCACCGCTGGTCGTAATAATTGCAATTGGACGTGCGCCTGGATCCCAGCGCAAAATCAGAGGTCGTTCAGCTTGTTCCGGGAAATCTTCGCGATAAGCAACCTGATCAACAGCTTCACGTAGATGGAGGTTTGCAAACTCCATCTCAGTGCCCCATTCATACTGTACAGTTATTGAAGAAACACCTTCACGAGTACTGGATACAACACTACGTACACCAGCCAGACCGGTAATTCTCTCTTCAAGAGGTCTTGTGACAAGTCTGGTCAGATCATCGGCAGGTACTTCACTGTAGTTGGTAATTACAGTCAGGTTTGGATAATTGATTGCAGGAAGCAGATCAACTGGCAGTCTGTTGAATGAGAGCGTTCCTATTAGCACCAGCCCTGCAAACAGCATCATTACAGCAACTGGCCTCTGAACCGCAGTGCGGATTACCATGCTTACTCCTCTATAGCCCAGCGGTCAATTTGTTCTACAACTTTTTTGATTTTAATTTTTGCTTCATGAGCAAGGGTCAGGTGGTTACTGACAACCACTTGATCGCCAGGAGTAAGAGAGCCTCCGCTATGTACCTTTTTGATTTCAACCCATTCACTGTTTTGCAGGCCGATAGTCACATAAAGCCACTGGGCTCTATCTTCTTCCACCTTAAACACCAGTGGTCTGTCATCTCGTTCAAGAAGAGCAGTACGGGGGATGAGTAGTTTGTCATTATGGATTCTGGCTGCGATCTCAGCTCTGGTGAACATTCCCGGTCGGAACAGTTTGTCCGGATTTGGGAAACGAATAATTACAGCACAGGTTCTGCTGGTTTGATCAAGTGTTGGACTGATCACATTGACAACAGCTGTTACAATTTCATCAACTGCAGGGATTGATAACAGAACTTTTCTGCCTTCAGCCAAACCAGCAAGGTCGGCTTCAAGTACATTGACTACAGCTTCAAGCTTTGAGTTGTCGAAAATATTACAGACAGCCTGGCCCGAAGCTACCATTTCGCCAGCAACCACAGACAAGTTGGTGACAGTGCCACTGAACGGAGCGCGAATTTCTGTATACTCAAGATCCAACTTTGCTCTTTCTTCGGCATTCCTGGCAGCAGCAAGCCCAGTACGTTGGGCAAAAATATCTTGTCTGAATGCGCCTTTTTTCAAAGCATCAAGTTCCAGGTTCAGCAGTGCAGCTCTGTATTGTTCAGCAGAGAGAGACTTGTCATTCTCTAGTGCTTCGCGAGTGGCAAGAAAATCTTTTAGAGCTTCAGGATTGTCAATCTGCTCCTCATCTTCAGCAGCGATTTGACTCAGTGCCTGAATATGTCCGAACCGAGCTTCTTCCAGAGCAATTTTATATTGTCGATTGTCAATACGAGTCAACAACTGACCTTTGTAGACGGTGTCACCGTCACGAACATAGACTTTACTCAGTTGGCCACTAACTTTGGCTCTAATCTCAACTGTTTTGGTAGTACGCAGTACACCGTCGGCAAAAACAGGCTCAACCAGATTGCCTTCAATGACAGCTGATGCGTTAACCTTGATTGCCCTTTCTTTTTTGGGTTTTTTGACTTCAGTAGAGTCTGCGGCGGTTGAGTCTGGAGCTGCGCTGTCAGTTGAATCTTCAAAACATCCTGCAAACAGGAAGAGACAGCAAAAAATAACGAACAGGTTCTTCATGAAAGAAATTCCCCGAAAAAGAAAAAGTTAACTAACTATACGATAGCATACCACTTTAACTGGTGCTATGTCATCATCGGCTTCTTCGCCCATAAGAGCTGCCGATGCATCTGCATAGCCATGTACTATCACCACACGATCATTACCTACGAAAAACACTCGGTCATTGTTGCGACCAGGAGCAATAACTTCTACTCGACGCAAATAGTTCCCATCGGCAGAAAATACATCCCAGCTATTGATAACTCCATCTCGCTGTTTGCTGGTTCCATATGCATCCAAAATCCAGACTGTGTCATCATTGCGAACTCTGATAAGTTTTATTGCCGGGTCACCTGGAGCAAAGTTTTGCGGACGGAACCATCTGCGCCTGCCTCGCCTGGCTTCATGGTTGGCTTTCAACCGATCAAGCTGTTCTTTTGTGCGTCTATGAGCTTTGAATTCTTTATTGAAAGAGAATTTTAATTCACCATTGCTGCTATAAGCATCGATGTGATAACTGTCTCTGTCAGGAGCTATGTAAACAGTACCATCGCTTGAAATATCCCATCTTCCCGGAGCAGCAAAATCGTCATCAACTTCATTGAATTCTTTGGCACCGAAATCAAAAACAACTTCGCGCTCAAAATATGTCAGTTCTTCAGTTCCATCAGGATTGAATTTGCTGATGTAATATTGTCTGATTCTCTGGTTGTCACCTCTGCGATTATGTGAACCACCAAAAACAAGCATCCCATTTTTGCATCTGGCTTCTCGCAACCATTCCATGCCACCATCAGTCGGGTCACTGGGTAGAACTGTGCCTGCTGGTGTACCATCGGGTTCAAGTTTCACAATACGGCCTGGAAAACGTTGAACTATGCCTATAGTCTCATCGGGCATTAGAACAAGTTCGGAAGGTCGCCGGATTTCACCAGGGCCTTCGCCTTCGCCGCTTATGGTGTTGATGTATTCGCCATCGGGGGAGAGAACCTGGACTTCAGAAAGTTGTGTGTCCAGCAGATAGAAATTGCCATCTTTGTCGGTAATAATCGAGCTTATCAAGCCAATCAGCATTTCATCTTCATAAGTTCGCCAAACTTCCTCCAGTTTCATCTGGGCTGTTCCTTCAGGAGGAGTTGAAGGATTGGAAACTAGAATTGCGAGCAAAAAAGTGAGTAGCATAATAAAACCTATTGGATGATGTATTTGTAGGTGAGGTAAAAAATACCTGCACCAAGCATTGAACCGGTGATTGTCTGACTCAAAGTATGTGCCTGGAGTTTGGTGCGTGACCAAACCATTGCAGGTGCAGCTATAATCAGCGGCATTGCCTGATCGCCGACCAACAGAATCAATGTGCATACTCCTGCACAGGTTGCGCAATGGACACTTATTTTCCAGAGCAAAGTCACTGCAAGTAGTGCCAGCGAAAGAAGCCACATTATTGCGACAAGTTTTACCAGTTCCACAGGTGCTCCACTACGATTCATTATTGCTGTGGCAAGTCCTGCGCTTGAGAGCAACATCAGCATAGGGCGGTATCGGTCACGCCGCCTACTCAGGTCAATATCAGATATTTCACCTTTGCGATATTGCCTGACGACAAAACCGAGAGGTACAAGAATACCAGCCGAAATATAAAACAGCGCCCAAAGCCAGGCAGCTTTTGAATGAATCAACCATGCCTGCAAGAGTATTGCACTCAGAGATAGAAATGGTGGCGACATAAGTTGCGAAATCCACCATGCAAATTTCTCGGAAGCATTTTGCGGATCAGTATTAAGTTTTAGTTCAGCCAATTCAATCCCAATCTATTGTGTAGCTTGTAACAGATACAGGTTCAGGCTCTTCTTCGTCTTCAGTAGATGATGCTCCCTGCATTGATGCAACTGAATCATGGAACCCTTTTACAAGCAGACATCTGTTGTCATCGATAAAAAACATCAAGTCATGTTTAGTGTCACCATCACAGGCAAAAGCATACTGCTTGATGAATTTGCCGTCATTGTTGAATACATCGTAACTGAGCATTGTACCTTCAGGTTGGTCAACACCAGATCTGCTGGTTTGTACCCAGATGTTGCCAAGATTATCAGCATGGACCCAGGTGATTGCAGGCTCAAAGTCACTGACTGTAACCGCCGGTGGAACCGGATAATGTCTGCCTTGTGCTTCCATCGCAGAAGTAATCTGTTTCATTGCAGCTTCATCGCGTTTTAACGGTTCATAGCTGCGACCGAATGTCAATTCCAGTTCTCCATCTGCAGAGTAGCGTTCAAATCGATATTCATCACGAGATGGGGCCAGAGTCACAGATCCATTTTGGCCGATATCCCATCGAGCCCACGGAAAATCAGTGCCGACTTCATCTAAAACAAGGTTGGCAAAGTTCTGTTCCATAGTTCCGGAAAAATAAGTTATAAGTTCATTTCCATCAGAATCAAAGCTGCTCATAAATCTGTTTTGAACTAACATGCCAGCACCAAAAGTTTGTCGCATACCAACCAGAACAAGATTTTTGTTTTTGCTTTTACCTCGTACCAGAACGGCAAATCCGCCTGCGTTGGGGTTGCCGGAATCAAATGGATATTTACCGATAGGACTGCCTTCAAGATCAATTTGTATAATGCTCCCGGGAAAAACCTGCATCAGCCCAAGTGAGCCGTCTGGCATAAACATCATGTCATTTGGGCTTCTGACTTCACCAGGACCATCACCTTCACGGCTAAGGAAGCGTAGAAACTCGCCATCAGCAGAGAAAACGTGAACCTGAGCAAGCTGGGAATCCAGTAAGTAAATATTGCCTGCATCGTCTGCAAGTACTTGTGAAATCACTCCTATCAGATGGGCATCTTCATCATCTCCACCTATAGTCCACTGCTCATTCAGTTGTATAGTTTGGACTCCATCTGAAGGGGTAGCAGGATTTGAAATATATTCAGGTTGAGCAATCGCTGCTGAAGCCAATAAAACAGTTGCAAAAATTATAAAACGCATTTAAAGCTCCTAGGTAATTGGTCGAAACAAAAAGGTACAGTGTGAAAGTGTCGCACTATTAACAATAACTCGCAACTACTTGTTCGAGGTCGATTATGAAGAAACGGTTCCATTGTCCAAAATGCAAGACAGTTCTGAACCCAAATGTGAAGATTGTTTTAACAGTCAAACATGGTAAAAAACTGGGATTGATTCTGATGAGTCCCCAACCAGGGAACTTTAAATGTCTGAAAGATGATAATTTTGTTTATGAAGATGGCAAAATGGTCACTTTTTTGTGTCCTGCGTGTAATGAATCAATCACCTCAAAATCGAATAAACGATTGGCTCACTTGATTATGAGTCGTGATGGGCATAAGGATTCGACAGTTGAGTTCAGTAGGATTATTGGAGAGCATGCCACATTTATAATAGATGGCAAAGATATTACCGGTTATGGTGAAGATTCAGATAATTACGAAGCAAATGTTCGTAACTTTTTTGGGTCATAGAGATACGAGCCACTTGGCAACATTTCGAATCAATTCCGATGCCGAGTTAACAGGTTGAGTCGTGTTGCGGTAGTTATCTGCCGCTTCAGGATTTGCACCTTCAACCTTCTTCACAATTGCAGCAGAATCATCCCGACCATACAACTGAACCGGTTTCTCTGGAAACATTTCACGCGCCCACAAAATACAAGCTTCCAAATCAGCACTGTTTCTGAATTGTGGTATCAGTACAATTGTTCTGTCCCAGGGGAATTCACGAGCTTGCATTCTGTTAGATAGCAGATTAGCAAGTGCATCCGCAGGGATGTTCTCACTGGTTGCCCAGATCAAACATTGTTCCTGTTTATCAGGTTCCGGTAGAAGGCAATTCACAGGCATCAACTTATTATCCGGAGTGTTGAATGCTGCAGCAAAGATACCTTTTTCCGGTAAAATATGACCGCTGTTAATCCCTTGATTAAGAAGATCTTCTGTTTCAGCAAGAGTAATCAGAGTTGTAGCTGGACTGCTTCTTGAATCTCTGTTGGCAAGAGATTGTTCTATAAGATTGACACGCCACATCACTGACGCTCTGTCAATTTCACGCAAATTTTTACTGCGATCATAAACTGAGAAAGGCCAGCTGTCGTCGTATCTCATGACCGGGGTGCTCCAGACAAGAACTGTGTCTCTGATAGCCAGCCCGGCAGTTACCTGATACATTCCTTGTGGCATCGATGATAAATCAGCTTCACGATGCCAGTTATTCAATCCGGTAGAGATAGATATAACTTCAGGAATGATTTTATTGCTGACAACTGACTTCCCGTCAGGGCCAAGAACATCTGTAAGCAGAGTCCCGGAAGCAGCCTCATCACTCCAAAACTTTATGTCCAGGCTTAACGGTTTATTGCCTGCAATAGAGTTGTTGATTGCACCTGAAAACTGCAACTGATTCCCTTGTAGAATAGACAGAGGAAGATAGCGCATCTTTGAAATATTACGCCTGTTTCCTGAAGGGTCAGATAGCAGTGAAAAGTGTAATTTTTGTCCATCATCACTTGTAGTAATCAGATGAATGTTGATACCGAAAATTGTATCTGATGGTGGTTGATATGGTTCAAGGTATTCCCAAGGTATATTGATATCCAGCAGGGCGTTGCCAGCCGACGGATCAAGCCGTAGTCGGGGAGCAAGGTCTTCGACTCGAGTGTTGACCATTTGACCTGGATTTGAAATCACCCAGCCTGCAGGTTTCCCTTCGTATTTTCCAAAACCGAACCGCCAGATGCGTTCTGAATCGAAAGTGTCACTGCTATCTGGAACAGCAACAACTAGTACTAAGCCGCCACCATTGAACCATGGCTCAGCTCTTTCTTGTAAAGCATCCGCAGGTATAACCAGTTGCGTGCTCAAACCAGTTGAGTTGGCACCGATTATTGCACTACCAGAGTTGGACAGAGAGAGTTTTTTGCTACTGCTTCCTGAAGTAATAGCCAAAGCTTGTTCAGTTGCTTTATCTGCAAGTTCAATTTCAATTTTTGAAATCAGGTTTACAAATTGCTGATTGTTATGCAACGGCTTCAAGTCAAAATCAGAAGTTAGCAGATGTATATCGTCAAACCCTAGTGTAAACGCATTTTCAAGATCTGTAATCGCGATATCAAAGTTGTTCATTTGTGTTGCCAGGCAGGCAGAGTTATAAGCAAGTTTTGAATTATCGGGAGATAGGGATCTAAGTGCAGTAAGTGTTGCGTAAGCATGTTCCAGCTGGTCAGTCGCAAGATAATTATTTAAATCCTGTAACAATGAAGAACGATTTGCTGCACACGCATTGCAGGCAATAAAAATTGCTATGATGATAACTAATTTACGAATCATTTTTACCTGTCGGCTTACTGAAAACAATTTCTGCTGTGTCGCGGGCAATCATCAATTCCTCATCGGTAGGAATAATCATGATATCTACGCGACAACCGTTCTTGCTAATCACTGATTCATCGCGCCGTGTGGCGTTTTTGAAAGGATCAAGTTTAGCGCCGATGATATCCAATCCCTGACAAGCCCATTCCCTGACCAGCGAATCGTTCTCACCAACACCTGCAGTAAATACTATGGCATCAACTCGGCCAAGCGCAACTGCATAAGCCCCGATATATTTTCTGATATGATAACAGTAGACTTCAAGAGCCAACCTTGCTCGCTCATTTCCGTTGGCATATGCACGTTCAACATCGCGCAGGTCACTTGAGACTCCGGAGATTCCCAGCATGCCACTTTCTTTATTTAACACCGTTTCAATTTCATCAATAGTCTTGTTCAGCAGGCGGGAAAGGTAGCCAACCATTGCTGGATCAATATCCCCGCTGCGAGTTCCCATCATCAAGCCTTCCAATGGAGTGAGTCCCATTGAAGTATCAATCGATTTGCCATCTCTGATTGCTGCAACTGATGCACCGTTACCCAGGTGGCAAGTAATCAAATTCAGTTCAGAGGGATCTTGTTCCAATATTTCAGCAGCTCGCAGGGTAACATAGCGGTGGCTGGTTCCGTGGAATCCATATCGACGGACTGCATGTTTTTCATACAACTCATATGGGATAGGGTAGATGTATGAACTTTCCGGCATGGTTTGATGAAAAGCAGTGTCAAATACTCCGCACATTGGTACATCGGGTAACATCTTTTTTGATGCCTGGATGCCGATCAAATTTGGTGGGTTGTGAAGTGGCGCAAGTGGGATACATTCTTCGAGTGCAGCAATTACTTGATCATCGATTAACACGGATCCGCTGAATTTTTCTCCAGCATGAACAACTCTGTGCCCGACTGCATGGATTTTATCGAGATTATCTATGACTCCCTGATCGCCGGTTAATGCGTCGATCAAGATTTTGATGGCAAAGTCATAATCTGGGATTTCAACTTCTTGAACGATGTCATCTGCTTCAGGTCGTTTGTAAATATGTCTTCCAGAGTCCAGTCCGATACGTTCTACCAGGCCGCTGGAGAGCAACTGTTCCTGCTCCATATCTATCAGCTTATATTTAAGGGAGCTACTGCCACAGTTGATAATCAATACATTTTTCATTGTGAGTTGCTACTTTGCAAAGCTGTAATTGCAGCCATATTCACAATGTCATCCGAGCTGCATCCACGAGACAGATCATTTATCGGCTTGGCCATTCCTTGCATCACAGGACCAACAGCAGCTGCGCCGGCCATTCTTTGTACAAGTTTGTACGCAATGTTGCCACTGTTGAGATCAGGAAAAATCAAAATATTTGCTTCACCTGCTACAGGGCTGTCTGGTGCTTTACGTTTTCCAATTGCTTCCAGAATTGCGGCATCGGCTTGAAGTGGGCCATCGATTTTTAATTCCGGTGCAAGTTTAGCAGCTATGGAAGTTGCCTGACTTACTTTGTCAACATCTACGCCAGAGCCACTTTCTCCAGTTGAGTAGCTCAGCATTGCAACTGAAGGTTCAAAATTACAGAGAGATTTGGCGGTTATTGAAGTTGCTATGGCAATGTCGGCAAGCTGTTCAGCGTCCGGGTTTGGGTTGACAGCGCAATCGGCAAAAACTATTTGGCCGTTGTCTCCGAATTTCCAATCAGGTTTGTACATCACAAAACAGCTTGATACTACACTGCATCCAGGAGTTGTGCCGATTACCTGAAACCCTGCCCGTAGAACATCACCGGTAGAGTTGACTGCACCTGCAACCATACCGTCGGCGTGGCCAGCTTCTACAAGCAAAGCACCATACCAAAGTGGATTCAGTGCCAATGCAGTTGCCTCTTCCAAAGTCATTCCTTTGTGTTGTCGCTTGGAATACAGGAGAGTTGCAAGACTTTGCCTGTTTGCATCAGTGGATGGATCGATAATACTGATACCATCAGAGGAAAGATTCAGGTCTTGTATTTTTGTTATAATCCTGGTTGTGTCACCAATCAAAACAGGCTTTGCAATGTTCTCTGTAGCAAGAACAGAGGCACATTGAAGTGTGCGACTATCTTCACTTTCAGGTAATATAACATAACGATCTAGTAACCGTGCCTGATCTCTGATTTGTTGGACTAAATCCATTGCAATTTCCTATTGTTGAATAAGTTATCTGCTGAAAATGTCGCATTGAGGCAGAGTGTTGTCAAATAAACAACAAAGAAAAAGGGAAGGCTGTTGCCTTCCCTTGAGCTGATTATTTAAAACAGATTACTTTTCGATTTGTTTCTGTACACCTTCAATTTCTGGTAAATTATCCATCAGATCCTGAAGTGTATAACTCTCCCAGAATTCCTGAAGTTTGGTATCCAGTAGTTCCCAGATACTTCTGGTTGTGCAGAATGAAGAACGGGTACAGGAATCAGGTTCAGGAACACATTCGACCAGGGGGATACATCCCTCCATGCAACAAAAAACATCCCAAAGAGAAATGTCTTTTGGTTCTTTTGTAAGATAATAACCGCCAAGCACACCTTTTTTGCTGCCCAGCAGACCTTCACGCCTTAATGCAGCAACAAGTTGTTCCAGATATTTACGACTGATTTCCTGATTTTCAGATATGGCACTCAACGGCACAGGTTTGCCATCGTAGCTTACTGCTATTTGTAGTAGTGCCCTAAGTCCGTAGCGTACTTTTGTGGTTATTCGCATCAAAGCGTTCCTTCCTGCATAGTTGATAATCGCATGAGCGATTATGCAACCCGGCAGTTCATATTGCAAGTCCTATCATTTAGTAGGACATTAGTTCTGGTACTTTACCCACAAGTTGAGGTGGCAGGTGGAGCGGTCTTGTTGTTGCTCTTTTCCTGTCAATGTCTTTGAATACCCGTTCAACTTGTTCAGCTTTAAGCCCAAGTTCCGGGGCTACTTCTTCAGCGTTTACACCGTGATTTTTTGCCCAGAGTAGCAGATCCATCTCTTTGTATGGGAGGACAAAATAGAACTCATCCTGACCCTGCTCAAGGGAGTAGGTGTCAGTTGTAGGAATCACAGAACAAATTTCATCCGGCAACCCCAGATGCTTTGCCATAGCGTAAACTTGAGTTTTATACAGGTGAGCTATCGGTTTGATGTCGGCAGCGCCATCACCATTTTTTACAAAGAATCCCTGGTCATATTCCAGTCTGTTGGGAGTTCCAAAGACTGCAAAATTCAGCCTGTCGGCATGGTAGTATTCCATAGTTTTACGGATACGCTGTTTGAAGTTTGTGGCAGCAACTACCTGCAAGTATGCAGAAAGTGGCATTCTCTCTTCAAATCTGTTGCCATCGGGGTCTTCAACAACCAGCCGATAGACATTCATTCTATCGGAATCAAGTAAATCAGATGGCAGAACAATCTTGGATTTCCAGCCAGGGCCGTATTCAGTAAAGACCTGTTGCATTGCCTCATCCCGACGCTTATAACAACCTATTGCTTCAAGCGAGGGTGCTATATCTTCAACTGCATATTCAATGCCAAGATGATCGGCGAGTAACCTGCCCAGATTTGTACTGGCAGGGGATGAATCGTGTTCCGGTAGAAGCAGACCAAATACTTTTTTCGGTCCAAGTGCCTTGACTGCCAGCGCAGCAGTTACGCTACTATCGATACCACCACTGATAGCAACAACTGCACCACGTCGCAGCATTGTTCTGCTAACTGTAGTACGCAAATTTGTGGAAATATTTTCCAGTTCCTGGTCGAGATCGATTTCCAGTACCTGTTTGTTAAACATTTTATCCTCCTGTTGGATAACAAGGTAATTCAAAGCAGTTGTGGTGTCGACAGGATTGTGATACGATTGGCGCAATAGTATAAAAAACAGCTACCAATGTTTTTGGAGTAAAAGTGATGAACCTGGAATCCCGCCCGCTCAGGTTACTACCTGCGATAATACTTTTTGCTGTTGCCGGCATATTGCTGATGAATTATGTGACCGATGACACCTACATCCACATGTGCTATGCGCGCAACCTTATTGAGCACGGTGAAATATCATTCAATGTCGGTGATCCTACCTATGGTGCAACTTCACCACTCTGGATTTTCCTGATTGCAGGATTGATGAAATTGGGAATTGCTCCACTGCTTGCAACCAAAATACTGGGTGTCTGTGCTGGTCTTATGACACTATTTATTTTCGATAAAATTTTAGCTGCTTTTTCGGTGCCTGCGAACTGGCGATGGTGGGGTCTGCTGCTCGTTGCATCTGATGCCTGGTTCTTACGATGGTCATTTTCAGGGATGGAAACTCCATTGGCAGGAGTGTTTTTGTTATTGCTATTAATGCCGGCGATAATTCCGCCGGTATCATGGCTGGCATGGGGTGTTGTTGCTGGATTGGCAACGCTTGTTCGACCCGAGTTTATGTTATTATGGCCTGTGGCACTCTATTGGCACTTGTGGGCTTGTTATGAGAAAGATTTCAGAACACGACCAGTGTTCAAATCGATTCTTGGGTTTCTAATTATTTATGGTCCGTGGCTTGCGTATGCCAACTCTGCTTTTGGCAGAATAACACCTGAAACTGCTGCTGCTAAAAGTTACGGTCTGGATCTTGATCTGTTTTCTTTGGCAGAATCTGTTGTCAGGTCTATTGAAGAGCTTGGAGCAATCCAGGGAACACTATGGCTGGCAATTATTCCATTGCTTGTAATTGTTGTCAGAAGTAGCGAAAGAATCAGTGGTTCTCCTACACATAAAAACAGAGTAGTTACAGCTCTGATTGCTTTGAGCTGGGTTGGAGTTTTGGTTGGTGGATATGCTTTGAAAAAAGTGTGGATTATCTCAAGATATCTGTCTCCACTATTGCCTGTAATTCTGTTGACTACACTTGGCCTTATTGCATTTTTGCGTCAACGAATATCAGACAGCGGTGCGCGATTATTCAATATTGTACTGGGTGTTGCAGTAGTGTTGACGATTTGCTGGAACGGGTTTGTAATTGTTGGAATGGTCAAACCACATGCTGACAAATTTTCGGATGGTGTTGAAGAATGCTTTATTGGTACCGGACAGTGGATTAGTGAAAATACTCCAGAAGGAAGTTTGATTGCAGCCCACGATATCGGTGCCTTGGGTTGGGTAAGCAACAGGGAAATTATTGATCTTGCAGGATTGGTCAGCCCGGAGATTCTGGAACTTGGCAGAAATGTCGGTTTTGAGACAATGGTTGCCAGTGGTACATGGTTGGGAGCTACGAAGCCTGATTATGTTTATGACAGAACTGCTGGGCTACCCCGGTGGGATGGCGTGACATTGCATGGGATAAAGTTTGAGTTGATACGGCAGTGCACTATTCAAGGAGTCGGTTTGAAAGAATCAAAACCGATGATTTATGCACTTTACAAGCTTGAGCGAGAGCAGGTTACCGGCGAACCACAGTCCCCAGTTCCTGCTTCGGAGTAAATTCGTCAGCCGTGAGTCTGCGTACAATAAATAGAGTTACATCATCATCAAATGGTGTGTTTCCGCCAAAGGCTTTAACCTCGGTCATAATTGTGTCAACAATTTCCTGAGCCGTTTTTCCAAACAAGCTTTGTACTAATTTTACCAGGCCAGAAGTGCCAAACTCACAATTTTCATCGTTTTTGGCCAATCGTTCTATAACACCATCGCTAAAAATCACCAAAACTTCACCAGGTCGCAGTTCAACATAGCTGCGACGATAGTTGAAATCAGGAACTGGACCTAACACAGGGCCATTACTTGGCAGGTCATAGACATTGCCGTCAGGATTGAAAAGCAGTGGCGGGCAGTGGCCACCGTTTACATAAACCAGGTTGCCGGTTTCTTCGAGTTCACCATAAAACAGAGATACAAATCGACTGGAAAGCCCACTCTGGTTGATAACTTTATTGAGTTTCTGAACTATAGTATTGATCTTCTGGTCCTGGGTAATTCCCATGCGCAGCCCGGTGACAACATCACGAGCTTGCAGCGCTGCCGGTAATCCATGACCAGAAGCATCGGCCAGAGTAATTCCCAGAACACCCTGGTCATCTTTGCTGCAATCGTATACATCGCCGCCAACTTCTTCAGCGGGAATGGTGATTGCAGCCAAGTCAAATCCTGGCATAGTAGGGAGAGTTCTTGGCAAAAGAGACATCTGAATTGTTCTTGCCTGCCTGATCTGGCTTTCGAGATTGCTCTGCCGCATTTTCAAGCCAACAGCAGCTCGGATAGTTTCCAGAATGAAATGCAGGTCATCATCGTTATCAGTTTCGCGTCGTATACCAAAAGTCAGAAGCCAGCTTGGAGAGCCACCAACTAGGATTGCAGCATAATCAAAGTGTGTAAACTGGTCTTCAAGGGTTGGGTCAAAACCTGGAGTTTCCGGAGTGATGAGCACAACTCTGTCTTTTGTGATAGTTTTGATTATCGGGTAATCGCGGGGGATGGTTTTACCGATAATTCCTTCACCAAATTCACCAGTGCTATCAACCAGTACATAGTTGGATCCATCTTCGCGATATAGTCTGCCACTTTCAATGCCGTACTCTTCAGCACAGCTTTTTACCAGAGCTCGCAAAGTTTCACTGAGCATTTCTGCAGTTTCACTGGCATGGTCAATTTCGCGAAGAATTTCTTCAATATCTCGGTAAACTTGCTTGTTCATTCGGTCCTCCTGCGCCATAGAATGCAGTTTATTTCTCAAATACGCAACCGATTGTTGAGCTAAACAGGAAACTCGTGTACATTATCCGTGTTATACCTGAAAAACTAACCGGGAGATTTAAGTTGGAACAAAATAGAATCGATGCTTTGATTGAAGCTGGCCAAAAAATGAGACTGGAAACTGGTAAAGTGATTATCGGTCAGCAAGAGGTCATAGATGAAATGCTGATTGCACTTTTTGCTGGTGGTCATGTTCTGCTGGAGGGTGTCCCGGGATTGGCAAAGACTTTGCTGATTGATACTCTGAGCAAAGTGTTGAACCTGTCGTTTTCAAGAATACAGTTTACGCCTGATTTAATGCCAAGCGATATTACCGGTAGTGAGATCCTGGAAGATGATCCAGCCAGTGGTCAACGCAAGTTCAAGTTTGTAAAAGGGCCTGTTTTTGCCAATATAATTTTGGCCGATGAGATTAACAGAACTCCACCTAAAACACAGGCTGCTCTTCTGCAGGCGATGCAGGAAAAACAGGTAACCGTTGCAGGTGAAACTCACAATCTTCCTAAACCCTTTTTTGTTCTCGCCACACAAAACCCAATTGAGCAGGAAGGAACCTATCCGTTACCTGAGGCTCAGCTTGACCGGTTTATGTTCAACATCAGGATCGATTATCCCAAAAGAGATGAAGAAATTGCTATTGTTGAAAGTACTACAGGCATTGAAACCAAAACTCCTGAAGCTGTTCTTGATGCCGCACAGGTTATCGATTACCGCAACCTTGTTCACTCGGTTCCTGTAGCTGAAAACGTGACCAGCTATGCTGTTTCACTTGTACGAGCTACCCGAGTTGGTGCCGGTGAGGAATCGGCAGTAGCCAAAGAATTCCTTGCCTGGGGCGCTGGTCCAAGAGCTGCCCAATGCCTGTTGCTTGGTGCAAAATCAAGAGCTTTGTTACAAGGCAGATCTACTCCTTCACTGGATGATATCAGTGCTCTTGCAAAACCTGTATTACGGCATCGAATAGTCAGAAACTTCCATGCAGAAGCTGAAGATATGAGTTGTGACGCAATAATAGATCAACTGCTAGCTGAGGTAAGAGGTTGAGTCAGTCAATTCTGACTCCCGATCAAGTTGCAAAACTTGGCAACCTGGATGTAATTGCGAGACTTGTTGTTGAAGGCTTTCTAGTAGGTTTGCACAGAAGCCCTTACCACGGTTTTTCTGTGGAGTTTGCGGAGTACAGGCAGTACATCCCAGGCGAACCGGCTACCAATATCGATTGGCGAGTGTTCGGCAAATCAGATCGTTACTACACTAAAATTTATGCTGAAGAAACAAACCTCAGGGCTACAATTCTGGTTGATGCATCTTCAAGTATGTCGTTCAAATCTGAAGAAAACTCGACCTCAAAAATTGAGTATGCCAGGTTATTGGCAGCCTCGCTTACTTATCTGTTACTAAAACAAAACGACGCAGTAGGGCTGGAGCTGTTTTCTGACAAGCAGTTGGCATCTGTGCCTGCAAGAGCAGTTCGCAAGCAGCTTTTCCAGGTTCTCAAAGAGCTTGATTATATTCCTGAACCAAAGAGTACAACCAGCATCGGACCTGTGTTGCATAAAGTCGCTGAAAAGCTTCCACGACGCGGATTGATAATACTTTTATCTGACTTGATGGATGACCCGGATGAAATAATGTCTGGTCTGAAACACTTTCGATATCGCGGGCATGAAGTTGTGATTTTTCATCTCCTCAATCCTCAGGAAATTGAGTTCGACTACAGAGGCGAAGCAAGGTTTGAAGACCTTGAAACTGGAAGCGCTATGAAAATTGACCCAACACACTTGCGCACCTCTTACAGAGAAAAATTTGAACAGTGGCGAACCATATTGCGTGAAGAATGTCGCGGTCTGAAGATCGATTTTGTAGATATGACAGTTGATGCACCTTTTGATCGTGCATTGATGGCCTACTTGCGCAAACGGGCGAGGATGCGCTGATGCCATTTACTTTTTTGAACCCGATGATGTTATTTGCCGCTTTTGGCGCAGCAGTTCCGCTTATCCTGCACCTTATAAATATGCGCAAAACCAAGCGTGTATTTTTCAGCAGCCTGCATTTTTTGGAAGAAGCACAAGTTAATCGTTCCAGGAGCATCGGGCTACGCAGATTGCTTCTTTTGTTGTTGAGAATGCTGGCAATTATTTTGCTCGCACTTGCTGCTGCCGCACCTAGGCTGCCCGGTTTATCTGACAACACAACTGGTAAATATTCCCTGCTTGTTTTACTTGATTCAAGCGCCAGTATGCAGACTGTAGAAGAGGGAGGAACCTGCTTCAGTTATGCCTGCTCTACTGCTGCTGACATATGTCGAACTTTGCCGAATGACAGCGAGATTCAGGTTCTCTCGCTTGGCACAACTGTAAATGAATTTTTTGCCGGCTGGGTGACTGCTGGTGAATCTTCTGCCAATGCAATTCTTCAGCTCACTCCAACAGACGGTTCTGCCAATCTGCCTGCTGCATTCAAGCAGTGCCGAAAATGGATTGATCAGGCAGAAAATCATCCTGTCGATATTTTACTTGTCAGCGATATGCAATTCAGCTTGTCAGACTCAACTGTTTTGAAAGAGGCAGTAAAAGAGCTGGATATTAGAACTCTGAATGCAATTACAATCAAGAGCGAACCTGCCGATGGTGCGGTGCTCAGCGTAGGGTTGCCGTTGCGAGCTGTGGTCCCTGATCAACCGGTTACAATTACGGCAACGGTTTCTCCATCGGTTAAAGGCCAAAAATACCGATTGGAACTTTATGGCTCACTTAAAGCTCAGGCAGTTGCAACTGTAGCTCCTGGAGTTGCTCAACAACTTGCGTTTCCAATTACTGCGCCGCAGGCTGGAAATTACAAAGGGATTATAACTTCTGACAGTGACCGATTGCGAATTGATGATTCGCGTCCGTTTGTACTTGAAGTGTGCAAGACTATCAATCTGCTTTTGATTCACGGTCAGGATTATGGAACAACTGGCAGAGGTGGTTGGCGATATCTTGAAACTGCGCTGGGTGGAAATTTATTCAATGTTACCGCATTGCCAAGTGACAAGGTAGCAGCAGGCG
Organism: uncultured Fibrobacteraceae bacterium; assembly: GCA_964437115.1. Lineage (GTDB taxonomy): Bacteria > Krumholzibacteriota > Krumholzibacteriia > LZORAL124-64-63 > LZORAL124-64-63 > JABIBH01. Next base: position 113,946 of record CAYTFE010000004.1, on the reverse strand, counting down.
ATATTGCAACTGCCGATCTGGTCGCGCTTGTTGATCCCGATCCATTGGGCAGACAGATTTTGAATGAGTTGGAGAAGGTAACTACCAGAGGTGGTTCTCTGTTGTTGCTTCTGGGCGATACAAACAGGCTTTCGTATTATCAGAACACTTTGTTAAAAACTTTGGGGCAGGAGTGTGAACTTGTTCCTGTTGCCAGGAGTGAACAAGGTCGGGAAAATCTGACAGTTAACACCTGCGGGCCAGTTTTTTCTGACTTGCCCGATGCTGCGCTGGAGGTTTTGGAAGCATCAATCTGGCGTAGATATATCGATGTAAAAAACAGCGACGCAACTTTTGAAATGGAATTTGGCAGTGGTAGTCCTGCAATGCTTTCCTGGAGTCGGAATTCCGGCCAAATCATTCTGCTTCCATTCAATCTTGCCAGCGCTGAAAATGATATCGAAGCTAATGCAATGTTCCCGGTTCTGATGCAGAGAATTGCTGCAACCCTGGCGGTGGGTAACAGCTCCGATTCAAATCCTGACGCAGGAGAAATTGTTACTTTCCCGTTAGCTGAAATCGCAGGTTCTGCAAGTGTGCTTCTGGAGCCAATTGTTAATGACAAACCAATGGTTTCGATGCCAGTTAATTTACGATGGCAAAACGGTGTCGGTATTCTGGATGCCGGAGTTGTTGATCAGGCTGGCTTCTGCTGGTTTGTATCTGGGACCGATACCCTTGGCGTAGTTCCGGTTACAGTTCCGTCGGCAGAAAGCCGGAATCCGCTACTTTCAAAAGCTGAGTTTCAGAAGCTGGCAACTGATGCTGGTTTTGAAAGAGTATCGACATTATCAGTGAATGAAACTGGCTTCATAGGTGGGTTGTCTGGCAGGGAAATGGCTCCCTGGATTTTGCTATCATGCGTAATAACCCTGTTAATTGAGGGGTATTTAGCCCGTCGAGCTTAAAAGTTGAAACTTGCGTCAAGTATAAATGCAGGCTATTATATGTATTGAGAAAATAATTTCAAAAACCCTTTCAATTGCCGGAATATTGCGGCTGAAGGTGAAAAATATGTGGGATTACACAGAAAAAGTAATGGACCATTTCATGAACCCGCGAAATGTCGGTAAACTTGAAGATGCCGACGGTATGGGTGAAGTTGGTTCCATGTCATGTGGAGATGCACTGCGACTGATGTTCAAGCTGGACGACGACCAGAAAATCTCTGAGGCGAAGTTTCAAACTTTTGGGTGTGGAAGCGCTATTGCATCGTCTTCTATCTTAACCGAGATGATTATTGGCAAAACCCTTGAAGAAGCATCAAAAATTACCAATGAAAATATTGCCGATGAATTGGGTGGTCTGCCACGAGAAAAAATGCACTGTTCAGTGATGGGTCGTGAAGCGCTGGAAGAGGCGATGATTGATTATTACACAAAAAAGGGCAAGGAAATTCCGTGCACTCTGATTAAGCAGGATGTAGAAATTTGTAACTGTTTTCAGGTAAAAACCTCAACCGTCCGTAATGCAGTGTTGCAATATAAACTCAAAGATATTGAAGATGTAACTCATTACACAAAAGCAGGCGGCGGTTGCAAGCAATGTCACCACGATATCCAACATGTGATTGATGATTGTTGGGAAGAAATGGGCAGTGGGTTGGTTCAACTTGATTCAAAACCTGTTGACAATGGTGATTCTGAGCAGATCAGGGAATTGCTTGAGAACGATATTGCCAGAGCTTTGAGAACTGACGGTGGTGATATCGAACTTGTGGAAATCAGAGGTAAGGAAGTGCATGTCAGAATGATTGGTGCATGTGCAAGTTGTCCATCGAGTCAGGCTACAATTAAAGGTTGGGTAGAGGCTCAATTGAAAGAAAATGTTGATTCCGAAATCATAGTTGTTGAGGTTAAAAACTAATGAGTAAGCTTGAATTTCCGGACTGTCCGTCTGAATTAATCTATATGGATAACAATGCTACAACAATTGTAGCACAGGAAGTTATCGATGAGATGCTTCCTTACCTGCAGTCAAATTACGGCAACCCATCGAGCATGCATAAACTTGGTGCAGCAGCTGGAAATGCAGTTGATAGAGCGCGCGATCAAGTGATGAATCTGCTTGGTGTTGAATCTCCTCTGGAACTGGTCTTTACAGGTAGTGGTTCAGAGAGCGATAACATGGCAATTATTGGTACAATCCGTGCCTATCCTGAGAAAAAACACATTGTTACAACAGTGGTTGAGCATCCTGCAGTGATGGGACTTTGTCGCGAGTTGGAGAAACATCACGGTGTAGAAGTGACCTGGCTTGATGTTGATAGTAAGGGGCGTCTTGACCTAGCTCAGTTGCGTGACAGTTTGCGTGACGATACCGCATTGGTCAGTGTTATGGCTGCAAATAATGAGACAGGCGTGATATTTCCTGTTGAAGAAATTGGGAAAATAGTTAAAGAGCGTGGTATTATTTTTCATGTTGATGCTGTTCAGGCTGCCGGGAAATTGCCATTGGATATGTCTAACTCTACAATAGATTTGTTATCGATTTCTGCTCACAAACTTCACGGATGCAAAGGTGTTGGTGCACTTTATGTAAGGCGTGGCACCAAGATTCGCCCGTTGATTGTAGGTGGACACCAGGAGCGGGGCAGGCGTGCTGGTACAGAAAATGTTCCCGGACTGGTTGCGTTTGGCAAAGCGTGTGAGCTTGCTGCTGGTCAACTTGAAAACGAGAATAGTTGTGTGCGGAATTTGCGCGATCACCTGGAGAAAAAAATTATTGAGACAGTGCCCGATTGCAGAATCAACGGCGTTGTCGATAAACGGTTACCCAACACCACCAATATAAGCTTTGACTATATTGAGGGAGAGGGTATTCTGCTGATGCTCAACCTGGCAAAAATTGCTGCGTCAAGTGGCTCTGCCTGTACGAGTGGCAGCTTGGAGCCATCACATGTTTTGAAGGCGATGGGGATTCCGTTTATCTCAGCTCACGGTTCTATCAGATTTTCGTTGAGTAGATTCAACAGTGAAGCTGAAGTCGATTATGCTGCAGCAGTGATGCCGCAGATTATCGAAAAGTTGAGGTCGATTACTCCGTTTAATCAGGAGCGAAAGACTTTCTGACAGGAAGTATGGATATATTTATTGAATCGATGGTCAGCTTTCTTGCTGACTGTCAATTTTGAACGGCCTTCTTGGTCGCATTATTTCCAGCGAAACCCTGGTAGAAGGGGTCGCATCGGTAGAGTCTGCTCTAAAACTGCCTGAAAACGAAATTCCAGTGCTTCACGGCCTCTATGGCTCATCATTTTCACTTCTGGTTGCTGCCTGGTTTTCCAAACATAACAAAACAGCATTGATTGTAACCGCAGATCGTGAGTCTGCTCTTACCCTGGCCGATGATCTTGAATCGTGGCTCGGTCAAGACAAGATTGTTTACCTGCCGCAACAGGAAGTTGTTGCCTTTGATCGTAACTCTCCCGATGCCGAACTTGTTGGTGCATATCTGGATGGTTTGCATCGAATTATGAACGACGAAAAGTTGTTGGTTGTAACTTCGCTTTACGGTTTGCGTCAGCGGATAATTGAGCCACAGCGACTTAAAAATTCTATTTTGACGATTGTAAAAGATAGTCGATATGACCGTGACAAACTATGTGAACAACTCTCAATTATTGGTTACAGCCCAGTGTCGATGGTTACGAGAACTGGTGAATATGCCCGTCGTGGTGGCCTGATTGATCTGTTTCCACCCGGAGAAAATCCTGTTCGCATTGAGTTTTTTGATGATGAAGTAATGTCGATGCGTAAGTTCAATGTGGAATCACAACGCTCTCTTGGAAAGATAGATTCCATCAGTATTCTGCCTGTAAGTCATATGATTTTGGATGATGATGCTGTTGTGAATGCATTGCTCAGGCTAGAAAATTCACGCGATGAACTTTCGCATGGTGATATTGTTGATCTTGAAGCACGTTTTGAAGAACGGATTCATTCAGCTGGTCTTGAAGCATTCATGCCGTGGTTTGCAACAACTGCAACGCTCAATAATTATCTGCCAGATTCAACACCTCTTTTCTGGCGAGATCCGGTACAATTATCTCAGCAAAATCTATCTCTTGACGATGAGATCCCACGGATGCGTACAGCCCGCCTTAATCATGATCCTCTGTTGCCTCAACCGGAAAAAGTAGTCGCATCGGCTGAAGATGCATCTGCAGGAATGCAACATATTACAGTTGCAGAAAGCTGGATTACAGGCGACAAGGCCGGCCAGTGGTTGGGCAAAACCCCACAACCATTTGCAGCTTACGAAACAAAGACTCCTGGTATTACAGGTGGTGACACAGAAAAACTGGTAACTGAACTCAGTAAATTTGAGCAGGCCGGTTACCAGACAATGTTGCTTTGTGACAATCAGGGCCAGGCCGACAGGTTAGCTGAATTGTTACTTGAAACTCCTGGCAACGCAGCTGGCACTCTGCCAGCCACAGGGCAAATATCCGGCGGTTTTATCTGGCCCGGTGCACAGATTGCCTGCATTACTGATCATGAATTTTTTGAACGATATCGCAGACCAACCAGGACCAGATTTCACGGTACAGCAGTAGTTAAAGAAAGTGGAACACTTAAACCTGGTGAGTACGTTGTACATATTGACTACGGAGTTGCCAGATATAAGGGATTACGACGACTCGATGTTCAAGGTGCTGACAGAGAGTGCTTGTTGCTTGAGTTTGCTGCTGCAGACAAAGTTTTTGTGCCAGTTGAAAAAATTGATCTGGTCGAGCGATACAGTAATGACAAAAACGCATCACCGGATTTAAGCAGACTTGGCACTGCTTCCTGGGATCGGGTTACAAAAAAAGCTCGCAAATCCATTCAGGCAATTGCTGCAGATTTAATTCAGCTTTATGCATCCAGAAAAGCAACCCCAGGTCATGCTTTTCCATCGGACAGTGATCTGTTGCGTGCCATGGAAGACTCGTTCATTTACACAGAGACAGCAGATCAGCTGACAGCAATAAACGATGTAAAAAAAGATATGGAAAAACCACAACCAATGGAGCGGTTGATTTGTGGTGACGTTGGGTATGGGAAAACGGAAGTTGCAATGCGGGCTGCCTTCAAGGCTGTGTCATCTGGAAAACAGGTAGCTTTGCTTTGTCCAACAACTCTGCTTGCGAGCCAGCACGGAGTCACTTTCGCTGAACGATTCCGCGATTTCCCGGTCAAAGTTGGTGTAATCAGCAGATTCCAAAGCAGCTCCGAGCAGAAGGAGCTTTCTCGTCGGGCAAGGGAGGGTGAGATTGATGTTCTGATTGGAACTCACCGACTATTCTCCAGGGACATCAAATTCAAAGATCTTGGCTTATTGATTATCGACGAAGAACACCGTTTTGGAGTTAAGCATAAAGAACGAATCAAGCAGATTCGTAAACAGGTTGATGTGCTGACAATGAGTGCAACACCGATACCCAGAACGCTGTATATGTCTTTGATGGGAGCACGGGATCTTTCTCTGATAAACACTCCACCTCGTGACAGACTACCAATTCAAACTGAACTTTGTACTTTTTCTGAAGAAGTTCTGTCTGAAGCGATTACCAGAGAGCTGCACCGTGGTGGCCAGGTCTTTTTTGTACATAACAGAGTGGAGACAATTCAGGCAGTTGCGGCAATGGTCCGGGATTTATTGCCTGATGTCAGAGTATGTTTTGCTCATGGACAGATGAAAGAGAATGAGCTTGAGAAGGTAATGACCAGTTTCTTGAACCACGATTACGATGTGCTGGTTACTACTACAATTATTGAATCCGGTCTGGATATGCCCAGGGTTAATACAATCATCATTGATCGTGCCGATAGATTCGGTTTGTCGCAGTTATATCAAATTCGCGGCCGGGTTGGCAGGTCCAGTCAAAGAGCTTTTGCTTACTTGATGACCCCTCCGGGAGAGCGATTGACTTCAGATGCTCGCCGCCGATTGTCAGCGTTGGAAGAATTTCAGGCACTTGGCTCTGGTTACCATATTGCAATGCGTGACCTGGAAATACGTGGGGCAGGCAACTTGCTTGGCCAGCAGCAAAGTGGACATATGGAAGCTATCGGATTTGATTTATATTGCAGGTTGCTTGATGAATCAATTCGCGACCTGAAAGGCAGCGGTGGAATGACCGTTCCTGAAGTTCGCGTGGAAATCGGCCTTTCTGCTTATCTACCAGATAGTTATGTCAATGAAGCAGCCCAGAAAATGGATCTTTACAGGCGTTTGGCAAGGGTCAGAGAAGAGCGTGGTTTCACACTTATCTGCGATGAAATGAATGACAGATATGGTCCTCTGCCTGTAGAAGCGACCAACCTTGTAGATATTTATCGTCTCAGATTGCTAGCCGGTATTGTTGGAGTTGAAGAGGTAAGAAAAGGGAAAAAGATAGTTTCTCTGTTTTTCGCTAGCGGAAAAGAGCCTTCACCGGTTATAATTCGCTGCTTAATGGGAACCGGAATCAAAGGTCTGATGTTTCAGGCCTCTGAACAGTTCGTAATAAAGATTTCAACATCAGAAGATGAAGCATTTTCTGCTGCTTATGCTGTGTTGGATCTTGTTGATCGTTTGCGTAAGGAAAAAACCGACGCATAAACGAGTAAAAAGTTAAAATCAAGGGAGTTAACATGAAAATCCGCAGTTTACTACTGCTCGCATTACTGGCAATCATCGCAGGTTGTTCAGGTGGAAGCGATGATTCTGTAATAGCTACAGTTGGCGATCGTGAAATAACAGCCAGTTATTATGAAGACAGGCTTGGTAATCTTAAGCAAAATGAGCTTCCTACGAAAGATGGTGAAATTCTGGATACTGCCTTAATGGAAGGCAAGCAACGTTTTCTGGAAATCATAATCGATAAAGAATTGATGGCTTTAAAGGCTGAACAATTAGGTTTCGGAAAAACTGACCGTATCGAATCTTTGAACACAGCGGTTACTGAATTCAAAGCTGGTGAGATAATGCACCAGGAATTGGTTGTTGATCCTTCTCAAAATGTATCTCAAGCAGAGATAGATGATTATTACAGCAAACTTCAACACAAACGTAATTTCCACTTCATCCTTTGTAATTTTGAGGATGATGCCCTGAAAGCTCGTGAAGAAATTCTTGCTGGTGGGCTTTGGGAAGATGTTGCTGACAAATACAATGATGGCTCTCGTGGTCCTAACAACGATTACTCAGTCACATTTGAATATGGCAGAGCTCAGGATAAATTTGAAAAAGCTTTGTTCAGTGCAGAGGTTGGAGAAGTAACCTTGCCAGTGCCAACTGTATATGGATGGTGGGTTCTGCGCCTGAATACTATTGAGGATAATCGCGTTCCTGAGCTTGATGAACAATATATTACCAGAATTAGACAGACTCTAGTGGCAAGAAAAGTGAATCTTGGCCGTGATGCATTTGTTCAGGCAAGTATAGAAAAACATGGTTTTCAAATGGACGAGGCTGCTCTTTGGATTATTTTCCAGGGACTTCCTGAAAAAGATGAGCCTTACCTTAATCCGGACACAAACAAACCAACTCCTAGAGAGTCACTGAAACCTCTGGATATCGATGTTGAGGATTTGGATAAAGAATTTTATAGATGCCAGTTTGATCTTTCTGAAGATCCAGAAATCATGACAATTGGTGATTATAAGTCACTTTATGATGGTTTGAATGTTTTCCAGCGACCAAAAAAATCGAAACTCCTTAATGGTGTTAAATTAGATATTTGCGAGAAGTTGATTTATAAACGCTTGTTGATTTCAGAGTCTCTTGAACGTGGATATAACCAGCATCCTGCAGTTTTTGCTGAGGTGAAGAAACGTACTGAAGAGATGATGGTTAACAAATTGTTTGAAGAAGTAATTGTTATTGATGAAATAGTGTCTCCGGAAGAAGTTGAAGCTTATTGGGCTGAAAATTCTGAAATATTCGTGAACCGTGACACTGGCGAGCAATTGGATCTTGATACAGCTCGTAGTTCTGTTGGTGAATACATCAGATCGCAACGCAAAGATGTAATGCTCAGAGATCTAATTGCAGAGTGGAGAGATGAATTTGGCGTTGAAATCAATGAGAAAGCTCTGATGAAAACAGCCAGTTGGGCAGTACTTGTGCCGTTGGATAATTCACCAGTAGCTGGTCCTCCAACACCACCAACACACTAGTTCATGTAAGAAAATAAGGATGCCGGAGCCTGACAGCTCCGGCACTTCTTGAAAGGTTTGACCTGATGTTGCGTTTGTTTATCATGCTTGCAGTATTACTTTCCGCTCTGCCAATTATTGCTCAACCAGATAATACTCCAATTCTAATTGACCGGATTGTTGTTATCGTGGATGAGGAACCTATTTTGCAAAGTGAGCTTGAACGGGAGATTTCACTATATCAGCTGGAAGCAAGAAATGCTGGAATGGCAGTTCCTGAAAGCTTAGAAGAATTGCGTGATCTTGTAATATCGAGACTGGTTGACAGTAAACTCGTTATTGCTGCTGCAAAACAGGCTGACATTCAGGTAGATGATGCAGCTATTGAGTATCGTGTTCAGGATAATATTGATCAACTTGTTCGCTACTATGGTTCAGTTTCAAGTCTTGAAAAAGACTTGAAAGCCAGTGGCATGACTCTGGATGATTATCGACAGAGAACATTTTCTCAACTGCGGGATCAGCAGTTTAATCGATCTGTAATTCAGAGATTTATTAGACCAAATATTGAAGTCAGGGTAGAAGAGATTGAGGATTTTTATATCAATCGCTCTGATGAACTTCCTGCTGAACCAGACAGTGTCACAATAGCTTCAATTCTGGTTCAAGTTGAGCCCTCAATTGAACTACAGGAAGAACTTCAAGCCAAGATGGAAGCGGTCAGCATGAAGCTGGAAGCTGGCATCGATTTTGCTGAAGTTGCAAAAGAACTGAGCGATGGCCCTGCTGCGCAACGAGGTGGTCGGATTGGCGTCATCTCTCCGGGTATGCTTTTTAGCTCAAATCTTGAAGATGCAGTTTATGGATTAACTGCTGGGGCAGTGAGTTCACCAGTTGTTACTGAACGTGGAATACATATTGTAAAAGTTAATTCCATCGATTCTGAAAAGCGTGATGTAAGTCAGCTGTTTTTCCCAATTAACATTACAGCGGAAGATATTGAAAAAGCACAGACCAGAGCTAAGACTGCCTACAACAAGGTAGCTGCTGGTGAGCCTTTTGATTTGGTTGCCCTTGATTTCAGTGACGATAGAGCAACCGCTCATAACGGCGGTCACATGGGGACTTTTGCCTTGAATACATTGTCTCCAACAATTTCTGATGCTATCGGAACTTTTGGAACCGGGGATTTGGTTTCGCCATTCCAGACTCCTGCAGGATTTTATGTTTTGTTAATCAAGAATCGGACAAATGGTGTAGTGCCGAGCCTTGAAGAATCTACAGACTACATTCGAAATACACTTGAGATGGATAAGATGGAAGAGGAATTGATTGTCTACATCGATAAATTGCGAGATCGATTTGTTGTAGATTACAAGGAGTTTTAAAGGTTGTGCTGAACAGTTTTGCTGGCAGACAGGAAATTGTGAACAGGATCCTGCAAAAGGATCTTGACGGAAACCTCGCTCATTCTCACTTGTTTGTTGGTCCAGATGGTAGTGGCAAATTGTTCACTGCTCTGGAAATTGCTCGTCGAATTAACTGTGTCACACCCCTGGAATGTCAGCAGCAAGCAATTTGTGAAAGCTGTAAAAAGGCTGTCACATTCCAACACCCAGACATCCGTTGGATTTGTCCCGCACCAGCATCTACTGGAGATAAAGAAGCAGCTGAGCTTTACCAGCTTATTCAGGAAGATCCTTTTTACGAACCAACCTATGCAGCATCCAGTCAGGTTTTGATTGGCGATGTAACTCACCCTGGCCCTTTGTCAGTTCGATCAGCATTGAAGTACTTACGTGTGAAGCCTTTTCAGGGCAAACGCAAGGTTGTGATTGTTTCCGGTGCCGACAGGCTTCGTGCAGGTGCTGCCAACGCTTTTCTGAAAACTCTGGAAGAACCACCTGATGACGCACTGATTATTTTGCTGACTCCAGTTCGCAGCTCGGTTCTGCCAACAATTCTTTCCCGATGCCAGCAAACTCGTTTCGAACCATATAAAGAGAATGAGCTGGCTGATCTGTTGCAGAAAACTTACCCCGATATCCAGGCAACTCATGCAATAGAGCTCGCCAAGTCGGGAAGTGGCAATGCGCGCCAGGCCGCTCTTTTAAGGCAACCTGTTCCACAGATATTACGCCGATGGGCAATCAGTCTGCTGGACCTGGCTCATTGTGGTAATGAAGGTATGTTGCAAATTGCTGCTGATATGTTGCACAAAGGAAAACTGCCAGCATCGATTGCAGAAGAAGTTGCACCGGGGAACAAGAGCATTGCCAAAGATGCATCTGACCTTGTTGAAAAAAGAGATCGTGTAATCAGGATATGCAGTATGTTAAGTATCTATTATTGTGATATGCTGAATTATGTGACGCGTGGTGATACGTGGGTTCCACGTATGTCCAGTGATAAAGAGAAGTTAAAATCGATAGTAACGCAACGAACTGTTCCTGGTTTGTTGTTGGACATAGATGCGATTGAGCAAGCCCGTCTGGATGCTGATCGCAACCTGAACCTCGGCCTGGTTATGGCCGTGTTGTTCAAGGAGTTGGTAAATAATGCAAGAGAACAAACAAAGGCCCAATCAGCCTGATAGAAATAAAAACAAGCGGGCAGACGACGACATAGTTGTTCTGCAATTCAAGGGAAACCGTAAGGGCTATTATAACAATTTTAACAATGTAGAAATTGCTCTGGATGATTATGTCCTGGTTCAAGCTGACCGCGGCAAAGATATGGGTAAGATTATTTATATTGGCAAAGGTAATGAATCCTGGTGGGACCAGACTGGTGGATTGGGCGTAATCAGTCACGCCAATGAAGCACAACTTAAGATGCTTCATGACAATCGTGCTGATGAATGGGAATATTACGACATATGCCTCGAAAAAATCCAGTTACGAAGATTGAATATGAATCTGGTATCTGTAGAGAAGCAGTTCGATCGCAACAAAATCACATTCTTTTTTACTGCTGATAAACGAGTTGATTTCAGACTGTTGGTCAAGGACCTGGCATCAATATTCAGGACAAGAATTGAGTTGCGACAGATTGGAGTTCGCGATGAAGCGCGAATGAAAGGCGGACTAGGTCTGTGTGGCAGGGAACTTTGTTGCAGTTCATTCCTGGAGGGTTTTTCTCCAGTAACTCTCAAAATGGCCAAAACTCAGCAATTACCAATGAGTCCTGCAAAGCTCTCCGGGCTGTGTGGAAGACTGCGCTGCTGCCTTGCTTACGAAAACGATGACTATGAATCGATTGCAAAACGGATGCCGCAAGTTGGTGACACAGTGACATACAATGGTCAGGAATGTCCTGTAAACAAACTTGATATGCTAAGTGAAAAAGTCACAATCTGGCTTGAGGCCGATAGAGAGCAAATCCAGGTTTCTGCTTCTGATCTTGAGTGGCAGGGAAAATGTTCCAATGGCGGCTGTTGCAAGAATAAAACGGAGCAATAGGTTGTTCATTGACACTCACCTTCACATCAATAGAAAAGAATTTAAAAACGAATCTGCGGATGTTTTAAGCAGAGCAGTATCTGCTGGAGTGTCCCGGTTCATGAATGTTGGTTATGATATTGAGAGCAGCAAATATTCTGTTGAATTGAGTTCCAGAGATAATCGTTTTTTTGCTGCAGTTGGAGTACATCCTCACGATGCTCTTATGATTGCCAGTGCAGATGAAGAAATTAATATTGAAAATCTGAATAAAATCAAAAAAATGGCAAAAGGTGCTGTTGCAATAGGTGAAATTGGTCTCGATTATTTTCGTGATTTGTCACCAAGACCAGCCCAGAGAGCAGCATTCAGCGCTCAACTTGAACTGGCAAAAGAACTTGATCTGCCTGTAGTTCTGCATATTCGCGATGCATACGATGAGGCCATTGGTGTATTGGAGAAAACAGGATTGCCACCAAAGCGCGGAATCATGCACTCATTTGCCGGAGATATTTTGGCTGCAGAGTGGGCTGTCGAGAATGGATTTCTTTTGGGAATTGGTGGGCCTGTCACCTATAGAAACAGCAAGCTTTTTGAATCGGTCAAACTTGTTGGTGTAAAAAATATTGTACTGGAAACCGATGCTCCGTGGTTACCGCCAGTACCCCATAGAGGTAAGCGCAATGAACCTTCCTATCTGGTTCATACTGCTGAACATTTGGCGCAATTACTGGAAATGCCGTTGGAGGAGCTTGCTTCTGTTACTACTACCAACTTTCTTGATTTGATTGGAGTAAGTAGTGAGTAGCCAAATGGAAATTTTGCGTAAATACGAAATCAGGCCTGTTAAAAGGCGTGGGCAGAATTTTCTTATCGATGGCAATATGTGTCGTACAATTGCTGATGAAATTATGTCGATCAGCAACAATGTCCTGGAGCTTGGTGCTGGTGCTGGTGCAATCACCTTACCGCTTCTGCAGTTGGGCGCTTCTCTTACTGCAGTTGAAATTGACAGGCATCTCTGCGAATTGTTGCGGTCTGAAACAAAGGGCTTCAGCAATTTCAATTTGATTGAACACGATCTGGCAAAGCTGGATTGGCATGAAATGATTACTCAGGCAGGAGAAATGCCAGTTGTGGCAGGAAACTTGCCTTATGTGTTGACTAGTGAAGTTTTGTTTGCACTTGCAGACTTACGCGATAAAATATCTGGTGCGCACTTTATGATGCAATATGAAGTTGCCGAGCGGATGATTGCTTCTGAAGGTGGCAAGGATTTTGGAGTTTTGGCAATAGTTCTGGGCTCAATTTTTGATATTGAGCTTGTCAGAGCGGTGCCGGCATCTGTATTCTGGCCACAGCCCAAGGTTAAGTCTGCATTGATAGTCATGAAGCGCAATAACAGTTCCTGGACTGATAAACAGTTGCAGCAATTTCGGGATGTTGTACGTGTCATATTTACAAGGCGCAGAAAAAAGATAAGCACAATAATTCGGAGCAGTTTTAAACTGGATAGCGAAAAAACGGATCAATTATTGGAGTCCGTTGGTATAAGCAGAGATTTACGTCCGGAACAGATTAACAAAGAGCTATTCCGCAAACTGGCAGAAGTATTGCCAATGAAGGAGGTACAATGAAAAGATTAATTACACTTCTCTTATTGATGCCTGCTTTGTTGTCTGCACAAGTGGATGAAGATGAGATTGAAAATACTTCGCAAACTCAAAGTAATTTTTTTGCTGCCTTGGATTCAACTT
>CAYTFE010000004.1:0-100484 GCA_964437115.1 uncultured Fibrobacteraceae bacterium | reverse complement strand
TCGTGGACAAGAACTCCTGAAGCACAGATGAAAGCTCAAGTCAGGAAGATTAATTTCAATGCCAAGCTGGACAACAGCTTTTTATTTAAAGGGCAAAATATACTATCTGTTTCAACTGAATTTTCACAAGATGATTACAGACGGCAGGATAAGGTCGTAGAGACAAGAAAGGGCAACCTTTCATTTTCAAATCAGGATATTGCTGGTTTTAAAACAAACTTCAGTATGATGGATAACTGGAGTGAAGATACAATTGTGAACTCTGGTGGTATCAAGAACGTTAACAAAAGTGATCTCAAACAGGCTAATATTGGTGTTTCAAAAGATAGCTATCAGACTGGTGATGTCAGTCACGATGTCAAATTAAACGGCAGGGCAAGCAATCAGTCTGCTGTAATGCAGAACCAAATCAATGATCATGCGGAAGCACAGTTGAATGCCGGAGTTGCAAGTGCATATAAACCGCGGGATTGGTTGTCGCTTCATACTGGTCTTTATGCAATGACAGAAACTGGCGACAAATCACTTGGTCAGGAAACAAATCCATCCAGTGCTGGCGGCGACAGTCTCCGCTTTGGCGCCTTTTACACCAAGCAGATAGCCTCCGGTGGATTTACAGTAAAACGTTCAAGTTTTAATATGCGATACCTGGATTATCGTAGAAATACAAATGGTATTATTGATACTATCGGTGCAGCAGAAAAAATCGTTCAAGAGCTTGAAAAGAAAGACGCAATTTCGCTGGAGTGGAAAAATAATCTCCAGTTTTCGCGCGCCAGTCTACAGACTACAATTTCCAGAGATATTTCAGAGAACAGTTTTCGTGCCAGCAGTGCTGGAAGCAAGGAAAGACAACAAGATAAATTTAATATGACAATGGGAGTCAGAATTACCAAACGGGATAGCGTGAAAATAACTTATGGCTGGTTGTGGAAATGGGACGACCAGACCTATCAGGGAGCAGACAGCTCTCGTGGTAAACAGATTTCCCGTCGCCGTGATTTTACTATGGATTGGGACAGGGATTTGTTCAAACGTACAACCCTGCGTTCAAACTTTACCACATCATTGGCACAGGAAATTGCTGAAGGTGGATTCAATACTAATGACCGTGACAGGTTGGATAGTTCCTTGAACTCCAAAGTGGAAACACGGTTTGATAACGATGCTACTGTATCGCTTGCTTTTGACTATAAACATCTGGAAGATTTGTCAATCAAGCGTGAAAAATCATCTAATAATAATATCAAGGATTCATATGAAATATCGCCTGGTTATCATTTACCAATAGCTTCCTGGTTGGCAGTCAATCAGAACTTCCGTGTCTGGATTCAGTACACTGATTATGTGTATTCATATATGGAGACTGTAAACAAGGATGATGGCTACAACAAGCGTGGTAATCTCAATACTGAAGTGATTATTGAACCAAATCGGCGCCTGAAAGTAATTTTAAGGCATGATCACAATATCAAAACCAATGCTATAGAAACCAGTAGTGATGCTTCAGGTGCAAGTTATTACTTCCGTGAACAGGTTCAGCAGATCAACAAAGTTGATTTTGCGGTGTCATATAAAATAACAAAATGGCTGACCCTTGATGCCACAACATATAAATCGAATGATGAAAAAGAACGATTCGGGCTTGCAAATCCGATGAGTTATCGTCGAAGTGGAGAGATCAAGGTTGGTGGAATTGCCAAAAAGGACTTTGGAAGTAACAAAAAATTGCATGTAGAGGTTAGAAAAATCTTTGCCCATGGACCAAGTGTCCAAGCATACAATGCTGATTATTGGGATGCCGATATCCGCTTTAGTTGGGGGTTTTGATGCGTTTGGTGTTAATTGGCATACTAATTGCAGCCATATTCCTTGGTGGATGTCTGTTTGAACCACGAGTTGCTGCTTTACCAGGTGGAGCCGATATTAACTATCTGGAGCAGTCGGAACCTGAATTTGTGCTGGCAAACATTCAAAGTGCTTTCCAATACACAGATGCATCCGGTTATGAACGACAAATTGCCGAAGACTTTGTTTATGAGCCTGATAGCAGTACTGAAGCCAATTATCCAGGACTTGACTGGGATAGTTGGAATCGGGAAATGGAAATTCAGTTCATAACTGACTTTTTCAATAATGTGGACGGAATTACTGCCGATCTTACTGCAGAAGAGCTTCATACTGACTGGTCTGGCAGTTTTGCGGAACTTAGGTATATTTATGCCATTGAAGTAGAGTCGGGTGGAAGTACTGTTCCTTACAGGGCAACAGTTACCTTGGAGTTCATTTTGGACGGAACTTTCTGGAAATTATCAAGCTGGTATGACGAAAATGGCGAGAATGATCCAGATTCAGGCGGTTTGTTGCCAACAATAGGGCAACGCAGAGGAGCTTTTCTTGCAGCCGGAGGTAGTTGACAAGATCAATTGATATGCTAAAATAAGACAAAATGATGTTAAATATTTCGACACCACAAATTACTGGTGTATATTTCAGAAGACGGAGGATGACCTCATGAGAAGACAAATTACTTTTTTAACAATGCTTCTAGCATTTATTGCACTGTTCAGCCTCACAGGTTGCATATTTTCGCCTGACGATGATACTGGGCCACCTCCAGGTAATGAGCCACCGGAGTATGTATTCCCGGATACTCAAGAACAAGTTCTGGAGAACTTCAAGATTGCATATGAAGAGATGGATATTAACGGTTACAGAGATTGTTTGCATCCTGACTTCAAGTTTGTTTTTACATCAGAAGATCAAGCTCAATATGAAATTCCCAATGCCTACTTTGAAAGGGCAGAGGATCTGGAAGTTATGGAGCGTACTTTTTCTGGTAACTCACATATAAAAACTGATGGCACAACTCAGCCTGGCCTGCAGAGTATTTCAATATCTGAGTGGACTGAAGATGGAGTCTGGCAGCAGGAATCTGCAAATCATACCTATTTTCCTGAGTCTTATCGGTGTTCATATAATATATATATGGTTTATTCTGAAATAGGTGGTGAACATACTCTCACTATTGACTCACAGCAGCTTTTCTATGTGGATCCTGTTGAAGAGCCTCAGGATGATGGAACAACACGCACTCGTTGGTACATAATTGGTCAGCAAGATTTAATACAACCCGACTAGAACCTGATTTTTTGAATATTGAAAGTCCCGAGTGAAAACGCGGGGCTTTTTTTATGCAAATATCATTCTGTTGTTGGCTGTTTTACAATGTGGAGTTACTGTTGCGATATGTTTCCATGGAATAAAAAGAAAAACAAGCGTAAAGCTGCCAATAAGAGAAAGCGAACCGGCAAAAAGAAGCAATCTCAATTCAAAAAGAGGTTTGGCTTTATTGCTAGTACCATTGTTGTGCTCGCAATTACCGGTTTTGGGATTTACTCCTGGAGTGGTACTGCAAATGGCAGATCTGCGTTATTGCAGATAGGTGTTGGTCGCTATCATGGTGAAGTTCGCCGCAATATTGATGATGCATTAAGCAATCTTCTTGCAAAATACGGTGCTACAAATTCAGTATATTTTTATATCGATGGCAAAGACAGTATCAGCTGTCTTACTGTGCCAGTTCCTGAAAGCATTTCCTATTGGGAAGCTGTGGTGGAGATTGAAAAATCGATTGAACCAATAGGTGCCAGAACTCTCTGGGGAGAACGACTCGAGAAACCTGCTTCTGCATGGCGTCGTGGCAGGGCAAAAGGTCGTGAACTTGAAGTAATGCGCCTGGATTTAGGTGTCAAAGGAACTGCAACACACACTTTGGTACTCTACCCTGATGAAGCGTCAGAAGTTGATGTCCGATGGCAGCAACCAAGTGATCTTATGACTGTAGAAAAGCTACTGGGTCCAACCGATATCCCTACAATAGCTCTAGTTGTGGATGACTGGGGATATTATGACAATGAAAGAACCAAGACACTGCTCAATCTGAATATCCCATTTACAATGGCGATTATTCCTGACCAATCTTATTCTCGTCGATTCGCATTGCGTGGTACTGAGCTTGCCTTACCAGAACAAGCAAGCAGCAGTGGACCACTGAAACAACGTTTGGATGCAGGTTGTCCAGTTCGTTTTTCACTCTCTGGTGCGAGCCAGGACCTGCAACTTCGCAGGCGTGAGGTAATTCTGCATTTACCGATGCAACCTTTTGACGAAACTGTAAATGCTGGTAGAAATCCCATTACAACCGAAACCAGTGGTAAAGAGATTGGCAGTCTGTTGGACGATGCTTTGAAATCGTTACCGGGGATTATGGGTGTTAATAACCACATGGGCAGTAAAGCAACTGCCGATGAAAAAACAATGCAGCGTTTAATGTCAGAACTCAAAAAGCGTGAGCTTTTCTTTCTTGATAGCAGAACTACACGTGTATCGGTTGCTGAAGATGCAGCACTGGCGGAGGATGTCCCGTATCTGTTTAACTATACCTTCCTTGATTTAGGTGAGTCGTCGGAACAGGAAGTTCGCAGATTGCTGGGACAACTTGAAAGAGCTGCTTTGCGTAATGGGATGGTTGTCGGAATTTGCCACCCTCATGCCAATACCGTAGCTGTTTTGCAGAAAGAAATTCCTGAACTGGTTGGCAGAGGCATCAGATTTGTAACTTTGTCAGAAATGTTTGCTTTACAGGAGTCCACGGTTCCGGATTGACTGTAAATAGCGTGGATATTATAATAATGATCGGTTTTCCATCGTCGTTTTGACGATGCTTAATTTTTGTAATGTTAGAAGCACGCAAGTGGCGTGTTTTTTACTGTCGTGATTGTTAATGCAATCGTGTCTGTTTAAGACTGGAAGAGGTACCCATGAAACAATCCCTGAAAGTCAGGGCAGCGATGATTATTGCTGTAGTACTTGTGTCGCTGTGGTGGTTATATCCAACCTGGCAAGTAACACAAATCACTGATGAAATGCGCATTGAGGCAAAGGAAAATCCTGAGCTTCTTGCTGAAATTGAAAAAATCGAATCGGGCAAGATTATCCGTAAGGGACTGGATCTTGAAGGTGGAATGTACATCGTCCTGGAAATCGATGACCAGGGAATGACAACTGCTCAGGCCAAGGATGCACTTGATCGTGTAGTTGAAATATTGCGTAACAGGATTGATCAGTTTGGTGTAAGTGAGCCAGATATCAAACCTATGGGTACTACAAGAATTATTGTTCAGCTTCCTGGTATGCAGGATGTTGAGAGGGCCAAGAACCTGATTGGTACAACAGCCCGTTTGGAGTTTAAATTGGTTCGCCCAATTGAGGACTATCAGACAGTTCTTGAAAAACTGGATAAAGCATTTAAAGCAACTGCTTCTCTTGATGAAGCAGAGGAAGTTGTTGTAGAGGCTGAAACTGAAGTAGTTGAAGACGAAACAGTTATGGAAGGCCTTGAAGCACTGCCATCAGCAGATGATCAGGAACAATTCGATCAGGATTTTATTGCTGACCATCCATTTACGTCAAAGTTGATGTCCAATGAACAGTTTGCTGCCGGGTTTGGAACCCCTGTTTTTGTAACTGATACATATCTGGATGCTGTAACTGCAATGCTGAAATCTCCAGAAGCAGGAGCTATTCCCAAGTCAATGGAACTGCAGTTCAGTACGGAACCAATTAACCTTGGAGAAGGCATGGTTGGTTTTCCTCTTTACCTGTTGAATAAACACGGTAGTTTAACCGGCGATAATTTGACAAATGCTGTTAGTCGGGGAGATCCTGATCGGCCTGGCACATTTGCGGTTAGTATGAACTTGAATCGCAAAGGCGCACGGTTGTTCTCAAAGGCAACTGGTGAGAATGTAGGCCGTAACCTTGCAATCACTCTTGATGGTAAAGTCAATTCAGCTCCAAGAATCAATGAACGAATTGGTGGCGGACAAGCATCAATCACTGGTGGTTTCTCTGCTCAGGAAGCACAGGATCTGGCGCTGTTACTGCGTGCTGGTGCTTTACCAGTTGATGTAAGAATTGAAGAAGAGCGAACTGTTGGGCCAAGCCTTGGTCAGGATTCAGTTACTCAAGGGATGACTGCAGCAATGTACGGTCTGATTGCAGTTATCATATTTATCGTAATTTATTACAGAGGTAGTGGCCTGATTGTTGTTTTGGCACTGGTTACCAACCTCGTAATTTTGATGGGTGTACTTGCGCAGTTTGGGCTTGTCCTGACATTGCCTGGTATCGCCGGTATCATTTTGACAATCGGTATGGCAGTTGATGCGAATGTACTGATTAACGAACGAATCAGAGAAGAATTGCGCAGGAATAAAACTGCTCGCGCTGCTGTTGATTCAGGTTATGCCAACGCAACCAGAACTATTGTCGATGCAAATGTGACAACTCTGATTGCTGCTGGTATCCTGCTTTGGTTTGGCGCTGGTCCAATCAAGGGGTTTGCCGTTACTTTGAGTATCGGTATCCTGACTAGTATGTTCACTTCCCTGGTTTTGACCCGGGTAATTATGGAACTTGTAACCAAAAACAGGGCACGATCCGGGCTTAGCATTTAGTTGCTTGCCCTCGTGAGAGGTGGAATAGATATGCAATTACTGACCAATACAAATTTCGACTTCATCAGTAAAGCGAAGTTTTCGTTTTATCTGTCTGTGGTGTTGATTCTAGTCGGGGTGTCGTCGCTGGTAATAAATGGCGGACCAAACCTGAGTATCGATTTTACAGGTGGTACAATTCTGCAGGTAAAAATTACTCCTGCACCGGATATCACAGAAGTTCGTAACGCAATTGAAGCTGCGGGTTTTGAAGGAGTTCAGGTTCAGGACTTTGGTGCTGCTGATGAGTTTCTGCTCACTTCACCATCAATCAAGTCTGGAGAACTCGATACTGCCAATGCAATGCAGGCGGCCTTAGTAGAAGGTCTTTCTGGAAGTAATATTGAGATGCGTCGTGAAGAAGCTGTCGGCCCTAAAATTGGTGGAGAGCTGAAATCTGCTGCAATGAACTCTGTTGTTGCCGCGCTGGTGCTGATTATTCTTTACATCACTATTCGGTTTATTTTCCGCTACGGTGTTGCTGCAATTATCGCTCTGGTTCACGATGTCACAATTACTCTTGGCGTATTCTCGTTATTGAACAAAGAAGTTTCCCTGACCATTATAGCAGCGTTTTTGACCATTATTGGTTATTCGCTCAATGATACAATTGTTGTGTTTGACCGTATTCGTGAAAACATGAAATTGCGTCGTAAAGAGAGTTATAAAGAGGTTGTCAACCGTTCAGTTAATGAGACTT
The DNA here is from genome assembly GCA_964437115.1 of uncultured Fibrobacteraceae bacterium. Taxonomy (GTDB): domain Bacteria; phylum Krumholzibacteriota; class Krumholzibacteriia; order LZORAL124-64-63; family LZORAL124-64-63; genus JABIBH01. Next base: position 93,224 of record CAYTFE010000004.1, on the reverse strand, counting down.
TGAGTCGTACACTCATTACATCGTTAACAACTCTGATTGTAGCTGGTACCCTGTTTGTTTGGGGTGGCGCTGTGATTCATGACTTCGCATTTGCTCTTGTTTTTGGTGTTTTTATTGGTACTTACTCTTCGATCTTTGTTGCCAGTCCTGTTCTGGTCTGGTGGAACGATCGTAAGATTACTGACCCCAGGAGACATCGCGCAGGACTGTAAATCAGTCATAGATAAAGAAACCCGGTTCTGCTTCTGCAGGGCCGGGTTTTTCTGTATCATAAACCGTGTTATACTGTTATTCTGGAACATTGATCTGCCACTGTTTGTTTAAAGCTGTCGGGGTATTCTGATGAAGCGTCTTGTTGCACTTGTTTTGTTAATTGCTGTATCTGCTTTCTGTGAAGAGGCATACTTGCTCAATAGCGTGAGTAATGCACTGACTGCCGGGAATTACCAGTTGATGAGCGAATTGGTTTCGGACGATGGTGCATTGATTAATATTATTCCCGATCAGAAAAAAAACCACACCTACACTTCCAGACAATCATTCTATCTCTTTAAAATCATTTTTGATGGTAGAGAGACAAGTAATGTTGAGGTTGTGCGAATTAAATACAACAAAGAGAAAAATCGATTGCAGGCAGTACTGTTATGGGAATATGCAGTCGGCGAGAAAGATTTTAGCGAGACCCTCTTTCTTTCGGCAGTAAGTTTCGATGACAAGTGGAAGCTGGTTGAATTGACAGGCGGTAGATAATTGCTTGGCAAGATACTCATATTAATTTTTTTAGCAATGCCTTGTATTGCTCAGGACGCTGGGCCGCTGCCTGAAGTATTTGATAATCTTATGGCTGAGATTGAAGAAGGCTCTATTGATGATTTCCCGATTTCCATAGTGTGGTGGGTTGATGGAGCCCGTTCCGGATGGTCAGGTGAGCCTGAGCCGTTTGCTCTACCAGCTGATCTGGAGCAACGCTATCTTGATAGAAGTTTGCGCGTAATATGTTGGCGTGGTTTTTCCGCTCATGGTGACACAATAAGGGAGTGGCAGCTTAAACTCGCAGATAATAATGGTGCCCTGGAACTGGACTATGCTGACAATCAGAAGCTGGTTCTAAATATTGATTCTCAGAGAATTAGCTCAGGTCTGGAAATAATTCATAGCCACAATCTTGAGTTGCCTCAAACAGTTGATAGCCCTGAATTACAAATGATGATTGTAAGTCCTGGCCAGAAGTCTCTGGAAAGAATGTCGAATGCCAGGATGTCATTGTTACTTTTTGGTGTACTGGGGGCCTTGCTGATCCTCCCTGGTGCTTTCCGCAGATCTGGCACATTTCTTATTGTCGGGCTGGTTTCCACAAGGCTGGTTTGGCGGTTTGTTGACTTGAGTCATTACGTCCCGCAAGGATGGCCTGGTGATGGTATTGCCAGCCCTGTCAGCCTGAAAAGTCTGGTAGATCCTGCATATTTCGCAACAACTCGTTATGGTGGATTGTTTGCCTCTTCTGCAGATGCGCTACTGACATCGATGCTTGTTTTTGGATTGTTTCTGACTGTTGGTAAATGGATAATCCATAATCGACATAAGCTGCGTGTTGGCCCAGGGATTGTTCGAGAAATATTGTTTGGATTAATTGCTGCAGCCGGGTTGTTGCTGGTCAGCGATTTTATCAGCGAAATTGTTCGTAATGCAAATGCCAGATTAATTGGTGTCAGAGTACCGTTGCTGTTTCCAACATTCTGGGCGTTGCATGCATCATTATTATTGGTTGGGGCATCTGTTATAGCCCTGCTCGTTTCTGTTGCGGTGGGTTTCCGGAAAAACCTGGGCAAGCCTTTTGGAATTGCTGCTGTGGCTTCCGCATCGTTATTGCTCCTGATTTTCGGGGACTCCCTTTTTAAAAGTGGCAAATTGATTTTATTGATAATGGTTTGGCTGATGTGGGTGGCTCCATCACTGCGGCCAGCTAAAAATATACCGTTACGAAGGCTGTCCTGGACACTGCCTCTATTGATTGCAATATGCTGGAATTATATGAATACTTCTGGCGCTTATTGGCGAACAGGCGGCAGGTGGCTGGATCGAAAAGCTATTGAGATAACTGAACCCGGCCATGAGCGGGCGCATTTTCTTATGGAGAAACTTCTTACTGAAATTGCTTCATATGATACAGACACAGGTAGTAGATCAGGTGGATACAACTCTGATTTGTGGGGCGACTGGGATGCATACTCGCTTTGGCAACAAGCTGGCATCAGAGAGATGAACTTGCCGTGCAGACTGGATCTGGTCAAGCACGATGGCACGGTTCTAAGCGTTTTTGCAACTGGTTCTTTACGTGATTATGGATATGAAATAAGCGATCGGTCGGAGTGGAGCACTTCAACTAGCGTTGTCAGCAGGCCTGATGTTTCTCAGGAGATTCACCTGCAACAGGAACACAGGATTTATCCCGATGGCGAGCAATGGGTGTTGCGTGGAGAAATCAGCAGGCATGGCGGTGGCTGGATTGGGCTGGAGCTTGTAACTGATTCTTCGCGTCTGTCAACTTTGCGTGCGCGAGTTGGTGCAGGGATTAAACAGAATCCCACAAACGGCTATTCTCCAAGACAGGAAATCGATAGTGAATTGTTGTTGCTACGTGGAAATACCAACCAGTGGCTGGCAACCGGTTCACATTCAATTCCTGAAAAACGGAGTAGTGAAACTGTTGCGAAGTTGCAGAATGGCGAGCTGGAGTGGGGTCATGTCTGGGTAGATGGCAAAGAATATCGATCGGTATGGGCTCAGCACCAGGGAAGTGATTTTGGTTATCTGCTTGGGATTGGTGAAGCAAAACTGCGTGACAAAGTTCTGGATATGTCGCGATTGATTTTGCTGGATTTGTTGTTGCTGGCCGTTTTCTCACTTATTTCGTTACCACTTCTGTTAATCACTCGCAGGCTGCCTGCATTCAAACTTGGTTTTCAGGAACGATTTCTGGCAATTTATCTCGTACTTGGGCTATTGCCTCTACTCTTAGCGGGAACATTTATAAACAGATTGAGTCATGATTGGCTTGCGGATGAAGCTCGAGACCAAGTCAGTCAGGGACTGAACGCAGCTCAACAGCAGTTGCGTGGGTTGTTGGCGGAACAGGGCAGGGCACTTGCCGGTAGTGATTATATTGGTGATTTGATTGAAAGTAGAGTAAGCGAAGGCAGACCGCTGGGGCCGTTTGAAGCGAGACAGGGGATGGTCTTTGCTGCCGATGGCAGTTTACTACTTGATGAAACTTTAAGTGATCTGGATTCAAATGAGGCATCTTTGTTACTGGACCAGGCTAGAACATCGCCACTGTTTATGATGCAGGATGATACCGGAACATTTGTAGGAACAGTATTGCCTGTTGATCTCTCTGTGCTTCCTGAAAACAGCACTCACAATGGATACTTTATTTATCGACAGTTGATTGACAGCGATATGGTAACCGGTTTGGGACAAATTATTCAGGGTGAAGTTACTCTGCATATCGATGGTGTAGCTTTTGCAGCGAGTCATCCGGAACAACTGTTTTCCGGAGTCAGCCCAGTGTTACTATCGCCGGAAATATATAATTCACTGAATAGTAATTTGGGAAATCACTATTTGCATCAGGATAGCAAGTCAGGTATGTCATGGTCTGGAATGTTGCCAATCCCTGTTTTGAAAAACGATGGATTGACATTGAGCCTGACTGAAATTCCAGCGGTATTGAGTGTGACTCTTCCTGCTCGAAAAGCTGAATTTATGTTCCAACGGGACAGGACAATCCTGTTTCTAGCTGGTCTTGCGACATTGATATTTTTAACTGCAATGTTACTTGGTCTAGCTTTGACCTGGCAGATCTTTGTTCCGGTGCGAGTACTGCTTGATGCAACCAGACAACTTGCAGACGGGCACTATGATGCGCCACTTCCTGCAGTTCGTGGTGATGAAGTGGGTATGTTGAGTGCATCGTTTGGTACAATGCGTGACAATTTACAATCTGCTCAAGTGCAACTTGCTGATCGTGAAAAATTTCTGGCTAACTTGCTGGCAACCGTTCCAGTTGGTGTGGCAGTGTTTAATGCTCAAGGAAACACTGTTTCGTTTAACCCAACTGGTACAGAAATATTAAACCTGTTTGATAGCGGTGAAAACTGTGAGCAACGATTATTGAAGATGTTCAGAAATGAAGTTCCACATGGAGAAGGCGAAGCTGAGATAACATCGATTGATATGAGTAGAACTTTGCGTGGTCGGATTGCTCCGTTGAAGCTGCCTGAAGATACCGGGCATACGCTGCTTGTGTTTGAGGATGTGACGGAGTTTTTATCGACAAAACGGATGGCAATCAATGCCGAGTTGGCAAGACAGGTTGCGCACGAGGTTAAAAATCCTCTTACACCAATTCAGTTGTCAATTCAGTTTTTACAACAGGCATGGCGAGACAAGGCTGACAATATGGATGAGATTGTTGAGTCTACTGCAGATCAGATATTACGACAGGTTGGGCTGCTACGCACAATTGCAACAGAGTTCTCTCTTTTGGGAAGACCGGAAGAGCTGGATTGCAGGCCAGTTGATTTGTTGTCGATTGTTAAAGATGCTACTTCCGGTTATGTGACAGCTGATGGTGTGTCACTTGTTGAAATTAAAGAAACGGAACTGCCAAATGTGATTGCACATGAGGACTCGCTGCTGAAAATATTGGCGAATCTGATGGAAAACTCATTGCTGAGTTGCGAGAGCCGAGACGATCTGATATTGGAAGTTGACTGGGTGGAAACCGATGAGACGGTGTCAATAATATGGCAGGATAACGGTCGTGGACTTGCTCCTGGAGTAGCGGAAAGACTGTTTGAACCTTATTTTTCAACTCGAAATGAAGGCACTGGTCTGGGGCTGCCAATTTGCAGAAGCTTGCTGAGCAAAATGGGCGGGAAAATTACTCTGGCCAATCGTGTCGAGACAAATGGTGTTGTTGCAAAAGTGACTTTGCGGAAGGTCTCTGAATGAAGCGTTTGATTCTGGTGACTGTTATGTTGTTTGTTTTCAATACAGCAAACGGCGTAACAATTGCCCGATTACAATATGATGGCGGGGACTGGTATTGTGATCCAGGCTCTCTTGATAACTGGTTGATTGAACTGGAAAATAGAACCGGTATTAAAGTTGAGCGCCCTGTTGCTGTGGTGAAAATGGATAGCGAAGATCTTTATCGATATCCATTTTTGTATATGTCGGGTCATGGAAAAATAGTGTTTTCTGATAGGGAGACCGACCAGCTGCGCCGGTATCTTGATGCTGGTGGATTTTTGTATGTGGATGACAATTACGGGCTGGATAGTTCATTTCGCCAGCTGATGATTTCACTGTTTCCCGATACACCAATGGAAGTTTTATCCAACGATCATCAACTGTTTCACTGCTGGTATGATTTACCTGGCTTGCCAAAAATCCATGAGCATGACGGTGATCCAGCTACCGCTTATGGCATTATTAAAGATAATCGGTTGCAGGTTCTTTACACATGGAGTAGCGATATTGGTGATGGACTGGAAGATCCGTTGACACATAATGACCCTCCTGCGGTTCGGGAACTGGCAATCAGGATGGCTGTAAACATTATGGTTTATGCAATGACGCATCCGTAAGCGAGGGACAAATCAGTAACCAGGAAAAACAGTTTCAACAATCACTTAATCGGCTTTGGCGAAAAGCCAGACTGCGCATGCTGCTGTCTGGTGGTTTTGCTGTTATATCGATATTTTTGTTTGTTGTTGCTGGCGTTGCACTACATCTAGGAGTCAAAAGTACTGTACCTGTAACGATAAAACTTTTTGTCGATGTGTTGCTTGTTGCTGTGCTTCTTAAACTGCTTTTCTACTTCCTTATTCAACCTCTTAACTCTGTTCGTTCTCTGAAAAAATTCTGTTCAGAGCTGGAACAAAAAGGCGAATTTTCAAATCAGATGAGTGCTGCCGAAGAAGTGCTTCGTCAGCCTGACAGATGGTATGGAAAAGGTCTGAACAGAGATTTGACCTATCGACTTTTACACGCAGCCCACAACGATGTCGAGAATATTGATATAGACAGGGTATTGCCGCTACGTGCTGGAGTGAAACTGTTGGTTACTTCTTTTGCGGGTCTTCTGATTGCTGCATTACTGACTGTAACTGTGGGCCAGCAGCTACAGGGCGGCCTGTTGCGAGTTGTCAATCCTGTTGACAATGAAAACCTGCCGCCAGAAGTCAGTCTGTTCCTGGAGGAAAGTTTTTTAACTATTGCAGTAGGTGAGTCTGTTGAAGTTGCAGTGCTTGATGCTGGTGATTCCAGTAGCGGTGTAGAGTGCAGGTATCGATACGGTGGCGGAGTATGGAAAAGTATTGAAGCAACTGTTGATCATAGCGAAGGTGTTTTTACTCGATACAAATGTGAACTACCTGAGTTGATTGAGCCTGTCGATTTTTATTTTACACGCGACAGAATGAATAGCCAAACCGGTACAGTCAGTATTACTTACCCTCCGTTGGTTAACTCTCTATCCGGTGTTGTAGTACCACCTGAATATACTGGATTGCCTGAGTATGAGCTGTCACGAGTGCCATCGTTCTTCAGTGTCCCTGAAATGAGTCAGATGTTGTTGACAGGACAAAGCAGTGAAAATCTTCAGAATATAAAGGTTGTTGCCAGTGACAATCTGCAAAGAGCTGTCAGTTTTACCGGACAGAATTTTACTGCAAACTGGAGAATCGAAAATCAGTTTACTTACGGCTTTGAACTGACTGACAGCAGTGGAACGGTCAGTGAAGAATCGATGCCATGGCAGGTTGCAGTTATTCCAGATCAGAAACCATCGGTTTCTTTGATGACCTTACCCAATGACGGAATCTTACCTGTTGATAATCTGGTTCTGGTTGAGATCAATGCTGTTGACGATTACGGAATTGCCGGGCTGTACCTGCAACTATCAACTGGTGACAACAAGTGGGAAAATGTCCATCAGCTGCACAAGGATAGCCTGGTTGTTGATCTTTCCGATGTAATGTTAATGCCTGGGGAGTCGGTAAAACTGAGGGTGAAGGCAGTTGATAACAGACCGTCACCAGCTGGAGTAGCATTTTCAAATGTGGCTGAATTCAGAATGCCAACGGCATCCGAACTGTTTTCCATGGCAGATGATCAACATGAAGAGTCAGATCAGCAACTCAAAGAACTGCGAGAGCAAAGTAAAATCAGCACGGAAGAACTTGAGCGGATTGAACGGGAGTTGCTGAAAAATCCTGAAGCTGATTGGATGAAGCGCCAGGAAATTGAAGATGTTTTGAATCGGCAGCAGATGATGCAACAGGAGATGACAAATATTGCGGATGAGTTACAGCAGCAGATGGATGAAATGGTTGGCCGAGAGATGGCGTCGGAAGAGTTATTTCAGAAGCTGGAAAAAGTTGGCGAATTGATGCAGCAGGTACAAAGTTCCGAGCTGAAAAAACTGCAGGAACAGCTTGCAGAAGCGATGAAAGAACTGAGCGACGAACAGATTCAACAGGCTGTGTCCGAGGCTGCAGATAATCAGAAAGAGATGCTGGAAAAGCTGGATAGAACTATTTCACTGCTGGAGCAGATGCAGCGCGAGCAGGAAATGGAAGCAATGATTTCGCAGCTTGAGCAGATGATCAGGGAGCAGGAGGAACTGTCTGAAAACCCTGATTCGGAGAAACAGTCTGAACTTGCAGAAAAGATGGATGAGCTTGCAGAGCAGATGGAAAGTGCATTGCAGGAGTTGCAGGAGATGGAAAAGGGCGAAAAATCACCTTCTGATAAAGCGATGGAAGCTGCGTTGGAAGAAGCGATGGAGCAACTTGAACAGGGTAACTTGCAGCAGGCAATGGAAGAAGCAAGTGAAAGTTCCTCCTCACAATATATGGAAAAACCAAGACGCGAACTGGCAGCTCTTTATCATATTATGCTTGAAGGTCAGCAGGGAATGCAGATGTCGATGGATCAGTTCATTGCTGTGTCATTGCGTCGGCTTGCATTTGATTTGCTGGAAGTATCTAATCGACAGGAACAAATATTATTAGTAACTCCGGCTGATTTGACTGACTTGCAATTAAGTAATCTGGCCAGGTCACAACAAAGACTTCTGGAAACAACAGTAGCAATGCGTGAACGACTTGGCGCAATTATGGGTAGCTCTATTTCATTGGCATCAAGGCTACTTAAAATGCTGGATAATCTCTCTGATCAAATGGCTGTTGTTGTGGATAGATTTGCTTCTGGTCAAAGCAAATCTGCTGGTCAGAGTGCAACAGAAGCATTGTATGGTTGCAATAGAATTGTGATGGAACTGTTAACCAGTGCTCAGCAATCAAGTGGCGGAGGTGGCGGGTCCATGCCGATGCCGTCAATGGGTGAACAGTTGCAACAAATGGCCAAACAGCAAGCTGGCTTGAACGGAATGGCTCAACAGATGCTCAGCGAGAAAACCAGAGCTGGGATGCAGCGCTTGCAGGGAGAGCAGCAGGGACTGGCTAACCAGATGCAGGAACTTGCTGAAGAAAAAATATCGGCTGAAGATGATTTGCGATTGCTAGGCGACCTTGATGAGCTTGCCAAAGAGATGGAAAAAATTGCAGACGAAATTGCATCGGGAAATCTGAATGAAGATGTGTTGCGCAGGCAGGAAAGAATTTTGAGCAGAATGCTAGATGCAAAACATTCAGTTCATAAAAGAGATTATTCCAGGAAACGTGAAAGCAAAACTGCTGACCAGAGATTCACCGATCAGAAAAATGGAGAATCTGTTCTGGATGCCGATGTCGAGTCCAGAGAGAGACGCTACAATCCACCTGCTGATGGTGTGCCACTGGAGTACAGACCTCTTGTAAGAGAGTACTTTAAATCCCTGCAAAAACTTGAAGAGGGAGTAAAATGAGATATTTACTTCTACTTCTGATTCCGGTTTTTGCTTTTGCACAGTCTGATGTCAAACGAATACCGTTCAATTTCCAGGACAAGCATCAGCTACAGACCGTAGACAGGTTGTTAAAACTTGAAAGTTATGGTCGGGCAGAAACTTTGCTCCAGCAGCTTGAAAAAACCGGCACAACTCAGCTGGATATTCCGGTTCATTGGATAAGTTTGTGGCAAGGAACAGGGCGCGACAGCCTGGTTGTAGACCTGTTTACACAGATTCCTGAAAGACAACAAACCCATCGTCTGCTCAGAGAACTGGCAGAGTCGCATATGAATTTGGGGAATGTTGATATTGCCCGGGAAATTGTTGACAGAGTGTTGCAAGGTGATACTGGCAGGATAAATTCTGCACTGGTGATGGTGAAATTATGGCGAGACAGTGGGCATCCGCTTGAGGGTGTGGCACTTTGTGATTTATTGATTCAAGACGGTCAGACATCAGCTATGCACAGACAAAGAGCAATCTGTTTGCTGCAGGCTGGCAATGTTGAAGAAGCGATGGTTGGATTCAATGCAGATCTAAATGAGCACCAGCTGAATCTGGCAATAGTCAGAAAGGATCTGGCACAAGTTATGACTGATCCTGGGCAGGCTGCAAAATACTTGCAAAAGCTTGGCCCGGAGAATTCATCCCGGCTGTTACTTGCTGACCTGCTACTACAATCCGGGCAAACCAGAAAAGCATTGGATGCAGTAGATGACATGTTCTCAGATCGTGTAACTGTGTCTCTGCTATATGGCCTCAGCAGTTTGCTTGTTAGTGAACTGCGGTTTGCTGATCAGGATCTCAAACAAAATTATATAGACTGGTTGCTGACAGTAACCGAGAAGCTGTTTCACAGCGAAAGTCTGCCTTTACCACAAAGAAAATCAGCTCTGAATTTGTTGTCCGATGTTACTGTTGAGGCAGTTAAAACAGGGATAATAGATGGCCCAGTTGCAGTTGAGAGACTTGAATCTATTATGAAATTGCTCCAGGAACATCGCGCTGGTGACACTCATTATTTCGCTGTCTGGTTGGAGCTTGCAAGGTTCACTTGCAACCAGTTGAAACAACCGGAGAGAGCAGTCCAGCAGCTTGAAAATATGCTTTCACAACCTGGAATAACTGGTAAGGGAATGTCGACCTGCAAAGTTGAACTGGGACGATGCATGATTGCTGCAGGCGACACAGTTACTGCCAGGCTTGAGCTAGCAAACATTGGCAACTACAGTAACGACAGAAATGCCGCTGGAATGGCACACTTCATTCTTGCAAAACTTGATCTTGCGCAAGGGCAGTGGAAAGAGTCCCAGGACAGACTTGCTGCAGTTGCAACACACAATCCGGGGGCTACGATTGCCAATGACGCACTGGATCTTGGTCTGTTGATTGCTGAAGAAATCGAGAACCCTGCAGGTGGTGTTGAACAATTACAAGTTTACGCAAAAGCAGTTCTGGCCAACATGATTTCAGATGTCGATTCTGAGATTGCTGCACTGCGTGAAGTAATTACGATTGCTGAAAATGCAGGGCCAGATGTGCAGCAATATTTGTTGGAACGGGCAAAGTGGGAGCTTGCAAATCTGCTGCCAAGTGCAGAAGCGTTGCAGCTTTGCAGCCAGCTGTACCTTGATTTTCCAGACGGCAGGTACCCGGCAGCAGCATTGAATTATAGTGCAGACCTGTTGACTGAAGTTGGGGATGTATCTGGTGCCAGGGAAAAATGGGAGCAGCTGCTTTTACAATACCCGAACAATTTATATGCCAATGATGCGCGATTGAAACTGGAGCAACTGCAATGAAAAAACTGATTCTGATTTTATTGTTAGCCCAGCCGGTCCTGGCTAGTCAGTTGCTGGTGCCGATGGATCTTTCTCAATCAAACCATCTCAAAGCATACGGTTTCACTTTCGATATTTTACAAAACAACGGCAAAGTTCATTGGATGTTGAACTACAGAGGTGGCAGTTTTATGACCGATGCCACTTCCAGAAATGAGCTGAAGGCAAGGCTTGCAGGAGTTGATTATGAAATAATCAGCGATGCAGAAGCAGAAGCTATTCGCACGTTGGTTCAGCAGGAAAACATGGAAGAAGTTCTGCTGGAAAAACCACCCAAGATTGCAGTTTATGCTCCACCAAATTTTCAGCCGTGGGATGATGCTGTAACTCTGGCCCTGAATTACGCCGGTGTTTCCTATGATCTTGTATTTGATAGAGAAGTGCTGCTTGGTAAACTGGATGACTATGACTGGCTTCACTTGCACCATGAGGATTTTACAGGTCAGTATGGAAAGTTCTGGATGTCGTTTCGGAATGCCCAATGGTACATAGAAAACCAGATGGAAGCTGAAGAGCTGGCTCAATCTCTTGGCTTTGACAAAGTCTGGAAGCTGAAGCACAATGTGGCACTGAAAATCCGCGATTATGTTGATGGTGGCGGTTTCATATTTGCCATGTGCAGCGCTACAGATACTATCGAACTCGCTCTGGCATATCTTGGAACAGATATTGTCCCGCAACAATTTGATGGCGATGGCATAGATCCGGCAAGAGAACAGAAGCGCAATGACAGCAGAACTTTTGCGTTTACCGATTTCACATTGATGACCAATCCCATGAAGTATGAGTTTTCAACAATCGATACCAGTGATTATGCAAAACTCAGAGGTGCGCGAGCAGATTATTTTACGCTGTTTGATTTTTCTGCAAAGCATGATCCTGTGCCGACAATGCTCACTCAATGTCATGTAAATGTGATTAACGGATTTATGGGACAGACAACCGGCTATAAAAAAGATCTACTGAAAAAGCACATCATAATTCTGGCTGAAGTTGAGGGTGCAAACGAAGTCCGCTATATCCACGGTAAACTTGGCGACGGCACATTCACTTTTTACGGTGGCCATGATCCTGAAGATTACCAGCACAGGGTAGGGGACCCGCCAACTGATCTTGATTTATACAGAACTTCACCTGGCTACAGGCTGATTCTGAATAATATTCTGTTTCCAGCGGCTAAGAAGAAGAAGTTGAAGACCTAGCTGAGTGTAACATCGGCAAGACCTTCACCAGTACAACAACGGAAACTCCCAGCAACACAAATTCCCACCACTGATATTGCCCGGCAGGAGCATAAATATCGGAGTTGAGCATAATTGTAAAAGAAATTGTGTTGTAAACGCCGTGAGTAACTGTTGATGCCAAAATTGAACCTGTTTTTTCATAAATGTAGCCCAGCAGAATGCCAACTCCGACAAGTCCAAACAAGTACCATGGCTCCAGGTGAACAATTCCAAACACAAGTGCTGAGATAATGATTGCGGGCCAACTCCCCCAGGCTCTGCGCAATGCGCGTTGCAGGAATCCTCGGAAAAGTAGTTCCTCAACAAACGGCACAGCAACTCCGACAGCCAGAAAAGCGATGATGATATCTGGAGTTGTGGCTGGCATGCTGTCTGCCAATGATTGCAGGAAAATGTCTGGCACATCCTTGATTCTGGCAGATAGATCTGCAAGGAAAGCTGTAGGAGCTAAACCGGCAGCAGCCAGGATAGCTGCAACAATGAGATTGTGTTGAGAAGGTATCGGGCCAGATGTTCCGACAGTAAACGGGATGCCTTGTAACCGCAGGATGGCACTTGTTGCAATAACGACAACCAGTGAACTCACTCCAACAGCAGCAAACAGATTGATGCCCATCGGCAGTGTTGCCAGTTGCAGAATAAGATAAAATATTCCGAGCAGGAAAAACCAGAGCAGGAGGGCTTTGGTGGATTGTCTGGGATTCATTTATTGAACCTTTCGAATTTGCTTATACTTGGCATCCAACCTGCAACAGGTTATGATGTTATTAACAAGATTGAACTATAAATCCGTTGGAGGAACCGTGTCTACAAAAAATCGCAAAATTAAAGCCGTTATCTTTGACCTCGATAATACTCTGACTGATTTTATGCTCGCCAAGCGCAATGCTATTCTTGCTGCTGCCGATGCCATGATCGATACCGGTTTGCAGATGGATCAGAAAACTGTCTACGACACTATTTTCAAGCTTTATGATGAAATCGGGATTGAGCATCAACGGGTTTTCAACAAGTTTCTGGAACAAGAAGTTGGGGCTGTTGAGGACAAGGTTCTGGCTAGTGCTGTATGTGCTTATCGACGTGCACGTGAGGCTGCACTTGTACCGTATCCTCATGTTTTATTGACTATTCATCGTCTGGTAAAAGACGGTTACAAGCTGGCAGTTGTTAGCGATGCGCCCAGGTTTGAGGCGTGGCTGAGGCTGAGCTACCTACGATTGAATCACTTCTTTGATGTAGTGCTGGCTCACGATGATACAAAGCACCACAAGCCAAGTCCGGTTCCGTTTGAAATGGCACTTGGAAGACTTGGAGTCGCCGCAGATGAAGCAGTTATGATTGGTGACTGGCCGGAACGAGATATCGTTGGTGCCGGTGGTGTTGGTTTGCACACAGTTTACGCTCGTTATGGCGACACATATGACACTTCAATTCGCAAATCAGATGGTGATTCTGGCGCGGACTTTGAAGTCGATGATATTATGCAACTGCTGGATGTGATTGCCTCACTCAATGGGGAGTAAATTATGAGAGTAGTAACTGCAAAACAGATGGCTGAGATTGACAAGCTGACTACTGATGGCGGATTTCCTTCAATTGATTTGATGGAAAGCGCCGGTCGTGAAGTTGTGTCGGAACTTCTGGAGATTTATCCGGACCTGAGTCAAACAGAACCGATAGCTATCTGTTGTGGCAAAGGCAACAACGGAGGCGATGGTCTTGTTGTAGCACGACTTTTGTATGTCCTCGGTTTTACAGTCACAGTTTTTCTCCCTTTTGGAAAAGATGATTTCAGTGAAGATGCAGAAGCAAATTTTGCGCGGTTGCCTGAAGGCGTGACAGTTGTCCCGGGCAATGACGATCCTGCAATGGATTGGTACGAAATTGCAGTCGGAAGCCAGCTCTGTATCGATGCCATTCTAGGTACCGGAATTAAACTCCCACTCAGAGATACGATGGCTGAAATCTGCGAAGCGTTTAATCATCTTGAAGTAGACGTAGTAAGCATCGACATACCAAGTGGTGTTGATGGCAACGATGGTGACGTTGATCCGGTTGCTGTGCGTGCCGATGTGACAATTACAATCGGCTTGCCAAAACTTGGATTGTTGACCGGGTCAGGAAGACATTATGCTGGTCATATTGAAGTTGTCGATATCGGATTTGATGATTCGTTGACAGAGCTTAAACCGGGACATCTGGAGTATCTGGACGAATTTGATTATGCCGAAATGTTGCCCATCAGATATAAACAAAATCACAAATACGACTGTGGCTCACTGCTGATAATTGCAGGCTCCAATCAATACAATGGTGCTGCAATGTTGACTACCGGAGCGGCTCTTCGTTCCGGAGCAGGGGTGATAACTGCCGCAGTACCAGCAAGTTGCACCAAGCCTGTATTGATTCACAATCCAGAGGCCGTAGTATCTGCACTTGCTGAAACCGATGCTGGCACAGTAGCAGCAATTGACTCTGTCACGTTGCAATCGCTTCTGGAAAAGAAAAACGCACTGGCAATTGGCCCGGGAATGGGCAGTGACAAAGAAACAGCCAGTTTTATCTGTGATTTTCTGACCAAGCTTGATTTACCGATGGTTGTTGACGCAGACGCTCTGAACGCCTTTGCTGCTTGCGGCGTGGAGCCAGAATTTGTGTCTGAAAATGTAGTGTTGACTCCACATATGGGAGAGCTTTCCAGATTATCCGGCATCGATATTGATGAACTTTCAGCTGACAAGATTCCAGAGCTTGCAAAAAAATGGAATGTAACTTTGGTGGCTAAAGGTGCACCAACTATTATTGGTCATCCTGATGGTACTGTGACAATCAATCCAACAGGTGACGATTCACTTGCACATTGCGGAACCGGTGATGTGCTGACTGGATTGATCGGCGGATTATTGGCTCAAGGAAGCAGCAGCAGAAATGCAGCACTGCTTGGTTGTTACATCCATGGACTGGCTGGTGAACTGGTTAACGAAGAAATTTCATGCCGATCGGTAACTGCAGCTCAAGTGATGGACAGTTTCGGATTTATATTCAAAGATTTGGAAGCTTGATGAAAGTAATTGGGATAGAAACATCGTGCGATGATACATCAGTCGCACTTTTTGATACTGAGCAGGGCGTAATTCAGAACCTGGTTTCAAGTCAGGTTGAGTTGCACAATAATTTTGGTGGCGTTGTCCCTGAACTGGCATCGCGTGCGCACCTTGTAAATTTGATGCCTCTTATTGATGAACTTATGAATCGATCTGAAACTTCTCTCAGCGATATTGACGGTGTTGCTGTAACTTCAGGACCTGGTCTGATTGGCGCACTACTTGTCGGACTCTCAACTGCCAAGGCAATTTGCTGGGCTCGCGATATCCCGATGATTGGTGTTCACCATATAGAAGGACATATTCTGGCAAATGAATTGACTGAACCGATGCAATTTCCGGCAATGGTGCTTGTGGTATCGGGTGGCCACTCTGAAGTAATCTTAATGCCTGAAATTGGAGTTTATGAACGATTGGGCGGAACTCTTGACGATGCCGCTGGTGAAGCGTTTGATAAAAGTGCAAAATTGATCGGTTTGCCTTATCCAGGTGGTCCGATAATTGACAAACTTGCCAATGACGGAACTCCAGGCGCATTCCAGTTTCCAAGACCATTGCAAAAAGACCCCAGAATTGTATTCAGCTTCTCAGGACTGAAAACTGCGGTTCGTGTAGCTGTTGATAAACTTGAAAAACCAATATCCGACCAGCAAAAAGCAGATATCTGTTATGAACTGCGTGAAGCTATTGCCGACAGTTTGACTCAAAGACTTTTTCAGGCTGCTCACGAGCATAATGTAAAAGCTGTTTATCTTGCAGGTGGAGTTTCTGCAAATAGTAAACTCAGAAGTAAAACTGCAGAAATGGCTCAACAATATGGCTATCATTTCCTTCCCCCAAAGATGGCATACTGCACTGACAACGCTGCTATGATTGCTTGCGCTGGAGCTGCCAGATTGGTTGCAGGTCATTCTGATGACCTGGATCTGGACAGTTTTGCCCGTCGATCTATCAGCAGCTGGAAGTAAATCCCCCATAATTCTTTTTTTGGCTTGAAGATTGCCTGTAGTTGATTGTTAAACAGTCACTCAACCTGGCAATAGTGCCTTAAAAGGACCCTAAAAAATGGCCTCTCACGGTAAAATTTTAGTTGTAGACGACGAAATCACTATCCGCTCAATAATTCGCTATTTTCTTGAAGCTGAAGGGTTTACGGTATATGAAGTGGGTAATGGTGACGAAGTTGAAGCGATGATAGCTGAAACTAGACCAGATCTGGTATTATTGGATTATCACATGCCGGGTAAAGACGGAATCGAAGTGTTAGCTGAAATGAGGCAATGCATATCGACCAAATCTTTACCAGTAATAATGCTGACTGCCAATTTTGAGAAGGAAGTTAAGCTTGAAGGGCTGAAAAATGGTGCCAATGACTTTCTGAACAAGCCATTTGAAGAGGATGAGCTATTGCTTCGAGTATGTAACATTTTACAGTATAGCAAAAAAGATCGCGATGCAAGTCCATTGACCGGATTGCCTGGAAATCACGCAATTGAAAATGAGCTTGAAAATCGTATATCTGCTTCAGAATCGTATGCACTCTTATATATCGATATGGATAATTTCAAAGCTTACAATGATTATTATGGTTACTCCAAAGGTGACACAATGCTGACTTTGCTTGCCGATGTGTTATCGGATTGTGCGCAAAAGTTTGGCGATAAAAATACATTCGTGGGCCACGTTGGTGGTGACGATTTTGTAATTATGGCTACACCTGATCGGGCTCAAGAAGTCGCCATAAAATCTATTGAACAATTTGATTCCCGAATAGAAAAACTTTATGAGCCTGAAGATTGGGCCAGAGGATATCTGGAAATTGGTGATCGACAGGGTGAAGTCCGACGGTTCCCACCAACTTCAATTACAATCGCTATGGTTTGTGATCAAGGTGGTCAGTTCAAACATGCAGGAGAAGTCAATGCCATTGTTGCCGAGTTGAAGAAATACGGTAAAAGTTATGATGGAAGTGTTCTTGTACAGGATCGTAGGGAAGCTGGTGCGACAGAAAGATGTGAATTGATTTTTGCCGGGGGAACAGATGCGTAGCTATAAAGTGTTGATCGTTGATGACGAACCGCATCTAACCAAAATACTGAAGCACTCTTTTGAGGCTGTCGGTTATGAGGTTGCAACTGCTGTTGATGGAATATCCTGTCTTAACAGCGTGTCTCATTTCAGACCCGATATCATAATAATGGACATAATGATGCCGCATGTAAGTGGCATTGAAGCAGTGCGGATGATCAGAAACAATCCGGATTTTTCCGAAACTCTGATTGTCGCTTTATCTGCACGAATTGATAAGGAAGCAACAGACGGGATGCGCCGAGCAGGAGCCGATCTTTATCTGAATAAACCGTTTACGGTTGCAAAATTGATTGACAGAGTCAGCTTGCTACTTGAAAAGCAATTGGTCAGGGAATAGGAGTAAATTTGTTATACGATACTCAACAATTCTGGACAACATGGGCAGTTGCAGCAATAACTGCAGTTGTAGCAGTGAGATTTATTGTTGTATCGAAAATCAAATCTCGAATAATTGAAGAATCAATTCAAAAGATAAGTTTACTGGAGCAAGTGCTTGGCAATGGAGTTGCGCTACACAGCTGTGCAACGGTTGAAGATATTGCACATAACCTTGAAGGTGTGAAATGTTGGCTTTATGATTCAAAGTCAAGCGAGTTCGTTTGTGGTGACAAGCACATGGATAACACGGAATTCATGAATCTCAGCAGCAAAAAGAGTTTGAAAAAAATAGCTCCAATTTATCTTCCAGACGGAGCAGTTGCAGGTTTCCTGGAATCGGTTAATCATCCAAAAAATATGGCCCAATTGGCAGCACTTGTAGGGGTTGCAATTACATCGGTTAATCGCAGAGAAAAACTGTTACGAAATGCTCGTAAGATTGAAAACATTGAGCAGCAACTGGCAAAAACAAGTGAAGTCCAAAAACAGTTTATTTCCAATGTGAGTCACGAATTACGGACGCCACTTACTTCAATAAAAGCTTATAGCGAAGCGTTGACAACGCCTGGTACGAAAGCAGACGCACAAACGATTTCTGAATTCCTGTCGATTATAGGCCAGGAAAGTAATCGTCTGGATTCCATAATTAACAATTTGCTGGATTTTTCCCGACTGGAACGTGAACAGGTTGTCATTAACAACCAGATAACCGATCTGGTGGCATTGGTAAAAGGTGTTGAATGTGGTGTTCGGAGCGAAGCTGAATCCAGAAACATCAAACTGAAAGTAAGTTGCTCCGAAGACAGAATTGAACTGATTGCCGATGATGATTTACTCCGTCAGCTGGTACGTCATCTTCTGGACAATGCTCTGAAGTTTACACCTGATGGTGGGGAAATAAGTTTGACAGTTTCTGAAGGAGTTTCATCGGTCAGAATCTCTGTTGAGGATGATGGCCTGGGTGTTCCCGAGAACGAATTAGCATATTTATTCGACAGATTTTACCAGGTCGATGGATCTACAACTCGCAAGCATGCTGGGCAGGGTGTTGGTCTGGCTATCTGTAAGGAGGTTGTTGGCCAACATGGTGGTCGCATATGGGGTGAGAAAGTTGTTCCTTCAGGAATGCGTTTCAATGTTGTTCTACCAAGGAAAAACGAAGTTTACAAGTGCAATACTGAAATTGGTGAAGTGCTTTGCAGTAATCAACAAGCTGGATTTATTTCAGATTTGATTCACTGGGTCGCCGAGTTGATGAGGTCGCGAGTTGTATCGATAATGTTGCCAGATAATGACCAGCTGATAATTGCAGCTGCGATGGGATTGCCTGAAAACAGAGTTCAGGCTACCAAACTTCGCATTGGCGAAGGTGTTGCCGGCAAAGCATGGCAAACTGGAAAACCCATTCTTGTAAACGGTGACGTAAGTGGCAGAAATTACAAAGGCGATACTGCGTTGAGTGTGCCTCTGTTCCATAAAGGCAAGATTGTAGCTGTTGTGAATGTGACTGACAGAATCGACAACAAACCATTCGGCAAACATGAGCAGTTGTTGCTTGAATCGGTTGGCGAAAAATTGGTTCATAGCCTGGATAAAATAGCTAAATACCGTGAGAGCAATGACCAGCTTTTAACTTTAAGAGATACTATGAAATTAGCAGTGGCAGTTCGTCGCGCAAGAGCTGATTCAATTTCTCAAGAGTGCAAGGATCTTTGTCTGCGAACTGCAACTAGAATGAATCTGTCAGAAAAACAGATCGCATCATTGGCAATGGCACTTCAGGTTTATGACCTGGGAGTTAGTGGAATTCCTGAGCCGCTGTTGAATAAGCCAGGTGCTTTGAATGCTGCTGAATGGGAGTTGATTCGTGGTCATTTGCAGAAAAGCTGTGATTACGCTCAAATATTGGGAGTCCCGCTTGAAACAGTTGAAGTTATTAGATATAGCCATGAACGATATAACGGTTCCGGGTATCCGGAAAAACTGTCGGGCAAGGAAATTCCGCTTGGAGCCAGGTTGCTTGCAGTAAGCGATGCGCTGACAGCAATGTTGCAGGGCAGACCATGGAAAAAAGCGAAATCATTAGCTGGTGCATTGGCAGAAATCGATACGCACCAGGGCAAACAGTTTTGTCCTGAAGTTGTATCAAATATTCATGCAGAGATTGATGCTAATGGATTGGACATCGAGGATAAACATTCAAGTAATAAAATTATGAGCCGATGAAATGTCCATATGAAGGAGTTGGCATGTTGAGAATTTTAATAGTAGATGACGAACCGACGATTCTGAATATCCTGGATTTTAGTCTTGGTGCAGAGGGATACGAAGTAATACAGGCATCTAATGGTGCCGAGGCCTGTGAAATGGCTCTAGAAAAGCAACCAGATATGATTGTCATGGATGTGATGATGCCCATTATGGATGGTTATCAGGCATGTGAGAAGCTGAAAGCTGACACTCGGACAGAAATGATTCCAGTTGTTCTGCTAACAGCCAAAAGTGCTACTGAAGACCATCAACGAGGAAAAAATGCTGGTGCAGATGGTTATCTTACAAAACCATTCAGCCCTCAAAGGCTTGTTGAACTTACTGATTCCTTTCTGGGAGCCACAAGTAATTAAATAATTGGGCGCATGTTTTGCGGGGCGTCCAAGCCACGATAGTTTCGACTATCGTGGCCTTTTTATTTACTCAAGCGCTCACAGGTATTACAATCAATCCTGTGAATATTATTTCTGACATCAACAAAACCGTTGCACTGCTGGATGTGGTCCTGCCGGTGCCATTTACTGAGCCATTCACTTATCGATGTGATTTGACCCAACATCCTGACCCTCAAATTGGTACTCTGGTTGAAGTTCCATTTGGCAGACGTAAAGCTGTAGTTGGCATGGTAACTGGTGTTGCTGAAGCCGATTGTGGCGTAAAGACACACAACGGCAACAAGCTTCGTGATATAACTAAGCTGCTTCCTGAAAATTACAAAGTTTCTTCAGACAGGCTGGAATTAATTAACTGGATGACCGGTTACTATGGATTGCCACTGGGCGAGCTTCTGCCGCTTTTTCATCCTCCTGCACCAGGTACCAGAGCCAGAAAATCACGTATCGATAAAGTTGAGATGATACTCAGTGACCCTGTAGACATAATTCTGACCAATGAACAACAAAAAGCTCTGAATATTGCAGCTGCACATGTTGACCAGAGCAAGTTTGGCACACTGATGCTTCATGGTATAACTGGCAGCGGCAAAACAGAAGTTTATCTGCGCATCATTGCCAATGCTCTGCAACAGGACAAGAGTGCTATTTTTCTGCTTCCTGAAATTGCTTTGACTCCACAGACTGAAGCCAGAATCCGTCAACGCTTTGGTGATCAGGTCGGAACTCTTCATTCCGGACTTTCAAATGGCCAGCGATGTCTGGTACATGAAAAAGCCGCCAAAGGTGAATTGAAGGTTGTTGTCGGGCCAAGATCAGCGCTGTTTGCACCATTACAAAATCTTGGTGTAATTATTATCGATGAAGAACATGAAACAACTTACAAGCAGGAAGACAAACCTCGCTATCATGCCAGGCATACAGCAATAATGCGAGGAAATAAAGCTGGTGCCTTTGTTGTACTTGGTTCTGCAACTCCAGACCTGGAGTCCTGGCGAAACGCTAAAAATGGTCGCTATAATCTGGTTAGTATGATGACCAGGCCCTCAGGCGAATTGCCCAAAGTTGAAATTGTTGACATGCGCAAAGAGTCTATAACTGACGGTTTCTCGCAAACTCTACTCAATAGAATTGAAGAAGTACTTGAGAACGATCGGCAGGCAATACTTTATTATAATCGACGTGGATTTGCCCGGGCTGTTCAATGTGGAGACTGTGGTGAATCGGTTGTTTGTCCAGAGTGCGATATTGCTATGACTCTGCATCTGCGGCCACGCAGACTTCTCTGTCATTATTGCAATCACAGCACTCCTGTTCCGGAAAAATGTCCCGATTGCCAAAGCAAAAACTTTATTCCATTTGGGGGTGGAACTGAAAAAGTTGAGCTTGCCTTGGAGGCGCACTTTCCCGGTGTAAAACTGCTGAGAATGGATCATGATGCAACTCGCAAGCGTGGAAGTTATGCTCGGATACTCTCCAAGTTTGCAAATGGTGGCGCAAATATTTTAATCGGTACGCAAATGGTTGCCAAAGGGCATCATTTTGCAAAAGTTGACCTGGTTGGAGTTCTGGCAGCAGACGATGGACTTTCAATGCCTGATTTTAGAGCCCAGGAGAGGACTTTTCAGTTGCTGACCCAGGTTGCCGGCAGAGCTGGTAGGACTGGAGCCGGGGGAGTTGTTTTTCAGTCCTGGCAACCGGAACATCCGGTAATCAGACAGGCATCGGAACATGATTTTATTGAATTTGCAAAATCTGAGCTTGATGTACGAGAAATGACCGGTTACCCGCCTGTTCAACGGTTGGCAAGAGTAATATTTACAGGCAAAAAACTTGGCACAGTTGAAAATTCTGCCAACTCATTTGCCACACTTTGTAGAGAAGGGTTGTCGGATTCGGGCTGTGTTGTTCTGGGGCCGGCTCCAGCAGTATTTCCCCGACTGAACAGCAGATATCGGTTTCAATTACTGTTGAAAGGTAATCTGTCGATTGCTCAGAAGCAGTGGTTATCCGAGATATCCAGGCAGATGCACAGTCGCGACAGAACCGTTGATGTGCAAGTCGATATTGACCCATCAGGATTATTTTAATGCCCTCTAGTACTGTAAGTTCAATTTCTCTGGTCAATCTTTCTTTAATGTTTGTGCCTGTTGCTCTGGCTCTTGCTGTGCTGTTGAAATGGTCCATCGGAATCAGAAATATTGGTTACGCAATTTCCAGGATGCTTGTCCAGCTGTTGTTGATTGGTTATTTCCTGATGTACATTTTTGACTCCGACAGTTTCTGGGTTGTTGGAGTTGTACTGTTTACGATGATTCTTTCCGCAAGCTGGATTGCTTTGAGAACTGTTAAGCAACACAGGAAAAAACTCTACAAAAATGCATTTTTATCCATCGTTGCTGGTGGTGGATTTACTCTGGTTATAGTTACTCAGGGTGTTTTACAGATCGATCCCTGGTATTGTCCACAGTACCTGATTCCTCTGGCGGGAATGATTTTTGCAAATTCAATGAATAGTGTAAGTCTTGCTGCTGAAAGACTTTATGCTGAGTTAAGTAGAGATGAAACCTATACCAGTGCGCGCGAAATTGCTCTCAAAGCAGCAATGATTCCAATTGTAAATGCATTATTTGCCGTTGGACTTGTGTCAATTCCCGGAATGATGACAGGTCAGATACTTTCAGGAATTGCGCCGCCAATTGCAGCTCGATATCAGATTATGGTAATGGCAATGATATTCAGCTCCACTGTTCTTTCTTTAGTCTGTTTTCTGTTTTTAAGCAGGCGCACCACGCGACAAATGCTGTAAGCGGTTGCCAAGGTACCCCTCAATAGTGTATAATTACCTATGAAGTTAAGTAGCAGTGTCTTCCCGCCCTCTGTTGCCTCAAAATAAAAAGATCACTGAAAGGTTTACTTATGATTCAGGTAAAGAGCCTGCTTTCAATTGTTTTGTTGCTCATCGCAGTAATTGCTGTTCTTCCTGCAACTGCACAAGACTCGGAGTTAATAGATATCCTTGAGAATCGTAATGATTATCCATCGAGATATACTACTGGATATGTTGAGCCACCAGGTTGGGAACGAACTTTTCAAGAGAATTTGAAAGTTTTTGATGTCCCTCGTGATTTACCGATCAGCTTTAATTGGATGCAAGATCAGTCACCGGTGAAGAACCAGGGATCGTGTGGTTCTTGTTGGGCGTTTGCTGCGATAGGTGAGATGGAGTCGAGAATTAAAATTGACTATGGTCTTACACTGAATCTTTCCGAACAACAGATAATATCATGTAACCCTTATGGTGCCGGCTGTAACGGTGGCTGGGCATCGGCAGTTTATAATGTGCTGCAAACGTATGGTGGCATTATGGAACATAGCATGCCATATGAACTTAGTGATACAGTGCCATGCACTCAGACTGAACATTTGAGCTTTGCCAAAATTACAGGATGGCACTCAATTTCAAATAATGTCGACCAGATTAAAACCGCAATCATGGAAAATGGTCCCGTATGTTCTTCTGTTATGGCAGAAGGATTTCTGGAAGATTACAATGGTAGTTGTTATGACCCGCCAACGGGCTGGACAGATCACCTGGTTCTAATTGTTGGCTGGGATGATCGTCTGTGTGATGATGCTGGTGGCTGGATTGTTAAAAACTCCTGGGACTTCTCATTTGGCACAAACGGCTATTTCAATTGTAGATATGGAAGTGCTGGAATGGGTTCTGGAGTAACTCAGCTTGAGTACTCTGCACCACCTGTGACAGTGAATGTGATGCCATTTGACGGCCCGGTTGAAGCTAATTCTCAGGAAGAAATCAATTGGAATACACAAGGTGGCAGTTGCAGTACTGTTGATATCTGGTGGACTACTTATGGCTTCGATTTTACTGAACGAATTGCACAAAATGTTCCTAACGACGGTTCCTGGATATGGGATGTACCCAACGACGGAACTCAAACAGGCAAGATATGCATAGTTGCCAACGGTACTACTGATCAGGGCTACGGATTCTCAGACGATCCTATAGTATTGGTCGGATTCAAAACTCGCTTTGTTTCTGGCAATGGCAACAACACTCCTCCTTACGAGTCACCTGCCACTGCAGCACACTCAATCACCGATGCTATCATGGCATGTACCGGACTTGATTCTGTTCTGGTTGTTAGTGGCGACTACATGGAATCTCTGCCTGTTAACTGGACAGTCAGACTTAGTGGTGGCTGGGATCAGAGTTTTACAACTCGCGACAGTCGCAGCCCAAGCCGGATTCGTGGATTTAACAGTGGCTTGAGATTTACTTCCGGCGCAGGTACATACGCAGGAGTTGAAGGTTTTGAATTCCACGATTGTCAGGGTGCAGTTTTTGATCAACCTCAAGTTGGTCGATATGGTGGCGCAATCTTTATCAAAGATTCATCCCCATTTGTCAGAGACTGTACATTCATAAATAACACTGGTGACCAGTCCCAGGACTTTAGTCTCGGTGGTCATATTTTCGCTCTGAATGCAACACCGGAAATCAGCAACAACACATTCACTGGTGGGTCTGCTACTAGTGGTGGTGCAATTGCTCTTCTGGATTGTACTGATGCTTTGGTTCAGAACAATATTTTCACTGACAACAGTTGCTACAGTATCGGATTCGATAATAACGGTGCTGCTTTATACATCACCGGAGGCTCTGCTCAACTTGTGAATAACACTATCCAAAATAACAGTGGTTGTTATCAGGGTGGTGGTTTGTATATCGGCGCAACAACAGTTCGTATGTCTGATTCTGAAATCTCAGGTAACACTTCAACCAATGCTGGTGGCGGAATATTTGCCGGCTGTGGTACGCTTGAACTTAGTAACTGTATTATCAGTAATAATGCAGCAGGGGACGGTAACGGCGGTGGCTTATGCAGCGATTGTGGCGATATCACCATGCGCAATGTTACTGTCACCGGCAACAGCACAATTGGAGTTGGTGCTGGTATCAAAGTGACAAGTATTGATGAAGGTATTATTGAAAACTGCCTATTCCTTGACAATGAGGGTACTGATATCGGTGCAGGCGTTTTTGCTGTTGGCGACGGTTCTCTTCTTTTCAGAAATAACATTGTAATGGGTAACATTGGTGGCGGTATTGCTGGCTCAGCTACCAATCTCAATTTCGATTACAACAATGTTTACAACAACACAGGCCTGGCCTATGAAGGTTATACAGCTGGTGCACATGACATCGCTGTTGATCCGATTCTGGATGCCAATTACGAGCTGCTTCTGCACTCACCATGTCTTGATGGCGGTGACCCGGACAGCTATTGTGCTGACCCCGATGGTTCTCGCGCAAATATTGGTGCCAAAGGCGGTCCTGGTGCAGTAACTTCTGCTCCTGTTTTTGTTGCAGATGCAACTCTGACCGTCGACGGCGGCAGCAAACTTTTGGAGTGGACCCCAAACAGTGAAGGTGACATAGCTAACTATGTTATCTACGCTGGAACTGCTGAACAATTTGTTCCTTCAGCAGGATTAGTTGTAGCAACCGTTTCACATCCTGGAGCAAGCTGGTTGGACAGCAATCCTCACTCTGGTTACTACTACATTGTGGCAGTAAACAACGATGGCTTAATCGGCGGTTACTCTGCCAAACTAGGCGGTGGCGGTGTTTCTGGAGTTGGTGACACACCAATTCGACTGGCAGTAACTTCTGTTGCTCCAAACCCATTCAACCCACGCACTACAGTCAGCTTTGATTTGCCTGTTACTGGACCAGTTGAACTGATTGTCTACGATACACGTGGTCGTGCAGTAAAAACTCTGGTTACAACTGAAATGGAAGCTGGAAGCCATACTGCAGTTTGGAATGGCAAAGATGATAATGGTGCCAAAGCATCGGCCGGTGTTTATCTGATCAGACTGAAATCGGGTTCCGAACACAGGACAGTGAAAGTTGTAATGGCCAAGTAAGTTTCTTAAGCCCCTGGCTCCTAATGGAGTCAGGGACTTATTGCGTTTATGGCAGTTTGCAGATCTACTTTCTGATCCCAGACAACAGCACCAATACCAAGCGGCAAAACCCAGCCCGATTTTTTATCATTGAGGATCAGTTTTTCAGTTTTTTTATAATTAACTTTGCTGGTTGTTTCAAGCCCGCACGCTGCAATCAGATTTATAATTTTGTTGGTATCATTTTCTACACAAAGACCTTGAGCAGCAGCAACTCTACACACCGCTACCATGCCCAGTGCCACTGCCTGACCGTGACTCATACCTTGTGAAAGTTCCAGCGCATGGCCAAGTGTATGGCCAAGGTTCAACACTTTTCTCAAGCCAGTTTCCTTGAAATCTGCTTCAACAATTTTAGCTTTTACTTTCGCAGCTTTGATTATCCAATTTTCAGGCAATGGCTTTGATTGAATGCTGCCACGATTCTTATAAATCTCATTAAAAAGAGTTTTATTACCGATGACTGCAGTTTTTATAAGTTCAGCCATACCGTCGCGCATTTGAGCTGGTTGCAGAGTGTTTAAAAAACGGATATCCAGCAGAATTTGCGATGCAGGGTAGAAGGTCCCGATCGGGTTTTTCAATTTGCCAAGATTGATTGCGGTCTTGCCACCAATCGATGCATCAACAGCAGCAAGTAAAGTAGTCGGCACAAGCACAAGATCAGTGCCGCGTTTCCAGGTTGAAACCGCCATGGCACCCAGGTCCATCACCGAGCCGCCACCAATTACAATTACAGTCCCACTGCGTCGGAGATTGAGTTTAGCAAACCATTTGTGCAGCAATTCAAGTTGTGAGTAGGTTTTGCACTGTTCACCACCAGTAACAAGTTTCACAGGCACAGAAACAGGCATAATATTTTTGTGCAGCCGGGCAACTTTCCGATCACAGATTATGGCATCGGGTGCAAACTTGTTGATAACACTTTTGTTGGTTTTACCCGATGTGTACCTGGTCTTGTACTCACTAAATTGAGCTGTAAATGAGTTCGGCATGACAGTCCTTTAATTCCATCAGCAAATAATCTTAAAATTCCACGCGCGTGGAATTTCTGAATTTAAAATTTCCAGCCGGGTGGAAAATCTTTTCGATTGTGGTGTGGGAGCAGGGGTTTGTCAATGGAGCAGTCTACTCGGGTGGACAATTGGTGCTATGTAGGTTGTACAAGATTTGGACTCAGTTGCGGTTATGCGATCAACGATTTGTTGGGTCTTGGGGTCGAAGCTAATGGAAGCGAAAACGACCATTATTTTGGACCCGTCATATCGCATGGCAAGGGTTGGTATTGGGTCACTCTGGGTTCTGCCTTCAATTTGGGGAGTGTAAAAGAAAGTAAACCTGATTTTCAGATGCGCTTGCTCATGGGAATAGGGCTCTGACAAAATGCCACTAACTGAGTTATCAGAACGAATCGGTATCTCTGTGACTAATTTGTCGCTTCTGAAGACTGGTAAGGTAAAAGGGGTGAGGTTTTCAACCCTTGATGCCATCTGTCGTGAATTGGATTGTCAACCAGCAGACATTCTTGAAAGGGAGAGACTATGAGCAGGCTTAGCAAATCAGGGGTTGTGATTCCATTATTTTTTTAATTTCATTCTTCTGATGGGAATTCCGTATTTATTAAGGCACCCAGACCACACGATAATAGGACCATTGATTCTGGCGACTTTAATATTTCCTTGGTTTCTGTCTTTTGTCATCAGTTCAATTATTCAACACACAGACAAGTCTTCCAAACGCAGACGCGAAGAGAAAGAGCACTCAGACTTTGTGTAAGGCAACAGGCTCAGCTAGTCTCGTCTTACACACCTGGGCAAATTCACGCCGTTTTCAATATGTAGGTGTTCTGCACAGCATTCCGGTTCACAACAGGTATGGCAAACACGTTTGAAGGCGTTGAAACTTGTCAATTCGACATCGGTAGAAAGAAAATCCGTTTTTACAGGTTCTTCATTCAGCAGGTCAGTGCTGAGATACTTTTTATTATCATCAGGAAAAATTGTGACAATAACTTTATCAGAGCCAAGCATATCCTGAACTTTCAGTGCTCCCAGAAAATTTGCTCCTGATGAAATACCTACACCAATTCCCAGTTGTGTTGCCAGTTTTTGTGCCATGATAATTGAGTCACCATCGTCAACTGCAATTACTTCATCAAGCTGCGTAAGATCTACAATCGACGGAATAAACTCGTCGCTGATTCCCTGGATTCTATGTTTTCCAACTTTGTAGCCAGTTGTCAGAGTAGGAGAGTTAGCAGGTTCAAGAGGATAGATTTTTATCGATGGGTCATTTTTGCGCAAGTATTGCCCAACACCCATTATTGTGCCGCCTGTGCCAACGCCAGCTATAAATGCATCGGGTGACAGACTGTTGTATTTCAGTTGCCAGTAAAGCTCTGGTCCGGTTGTCTGATAATGAGCGTCACTGTTGTCCTGGTTGCTGAATTGTCGGGGAAGAAAACTGTTTTCCATTGCAGCGGCAAGTTCTTCAGCCATATCAATACTACCCAAAAATCCGCCTTGCTCTTTTGATACAAGTTTGATTTCAGCACCAAGTGATTTGATAATATTCACCCGTTCACTGCTCATCCAGTCTGGCATATAAATTACAACGGGGTGGCCCAGGGACCTTCCGATTGCAGCAAAAGCAATTCCGGTATTGCCGCTGGTTGCTTCAATTATTGTTGATCCTGGTTGCAAATCCCCGGTTTTATGTGCGTGCCTGAGAATATGCAAAGCCATACGATCTTTGATGCTCCCAGTCATATTCAGGTTTTCAGCTTTTGCGTAAATTGTGCGTTTCTCGCCCTTGTAAAGGCATTCAACAGCTAAAAGTGGTGTGTTGCCGACAAGTCTTTTGAGACCTCTAAACCTTGATTCCATTGCATCTCCTTGAGGTTGGTAGCTCAATAGTAATACCCTAAAATTTGGTAGGCAATAAAGTAGTTGCGGTTGTATGGGTCTAAACTATACTAAAAAGGTACGGTATTGATGAAAGATTAAAATCTGTATACGAATCTGATAAAGCTGGTTTATAATTCCTGGAGGCTCGCGGGTAGACTAAAGTGGGACAGGGGGCTTACCTACCCGCGAGCTGACAAGTAATTATTCTTAATCCAGCAATTTTGGTGGCCATGTATTCTGACCCAATTGTTTACGACATACTTCATACTCCCGGTACTTCAGAAGAAGTCGACACTTACCTGCGGATAGTTTCTAATCATCTCCAACTAAATAAATCTCTCAAATGGCTTGAACCAGCATGCGGAACCGGCAGATGTCTACGATTGCTTGCTGCACGCGGTTATTACGTGGCCGGCTTTGACATCGATCCGGAAATGATTCGGTACTGTAAAGACAGTGGGCTTACTTGTGAACTGTTTGAAGCAGACATGATCGACTTCAACTCACAATTGCAATGCAAGTTTGATGTCGCTTTCAATCCGTTTAACAGCATCAGGCATCTCCATAGTGATAATGCAATGGTTGTGCATTTGGAACAGGTTGCGCAGTCTTTGAACAGTGGTGGGTTGTATCTGGTTGGAATCAGTTTGTCAAATTATGACAACGATGTTCCGGAAGAAGATATTTGGACAGGTAGTCGCGATGATTGCGAAGTAACTCAAGTTGTGAATTACCTGCCACCAGATCAAACATCAAGGTTGGAGACTGTAATCAGCCATATTTTGGTTGAAAACAGGGATGAGCACATAAACGAGACCTATAAATTACGCAGTTATAACAAAGAGGAGTGGGCTGCAACTATTGCAAATTCACCTTTTGAAGTTGTGGGATCCTATGATTCATTGGGAATTCCAGCTGATAACAGGCAACTCATCTATCAGATTGAAGTATTGAGAAAAATATAGTCACAGCAGCGTGATAGATACGTGATAATTTAATACTATAATCTTAGCAGATTTAACACATTCACAGGAAGGCATGCAAATGCGTAAGCTTATGATTTTGGCAGTCGTAATGACTGCATTTTTTACTTTACCACTGATGGCTGACACTTTTGAGATTCCCGTTAACGGACAATCACATCTTGTTCTGACAAATCAGTCTGATGATCAACTCGATTTCCATGTTCAAGTAGGTGATCTACAAGCAATGGAAGTTGAAACTTCTGAAGGAACTTTTGCCAGGCTGATGTTGCCCGGTTTTCATTCTTCAAAAGTTGAGGGTAGTCCGGAATTGCCAATGTTGAACAAACTTATCGCCGTTCCTTTTGGCTCAGAAGTGTCAGTCGATGTTCAGGTTTCCGCATGGCGTGAAATAAATCTTTCTGATTTTGGTGTGCGCTCACCACTTATGCCAGCTCAGCCAAGTATGCCTAAGAATGTTATTCCTTCCGAGTGGCCATTTGTTATCGATCACTCTGCTTATGCAAGCGATCGTGCTGCTGTTGAGACTGCAAGGGTTGTTGATTTCAATCGCCTGCGTGCTGTTGATTTTGCACGACTTGAAGTTTCGCCAGTTCAGTACTCACCAACTCGTGGCACAATACGTGTTGCTGAGAGTATAGATGTAACAGTTAATTTCATCGGCGCAGATTATGCTGCTGGTCAGGAATTAATGGCAAAGACTAATTCACCATTCTTTGATCATATCTATGCAACTTTTGCCGGCTCGCGGGGGATGCATGACGACAACCCTGATGTTGTGAGCGATCAAGTGACAATGGTAATAATCACCCCATCTCAGTTTGAGTATACTCTGGCTGATTTTGTGCAGTGGAAAACGGAACGCGGTTTCAATGTGGTTGTTGGCGTTATAGGAACTCCAGAGGTTGGCGCAACATCGTCAAGCATCGAGAGTTATATCAACAATCTTTACAACAACGCCACGCCACAACTACCTGCTCCAAGTTTTGTACTTTTCGTTGGCGATGTAGCTCAATGTCCAACTTTCAGTCAAAGTGGCGATGCAACTGACAGACCATACTGTGCTGTAGATGGTGACCTGATCCCTGATATTTACTACGGTCGTTTTTCTGCAACCAATACGTCACAGCTACAGGCAATCATCGACAAAACAATGATGTATGATCAGTTCACAATGCCTGATCCATCATATCTTGGTAATGTGACAATGGTTGCTGGTATGGATAGTGGCTTTGGTGCAGCACATGGTAATGGTCAGATTAATTACGGAACTACAAACTACTTTAATGCTGCTCATGGAATCAACAGCAATACTTATTTGTATCCAAGCTCTGGAAGCAACTCTTCAGCAATTATTCAGACAGTCAGCAATGGTGTTGCATATATCAACTATACAGCTCACGGAAGTCAAACCAGCTGGGCTGACCCAAGTTTTACTCAATCAAACATCAATAGCTTGAACAACTCCGGTAAATACACTATGGCTGTAGGTAACTGCTGTCTGACCGGTACTTATGATTACAGTGAGTGTTTTGGTGAAACCTGGTTGCGTGCTCCTGACAAAGGTGCAATCGGTTACATCGGTGGTAGTAACAATACTCAGTGGGATGAAGACTTTTGGTGGGGGGTAGGCTCCTGCTCCAGTGGCACCATAGGTGCAAATACTACTTATGCTCAAACTGGAACGGGCGCTTACGACGGTGTTTTTCATGACCACGGTGAAGATATGGCGCAATGGTACGTAACCAACGACGCGCTTATATTTTCCGGTAACCTGGCTGTTCAGGAAGCAGGCTCAGGTAGCACAACTTATTACTGGAATATCTACAACCTGCTTGGCGATCCATCTCTGTCAACATACATGGGTGTTCCTGATGTGAACCCTGTTGTAACTACTCTTGGCGCTAATGCTTTGAATGTGACAGCAGCTCCAGGAAGTTACATTGGCCTTTCTCAGAATGGAACATTGATTGGTGCTGGAACTGCAAACGCTTCCGGTAACGCGACAGTCAATTTCGACATTACTCCGGTTGGCGGAACACCACTGCACGTTGTTGTAACAATGCAAAACTACGAACCATATATTACCGATATCCAACTGGCAGCTCCAGAAATTGTTCTGGATCTATCACCACTTTCGGCATCGATTCAACCTGATGAAACTGCGGTAGATTACATCTCAATTGGAAATACAGGCGAGGCTGGTAGTGAGGTTGTTTACTCTGTTTCATGGCAGGCAGAGACTCCTCCAGTGCTTGCTGGACTCAGAAGTGTTGCCGGGTCTTATGTTGATTGTGTACAAACTGAATATCTGCCTGGCGAGACTGTTGATTTGAATCTCTCCGTATTTAACAACAGTACTGATTCCGAGTGGTTGAAAGATGTTACAATCGATTTCCCTGCTGGAATTACTGTCAATTCTTCAACAGCATTTTCTGGTGGTAGCGGTGGTGACATGACCTCTAATAACGCAACTGGAAATGGCGCAACAGTCAGCTGGCATGGAGAAGGTAGCTCTGGATGGGGAGTTGTTTATGATCAGGAAACTGCAACTGCAACTGTAAACGTAACATTTACTGGAACAGGCACCCTTGTTGTCGATTACCAGATTGATGGCGATATCTATGGTTCAGAACCTCACTCTGTTTCTGGTGATTTCCAGCTTGAAATGAGCGGTCCTAGTCTGACTATGACCAGTCCAAATGGCGGGGAAGCACTTGCCATTGATGACACTCATGCAATTACCTGGAGCTCTGCAGGTGGCGGTGCAAGCACTGTTAATCTTGAGCTCAGTAGAAATGGCGGATCAAGCTGGACTACAATTGCAAGTGGTACCAATAATGATGGTTCTTACAACTGGACTGTTACAGGCCCATCGGCAACTGATTGTCTGGTAAAAGTCTCATCTCCCGATGGAACTGTAACTGATACCAGTGACGCAACATTTACAATTTTCCAGCCAGTGAACTGGCTGTCAGTAACTCCTGTCAGCGGTTCAGTTGAACAAGGTCAAACAGATGTTCTGGCTGTCAATTATGATTCTGCCGGGATGGAAAACGGTACTTATGTGGCTTACATAATCATCGATCACAACGATGGTGGTCCAGGTGTGATTACAGTCACAATGACTGTTGAAAGTGGCGCACCTTCAGGTGTTGATACACCTGACCGGTTTGCTCTGACTGGCAATCATCCAAATCCATTTAACCCATCGACAGAAATTGCATTCTCAATGGCTGCAGATGGTCAGGCAACTCTGGACATAATTGATGTTCGAGGTTCTCTGATCCGTTCAATTGAGTTGGGAGACCTCACTGCAGGTGCTCATACAATCAGCTGGAATGGTAAGGATAACAACGGACGCAATGTTGCCAGTGGAACATATTTCGCTCGATTGAGAGCAGCAGACAATGAAGCGACACACAAGATGATGCTCGCCAAATAGACATCGTTGTCGCCCTGAAGCCCCTGACATATGTCGGGGGCTTTTTCTTTGCTTGAAACTGTTAATTTAGGGATGTAACTTGTTAGGAAGTTAACAGGCTATTGTTTCTTTAATAGAAAGGGTTCGATGTGAAGATCGTACAAGTTATTGGATTGATTTTATTACTTTGTGGGGCTGTTTTCGCCCAGGATGTGGATGTTGATATAACAGGCAGAACTGTTTTTTGTATTCACTATGATGACGGATTGCAGTCTCAGGATTTCAGTTCTTATATCACTGATGCGGATGAACAGGAACTGAATTTTAATCCTCGTGATACCAGAATTGGATTCAAAGCTGTTTCAACCGATGGCCCCTGGAATTTCAAGTCAGTTTTTGAAGTCGATTTCTACGGTACAAACGCCAGTAATAATCTGATTCCAAGACTTCGTCTCGGTTATGCTGAAGCTGCTCACTCAAACGGACTGAGCATGCGGTTTGGTCAGGATTGGCTGCCAATTGCCCAGCAGTTCCCGGGCACTGTAGACTTTGGTGTTCTATCCTGGGGTGGAAATCTCTGGTGGCGTGTACCTCAAGTGACAGCCAGATATAACAGGGGTAACATTGAAACTCTTGCAAGCTTGGCAACACACAGAAATAGCAACCAGCAGGAAATCGATGAAAAGATGCCATGGGTTATGGGCCGTATTGCTGCCAAAAATCTGTTTGGCACAAAAGCTATGGTTGCACTGGGTGGCGGCTTGAGATCTGTAATATTTGCTGGCAACGATTATTCCTCACATGTAATTGCTGCTGAATTCAAACTTCCAATCGGCAAAACATTGATCAATGGTGAAGTCTACAGCGGCCAGGGTGTAGGGCGTGAGTTTGTCCGCTATGGTTTGGACTACAATCCAACTCATCCAGATGGTGCCACAGAAATGGCCTGTACCGGTGGTTTTATAAACTTAAAAGTGCCTGCAAACTGTAAGCTCGATTTCAATGTTGGAATCGGCATGGACGATCCTGAAGATGATGATCTTGAAGGTTCAACTGCACCGTATCTGAAAAATACAGTTATGTATGCCAACTTGAAATACAAAATGACCAAACAGTTTGGTTTTGGTATTGAGTACAATGACTATGAGACAATTGCTATAGATGAAGATGTTCGCGATGGTTCCAGAATGACTTTTGCCTGGTGGTATATTTTCTAGATTCTGACCAGATAAAAAACTGGGGGCGCATCATTTGATGCGCCCTTTTTATTATCCGTAAGTTGGAAAACTATACTGCTTTTTTCTTCTGCGTCATCAATGAAACAACAACCAGAGTAAGGAAACTCAATGGAATTGAAATCAATCCAGGGTTGCTGAATGGAATAGGAGCAGTGCTTGGGTCCAGCCCATATCTGGTGTACATACTTGGTGATGCCAGAATCAGACCAAGGGCAGAAATAATACCGATAATTATAGATGCGGTAATACCTCTGGCAGTAGTCTTTTTCCAGAATAGCATCATGACGATTGCTGGCAGGTTTGCAGATGCTGCAACAGCAAATGCCCAACCAACCAGGAATGATACATTCATGCCCCGGAACAGAATTCCCAGGATAATTGCCAGAATACCGACAGCAAATGCGGCTACTTTACCTGCTAGAACCTTTTTCTTTTCAGTCATTTTCATGCCTGCAAAGCGATCCATCAAGTCATGAGCAACTGCACCCGATGCTGCAATAATCAAACCACTAACTGTGCCAAGTACGGTTGCAAAAGCGATAGCAGAAATGATTGCAAACAGGAATGTCCCAAATGACTTTGCCAGCAATGGAGCTGACATGTTGTTGGTCACAGGATTGACAACAGCGTTGACCATCGCTCCAAGTCCCATGAACAATGTCAAAATATAGAAAAACCCGATAGCTGAGATAGCAACAATTGTCGACTTACGAGCAGCTGCAGGATTTGGAACAGTGTAGTAACGAATCAGGATGTGAGGCAGAGCTGCAGTACCACAGAACAGAGCTAACATCAGAGAAACAAAGTCGAATTTCTGAAGAGATGTGCCCATAACCTTGAACTTCAGTCCTGGTCGCATAATCTCATTACCAGCTGTAATTACAGGGTAGTGAGCAATGATTGCAGAACCATCTTTAGCATTGAATTTGGCTGCCTTATAGCGCTGGACTTTGGTTTCTTTATCACCTAGAAGTGAAAGAAATTTTGAAATTGAAAGATTCTTCTGTGTTGCTTCAGGGCCAGTTTTTCCAGCAATCTGTGACAGGTTACCAACTAGCCTTAATTGGTTGTCAGCTGATGCAGGTTTACCATTGATAAGATGCTGACCATCATAACGAACTTCCCATTGGATTTCTTTCAGTACAATGCCGTCCGCGTCTAGAACCATCCACCATGA
This sequence comes from uncultured Fibrobacteraceae bacterium, assembly GCA_964437115.1. Lineage (GTDB taxonomy): Bacteria > Krumholzibacteriota > Krumholzibacteriia > LZORAL124-64-63 > LZORAL124-64-63 > JABIBH01. The sequence continues at coordinate 57,216 of CAYTFE010000004.1, read as the reverse complement.
ATCATCAGACAATTTTACAAACTTGTGATCTGCAACTTCATGTGTTTCCACGACTTCAGATTGAAGTGCTGAAAGAGTTGTTTCCTGATAAGTGTAGAATTCAGTTCGACCACCCTGATCAGGTTCTGTGCTTAATCCTCTAATCAATACTGCGGCTACCAGAATAATCGAGAAAACAATCAGTAACCCGCCTTTAAGGAACTGTACATAAGTAGTCGATGTCATACCTGCAGTTGCAACAATTGTTATAACAATTATACCAACCATGATAACGCCCACATAGTGAGGCAGTCCAAGTAGAGGTTCAACCAGTACGCCAGCACCAACCATCTGAGGAATCAGATAGAAGATAGATACAATCAAAGTACTGATTGCAGCAGCTAGTTTAATGCCACGACTGTTGAACTTGGCATCAAGAGCATCAGTGAATGTGTATTTACCAAGTCTTTTCATCGGCTCAGCAACAACAAACAGTGCAACAATCCAACCGGCAAGATACCCGATGGAGTAGAGGAAGCCGTCGTAACCGACAGTTGCAATCATTCCACAAATTCCCAGGAACGATGCAGCCGACAGATAGTCACCCGCAAATGCAATACCATTTACACCCCAGTGAATTTGTCCACCAGCAGCGAAGTACCCGTTTGCAGATTTTGTTTTGTTTGCAAAGTAGAATGAGAGAAACAGGACTACAGCAACAAAGATGAGGAAAATAGCTATAGCCATTATTTCACCTCCTGTGAACCATTAAGTTCTTTTTCTTTTAATGAGCAAACACGATTGTAAATTAATGCCATTATCAAGGCAAAAATAATCAAGCCAAAGCCGTATACTACAGCCAGGTTAAGGCCCAGAAAAACAATACTTTCCATGGCGAGTGGGCTGATAACATTGATCGCTACAAAAATTGCGTAAACCAATGCGTAGATAATAAACATTCGGACACCAAGTTTGGACTTGAAATCCTGTGCGTGGTCCTCACCGCTTTGTGCGGCAGGTTCATGAAGCATTCTGTTCCTCCCAGGTGGAATCAGTTGGGGTTGTCTGTTGATAAATTAACACCCAAGTAGGCGGTATTCAAGGTATATGATAAATAATTAACTACGAAATTAAAGGTCTATGAATCACCGTAACGCGATGTAGAACAATCAGATAGGATTATTGAAAGGAGTTCTTATATCAGTAAGTAAATATTAAAATCCAAGCGCCATAAGAATCAGCCCTGCGAGTAATCCTACAAACAGGTTTATTGACTTTATTTTTAATGTGTCATCAAGAGAAAAACCGATAAGCGGTAGTAGTCCATGACCATTTTGAACAAGGCAACTTGTCAGCATCACAGAGAATGGAACATGGCCAGCAGCAAACATTGTGATAAACAGCAGGTGTGGACCTGAAATCGGAATGAGCCCAACAGCTGCAGCCATTCCCAGAGCAATCCATTTGCTGTCAGGGGCTGCATTGATAAGTTCAAGCTGACCGCTGAACAGTTCAACTATTATCAGAGAGAACGCCAGCCAACCTATAATTCGTGGGAAGTGACCTCGTAAAATATGGTTCCACATATGGTCGGTTAGAAAATGTTTCCACCCCAGCCAGTGGCTGTGTTCGTGGTCGTGGTGCTCTATTTCACATTTTGCAGCAAAGGACATTTTAAATTTGCGGGCAATAAATGTTGCAATAAATCCACCAATGATTCCTATGACAAACTGAGATGCCAGCAGCAGAGCAGCAACCATCGGGGTGAGGTGACCCTCACCTGTAATGCCAGTCCAGATTACAAATGCTTCATCACCGGCAGTTGCGAGCATTGTGGCAGTAATCCCGCCAAAGCCCAGCAGGCCAGCCATGTACATTGCATCGGCCGCAAATGTGCCAGCACATCCGGGGAGAACCCCCAGGAATGAACCGAGCAGCTTTTGTGTGCCTTTGCTGTTTACAATTTTTGTCTGAACAATTTTGCTCCAGCGGAGTTCAACCAGCTCAACAAGACTCATTACCAGCAAAACTAGCACTGATACATGGAGAAGTTCATCTATTAAAGTCGGCATTGCAGTTCCTTTGTTTAAGTGAGACATATAATAATTCAGTATTGATAAATATGCCAACCTATAATCTGGACAAGTGTGATTGAGCAAGTTATCGTCACTGATATGAAAATCGCATTCATTGGAACTCACGGGGTCGGTAAGACCACACTCTGCTTTGAGCTTGCAGCATGCCTGAAAAGGCTTGATGTAAGTGTTGATGTAGTTAAAGAGGTTGCCCGGCATTGTCCTCTGCCAATAAATCGCGATACTACCCTGGATGCTCAGCAATGGATTCTCCACACGCAGATTGCACAGGAGATTGCAATCTCACAAGCTTATGAGGCAATTGTCTGTGACAGGGCAGTGCTCGACAACTATGCATATCTTGTTCATGCAACAGGTCGAAAACCGGAATTTGAACAGCTGATTCGCCATTGGATGTCAACTTACTCAATGCTTGTTAAAGTACCTGTTATTGCGCCACCGGCTTTTGATGGTACTCGTGATGTGTCTGTCGATTTTCAGCTTGAAATTGATAAAGTAATTAATGAACTGATTGCCGATTTCCAGCTGGAAACAGTAGAATTGGATGCTGCAGATCGTAATAACTGGATTCGTGTAGTTTTGCGTAATGCAGGATTGCCTGAAAACACTCCACAACTGGATCTTTTTAACAATATTAATAACGATACACTCTAAAGTAACTCCTTCTTCTGTCGATAACATACAAGACATCACCTTTTTGTAACTTGGCAACAGGCGTGGAGTTTATGCGGCTAATTGACCTCGAAAAACCGGTAACAACCGACAGTAAAATCAGCCAGGGGCAAAAAGCCTTGCTGGACAGGTATATTGACGACATCCAACAAAATACGAATTTGTTGCGCGATGGTCGACTGATTCCTATTGATGAAGTTCCACCAGAAGTAATTCTAGATATCAGAGAGTTAACAGTCTGGCGCAAATCATTGTCTGAAGCGACCGGCCTGCAGACTCTGTTTTATGTTGAAGAAAACGATCAGCGACGACCAGTTATGAACAACAAAATGCAGTTGCCTTCACTGACTGACGGTGAAGCCTGTTGTAATGCAACCAGCAGAGCACTTGAAACAACAAATGCCGATTCAGATGCACATGGTGGAGTTTGCACTGGCTGTGGACTGCCAATCTGGATTTCTCCAATAAAATTATCCCACGATTCAGAGCAGGTGACAATTGGTTGGTTGGTTGGACATGCACTTGCTGCTCCGGTTAAGCCGCTGCAGGATATGGTTGATATGATTGCCGGACGCGCTGGAAATGCCGCGTCGGAAGAGTACAGCAGGTGGGTTTATGCTGCACTGCAAAAAAGTCATACTCAATCTTTGCTCGAGTCTGCTGAAACAGACCGAAAGAACATGCTTATCAGTGAAATTAATGCCAACAAGCTTGCTCAAGCCAAAGAAGAAATTGAAGCAGCATTAGAAAAAGCAGATATTGCCAATAAAACTAAAAGCATGTTTTTAGCCGCAATGAGTCATGAAATCAGAACGCCACTGACATGTGTAGTAGGATTTGCTGACTTGTTGTCAATGCCGGGGATTGACTCAGAAAGGGCATCAGAATTTGCCCATAATATCAAAGATAGTAGTCAGATCCTGATGGGCCTGATCAACAATGTTCTGGATCTTTCCAAAATTGAAGCTGGTCGTATTGTGCTTGAACATATTGATTATGATTTACGTCATTTGCTTTCGGAAATTGAATCAATTTTCAGCATGACTGCAAGCGAGAAGAAGCTCGATCTGATTTTTGACATCAGCGACAAAGTGCCAGAAATTCAAACTGGTGATCCTACCAAAACCAGGCAGATTATGATGAACCTGGTAGGCAATGCGATGAAATTTACACAGTCAGGAAATGTAACAGTAAAGGTGGATTACGTTGTAGATAACCAACTTGAAATAACAGTTTCTGATTCAGGTTTTGGTATACCAGAAGATCAATTGCCACGTATTTTTGATGCATTCTGCCAAGCTTCGGCTGAGACAACTCGCAAGCATGGTGGCTCTGGCCTTGGTTTGGCTATTACACATAAACTTATTGAATCGATGAGTGGCGAAATTTCTGTTGAAAGTACTCCTGGCGTTGGAACTACTTTCAGTTTGACAATTCCAAACAGCTGATTCGTCTCATTTTGCAATACCCCAAAAGCCTCATAGGGAACTATAGGAACTCATGAGTTGTTACATGCCATGAAATTGGCGTGGAGCATCTCTTGCAGTGTTCCTGTATACCCGCTCCTGTCAGCTTAACAAGGTTTAGATGTAGCTTTACCGCCGGAGGCCATGACTATTTTCTGGTATTTCAAGTTATTCGGAGCGGAGCCCTTTTTAGCCATTGCAAAAAATGGTAAATTCTGTATTCTGTAATTAATGTCATCAATCACTCTTGCACACAGGAGGTTACGCATGGTGAGTACCGCTTCCAGGGTGAAACTATCAGTTTGGCCCGAAGAGATTCTCAATCTTCCCAAAGTCGAAATTCCAATTTCCGGTGTAACCGGCCACATTCTAAAGAACAGCGAGAAGCAAGTTGTCTTCTTCCATTTTCCGGAAGGCACAACTGTTCCTGATCATAATCACAGTGCTCAATACGGGTACCTGGTCACAGGTGAGATGACGCTGGAAATCGAGGGCAGAACAGAGCTTCATTCTGCCGGGGATAAATATTATATCCCTGCAGGCGTGAAACACAGGACATCTTTCAGCAGGGATTCTTTTGTGATTGATATGTCCAGTAATCTGGATCGTTACTAATATTCAACTATGTCCTTGGCTCTTTATTTAGGGCCGAGGACAATTTCGTATCTGTTATCACCGGTCATATATTTTTCTGCGCATCGGCGCACCTGCTCCGGTGTCACACTCTTCAATTCATTAATATAATCTTCCAGTTCAACCACACCTCTGCCATATAGTACATCCAGTGCGCATCGACCTGTTCTGGAACTGTTGGATTGCTGTGAAATCAGCATGTTGCCAATAATCTGATTGACTGCGCGATTGAACTCGTGGTTGTCAGCAGGTGTAGTTGCAATTTTATTGAGTTCATCAATCATGGTTGATGTAGCTTCTTCTGTGGTTGTTGGGTCAGTTAGAATGTACCCAACAATCATACCTGGGCCAAACCCAGCAACTGACTGTAGCCCTGAACTGTAACATAGAGATCGACGGTTACGCAGAGCCTCGAACAGCCGGCCACTTTGACCATTAAGCAAACTGCGAAGCACAGCCAGTGGAGCTCTGTCAGAATTTGGTGAATCTTGACCAGGCCATGCAATCAACACAACACTTTGACGAATATCTTTTTCGATAACTCTTCTGACCGTCCCAGCTGGCTGCCTGATATTGGTCAGATCACCAATAACTGGTGGTTTGCGAGTTGGCAAAGTTGCAAGTTGTGCTGAAAGTTGATCGGCAAGTTCATTTGCGTTGATATCACCAGCAGCAACAATATACAGATTGTCTGCTGTAATTGACTGTCGATAATGGTCTTCAAGATGAGTTAATCCAATTTCAGGAAGTGAGTTTTTCATGCCGATTATTGGTCGGCCATAAGGGTGCTCACCATACATTATTTCCCTGAGAATCAGGCTGGCGCTCTGGAATGGGTCATCATCAATTGAGCGCAAGTCATCCAGAGCAAGTTTACGTTCTTTATCGAGCTCTGTTTGTCTGAAATCGGGTTTGCAGATAAGCTGGTTGGTCATTTTCATAACTTCAGATAAGTTCTGAGTCAGACCGGTCAGATAAAAGCCGCTGTACTCTCGAGAAACTGCAGGAGTCAGCGATGCGCCAAGACTTTCAATCTTGCCATGAAATTCTGAAGAAGGTAAATCTCCAAAACCTTTGATAGCCACTCGCTGAGTCATATAAGTAAGACCAGCTTTGTCGTGGGGTTCCAGACATGAGCCACCAATAGCATGCCAGCCCATTGTCATCACTGGCAGGGCACTGTTTTCGCGTACAAAAAGTCTGGTTCCATTGTCCAGGGTCAGCTCCTTGAATGGGATATTTGCATTTATTGTGTTAGCGCCTTTGTAGGCTTTTGCTGTAATTGATCCTTTTTTCTCGGCTTTTTCAGGTTCCAGGTCTGTCAGGTAGGGTGTGACAAGACTTTCAAGCCCTCTGTTTGATTCAGGAAGGCCAGCTACCTGCAAGTCATCATTTTTTGGTAAATAAAGCATCAGGCCAAGACTGCTTTTGCGGAATATGCGTCTGCACAGACGGACAATATCTTCAGCGGTGACTGCTTCAATGCGTGATGAAAAATTAAACGCTGCATCAAGGTCATCCATCGTATCATTCCAACCCAGATTGGAAGATTGTCCCTGAACAGTTTCCAGACCGAACCAGTGACTTCGTTCAGTTCTGATTTTAGCTCGCTCAAGCTCTGACTCACTTACCGGAGTGGTCTTCATATCTTCAAGAAGTTCACATATTGCAACAATTGCGCGAGTCATTCGTGTAGTATCTGTCTCAAAATCGACTAACAATATTCCTTCACGCGGGCCAGTTTCGCTGAGCATGGAGATGCCGCTGACAAGTTCTCGTTCTTCCTGTATTTCTCTATAAAGCCTGCTGCTTCTACCATCGGTGAGAATTTGTTGAACAACTGAAAGCGCTGCTCGGTCAGGATCATTGTCAGCAAGGCCAGGGAAAATCATTTTTCCATATGAGAGCTGTAAATCTCCACGTTCAATTCTGCTGCGCATACCGTTATGCAGTGGTTCTATCTCTGGTGGTTCTGGAATTCTAAGTTCAGGTGGAGTAACAGATCCAAACTTGTTGTCAACAAGTTGTAGAGTCTCTTCCAGATCTACATCGCCAACAATAACCAGAGTCATATTCCCCGGTTGGTAAAATGTGCGCCAGAATTTGACGATGTCCTCTCTGGGTGTTTCCATAAGATTTTTATCTTCACCACCGATAGGGAATCGGTAAGGGCTTTTATCAAAGAGCATTTCCATGCCCCATTTCCAGGTCACACCAAATCCACCTGGACGGTCATCATACATGTGGTTTTCATGGACCAGAACTTTACGTTCGGCATCAAGGGATTCAGACTCAAAAGTTGAGTTGAACAATGCGTCGTGCAGGATATCAATTGAATTTGACAGATGTTCAGCAGGAGAAGTGATGTGATAGTTGGTAGTTTCATATCCGGTGCCGGCATTTGTAGACCCACCGATGTCTGCAACTTCCAGAGCAAAGTCGCCTTCTCCGCGTTTTTCGGTTCCTTTGAACATCATATGTTCTGTACCGTGAGCCCAACCCCGAGTTGTGCCGTATTCCAGATTGGAGCCAACCTTCACCCAGGCGTTACAGACTGCAACCGGTGATCGATGGTCAGGTCGGATTAGAACTCGTAAGCCATTTTCAAGAACTGCAACTGTTGTGTTATACATTAACTCGCGTTTTGCGATTGCCATTTACTCTGCCTTTGGATATGATGAACCTGCGAAAGATAGATGAAGTGTAGTTTCGAGTTGTCGCTTTGGCGATATTTATTTGAGGTAATTTTGAATCAGGTTCCTGATATATTAACCATCGATCTTGAAGAGTGGTTTCACGGTCATAACTATATTGAGTGTACCCCTCCATCAGAATGGGACAGCCAGGAGTCAAGAGTTGAACAGAATAGCGAAAAGCTGTTGAATCTATTGGGTAAATATAAGGTAAAAGCGACTTTTTTTGTGCTTGGCTGGACTGCTGATCGACACCCGGAACTTGTGAAGAAAATTCATGACTTGGGTCATGAAATTGCATGCCATTCATATGCTCATCCTGTTTTATTTGAGATGACTCAACAGCAATTCAGCGATGATGTTGACCGTGCATTGAAAGCATTGTCAGTGGCTGGAATTGAATCTGTAAAAGGGTATCGAGCGCCAAGTTTTACCATGACTCCGCCTGTTTACTGCTTCCGGGATGTACTTCGGGAAAAGGGTTTCACTTATGACTGTTCTACTTTTCCAGTAAAGCATCCTCGCTACGGTCAGCCAGATGCTCCCAGAAAACCATTTATTGCAGACAATGGATTGGCTATTATTCCAATGACTACTCTGCGCTTGATGGGAATAAATATTCCATTTTCTGGTGGCGGATATATGCGGTTGTTGCCTGGGTTCGTACAACCGATATTGGGAAAAATGGCAAAGCGCCAGGGAGTGCCGGTTATTACTTATCTGCATCCCTGGGAAATTGATGACAAGTTGCCGGATTGTGGCCAGGGGGGGATTCTAAAATTCCGCAGTCAGGGTGGACAATCTACAACTTTACCAAAACTTGAAAAACTGTTGCAACGTGGTGATTTTACAACTATGGCCGAGTTTACCGAGAATTATTTCAGTTTATAAAACTCTGGTCTTCTATCCAGAAGAATATCATTTTGTGGAGTCATCATTTTATCAATAGTCATAAGGTCGATTTCTGCAGTTGCAGCTCCAACTTCATTATCAGATAACGATGCAAGTATATCGCCGCCAGGGCCGACAATCTGACTGCATCCAATAAACGTCAATGACAGGTCAGTGCGATGTTCTGTGCCAATACGATTTGCTGTAACAGTATAGATTCTGTTTTCGATGCTACGAGTAATCATTGCAGCAGGGCAGAAAGGCAATATCAGATTTGATGGATGGCAAACCAGTTGCGCTCCTTCAAGTACCAGGCTTCTGGCAGATTCAGGAAAAATCCAATCAAAACAAATCATCATTCCGATAGTAAAGTTTCCAAATTTCTGAACAGGAAATCCCATATCACCAGGATCAAAAATGAGTTTCTCCGCCCAGAAGAGATGGATTTTTCTATAAATTTCCACGCTACCATCAGGTTTGCATAAAACAGAACTGTTGAAGATATGGTCCCCGGATTTTTCAGGCAGGCCGGCAATTATGGCACAGTTTTCAGAAGCAGCATATTTCAGCAAAGCTCTGCAGGTCGGTCCATCGGGCACAGGTTCAGCAAAACTGGCAAGTTCATCACGATTAATAAACTGATACCCGGTAGCAAACAGTTCAGGTAAAACGGCTAGTTCAGCTTCAGCTGGAATAAAGCTCAAAGCTTGCTCGATATTGGCTTGAACCTGGCCAAACTCAGGCGAATTTTGCACTACAGATAAGATTAATTTACTCAAGACTACCCCCTGAGAGCAACAGTTCTAACTGCATCAACATATTATCTTTATTGAATTTCTGCTCAATCCTTTGTCTGCCTTGTAGGCCCAGCATCTCACATTCTTCAGAATCCGACAACAGAGTAATAATGGTTTTACCAAGTTGGTGCACATTTCCCGATTCAACCAGTTTTCCGGTGTTCCCAACCACTTCCGGCAATGAACTGCAATTTGACGCAATTACAGGTTTTCCTGCAGACATTGCCTCAGCAGCAACCAGACCGAAACCTTCATTGAAAGAAGGGAGAGCCAGTACAGAAATTCGTCTGTAAAAGTCAGGCATGTCATCAGACCACGGTTCAACTGTAACTCTTTCCGGGCAGTTCAGGTTTTTGCGCCATTTTTCAATGTCAATATCGCCAGTACCGCGTATCAACAAGTCGGCATCGAATTCATTCTCTACCGATTCCCAAGCCTGCATCAACTCGGGGATCCCTTTACGAGCTGACAGTTCTCCGGCAAAACCGAGCGTTGGTTTATCTGGAAATGGTGTTCTGGAAAATCGATTTGTATCAATTCCCTTGTATAAAATGTGCACCTTTTCTCTATTCAGCCAGGGTGCAGATTCAAGAGTTGTTTCAAAAGTTGCAATGGAGTTGACGAGTACTCCGGTTGCAATTGTGTTAAGATAAAATCGATAATAAAATCTGTTACGAAGCGGAACATCACTTTCTCTGCTCAAAAAGACAACTGGAACACCTGCCAGTCGCGCTGCAACTCCTGCTGCTTTCAGGTCTTTGATTGAATTACAGATAATTGCATCGGTGTTGTGACTGCGGAAGTGATTGTAAAGTTTGAAAATTGTCCAGGGCGCGGTGTCAAATCGAATCGGAATTTCTGTGCAGAGAGAGCCTGCTTTTTGGGCAAGAGGGGTGTTGGGCTGTGTAATAAGATCAGTTTGATAGCCTTTTTTATTTAACTCAATTACGGTATCAAGCTGCCACACTTCTGCGCCGCCAAACATTTTCATCGAGTTAATGAAAGTTACATTCAATTTTATTACAGCCTTCTGTATTTGAGAGAGTTAACTTGTTGTTGTATGATATGTGAAATCATGCAAATTTACAGGCATAATATTTCAATGGAGTAAAAAGTTTGCTGGAACGCAAAAAAACAAAAATAGATTCCAGGGTTGATTGGTTTGAACCTGTCAGGCGAGTACTTTCGCCAATGGCAGGAGTTACTGATCGATCATTCCGTAACGCCTGCAGGCCATTTGGTGCCCAGCTTGCATTCTGTGAATTTACTGCTGCCAAAGGTTTGATATACGACAGCCCCAATACCTGGAAACTGGTTGATACTCAAGATGAAGTTGATCCGATTGGAGTACAGCTGTTTGGAAATGAGCCGGAAGCGTTGGCCTCAGCAGCTCGCTTGATGCGTGGTAAACGGCTTGATATTCTGGATCTGAATTTTGGTTGTCCTGCAAAAAAAGTTGTAAAAAAGTGTGGTGGCAGTGCGCTGCTTTCTGATCTGCCGTTGTTGGAAGCAATTACAAAAGCAGTAGTTGAGGCCAGCCCGGTACCTGTTTCTGCGAAGATCAGAACAGGCTGGGATGAAGAGAGTATAAACTATATTGAAACCGGTTTATTGTTGCAGGATGCTGGTGTTTGCTGGGTTACTTTACACGGCAGAAGCAGGGCGCAGAAGTATCGGGGAGAAGCAAATTGGGATGCAATTGCAGGGTTGGTTGAAGTACTCGATATTCCTGTAATCGGCAATGGCGATGTCGTCGACGGAGAATCCTTCAGCAGAATGTGCGAGCATACAAAGTGTCATGCTGTGATGGTAGGCAGAGGAGCTATCGGGAATCCATGGTTGTTCAGCGAGATGGAAGCGGCTGATAGAGGTCAAAAAACGACAAAACCTTCACTGGATGATATCCTGGATGTTGTTGAGACACATATTGCCGATGTCGGTTCATTGAGAGGCGAAGTAATCGGCTCTCGTATTGTGCGCAAACATATTGCCAGATATATCAGAGGTTTTGATGGTGCAGCCGCAATTCGCAGAGAGCTTTATGAAACCGATACAGCAGAAGAGATGTTGTCGATTTTGAGGGAGATGCGTAGCAAATGAAAAAAATAACTATACTGCTTCTATGTCTGCTGTTGTTATCAGGATGTAGCAAAATGCAATGGCGTTCTGCTCAAATGGATGAACCAGTAATGACAGAACGACCACATACTTTAGTTCATAGAGTAGCTGAAGGTGAGTCTCTCAAGGAAATCGCACTCAACTATTTTGATGATATCACTCAAGTCCGGGTTATCAAATCAGACAACAAGTTAAAGGCAGAACCTGAGTCCGGTAGTGAGTTGACTCTGAGGTTTACCAATCGACAGTGGCAGATTATTTCTGTGCGGATGGAAGCAATCGATGCTTACAATTCAGGTGTTGCTGCTATGAAACAGGGTCGAAGCACAGATGCCCTGGCGTTGTTTAGAAGTGCCCTTGATATTGACTCTGAATTTCAAAATGCACGCTATAACCTGGGTCTTGTTGAATTGCAGCTTGGTAACCTGAACTCTGCGTTGGAGTTGTTGAATGTAGTGCAAGAGGAATGGCCAAATGACATGCAGGTAATGCAGGCCAGAGGTAATGTTTTATTCAGTTCCGATCGATATTCTGAAGCCACAGCCGTTTTTAAAACAATTACCAAAGCAGAACCCAAAAACTCCGCTGCGTTGTTCTCCCTTGCCAGATGCCTGACTGAACTTGATGAGAAAAATGAAGCAATCAAAACCTGGAAGAAGTTCTTGAAACTCGATAACAGTTCGTCCTGGAGTAAGCTGGCCAGGCGGTATCTACAGGAGTTGGAGGACGAATGATTGATATCTTGCAAACTCCCTGAATCCCTGCTACATTGAATTCAATAGTTCACCACGAGGCTTACCTTTTAATGTGACCCAGAGAGGTCCAAAGGGGGGGCGGAAAAAGCAAAACTGACATTGGCCTGGAGCCGGTGTCTTTTTTTTTGTGTAAACTGCCTATCCTGTAGGAGAGACAATGGAATTTATCCAAAAAAATGTGATCATGACCGAAAAGGAAGTGAACAGAGCACTTACCAGAGTAGCTCATGAAATTATCGAAGCAAATAAGGGTACTGATGACCTGATTTTGCTTGGCATTCAGCGTCGAGGTGTGCCGCTTGCAGCACTTATCGGCGATATTATTGAAAAAGTTGAAAATGTGAAAGTGCCACTTGGTGCTATCGACATCACATTCTACCGCGATGATCTATCTACTGTTGGCCCAGCGCCACGAGTGGCTGCAACTGAAGTTCCGATGGATGTAACAGACAAGAACGTAATTCTGATTGACGATGTTCTTTACACAGGCCGAACTGTTCGTGCAGCGATGGATGAGATTATGGACTGGGGTCGACCAAAAATAATCCAACTTGCAGTTGTTATTGACAGAGGCCACCGCGAGTTGCCAATTCGCCCTGATTTTGTTGGCAAGAATGTTCCAACTTCCCAAAAAGAGATTATCAAAGTCCGCGTCAAGGAACACGACGGATGTACTGAAGTTGTAGTTGGGGAGGGCAGAGCATAATGGCACTTTCGAGCAAGGACCTCATTGGCCTTGAGCAGATGTCACAGGAAGAAATCACGTTGATTCTTGATACTGCCGACGCATTCCGGGCTGTTTTTGACAGACCTGTGCGTAAGGTGCCAATCATGCGTGGTAAAACTGTTGTGAATCTCTTCTTTGAGCCAAGCACAAGAACAAGAATCAGTTTTGAGTTAGCTGAACAACGTCTCTCCGCTGACATTATTAATTTTTCGGCATCATCATCGTCATTGAAAAAAGGCGAAACACTGCGTGATACTGCAGAGAACATTGCCGCTATGAAAATCGATATGATTGTGATGCGTCACTCATCACCAGGTGCTGCTCAGTATCTGGCAGATGTTCTGGAGGCATCGGTAATCAACGCAGGCGATGGTCCTCATGAGCATCCAACTCAAGGGCTGCTTGATATCATGACTATGCGTCATAAGCTTGGCTCTCTTGAGGGCAAAAAGATTACGATTATAGGAGATATCTCGCACTCTCGCGTCGCTCGTTCCAACATCTACGGTTTAACCAAACTTGGTGCAGAAGTCACACTGTGTGGTCCACCAACAATGGTTCCCGGTGCGATGGAGCAGCTTGGTGCAAAGGTTGAATATGACCTGAAAAAAGCTGTCAGAGATGCTGATGTGCTGAACATCTTACGTATTCAACTTGAGCGACAAAGCCAAATGGTTTTCCCGAGTAATCGTGAATATGCGCTGATGTTTGGTATCGATGAAGATGTGTTACGCACAACCAAGCCTGAGTGCTTTGTCATGCATCCTGGACCTATGAATCGTGAAGTTGAAATTAGCAGCGCTGTTGCCGATGGCCCTCGTCAAGTGATTCTTGATCAGGTTACCAACGGTGTTGCAGTGCGAATGGCAGTAATTTATCTGCTGTCTGGTGGAGATCCTGGCAGCCTTGCAGGAAGGGGTTAAGTAATGGACTGGAAAACAATTCCACAGGAATATTTGGTACATAATGTCAAGCTTTGCCTCGGTGGCAAGCTGTCCGCTGAGACTGGTTATCTACATGTTAAAGACGGCAAAGTAAAAGCTGTCGGCGATGGAGAATACTCTGTTGAAAATGTACCCACATTTGACGGTAATGGAGCAGTTCTCTCACCTGGTTTTATCGATGTACACGTACATTTCCGTGAACCGGGTAGAGAAGAAAAAGAGAGTATCCACACTGGTAGTCGTGCCGCAGCAGCAGGTGGTTTTACATCGGTTGTAACAATGCCAAACACTCTGCCGCCAGTTGATTCTGCACCGATGATAACTTACCAGTTTGATCGTGCACGTGAATCTGGTCTTTGCAGGGTTTTCCCTACTGGCGCAATCAGCAAAAATCAGGATGGTGAATCGCTGACAGAATTTGGTGATATGGTAGCAGCAGGTGCAGTCGGATTTACCGATGACGGTGCTCCGGTTATGAACGGCAGCTTGATGAAATATGCACTGCAGTACTCCAAAATGCTGGGTATACCTGTTACTTGTCATGCTGAAGATACAACTCTGGCAGGCAGGGGTGTAATGCATGCCGGTAGCTGGTCTACAAAGCTTGGTTTACCGGGTATACCGCGTGTTGCAGAGGACAGCATGATTTATCGTGACTGTGAGCTTGCTCGTGCGACCGGTGGTCATCTGCATGTTGCACATATCTCTACTAAAGGTGCTGTTGAAACAGTTCGGCGTGCTAAAGCTGATGGTATTAATGTTACTGCAGAAGCAACTCCGCATCATTTTACTCTCAACCACTCGCATTGTCAGACATTTTCACCGATGTTCAAGATGAACCCGCCTTTGCGCGAAGAATCCGATGTAGAGGCAGTGATTGCAGGTCTGTGTGATGGAACGATTGATTGTATTGCAACCGATCATGCCCCACACACAGTAATGGAAAAAGAACTGATGTTCGATCAGGCTCCATTTGGTATCATCGGCCTGGAAACTGCTCTTGCAGTTGGCATAACTTCACTGGTTAAAGCCGGGAAGTTGGATCTTGGCAAGTTGGTCTATCTGATGACTGAAGCAGCAGCGAAAATCTACAACTTGCCAGGTGGCAAGCTGGAAGAGGGAACCGATGCTGACTTTGTGTTGTTTGATCCAGAGCAACAGTGGACAGTTCTTGCAGATGAGGTACAATCGCGCAGCAGTAATTCACCCTGGCTGGGTGAGGAACTTACTGGTCGTGTGAAAGCTACTTTCATGGGTGGCAGGAACACCTGGTTAGATAAGGATTTCAGTTGAAAAAAGTTAATTCAAATACAAAACAGCAGCTACCTCATTTGAGGTGGTTGCTGTTGTTGGTTCTATTATTGACACTTGTAAGTTGTGTCCGATTCAATACTTACTACAATGCAAACAAAGCATACAAAGACGCAGAACTGATACGGCAAGATAGAGAAAAACTTGGAGAAGATGTTGCTCAGCCAACTGGATCACAGGTCCAACTTTATCAACGGGCAGTCAAAAAATGTCAGCTGCTGATGGAAAACTATCCTGGTAGCGGACTAACTGATGAAGCACTGTTTTTAATGGCCAAGTCCTACCATCGGATTGCTTCCTACAGAATGTCGATAAGTAAGTTCGAATTGCTGTTCACAAATTTCCCCGCAGATGATAATGAAGAAGAGTCCCTGTATTTACAGGCAATGAATTATCTGTTTATAGGCGATGTCGCAGGATCAAACAGTTATCTCACCAAGCTTGGCAATCGCTTCCCAGACTCTGAATATCAGGCAGAAGCATATCGTGTTGCTGGTGAGAACAGTTTTGCACTGGAAGAGTGGGAATCGGCTAAAATCAGTTTGCTGGCTTACCTAGAATATGATAATGCTTTGGGAAAAGCGGCTTCTGCCGAGTTGAAACTTGCAAAATGTTACTGGGAATTATCTGAATATAATGAAGCAGCCGATATATTGCGTTCAATTCAAGAATCAGAAGCTAAACCTGCTGATGCTTATTCAGCAAAGCTGTTGCTTGGGCGATGTCTTGTAAAACTGGAGCAATATGAAGAAGTTAATCAAATGTTGCCGGGGCTTAGTGATGAAAAGGAGATGTATGAAGCTGGTGGCCTGGTAATGTTGCTTGAAGCAGAGAACCTTGCAGCACAGCAAAAATGGGATGAAGCAGCTCCGATGATTGAAAATATGCCAGCAGAATGGAATACTGGTGAAGTTGGAACCCGTGGCGCCGAGTTGATGGGTGATATCTATTTTAAACAGTGGCGACTTGAAGAAGCATTAGAACAGTACAGAGGTGCTGCAAGAAGCAGTACATTACTTGATAATCCTGATCGCACAAAATCACGTAAAGATGTTCTAGACAGATATCTGGCTGCTGATCAAAGACTTGATACTGCAAGCCCTGAGCAAGTGCCGGCATTAAAACTGGTTCAGGCAAACGCAATGTTGTTTGGTATGGTACGGCCGGATCTGGCTCTGCCTCTTTATAAGGAAGTTGCTTCTGCTGACAGTATAGATACTTCTGCTGCAGTGCGCGGACTTTATGGGGTTGCAATTACTCATCGGGATTACCTGGATCAACCAGATTCAGCTGCTGTAACAATAGACACACTCTTAGTTCGCTACCCGGATTCTTCTCAAGCTTTTTCCTTACAGAAAAAAAATGGCGAAACATTGTTTTCGTATTTGAAAAGCCAGGAACCTGACTCCATAGCAACTCGCGAAATCCTTTTTGCAGAACTGGCTGATTCCTTGCAAGCTGTTTCTGATTCCATGCTGACACTACCACCGGAACAACGGCCTGAAATTTGGCAACCAACAGAATCTGTTGTTATTGCTGCACTTGATGCCAAACAATTTTCAGAAGCCGATTCATTAGCAAATATAGAACCGGAAATTGAACCGGTTGTAACTGCACGGGATTCTGTTGTTTCCAGTAATGGTGTTGAAAAATGTATGCCAGCAGGACAAATAACTCCGCTTGGTGAAGATATTGCAGAGAATAGTGAGATTTGGTTCAAACTTGCCGACAACGGCACGACATTTTTATTCCCTGGGTCAGGGTTCTTAACTGGAAATGTGAGAGCTCACTTTGATACTGATGAAACTGTGCCAAAAGTTGTATTGCTCAATGTAACAGTTGATGGAATTGCACTTGAGGGCATGACATTCATATTCAACCCATCAGAGCTGGCAGGTTATGGTGATAACAGAGATGGTCGTCCATCTGAACTAGTGCAATTTGAAATCCCGCTTTCTGAAGGATATCACCTGATTAAATTGCAGGGGTCCGGTTTGATTGTCGATTTGGAATCGGCAATTGAAGTCAGAGCCGGGCAAGTTCCTGAAAAAGAGAAAAAAGAACGCAAAAAACGATCCGCGAAAAAATATCGTGGTCTGTAACATGGAGAGTAGTTTTGCATAAGCCGCTAACTGTTATTGGTGAGGTCCTGGAAAACCGAATGGTGTCTGAATCGATGTATTTGCTGGAGATAAACCTTCAGCAGAAAACAGGTTTTTTGCCAGGCCAGTTTTGTATGGTTAATTGGGTTGAACAACCAACTACACTTGGCAGACCGCTGTCTATTCTCGATTGTAACGGCACAAAAATGCAGTTGTTATACAAGGCTGTAGGTAGTGGAACAAACAGGCTGGCATCGACAAATCCCGGACAACAACTTGAATTGCTTACTCCACTTGGCAACCCATTCCCTGAACCTGATTCAACTACTTCGCACATCCTGATTGCAGGTGGGGTAGGGCTTCCGCCAATGTTTTCCTGGTCCAAAATTTATGGTCAATCATCTGATATACTCTGTTTTGGTGGCCGCGATGGCAGCGATATCCCCTGGGAATTGTTGTCGGAAAATTGGCTGGTTTCAGTTGATAACAAAGTGAACATACCAGAAGGCAAAACAGTGTTTCACGGCAATGTAGTTGAAATGATCAACTCATTAGAATTGCCTGAAAATGCAACTGTGCTTTCTTGTGGACCTACACCACTGTTGCAGGCTGTAAAAAAGCTGGCTACAGAAAACAGCTGGGAATGCTTTGTGTCTGTGGAGGAGCGGATGGGGTGCGGGTTTGGAGTGTGCAGAGGTTGTGTTGTACCAACTATTGCCGGATCTTACAAAACCGCGTGCAAGGATGGCCCTGTTTTTAATGCCAACGATATCAAAATCGGAGATGAATTATGAGCAAGTGGCCAGAGTGGCTTGATGAGTCATTGCAAAAACCGCTGATTATTGGTGGTCGTCAATTGCCTGGCAGAATTTGGACTGCATCCGGTTGTTTTGGTCATGGAACTTATGGGCAGGATATACTATCACCCGATTTTACTTCTCCGTTTCAAGGTATTGGCTGTGTGGTAACCAAAACAATTACGCTTTCACCACGACTTGGTAATCCACCGCCCAGAGTTTGGGATTGTGGTAGCGGTGCACTGAATTCTATTGGCTTGGAAAATCCGGGGCTTGAAAATTTCATTGCTGAAGTTGTGCCTGAACTTGCAGAAAATAACACCCCATTTATTGCCAGTATTGCAGGTACTGAACCTGAAGAATTTGGGACTATGGCTGCTGCACTTCATAAAGCTGCCAGCCGATTTGATAACTGGCATGGAATTGAGTTGAACTTGAGTTGTCCTAATGTTGCTCACGGCGGTGTAGACTTTGGTCGTAATACTGACACAATTGAGGCGTGTGTTTCTGCAGCTCGTAAAGCAACTTCCGACAGAGCAGTTCTTGCCAAGCTAACTCCCAATTCAGCTTCAATCGCACCTCTTGCTCAAGCGGCAGCCGATGGTGGTGCCGATGCAATTACAGCAATCAATACTCTTATCGGAATGGATATAAATCTGCGTAATGGAAAACCTGTGCTGCCAAGAATCAGAGGCGGATATTCAGGACCAGCTTTGTTGCCAGTTGCTCTTTCAAAAGTAGATGAAATTGTTCAACAGACAGGTATACCCGTTGTGGCTGTTGGTGGGGCGAGTAGCACTGAAGATGTGTTGAAGTTTTTTTCCGTCGGGGCAGTTGCTGTGCAGATTGGAACCGCAATGATGCGCGATCCTTTTACAGTCTCTAAAATTAACAGGGATCTCTTCAGCTAGAGATTACCGTCATCAAAGTCATCAAAATCGTCATCGTCATCAGTGACAACAGGCAACCCGTCCGGGAAGTCTGCTTCCAATAAATCGGCAATAGATTCTCCAGAAGTAAGCAATTCTTCAGCTACTGCAATGCCAAGTTCCTTTGCGTTATTTACTGGACCATCAATGACAGCTTGTTGCAAGTGGCCTCCAGCTCTACTTCCAATAACTCCGGTTATTGCAATAATTCCTTCTTCAACCCGAGCCATTACACCAATGGGGCAATTTTGATCTGGGCAGATTCTTTCACGGAAAGACATTTCAGCCTGCATTTCCATATAAGTATCAACTGAATGAATTTCTTGAGCCATCTTGTAAACTTCTTCATCGTCTTCTCTGCAAACAATTGCCAACACACCCTGACAGAATCCAGGCAGCATCATTTCGGGGTAGAATATTTCTGAAACCATGTCCTGAATGTCCAGTCTTTCAGCAACAGCAGCTGGCATTATCAATCCATCAACAACACCTTCCTGCAGGAAACTGTCCAATGCTTCTGCAGCACCACCACGCATCAAAATCGATCGTAAATCAGGCCACAGAGTGTTGATCTGTGCCTGACTGCGCATACTCAAAACACCGATACGCTCATTTTCAAGCTCATCGATATTTTTTCCTTCTTTGTGCAAGAGCGCATCATATGGAGTATTACGTTCCAGAACTGAAGCGTATTGCAAGCCGTCAATCAACGGATGCACCATGTCATCGGCAGCAATAACCATCATGTCATATCGCTTTTTCAGCAATTGACGCTGCAGCATTTTCAGTTCATCGGGAGTATTGGTGTTGAATACCAGAGACTGGCTTTCCCGGTTCAGAGTGGGGTCAGTAATAGTTTCAGTTTGATAAACAGCTTTGGGGTGGGCAGCTTGTAATTTATTAATCACATAGTGTGCCTGTGCCCGGGAAAGCCTTCCGTCCAGGGTCCCAACTGAAAATGTGCCATTACTTTTCACTATACTGCTCCTGTTAAGCGTTCTCGATATGGTCACGAACGAGTTCACCAATCCGCTGGGCATCGCTGTCTGCAAGTGCCTGATGAATTGGGATTGCCATAACTTGACTTCCGGCAGCTTTTGCTTCGGTCATCTTGCTGGCAACTCGACAGTACTCTGAAAGTTCATCCTGATGCAATGCCGGATCGTAATAAATTCCGAAGTCAACATTGGCATCAGAGAGAGTTTGAGCCAGTTTGTCCCGATTGTCAACACGTACCCAGTACTGATGATGGGTTACTCTGTTGCCGCTCTCTTTTGATGGAACAGGCAGTCTGTTGGCTTCAGGAATCAAATTGTTGTAAATATTTGCTGCCCGGTCTCTATCTGTCTGTTCATCCTTGAATCTGGAAAGACGAATTCTGATTGCAAGCGATTGGATTTCATCTATACGGGAGTTCCAGCCAGACCTCAGAATTCCGTCGATACGAACAGCCTGGTGTCCGCGAAGTTTTCGGATCAGATCAGCGTCATCCTGATTCTTGCAGAAGACCATTCCGCCATCGCCAATTCCGGGGAGATTTTTAGTAGGGTAGAAGCTCAACGCTGACATTCTGCTGAACGAACCACATGGTTTTCCGTGGTAAAGGGAGCCAAATGCCTGGCAGTTGTCTTCAATAATATCGAGTCCGTGTTTTTCAGCAATAGCAGTGATGGTATCCATCTCACAAGGCATGCCGAAGATATGAACAGGCATGATAACCTTGGTATTTGGTGTTATGGCCTGCTCAATAAGTTCGTGGTCAATGTTCAGGTCTTCATATCTGATGTCGACGAAAACCGGAGTACCACCTAGCCGAATAATTGCCTCGATTGTTGCAACAAAAGTGTAGGGGGTGGTGATTACTTCAACTCCAGGTCCTACTCCTGAAAGTTGCAAGGCAAGATAAAGCGCAGCAGACCCGGAAGCTACACCAATGGCATCTTTACATTCAACCGCTTCAGCCATCTCTTTTTCCAGCATTTTACATTCATTACCCAGAATGTAACTGCCAGTTCTGATCAGCCTGTCGATGCCTTCAAGCAGCTCTTCACGACAAGGCATCATTGGTGAAACCAGGTCATATCTATTTACTCTGTTGTCTGTTTTGTTGCTCATTAGTCTCTTTCTGGTCTGCCAAAGCTGGCATAATCAAATCCATGTTTAGCAAACATAGATTTATTGTAAACATTTCTGCAGTCAACAAATGCTTTGTTATTCATCAGTTCGCCAAGTTTTGGGATGTCCAATTGTCGATACTCATTCCACTCGGTTACCAACAAACACAGGTCGCTTCCTGTTACTGCGTCGTAAGCGCTGTCACAGTACTTGAAATCAGGATATTCCAGCTGGAAATTGTCAGCTGCAACAGGGTCGTGGACTTGCAATATTGCGCCAGCTTCAGTTAGAAGAGCAACCAGTTTGCGGCTAGGTGCTTCTCTGATATCGTCAGTGTTTGGCTTGAAACTAAGTCCAAGCAGAGTCACAGTTTTTCCCGACAAATCAGGCAGGAATTGCTTTGCCATGGCGATAACTTTTGGGGGAAGCTCTGCGTTTACACCAATTGCAGCGCGTACAATGCTCATGTCACAGTCTGCAGTTTCAGCAATGTGTACCAGTGCATTTGTATCTTTTGGCAGACAAGATCCACCATAACCCAGGCCAGCATGCAGAAATTTTTTGCCGATTCTCTTATCAAGACCCATCGCTTTGGCAATCATTGAAATGTTTGCCCCAACTGAATCTGCAAGTGTGGAAAGTTCGTTGATGTATGAAATTTTAACTGCCAAAAATGCGTTTGAAGCATACTTGATCAGTTCGGCTGTCTCGATATCGCTGATTACAATCGGAGTTTCCAGCAAGTATAGAGGCCGATAGATCTCTTTCATGACTTCAGCAGCTCTATCATTGTCAACACCAACTACAACTCGGTCAGGACGCATGAAATCTTCAATACTTGATCCTTCGCGCAAGAACTCAGGGTTGCTTGCCAGGTCGAAATCGATGTCACCCTTCAAGTTTTCTTTGATAGCTTTTCTAACCATTTTCGAGGTACCAACAGGTACTGTGCTTTTTGTGACGACAACTTTGTAATCGTCAAGAAGTGCTCCAACTTCTCCTGCCACTTGCAAAACAAATTTCAAGTCAGCTTCACCGCTGTCTGCCATTGGAGTTTGTACCGCAATAAATACTGTGTCGGCGTCTTTCATTCCGTCTGCAAGGGATGTGGTGAAATGTAATCTCTTGTCAGTGACATTTTTTTCAACCAGAGTGTCCAGTCCTGGTTCATAGATTGGCATGATGCCGTCATGTAATTCATCGATCCGTTTTTGATTGATATCAACACACCAGACTTCGTGTCCAAAGTCTGCAAGGCAGGCGCCAGAAACGAGTCCAACATAACCAGTCCCGACCATACAAATTTTACTCATTACATTTCCTTTTTGACCATTTCAGTCAGAGTATTTTCGATTGCATATTTTGGTTCCCAACCGGTTGCAGCTCGCAATTTAGTGCTGTCGCCAATAAGACATGGAGAGTCCAGAGGGCGAAATCGGTCAGGATCTGTTTCAACTTTTATTTCAATATCAGCAACTTTGAGCATTGCATCAAGGCCTTGCTGAATTGTTATTTCTCTGCCTGATGCAATATTGTAAGTCTCACCCTTAACACCTTTTTCTGCAAGCAGAAGATAGGCATCAATTACATCACGCACATCAAGATAGTCCCGTAGCGGCTCAAGGTTCCCAACTTTAATCACCGGACTGCTTTTTCCGTTAATAATATCTGCAATCTGTTTTGCAAAAGACGGGAAAACAAATTTTGTATCCTGGCCAATACCAGTGTGAGCAAAAGGTCGGGCTACAATGACAGGCAAGTCATGTGCTTTGTGATACTGGATGCAATACATCGATGCAGAACACTTACTCACAGCATAGGGTGATGCTGGATTTGTCTTTGTGAGCTCTGAAATAGGTGTTGCAATGTCAGTAGGACCGTATTCTTCACCACTGCCAACAGCAATAAGAAGTGGTTGTTCATTTTTGGGAAGAGCAACAATTGCTTCAAGAAGCTGAACTGTACCACCAACATTTACTTCAAGAGTTGCATCGGGGGCTTTCCACGATTCCGCAGCAGAGCTGACAGCCGCAAGATGGTAGATAAGATCCGGTTTGTGCTTGTTGATGATTTCTGCAATTGCACCAGGAGTCTGGATTTGGCTGTTGTAATAGTTTTCCATATCACAATCACCACAGCCACTGCCGATAACCTTGTCGCCACGCTTTTTCAGCGCATCGACAAGAATTTTACCGACAAATCCATTAGCTCCAGTTACAAGAGTTGTCCTTTGGCTCATGCGTTTACAGCCAATCGATTTCTCCAGTAATCCAGCAGATCTTTTAGAGTCTGAGTGAACTCGATTTCAGGTTTCCAGCCAGTAGCTGAGTGGAGTTTTGCCGCAGAACCCAGAAGCACCATCACATCGGAAGGGCGCATTCTTTCCGGGTCAAGTTTCCGCTCAATTTCAACAGGTGAAAGCTCAATAAGCATATCAAGCATATCGCCGATTTTGATTTCTCGACCGCTACACAGGTTGTAAACCTCTCCAGGCTCACCTTTTTCAAGAGAGAGCAGGTAGCCTTTGACCATATCACGGACATCGGTGAAGTCGCGTGTTGCATCCAGGTTTCCAGTGAGAATAACTGGTTTCTGTAATCCAGCTTCAATCATTGCAACCTGTTTTGCAAAATTGCTGACAACAAAGACATCGCCACGGCGGGGGCCTGTATGATTGAATCCACGAGTACGCACAACGTCAATGCCATAGCTTTTGAAGTACTGCCATGCCAGCATGTCCTGAGTAACTTTACTCACTGCGTAAGGGCTCAATGGGCGTAGGGGATTATCTTCTGTTATTGGAACTTCATCAGATTCAACAAGACCATATTCTTCACTGCTGCCAGCAATCTGGATTCGACATTTGTGACCAGAGCTACGCATCGCTTCCAGCAAGTTGAGTTGGCCACGAATATTGTTGGTCAGTGTTGTGTCAGGTTCTTTCCAACTTGTTGGCACAAATGATTGAGCTGCGAGATGAAAAATAAAGTCCGGTTTAATGTCCGATACAATTTTCTGCATTCTGCCGGCATCGGTGATGTCGCCTTCAACTTCAGTGACTTTGCCATCAAGATGTTCAATGTTTTCAGTTCGGCTGCGCCACCTGCGCAAACCAAAAACTTCATGGCCGCCTGTTTCAAGCAGGAGGTCAGCAAGGTGTGATCCGGCAAATCCGGTATAGCCAGTAATGAGGACTTTCTTCATATCTATCCAATCCTAAAGTAGCCTGAGCCACTCTTTGTAAATACACAAGCCAGAGACTACACTCAAACCTGCTTCAATTGCTTTTTGTTCCGCTTCCGGATGTGAAATACCCTCTTGCAGCCAGATGTTGCTTACGCCTTTTGCAATACAGGCATCAACAATCATTGGAACTGCATCAGATCTGCGAAATACATCTACTAGATCAATATCTCCAGGTATATCGGCAAGTGTCGGGTAGACCTTTATGCCTTTAACTTCACTCAAAACAGGGTTCACGCCAACAACTTCCAGCCCTTTTTCAACAAGGAATGCTGCTATGTGAAAACTGGCTCGTTCCGGTTTGGCTGAAATGCCTAATACTGCAACCCTGGGGTTCGATTTGAGCAATTCAGCTATTTGTTTATCGTTCATTTCAGTTTCTCCATTCAAGTTGTGTAATGTTAGCTGATAGATGCCAGTTCTGTCCAGTAGTTAGGCATCGATTTTGCTTGCTTGAAACCATCTGGAGGATAGTTTTAATAATGGCTTTCATTTATCGTACTACCTGTGTTACAATTAAATGAATGGTCATTCATTTAAGATGTCAAGGAAGGACATTACATGAATCCGGTGATGATTAGTTTGTTGCTGTTTTTTGGTCTGTCGATGTTTGCAAATACAATGAGCAAACGCCTCTGGTTATTGAAAGCAGCCGAGCCTGACAACAGGATTACAAGTCCCTGGAAGCAAATCCTGCAATTGTTTAAAATAGGCTTTGGTCAGCAAAGATTGCTCTTTGAACCTGCTGCCGGGGCAATGCACGTAGTTATATTTCTTGGCTTTCTTGTTGTAATAACCAGAACAATTACTTTGTTTGGGCAAGGGTTTGATACCGATTTCAATATCCCAGGTGTCATCGGTCAGTTTTATGCATTTTTCAAAGACAGTTTTGCAGTACTTGTTATTGTTGCTCTTTTGTATGCACTTGTTCGTCGGTTGATAACCAGACCATCACGATTGCATTTCTCAGGTGAAGCAGTAGTTGTTCTGCTAATGATTATGGCTTTGATGGTTACCGATTTAATTGGTGATGCTGCTCTGTTTTCACTGCACCCAAGTAGCCATGAATATGGATTTGCCTGGGCTGCAACTGCTTTGGTATCGATATTCCATAACACACATCCTGAAACAATTCTGGTGTGGTTCAACTGGATGTATTGGATCCATGTCATCCTGATAATGGTGTTTTTAAATTTCCTGCCTTTCGGCAAGCACTTTCATGTTCTGACAGCCCTGGTCAACGTTTTTACAATGCGTCTTGAAGCTCCAGGTGTTTTGCAGAGAATGGAATTCGAAGATAAAGAGATTTTTGGTGTAGGGAAGGTTGAAGATTTCATCTGGCCACGGATGCTCGATATGTACAGCTGTACAGAGTGTGGCAGGTGTACAGTTCACTGCCCGACAACTGTTACCGGCAAGCCACTTCAACCCAGAGATCTGATTTGTGATCAACGAGATCATCTATACAGCATCAATAACCAACTGCAAAAAGTTGGGCAGCTCAAAGCTCAGGGTAAGACTGATGAAGCAGCTAAATTTTCTGCATCGATGGAAAGAGAAGCTCTGACCGGTGGCATTATCAGTGAAGATGTTATCTGGGGCTGTACCACTTGTGGATATTGCCAGACTGTGTGTCCTGTCGGTATAGAGCATATTCCCAATATCGTTGATATGCGCAGGTACCTGACAATGATGGAAGCAAAGATGCCATCGGAACTTGCAGTTACTCTGAAAGGTCTGGAGACAAATTCCAATCCATGGAATGTTTCTGCACAGGCGCGTGAAGACTGGATTGGTGATCTGGAAGTGCCAACACTTCGTGAAAAAGGTAGTGCTGAATATCTGGTGTGGGTTGGCTGTGCGGGTGCTTTTGACGACAGGAACCAGGAAGTTGTTAAATCCCTTTGCAGACTTTTGAATATTGCCGGCGTTGACTTTGCAGTTCTTGGTACAGAAGAGGCCTGTTGTGGCGACCCGGCAAGAAGAATGGGTCATGAGTATCTGTTTGAAATGCAAGCCCAGCAGAATATTGCGATGCTCCAGAAATACGATGTAAAAAAAGTCATTTCAGCTTGTCCTCACTGCTTTCATATGTTGTTGAATGAGTATGGACAATTTGATTTGCAGCTTGAAGTTTTGCATCACTCTGAGTTGTTGAATCAACTGGTTTCAGAAGGCAAACTCAAAGTTAAAGGTGACGACAAAAGCAGTATCACTTACCACGATTCCTGCTATCTGGCTCGACACAACGGTGTTGAAACAGCGCCAAGAGATTTGCTAGGCACTACAGGTGCATCGATGATTGAGATGCCTCGCCAAGGCAGAGATGGTTTTTGTTGTGGAGCTGGTGGGGCAAGGATGTTTATGGAAGAGGATCTTGGAACACGGATAAATCACGAGCGAACAAACGAAGCTGCTGCAACAGGAGCCAAAGAAGTTTGCACTGCTTGTCCATTCTGTCTGACAATGATGTCTGATGGGATCAAGGAAACCGACAGGGAAGAAAACATGACTGTCCTGGACATTGCAGAGGTGATTGAGAGAAACTTGATTAACTGACCTTGCTAAATCGGACAAATGATGTAGGATATTGTCGTCGCCCATAAATATGGGCGGCGACTTTTCTATTTTATGGAGGATGAGATGAGTAAGCAGTCAATACAGTCAACACCAGCTATGGATAAACTATGGCATAAAGGCCAGGAGTTTCTTGGAGTTAATTTACCTATAATCTGTGGAGCAATGACCTGGATAAGTGACCCTGAACTGGTTGCAACGGTAGGTAATTATGGTGGTTTTGCATCGCTTGCAGCAGGAAATATGCCCCCTGAGATGCTTGCAGAATCTATTGATGAAACCCGTAAGCTTACTGATAAACCTTTTGCTGCTAACATCATAGTTATCGCACCCTTTTATCAGGACCACCTGGAAATCTGTTGCCAGAAAAAGATGTCACATATTGTTTTTGCTGGCTCTATTCCTCGTCGTGAAGATGTAGAAAAGGCAAAGTCATCTGGCGCAAAAGTTATATGTTTTGCATCAACTTCTTCAATGGCAGATAGAATGATCAGCTACGGTGCCGATGCTCTGGTACTTGAGGGCAGCGAGGCTGGTGGACATATTGGTCATGTTTCTACAGTTGTGTTGCTTCAGGAAATCCTGTTCCAATATGCAGATAAACTTCCAATTTTTGTTGCTGGCGGTATTGCCGACGGTGCAATGGTTGGCCATTTGTGCATGATGGGAGCAGCCGGTGTTCAGCTTGGAACCCAGTTTGTTCTGGCAGAAGAATGTGTGGCACATGAGAATTTCAAAAATGCATTTATTAAAGCTCGTTCAAGGCAAGCAGTTTCAACTCCTCAGTACAGCAGTAAACTTCCTGTAGTTGCAGTTCGCGCTTTGAATAATAAAGCGATGGATAATTTTGGTGAGTTGCAGATGGACTTGCTTGAAAAACTTCGAGCAGGCGATATATCCAGACAGGATGCCCAGTTCGAGGTTGAAAAGTACTGGATCGGCTCACTGAAAACCGGTGCGGTTGACGGCAATGTTAAAGATGGCTCGTTGATGGCAGGGCAATCCGTTGGTTTATGTGCAAAAGTTCGGCCGATGGCTGAAATTCTGCAACTGCTTGTTGATGGTGCAGACAATGCCGTTAAAAAAGTATCCCTGGCTCTAAAGTAGAACCAGGGACATACCTATTTGGAAAGTTACTAGTCCAGAGACTGGATAGCTTCTTTCAATGCAGGAACAACTTCAAACAAATCAGCAACAATACCATAGGTAGCAGCCTTGAAAATAGGCGCGTTGCTGTCCTTGTTGATTGCTACAATGCACTTGGATGAGCTCATTCCAGCAAGGTGCTGAATTGCGCCACTGATTCCACAAGCAATATAAAGATTCGGGCTGACTGTTTTACCTGTCTGTCCAACCTGGAAGGAGTGATCAACCCAGCCGGCATCTACAATGGCTCGAGAAGCTCCGGTTCCAGCGTTCAACACACCAGCCAGTTCTTCAATCATTTTATAGTTGTCAGCTTCTTTGATTCCACGACCACCTGAAACAATTACATCAGCTTCAGTAAGTTCAATTGCTCCACCGGAGGTTGCTTTCACTTCAGCAACAGTTGCCTTTGGAGTTACTTCACCAATACCAGGGTCAAATGTTTCTGCTGTTGCAGTGTCACTACCAGGCTCACCAAGATTGAATGAGTTTGGTCTGATACCAACAACCGCTGTGCTGCTTTTTACAGTAACATCAGTAAAACATTTACCGGCAAAAACAGGTCTGCGAACTGTGAAGCCATTGTCAAAATTGACATCGATGCTGTCACTTACACAAGCACAATCCATTCTGGCAGCAAGACGGGGGGCAAGATCTTTACCCATTGCAGTTGCGCCCATCAAAACCAGGTCAGGATTATGTGCGTTACAGAAAGATGCAACGGCTGTTGTATAAAGTTCACTGTTGTAGCCTGCAAGATTTTCGTCGATGGCAGTGAACAGCTTGTGTGCACCCCATGAACCGGCAGCTGCAGCATTGTCACCAGCGTCTTTGCCCAGGAAAACTCCCCAGACTTCTCCACCTGATGCATCAGTGATTTTTCTGGCATGATTAATCATCTGCCAGGCGACCTTTTTGGCCTCTCCATCACGCTGTTCTATAAATACGGCAATATTTGGCATGATTCCTCCTGTTAGATGATTTTGGCTTCCTCGCGCAACAGCTTGGCTAATTCCTGAGCTGCGGCAGCGGGATCTTCGTTCTCGATTATCTTGCATTCTCCGCGTTCAGCAGGAGGAATGTAAGTAGTGATTTCAGTGTGAGCTGCTGGTACTTCAATACCAAGGTCTGCACATGTAAGAAGTTCAACAGGCTTCATACCAGCTTTCATAATATTTGGCAGAGATGGCAGACGAGGCTCATTGAGGCCTTTTTGACAAGTGAAAAGAGCTGGAGTTGCACCTTTGACTACTTCAGAACCACCCTCGATCTCACGAGTTGCAGTAAAGTTGCCTCCGTCAAACTCAAGATCAGTAACAACTGACACATGAGCCATGTCACAAAGTTCTGCCAGCATTATGCCGACCTGACTATCGTCATCGTCAATAGCTTGCTTGCCACAAAGAACAAGGTCGTAGCCATCGCGTTTCACAACAGCAGTCAAAACTTTGGCAATCTGTAGTGCTTCAGCATTATCAAAGTCGTCTGTAATGCGGATTGCTTTATCACAACCAACAGCCAGACAATCTTTTTTGACCGATTCCATGACCTGTTCGCCGCCAATTATAATGGCAGTTACTTCAGTGTCATCACCAAGTTTTTCCTTGATTTGAATAGCTTCTTCAACGGCATATGCGTCGTAAGGATTCAGGACTCTTGTAAAACCTGACCTGTCAAGCTCAGCCGATGGTTCAGCTAAATTGATTCTGGTTTCAGAGTCGGGGACCTGTTTTACACAGACTGCAATTTTCATTACGCCTCCCGAGGCAGATAGAGCTAAAGCGCACAGTGCGCCAGTAGTTGTAAAGTCCGTTGAATAATAGGAAGTAACTCTGTTGTCGTCAATTGACTTCATTGCCAGTCAAAGCTATCATCCTGTTAACTTACTAACCCTTTGAGCCAAGAGGTTTGATAATGTCAGAGATGAAATGTGATTTGTGTGTGATTGGTGCAGGTCCTGGCGGTTATGCTGCAGCTGTTAAAGGTGCAAAAGCTGGCTATAAAACTATCCTGATTGAAAAAGAAGATCGATTGGGTGGCACTTGCCTTCTCAAAGGTTGCATCCCTACCAAAGCATTGATCCAATCTGCTGAAACTTATGAAACCTGCAAAAAATCAGCCCGACAGTTTGGCATTACAACCAGCGGAGTTGAGTTCGATTGGGCAAAGGTTCTCAAGCGCAAGGAAATGGTAGTTACCAAAGGTACAAAGGGCATCGGAATGCTGATGGAAAAGCATGGTGTTACCGTATTTACTGGAACTGCAAAACTTGCTGGACCTGGCAAAGTTGTTGTTGGCGATGACACATTGACTGCTGAAAATATTATCCTGGCAACTGGCTCTAAAAGCGCATCAATCCCAGGAGTGACTCCCGATGGTAACAAAATTCTGACCAGTACTCATCTGTTGAACATACCTGAACTTCCAGAGTCTATAATTATTCTTGGCGCCGGTGCAGTAGGAGTAGAGTTTGCAGATTTGTTGGCAACCTTCGGCACAAAAGTCACGCTTATTGAAATGCTGCCAAGAGTTCTGCCAATTGAAGATCCCGATGCTTCAGCAGAACTTGAACAAGCTCTCAAACGCAAGCGGATAAAAGTTCACACTGCAACTCGCGCAGTATCAGTAGAAACAGGCGACAAGGTAACAGCAGTTCTGGTTAATGTTGATACCAAAGAAGAGCAGACTGTTGAAGCAGATTGCATGCTTGTAGCTACTGGCAGAAAACCGGTAACTGAAAATCTTGGTCTTGAAAACTGCAATGTTGTTGTAGACAGGCACGGATTTATTCAGACCGATGCTCATATGGAAACTGCGGAACCAGGCTTGTACGCAATCGGCGATATTGTTGCTACTCCACAACTTGCACACGTTGCAACAGCAGAAGCAATTGTTGCAGTCGATGCAATAACAAACAACAACCCAACTCCAGTAAACTACGACGCTATCCCATCGTGCACATACAGCAGCCCGGAAGTTGCATCTACTGGTCTCACAGAAGAAGAAGCAATTAACCGTGGCCACAAACTCAAAATCGGCAAGTTTCCATTTTCAGCACTCGGTAAAGCGAGCATTCTGGGAAAACCACAGGGGTTTGTAAAAGTAATTGCCGATGCTGAAACGGATATTGTTCTCGGTGCACATATGGTCGGCCCACATGTCACCGACATGATTGCTGAAGTTGTGACTGTACTTGGTGCAAAGATGACAGCTGTTGATTGGGGCAAAGTC
This sequence comes from uncultured Fibrobacteraceae bacterium, assembly GCA_964437115.1. GTDB lineage: Bacteria > Krumholzibacteriota > Krumholzibacteriia > LZORAL124-64-63 > LZORAL124-64-63 > JABIBH01. The sequence goes on along the minus strand of CAYTFE010000004.1, from coordinate 25,994 downwards.
ATTCACCCGCATCCATCGCTTTCTGAAGCATTGATGGAAGCAACTCACGATGTGCATGGCGATGCAGTACACGGATAGATTACTAAAAAAACTCCACTCAATAAGCAGTGCCGGTTTCTGTAATACTGATTCTGCCACAACCCTGATTTATTCTGAAGATGCCTCTCATTTACAGCTGGGCAAACCGCTTGCTGTTGTCTTTCCGGAAAATGCAGAACAGGTTTCACAGGTTGTAAAACTGTGCAATGAGTATGGTGTTGCGTATGTCGCTCGCGGTAGTGGAACCGGCTTAAGTGGCGGTGCGTTACCACAGGAAAACTCAGTTGTTATTGCAACTTCCAGACTTAATTTAATTGGTCCCTGTAATCCTGAAAAAAGAACTGTCGAGTGTGGTGTTGGTGCAATCAACAGTCACATCTCACGCTATTGCCTGAAACATAATCTGCATTTTGCACCTGACCCCGGTAGCAGCTCCATTTCAGTAATCGGTGGCAATATTGCTGAAAATGCAGGCGGGCCACACTGTCTGAAAGTTGGAATGACTGTTGACCATGTGCTTGCCTTGCGGTGGGTTGATCCATCGGGAAATATTCATAATACCAGAAACAGGAACCTGCTTGGATTGCTTCATGGAAGTGAAGGGACCCTGGGTGTAATTACCGATGCAACTCTTTCGCTGCAACCAAACCCAATTTCAGAATCTACACTGCTTGCCATGTTTGATAGTCTTGTCGATGCAGCTGGCTCGGTAATGAAATTGCAATTGTTGCAGCCTGTCGCGCTGGAACTTGTCGATAGAAAAATGCTCGAAGTAGTAGAGCAAGCTTTTGCATTTGGATTTCCAACCGATCATGCAGGTGCTCTGATTGTAGAATTTGCTGGCGACACTGCTGACACAGATGCACAGCATGCGGAACAGATTCTTCGTGATTGCGGAGCTGTTTCAGTCAAAGCAACAACCGATAAAAAACAACGCGAAGAGTTGTGGCAATGCAGGCGCAGAGCTTTTGGTGGTGTTGGCAGAATTGCTCCTCATTATGTGACAATGGATATCACAGTTCCACCTGGAAAGCTGCCTGAGATTGTCAGGAAAGTTGAAGCTGTCGGTGAAAAATATAATATCCAGGTAGCAACAGTTATGCATGCAGGTGATGGCAATCTGCATCCAGGTATTTTATACAATGACAACAAGGAAGAAGCAGAGCTTGCTGCCGATGAAATTATCAGGGCAGCGGTTGAGCTGGGTGGTTCAGTTACCGGTGAGCATGGCATCGGCATAGAGAAGCTGAAGCAGGCAGAGTGGCAGCTTGATAAAACCGCTGTTGAGTTCATGTACCAGATCAAGGAGCTGTTTGATCCCAATAATCTTTGTAACCCAGGCAAGGCATTGCCTCAAAGAGGTAGCGGAATTGAATGCTCGACTATCCCTGATTCTGTAATTCTTCACAAAGATGCCCAGGCAATCACAACTCCGGTTGATGTTAAATGGAAAGATTTGCCAATCGATTTTGACAAAGTCAACCCGGAGTCAACAGTAGCAGATGCAATTGAAAATGGTCTGGTTCTACTTGAAATTTGGGCTGAAAGTTGTGGCAAACTGTTCCATTCTGGTGCACGAGTCACAAAAGATGTAGCAGGTTATAACCTGGTGAAGCTCTTGTCAGGCAGCAAGTTGGCTGATATCAAAGCTGTGACTTTTACGCTGAACCCGGAAATTAGGGGAATCGGAGAATCTGAAACAGCTGAATACATTGCAGTTGGATTGAGCAAGATTTTTGGGGGTAACAATGAATAACCCCAAACTCGATAAACTTCTGCAAAGCTGTGTTCAATGCGGATTGTGCCTGTCTCATTGTGCAACTTATCTGGTAACAGGAAACGAAGTTCTTTCTCCAAGAGGTAGGCTTCAACTTCTGAAACATTGGCAGAATAATGAACCGGACAGTGAACAATTTGCTGCTCTGGATAGTTGTATCGGTTGTCTGGCGTGTGAATCGGCATGCCCAAGTGGCGTTCCATATGATTTGATTGAGCAGGGAAAAAGCAGAGCTGCTCCAGGCTGGAGAACACGACTTGCAAAACCACTTTCCAGTCCTGCAGTACTCAACGCATTGTCCAAAATTTCTGATTCGGGATTTGGTCACGCTTCAAAAGTTACTCCCAGAAGTATGTCCGATGCAAAACTGGTTGCCATGTTGGATGACCTTGCTGGTCAAAAAACCGTTGCGCGGAGGTCGGTCTCAGTCTGCGGCCCATCAGTAATGCTGTTCCCTGGATGTGTGAACAGTACAATGCTGTCCAACTCACAAAACAGATTGATTCAACTTTTACAATCAGCAGGATGTGAAGTCGAATTTCCACGCGCGTGGAATTGTTGCGGGGCAGTTGCAAGTCATCTTGACAATCATCAGCTCGCAGAAACTCAACATAAACAAAATCTGGAGACAGATTGTGATTACATAGTGGTTGAAGCTGCTGGTTGTGGACGAGAGCTTAAGGAATATGCCGGAGAGAAAGTAATCGACGCAGCTCAGCTGCTACCAAAACTCAACCTTGAGCTGATGAAAACTCAGCTAAAAGTTGCAATGCATTACCCATGTCATTCACTGCATGGGCAAAAAATTGTAGATGAGCCAAAGCAGCTTTTAGGAACTTCCGTTAAGGCTATAGACCCTCACGAACCAGAAGTTTGCTGTGGAAGTGGAGGAACATTTACTCTGTTCCATAAAGAACTTTCAATTCAGGCAGGAAAGCGCAAAGCAGAAATGCTGACCGACACTAATAGCGACCTGGCAATAACTTCCAATGCTGGCTGTCTTGGTCAACTGTCGAACTTACTAGGTAGAACCATGCCAATTATCCCTCTGACCGACCTGATCTGGTACCTGCAAACCCGCTCCAAAGCTTGACAGTCACCGTTTAATTGATGATTGTGATTGCTGCGAATTGATTAATAATTGAACCGGAGGATTCTGGATTGAAAACTGCTGAAGGAACCAACTACAAAGTTGCAGATATGTCGCTTGTTGAAGCTGGCAAAATGAAGATCGACTGGGCCGAAAGCCGTATGCCTGTAATGATGGCCTTGCGTGAAAAACATGCAAAATTGCAGTCGCTAAAAGGGATGAAAATTGCTGGTTGCCTGCATGTAACTAAAGAAACTGCAGTTCTTATCAGAACTCTTGCAGCAGCTGGTGCTGATATAAGCTGGTCTGGTTGTAATCCTCTTTCAACTCAGGACGATATCGCTGCAGCACTTGCTGACCAGGGTATTTCCATTTACGCATGGCACGGTATGAATACTGAGGAATTCTACTGGTGTATAGACCGTACTCTGGACTTCAGGCCAACCTTGACTCTGGATGATGGTGCCGATCTTATTTTCCGTGTTCATAATAAACACCAGAACCTGTTCGATGGAATTATCGGTGGTACAGAAGAAACCACAACCGGTATCCACAGACTTCGCGCAATGGCTGATGATGGCGCTTTGAAATATCCTGTTATCGCAGTCAACGATGCAGAAACAAAATGGGATTTCGACAATGTCTACGGCACAGGCCAATCAAGTCTTGATGGAATCATTCGTGCAACATCAGTACTGATTGCAGGCAAAAACTTTGTTGTTGCAGGTTACGGTCACTGTGGAAAAGGTTGTGCGATGCGCGCAGCCGGCCTTGGTGCAAACGTTATAGCAACAGAAGTCAAAGCTACTGCCGCTCTGAAAGCTACTCTTGAAGGCCACGAAGTTCTACCGATGGATAAAGCTGCAGCAGTTGGCGATATATTCATAACCGCTACAGGCATGAAAGATGTTATTGTAAAAAGGCATTTTGAAGTTATGCGCGATGGAGCAATTGTCTGTAACACAGGTCACTATGACTGTGAAATCAATATCACTGATCTTGAAGAACTTGCTGTTTCAAAACGTGAAATCAGACCAAATTGTCAAGAGTACACAATGGAAGATGGCAGAAGAATCTATCTGCTTGCTCAAGGAAGATTAATCAACCTTGCTGCAGCTGAAGGTCATCCAAGTGAAGTTATGGACATGTCATTTGCCAACCAGTTCCTCTCAATGGTCAGATTGTCTGAAGAAGGCAGAGATCTATCAGCTGATGTCCATGATATTCCTGTAGAGCAGGACCAGATGATTGCTGGTATCAAGTTGTCGACAATGGGTCTTGATATGGATGAGCTGACTCAGGAACAGATCGATTACGATTCCGATTACTCAGCTGGTACTTGATTTATCCTCTGAGATATAGACACAAAGACCGGGCAACTGTTGTTGCTCGGTCTTTTCTTTTGGAGTATGATAAATTCCACCCGGATGGAAAAGTTCAATAAAGGGAAAGCAATGAAGCTGACAGCCACAATCCTGATATTATTTATTGCCAGTGCTGCTTTTTCTCAAGCAATGGATATTGAGTATAACTGCAATATCCCAACCCATGAACCATTCGAAAGAGATGACCCATATGACTACCTCAAGTCAAGAGTTCTCTCTTTTACAGTCGGGTTCTATACAAAAAACTGGCAACAGGAAGAAGCGACAAGCAGGAAAGGGTTCATTTTTCATCGACATGCTGTCAAATTTGAACCAATAACTGAAAATCCATATGTCAGAGAATATCAGGTTATTTTTCTGCAATTTGGGTATCAACGAAAACTGTGGGAATACAGGAATTCAGACCTGATTGCAGGTTTTGAAACTGGCATGGCCTTTATTGATGATAACCAAAATGCTGATATTGGATTTCCGAATTTTCCTGAAACCAGCTGGAACATTTCACCAACTCTGAAACTTTATATTCCACTCGGTACAAGAGTATCGGCAGTTATTGGGGCTCAATGTGTTGTATTTCTAAATAAAGACACAAAAAGCCCGTTCAAATCCGCAACAAGCCCGCTCAAATCCGGAGTTATATTTTCTGTTGGTGTTGAGTTTAACGGGGGCAGGAAATTTAAGAAACCAAAGACACATCTGTAAGGGCAACTAAAGTGTATAATAATATAATCGACCATTTACAAAGCCTGGCCAATCCAGAAATTGCGGAACATTCGCAACGTTTTTTTAAAACTGGTAAAGGTGAATATGGTGAGGGGGACTTGTTCCTGGGAATAAGAGTTCCAATTATCAGACAGGCTGTAAAAAAGTTCAAGATTGTACCGCTACCAACTCTGAAGCGACTCCTTAAATCCAAATTTCATGAAATCCGATTGTTTGCTTTACTTTCGTTGGTCTATCAGTATGAAAAAACTGATCAACAGGAGACGGTTTTCAAAATCTACCTTTCAAAAACAAAGTATATTAACAACTGGGACCTTGTTGATACTTCTGCACCTAACATTGCAGGCGATTATTTACAGGACAGAGATAGATCAATTTTATACAAGCTTGCTGAATCCGATTCTCTGTGGGAGAGAAGAATTGCTATCCTTGCAACATTCAAATTTATCCGCAATGGGGAGTTCAAGGATACTCTGCTCATTTCTAAAATTCTGCTCAATGACGAGGAAGATTTGATCCATAAAGCTGCTGGTTGGATGTTGCGTGAAGTGGGAAACAGGGATCAACAGACAGAGGAAAAGTTTCTATTAAAACATTATAAAAATATGCCAAGAACGATGTTGAGATATGCAATCGAAAAGTTCAAGGAAGAGAAGAGACAAGGATATCTTAAAGGCAAGTTATAAAAAAACCGGACAGCTTAATGCTGCCCGGTTAGTAAAACTATTTAATTAGAATCCGTAAACAAGTCCAAAATTCATATTCCAGAAGTGAGTGTTGGTCCACATGAAGCTTCCATTCTCATGTTGGAACCCGTCCCATTTGATTTCATCACCTGTGGTGACATATGTCCAGGTTGAACTCCAGTCCAGTTTGAGTTTTGACGACAGGTCATACTCAGTACCAATTCCAAAGCTAACACCGATATCCTTGCCAACAATTTCATCTTCTGAATAGGTCATAATGTCTGAACCGCGACCATCCTCAAGCAGGGCCCAGTCCATATACATTAGATTACTTTTAAGGTAAGGATTGAACTTTGATCCAGGCATCATCTTGTTGCCCAGATAGTTAGTCATGGACAGATAGAAACCATCAAGCTTGATAAATGAGTCAGGAGTCAAGGCAGCATCGTTCAGGCGAAGCCCGTCATTAATCAAAGCCATATCGTCAGGCTTGTCAGAAACTATTGGCATGCCGCCGCGGATAGCACCAAAAGAAAGAGCAAGCTCATCCATAGGGTGAATTCTAAGATCTCCGCCCATACCAAATCCGCCAGCAGTCATGTCATTGATGTCATATAGTTCCTGTTTCAAAATATGTATAGGTATCAAGTGTTGAGCAAAAACAGATACCCCAAAAAAAGATGAATGATGTGCAGGTACAACATCATCAACTGTTTCATCTTCAAAGCTGTCGAATGAATCCTCTTCTGCAACGGCAACAGAAAAAGCTCCGCTACAAATCAGAACCAGGGATAAAGCTGTCACTATGGACAAAAATCTGTGCATTGGACGCATTTACGCGCTCCTTTCCAGAGTAATCATTATATATTACATGGGAATATACAGTTTCCAGGTGAAGTTGTCCAATGTCGATACTCCAAAAAACTTATTGCTGGACACTTGATTGATTTGGTTGTTTAGTGTATGATACATGGTAAGGCTAATGCCTTGATATATGATTGTTGGTGTGGTCCGCGTGGCTTGACTCGTGACGCGTGCGACGCAACCAGGGAAGACAATGAGTCGCTTCTAGTCTGAACTGGATCATCGCCTGCATCAACATTTATCATCCTGACTGGAGCTGCTTATGTAGCTCCGGTCAGGATTATCTGTATATGGAGAAAAAAGTGACAGAAAAACCAGGCATCAATTTATTGTATGCATTGCCAAAAACCGATTTACATGTACATCTTGATGGCTCCTTAAGAATTTCTACTGTTCGTGAACTTGCCGCAAAACATAAACTCCCTTTTAACTTCAAAACTGACGATGATGTTCGTGCTGTCTGTCAGGTGGATGAACGATGCGAAAGTCTCGAAGATTATTTGAAGGTTTTTGACATCACTCTGCAGTTGATGCAAACCAAAGAAGAGCTTGAACGGATTGCATTTGAGCTTGCAGAAGACGCGCATCATGAAAACGTCAGGTATATGGAAGTTCGATATTCTCCAATGCTACATACATTAAAAGGTCTCAATCTGGATGAAATAGTTGAGGCTGTGCAAAAAGGACTTGATAGAGCCAGAAGACAGTATGGAATTATTACCGGCCAGATAGTTTGTGGTATTCGACACATCTCGGTTGAGTCATCTCTTGAGTTAGCTGATCTTGCAGTTCGCTGGAAAAACAGAGGCGTTGTTGCATTTGATTTAGCAGGAGCTGAAAGAGATTTCCCGGCCAAAGACCATATACAGGCATTTTATAAAGTTCTCAATGCCAATATGCCGGTAACTGTTCATGCTGGAGAAGCCTTTGGGGCCTCGTCTATTCATCAGGCAGTTCACTATTGTGGCGCTAATAGAATTGGCCATGGGACACACCTTTCAGAAGATATGGATTTATTGCAATGGGTAAATGACAGGCGAATTGCTGTTGAAGTTTGTCTGGCAAGTAATCTGCAAACTGGTGCAATCCTGGATTATGCCAGTCATCCAATCAAGAAGTTCATGGAAGAAGGATTGCGGGTCACACTTAATACAGACAATAGATTAGTATCAGGTACAACTATGACCAACGAACTGGAGTTGGCTGTTGAACACTATAACCTCACTACTGATCAGATTGCTAAAATATTACTCGATGGATTCAAGAGTGCTTTCCTGCCTCTGGTAGAAAAATCCAGCTTGATCAACCGTGTGCTTGATGAATTCGCCAAGTTGGGGGTTAATTATTCCGGAGTTATTAGTCGACGTTGGCGCGCATTCCATTGACGCCTGATTTCAAAAGCTATTACGCCAAAACTGACTGCAACATTTAACGATTGCTTGGCTCCGCTCATAAGAATTTCCACAGCATAGTCGGCTTGTTTAGCAACTTCCGCAGATACGCCGTCAACTTCATTACCAACCACAAAACAGCAAGGAAACGGATATTCAAAATCCACATATTGCTTTGCACCTTCAACTTGTTCCAATGCTACAATGGCAATGCCTTCATCTTTCAAGCTTGTAATAATTTCCACAGGATCTTTGGTGTAGCTCCAGGGGACCATTTCTGTAGCGCCAAGGGCAGTTTTCTCTATATCTGGTCGCGGGGGAGTTGCACACATTCCGCTCAGGTAAATTCCACTTAATGCAGAAGCATCAGCAGTTCTGAACATTGATCCTATATTCCAGGCACTTCTAATGTTGTCCAATAAGGCAAAGACCGGCATCCGCTCCAGTGCCCGGGTCTGTCCTAGTGTAAGTCTGTTACTGCCTGTTGGCTGAGTCATAATCGGGTCCAATTCTCTTGCTATCCAACACTAAACTTTTCGCAACACTAGCCGATAATATAGCATGTGAATAGTGACAACCAAAAAATCAGTAAAAGAACGGTCCTTATTAGATGAAACGTAAAACTGTAACTCTCTGCATGATTGCTCGCGATAACGAGAAAATAATAGATGCCACAATTAAATCTGCCCTGGCAGTTGTGGATGAAATTGTTGTTGTTGATGTTGGCTCGAATGACAGAACCGTGCTCGTTGCTCAAGGGTTTGGGGCATTGGTGTGCAGTGCAAAATGGCAGAATGATTTTTCCAAACTTCGCAATGCAGCTATGGCTCAAGCAACTTCAGACTGGATTCTGATGCTTGACCCTGGTGATACTCTTTCGCCAATAAGACCAGTTGAACTGAATAAACTGATTTCTACCGAAGGTGTAGCAGGATTCAAAGTTAAACTTCATGATAACGATTCAAGCAGATGGCAGGTGAACCTGTTTCGCAATCATCCTTTTGTCAAATATCGATACCCGGTTTATGAAGAAATTGATGTTGAATTATCTGCCTGGGCAGAAACACGTGGATTGAAAATCGAAGAATCACCACTTGAGATTAACCGGGCTGCTGAGCATCAGGATACTTATTTTACAAAGCAGAACAGCAAGTTACTGCAATCCGCAATGCATCTTTTCCCTGAGGCAGCATATTTCCCTTATCAGCATGGATGCAAGAACATTCAGATGAACGGGACTTCTGCGTTACCTGTTTCCGGACTGAATAAAGCAGTCGAAAGTTTTTCTCAAGCGTGGAATCTGGTCAAAGAGTTACCGCCGGAAGCTCATCCAACATTAGATTGGCTGGATGATCTGATTGCAAAGCTGGTTGCTGGACATCTTGCATTGAATAATTATCAGGCAGCAATGGAAATTGTTACAAGCGGCTTGGAGATGTTGCCAGGTAATTTGCTAGTTCGTCTGTGGCGTGGAGTTTCTGTTGTATCTGTCCTGGAATCAAGTCCGGAAATGTTACCAGCAGATATAATTGCCAAACTCTCTGATAGCGCACGAGTAGATTTCCGAAATTGCATAAAGGAACCTGAATACAATAATATTAGAGATGGTCGGAGATGGCGTGATCTCCATGCAAGTATGTGGCTTGGCAGGTTGGCTGTGAATCAGGAACAATTTGATGAAGCAAATGCTCACTTTTGCCGATGCCTGGCAGTTGACAACAACTACACAGATGCGCTCGTCGGTATGGGGATTTGCGAAGAGCATGAAGGTAATTCCAGACGTGCATTAAGCTGTTATATGAGAGCAGTAAATATCAACGAAATGACTCCAGAGGCGTGGTGCCGAGGGAGTAAAGTCCTGGAAGATCTGAACTTTATAGATAATGCAGCAACCTGGCAAGCAAAGGCCAAACAGTTTTTCCCTGAATATTATGAAAATTATGCAGTTAATCAGTTGCAACCTGCATAATACTGTTTAATGATACTAATATGAATTCAATAATAAATATGCAGCCAAAGATGCTGCCCTCACATCAGAGAGTATGGACCAACCGAAATTTACGGATGGCAACTATTGAAGCTGTCGGTTTTGATATGGACCACACACTTGCCATCTATAATTCTGCTACTTTTGAACAGCTTTGTTTTGAAATGGCAATTGATAATCTAATCAATACCAAAGGGTATCCGGAAGACATCAGAAATATCAGTTATGATCGTAAGGCTGTTGCTCGAGGACTGATAATAGATAAACGGCATGGCAACATCATCAAGGTCGATACACACGGCTATGTTGCCCGGGTAAGACACGGTGGAAAACTTCTCAGCAGAGATGAGCGTCGTAAGTATTATAAGCGCGGGAGAATAAGGCTCAGCCCCAAACGGTACCGTGTTGTTGATACTTTATTCGATTTGCCAGAAGGTTCTCTTTATACTGAGCTGGTTGCTTTAAAAGGCGATCAACCTAAATTACTCAAAGTAAGTTTCAGGGTTTTGTTTGATGATATAAGACATGCAATTGATACAATTCATAGAGATGGCTCATTAAAGAAAAAAATTGTTGCCGATATCTCAAAGTACTTTAAACGCGATGATCTTTTGGCCAGAACATTGGACAAGTTCAGGCATTCAGGTAAGAAGCTATTTTTACTGACCAACTCTGATTATACATATACCAGCGCTGTCATGGATTTTGTTCTTAGCAGCAAGAATAAAAGCTGGGAAGAGTATTTTGATCTGGTAATTTGTTCAGCTCGTAAACCGGGATATTTCCTGCAGAGTGGGAAAGGCAAAAGAATTACTGATAGCAAATGTAACTGCTTCACTGGTGGAGATGCCTTTTTTCTGGAGTCAAAAGTAGGTTCCCTGGGTGATGAAATTCTCTATTTTGGTGATCACACTTACGGAGATATTCTGCGTAGTAAAAAAAGTGTCGGTTGGCGTACAGCTATGATTGTCCCTGAAGTTGAAACAGAAGTACTAGCCGCAGAACCGGTGTCCAGGTCAATCAGGGCTTTAGAGGAGACTCAGGCAATGATTGAAGAACTATCACTGGAAAAAGATCATTTGCTTGAAATTAACGAATGCACAGTTGAAATTCAGCAGCAAATTGAATCCAGCTTGGCCCGTAGAGCTGTTCTAAGAAAACGGATTGCGTCTGTTTATAATCCCTATTGGGGATCGATATTCCGTGAGGGGCGTGTTTCCAGTCGATTTGGTGGCCAAATCAGGGATGTAGCGTGTATTTATACAAGCAGGGTAAGCAATTTGTCTCACTATTCAGCGCATAAGTTTTTTGCCAGTGTAGTTGAAAGAATGCCTCACGAATAATTGGTTAGAAAAATCTTGTAACAGGTATTATAATTCAGTTGTAAATTATTAAGTGCGGACTTCCGCAAGTTTCAATAATGCACCTCTGACGGAGGAATCATGAGTAACCCAAAGAACATTCTTATTGTTGGTACTGGTACAATTGGCGAGCCACTGACTGGATTATTCAGTCACTACAAAGACCAACTCGGTATTGATGATGTTATTTTCCACAAACATTCTCCGCTGATGACTGACCGCAGTAAAGTGAAGAATATGATTCGTCGTGGAGCTAAAATGGCTGCACACGCTGATAGGATTGACAAGTTCAATGAGATCGGTATCAACGCAACAATGACTACTGAGGAAGCTCTGGAGTCTGCAAGCGTGGTTATTGACTGTACACCAATGGGTAACAAAATGAAGGAAGATGTGTACTCAAAGTATGAGCATAACACTGAACTCTTTATTGCTCAGGGTAGTGAATTTGGTTTTGGTAAACAGTATGCTCGTGGAGTCAATGATTCTATTTTGAATAGAGATGAAGACAAGTATTTGCAGGTTGTTAGTTGTAATACTCACAACTTGTCTTTAATTATTGAGACTCTCGGAATTGGTGATGAAGGTCCAGACAACCTTGTAGAAGGCCGATTCGTCTGTATCCGACGTTCTAATGATGTCAGTCAGGATGATAACTTCCTGCCTAGTCCTGAAGTTGGAACACACAAAGATTTGAAATTTGGAACTCACCATGCCCGTGATGCATGGCATCTCTTTGGTACACTGGGTTACGATTTGAAACTGTTCTCTTCAGCACTGAAGCTGAATACTAATTTTATGCATACTCTACAATTCCACTTGAAGGTTAAAAAACCGGTTACTCAAGAAGAATTGATGACCAGATGTAAGGAGAATGACAGAGTTGCAATGACCCACCGTCATACTGCAAACTCAATCTTCTCATTTGGGCGTGATCATGGGTTCTATGGCCGTATCTTGAACCAGGCAGTAATTCCTTATGATGGGATTCATGTTTCAGAAGATGGCACAGAGATTACCGGTTTCTGTTTCACCCCACAGGATGGAAATAGTCTGTTGAGCTCTGTATCAGCTGCTGTATGGGCTCTGTATCCTGATACATATGAAAAGATTGTTCAGTGTCTACAACCTTACTTCTTTAACGAGGTTTAATTCAGGCTCTGGGGATTCAATCAGGCTGCGCTCCTATTGGAGTGCAGCTTTTTTTGTAAGTTCAATTGCTCTGCTGCGAGCTGGAAGATCGTTATCAATTACTTCAATAAGTGGTGAAGCTGAGTTTAGTGCTGATCTGGCAGATGGGAGATCACCAATCTCAATGGATGCATCTGCAAGTAAAAGCCATGCCTGATAAATACTAGGATTGGTTTGCAATATTTGTCTTGCTTGAACAGCTGCTTCCCCCGGTTGATTATTATTTAAATATGCTTCCCCAAGTTTCCATTGTTGAAACCATTTTTCATGAGGTGCATTTTCTGATGAAGCCTCAAGTGAAAGCTGCCAATGTTTTACGGCATTAAGGTAGTCATTTATATGCTCACTGAGTATTGCATCGCGTTGGTGTATCAAATTGGCGATACCACTTTTAACGAAATCGAATTTGTCATATCCTGTACCTGCAATTGTCTCTTTAAATTTGTCTAGCCATGCATCTGATTCAACACTATCGCCTTGTAATGCAGAATATATTGCTTCCCATGGAAACTTTTCTATGTCGGAATCAAAAGAATCTATCATCTGCCTGATAGCCTGCAGCTTTGCATCTTCTATGTCATTGACCAGGCAGCATTGTACTTCAAGCCCATTAATTTCTGCTTGATAACGATTGGAAATATCTCCAATTCTAAGCTTGTCAAGTAGCTTTTTGGCTGCCTTTACTCGTCCTTGCTTAATCTGAAGTGTTGCAATCCCAATTAGTGAATGCACAAAATCAGGCTGGATATCCAACGCTTTCAGATACTCTTTTTCAGCTTCCTGATATCTACCTGTCCAGGTTAGAAGCTCGCCAAGAGAATCATGAGAATTAGCTATATCTGGAACAAGATAACTGTAATGTCGGAAGTAATCTTCAGCTTCCTGATAATCACCATTATGAGCAGCATGGTAGCCAAGCATGTTATATGCGGGTGCAAAGTTTGAGTTCTTTTCCATAATCGATCTGTATATATCAGTTGCACCAGGGTCTCTGCGGCTGGACAGCACTGAAGCCTGGAGAATAATAACATGTAAATCATCAGGATCCTGTTCCACAACACGATTGAGCAATGAATCAAATTGAGCTGCCTTAAGACGTTGGAATTGGGCCAGAACCAACTTTATTTTGTCACGTTCAAGATCAGAATCAACAAAAGCCAGTAACGATTCTGCGGCTGCAGTATGTTGCTTTGCTGAATCTTCATCTTTTTTCCTATGATACATAACTGCAAGTCGTGCTTGAGCTATTGCAAACCCCGGATCTTCATAAACGGCTTTCAGCATAAGTGAAATTGCTTCATCGTTTTTCATCAAGTAGGATGCGTCACAACCTTGATTGTGCAACTCAAGGGCAATCTTGCTATTTGTTGAATACGGCTGTTCTTCAGGTGATTGCAGAATAAATACAAGTGCAACCATCAGCAGTACAACAGTTAGTAACATCGCGATGTTTTTCATTATCTACCTTCCATTACAGCTTCAGAAGCTGCCTGCAGTATGACGATTGTAACATCGTCATCTGCTTGTTTTTTACCTGAAAAATTCTGCACTGCAGTTCTCAATCCGGACACTATTTGGTCAGCAGAAAGTTGCTGGTTTTCTCTGAGAAAATCCTTCAGTCGATCCTCGCCAAAGTCATTGTCATCGGCATCAAAAGTTTCAGTTAAGCCATCAGTGTACATCAACAGAGAGTCACCCTGAGTGAATGGCACTGTTGCTTCGCTGTAATCACTGAAATCAAATGCTCCTAATGGTAAGCCACCGGCTTCAAGCAGCTCCATGGCTCCGTTTGCCCGTTGTAAAACAGGAGGGTTGTGGCCTCCGGAGCAGTAACTGATAGTTTGATTCTCAGGGTTCAGAATTGCGAGAAATAGAGTCGCAAAAAGCGTGGAGTCAGTACTTTGGTACAGGTATTTGTTAACTCGGTCCAAAATAACCGATGGTGAATTGCTGCTCTGGCAGTGAGCACGCAAGCTTGCCTGAAGGCTCGATGCCAGCAGGCTTGCCGGCATACCTTTACCACTGACATCGCTGATAACTAGTGCCAGGGTGCCATTGTCACGTTGAATGAGATCATAATAATCGCCACTCACTTCAGCACTACTAATGTTACATGCCGCTATTGAATGGCCATCGATTTCCGGAATTGTTGAAGGGAGCAATCTACTCTGGATGTCTCTGGCAAGAGAAAGTTGAGCTTCCAATTTTTGTTTATTCAGTTCTTCTTCAATCAGTCGGGAGTTCTCGAATTGAAGTGCCATCTGTCTGGCAATTGAGGATAAAAGCTCAATATCCTGGAGGCTGTATCTGTCAGCATCGGATCGATGTGGAATTGTCAGCATTCCAACCAGTTTTTTCCCTGCATTCATTGGAACCAGTAGAGCGATATTTGCCTTGGCCAGTAGTCCTCTTTCCTTCATTCGTAATGCAAATTCCTGCTGCTCCTGGGTCTCAATTTTATCCAGATTATCAGCAGATTTCTGTTCTACCCAAAATGGTTCAGAGAATTCGGACAAACGATTTGTTATTGCCGGCAGTGCGAGTTTTTTGGGATTTTGCAGGTTTAACTGGTGTAGTAATTTCCATTCACTACCAGGAGTATAAGTTGCAATTCCCGGCAAGCCGAGCAGATTGCATAGACGATTACTGATATGTTCAACCATTTGTTCACGTTGCAAAAACTCAGGAATCTCACGACTCAATTCGCTCAAGGCAGTAGCCAGATTTCCTCGACTGCGGAAGAATCCTTTGTCGATCTCTTTTTGTAACTTTGAGCGCAAAGGCCAGAGGATAGCTGCAATCAGTAAAGTGATTCCTGCTTGGGCTGTGCGATTGCTGATGTTCAACAAGTGAAGCAAGAGTGTGCCGGAGCCGAGCGTAGCTGCCAGATATGTCGCAATTACAATGCCTGTTGTTACAGTATAAGTAAGGCTTCTACGCAACAGATGCTCAATGTTCATTACTTTATAACGGGCAATTGAGTAGCCAAAACTCATAGGCAACAGAAGCATTGGAGCTGTACCCAGGAAATTCAGCGTTTCGTTGCGACTGATTCCTGGCAAGGCTGTCAAAGCCAGGAAAGGAAAGACTCCAATCAATGTTCCAAAAGTCAGAATCCGTAATCGTTGTCTTTGCAATGGGTCTTTAATAATCAGGTAACTATGTAGCAGAGCAATTATTCCGGCAGTAAAATAGCTGCCCATAATAAGCCATCTGCTTGCATATATGCCGTCCGGCTGGTCGCCGGTGAACTGTGTTATTGAAAACTGTATGTAAAAAAGTGTCGGCAGAATATATAGCATTGGCTCAAGGAGCGGTCTTTTTGTCAGAGCAAATTTCTTTTCAGGGAAAACAAGAAAAAAGTGCAGAAAAATTGCAGGGAGCATAAATCGTGAAAAAACAGCTGCGTTTCTGGTTACAAAATCGCCCCAGAAATAAGATGGTCCGTTCAGGTTTGTAAGAAAGAAGATTGCAAAAAGCAGACTCATTCTGAAAAACAGTCGTACTGACTGAGCTTTGTGACCACGCCTGTATACAATGGCTCCGGTAAGCATGTAAATACATGACAGGAAAATGAAGAAGCCAAAGTAGCGTCCCGCAGTGCGGAAAGCAGACAAATGGACAGGAATCTCCAGAACTCTATCAACGCGTTGTACAAGGTAGGAAACGGTTGAATTCGGTTGCTGCTTGGACAGAATATGAGCAGCATTCTGGGTTGAAGTTACAAGCTGGTTGCCGATACCAAGAATGCGGTCGCCATTTTGTAGTGCTCTGTCACGGTTGCCGATAACAAGAGGGGCATCGGTAATTGTTGGTTCTGCTTTACCTGGAATCCAGTTTGTGCCATCGTATGGGTGAACTCGGCCAGCATCGATACTGATGCTCAAACAGAGTATTATTGTCAGCAAGGCTGCAAACAAATGCATCGTCCAGGATAACCCTGAGGAAAAAATTGGTTTGGACGATTTGTCGGCACTCATGAATAAACAGTCTCTCAAAATCGGAAGAAACAACCAGACCCTCAAGTGAAACGAAATATATTGCCGATAGTTGCACTTGAACTGATAATTTACAGCATAAGAGCTTTGTTGTCACTCAAGGAGATGGTTTCGTTGTCGAAAACATTAGCCTGTACATAAACTTAACAAATCGAGCAAGGAGCAGGAATGAGCAATCAGTACCAGGCCATTGAAATGGAAATGATCAGTTGGAAAGATGAAATAGGAGATAAAATCCGTTCATTGTTCCGCAAAACTGGTGAACTGGAATTTAAATTTGCAAAAGAAGCAATTACTGAAGCAGATAGAGCTGTCGAGAGAATGATTACTGACAAAATCAAGGCAGCATATCCTGACGACGCAGTGGCCGGCGAAGAATTTGGTCTCACAGAAGGTACTTCTGGCAGAACCTGGTACCTTGATCCTGTTGATGGCACTTTGAATTTTGCACTTGGTTTGCCAAACTTTTGCAGCTCAATTGCACTTATGGAGGGCGATGAAGTTCTTGCCACAATGGTTTATCAACCGCTGCATGATGAATGTTTTACTGCCATAAAAGGTGGCGGTGCACGATTGAATGGTAAAACCATCCACGTAAGTAAAAGAGACACTCTTGGCGATGCGATTCTCAGTCTCCAGCTACAAAAAGGTGGCCGATTTGTACAGAACGCCAACTTACTCCAGGCTTTGGTAATGGAATCTATGAAGATGCGTCGATTCGGAACTATTGCTCTTGAGATGGCGTATCTTGCAGATGGTCGTTATGATGGTATAGTTGCAGGACGTGGCAAGCCACAAGCAATTTACGATGTTGCCCCTGGAATCCTGCTTGTTCAGGAAGCTGGCGGCAGAATTTCCGACCATCTCGGAAAACCGTATATTCCGGGTTCAACTGATTTAATCGGCACAAATGGCCACTTCCACGATGAATTGATTGACCTGATTGTTACACATGAAAGAGCCAGAGGCGAACTGGTAGACTAGAGGAATTGATGAAGATTATAGCCCTGATTGCCTTATTGTTTATTATCGGTTGTGGTGGTATTCCTGATCACCCGGCTGATAAAAAACTTGTTGTTATAGGTTTTGATGCTGCCGATTGGCTGGTTATCGATCCTCTGATATCTTCAGGTGAAATGCCTAATTTCAAATCATTCCTTGAAAGTGGCAGCTCAGGTACATTGACGAGTTTTGTGCCGATGGAGAAGTCGCCGCTCATCTGGGCCAGTATTGCAACAGGATTGCATCCACGCGACCATGGTATCGGTGGGTTTCTCAACAAAAAAAAAGAACTTTCAAGCAGTAGCGACTGGAGCGCACCAGCTTTATGGGACATCGTAGGTGGAAGCGGGCGTAACAGCTGTGTAATCGGTTGGTGGGTGACCTGGCCTGCACAACCTATTGATGGGATTATGGTCAGCGATCATATGTCGTTTACTAGGGAAGGCTCAAGGCAAGGGTCTATAGTTCAGCCCGATAGTATCGATTTGAATGATTTGACCGTTGACTGGCAATCGATATCAAACGCAGAGCTGAGCAGGTTTATAGACCTGGATGCTCTTTCAGGACATGAAGAAGAGTATGCAGCAAAGCTGGATGAGTTGCGGATTATTTATGCCTGTGATCTGACTTACCTTGCCACTTTGAAGCAGCTTGTAGCTGGTCAGCAGTTTGATCTTACAGCTGTATATTTCCGAGGGCTGGATGTTGTGAGTCACAAGTTCTGGAGTTACTGGAAAACTGAAACTGCTCCTCGACAATACAGTGAGTTGGATATTGCAGTTCTAGGGAACATTATTCCTGGCTATTACAAGTTTATAGATGAATTACTTGGCGAAGTTTTGGCTCTGTTCCCGGCAGATCAGCAAGTTGCTATTATGAGTGATCATGGATTTCATGGTCCAAGGCATAGAAAACGTGGTTGGCAGTTTGGAGTGCAGGAACATCGGCCTCAGGGAATCTTTGCAACCAGGAGTCCACTTTATAAACCTGGACATAAGTTTGAGCAGATGGAAATGCTGGACACAGCACCAACACTGCTTGCGCTTCTTGGATTGCCTGTATCGGAACCGATGACAGGTGTGGTACTTTCTGATGGGCTTACTAATGATGGACAAAAGTATGTTGAGTATTTGAGTGAAAATAAAATGAGCAGTTACGCATCGTTCTTACCTGCAAGAACTGACACTATTATAGAGCAGACAGAAGTAGACGACGAAATTAAGAAGCAGTTGAAGTCTTTGGGGTATATCAACTAGAGAAGTATGGTGCCCGAGGGGAGACTCGAACTCCCACGGGGATGAACCCCACTACGACCTGAACGTAGCGCGTCTACCAATTCCGCCACCCGGGCACACACTTTGCGGAAGCGTCAGGTCTAATGCAACCAATTGCTTCGCGCCGACCAAAACTAGCTATTCCAAATTGATGTGTCAACCTGGTTGTGTATTCTCGACATAAATGCTAATTTCCTACCTGTTACGGAATCAATTGGAACTTGGAGTGTAGAATGGCGAAGTCCAGCGGTGACGCAGGTATTAAAATAATCGCAAAAAACAGGAAAGCTTTCCATGAGTATGAGATACTCGATAAATGGGAGGCCGGTATTGTTTTGATGGGCACTGAAGTGAAGGCTTTGCGTGAAGGTCGATGCAATCTTGGTGATGCATATGGAGACCTTGCTGAAGGTGAATTGTGGCTTGCCAAATTGCACATCGGTCCATATGAGCCTGCAACTCGTGAGAACCATGACCCTTTTCGTCGTCGTAAATTATTGATCACTAAAAGGGAATTGCGAAAATTAAAGCCGAAGCTCGAAGAAAAAGGGCTGACACTTGTACCGTTAAAACTGTATTTTAAACGTGGATTGGTGAAAGTTGAAATGGGGCTTGGTCGAGGTAAAAAAATGCACGACAAACGCCATGCAAAAGCTGAAAAAGATGTAAAACGTCGTATCCAGAGGGAGCTGGGAAGAGGTTGATGAAACGAATTCTCTTAATTCTACTGCTAGTTGCTACATCGTCTATTGCTGATGGCCGATTTGCTCAGCCAGAAATTAATGCAGACGCCCAGCTGAGAAGTGTTGTAATAAGTCACACAGGCAATCGTCCTGACAACAGTGTCTTTGGGCTTGAACTTATGACCGATTCTCAAGAACTCTTTCTTAAATCCCACGATGTAGCCAGCATGCTTCTGGCTTCAAGATTCTGGGAGCCGGAACTGCGCAGGCTCACAGTAAAAGTCAATGGCCACAATGTAGTTTTTCTAGCTGACAACAGGTTCATAAATGTCGATGGCAAAGGTGTAATGCTTCGTGCGCCAGTATATATGCATGAAGGTGATCTGTGGTTGCCGATGGAAGCTGTTACTTCAATATTTCCTGCTCTAACCGGTCAATCAGTGCAATGGGACAGGGCAAGAGGCAGGCTTGAATATGGCACAGCACTTTATAATGTGCGCGGCCTGACTGTTGATAGTGGCAACAGAGTTACTTTCGCAAAACTGCATTGCAGTAAAAAAATAATGTGGCGAACAGATACTCCCACCAGTTCAACTGTGCGGCTCAAGCTGTATGGTGCACTGGTTGATACCAGCATTGTAAAAATGGAGAAGGAAAGTGGGCTGCTGAGTGATGTCTCGGTTGTGCAACTTGAAGAATATGCGCTGGTCTCTTTCAAAATGAACAGAACAGTCAACAGTTTTAGAACTTTCAGCGAGCAAAAAGGCAAAGTTATTGTTCTGCAACTTGAAGAGACTCGTAAAATCGATCTGCCTGCACCTCGTGCCAGAGGGTATGTCAATATGGCAAAGCCTGTGGCTGCAATCGATGGAGCAGAATCACTTACAATAAAAACTATTGTTATCGATGCAGGTCATGGTGGGCTTGATTCTGGTAAAATCGGGACACGCGGCACTCAGGAAAAAATTATCAACTTGAACCTGGCTGAAATCTTGTCGCGCAAATTCAGATCGGCAGGTTTTGAAGTTATCTTGACCCGTGATTCCGATATTCTGATCGATCTGGATGTCAGAAGTGAGCGTGCCAATCTCAGTGGCGGCGATTTGATGATTTCGGTCCATTGCAACGGCTGGTTCAATGACAAACCAAATGGGATTGAGACATGGTTTTTCCAACCAGAACTGACGACTCCACCTGGTGCTGGCGGTTTTGTAAGATGGGAACGAGTTCAGGAGTTACACCTTACTCACAGTAGTGACCTGGCGGAGATCATACAGCAAACATTGATCAATGAAACAGGTGCAACCAGCAGAGGCGTGAAAAGAGAAAGTTTTAAGGTTCTGCGAGGTGCAAATATGCCGGCAGTTCTTGTCGAAACAGGATTTCTTTCCAATAGCAAAGAGGAAAAGAAGTTATCCAGCAAAAGATACCTTTCACAACTTGCCGACGGTATTGTTGATGCTGTAATTATTTTTAGAGACAAACACCAAAAAACTGAAGAGGTAACGCCATGACAAACTTGAAAAGCGGTGCTTCATTCTGGTGGATAGTTGTTGCAATTGTTGTAGTCCTTGCTGGAATTGGCGGTGGAATTACCTGGTTTTTGTCTACCCTGGCTACCCCCGAAATTGTATTGCCTATAAAAAACGATGACCAGCCTGAGGCGTTTGGCAGCAGAACTGTATCGTTGGCTTATATCAATAACTTTGGCACTGTTTCTGAACAGCTGGTTGTGATACCAACCACAGGTGAGATAGAAGCCGATCTGATTGCTACATTGAACGCCCTTACTGTTGCACCTGAAGATGAAAATTTGATAACTGCCATACCGCCTGGAACAGAAGTTCAGGCTGCATTCTATGATCAGAATAAAAAAAGTGCAGTGATAGATTTCAGCAGTGAACTGGTTTCTGCACATCCTGGTGGATCTGCAGCGGAGCATGCAACAATCAATGTTATCATGACTACTATTGCCAGGAACTTTCCGAAAATTGACACCTGCCTGATTCTTGTTGATAAAGCTCAATGCGAAACTCTGGCTGGTCATATAGAACTTGATCGTACGTTTAATTTGCAGGAGTGGCGCTAGATGGGACCAATTGGAGTATTCGATTCCGGTATGGGCGGACTGACTGTTCTTCGTGAACTTCATCACAGATTGCCTGCTGAAGATTTGCTCTATTTTGGCGATACCGCCCGAGTCCCGTATGGCACCAAGGGCGCACGCACAGTGCGTGAATTTGCTATGCAGGATGCACTATTCCTGCGATCCCGCGGCGTGAAAATGATTGTAGTTGCCTGCAACACGGCAAGCGCATTTGCAATCGATTATCTGCAGGAACAGCTTGATGTCCCCGTGCTTGGAGTAATTAAACCTGGTGTTCAGTCAGCTCTTGAAAAAACTGCCGGTGGCAAAATTGGTGTAATTGCAACTCGAGGTACTGTTAGTAGTAATCGCTATCAGGAACTGCTTGTTCAAGAAGTTGGACAGGACAGGGTTATCGCAAAAGAATGTCCACTGTTTGTGCCGCTTGTTGAAGAGGGTATGACCAGTGGCAACGTTACTGACCTTGTAACTGCAGACTATTTGCAATCGTTAAAAAACAATGTTGATACTTTAATTCTTGGTTGCACTCATTACCCATTATTAAAAGAAACTATCGCCAATTTTATGGGCGATGAAGTTAAGTTGGTTGACTCTGCTGAAGCGTTGGCAGAAGCAGCGGCATCGGAACTTGAAAATAAAAAAGAGTCGGGCAGTGGAGAAATTTCATTTTGCCTGAGTGATATTCCGTGGAAATTCCGTGAAGTTGGCGCCCGATTTTTAGGGAAACCAATTGATGCGGTTGAGACAGTTAATTTGAATGAATTGGAGAGGGAGGGCATTTTGTCCATTCCCCGAAAGGAAAAAGCGTGAGCGAAAGATCAGGTGGCCGCACGGCCGTACAATTACGTCCAGTTAAAATGACTCGAGACTTCCTGCCTCAAGCTGAAGGCTCAGTTCTAGTGGAAATGGGCGATACAAAAGTAATTTGCACTGCCTCAATCGCGCACGGTGTTCCAGGTTGGATGCGTGGCACTGGCAGTGGCTGGGTGACTGCTGAATATGGCATGTTACCCCGTTCTACATCAGAAAGAATGCGAAGAGAGGCTGCTGGCAAAGGTCAGGGTGGCAGGACAATGGAAATCCAGCGGCTGATTGGTCGATCAATGCGTTCAATCACAGACCTTGGTGCTCTGGGTGAGATAACTGTGACTATAGATTGTGATGTTATCAGTGCCGATGGTGGTACTCGCTGTGCAGCAATCAATGGTGCATCGGTTGCTCTTTATGATGCTCTTTCCAGACTTAATCTTAAACGCCATCCAATGAACAGCATGGTTGGTGCAGTGAGTTTGGGTGTTGTCGATGGGGAAGTTCTTGTCGATCTTGACTATAAGGAAGATTCCCGTGCTGGTACCGATATGAATGTAGTAATGGATAGCAATGCGGGACTGCTGGAAGTTCAGGGAACTGCTGAGCGCGAACCATATTCCAGAGAAGAATTGAACAGTATGTTGGACCTTGCTGGTGAAGCAATCGATAAGTTGATTGGCTTGCAAAAGAAGGTTCTCGAAATATGAGCCGCAGGGTAATTGTTCTTGCAAGCAGAAACGAAGATAAGGTTCGTGAGCTGGAAGAACTTGTTGCGGATCTTCCTTTTGAAATAAAATCGGCAAAAGACTATCCGGGACTACCCGATGTGATAGAAGACGGCACAACAGCTATTGGTAACGCAACTCGCAAAGCAATTATCACTGCCGCTTACTGTGGCGAAATTGCTATTGCCGATGACACCGCTCTTTGTGTTCAGGCACTAGGCGGGATGCCAGACATTTTTGCTGCCCGCTTTTCCGGTGACGATGCAACCTACAACAGCAACTGTGATTTATTGGCTGAAATGATGCGCGATGTCCCGGCAGGAATGAGACAAGCACATTTTGTAACCAGTGCGGTTCTTGTTGATCCAACTCCTGGAACTAAAAAGGCAATTCCAGCCAACTCCCGATGGTTGCATAACATGTTTGCTCGCTCAGTTGAGTTCAGGTTCCCGGAGAGGGAAAATGACTTCTGGGAGGATTTCCAGAGCAGAAAAAATCAGTGGGAACAGTTCCATGCAATCAATAGAGAATATGTTGTGACTCCTGGTGTGGATGCTGATCGGTTGCAGAAGATTTTCGATGAGCTTTGCGCTCCGTTACTTTCAGGTGAGCGCCCTGCAGCAGAAGACCCTGCGGCAATGCGTCTCCCTGACCCAAGGATTTGGCTTGCAACAGGACCTGACGATGTAACTGAACCAACTCATATATGCCCTGCCGGGCTTCCAACCGATGCACCAGGCAGAGCTGTAAATCATATGCACTGGTTGGAGATGTCTACATTTGGCAGGGTACTTGGGGAAATCGTCGAAAAACCGCGCGGAAACGCTGGTTTTGGCTATGATCCTTTGTTCAAGCCATGCGGTTTTGATCGAACAATGGCTGAGATGAGTAGTGTTCAGAAGAACGAAATAAGCCACAGAGGGCGGGCGATGAGAAGGTTGTGTGTCAACCTCAAGGATTTTTATTGAAAAAATTGTCACCAGACATTGACAATTGGGAATGTAAAGTGTATTGATTCTCTTCCGGTTAGGTATGGCGCATTATTTGCTAGCCAGAATTAACCGAAGCTGGAACAACTATGTTGCTGACAGCTGGATGGAACAAGTCGGGGCGTGGCGCAGTCCGGCAGCGCATCTGCTTTGGGAGCAGAGGGCCACAGGTTCGAATCCTGTCGCCCCGACCACCTCACAGTCTCTTGATACTGTAGCTTAAGCGGCACATTATTTCGTTCCGTAACTGATATGAAGTTGTGCGCCTGTAGCTCAGCTGGATAGAGCACCGGATTTCTAATCCGGTGGTCACAGGTTCAAGTCCTGTCAGGCGTGCCATAAAAATTAAATAGGTGGTGGATGTAGCTCAGTCGGCAGAGCCCCTGGTTGTGGTCCAGGTGGTCGTGGGTTCAAGTCCCATCATCCACCCCATTAATTTTCCCGGTAGAAACCGGTACAAGCTCCCGGTGTGGAGCTTTTTTTTGTATAGGGATGCGCCCAAAATTATTAGAGCGTCCTTATTTGTTGTCTCCCGGCTTCGGCAATTCGTGGAGACTGGCGGCTGAGCCGTCATTATAATGCAAGGAGAAAATTATGTTGAACAAAGTGATGATTATTGGTCGTTTAGGAAAAGATCCTGAAATCCGCCACACCCAGACTAATACTGCTGTTGCAAATTTTACAGTTGCTACAACCGAGCGTTGGAAAGACCGTGAAGGTCAGCAACAGGAAAAAACTGAATGGCATCGTGTTGTTGCGTGGGGAAGACTTGGCGAAATTTGCGGTCAATACCTGACAAAAGGTAAGCAAGTTTATGTTGAAGGAGCCATGCAGACAAGACAATGGGAAGATCAGAACGGTCAAAAACGTTATACAACCGAGATCAGAGCTAATGCAATGCAGATGCTCGGTAGCAAAGGCGAAACTGGTAGTGTACCAGCTGCTCCTGCGCAAAGTGAGAACCCTGCTGCTGGCAGTGGAGATCCATTCCCTGAGGCACCTGCAGGTCCTGATCAGGATGACGATCTGCCATTCTAGGTCTGGTTGATAGATATGAGGCGGTCACATTGTGACCGCCTTTTTTTATGCTCTGACTTCACAATATTTATAAAGTTTACAATCGTCGCATTTTGGATTTCTGGCTTTGCAGGTTGTGCGTCCGTGTTCAATCAGAAGATGTCCAATTGCGACCCAATGTTTTTTTCCAACACACTCATTTAAATCGCGCTCAATTTTAACAGCCTCTTTGGGGCCATGAGCTGTGAGCCCAAGCTTGACTGCAATTCTGCCGACATGAGTGTCGACAACAACGCCATCAGGTTTTCCAAATGCTACTCCAAGCAGAACGTTGGCAGTTTTCCGACCCACACCAGACAGAGCATTGAGCTCTTTCATGTTTTCTGGTAGAGAACCATTGTGCTTTTGAATAATATCGGTGCAGCACGATTTTATGTTCTTGGCCTTGTTCCGATAAAAACCGGTACTGCGAATTGCCTCTTCAATTTCTTCAACTGGAGCAGATGCAAAATCCTCTGCAGCTGGGAAGTCCTGAAACAGATCTTTAGTTACAATGTTTACTCTGGCATCGGTGCATTGAGCTGAAAGGATAGTAGCAATCAGCAGTTGAAATGGGCTTTTATGATCCAGGGAACATTGCGCATCGGGGAATTCTTTTTTTAACATTCGAATCACATTTGTGACTCTTTTTTTTCGATCGTCCAGCAAGGGCATATCCATCTCCAGTTGACTTGACACATTTCAGGGGTAGTGCTAAATTTTCGTTCCGGTTCAGGATAGCACTGCTTTCCTCCAACCGCCACATCTGAATATATGGTGCGCCATTAGCTCAACTGGCAGAGCAACTGACTCTTAATCAGTAGGTTCGGGGTTCAAGTCCCTGATGGCGTACCAA
>CAYTFE010000003.1:93390-145448 GCA_964437115.1 uncultured Fibrobacteraceae bacterium | reverse complement strand
TCCTCTGGTAACTGATCCTATTCCAGACTCAGAGTATTTGATCATTATATCCGATGATTTGACTCATAATTGGTGGGGAACAACTGACACAAACTATATTGATTCCCACATTTTAGACGGACATGATAACGGTATGCCGTTTTATGTTGAATATTTGCCTTTGGCAGGAGATCCAACCAGCAACGAGGATGTTAGTTGGGGTCATATGAAAGCATTGTTCAGATAACTATATTTGAACTCTATGATTCTTGTATTTGGAGAAGGCCTATCCAAGAAACGCTAACTATTGAATTATCAATAGGTTATTGGTGGAGGCGGCGGGAATCGAACCCGCGTCCAGAACCGGTACCCTGCCAATGTCTACATGTTTAGTTTGCAGTTAAAGTCTCGTTAGAAGCCTGGCCGGCAAACGATGCCTGTCTTCTAACCAGTTCTCAAAAATCTCATCCCTACGCGGAGAACACGTTTCAGGACCAGTCTCCAGATAACGGCGCTCTGTCGACGAGTCTGGAGACCCACCTGTCGCAGAACGCGCTGCGTTTATTTACGCAGCGAGAGCTAGTTGCTCATTGTCGTTTAATTGTTTTTTCAGTGTTTAACGAGTTTCCTGAAATCTCGACATGCAATCAACAGTCCCCCGACCCCGTCGAAGCCAAGTCGCCCCCAAGAGTCATCAGACTGCTTTTAGTATACACAGCTATCCTGGTTCAGTCAAATATGATGAATTTTACTGACGAAACGCTACAATTCAGTTAAAATGTAAACAGAGGAGGTATTGCTATGGCTAATAAAAAAATAAACATCGGCATCAGCAGCTGCCTGCTTGGTGAAGAAACCCGATACGATGGTGATCATAACTACGCACCTGAAATTGTGGAGGCGTGGGATTCTGCCTTTAACTGGATTTCAGTTTGCCCTGAAGTAGCTATTGATCTCGGTGTACCTCGTGAAACTATTGACCTGGTAGAAGTTGATAACCAAATAAGATTACTCCGTACAAACACACGGACCGATCTTACTAACAGGATGAATCGTTTCATCAGTCGACAATTGACTGCTCTGGATAAACAGCATCTTCACGGCTTCATTCTCCGCAGTAAAAGCCCGTCTTGTGGATTGAGCAGAGTGCCAATTGAAGGAGAGAATGGCAGGGTAATGCATAGAAGAGGGCAGGGACTGTTTGCCGCTGCACTTGTTAAGCGCTTTCCTTTTTTACCTGTTGCTGAAGACGGAAAGCTGAAAACTGAATCGGCCAGAAACAATTTCCTGGAACGTGTTTTCGCTCACCAGAGATGGACCGAATGCGTTACCTGCAGCAAGTCGAAAAAAGCTGTTGTGGAATTTCATAAGCAGCATCGGATTCAATTGGTAGCTCACGGTATTGGACCTCTCAAACAACTGGATGAATTAATTGCCAATCGGAAGCCACTTTCTCCGGCTCGATTGAAAAAGAATTATGGGGAACTGTTTTTCCAAGCTCTGGAAAGACCTATCACTCCGCCACGGGCAACAGTTGCATTGAAGCAAGTTTTCCGCGAGCTCAAACCTAAGCTTCACCCCAAAAGAAAACAGGTAATTGAGAATGCCATAATAGATGCCAGGAATGTTGATGCACCTATTTCCAGACCTTGGGGAATGCTCAGACACGAACTTGAAAATCACTCACTACCGGGACTCTTTAACCAAAGCTGGTTTCAACCTTCTGACTCGGAACTCAAACTGTCGTGGTTTGGTAGTTGAATCACGCGACACTTCATAATATATTTGTGGAAACAATTTAACTCTGGAGAGAAATATGCCACTGATTCCAATGCGTACCATGTTAGACCACGCCGCTGAAAACAATTACGGTGTTGGCGCTTTTAACGTAAATAATATGGAGCAAATTCAGGCAATTATGACCGCCGCTGCTGAGACCAATTCACCTGTTATTGTACAGGCTTCCCGTGGGGCTCGATCATATTCCGATGACAATTATCTGCGCCATCTGATGCTTGCCGCTGCTGAACTCAATCCCAAAATTCCAATCGCAATGCACCAGGATCATGGCAACAGTCCTGAGACATGTTTCTCAGCTATAGACCAGGGATTTACATCTGTAATGATGGATGGCTCCCTGAACGCTGATGGTAAAACTCCGTCAAGCTATGATTACAATGTCGACGTAACTCGCATGGTTGTTGAAAAAGCACATGCTCTTGGCGTCACTGTAGAAGCTGAAATTGGATGTCTCGGTGGTATAGAGGATGGCCATGGTGCAGGTTTGTCTGGTGAAGAAGCTGTTGAGCATCTTACAGATCCGGAAGAAGCTGAACGATTTGTAAAAGATACAAACTGCGATGCGTTGGCAGTTGCCATCGGCACAAGTCACGGTGCCTACAAATTTACTAAAAAGCCAACTGACGATGTTCTGAAGATGGAACTGATTAAAGATATTCATCGCAGATTGCCAAATACTCACCTGGTAATGCATGGCTCAAGCTCAGTGCCAAAAGAACTAATCGATATTATCAACGAATTTGGTGGTGAGATGCCTGCAACCTATGGTGTCCCAGTTGAAGCAATTCAGCAGGGGATAAAGCATGGCGTTCGTAAAATCAATGTCGATACAGACAACAGGCTGGCAATCACCGGTGCAATCCGTCGAGTTTTTGCTGAAACTCCAGGCAAATTTGATCCTCGTGATTACCTGAAGCCAGCCAGGGCGGCAATGGTTGAAGTTGTCAAGGCAAGAATGATTGCTTTTGGGCAGGCAGAGCAAGCTGACAAGGTTCCTGTGAGAACTCTTGATGACCTGAAAAAATTCTATTTACTGTAAACAGGACTTGCATTAACAGGTTTTCTGATTATCTTGACCCCACATGACGCCTGCCCTTAAAATGGGTGGGCGTTGTATTGTAACCAGTTTTCCTTGTCTCTACTGACAAGGAGATGTAGACTCAACACCCCGACATCACCGTCGAGTTAAGGGACGGGCCCAAATCCGGTCGTTGTCGGAAACCGTGCGTAGGTTGGAAAAAATGGCAAGGGATATTACAAAACTTAGAAACATTGGAATCAGTGCTCACATTGACTCCGGGAAAACTACTCTCACCGAGCGAATCCTGTATTATGCAGGAAAGATTCACGCTATCCACGAAGTTCGTGGTAAAGACGGTGTTGGCGCAACCATGGATTCCATGGAATTAGAGCGCGAAAGAGGCATTACAATTGCTTCCGCCGCTACCTATTGTGAATGGGACAAACACCCAATTAACATTATCGACACACCAGGTCACGTTGATTTCACTATTGAAGTTGAACGCGCTTTGCGTGTGCTTGATGGTGCTGTTCTGATTCTATGTGCAGTTGCTGGAGTTCAGTCTCAGTCCATGACTGTAGACAGGCAAATGAAACGGTATAAGGTTCCTCGGATCGCTTTTATTAACAAGTGCGATCGTTCAGGTGCTAACCCGGTTCGTGTTACAGAACAACTACGCGAAAAACTGAAGCACAATGCTGTTCTTGCTCAATTGCCAATTGGCCTGGAAGAAAAGCTTGAGGGTGCTATCGACCTTGTGAAGATGAAGGCATGCCGCTTTGAAGGTGATATGGGTAAAGATCTTATCTGGTCTGATATTCCTGAGAATATGATGATGGAAGCAGAGATGCGTAGAGAAGATCTCCTGGATGCAGCAAGTATGTTCAGTGAAGAACTGATGGAGGCAATCCTTGAAGGTGAGCCAACTGAAGAGATGATTCACGCTGCTATTCGTGAGGGTGTAATTGCTCAGGAACTGACTCCTGTTTTTGTAGGTTCAGCTTATAAAAACAAGGGTGTTCAGTTGTTGCTGGATGCAGTAGTTAATTATCTGCCAAACCCAACTGAAATTGACAATGAAGCTCGTGAAGTCAGTGATGATGGTGAAGAAAAACTGTTTACCATGAGTCACTGTGAAGATGAGCCGGTTATTGCTCATGCTTTCAAGCTTGAAGACGGACTATATGGTCAGCTTACATACATCAGGATGTATCAAGGTAAATTAACAAAAGGCGACACAATCTTTAATACCAGAACTGGAAATAAGATTAAAGTCGGCCGGGTTGTTCAGATGCATGCTGATCAGATGGAAGATATTACTGTAGCCAGAAGTGGCGATATCGTGGCTTTGTTTGGTGTTGACTGTGCTTCAGGTGACACATTCACAGCTGGTAATCGTATCTCAGTTACAAGTATTCATGTTCCAGAGCCTGTAGTTTCATTGGCTGTTGTACCAGTCGATAACAAAGCTCAAGGCAACATGGCAAAAGCTCTTGCCAGATTTACAAAAGAGGATCCAACTTTCACAACCCGTAAGGATGAAGAAACTGGCGATACTCTTATTATGGGAATGGGAGAGCTTCACCTCGAAGTTTATCTTGAGAGAATGAAGCGTGAGTTCAATGCTGTGATTGAAGCTGGTGCTCCAAAAGTTTCATTCCGTGAGACAATCAGCAAGCGTGTTGAATTTGATTACACACATAAAAAGCAAACTGGTGGTTCTGGCCAATACGGTAGAATCAAAGGTTATTTTGAACCTGATGACAATGGCGAGTTCGTTTTTGAGAGCAAGGTTGTTGGTGGCAATATTCCAACTGAATACATTCCTGCTGTTGAAAAAGGTTTCCGCGAAATGATGTCAAAAGGTGCTTATATAGGTTCACCTGTTCAAGGCCTTAGAGTGGTACTTGAAGATGGTGCTTATCACAATGTTGACTCTAGTGACAAGGCTTTCCAGTCTGCAGCAAAAGGTTGTTTCAGACAGAACTACACTAAAGGTGCACCTTCAGTTCTTGAACCATTAATGTTGGTTTCTGTTGAAGGCCCATCTGAGTTTCAGGGTGATATAATAGGAACAATTATGCAACGTCGTGGTATCATCGTTGGTACAACTGAGGACGACGGATTCATCAGAGTCGATGCAAATGTTCCTCTGGCTGAAATGTTTGGATACGCAACTGTTCTGCGTTCTTCAACACAGGGCAAGGCTGAGTTTACAATGGAATTTGCCAAGTATGCTCCAGCACCTGCAGAGGTAGCTGAAGAACTGGTAAAAGAATACGCCGAGAAAAAAGCGGCTGGAAACAACTAGGGAGTAACCGATGACTACAAAAGACATGCACTTCCGCAGTCCACTGCGAGTATTTGAAAAAGCAACCAATGGTGGTCTTGGTGCTGGCAACCTGGGAGTTGTTCTCTCTCGTGCCGGTGTCGGCAAAACCGCATTTTTGGTTGGACTAGCTGTCGATGCAATTATGCACGGCAAAAAAGTGATGCATATTTCAACTGAGGAGTCTGTTGAACATCTGCGTGATTTTTATGACGAGATTTTCAATGTTGTTGCTGAAAAAACCAAAATGGAAAACAAGATGCAGGAACACCTGAATCTTGAACGTCGTAGACATATTCTGGTTTACAATCGTAAGAATTTCTCACTTGAGAAACTAGAGGCTTCAGCAAAGTTTCTCAAAGATGTTGCCCACTTTGAGCCAAGCATTTTGATAATGGATGGTACACCTCGCTATGAGCAATCTGAGCGCTGGGAAGTAGAGGGTATCAAGAAACTGGCCCAGGACTGGAATGCTGAAGTCTGGACTGCTTCACAGACACATCGTGAAGGTCAGGAATTTGATGACAGAGGCATACCTGCTGAAGTTGCTGCCTTTGATGACTTGATTGATATGGCAATTCATCTTGAGCCTATGAGTGATCATGTGAAAGTCAAAGTCTTGAAAGACCACAATAACAACGCCCCGGAACTCAACATGGAACTTGATCCCAAGAACCTGCTTCTGCGGTGGAGATAACCTGGAGAGAATATTGTCTGCTGAAACAGTAGCAAAAAATATCGACAAGGTTAACAATGAGATTGCGACCGTTTGTGCCAAATCCGGCAGGGCGGTCGCTTCTGTTTCACTGATTGCTGTCAGTAAAAGAATCCCACAGAACCTGGTGATGGAAGCCTATAGTCATGGTCACAAGTGCTTTGGTGAAAATCGGGTTCAAGACGCATTGATCAGGCTTGAAAATATAACTGAGCCAGGTATTCACTGGCATTTCATTGGCAACATTCAGAAGAACAAGGTTAGAAAAATTGTTGGCAAATTTGATCTGCTTCACGCTGTTGATTCGATAAAACTTGCCGAGCGTATTTCAACAGTTGCCACAGAAATGAATCTGGTGCAACCTGTGTTGCTGGAAGTCAATGCCAGCGAGGAAGAACAGAAGCATGGCATATCTCCAGAAGAAGTAGTAGATGCAGTTAAGCTTTGTACAACACTTCCTGGAATAGATCTTCAGGGTTTTATGACGATGGCAAGATTTGGTGCAACTGAAGACGAGTTGCGATCAACTTTTGCAAAACTGCGACGTTTAAGAGATGAATCTGTAAAAGCAATCAATCATGATTTGCCTCATCTTAGTATGGGAATGTCTGGTGATTACACGATAGCAATTGAGGAAGGTGCAACACTGATTCGTGTTGGAACCTCAATTTTCGGAAAACGGGAGAAATAACAATGTTGACCAAATTATTGCTGACTGCACTTCAAGTATATAGTTGGCTTATCATAATTCGGGTGCTTGCATCATGGTTTGCGCCAACTTCCCGGAATGAAATTCTTGTCAGAATATATTATATGACTGAACCTCTTCTTGCTGCACTACGTAGATTTAACTTCGTACCTGGCATGGATTTATCTCCGATTATGGCGCTTTTGCTGATTAATTTGATTCGCTCTCTCTTGATTTAGAGTCAATTTATCTTTCCTGATTCAAGATACCGTGTTAATTTACCTGCGCTTGGAGGCAAAAATGACAGATTTATGGACCCGCATAAATGACGCGGCACAATTCATTAAAGACAAATGTGATAGCCAACCTGAAATTGGACTGATTCTTGGTACAGGTCTGGGTGCACTTGTTGACAAAATCGATGTCGAAATCTCACTTTCTTTTGAAGAAATACCGCATTTCGTGCCTTCTACAGCACCAAGTCACCATGGCAACCTGGTAATAGGTAAGCTAGGCGGTAAGTCAATTGTTGCAATGCAGGGAAGAGTTCATTATTACGAGGGCTACTCAATGCAGGAGATAACCCTGCCTGTTAGAGTAATGAAAGCACTTGGTGCAGAAACTCTTGTTATGAGCAATGCTGTTGGGGGGATGAATCCTCAACTCGCACCTGGCGATATTACAATAATTACAGACCAGATCAATCTGATGGGTGACAACCCTCTTATCGGGGCCAATGATGATAGACTTGGAGTCAGATTCCCTGATATGAGTGAGCCTTATAGCAACAAATTGATTACTCTGGCAGAAGAATCTGCATTGGATCTTAAGTTGTCTCTGAAAAAAGCGGTATATTGCGCGGTTGCTGGGCCAAATCTGGAAACTGCAGGTGAGTATCGATACCTTCGCGCAATTGGTGCTGACACAGTTGGCATGTCGATGGTCCCGGAATGTGTTGCTGCAGTTCACAGTGGAATGAAAGTTATCGGCTTCTCAGTCGTAACAGACGCTTGCTTCCCTGACACTCTGCAACCTGCAAATGTTAACGAAATAATCAAAGTTGCAACAAAGACTGAACCTTATCTCTGTAAACTGGTGACCGAAGTTGTCAGCAGGATTTCATAAATTGGCTTGGGAGAAAACAACGTAATGTGTAAAGACAAAGCACTCTATCCACCATTGGCAAATAAATACCACAATGCTGACTCTGAACAGCGTGTTTCCAGCCGATGGGTAGAAAAAGATATATTCAAGAAGAGTATTTCTGAGAGAGAGGGTTGTCCGGACTGGGTTTTCTATGAAGGCCCGCCAACTGCCAATGGTCATCCTGGTGTTCACCATGTTATGGCTCGTTTGACCAAAGATATTATGTGTCGATACAAGACTATGACTGGTCACAGAGTTATTCGTAAAGCTGGTTGGGATACTCACGGGTTGCCTGTTGAACGCTCAGTCGAAAAGAAACTGGGTATCCAGGGCAGAACTGCAATTGAAGAACATGGTCTTGAACCATTCAACCACGAATGCAGAAAAAGTGTCTGGAGTTGTAAGGGTGAGTGGGATCAGTTTACTGAACGTCTTGGATATTGGGTAGATCTTGATGACCCATACATCACTTACGACAGCAATTATATCGAAACAGTCTGGTGGATTCTCAGTCAGTTCAATGAAAAAGGACTGCTGTACAAAGGACATAAAGTTGTTCCGTACTGCCCAACCTGTGGCACGCCACTTTCTACAAATGAAATCTCAAGCGGTTACAGAAAAGTCAGTGAACCAAGTATCTATGTAAAACTGAAAGTCAAAGATGACGATGCCCATTTTGTTACATGGACAACTACTCCCTGGACATTGCCTTCAAACGTAGCTCTGGCAATTGGCGAAGACTTCGATTACGTGAAAGTTCGCTTTGGTGATGAAATTCTTATTCTCGCTGAAGCTCGTCTTGAAGCTTTGGGTTATGAAGAAGAACCGGAAATTCTTGAAAAGTTCAAAGGCCGTGATCTGATTGGCCGTCGATATGAACCTCTTTACAATTTCTGTGACACTGGCGACAAAGATGGCTACCGGATAGTTGGCGCAGATTTTGTGACCCTTGAAAGTGGTTCCGGCATTGTGCACATGGCTCCTGCATTTGGTGAAGATGATTACCAGGTTGGCAAAGCCAATGACCTGCCTTTCCTTTGCCCGGTTGCTGGCGACGGAACTTTTACTGAAGAAGTTGAACCTTGGGCCGGTATGCATGTGAAAGATGCAGATCGAGGCATCATCCGTGATCTTGACTCTCGCAACCTGATGATCAGGGAAGAGAGTTACACTCACGATTATCCGTTCCACGACCGTTGTGATTCACCTCTGATTTATTACGCAACCCCAAGTTGGTTTATCCGCACCAGCAGTATGCGAGACGATTTAATCAAAGCCAATGAAGATATAACCTGGGCTCCTCCTGAAGTTGGAAGCAACAGGTTTGGTAACTGGCTCGCTGGTGGTGTTGACTGGTCACTGAGTCGTAACCGATTCTGGGGAACGCCACTTAATGTCTGGATCTGTGAAGATTGTGGTGAAATAAAAGTACCTGAAAGCAGAGCTGAACTTTCTACTCTGACAGGTGATGACCTTTCTGAACTGGACCTTCACCGTCCGATGGTGGACGACATCACGTTTGCTTGCAAGTGTGGCAAAACCATGCATCGTACACCTGAAGTTATCGATTGCTGGTTCGATTCCGGTTCAATGCCATTTGCTCAATATCACTACCCATTTGAGAACAAGGAACTGTTTGAGTCTCAATACCCTGCCGATTTTATCAGTGAAGGCATCGATCAAACTCGTGGCTGGTTCTACACCATGTTGGTAATTTCAACATTCCTGACTGGTAAAAGCAGTTACAAAAGATGCCTGACCATTGAGCTGATTCTGGACAAAAAAGGGAAGAAGATGTCCAAGAGTCTGGGTAATGCCGTTGATCCGATGGGGATTTTGGAAAGCGACGGAGCAGATCCCTTACGATGGTACATGCTCACTGTCTCACCTGTTTGGCAACCAACCAGATTTGATATCAATGGTGTCAAGGAAGCTCAGCGCAAATTGCTGGCAACTCTTGAAAACAGTTACAACTTCTTTGCCCTTTATGCGAACCTTGATAACTGGACTCCTGACAGCGGTGAAGCTGAACTGACAATTCTGGATCGATGGATTATCAGCAGGCTCAATACAGTTATTGCCGAGGTTCGTGAGAATAATGAAGTAATGAACTTTACACGTGCAGGAAAAATCCTGAGCAAGTTCATTCTCGATGATTTGAGTAACTGGTATGTTCGCCTATCGAGACGCAGGTTCTGGAAAGGCGAAATGAATAGCGATAAACAAGCCGCCTACGGAACACTATATAGAGTGTTGGATGAATCATTGCGCATGTTAGCTCCTTACATTCCATTTACAACTGAAGAGATTTATCTGTCCCTTCATAACGATGTCGAATCAGTGCATCTGGAATTATTCCCTGAAAGTGATTCAACTTTGATCGACACCGAGTTGGAGTCTATAATGGCTGCTGCTCAGTCAGTTGTAACTTTGGGTCGTTCATTGCGGCAGGATTCTGGCATTCGTACTCGGCAGCCGCTAGGTAAATTATTGCTGCATTCTGAAGACAATAGAGCTGAAGCTCTTTGCAACGATACAAACTATAGTGAGACTTTGGCATCGGAGTTGAATATCAAGAGTATTGAGCTTATCGATGATCCTCGTAAAGTAGTTGTGCTTGAAGGTAAAGCTAATTTCAGGGCTCTTGGGCCAAGATTTGGCAAAGCGGCAAAACAGGCTGCATCTGCAATTACAGCCATGACTCCAGCCGATATTATGACACTCAGGACGAATGGAACAGTGTCGCTGGACGTTGCTTCAGAGGCAACCGATTTCACATTTGAAGAAATCCAGGTTGTAGAAAACGGAATTGACCCGTATGTTGCCGGGTCAGAATCTGGAATCACAGTGGCAATGGATTGCACATTGACTGATGATTTGAAAGAAGAAGGGTTGGCACGGGAGATTATCAACCGTATCCAGAACCTTCGCAAAAGTAATGGGCTTGAAGTTTCAGACAGGATTCTTTTGAGCATCGATGGGTCGCAGCAGGTTCAAACAGCAGTTTCGAAATGGAGCGATTATATCGCTTCTGAAACTCTGGCTGAATTTGGTAATGACGAATTTGAAATAAGTGATACATTCCCAGTTGATGATGTTGAAGTAAGGATAGCACTTCAGCGTCGATAACTGTAGTCGGAGGAAAAATGAGAAAAACAGAACTTGAACGCTTTCGGAAATTGTTGGTTATTGAAAAAGAGCGTGTTGAGAAATCACTTCATAAACATACTCAAACTATTACTCACGAGGGTGAAGTCGGTGGTGAAGGGGCAAAAGCTCACTCAAACCATATGGCTGACCAGGGAAGTGATGAGTTTCAATACGAAACTAATATTCAGATTTCCAGTTCTGAAGGTCGTTATCTTTACCAACTGGAACAAGCACTTCTGCGTATTGAAGATGCTTCCTATGGCAAATGCGATAATTGCGCCAAACCAATTGGGATGCCTCGTCTGAAAGCCAAACTTGATGCCCGCCTTTGTATTGATTGCAAAGAGAAGGAGGAGAGGGGTCTGATTTGATCCGTCTCTCTTCAGTTCTGACTTGGATTTGGGGTCCCCTTGTCCTTGTAGTCGATTACGTGACCAAACTCATGGTTCTTGCCAATCGTGATATACTTATGCAGCGGGTTGAAGTCATTGGTGATTTTGCCCGTTTCATTTATGTTCGCAACCCTGGTGCGGCAATGGGGATTTTTCCTGGTGGCAGGATTTTTCTGGTCACCATCAGTCTGCTGATGTCTATTGTCCTGATTTTTGTATGGCGTAAAATCAGTCCGGAAAATAAAGTACAACGTGCAGCTCTTTCTGCTATCTGGGGAGGCGCAGTTGGAAATCTTATCGA
Source organism: uncultured Fibrobacteraceae bacterium (assembly GCA_964437115.1). GTDB lineage: Bacteria > Krumholzibacteriota > Krumholzibacteriia > LZORAL124-64-63 > LZORAL124-64-63 > JABIBH01. The sequence continues at coordinate 133,927 of CAYTFE010000003.1, read as the reverse complement.
CCGTGTTTTTTATGACGGTCTGGTTGTCGATTTTATTGATCTGGGAATAGGCACACATAGATTCTTTACTTTTAACGTGGCAGATATTGGTGTATCAATTGGTGGAACAATTCTCTTTATTTCTCTCTGGTTGTCTGGGGATAAAAAATGACAGAAACCAGGAAATTTACTGCAGGCCCTGATGATCATGGTACAAGGTTGGATCACTACCTTACTAGCAAGTGCCCTGATTTATCACGTAGCCAGATTAAAAAGGCTTTTGATGCTGATCTTGTTCTTGTGAATGACTCACCACAGCCGAGCAGATTTCGCAAGCTTCGAGATGGCTCTATTGTGTCGTTTACACCTCCAGAGCCTCCACCGCAAACTGCAGAGCCAGAATATATTCCTCTGAATGTTGTTTATCAGGATAAACACCTGGCTGTAATCAATAAACCTGCAGGTTTGGTTGTTCACCCTGCGCCTGGTCATTATACTGGAACTCTGGTCAATGCTCTTCTATATCACTTTAAAGATTTACCAGACCCCGGTGGAAATATGCGCCCCGGTATTGTGCATAGACTGGATAAAGAAACAACAGGCTTGATGGTTGTTGCACTTACAACTAAAGCTTTGCGTCACCTGTCAGCACAACTTCAGGACAGAACTCTAGGCAGAAGATATGTTGCTCTGAGCTGGGGGCAATGGGATGAATCAGAGGGAAAGCTTGTTGGTCAGATTGACAGACATCCATCGCAACGTAAAATGATGTCGATTGTTGAAACAGGCGGTAGAACTGCAATTTGTAATTACGATGTAATTGAAGATTATGGATTTGCACAGCTCTGCTCTATAAAACTTGATACTGGCAGAACTCACCAGATCAGAGTTCAATTTGCCAATGACAGTCACCCGATAATAGGCGACAAGCTGTACGGTGATGACAACCGGGCTCGCAATGTGCATTCTCTTGATGTAGACCTTGCGAAAAGGACTACAAGAAAAGCATCGCACCAGATGCTACATGCAACTGATATATCTTTTGAGCATCCGGAAACTGGTGAAACGATGGAGTTTTCGGCAAAAATGCCTGAACCTATGGCTTCAATAGTTAAGCAACTTCGTCTTGAGCGATCGTAGGGAGTAATTTTGAATATTAAAGAGCGCAAACGTGACGGCATAGTGATTCTGGAGTTGAGCGGTAAATTAATGGGCGGTCCAGATGCTGTAAGCTTTGATGAAACTCTTAAAACCTTGTTACACGAAGGTTCGTTTAATGTAATTGTGGATATAGGGAACGTCAGCTGGATTAACTCTACAGGGCTTGGAATTCTGATTTCAGGATACTCAACAGTAAGAAAAAGCGGTGGCGAGATGAAACTTCTCAATGTTTCAGACCGTATCCAATCAATATTCATGGTATCGAAATTGCATACTGTGTTTAAATCGTACAGTGACGAAGAAGAAGCTGTTAATAGTTTTGCCTAGGTAATTAATATGAAGTCGACAAAAACAGACATAATATTGAAAGTACCAAGTAAGTTACTCTATCTTGGTGTGCCTGACGCAATTATGATGGAAATGGCTGGCGATCTTCCTTTTTCCATGAGTGATATGGAAATGTTAAGCACAGCATTAATTGAAGCTTGTACGAATTCCATGGAACATGGCAACGGCATGAATGAGGAAAGCTTTGTCGAAATGCACTTCTCATTTCTTGAAGATTCCGTACGGATAACTGTTCTCGATAATGGTCCAGGCTTTGATCATGAGTCATGGGTCCCACCAGAAGATTTGATGGCTCAGCGTGGCCGTGGTGTGAAAATAATGCGCGAATTTACAGACGAACTTATTTATGATTTTGCTGATGATGGTAGATTCAGGTTGACTCTCATTAAAAAAATGAAACCGGAATAATCAATGTCTGTCTATATGGGGATCGACTATGGCAAGACCAGGATAGGTGTCGCTGTAAGCGACCAGACTGGAACTATTGCTTCGGCAGTAGGAACTCATCATGAAGGTATTGACGGATCAATTTTCGATTACCTCACAAACATTATAGAACAACGCTCGGTAGAAACTATTGTTATTGGCCTCCCTTTAACTGCCGATGGTCGTGAAACCGAATCTGTAGAAATGGTTCGCAAGTTTGCCAGGATGCTAATAAAAAAGTTTAACCTTCCAGTTGAGTTTTGTGATGAGCGTTACTCTTCTAAAGAAGCTGATCAATGGCTCAGAATGAGTGGCAAAAAGAGTCGCCCCAAAGGCGAAACCGATGCAGTGGCGGCTGAAATAATTTTGCAGCAATATCTTGATGGATTAGGAAATAAATGAAATCAACTACCAGGAAAATAAGTTTGATAATAGCGGGCATTATCATTGTGATAGTTGCTGTTTCTGCCTATTGCTGGAAGTTGTGGAATTCGCCTTATGGTTCAATACAAGCTAATGGCGATAAAGCCACAGTGTTACTTAGAGTTCCAGCTGGGGCATCTCTATATGATGTTGTTGATTCCCTGCAGGTTAAAAAACTGATTGTCAGTCAGCGTTTATTTGTTTATGGGACCAAAGTAAATGGCTTACAATCCGAAATTAAAGCGGGGTTATTTGCAATACCTTACAAATCATCGCCATCGGAAATATTGAGAATAATAACTTCAGGGCATTCTGTCCCAATTAAAGTAACTATACCAGAGGGTATTGACGCAATTGAGACTGCCAACATTTTGTCTGATGCCTTTGGATTTCCAGCCCAGCAATTTCTGGCCGATGCTGATTCAATCACTTCGTTGGTAATTGATTTGTCTGAAACAGATCTCTTATCCTATAAAGAACTCTTAGACTCTGGTGCAGGATGTAAGAGAACTTTGCATTTGTGTGAAGGTTATCTTTTCCCTGAAACTTATCATTTTTCAGAAGGTACGACTTCTCTAATTGTAGCTAAATCAATTATTGAGCTTGGCACTTCCAAAGTAGCAGATCTATTAGCCAATCCAATCAGTGACAGCGAAAATATGTCGATTCATGAAATAATAACCCTAGCGTCGATAGTAGAGGCCGAAACTATATTTCAATCAGAAAAACCTAAAGTTGCGGCCGTATACTTAAATAGGATGAAAGTTAATCACTCTCTGGAGGCAGATCCTACAATCGCATTCTTCCTCTCCAAAAAAGGTAAAAGGATATATTACAAGGACCTGCGGAAACTTTCTCCATATAACACTTATCGCAACAAAGGGCTACCACCTGGGCCAATAAACAGTCCTGGATATGTTGCTATTAGGTCGGTTGTCCAACCGGAACCAAACTTCACTGCTTTTTACTTTGTTGCTGATGGTAAGGGTGGTCACCAGTTTTCAGATACTCTTAAAGAACATAATCAAGCATCAGCAGAGTATAGAAAAATCAGAGATAATACTCGTTAAACTTGACGAATTGGAATGTTGTAGTTAGTTTCTTCTCTGCATCGCGATTACATTAAGTCGTAATCGCTATGAGGAAGGTGTCCTTTTGAAAGACATGCTGTTTCTAATTACAGGGTTAGCCGCAATAGTGGCTGGTTACTTTTTATTGAATACAGGTGATATTGTCTGGGCACCAGCCTTGCTGGTAATTGGCTATTGTATTTTTATACCAATTTACTTGTACTCTTCATTTCGGATTAAAGTGGGCGATTAGCTTAGTTGGCCTAAAGCACCTGCCTTACAAGCAGGGGATCGCTGGTTCGAGTCCAGCATCGCCCACCACTCCACAAATTTTCCCAATTTCCAAAATATCGCAAATCAGACTCCTGAGCAGGTTTTTGAGTCTCTGGGTATTTATTTTGTAAAAAAGTGATTTATTTAGAAAATAGGGTTGCAAAGCATTGTCAATTATGATAAACTCATGTAGTCAAGTTTAGGACTTCTGAAGAGTGGAAGGGAGGGTCAACGTACTTTGCACTCGTTATCGCTTGGGTTAATACCCCTCGCATGGAAATGCCTTTTAGGAGGTGTCCTAATGATTCGTAGGAACATTATGGGTCTATTGATTTGCATCGCAACTTTGGGTGTTGCATCCATGGGTTACGCAGGTATTCCTGATCTGAGTCTATCAACAGCTGCTACAGCTGCTGGCGTTCAGGTTTCTTTGTTTAATTTACCTGATGGCTCTGGTAAAACACTTGACGCTGCTAAAGCTCAAGCTGATCCTGTTAGTGTTGACGCAACAGTCACATTGACTCTGCTTGATGGAAATAGTGACCCTATTTCCGCATATCCTTCTGAGGATATCGAAATGGCTTCTACATTGGGCGGGTTTGTAGCCTGTGCTGGTGGAGCAGCTGCTGATCTGAGTACTGATGCTCTTGGTCAAACCACATTTAGTGGTTCTTTCAATGCTGGTGGCTTCTCAGCTACTGGTGAAATGGCTGTTGTTTTGATTGATGGTCTACCTCTTGTAGGTAGCAACCTGAACATCTTGTTCAACAGTGCTGATCTTGATGCAAGCGGTCTTGTAGATCTTTCTGATGCCGTTACATTCTCTACTGCATACCAAGGTGCATATGACTATAAAGTAGACTTCTTCTTTGATGGAGCTCTAACTTTGTCTGACATCGTGCTTTTCGCCGGTGGTTATGCTGCAACTTGTCCATAGGGATAATTAATATGTCTTAGCTCCTTTTTGGGGTTATAAAGTGTGATTGCTCTGCTCTGATTTATCGGAGCAGAGAATTACATGACAGACATAAAAACATCTAAGAATGGCTTACTGCCGTTCCAAGGAGAAACAACAATGAAGAAAATGTTAGTAATCGCTCTTGCTATTCTTGTTAGCAGCAGCGCTTTTGCTCAGATCGATCCAGACGAAAATGGAATCGGACTCTATTTTGACGAATTTGGTTATGAAGTTTGCATGACAACTGCAGCTCCATTTACACCAATCACAGCTTACTTGCTCGCAACCAATATTACTGAAGAATCAGGAGTATCAGGTTTTGAGTGTGAAGTAACTACTGATGGTCCACTAACAGCTGCTGCATGGGCACTTCATGGCGTACAGCCATTGAATGTTTTTGCTGCACCTCTGTTTGCAGTTGGACTTGGTGAATTCGAACTGGCTACTCCAGTTGTTAACAATGTTGTTCTATTGGCTACCTTGACAGCTTATGTTTTGGCACCAACAGACCAAGTAGCATTTGGAGTTAAGAACTTGGATGCAAGTTCATTTGATCCTCCTGCTCCTGGTTATGCAGCTGGTAATAACGCTGGTCTCTTGGTTCCTTTACAGGTATCAAGTGGATTCCCATATAGTAATGCAGTAGCTCAAATCAACATCGACCCTTGTGGTGTTGTTGCTAATGATGACGTAAGCTTCGGTTCAGTGAAAGCTCTATATCGCTAATTTAGAGTATTGAACATGGAAAAGGTGCGATTTTTGATCGCACCTTTTTTTTATTTTATACAATATTGTACTGGACAAAAAGTTAAAATCCAAAGACACTAACTCTTGACATAAGTTGTAATGTAACTGATATTACATACGTCCCGTTTCTTTAGAGGATACGGGAGATAATGTCTTCCAATGCCTCTTAAGGTAAAGTGGCCATAGAATTGGCCTGAAACTGAAATCCCATGGAAAGGGGATAACTCTGATGAAGAAACTGCTTGTGCTTTCACTACTCTTAGTTGCTGTCAACGCTTTTGCATTTCCAGGTGGAGATGATACTCTAGGTATGTATGCTGACATGGAATTGGGTGTCAACGAATTAACTACAACAACTGCTTTTGAAGCTGTTGAATTGTATGTATTGCTAACCAACCCTACTGCTATTGGTGCTTCTGGTTTTGAATTCCAGATTAGAACTGAAGGAGCAATAACTGCTCCAGCTTGGGCACTACAAGGCATTCAGCCTCTGAATGTTTTCGCTGCTCCTTTGTTTGCAGTTGGACTTGGTGAAGGTGACTTGGCTATCTACCCTAATGAATTTGACGCTTGTCATCTCCTTACTTACAACGCTTTTGTTCTAGCTCCTGGTGACCTTGTTAACTTTTACATTGAGCCACTCGATCAATGCTCCTGGGATCCAGCAAATATTGGTTACGCAGATGCACTTAATGCTGGTAACTTGATTGTTGCACCTCCTAGTAGTGGCGCTTTTGAGTACAATATCTTCTCAATCAATGGTTTAGTTGCTAATGACAATGTTAGCTTTGGCGCAGTAAAAGCTCTGTTCAACTAGTCCAGACCTTTGTTTGATATTTGAGGGCGGCTTGTGCCGCCCTCTTTTTTTATGCCAATACAACTCGTTGACCGGAACCTTTAGTGTACTTATACTGTAAAAACTAATCATGTTTGTTTTAATGATCAGCTTCTGCTCAAGGGGTTTTACTAAATGTCGCGGACAATCTTTTCAATACTATTTTTCACCATTTTCGTTGCTTCCTGCTTAACAGCTCAGGTTGTTGTTACTGAATCCAGTAACGAGGCACTAAAGTTAATTGTTACCGTTCCAGATATTGAGTGGGATCAAAGTAGCAAAAACGGGATTGTTCTCAACAAGCCATTAATAAGAGGTTTTGTTCCAGGTGGTTTGCCTAAAGAACCATCGTTGCCAGTAGCAGGTAGATGGATTGTCATTCCTGACGGTAAGGAAGCAACTCTTTCAGAAATAAGTTCTACCTGGAAACCTGCACAAAGATTTCTGGTCACTCCCAATGCAACTCCGGTAATGAGAGAGGATGAAGATGGCGAAAACTGGCTTGGGCAGGAATTATTGTTACCAGGAGAATTGCCTGCCAATGGGATGCTCTTTGAGCCAGCAGTAAGAAAAGGTCAAAGCCTTGTATCAGGAGTCAAGTTAGGTCAACCGATCAAATGGCGTGGTCGATTGATCCAGCCACTCACAATTGTTCCACTTGATGTGTCCGATGATGGATATGCAAGAACCAAACTCACCTCCGGTGTATATGAGATAAAGTTCAAGGATTCAACTCGTGTAGTTAGATCCTATTCTACATCGGGAGATGCACAATTCTCATCAATGTTCATTAACCCGGAACTGCTTGACCAGCCAGGACTGCCAACTGGCAGAGTCCCAACAGGTTATACAAGCAGAAATCTTCTGGCTCCTGAAGTGAGGCTTCCAGTTACAGACAGCAGATTACATCGAGTGACAGCAAGTAGCTTGAAAAATTATGGTTTGCTTGACGTTCCTGGATTGATGGAAAACCAAATCAGGTTATATCAGCGTAGATACAATGAAGCAACTCCAGAAAGTTATACTGAAATTGAAGTTCCAATTAAAATGGTTGGCGATGGCGGCACATTTGATGGCGATGATTTTTTTGTATTTTTTGGTCTGAGGCTTCGTGATGATCCTGATGCAGGAGATCCTCTGGAAACTTACAACCCGACCAGTAGTGATCCAGTTAACAGCGGTAATATTTATTATCTGTCAGCTTCTGATCCAGTAGAATCATGGGCAAGGATGGAGGATGTTTCGTTGAGCTCTGCAGGAGGCACCCCACTTGAAAGTTATCGCAGAGTTGAATTGATGCATGAAGATAATGCATATGCATACAGACCTGACAGCAGATATGTAGACAGAAACAGGTGGAATGCCAGAACTGACTCAGAGGTGAATATATCTGTTCCTGTGTTTAACCCTGTTAATAGTGTTGGGAATGTCAGGTTGACTGCTGAGCTGTTCTCGTTTGCCGATACACCGCAACAACTTGAAATTTGGTTTGGTGATGGGAGTGAAGGTACTCCTTTGAGTACTGAAACTGTTGTCCAGTCGGGTACCCAATATGATTCAGGATCTGTACTTTCATCAGATATCTTAGCCCCGGGACTGAGGCTGAAGTGTAATCGATCTGGTAGTAGTTATATTATGTCTTATCTGAACAAGTTCACAGTTGAGTATGATGCCAGGTTTGAAGTAATTGGTGATAGACTCGAATTCAATTGTGGAACTGAGGCTGGCGCTGTTGCAATTGAGATAACTGGATTTGTAAATGACAATATTTCCTTGTTTGATCTGACTAATCCACACAACCCAATTAATGTTGTGCTTGACGCAGGCAATATTTTACCTGATGGAGACAACTTCAAAGTCTCAATAAATGCAGATAATCAAGGTGGTGAGTCATCGATATATTATGCTGTTGGTGGTGACCCCGCGAATGCAATTTTCCCATTTTCATATAACAGGGCTAGTGTAATTGAAAGTCCAATAGATCCAACTCAATTTCCATCTGAAATCGATCTTTTTGTGATTACACATCCAAACTTTTCAACTGCTCTTGAGCCCTGGGTTCAACATCGAGTTGATATGTCAGGAGGAGCTCTTGTAATTCAAGTTATGGATGTTCATTCTGTTTATGATTGGTTTGGTGGTGGTATAAAAACTCCTGATGCAATTAGACGAGCAATTCAATTCGCAAAAAATCAAAATGGCGCCTGGGCTGTGCAACTGGTTGGTGATGCCAATGAAAATGTCAGATCATTGGGTGATACCGACTATAAAGACTGGGTCCCTTCACGATGGCATTGTTGGACTCATGGAACATATGCAAATGAGATGTTGCCATCAGATAAGTGGTTTGTAGTTGCTGAGCCAGGCGCAAATTTCCCATTTGATACTGGTTCTCCAGCAGAGATAATCATTGGCAGGTTCCCATGTAATTCTGCCGATCAGTTGACAACAATGGTTGATAAAGTAATTGCTTTTGAGACTGCACCTTCGGATGCAGCATGGAAGAAAAGGGGCTTGTTCCTGGCAGACGATGCCTGGTCAAGCGGTTATGGGGAAAAAACTACAAATACTTATTATGTTGAATCTGAAGATGTTTTTGAAGAAGAAGAAAGATATGCAGCTCAGCAATGGTCTTATGTTGCAGGAAGCAAGCTGGACTCAGTCAGAGTCTTTCTGGAAGATACTTTAGGGCCACTAGTAGATCCGCCTGGCTCAACAACCAGAGTTGCTTCGGATTTTCAGGACCATTGTTATGATTATGTGTATCCTGGATTATTTGACCGTATTGATGCAGGGGCATCGATATTCCGGTATCAAGGCCATGCTAATGACTATGTTTTGGCCCATGAGTATATCATTCAAGATACACCAGTAACCAGAATCAGGGTCGACGTTTCGGAAATGAATAACCAGGACAAACCGTGGATTTTCTTTGGTTTTGGCTGTCATATAAGTACTTGGGCAAAAGATGGTGCTGATATGGCTACAGGCCTGCCTTCAATTGCAGAGAAAATGTTGCTTTGGGACAATGGTGGAGCAGTAGCTACTTACGCAAGTAGCGGGTATGAATTTGCTGGATCTAATGGAACATATAGCAGGGTTCTGACTGATAGATGGATGAGCAAACCGCCGAAGAGTGAAGGGCAGAGTAGTAAGTGGGTACTTGGCCAACTGTTACAAGCATCAGATGCTGAATTTATTGCACTTCATCCTACATATTCAAATTATCGAAAATTGATAGCTCAGTTTTGTCTGCTAGGTGATCCTTTGATGGTTGTTGATTGTGGCTCGCCAGACTTATATGTCACACAAGATGGCCAACCAGTAATTGATGGTCAGGAGCTTTCAGTTGATCAATCCAATGAGATTGTGCTGGAACTTGTTGCAGCAGATGAGGCTGGAGTTGACAGAGTTTACATCTCTGATTCCCAGGGTGAAGACCTGTCTGAATACATGATTGAGACAACACCTGATACAGTTTTCTACGATGCAATATTTGGAACAACAAATGGTCACTACACCGTCAGTAGCCAAAGTGACCAGATCAGAATCTGGGAAATTAATCTGCCAGTAAAGCCATTTGATCATGATGTTATTTTTAATGTTTACGATAGTGCAGACGCCGTGGACAGTTTTGAACACTCAACATTTACGTTGAGTTTTCCTGTTTCTCACTACCTGACACTTGAGGGTGAGCAATTTGACCCGGATAATTTTTCTATACCGGAAGGATCTGTTCTGGAATTCAATGGCCAGGCTGCTATTGCTGCCTGGGTTTCTGATGATGCCGAGTTGCTGCTCACTGGACAAAACTTGTTGCTGAATAACGATAATATTACAAGAGTTGATGGCCATACTGTGGAGTTCAGCTTTGATGTTGAACTGCCTCTGTTGGCTGAAGCAAATGATCGGTCAGTAATCTTGTCAATTGATGGCTATGCAACTGAAATGATTATTGAATATTTTGATAATAGTAACTTGTCTGTTCTTCCAGGAATTGGCGCATTCCCTAACCCAACTTCAGGTACTACAAGGTTTGTGTTTAACTCTGCCGATCTGTCTGCAGATGGCAGAATTGTTGTCTGGGATGTATCTGGCAATCAAATTGCAGCATTGTCATTTTCAGCTCCAGGAAACGATGCTGAATCTGTTGTGATTCCGTGGGACGGTCGTGATAGCAAAGGGGATGCAATTGCCAATGGAGTTTACCTCTATCGAGCGGAACTTTTCAATGGTGTAGCCAGCGAAATGCAAAAACTGGTGGTGATGCATTGAGTCAGGAATTGCATAAGTTGTTGCAATCGTTGACAACAGAAAAGCCTAATGAAGCGACTGAAGAAATCGACCTGGTCGATTCAGAGCTGATTATGAAGTTGATTCATCAGCAGGATAGAGTGGCATTTGATGCTGTGAATTCAATTATTCCTGCCTTGTCAGAGTTGGCATCAGATGTTGCTGATCGATGGCAAGGTGGTGGCAGAATCATTTATATTGGTGCTGGGACAAGTGGCAGGCTGGGAGTACTGGATGCTGCAGAACTACCTCCAACTTATTCAACAGATCCTCAAAGAGCTATTGGAGTAATTGCTGGTGGTAAAGAGTCTGTATTTTTGTCTCGAGAAGGTGCTGAAGATAAACCAGAAGATGCAGTGAATGCTATTAAGCAGCTTGATGTCTGCAAAAATGATTCGGTGATAGGAATCAGCGCAAGTTTCAGAACTCCTTTTGCAATTGCCGGACTGCAGGAAGCTCACTCCAGAGGTGCTCTTACTGGTTATCTGGTGTGCAATCAACCTGTAGATTCGATGTCATGGCTGGATCATCTTGTAGCGGCAGAGACTGGTCCTGAAGCAATTACAGGCTCTACCAGAATGAAAGCAGCACTTGCGCAGAAGATGATGCTGACAATGTTTTCAACAACAGTAATGGTGTTGTCGGGCAAGGTCTTTGGTAATCTTATGGTCGATATGAAAATGACCAGCGCCAAGCTTGAGGAAAGAGCAACTCAGCTAGTTATGAGTCTTGGAGATGTAAAATACATCGATGCAAAAACTGCTCTTGAAAAATCGTTTGGAAATGTAAAAACAGCGATAGTTATGTTGAGGAAAAATATCGATCTGGGAGATGCAGAAGAGATGCTGGCTGCCTGTGGTGGTCGTCTGAGAAAAGTTCTGGAGACTTTGGAATGAAAAACCTGCCAGAACACCTTAACCATGTTCCTGATGAAGGTAGTGTTGTTGGTGTAGGGGTATCCAGTGGTACAAGCTGTGATGGAATTGATGTAGCAGTAGTAAAATTTAGTTGGAAAAACCTTGATTATAAAGTCGAAGAATCCGCTTTTATTTGTTACGAATATCCCGAAACACTCAGAGAGAAATTGTTGAAAGTGTCTGCTGGTAAACCAATCTCTGCATCTGATCTTGCAAACCTTGAACACCAGCTTTCCAATTGTTTTGCTGATGCTGTGGTTCAGATGATTGATAGCTATCCTGCAGATCCAAACTATGTTGTAACCCATGGGCAAACAGTTGCTCACCTGGGTAATCATGGAACTATGCAGCTTTGCAATCCTGCAATCATAGCAAATAGAACAGGTTTGTGGACTGTTGGCGATCTGCGTCTGGCTGATGTTGCAGCCGGGGGGCAGGGTGCTCCGATACTTCCAATATGTGATCAATTATTGAGAAGTGGTCCATCGCCAGTAATTATCCTGAATCTTGGCGGTGTAGCCAATGCTACTTTGCTGTCCAGTTCTGGTGTGGAGGCTTTTGATATCGGCCCGGCAAATGCCTTGCTTGATGGACTATGGCAACAAAATAATCAATCCAAATATGATGCAGGTGGTATTGTTAGCTCTAAGGGTGAAATCAACCCTGGGGATGTTCAGAGTTTACTGACATTGATTAAAACTGCAGCAAATGGATCAAGTTTACATAAGGACGATGTGGGTGACAGGTTGCTGGCGCTTTGGAGTCCAGAAAATTCTAATCTTGCAGATATGATGGCAGCTGCTACGGAAGCAACGGCATTACATATTTCATCGATTTTGAATGAAAAAGATGCTGATAATATATATATTTCTGGAGGTGGCTGGCAAAATAAGTTGCTGATTTCAAGGCTCATTGAGCATCTGCAGATACCAATGTTTAGGATTGACGATCTTCACGGTGGTAAGGTTACCGTCGATAGTCGGGAAGCAGTTGATTTTGCTCTTTTGGGGCATCTGTGGTTCAGAGGTATTCCCGCTGGATTGAAGACTGTTACAGGCGCCAAATTTGACACAATTGCTGGTGCCTTATGGCCACCGGTTCAGGGGTAGCAATGCGGTATTGGATTTCAATTTTACTAATAATAGTTTTATGTGGATGTGCTGCCAGGCATCGTGGTGAACCTACCAAATCTTCAGCACCGAATTATTCGTTAGCTGCACCTGACATGTTAAGAATTGGCCTGGTTCAGCATAGAATGAAAGTGGTCATTGAAGTCAAGCAGGATGCCCTTTTATTAGCAATGGACAATCGGTCGCAAATTTGCTCTGTCACAGGAAACGTTGAGTTAAATCTCACTGACTCAGGTGTAGCCTGGAAGTGTGGATCTGATTCTGGATTTAATGCTACTGGTCTGATTGTAATGTCTCTTAACCCTGCCAGTAATTTGATTTGGGATGAAACGCCTTATCCTGGTGAGTTCTTGATTCAGAAGCGTGGACAGGGGCTTACACTAATCAATATTGTTGAACTTGAGCAATATCTCAGAGGCGTTGTTCCTTGGGAAATCGGCAGGCCAGGGCCCGAAGGCATGGCTGCTCTGGAGGCTCAGTCTGTTGCTGCAAGAACCTATAGTGTTGCAAATTTAAAAAACCGTGAAGAGCTCGGCTTTGATATGTGGGCCGATGTCAGGGATCAAGTTTACCGCGGTTATAGCGGATTAGACAAGTTATGCGATAAAGCTATATCAAATACTGCAGGAATGGTATTGCGAAGTGGTGGGCAAATTGTTGAAGCATACTACTGCTCAACATGTGGTGGCAAAACCAGTAACATCAACCAGGTCTGGGCAAAAGAATCCAAACCCTATCTGGTGTCACATCCAGATGGATCTGCTGGAAGTTACCACTGCTCAGCATCAAAATATTCAAAATGGGAAACTGTGTTTAATGGAGGGGAGATTGATCAAACTTTGTCAAACACACTGCCTGAATATATTGAGTGGTTGGAGGCTTCAGAATTACGTAAAAATTGGGCTGGTAAATATTTCATACCTGCATCACCTGGTTCTGACTCAATGACCCCTGGTAGGTTGAAGAGCATGTCCATTCAATCACGAACTGCATCTGGACGCGTTGCAAAGCTGGCTGTTGTTACCGATGCTGGGAAGTACATAGTGTGTGGTGACAGAACACGATGGGTCCTAGCCCCACCAAGCGGCAGATTCTCTATTTTGAAGAGTGCCTGGTTTGATGTTCATCTCAGTTTGGATGCAGAAGGCAGGCCTGACAAGGTGACATTAAAAGGCAGAGGTTTTGGTCATGGTATTGGTATGTGTCAGACCGGAGCTTTGGGAATGGCCTCCAAGGGAGTATCATATAGACAGATTCTAAAGCACTATTATCCCGGTTCTGCAGTTGAACAAGCATGGAAATAAGCGGTAAAATATTGTATGTCGGGTTGACACCGGAAGTTGAGGTTACTATATTCTGCGCTTCTGATACTGCGGGGGCGTAGTTCAGTCTGGTTAGAACGCCGGCCTGTCAAGCCGGAGGTCGCGAGTTCGAGTCTCGTCGCTCCCGCCATCAGATAAACCTGCCACTTTTAAGTGTCGGGTTTTTTTGTTTTTATAAAACATATTAAAGATAATGCAGTTTTGGTATTTAATATGCTGATATATCATATATGGTCAAAATAATTATAAATAAACGACAATTAGTTACTGTTATAATGTATTATCTCTTGATAAACATGTATTGAGTATGATATAATGCTTCGCAAGCTAACTTCGTCCTAATAGACGAGACAACTACCGTAAACATGCAACTTCGGGGGGAACCGATGAAAAAGCTGTTTTTATTTGTTGCTGCAATGATTGTAGCAATGCCTGTTCTAGTTCATGCTGACTCAGTTGGTGTCTATTTTGATACTGATGGAACCAGCAATTATTTAGTGAGCGATGAGTTTGTTAATGAAGCTTATGTAGTCGTATTTGCTGAAAGTATGATTGCAGGAGCTGCATTTAAAATGACTATGGATCCTCATCAAACATTACTGAATACAGTTTACCCAGCTGGTCTTCAAATTGGTGAGCCAATGACTGGTGTTGAGCTTGGTATGTCTGAACCAGTTGTTGGTTACTATGGTAACCCAGCTGTTGTAGCAACTCTGACTCTGATGACTGTTAATTTTGGGGAAGTTACTAATATTAATATTATTGCTCACCCTGATTACCAAAATGTTATCTATGCAGATCACACTGGTGTAGTGTTTGATGCTGATGGACTTGGTGCTATTCTTAGTGCTACAGTCTCTAATGACTCTGCCAGCTTTGGTGAAGTAAAGAACTTGTTCCGCTAGATCAAATGCAGCGTGAGCTCGTGAAAAAGAGGCCGGTTAATCCGGTCTCTTTTTTTGTGGAATATTGTGCACATATGGTGCTAAATTGTATTTAATCAACAATCCAAAACGAGGAGGCGCCATGCCAAAATCAATCTCATTTGTACTGCCAGTATTACTTGCAACGGTTTTAATTGTGTTCAGTGGCTGTTCAGAAACAACTACTGAAATAGAGAAACGTGTCAGCGAGTATGCACCTACTACAATTACGGGTGGTGTAGACAATCTCAGCCAATCAGAACAGGCAGTTCTGGAAAAGTTGGTTGAAGCTAGTAAAATCATGCACTCTATTTTTATTACTCAAGCATGCCCTGATTATTCTGAAATAAGGAATGAAATTGTCAGTAGTGGCTTAGATGCTACTTTGAAATATTTTGAGATTAATGTAGGGCCGTGGGATCGCAGACATCATTTCGAACCATTTTATGGTGAGCGTCAACATCCTGAAGGTGCTAATTATTACCCTCAAGACTTAACTGAAGCAGAAAAAGATTTAATTCGTGATTCAAGCAATGGGCTTGATGGCTTGTTCACGATGATCAGACGAGATGAACATGGCAGCTTGATTGCAATACCATATTCTGAATTCTTTGCAGAAAGACTGAATTCTGCTGCAAAATTACTTAATGAAGCAGCTGATCTGTCAAACAATGATTCCCTGGCTGCATTCTTGCGTTCTCGCGCAGAATCATTTCTCAGCGATGATTACTTTGAAAGTGATATGCTGTGGATGGATATCGATAGTACTGTAGAGGTGACAATTGGTCCTTATGAGACATATGAGGATGGGATGTTTGGATATAAGGCTGCATTTGAATCTTTTGTTACAATTGTAGATCCAGTTGAATCTGCTAAACTTAGTAAATACAAAAATGAGTTACCGTGGTTTGAATCTGAGCTGCCAATTCCGGATGAGTACAAAAATATGAATCGTGGCACTGAATCACCAATTAGAGTTGTTGATGAAGTTTATACTGCTGGAGATACTCGGTCTGCTGTTCAGACAATTGCTTTCAATCTTCCTAACGATGAACGAGTGCGAGAGGCAAAGGGGAGTAAAAAAGTACTTCTGCGTAATGTAATGAACTCAAAGTTTGAGCATATTTTGACTCCAATCGCTGAGAAACTTCTAGTTCCTGATCAAGCTGCTGATATTGCTTCTGAGTCGTTCTTTATGCATACTCTGTTTCATGAAATGAGTCATGGGCTGGGGCCTGGAATTATTGAAGTCGATGGCCGAAAAACTGAAGTAAGGCTTGAACTGAAAGAGCTCTACAGTGCACTTGAAGAAGCTAAAGCTGATGCAATGGGGCCATGGTGTATTTTTAAGTTGCAATCAAAGGGGCATTTCCCTGAATCTATTTACAGGCAACAGGCAGTGACCTTTCTTGCTGGACTGTTCCGCTCTGTTCGCTTTGGTATAGCTGAGGCTCACGGTAGTGCCAATGCAATTCAGTTCAACTATATGATGGAACGTGAAGTTATTTCTGTCGAAGATGGTTTATTCAGTATTGATGTAGATGCATTTCCTTCAGCTCTGAATGAGCTTGTTGCTGAAATCCTGACCATCCAGGCGGAAGGTAATTACGATGCAGCTAAAGATTTCAGTGATAAGTATAGTGTTATGCCTGATTGTTTAGCAGCTGGATTGGCGCAGCTGGATGGTGTTCCTGTAGATTTGTTGCCGGAGTATCGCTGGGCTAAATAATCGAAGATTGGTTTTTGGGGTGTCCAGTTACGGACACCCCTTTTCTTATTATTTGGGGAAAATATTTATCAAATCAGCAAGAGCATTTTCATCAAATGGATGCAATTTAGCGAGATCACCAGTTGCATTTCCTGTTAATGCAGCTTCCTGATAAGCCTGTAAGAAAAGAGCACTGCTGCCCGCACTTGCAATCAACCTGTCCTGGCCAAGTTGATCGATAATCAACATTGCCATCGTATAGCCAGTTCCCTGATAACTTCTACTGTATCGTAACAGGTCATCGATAGTGGCTCCTCTTTCGTCGAGCATTTCTCTAGAGCTGAAAATCTGTTTAAGCATGCCGTTTGCTCTGGTGATATTGAACGCTGCAGTTTCAAAATACTTGGCTCTGCTTTCATCTGTTCTGTTCAGAAACTGATGCTCGTAATCGAACCAGACATTTGGATAATCTTCAATAACTGCCACAATTGCTTCAATACGAATCTGGTTGAAAGTTTGTCTCAAAGCTGATTTCCCGGTAGTAGCTTCATACGGTTTGAAATCAAGTGGCATTAAGGTTCTGTAGCAGTGAGCAGCAATCAGGTTGATTATTCTATCTTCAGGTGTAGCCAGGGCAAGGCCAGCATCAACACCTACAATTGTGCCTCCACCATAACTTATATTTGGTTCACTAATCATCAGATGTAATTCAATTTGATTCGGAACAAGGTTTGATGGGAGGTGTTTTTTCAACAAATCATGAACTTGTTTTGGATATTCTTTGCTACTCCATTGCTCAGGCAGGTTGATTAACTGTTCCCTGTGGGATTTGATGTATTTGAAATTTTCGACCAGATCAATTCTTTTAGGAGAATATTTTCTACCTTTTGAATCTTTAACTACTCCTGGTTCAAAGACATATTTGGTGACCTTAAAAAGCACGTGGTTGTTCAGTGTACCCTTGTTTGGGTTTGAATAGTGTTTGTAAGCAGGTAATTCAACCAGAGATGCAAAATCATCCAGAGATGGTTCTTCACCTGCAGAGAATTTGTCACCAAGTGATAGCCAGATTGTGGTAGCAGAGGCATCGATATTATTGGTAATCTGTACAACTTTTTCAGATTGAGTGCTTTGTTCTGTTGTTGCTTCATTATTGCAACCAGCTATAAGAACTAAAATTATCAGCAGCATGTTGGCAGTTCGCCATGTGTGCATTATGTTTCGCAAGTGGAACTCCTTGTTAGGTTATAATTGAACGGGGATGATAACACGAATCTATGAAATGCCAACCCCCAGGAGACAGTTTTGTTAAATGTGACCGAAATATATTCTACTTTGCTCGGAGAATCCAGTTCGTCTGGATTTCTGTGTACAATTATCCGGTTAACCGGTTGCCATCGCCGATGCGTATGGTGCGATTCTGAATACGCCTTTGAAGGCGGAGTCAGGCAAAGTATCCAAGAGATTGTTCAAACAACTGTTGATCTAGGATGTTCCACTGTTTTAGTAACTGGTGGTGAACCACTTCTGCAAAGTGACACAATAGGGTTAATGGAGCAGTTACTGGAGGCGGGCTTTTCTGTTTTACTTGAAACCAGTGGAACAACAGGTGCAATACCATTGTCTGAAGTTCCTGCAGGTGTTTCAAGGATCGTTGATATAAAAACTCCTGATAGTGGTATAGATGAATCAGATATCGATTTTGAGGGAATTGCAATGCTTACTAAAGATGATGAGTTGAAGTTTGTTTGTCAGAGTAGAGAAGATTACTTGTGGTCAAAAGCGCTTGTTGAATCGGGCCGGCTGCCTGCAGAACCATTAGTGGTATTCTCCCCAGTTCAGGACGAATTGTCGGCACGCAAACTTGCAGACTGGATTGTTGAAGACAGACTGAATGTCAGATTTCAGATTCAGCTTCACAAAGTACTCTGGCCGGAAATAGACAGAGGAGTGTAAATGTCAAAGCCTAAGGCGGTTGTTCTATTCAGTGGTGGGCTGGATTCCTGTGTCTGTTTGGCAGAAGTAATCAGAACTCATGATGTTGCCCTTTTGCACTTGAATTATGGGCAGAGAACTGAAGCTCGCGAGTTGCGCGCATTCAATGAGATTGCAGATTACTACAATGTTACAGAAAGATTGGTTGTCGATATATCCTGGTTGCATGAAATCGGTGGGTCAAGTTTGACCGATGACTCTCTGGAAGTTGAAGCCGGGATACCTGGAGAAGATTCCGTTCCTGGTACATATGTGCCATTTCGGAATGGGAATATTCTGGCGATAGCGGCATCGTGGGCAGAAGTAATTGGTGCAACAAGTTTGGTTGTTGGTGCTGTGGAAGAGGATTCCAGTGGTTACCCTGATTGCACTGTCGAGTTTTACAGGAAGTTTTCAGCAGCAATTTCTGAAGGCACGCGACCATCTACAAAACTAAGTATCGAGACTCCTGTTATAGCTATGGATAAGGCAGCAATTGTCAAACTGGGACTGGAACTTGAAGCGCCGATGCATCTGTCCTGGTCCTGTTATGTTGGGCAAGATGAGGCGTGCGGTAAGTGTGAAAGCTGCATGTTGAGGTTACGCGGTTTTTCAACTGCTGGGGTTGTTGATCAGATACCTTATGCCAAATAGCTTTTAATCATCGTTACACTTTTAGAGACCGAACCTGCTCTGGAGTCCAGAACTGAGTAGGCAGCTTTGCCACATCTGGTACGCTTTTGATCATCGTTGAGAAGATCATGAACAATTTCAAATATATTATCTTTGTCTATAATGAATCCGCCACCTGAGTCTACCATTTCACCAGCCTCTTCTGCATTTGTAATTATTGGTCCAAAGAGCACGGGTATTTTGTTTGCTGCCGGTTCCAGAGTGCTGTGCACACCAGTACTAAATCCTCCACCAACATAAGCGATAGTTGCGCAGTGATATATTTCTGCCAGAAGCCCAACTGAGTCAACTATCGTAATTCGCTTTCCAATTCCATCGTTCTCAAATTCAGATAATGTTGTCACTGGGATACTGAGTTTGATGTCTAGACGTTGGACTAGAGAATCAACCTGTTCTGCAGTTGGCTCATGTGGGGCAATGATGACTTTAAGTCCTGGGTTGCTGGACAGGAGTTCGGGTAAAATCGGGAACCAGAGATCGTATGCAGGTGGCCAAGAGCTTCCCAGAACCAGAATTTGCTCACCAAAGTTTTTCAATATTATTGCAGTTGGTCCGTCAGCGGAATCATTGAATCGCTTGAGGACTTGCTCTGCACGGGTATCGCCAGTAACAGTAACTTTTGCAGAGACTCCCATTCTTTCAATAAATCGATGGGCATCATTTTGGCTGCAAACTCCAATTTCATTGAACCTGTTGAATATATCACGCATCAAAGGTAGCGAAACTTTGTTCAGGCGGGCCGCAGTTTCAGGTAATGTTCCGGAAATAAGAAGTATCGGAACAGAAGCAGCTTCTGCTTCCAGAATCAGATTTGGCCAGCAGTCATACTTTGCAAAAACAAGTACGGAAGGTTTCAGTAAATTTACTAACTGTTTCATGTTTGACGGTGTGTCCAGAGGCAGGTAGTAATGTTTGTCTCCAGCAGGATTGCTTTGCGCAAATTCATAGCCTGATGAAGAGAAATGTGTGACTACAACTAGTCGGGATTCAGTTTTTTTGAGCTCTGCGATTACAGGTCTTGCCTGTTCATATTCACCAACACTTGCAGCATGAAACCAGATGCAATTGTGCAACGAGCGTGAGTCCTCTGCGATTTGTTCTCTTTGAGAAGCTATGCCATCAGTTGCTTTTTGCAGTTTAACTGAATATTTGGCAAGAAACGGAACAAGCATGGCAATTGTTGGTGAGAGCCGGCGATATAGTTCAAGCAAAGCACCTGGGCGTTTCATTATTCTCCTCCTATAGCAGCAAGTACTGATGCAGGAGTTGTTTCAGTGAGGCAGGCTAAATCCTGACGGCGGCAATCTTTTCGGCCTGCACGAGAGCAGGGTCGGCAAGAGATGTCGTGAGTTAAAGCGGATGAGCTTTCAAGCAATGGGAAGTAACCAAACTGCTTTACAGTCGGACCGAAAATAGCAATTACAGGTGTGTTGGTTGCTTCAGAGAGGTGTAGAAGTCCACTGTCATTAGTAATTGTTTGAGAACATTCGCCGAGCAATCTGGCAACTTCGGTCAGAGTTTGGTTGTTTATTATCTGCATTTTGGAATTTGATATTTTAGCAAGTGAGCTGTCGCCGAACCATTGCATTTCCTGCGGACCGAGGAACAATCGAATGTTTTTATCATTATGCAGAAGTTGCTGAATGACAGTGTCAAAGTTTTCAATTGGCCATTGTTTTGATTTCCACATCGCCCCGGGTGCGATTGCTATTGGTGCGTCGGCAGATTTATTGTCCAGTTGAGCAAGCGGGGCAGAGGGGTTGATATTTTGCTCAAGTTTGCAGAGCCGATCCAGTAGATGTGTTACAGGTGTATCTGGATGTTTAATCCCAAACCTTGCCCTTGCAATTAAAGCAAATCTGCTGAAAGTGTCTTTTTTAAGGGTGGAATCTGCCCGTCTGCCACTGAGTAAGAGCATCTGTTTACTACGCAGAACTGAATGAGCATCGATGATTTTATCATAGGATTTTATTTTAGCAGATTTAGCAGCAGTAAATGGATTGGAAAGATCAGGAGCAACAATTTTATCGACACCGCTGAACTGTATGGCAAGGTCAGCAAAACGTTGTTTTGTTAATAGAGAAATCTCAGTTTCAGGGTTAGTGTTTTTCAGGCCTGATAAAAACCAGCCACAAATACATAAATCGCCCAAAGCACCAAAACGGATAACAAGAGTCCTGTCCAACGTCATTCCTTTCAAAAACGCCAAGTAGTTGGTGTGATGTTAGTCTTGTGCTTGCAGGGTGTCAAGCAAGGGGCTATTCTCTTGGAATAGTTGTTTGTTGTAAATAAGGAGATTTCTCGATTGGAACTTGGTTTACTCGTATTGCTGCTGGTGTTGTCGGCCTGTTTTTCAGGCTCGGAAACTGCTCTGTTTTCCTTGACAGAAGCCGATATTGCCGGGCTTGGCAAGAACAGCAGAGTTGCGAAGCTCCTTGAAAGAACACATAGATTATTAGCTGCACTTTTGGTCGGGAATCTGCTGGTCAATATTGTCGCCTCGGTATTAGCAACCTCAATGCTGGTTGAAACCCTGGGTGTAAAGGGTATTGCGGTTGCGATTCCTGTTTTGACTATTCTACTGCTCCTATTTGGTGAGATAACGCCCAAAATGATTGCTCTTCGAAACAGTCTTTTCTTTTCAAAGTTGTTCTCAATTCCGCTTTCAATATGGTTGATAGTAATCAGACCTCTACTTGATGTGATTGAGTGGAGTCTGGGCAAAATGTTGGATCTGCTCCCTTACGAAAAGGAGAGTGGCAAGCCTTTGACTATGCGCGAGCTGTCAGCAGCTGCTGTATTGGCTACAGAGGACGGCGCCTTATCAGGTGTTGAAGGTAGATTCCTGTCTAGATTGATGGAATTAAAAGAGATTGAAGTTCAGGAGATAATGACTCCTCGTACAGATGTCATTTCTTTCCAGGATACCATGACTCCAGAAGAAGTTTTATCGATTGCAAGCGAAAGTGGTTTTAATCGTTATCCGGTAACAAAAGAAAATGAAGAAAAGCCAATCGGTTTTTTCCATCTGAAAGATTTACTGAAACAGGATGTTGACTCAATAAATAACCTTGTGCGTGAAGTGCTTTTTGTACCAGAAACAAAAACTGTAGCATCGTTAATGAATGAGCTGCAATCTGGAACCAGACATATTTCCATTGTGGTGGATGAGCATGGAGATTTTGTAGGAATAGCTACTCTTGAGGATTGTCTCGAAGTGATGACCGGCCCCTGGCAGGATGAAACAGATAAACATGATGCCGAGATTGTGAAAATTGCGGACTGGAGCTGGCTGGTTGCCGGCAGTGCAGACATTAGAACTGTTAATGAGCAGTGTAATACCAGGATTGAAAACACCAGAGATTTTGTTACTGTTGCCGGATACCTGATGCAGAAACTTGGCAAAATTCCTGCCGCAGGTGAAACAGTCAGAACCGACGAGCACCATTTTACAGTATTGGAAATGGACTATAATAAGGTTGTCAGGATTCGGATACATCAACTCCGTCAGGATGTGATGTGATGAATTTATTGACCGTTGTAATTATTGCAGTTGTTTGTGTCCTTGGGAGTGCCTTCTGTTCTGGTATTGAAACTGGATTGATGAGTGCTAGTAGAATCAGGATTTATCTCCGGGAGCAGAAAAAAAGAAGCAAAAGCCTCTCACGTTTGAAAAAAATGTTATTGAGAATAGAGGACCCGATACTCACAAGTTTGATTGGTACAAATCTATTCAATGTGATTGGAACCTCGGTAGTTACTGCGTATTTAACAACTTTGTATGGTACCAAAGGTGATTTGGCTGCTGCGACTGTAATGGCTATTGTGATAATAATATTTGGTGAGATAATTCCGAAAGTTCTCTATCGGGAATATCCAGAATCTTTGACCACAAGATCAGTACCAGCTTTAAGCTTGTTGATGATTCTGATGAGACCTTTGCGCTGGATTATGATGCAATATTCACGTTGGCTTGATTTTGTGTTGCCAGGAGAAGGCACTGGCTATGGTGATGATATGAGCCGTGAAAAGATGGGCCATATTCTTTCTTCCTATCAGCCTGATAATATGGACCAGCAATTCAAGGTTATTGCTAACAGATGTCTGGCTTTAAGCAGTACTACAATAGAGCCTTTGACCAAGCGAATTGATACGGCTGTTTGCCTTCAAGAAGATATGACTCTGAAACAGTGTCGCGGACTTGCTGCACTTTCCGGATATAGCAGATTACCTGTCTTGAGTAAGGATAACCGACTCACAGGCTGGGTTCTGTCAAGAGATCTGTTATTTCAGGACAAACAACCCGAAGATAAATTACCTGCTGAAATTATTCGCAAGGCAGTTTTAGTACAGAGAGTTATGTCCCCATGGGATCTGTTTGAAGAGCTACGTTGGCACAAACAGCAGATCGCTTTTGTTGTCAATATAAATGGCGATCCAACAGGATTAGTGACTCTTGAAGATCTGTTAGAAGTAGTTGTCGGTAGTATTGAAGATGAATTCGATGTCCGACAAGTTGCAAATCAAGGCTGAGTTGCACAAATTGGCTGTGTTAGTGTCGCGAAAACAAACGAACAAGGAGTTATAATGGCAGACAAGCAAATCGACAAGCACGATGCAATCCTTATGGGATTGGTTATGAACCTGCAGAGCTCAGGTATGATGCAGCTCGGGAAAATGGTTAACCCTCATACTGGTGAGATGCACCGTGACCTTGATGGGGCCAGATATACTGTTGATATCCTGGAGATGTTAAAAGTTAAAGTTGGCGACAACTGTGATCCTGAAGTACAAAAGCTTATTGAGCAGGCTGTTATGAACCTGCAGATGAATTATATGGAGGAATTGAAAAAAGGGGATTCTCCTGAAGAACCTGAAGCAGAAGAGAAGGACGAAAGTGCTGAACAGTAGCATTAAGTACTTTCTGATTTTGATGCTTTTGCCTGTTGTTTTGCAGGCGGAATATCCGCGTCGATCTGTCAAGTTGCACAGAGTTACATCCGGTTTTCTGCCTGCCGACGGCTTACTGTCTGTCGATATCGCTCATGATATGTACAACATAAGTTATGGTCCAGATCAGGTCAGCTTCAGTGAAAATCGACTTCGTTTTGAATACTCGGCTTTTTCCTGGCTGCACCTTTATGGACAAGGTCGTAACAAAAGCTGGAGTGGCGGTGTTGGTTCAATACCAGCAACAGGTAGTGGTATTGCTGATAGTGAAATTGGTGTTGTATTAGGTCTGCCTACACTTGGAAAGTGGCAGGGGATTTCGTTTTCTGCGTCATCTGTTATACCAACCGGTGATCAGGAATTAGGTCTCAGTGAAGGCGAATCTGTAAAACAGGTTGAATTTACAGTGAGCCACAGGCTGTGGCGGAACAGTCAATTACCGGAGATGACTCTGCATTTGTCAGCTGGCCGCAGATGGAATATCGACGACGGCTTTGGTGGCCATGGTGTTGGACAGTTTCAGTCGTGGCATCCACTTTACCCTGCTGGAGAAGATTTTACACTGCTGTCAGCAGCTGTTGAATTCAGGCGCGACAATGTTGATCTGTTCGTGGAGTACAGCGAAGCTCAGCTATCTGGAATCTCCAGGACTGAGTGGCAGAAATGTGTGTCTACTGGATTGTATTGGGGAGATCACACTGGCTGGGGGGTGTCTATGACTTACGACGTGCCTCTTGGCCGCAACCTCCTTGAAACTGATTTTGAAGCAGCCTACCCTGATCTAATTACTACAATTTCTATAAGTCGAGTGTTTGGAATCGGTGGTCGAGACAGAGACTCTGACGGTATTCTGGATCGTCTCGACTGGTGCCCAAAAGCTGCTGAAGATTTCGATGGGTGGCAGGATGAAGATGGTTGTCCTGACCTTGATAATGATAACGATGGTGTTCCTGATATCAATGATTTGGCTCCAGACAGTCCTGAAGATATTGACGGCTGGCAAGACGATGATGGTTTGCCTGACCCTGATAATGATGGCGACGGTTTTCCTGATGTCAACGATCCATGCCCTGATGAAGCTGAGGACTTTGATGGCTATCGTGACGATGATGGTTGTCCTGAAGAATTCCCGGATATTGATGGCGATGGCATCGCCGATGAAAAAGATAATTGCCCTGATCAAGCTGAAGATATGGATGGCTATGAAGACGGAGACGGTTGTCCTGAGCTGGACAATGATCTTGACGGAATCCTGGACGCTGATGATGACTGTCCAAATTCACCTGAAGATTATGATGGTGATTCTGAC
Organism: uncultured Fibrobacteraceae bacterium; assembly: GCA_964437115.1. Classification (GTDB taxonomy): domain Bacteria; phylum Krumholzibacteriota; class Krumholzibacteriia; order LZORAL124-64-63; family LZORAL124-64-63; genus JABIBH01. The sequence continues at coordinate 108,488 of CAYTFE010000003.1, read as the reverse complement.
AGCGACGGTTGTCCCGAATAGTATTATTTTGATTTCTGCCAGGCGGTCTCAAGCTCATTGAGTGAGGCCGCTTTCATTTTTTCAACGTCATTGTCGTATGTCTCTTCTACTATGTGGAATCTGCTGCGAAACCTGACGTTGGCAAGACGCATCGCATCGTCAGCATCTACTCCCAGTTTGCGGCCAAGGTTTACTACAGCGAGCAGAATGTCGCCAAGCTCGTGAGTGATTTCATCTTTATCGCCACCTGCAATTGCTTCTTTTAATTCTCCGGTTTCTTCGTCGATCTTATCCCAAACTCCATTTAAGTCAGGCCAGTCAAAACCGGTTTTAGCGGCGTTTTTCTGGTAATCATGAGCCTGTCGCAACGGTGAGCAAGATGGCGGTAAGTCTTTAAGAACACTTTGGCGTGTTGTATCAATTCCTTTTGCTTCTTTTTCAAGTCTTTTGATTTCTTCCCAATGATTTTGACTCTCGGTTTGGGACTCCGCGCTTTTGTCTGAAAAAACATGTGGATGTCGACGAATAAGCTTTTTATTACCGATGCCAGCAATGTCTTCTAATGTGACATCAACACTTTCGGAAAGAATTTCACGACAAAAACAGATCATGAAAAGTAAGTCGCCCATTTCTTCAATCACATGATCAGTATCACCTGAAAGAGAAGCTTCCAGAAGTTCTGCAGCTTCATCAAAGAGGAAACGAGCAGCATCGGAAAGACTCTGTTTTTGATCCCAGGGGCAGCCACCAGGAGAGCGGAGTGTATGAATAGTTTTTAAAAGGGCCTGAATGTTGGACATCGATTTCTCCGTCATGTTAAAAGTGCAGACATTAAGTGTAATTCCATTGGTGCATAACGCAAAGAACTGATATGATTGTCGGTCATTCGGATTATGTCATTGGACAGGAGAAAATGTGGATCGGTTCATCCAAATACGTGGTGCAAGGCAACACAACCTGAAAGATTGCGATGTTGATATTCCTCGCAACAAGCTGACTGTTGTGTCTGGAGTTAGTGGCTCTGGAAAATCGACCTTGGTATTCGATACTCTTTATGCAGAAGGGCAGCGCGCATATGTGGAGTCGTTGTCAACTTATGCACGACAGTTCCTGGCCAGAATGCCAAAACCTGATGTAGACCATATAGATGGTATCAGCCCGGCAATTGCAATTGAACAACGCAATGCAGCCAAAAGTTCGCGCAGTACAGTTGGTACAGTTACGGAAATTAATGATTATCTCAGAGTCTTGTTTGCCAGGGTGGGAAATACGGTTTGCAGGGATTGTAATCTGCCGATAAAGCCCGATAGTCCTTCAGAGGTATGGCGATCAACAGTAAAAGTTACAGGCAACTCATCTTCTGCAACTATTGCTTTTCCATTTCAGATTTCTGCTGACAATAAAGAGTGGGCAGAATCTCTGTTGGCTCAAGGTTTTCGACGGGTTGTTCTGGGGTCGGAACTGGTTCGTCTTGACGAAAACGATGGTATTGAAGTCAAGCCGGGAACAACAATAGATATTGTAATTGATCGAATAAAAATTGAATCGAAAAACAGGAGCAGGTTTGCGGAAGCCGTTGAACTTGCTTTGAGCCAGTCTGGCGGATTTGTTGTCGTACTGGATGCTGATGGGAATCGCACAGAGTATTCCAATAAGCGATTATGTCCAGGTTGTAACACAGAGTTTCCTGAACTCACGCCACATTTGTTTTCCTTCAACTCTCCACATGGGGCTTGCCCGGAATGTAATGGATTTGGCAATAAGCTGGAATTCGATGAGCGAAAGATAATTCCGGACGACATGAAAACTATTGTCGAAGGGGCAGTCAAGCCGTGGAGTACGCTATCGTTTAAAGAAGACTTTGCCAAGTTCATTCGTTTTTGCAAACGTGAAAAAATCCCAATCAATAAGCCTTGGCAAAAGCTTGCTGAGTCTCATAGGAATAAAGTTATGGAGGGCAGCAAGGGTGTTTACCTGGCTGTAATTCCCTTCCTGGAAAAAATGCGCAGTGAGATGAAGCAAGGGCATCATCGATTCTTCACTCGACGATTTATGGGTGATACAGATTGCAGGACCTGTAACGGTACCCGGTTACGGAAAGAAGCACGCGCTGTTAAAGTGGGCAGGTTGGAACTTGGGGCACTTTCGCAGATGACGATTACTGAAGCTTTGCAAAAAATTGAAAATCTGAAGCTTTCAAAAAATGATTTCAATGTTGCTGAAGATATCAGGCTTGAAGTTGAATCGCGTTTAAAATTCATGGATAAAGTTGGGCTGGGGTATCTTACTCTCGATCGTTTGACACGAACTCTTTCCGGTGGTGAAGCACAACGAATTCACCTGGCTAACTCTATCGGCTCAAGATTAGTTGATACGCTCTATGTTTTGGATGAGCCTACAACCGGTTTGCATGCTTCCGATGTTCAGAAGCTGATTTCTACACTGCGTGATTTATCCGATGCAGGAAACAGTGTAGTTGTTGTAGAACATGACCTGGATGTGTTGAGGGCGGGTGACTGGTTTATTGAACTCGGTCCTGCTGCAGGTGACTTTGGGGGCGAAGTTGTTTATCAAGGTGAGTTGGAGAATTTGTTAAGTGATGCAGATACTCTCACTGCTCGTTATATGCGTGGTGACAGTAGCCTTGAGTCGTTGGCCGAAAAAAGAGGAAATGCGAAATCAAGTCTGGTGGTCAAGGGTGCTCGCCTGCATAACCTGCAAAATATAGATGCCAGAATTCCATTGCAGCGATTCGTTTGTTTGACCGGTGTTTCCGGATCGGGCAAAAGTACTCTGATGAATCATATTATTGGCGATGGCTTGAACGGCAGAGCTGAAGGCAGTGCTGAACGTACCAGTCCATTTACTGGCTTTCAGGGAGCTCACTGGATTAACAAAGTTGTAACTGTTGACCAGATGCCAATCGGTAAATCAAGTAGATCAAATCCTGCAACATACTTGCAAGTTTTAACACCGATCAGAGAACTGTTTGCTGAAACAGTTGATGCTCGTGCGAAAGGCTTTACTGCCAGCAGATTCAGTTTCAATACTGCTGGTGGCAGATGTTCAGAGTGTAATGGGCTTGGTGAGCATCGTGTGGAAATGCATTTTATGGCCGATATTTCGGTTATTTGTGACGAGTGCAGAGGAAGTAGATTCAATTCACAAACTCTGGAAATCAAATACAAGGGCAAGAATATTGCTGCTGTTCTGGACATGACTGTTGAGCAGGCATTGGAGTTCTTCAGATCAGAAGTTGCCATTCGCGATCGATTGTTAATTCTACGTAAAGTTGGACTTGGCTATCTCAGGCTGGGCCAACCAGCTACAACTCTTTCAGGCGGAGAGAGTCAGAGATTGAAAATAGGTCGTGAGTTGGTCTCAAGTTCAACTTTCAAGAATCTTTACCTTTTGGATGAACCAACAACAGGCCTGCATATTGACGACGTGAAAGCACTGGCTACAGTTTTGCATGAGTTGGTTGATAAAGGACACTCTGTTGTAGTGATTGAACATAATCTGGATTTAATAGCGCAAGCTGATTGGATAGTTGACCTTGGGCCCGGTGGAGGTCAGAATGGTGGGCGGATAGTTGCAGAAGGAACTCCAGCTCAACTGGCGCGTTCCAAGAGTTTGACGGGGCAGTTTCTGAAACAACGCAAGCAGCAGATCGAAGGTAACAAATGAGAGTTCTAGTAACTGGCGGGGCAGGCTATATTGGCAGTGCAACTGTACAGGCTCTATTAGCAAAAGGACATGATGTAGAGATACTGGATAACTTCAGTACCGGCCATCGCAAGGCTTTGGCTGATGTTCCTCTGCATGCAGGAACTTTGCAGGACGAAAGTTTTGTGTCCTCTGTTTTTGCAACCCCATTTGATGCAGTTATCCATTTTGCTGCGTTCAGCCTTGTTGGCGAATCTGTAACTGACCCCTTTAAGTATTATCAAAATAATGTTGCTGGTAGTTTGAACCTCATTAAATCAGTTGCCGATGGCGGAGCAAAGCGCTTTGTGTTTTCATCTACAGCAGCTGTTTATGGTGAACCTGACACAATGCCTATTATTGAGTCCACACCGACTGTTCCAGTCAACCCTTATGGCAGAACCAAGCTGGCAATTGAATATTGTTTGGGCGATGCTGCCTCGGCAGTAGGTTTTCCTGCAGTTGCACTTCGATATTTCAATGCCGCGGGAGCAGTCCCGGGGCTGGGCGAGGATCACGAACCTGAAACTCATCTGATACCCAGATTATTGCGATCTTTGATTGACGAAAATGTAAGTTTTAAAATATTTGGCAACGATTACGACACTCCGGACGGTACTTGTATCCGCGATTATATTCATATCGCAGATCTTGCAGCTGCACATATCAAAGCAATAGAAGCTATTGATGAAAACGGACTTACTCAAATAAATCTTGGGACAGGCCACGGACAATCTGTACAGAAAATTATTGAATGTGCTTCCAGAATCACTGGCAGGGAAATTTCTCCAGCAATAGCTTCCCGTCGAGCTGGTGATCCTCCAAGACTTGTTGCTGCAAACGATAAAGCTAAATCAGTGCTTGGCTGGATGCCCGAAAATAGCGATCTTGATAGTATAATAGCCGATGCCTGGAATTGGCACAGCAACAACCCGGATGGTTATAATGACAGGGGATAAGAGCTTGCTGTATAATCATTTTAGGGAAAAATCCCGACACGGCTTGACAATTGGCTCTTTAGAGTGTTTTATTCCCGAACAGTCGTTTTGCGATTGTAGTAATTTGGGTGCCCGGATAGCTCAGCTGGTAGAGCACATGACTGAAAATCCTGGTGTCGGTGGTTCAAGTCCGCCTCCGGGCACCATTTTACAAGTTCAAGATGAGCAGGCCTGCGGTTCAATACCGTACATCGGCTACACTGTCTTGAAAATCCCCCCTTACAATTCAAAAAATGTTGTGAAGCGATTCTCTATTTATGATCGAAAGGTCTTATTGTGCAACTAAAAGTAAGTGTGTCCGGCATTCGTGGAGTTATTGGTGATGGCCTTGATGCTCAGACTATTACAGCCTGGGCAACTGCTTTTGGCAAATGGCTTCCTGCAGGAGTAGTAGTTGTGGGTAGAGACCCAAGGCCTTCAGGACCGATGGCCCTCAATGCAGTAACTGCAGCTCTTGTTTCTACCGGGCATGATGTCATCGATATAGGTATTGCTTCAACACCAACTACTGAAATGGCTGTTCAGCAAAGCGATGCCGTTGGTGGAGTTATTATTACTGCAAGCCACAATCCTCAACAATGGAATGCACTGAAATTACTGACTGACAAAGGTCTGTTTCTGACTGCTTCTGAAAATGCAGCCATGCAAAAAGAATATGATTCTGGAGGGCATGTCACCTGGGATAAATTGGGCAACCAAAGTAGTTTTGACAGTGCAGATGAAGCGCACATCAAAGCAATCATGAAACTGCCATGGTTGAATAAAGAAGCAATTGCTGCTTGTAATCTTACTGCTGCAGTTGATGCAGTTGAAGGAGCCGGTGGCAGAATTGTGCCGATGCTTCTTGAAGAGCTTGGCGTGAAATGCCAGTCTCTTTATTGTGATATGACTGGTAATTTTCCTCATACTCCTGAACCAACTCCCGCTAATCTGGTTGAACTGGGAGAGCTTGTTGCAAACGGCGATGCCGATTTGGGTTTTGCTGTTGACCCCGATGTTGACAGGCTGGTTCTTGTAGAAGGTTCTGGAAATCTTTTAAGTGAAGAAATGACTCTTGCCGTTGCTGTTGATTTCCTGTTAGGGAAACAACCTGGTGATGTAGTTGTGAATTTGTCTACAACCGGTTTGATTGAAGAAGTTGCTGCAAGGCATGGTTCAACTGTCAAGCGTTCTCCTGTTGGTGAGATTAATGTAGTTGAAAAGATGCATTTGTGCGATGCTGTCATTGGTGGAGAGGGTAATGGTGGGGTAATTTATCCAACGTTACATGCAGGGCGTGATGCGCTTGTGGGAATTGCCATGGTATTGCAATATATCGCAGACAGTGGCAAGACTTTGAGTGATATTGTTGCCGATTATCCACCTGTGGTTATGGTCAAGGAAAAATTTGAATTTCATGGCAAGTTTGACCCCGACGCTGTTTCGAAAGCTCTGGCAAAGCTGGGCGATGGCTCGCTGGATAAAAGTGATGGCGTCAGATGGAGTGACGGTAGTTGCTGGGTTCATGTCAGACCAAGTAACACTGAACCGGTTATCAGAGTAATTGCTGAAGCGGGATCACAGGATAAAGTCAACAGTTTGGTTATAAAAACTCAGGGCTATTTGAAAGGCTAGGTTTTATATGTGTGGTATAGTTGGAATTACTGGAAACAAACCAGTAGCAAATATACTTATCAATGGTCTTAAAAGACTTGAGTATAGAGGTTATGACAGTTCTGGAATTGCGATTTCCAATGGTGGTCTGAATGTATTCAAAGCTAAAGGCAAAATAACCGAGCTTGAAAATGTGACTCATGGGCAAGACCTGGAAGGTATAACTGGTATTGCTCATACACGATGGGCAACTCATGGTCCCCCAAATGTAGTAAATGCTCACCCACATTGTGATGGTGATTGTAGTGTTGTAATTGTTCATAATGGGATAATTGAAAACTTCACAGCTCTTAAAACCAGGCTTTCTGCCTCTGGACATGAGTTTATTTCAGATACTGATTCCGAAGTGTTGGCGCATCTAATAAGTGAGTATTACGAAGGTTGTCTTGAAGATACAGTTCGTAAGATTCTACACCTTGTTGAAGGTACTTATGGTCTTGCCGTAATGCATGCCGATGAACCAGAAAAAATTGTTGCTGCGAGACAGGGCTCGCCACTTGTCGTTGGGTTGGGAGAGGATTGTAACTATTTAGCAAGCGATGTTGCCGCTATTTTGGGCGAAACCAAGCGCGTCTTGTATCTCAAGGATGGAGATGTAGCTGTCTTGACTCCTGACGGGGTTGATGTAACAAGTATCGAGAATGTGTCGCTAAGTCGTGAAATAAATGAAATAAGTTGGGATCTTGATCAGATCCAAAAGGGCGGTTATCCGCACTTCATGCTCAAAGAGATTTTTGAGCAACCCAATACAATTCGTGATTCATTCAGAGGTAGAATATTGCCAGAGCTTGGGGATGTGAAACTGGATGGTTTGCGGATGAGTGACACCGAATTGCGTGAGATCAAGAGAATCGTAATTTTGGCATGCGGCACCAGTTGGCATGCTGCATTGCTTGGTGAATACCTTATTGAAGAACACGCTGGAATTCCAGTTGAAGTAGAATATGCATCGGAATTTCGCTACAGGTCACCAGTTATTGAGCCTGGGACAATCTGTTTTGTAATCAGCCAGAGTGGAGAAACACTCGATACTTTGGAAGCGATGCGTGAAGCACGGCGCAGAGGAGCAAAAGTCCTTGGTTTGACCAACGTAGTTGGATCAACTATTGCTCGAGAATCGGATGCTGGTATTTATATTCATGCTGGTCCTGAAATCGGTGTTGCCTCAACCAAGGCTTTCACAAGTCAGGTTACAATATTGTTGCTGCTGACTGTACTTCTTGCGCGTAGACGCAATATGTCTATGGTCAGAGGACAGCGAATTATAAAAGAGCTGGATCTTATTCCTGGAAAAATTGAGAAGATACTGGAGCAGGCTGATAAGATTTTGGAAATAGCCAAAGCTTATAAAGATGTAGCAAATTTCTTGTATCTTGGCAGAGGATATAATTTCCCGATTGCTCTGGAAGGTGCCCTGAAATTAAAAGAGATCAGCTACATTCACGCAGAAGGCTACCCGGCTGCGGAGATGAAACATGGTCCCATTGCGTTGATCGATCCGGATATGCCCGTGCTGGTAATCAGCACCAGCGATGGTAGCTATCAGAAGATCAAGGGTAATGTCCAGGAAGTTAAAGCACGTGAAGGGAAAGTCATCAGTATCGTCTCTGAAGGTGAAACAGAGATAAGCTCAGTGAGTGATCATGTAATCGAAATTCCTGAGTCGCTTGATATGCTGACTCCACTGCTAGCTGTTATTCCATTGCAGTTGCTTTCATATCATATTGCGTTGTTGCGTGGCGAAAATGTTGATCAGCCAAGGAACCTCGCAAAGTCTGTAACAGTTGAATAGGAGACCCAGTTGACTAGAGAAATAATTAGCACAGATAAATCGCCGGCTGCGATTGGTCCTTACAGTCAGGGTATTGTTTCTGGCGGAATGCTTTTTACAGCAGGCCAGTTGGGCATCGATGCAGAAACAGGTCTTTTTGTTTGTGAAACAGCAGCAGGGCAAGCTGTAAAAGCTCTTGAAAATGCCAGAGCAGTAATTGAAGCAGGCGGAATGACATTTGCTGATGTTGTGAAGGTCACTGTTTTTATGCGCGATATGAACGATTTTGCCGCTGTCAACGAGGTGTATAGCAAGGTTTTCAGCCAGGATCCACCAGCGCGTTCTGCAGTGGAAGTTGCCCGGCTTCCAGTTGATGCAGCAGTTGAAATAGAAATGATTTGCATCAAGCAATAGCTTGACCGTTATATAGTGTAATTATAGGTGGGAGTGGATGGGGCCTGGTGGTCCCCCGGGACTTCAAATCCTTGTGTTGGGCGCGTTTACCGTCCTGGGTGGGTTCGATTCCCACACATTCCCGCCACCTGCCTTACTTTCTGAGAGGGTCTATTGAGCTATTCCGTTGCAGTAGTTATGAACCCTGTTGCAGGGCCTCCTCGGAGCAGACTGTCTGTTGATGATGTCTCAGAATTGTTTTCAGTTCGTGGTATTGATGTAGAAATTCTGGTTACTCATTTACCGCGTGGAGCTTCTGAGCTTGCCGCAGGTGCAGCAGAAAAACATGCTGTTGTAGTTGCAGTTGGTGGTGATGGGACAGTCAGTGAAATTGCTACTGGCCTTGTTGGAACAGATGCAAAACTGGGTATTATACCTTGCGGCAGTGGTAATGATTTTGCTGCTGGGCTGGGATTGAACTCTGTTGAAGATGGGGTTGATGCTGTTGTTGATGGCAAAACTCTATCTATTGATGTAGCTGAGTTTGCTGGCAGACGATTTGTCAACTCATGTGGATTGTTTCTTGATGGAGATGCCTCTTTGGTTGCAGCTGGTGTTCCCAGGCAGTTTGGGAAGTTCAGATATCTGATCGCTTCTGCATCGTCAATATTTAAATGCAAACCGATTTCTGCTCAGTGGCAATTTGACACAGATGACGGTTACAATACAATTAATGGTAATTGGATGCTGGTCGAAGTTGGTAATGGACCATATTGTGGTGGTGGCTTCAAGTTGACTCCTGCTGCTGACATGACTGATGGTTTGCTGGATTTTTGTATGGTGTCAGCGATGCCAAAGTTGAGGTTGGCAAAAATGTTGCCCAAGGGTATTGATGGCAGTCACCTGGACAGACCTGAAGTTATATATCCACGCAGCAGCGGGGCGTTGGTTACAATAGAAGAGCAGTTTGCAGTACACTGGGATGGTGAAGCTCAGAAGTTACCTGCAGGTAGCTATCGATTTGATTTAAATCACGGAGCTTTGCAAGTTTTGACTCCAGGCAGAACAGGAGATTTGTAATGACGATCAAAATTATATTACTGTTCCTGTTGTTGCCAGTTGTTCTGTTTGCCGATGAAGAGCCTACCGCGCCTGTTTTGGGCAGTGAAATGCACACTGCAGCTACTGTGTTTGTAACACCGGTTTTCCCAGGTTGGGGGCAGCTGCACAGCGAAGGTGGATGGAGAGCAACTACTGCCTTTGGTGTCGGAATGTATTACTGGACAAGAATGTTAATGTATGATCGCAAGGCCAAACGGTTGCAGACTTATGCCAAGAGCCTTGCTCCTGGTGATGACAATCGATTATATTACGAATCTCAGGTGACAGAGTATTGGGAACTGATGCTCGATTTTGGTTGGTGGGGATTGGGTGCAGTGTTTATTATTGCAGTCGATGCTTATGTTGGAGCTCACCTGTACAACTTTGAAGAAGACCCTGTACCGGTTCCAGATAGTTGGGAGCCTGGCGAATTGCTTCAGCCGTTGGAAATGTCGAATTCTGCATCACTTCCTGGTGCTGTATTGGCACAATGGCAGTTTACTTTTTGAAAATGACCGGAGCTATGAAAGACTTCCGAAATTATTGCATAATTGCACATATAGATCACGGCAAGTCGACACTTGCCGACAGGATGCTTGAGGTTACAGGTACGCTTGACCGCAATCAGATGCAGGAGCAGGTACTGGATTCCATGGATCTGGAAAAAGAGCGTGGGATAACAATCAAGAGCCACCCAATCAGGATGAATTTCGATTCAGCAGATGGCTCGAAGTATGTTCTGAATCTGATAGATACACCAGGCCATGTTGATTTTCATTACGAGGTTTCCAGGAGCTTGGCTGCATGTGAAGGTGCAATTCTGGTTGTCGATGCAGTTCAGGGTATTCAAGCCCAGACCATCAATAATCTTTACCTGGCTATGGAGCATGACCTTGAAATAATTCCTGTTATTAATAAAATCGATTTACCTGCAGCAAGGCCGGAATATGTTACTGAACAGATTGTAGATTTGCTTGGTTGTGAACCTGAAGAGATTTTGCATGTGAGTGCCAAAACGGGTGAGGGTGTCCCAGAGATTCTGGAAGCTGTCGTGGAAAGAGTTCCTGCTCCTGATGGCAATTCTGACGCACCACTTCAGGCATTAATTTTTGACTCTATTTTCGACCCTTTTGTTGGAGCAATTGCTTATGTCAGAGTAATGCAGGGTTCCATCAACAAAGGCGATATGATTCATCTGATGCAGAGCGGTATGGAACATGAGGCCAATGAGATTGGCTGGTTCAGGCTCTCAAGAGTAAAGAAGAAAATATTGTCAGCTGGTGAAGTTGGGTATATTGCAACTGGAGCTAAAGATGTTCGGCATATTCGCGTTGGTGATACTGTCACTTTAGCTGACAAGCGATGCGCTGAACCTCTAAAAGGTTATGTTGAAGCCAAGCCGATGGTTTTCAGCGGTTTTTATCCAGTAGACAATGATCAGTATAATGATTTACAAGATGCGTTGACAAAAATTCAGCTCAACGATGCTTCTCTGACCTGGGAAAAAGAGAAAAGTGCGGCCCTTGGTTTCGGTTTCCGTTGCGGTTTTCTTGGGCTTCTGCATATGGAAATTATGCAGGAACGACTTGAGCGTGAATATGATCTGAATCTGATTGCCACTCTGCCTAATGTTGAGTATGAAGTAACTAAAAAAACTGGTGAAACTTTACTTGTGGAAAACCCTGCTCTGATGCCAACTCCAAGTGAAGTTGATGCAGTCATGGAGCCGTTTGTCAAAGCATCGGTTATTACTCCAGCTGAATATATCGGGCCAGTAATCAAGATTTCCCTGGATCGCCGTGGCACTCAACGCAAAATGGAATACATCGATACTGAACGAGTTGTTCTGGAATTCGATATTCCTTTGAGCGAGTTGGTTGTAGATTATTACGATAAATTGAAATCAGTGACCAAGGGTTATGCGTCACTTGATTATGAATATATCGAACATCGTGCAGGTGATTTGATTAAATTGGATATCTTGATAAACGGAGATCCTGTCGATGCGTTGGCCTGTATCACACATAGATCCAGTGCTCATGACTGGGGTCTGGAACTTTGCAGGAAGTTGAAAGAACTGATTCCACGGCAGATGTTCCAAGTTGCAATTCAGGCATCTATTGGTTCGAAAGTTGTGGCCAGAACAACGGTTAAGGCATTCAGGAAAAATGTGACGGCAAAATGTTATGGTGGCGATATTTCGCGAAAAAGGAAATTGCTGGAAAAACAGAAGGCCGGAAAGAAAAGGATGAAGCAGATTGGTTCAGTGGAAATTCCACAGGAAGCATTCATGGCTGTTTTAAAAGTGGAACGATGACCATCGGTTTGCGTATTATCAGGAGCTGAAATACGCGAAAGGAAAACAATGGCAAAGATAGCTACTCATAGAAATCGACGAGTTTCAACAGATCACGTCTCGTTTGGAACAAAAGTTAAAGATTATGTTCGCAGTATCGGAACTGCATTAATATTTGCTCTGTTGATCAGACAATTCATAATTCAGGCTTTTCATATTCCAACTGGATCAATGGAAAAAACTCTGCTTGTTGGCGATTTTCTTTTTGTTAACAAGTTTTGGTATGGAGCAAAAACTCCTGAAAGAATCAGAATTCCATTTGTCAACAAAACATTGATTGAAGGCCCGTTGCCTGTTTTGAAGCTGCCTGCAATAAGTCAACCCAAGCAGGGAGACATTATCGTTTTTGAATTTCCTGTCGACAGAAATCAGGACTACATAAAAAGATGTGTAGCTGTTGCTGGGGATGTTGTTGAAATGCGCGATGGTAAACTTTTCGTCAATGACAAAATGTATGAAGAGAATCTGAACCATCCAGATGCTGATACAGAATGGTATACTGGTGATACTCACAGAATGCCTCACACAAATCATGAAATGCATAATGCCAACCGTCGAGGAAATAAGACTTTTGGGCCTTACGAAGTACCTGAAGGCAAGATTTTCATGATGGGCGATAACAGGTATAACAGTGCTGACAGCCGTTACTGGGGACCTCTGGATGTGGACCTGGTTAAAGGCAAGGCCTTATTTATTTATTGGTCTTGGGACAAGGATAAATTCCGCCCAAGATTGAGCCGCATCGGGGACATTATAAAGTGATTTCAAGCTCAGTTGACAAGTCGCCATCTCTTTTAAAAAGGGGTGGCGGTCTTTATTTACATATTCCTTTCTGTGGATCGATATGCAGCTATTGTCATTTCAATCGGATTGCTGAGCACGATAGTGGGCTCAGGAAACAGTTTACGGAATCTGTAATTAATGAACTGAAGTTGCGAGATAACGATTTATCATTATCGACAATTTATGTTGGTGGTGGCACTCCGTCCCAACTTGAACCGGAATTATTGACAGAGATTCTTGCCTCTGTTCGTTCGCTTTATAAAGTTTCTGATGATGTTGAGATAACTTGCGAAGCAAATCCTGAATCATTTACCGATGAACTTGTTGAGGTATGGCAGTCTGCTGGAGTGAATAGAATTAGCCTTGGGGTACAAAGTTTTGATCACGAAGTATTGAAAACTTTGGGCCGGCAATGTAGCCCTGAAACAGCTAGATCGGCTTTGCAATTGGCTACAAACAGGTTTTCAAATGTCAGTGCTGACTGGATTTTAGCTCCAGGATGTAATGTCGATCAGCTCAAATCAGCTTTCAGTGAAGCAGCAGAGCTTGGCGTAAAACATATCTCATTTTACATACTGGAACTGCATGACAAAACAAAATTGGCTGACAGCATTTCTGCTGAGGAATTGAAAATGATGAAGGGCGATTCAATTGGAGAATTGTATAAAGCCGGGGTTGAGATTATGCAACAACTAGGATTTCAGCAGTATGAGATATCGAATTTTTCAATTCCAGGCTATGAGTCAAAGCACAACAGCGCATATTGGCAGAGGGTCCCATATACCGGGATTGGTCCAGGTGCGAGTGGTTTTGATGGTAAACGTCGATATACAAACAAAGCTGATATCAAACATTGGATGACCTGTTTACAGTCTGGGGAGTTGCCAGAGGATTTTGCCGATTACCCAGATGAAGAATCACAGAAACTGGAGCAGTTATTTCTTGGATTGCGCACTAAAACAGGTGTTTCGTTGGAATTGTTCAGCGATTCAGGACTGCTTGAAAAGGGCATAGCCGACGGTTTGTGGGTAATAAACAAGCAGAATCTTGTGCTGACTTTGAATGGTATGCTCCAGATAGATGCAATTGAAGAGCATTTAGCTGGTCAGTTGGGTTGACACTTCAAATCGGTTCGTACTACCTTGTAGCGACAGCTTTAACCATTGAGACATAATGATAGATTTGCACGACAGAAATAAAGCCATTCTGCACGCGGTTGTTCGCCTTTATAGCGATACCGGTGTAGCTGTGAGCAGTACTCTGGTTGCAAAATATCTGGGCAAAACCGTGTCTTCGGCAACTGTACGGTCTGTTATGAAATCTCTTGAGGATCAAGGATTGCTTTGTAAGTTACATACTTCAGCAGGGCGAATTCCCACCGATTCTGGATTCAGGGCTTTTGTGAACCAGATTGTCAAGTCAGATGCTTTGCCTCAGCTTGTTGGCGGCAGGGCTGTTGACCTTGAATTGAGCTGTGTAGTTCAGAATCAGGCAGTTACAAAATCGCTTGCTACTCTTTTGTGTAAGTTGACTGATGGTGTTGGTATCATTCTGGGGCCAACCTGGGATGGAATCAGGGCAGTTCGCCTGGATTTGCATTATCGGGAGAGCGATAAAATATTAATGGTTCTGGTGCTGGAAAATGCTCTGGTACGAACTGCTATTTTGCCTAGGATTGATAGTTATACTCCTGAAGTGCTGGATGAAGCTGCCCGTATACTTTCTGAGCGAATCAGCGGGCTGACAATTAATGAAATCCGTAACGGCGCACTAGCTGCGATTGACCCAGGTATTTCATCTGGAAGCAGCTGTGCAAGCGAGTTGGCAACGGTCAGTGACGAATTGTTCACAGATTTTGAATATGGCGATATTGAACTGTCAGGCTTCAGCGAGCTTCTTGAGGAACCGGAGCTGTCAAATCCTGAAAGTTTGAAAGATCTGGTCAGGTTCCTGGAATCTCCTGCATCAATACGTGATGCTGTGAAAAGATTGTCTCCCGGGGCAACTGAAGATGGTGTGTCAGTCTGGATTGGTGATGAAAATCCCGTGCAAGAGTTGAAACAATTTAGTATTGTATCTGCTCCTTACGAACTTGGAGGCAGGCAGGGAGCGCTTGCAGTTCTGGGAGTAAAGCGGATGCAGTATCACAAAATAATTAATGGCATGAGATTGCTTGTTCGCAGTCTTGAGCGTTTGAATTAAGTGAGAGGGAAAGATGAACAAAAAAGAAAATGAAAATCTTGAGACTGAAGAAGTTGTTGAGCCTGAGGAAAATTCTGTAGAAGAGCCTGAAATAGAGCCTGAAAAAGAGCTCGAAGAAGAACCTGCAGTAATAGAT
>CAYTFE010000003.1:0-93290 GCA_964437115.1 uncultured Fibrobacteraceae bacterium | reverse complement strand
AGAGCCTGAAATAGAGCCTGAAAAAGAGCTCGAAGAAGAACCTGCAGTAATAGATCCAATCAAAGTTCTCGAAGAAGAACGTGATGATTTTAAAGATAAATGGATGCGTGCTGCCGCTGAGACTGAAAATGTGCGTAAGCGCGGTCGCAGAGATGCACAGGATTCACGAACCTTTGCTATCGCTGATATGGCTCGAGATCTTCTTGAGGTCCTGGATAATTTTGATCGTGCACTACTGGTTGAAGACGATTCTGCTATCAGAGCTGGTGTTGAAATGACTGCTGGCAGTTTGAAGAATATGCTTGGCAATCGAGGCATCAAAAAAATCGAAGTAAAAATTGGTGACGAATTTGATCCCAACAAACATGAAGCCGTTGCGAGGTTCAAGAGTGAAGAAGTTGAGTCAAATTGTATAGTTGAAGTAGTTCAAAATGGCTACAACATGGGTGAACTTGTTTTGCGTGCAGCTAGAGTAGCTGTAGCTGAATAGTGGGGATGTAGATGTCGACTAGAGATTATTATGAAGTACTTGGAGTCAGTAATGGTGCAACCGAAACTGAAATCAAGAAGGCTTACCGTAAGCTGGCAGTCAAGCACCACCCGGATAGAAACCCGGATGACAATACAGCTGCCGAGCGGTTCAGGGAAGCAACTGAAGCTTATGAAGTATTAAAAGATACTCAAAAACGTGCTCAATACGATCAATATGGGCATGCAGCTTTTGACCAACAATCTGGTGGCTTTGGTGGCGCAGGTGGTTTTGGTGGCTTTGACATGAACGATGCCATGGAATCATTCCTGCGTAACTTTGGTGGTTTTGGCGGCGGAGGATTTGGCGGAGGGCAATCAGCTCCTGACAATCGCGGTAGAACTCTTCAGGCCAAAGTGAAATTGACTTTGGAAAACGTTGCTGATGGGGTCACAAAAAAGATCAAGTTGAATAAACAGATTCCTTGTGATTCCTGTAGTGGAACAGGTGCTGCAGCCGGTAGCTCACCTGTAACATGCAGCCAATGTAACGGCATGGGCAAGGTACGACAGGTTCGCAGGACAATGCTGGGTCAGATGATGACAGAAGGTATTTGCCCTGGTTGTGGTGGTAGAGGACAAAAGGTTGAGCATCCATGTAGCTCCTGTTCCGGCAGTGGCACAGTACGTGGCAGTGAAACTGTAGAGGTCAAGATTCCTCAAGGTGTTTCTACCGGTAATTTTATGGATCTTCAAGGCAGGGGCGATGCTGGCATGCAAGGTGGCCCTGCAGGTGATTTGCGGATCATGATGGAAGTCAAGGAGCATGAACTCTTTGAACGACACGGCGATGATATCGTTCTTGATTTGCCTGTTTCACCAATCGATTTGGCACTTGGTGCAAAGATAAATGTGCCAACTCTTGATGGTAAAGTTGCGCTGAAAATTCCTGCAGGAACTCAGACACATAAACTGTTCCGATTGCGTGGTAAAGGCCTGCCAATTCTGAATCGACGTGGTAGTGGTGATCAAATGGTAAGAATTATTTGTTGGACTCCGCAAAAGTTAAACAGAGACCAGAATAAATTGCTGGAAAAACTTCGTAATGATCTGGCAGATAAAACTCCAGAACCCGGGCGCTAAATAATGCACTATTATCTCCTACCAGAAAGCACCCCACTACCGGAAGTGGGCTCTGTAATCCCGTTGGATAAACAGGAGAGCAAACATTTGTTGCGGGTTTTACGTGCTGTTGCTGGTGATGATGTTTTACTTGTCGATGGCAGAGGAAACAGGATATCAGGCACTCTTACGGGAACTGATTTGCCGGAAGCTCTGGTTACGATTACTGCTGTGAAAAAAGATGAACTGGAACATCGATTGCCCAAAATTCATCTCGCTTGCGGAATTATAAAAAACAAACGTTTTGAATGGGCGCTGGAAAAATCGGTGGAGCTTGGAGCGTCGATAATTTCGCCACTTCTTGCAGATAACAGTGAGATTACTCCAAGACAGGGGAAGCAGCAGAGGTGGCAAACTCTCATACAGACTGCAACCAAACAATCGGGTAGATCTTTACTGCCTGCTTTGTCCGAGCCGTTAGATTTGGCCAGTATTATTGATAATAACCCCAAAGCCAATCTATTTTACGGCTTGGCTCGTTCACGTTTTGAACCTGCTGCGGATGAGATTATTTCTGCATCGGATATTGCAGGTAAAGTCACTGACAAAAACCAGGACCTTGTGTGGCTGGTTGGTCCAGAAGGTGGCTGGAGTGATCAGGAACTGGCACTACTTGTAGACAAAGCTATTGCAGTACGCCTGGGGCCTCACAGGCTTAGAACTGAAACTGCAGTGGCAGCAGGCTTGTCGTTCTTACAATCCGTTGCAGAAAGACTAAATGAGCTGTAGAATACTGATTCTCAAACTTTGAAAAGGGAAGTGATATGAGTGTAACACAGGATAGAATCAAGACCGAAATGATTGAAGCGATGAAGGGCAAAGACAAGCCCCGCGTTCAGGTTCTGCGAATGATGCAAGCTGCCTTGAAGCAGGTTGAAATTGACACTCGTGAGGAACTTAAAGAAGATCAGGTCATGGAAATTGTTGCAGCTTATGCCAAGAAAGTAAAAGATTCTCTGGCAGGTGCTAAAAGTGCTGGTCGACAACAAATGATTGATGATTGTGAATACGAACTAAGGATTGTTAAGGCATACTTGCCGGAAGATCTGACTGAAGAAGAGTTGAAAACAATTATCCAGGGTGTAATTACAAAACTGGAAGCAAAATCGATGAAGGACATGGGACGGGTCATGAAGTCTGCTGTGCCAAAATGTGGTATTAGAGCCGACGGTGATCGTGTCAGCGCCTTGGTCAAGTTGTTGCTCTCTCGAAAAAAATAGAGGAATTCAAAAGTGATTCCTCTTTTGAAGAATATTTCTGGTTGGGATACTAATTATACTTTATCCGATATTTCGGAACATCGACGGGCTTTTGTATTGCTTGAGTGGGAAAAAACTCTTGCAGGCATAGCCCGTTTTGCTATCTGCAGGGATACTGCGGAACATATTATTTGTCAGCTGCCATATACCGATTTACAACCAATCTCACAAAAACGGCAGCTTCTGGATGAACTCAGAGAGTCTTTTGAAGATGAACAACATCCGCCACTGACAAATATTACAGATGCTATTAAACTGTTGAATCGAGACCTGCCGCTACGTCTTGAAGGTTCCGATATTATTGCAATCGCTGCTGCTGCCAGCGATTTGGATCAGCTCAGGGAATGGTTGATTGAGGGCGAAACATACAGACCAGTCTGGGCATCAGCCGCAACTTCCAGTGCTTCGTTCAATCAACTTTGCAGTCGTGTGTTGATGGCTCTGGCCCTTGATGGAACTGTGAAAGACAGTGCGTCGCCGCTATTGTCATCGTTGCGGAAGAATATTCGTAATCAAGAGCAATCAGTAAGAAGTGAAGTCAGTAAGATAATGAGCAAGGCCAGCAGCAAAGGGTGGACTAGTGCTGACGAAGTAACTTTGCGTAGTGATCGCTTTTGTCTGCCGATGCGTAGTGGAGATAGACAAAAGGTTCAGGGGCTTGTTCTGGACAGGTCGGGAACTGGCAGTACAATTTTTGTTGAACCTGAATCGGTAGTGGTTCTGCAAAACGATCTGGTTGAAGCAAGATTGAATGCAGCTGCTGAAGAGCAACGCATTCTGCTGGAACTAGGTGCTCTTGTTGAAGCAAATATTGAAGATTTACTTGAAGCTGCTGCGCTACAGACATTGCTTGATGAAACTTATGCAGTTTTAAAATGGACAAAATCTATAGATGCTTTCAGGCCGGCTATACAGCCTGGTGGGAAAGTCATAATCGATTCTGCAAGACATCCGTTGTTGCTCAACCAGGACCCTCCAATTGATGTAACTCCCTTGACATTTGAAATACCAAGCGATAGAAAAGTTGTGCTGGTTTCCGGGCCGAATGCTGGTGGGAAATCTGTAATGCTGAAGTGTGTTGGCTTGATGGTGATGCTTGGTCAATGTGGATGGGACATCCCATCAGATGGCAAGACAGAACTGCCATTATTCAAACAGCTTTTTGTTGATCTTGGTGATGAACAATCAATTGCAAGGTCTTTGAGCAGTTACTCGGCGCATCTGGAGCATATGGGCAGCTTCATCAAGCTTGCAGACAAAGAAACTCTGGTACTTTGTGATGAGCTTGGCAGTGGCACTGATCCAGATGAAGGTTCTGTGCTTGCTTATGTTATGTTGGATGCTCTTGCTGCACAAGGCGCGACTGTTCTGGCTACAACTCACTACGGGTTGTTGAAAGCGTCTGTTAACGACCACCCCGCAATGGTAAATGCCGCAATGGATTTCGATGAGGAAACTTTACTGCCTCTATTCTCAATTCGTGTTGGAATTCCTGGTGGGAGTCATGCCTTTGATATCGCCAGGAGAATGTCGTTGCCTGGTGACATGATTGACAGAGCTGCTGCTCTGTTAGGTCAAGACAGAGTGCAGATTGAAAAACTTTTAACTGAACTGAGTACCCGCAACAGAGAGCTGGTTGAGGCGAATCAGCGTGCTGCTTCAAAAGAGAGAGAATTATTAACTACTTCTGAAAAACTGAAACAACAACTTGCCGATATCAATAAAGAGCGTAAAAAAGTTCTCGCTGAAGCACGGGCTGAAGGGGAACGATTCATTAAAGAGTCGAGACGAAATCTTGAACTTGCAGTCAAGACAATCAAGGAGACAGCAGCAAGCAAAAAGAGCGTCGTCGATGCAAAAGAAGTTCTTGAAAACATTAAAGACTCGCTGCCAGGGGAAGAAACTTCCCAGGATGAACTTGATAAGATTGTAAAAGGTGACTTTGTAGAGGTTCCTCATCTTCATCTCAAAGGTGAAGTTGTTGAATCAAGAAACAATCGCTTAACAATTGAATCTGATGGCATGAGAATGAGTGTCGCAACCAAAGATGCTGTAGTAATTAAGAACAGGCAGAAGTCCAGAAAAACAGTAATCAAGGCTGGAACTCATTCATTGGCAGATGTTCAGGCCAGGTCGGAAATTGATTTAAGAGGGCTTACAACCGAAGAAGCTTGGGATGCCGTAGATCTGTTTGTCGATAGAGCAGTTGTGGCTGGTTTGGAAGAATTGGAGATTATTCATGGCACAGGAACAGGCCGATTGAGGTTTTTTCTACATGAAAAATTCAGAAAAGATAGCAGAGTTTTGACGTTTGAACATGCTCCACTAAACAGAGGTGGAGAGGGTATGACAATAGTGAAACTGGGCTAAATGTTTGACATTTAGGCAGATATAGAATATATTTGCAAATCGTATTATTCTGGAAAAAGACTACAAAACGAGGGGGGGGATTCGCCCCGATGTCACCTGTACTACCTGGCGATATCGTAACGCGTATCAAGGAAGAGACTGACATCGTTTCCGTAGTGCGGGAGTATGTCTCACTCAAGCCTTCTGGATCCTCTTTTAAAGGCTGTTGCCCATTCCACAAAGAAAAAACTCCAAGCTTCCATGTAAATATTCAGCAACAGTATTACAAGTGCTTTGGCTGTGGTGAAGGTGGCGATGTAATATCGTTTCTTATGAACCTGCAGGGGCTCTCTTTTCCTGAATCTCTGGAAGTTTTGGCCAGGCCACTTAATATTGATCTAGCCAAGTATTTAACTGATAACGATGAGTCTGAAGGTGAGAGGCAAGCTTGGTTCAGAGCACTGGAAACAGCTTCTGAAGCTTGGGTTGAGGAACTATGGAGCGACTCAGGAATAGAAGCCAGAGCATATTTGATTGACCGTGGCTTCAGTGAAGAAGTATTGCGCAGATATGATGTCGGATTTGCTCCTGGAGGATCACAGTGGCTTGGAGAAAAGCTGAAAGCTAAAGGTGTTTCTCTGGAACTTGCCGTTAGAACTGGTCTGCTGATGCAGGGCGACTATGACCAGCCGTTTACCTATTTTAGAAATCGGATAATATTTCCAGTCCGCAATATCGCACAAAGGATTGCAGGTTTTGGTGGCAGAATTATTGGTCCCGGAGAGCCAAAGTATCTAAACTCCAGGGAAAGCAATTATTTTAATAAGCGTGCTTTGTTGTACGGTTATTCTGTTAGTAGAATTCCTGTAGCAAGGGCAAAGAAAGCAATTCTTGTCGAAGGCTATCTTGATCTGCTGGCTCTTGTGCAATACGGATTCAATAACTGTGTAGCAACCTGTGGAACTGCATTTACGGTTGAGCAGGCACAAGCTCTTCATCGTGGATGCAGAACTCTTTATGTGCTTTATGATGGTGACAAGGCTGGGTTGAAGGCCTCTATCAAAGCAGCTTCAATTGCTTTGCAGACTGGGCTTGAACCAAAAATCGCATTATTACCTGACGGGTTGGACCCTGATGATTTTCTGCAGCAGAACAGCCCAGAAGCATTGGGTGAACTGTTGCACAACTCATCCGGTTATCTTGATTTGCTGAACAATCTTGCCGTTAAAAGCGGAAAAGGCCGTGAAGGTCGGGAAAGAGCGATTCGTGCAGCAGTTGAGACAATTTCCGGAGTGAGTGACCCTATTAGACAATCATTATTGATTGATGAAGCCGCAACTGTTTTTGATCTGGAAAGAGCTATCATAGTTTCCGAAATTGAACGACTTACCAAAACTGCAAATCGCAGATTCGGCAGTCAAAAAGAGGAATCGGAAACTGAAGCAGAACCAGTTATGAAATCTGTGAGCAATCATATTGTTGTCGATATTAGTGCGCTTGAGAAATCACTTCTATCTTGTGTGATTAACGATTCCACTGGTGAAGCTGCAAAATCTATGAATGATCTGCTTTCAAATCATTCATTCTCCTCGGAAGAGGCCACCATGCTGGCCAGTGAGTTAAGAGAATGGCAACAGGGAAGTGCTTCAACACCGGGTAGTTTTGTGCGTGACCGCTGGTACAGTCACTCTGACAACTACAGAAATTTTGTGACCAGTCTACTTGCATTGGACAATCCGGCTTCTGAGGACGATGTTATCTCGATTGTTACAGACTGTGTTACGCGTATTGAAAGGGAAAAAGATAGGTTGTCGGCTATTGCAAAATTAAGAAGTATGTCAGATTTGAAAAGGCAGAATTCTGAAAAGGTTTCGGACTAAGGGGAAAGTCAACATGGCAAAAAAAGATTTGTTAGAAACCATCATAGATAAAGCTCGCAAAGTCTCAATTGAAAATGGAGGCTATGTTCTAAATGAGCAGATAAATGATTTACTGGGAGATAGTTTCGATCCTGATTTGATGGAACAAATTCATCAGAAACTTGGCAACCTGAAGATAGAGATGTTTGATTCTGATTCCGATGCAAAAGCCAAGCTTGCCAGGGATAAGAAGAAGTCGCGTCAAAAAATCAAATCCAGGAAAAAAACTGTTCGCAGCACGATGAAATATGATGACCCTGTACGGATGTATCTCAGGGAAATGGGTCGTGTACCACTATTGACCAGGCAAGGAGAAGTTGACCTGGCTCGCAAAATGGAGAGTGGTAAGTTTCAAGTTCTGGAGGCGATCGTGATTTCGCCATATATCCTGAAAGAAATTTCAAGACAAGCTGAACTGCTGGTTGCTGAGCAAATTACTGTTGAAGATATGGTTCAGCAGGATAGTAGCAATTGGAAGGTTAGATCTTCACACAAAAAAGATGGACGAAAAATTCTCAGAGGTATTGCTAATATCCAGAAAATGCAACAAGAAGTCATTGATCAGACCAAGGAATTGAACACCTGTAAAAACAGTACACGCAAAGCTACATTGACCAGAATGATTGAATCACGTGAAAAGAAAATCATTCAGCTGTTTATAGAATTGAAGCTCGCTGGACACAAAGTTGAAGAGCTTGCAAATATTATTATCAGGATAAATCGAAATATCAGTGATCAGGAAAAAAGAATTGCAGAATGTGATAGCAGTAAATCCGGAACGCAAATTGCCAGTGCCTGCAGAAAGAAAATTAATCAGTCCGAAAGTGACCTTGGGCTCACATGTGTAGAAATTCGAGATTCTGCATTGAAAATTCTGCAAGGTAACAGAGCTGTTGAAAAAGCTCAGCGTGGCATGGTTGAAGCCAATGTCAGGCTGGTAATCAGTATTGCCAAGCGTTACAACAATCGCGGGCTTGAATTTCTGGATCTGATTCAAGAAGGTAACTCCGGTTTAATGCGTGCAGTTGAGAAGTTTGATTATCGTAAGGGATACAAGTTTTCAACGTATGCAACCTGGTGGATCCGGCAGGCGATTACTCGCGCAATTGCTGATCAGGCCAGAACAATCCGAGTTCCTGTACATATGATTGAAGCAATCAACAAAGTCAATAGAGCACAGAGGATATTGGTTCAGCGATTCAATCGTGAGCCATCACCTGATGAAATTGCTGCTGAAGTTGAGTTACCGTTGGATAAAGTTCAGATTGTATTGAAAGCCAGCATGGAGCCAATCTCCATGGATAGGCCTGTTGGTGAAGATGAGGACAGCAATTTTGGTGATTTCCTGAAAGACGAAGGTGCTGTTTCGCCAGCTCGTGCTGCAGCACATAAAATGTTGTCAGAAAAAATGATCAAAGTACTAAGTACACTTTCTCATAGAGAAGAAAAAGTAATTAGACTTCGCTTCGGACTTGGCGATGGAACACCGCGTACACTTGAAGAAGTTGGTACAATTTTTAAAGTAACTCGTGAGCGTGTCAGACAGATTGAAGCAAAAGCATTGAATAAATTGAGACACTCAAGTCGAAGCAATAAACTTGACGGATACATGGAAAACGTTTGACCGTTTGCATGTCGGGAATTATTGTGCATCGCTGTAATATGTGGGGGCCCATAGCTCAGTTGGTTAGAGCGCTCGGCTCATAACCGATCGGTCCCAGGTTCAAGTCCTGGTGGGCCCACCATTTACTACCCATTATTCATTTGAACGGTGTTGATTATGTCCGAGAAGAAAACTCCAGATACAGTTTCAGACCTGTTGCTACTCCTTGAAAAGGAAGGCAATTTGCGCTCTCTTGCCAGAGAGTGTGGAGTTACTGCCGGGGACCTCAAGAAACAAATGCGCAAGTGGAGACGGGAACTTGGCTCGACCACAACCAGGCAATCGAAAAAGAAATCTAAATCAATTACTGAAAATGATTTACCACTTGCTGATTTGACTTCCAGTCCCATGCCGAAAAAAGGCAGCGATGTAATGGAAATCTGGACTGATGGTGCCAGTCGAGGGAACCCTGGTGCTGCTTCAGTTGGTATGGTATTTGGTCAACAGGATAGTATGTTGCTATGTGCCTGGGGTGAGGTTATTCCCAACTGCACAAACAATGTTGCTGAGTACACAGCAGTAATAAGAGCGTTGGAGTTTGCTGCAAATTGGGGTATCGAAAAAATTTCCTTGAGACTTGATAGTGAACTTGTGACCAGACAATTGACTGGTCAATATCGAGTGAAAAGTGAAGACTTGATTCCTCTTTACAGACAAGTTGTAAGCCTTTCAAGAAAGCTGAAATTCTTTCAAGTGAAGCATGTACGTAGGGCAGAAAATAGTCATGCAGATTTGATGGCTAATTTGGCTCTTGATGGAAAACTCGGAAATTAGTGACATATATCTTAAATAGTTGTTATTATTGTCTCGGGAAGTTGGAGTGATGATCGCGGCTGAATAGGCCGAGGAAAGTCCGGGCTCCACAGGGCAGGGTGCTGGTTAACGACCAGGGGGAGTAATCCCACGGAAAGTGCCACAGAAAATATACCGCCGTTGCTTGCAACGGTAAGGGTGAAATGGTGAGGTAAGAGCTCACCGGGTTGTTGGTGACAACAGCCGCTTGGTAAACCCCACCTGGAGCAAGACCATATAGAGGAGCATGAAGTAGCTCGCTTCGTTATGACTCCCGGGTAGGTCGCTTGAGGTTGCTGGCAACAGCAGTCCCAGATACATGATTGTCGCCGCTTGCGGTAACAGGACCCGGCTTACAACTGACTTCCCGATACAATAATAACGGAGAATTTGTGAGTAACAACAAAGAGAAAAATTCTAATACAGGTTTGATAACCGGTAGAACCTGGATTGCAAGTCTTGCACCAGACTCTGACACAATTGAATCAATGCGTACCAGTTGGCCTTGTCCAGATGCTACTCCATCACCAAATATGCTTTCCATTGTGGCAAGCAGAGGCATCACTTCTTTTGGTGAAATGGAACAGTATTTTTATCCCAAAAAAGAAAATCTTTATGACCCGCTATTGTTGACCGACATGGAAAAAGCAGCCTTGCGTGTTCTGCAAGCCGCAGAAAAATCTGAAAAAGTTGCTGTTCATGGAGATTTTGATGTCGATGGTTTGACTGGAACTGCCTTGATAGCTCAAACACTTCGTGCCCTGGAAGTAAATGGCAATTCTGTTGAGTTAGTAGCACCATTTGTTCCTGACAGGCACATCGATGGTTACGGTGTTGCAATTCGGATGATTGAACAGTGGGGTAAGGAATCGGTTAATCTCTTAATAACAATCGATACAGGTTCATCTGCACTGGCAGAAGTCAACAGAGCTGCAGAACTGGGTATGGATGTTGTAATTCTGGACCATCATCTTTTTGATGCTCAGCCTGAAGGTGCACATGCTCTGGTTAATCCCAGGACTGTCGGTGACAAATATCCTAACTCTGAATTATGCGGAGTTGCTGTAGGGTTCAAACTTGTTCAAGCTATACGCAAACTGAATAGTGAAAGTCTGCCGCCAGGATTTGAAAATGAGGTTATCGATCTGGCTGCACTGGGTCTGGTATCTGATCAAATGTCCTTGCAAGGGGAGAACAGAGCTATTGT
Source organism: uncultured Fibrobacteraceae bacterium (assembly GCA_964437115.1). Lineage (GTDB taxonomy): Bacteria > Krumholzibacteriota > Krumholzibacteriia > LZORAL124-64-63 > LZORAL124-64-63 > JABIBH01. The sequence goes on along the minus strand of CAYTFE010000003.1, from coordinate 82,451 downwards.
CCAGTGGGGAATGAAAAAAATCAGATCGGTGAGCAGAGTCCGCCCTGGTGTAAAGGCACTGTTCGATGTTTCAAATCTGGAATTGGGAATTGCATCTACAACTGATGTTGCTTATCAGATTGCACCGCGACTGAATGCCTGTGGCAGAATTGGTGATGTACAGGTTGCTCTGGACTTGTTGAAAGAAGATCTGCCTAATGCATCCGAGTTGGCAAAAACTGCAAATCAGGAAAATGTAAAACGTCGTGCAAAGGATATGTCATTGCGTGAAGATGCCGAGCAGATGGCAATTGAGTTTATAGATCGTGGTGACAAAGGTTTGGTCCTTGGTTCTGAAGACTGGCATAGGGGTATTGTTGGTATTGGTGCATCAAGAATGGTCGAACTTTATAATGTGCCATCAATACTGTTTTCATTTGAGAAGGGTGAAGCACGAGGTTCAGCTCGAAGCATCCCCGGCGTCGATGTTAAATCCGTGCTTGATAATTGCAGTGAGTATCTGGTCCGATATGGTGGCCATGCCATGGCAGCTGGTCTTACGTTGAAATGTAAAGATCTTGACTCTTTCAGGGCCGCTTTTCTAGAGGCACTTGCAAATGCATCGGGTGAATGTGTTGTAAATCAGTACTATGATCTGGAATTGATGTTTTCAGATATGGCAGCTGAGAGTATTGCTGGTTTATTGATTGAAACAGAACTCATGGAACCTTATGGGGAAGGTAATCGTCGACCTGTTTTTCGTTGCAATGAATTGAAATTAAAACGTGCTCCTGTTTTAATGGGAAAAACCGGTGAACACCTGAAATTTTCATTTACTGGAATCGGCAGGGAGTTTGTCAGCTTCGGTAGTGGCAGAACCTGGCGCGATGAAGTGATGAAACTTGGCGGAAACACTGAAGCGATTAACATGAGCTGGGATGTGCTTTTCCAATTGGTACCCAATAAATGGCGCCCCAGGAACAATGCCAATGTTGATCCTGTGCAGATTCAGTTAACAGATATAATGCCGAGTAAATTATGAACGAAAAAAAAGGCAATAACAAACCGGTAGATCTGCAGAAGATGATAGATGGGGTATGTCAAAAAGTTAAAAAGTATAACCCCAAAGCTGATATCGATCTGTTGATGCAAGCTTATGAATTTGGCAAAAATGCCCATGATGGACAGCTTCGTAGAAGCGGAGAACAGTATTTTACTCATGCGTTGATTGTTGCCGATGTACTTTCAGATTTGAAACTTGATACCGATACTTTGATAGCTGCACTTCTTCATGATGTTGTTGAAGATACTCCTGTTGAGCTTGATGAAATTCAGGATATTTACGGAGAAGATGTTGCCCTGATGGTTGATGGTGTTACTAAAATTAGTGATATAAGAAGTCATAATCCTGAAACACGTAAAGCAGAAAACTATCGGAAACTGGTGTTGTCGATTGCCAAGGATCCGCGGACAGTTTTGATCAAGCTTGCAGATCGACTGCATAATATGCGAACAGTTGAGTTTCTTGCATCAGAACGACAAGTCAGCATGGCCAATGAAACCAAAGATGTTTATGCACCATTGGCACATCGTTTTGGCCTCTCAAAGATAAAATGGGAACTTGAAGATATGTGCTTCAAAGTTCTGCACCCTGATCAATATTCTGAAGTTGAATCAAACATCAGTCAGACGAGATCTGACAGAGAAAAGCAGATTGAAGAGATTAGCATTCCATTGATGGATGCATTGAGAAGTGCAGGAGTTGAAGCTGATATTGAAGGCAGACCAAAGCACTTCTGGTCGATTTTCAATAAAATGAAAAATCAGAAAGTTGGCATCGATAAAATTTTTGATTTGTTGGCTTTACGAATCCTGGTGAATTCAAAAGTCGATTGTTATCACGCTCTTGGTATTGTGCATTCTCTGTTCACTCCATTGCCCGACAGAATAAAAGACTTTGTGGCTAGTCCAAAAGTTAATATGTACCAGTCATTGCATACTACTATCAGAACTCCCAGTGGTCGTAATGTTGAGATTCAAATTCGAACTCATGAAATGCATGAACGGAGCGAGATAGGTATTGCTGCACATTGGCGATACAAAGAGGGAAACCCGAATGATGCCATAGATTTCGGTAACATGGTTAATTGGCTGAGGCAGTTGATGGAGTGGCAGGAAGATATTGCTGACCCTCGTGAGTTTATGGAGAGTATGAAAATTGACCTGTTCCAGGACGATGTTTTTGTATTTAGTCCTCGTGGTGATATTTTCGAACTCCCAAAAGGTTCAACACCTCTTGATTTCGCTTTTGAAGTTCACTCTGAAGTGGGTATGAGGTGTATTGGAGCCAAAATTAATGGCAGGATTGTCAGTCTTGGTACAGAACTTAAGAGTCGAGACACTGTAGAGATTTTAACTTCACGAACTGCAAGTCCTAGTACTTCCTGGTTGGGGATTGTTAAAACCAGTAGAGCAAAACACCATGTCAGGCGTTGGATAAGATCAACCCAGATGGATCAGAGTGTCAAGTTGGGACATGATATACTGGAACGAGAAAGTAAAAAATCAAATATTCAGTTTACTAAGGATACGGAGTTCATTGATGTTGCGCAGGAGCTTGGTTACTCTGAATTGGACATGATGTTTGCAGCAGTTGGTAGGGGCGACTTAACTGCACAGAGAGTATTAAACAAGTTCCAACCACCTGAAAAGAAGAAGCGTGAGAAACTTGCTGACATGGGCAAGGATCTTTATGCAAAAGTTATGCGCCGACGGGTCAAGGGTGTTCGGGTTCAGGGAATGGACAGCATGATGATAAGATATGCTCGATGTTGTCAACCTGTTCCTGGAGATCAGATTGTTGGTGTTATTACAAGAGGGCGTGGCGTTTCTGTGCATAGAACAGGTTGCCAGAATCTCAAAGGCCCAACTATAGATGACGATCGACTTATCGAAGTATGCTGGGATGTTGCAGAAGAGCAGACTTTTATGGTCAAAATTATTGTTACAGCTGAGGATAGAAAAGGTTTGCTTGCAGATGTGACTAACGCAATATCTCAAAAGGGTAATAATATCCATGGTGGTGATTTTGTCTCAGCAAAAGATGGAACTGCTAAAGTTAGTTTCCTGGTTGAAGTCAGGAATCTTAATAACCTGGAAAAACTGATTAATGCTGTTGAAAAAGTTTCAAGCGTGGACAAAGTTGATCGCTTCCAGTTGTCTTAGTGGAGTAGAATGCGCTGTGTAATTCAGAGAGTTTCCCGAGCATCAGTTACTGTCGATGATTCTGTTGTTGGCTCAATTGGAGATGGCCTGGTTGTGCTTGTTGCATTTGCATCAGAAGACTCTGATGCAGAATTATCGTGGATGGCAAATAAAATTCCTTCACTCAGACTTTTCAATGATTCCGCAGGCAGAATAAATTTATCCCTGAGTGATATCGATGGATCAATCCTATTGGTTTCCCAGTTCACACTTTATGGTGATTGTAGAAAAGGCAATAGACCTTCTTTTGTTGGCTCTGCCAAACCAGAACAAGCAGTGGAGCTTTACGCAAGATTTGGTGAAATGCTACGTGAGAAATGGCCAAAGGTTGAAGAGGGTATTTTTGCCGCATCAATGCAAGTCGATTTAAATAATGATGGACCGGTAACAGTAATTCTAGACAGGGACCGCAAATGATTGTTTCACCGTTTGTTAATTGGCCACAAGATGAAATTCTTATTCTGGCATCGGCCTCTCCACGTAGGGCAGAGCTTTTAAAGGTTGCGGGTATTCCGTTTGAAATAATTCCTGCCGGTGATGTTGAAGCAGAGCTTCAAGGAAAAGCTGCAACCATGCAACCTGCAGAATATGCACAATTGCAAGCTCTGGCCAAGGCGAAACAGGTTGCAAAAGAGCATCCTGGCAGAATTGTACTTGGTTCTGACACAATTGTTATAATCGACAATGAAATATTGGAAAAACCATCAGATGAGGCTGATGCTTGTGACATGTTACAGAGATTAGCTGGTCGCAGACATACAGTTATCTCAGCTATTACAATTATTAGAGACGGTATACAGTGGTCCAGTTATGATTCTACAAGTGTGGAATTTCTGCCCCTAGAAGAAGATATTATCAAAAAATATGTTAATACGGGTGAGCCGATGGACAAAGCTGGAGCCTATGGTATTCAAGGTTTTGGTGCGATGATGGTAAGTCGTATTGAAGGGTGTTACTTCAATGTAATGGGGTTGCCGCTTTCATTGTTAGGTAAAGCTTTAAATAGTCAGTTCCTTGACAAATAGTACTCCATAGGGTAAATTGCGCAGTTCGCACCATAGTGCGCGGTGGGCGACGTACGCCCGAAAGAGACAAGCAAAGTCGGTTAAGTTGCACCTGATCATCAGCTGAATCTTCTCACTGCTTGAATAACTAAAGAATCCCAAAGCCTGGAGGCCGGGAAGTTGAAAACTTACAGTATGAAATTGAGTGAGATCGACAAGGAGTGGTTCGTTATCGATGCCACAGATATTCCTTTAGGTCGCCTGGCAACTGGTATTGCCACACTCCTGCGTGGCAAACACAAACCAACATTTACACCTCATCTTGACATGGGTGACAATGTTATTGTGATTAATGCCGATAAAGTTAAATTGACAGGCAAAAAAGCAGAGCAGAAGACTTATCAAACATTCAGTGGGTATATCGGCGGACAAAAGATTATACCTATTGGTAAAATGCTTGAAAAACACCCAGACTTTGTAGTTAAAAATGCTGTTAAAGGCATGTTACCACATACAAAGCTTGGTAATAAACAGATTTTGAATCTCAAAATCTATACAGGTTCAGAACACCCACACGCTGCACAGCAGCCAAAGGTGTATGAGTTACCTACTTATTGTTAATTTCGTGTTATCCTGCCCTTTGTGGTAGGAGGAGGTAGACAGGTTGGAACGAATTTATGCAACCGGCAGGCGTAAGACCTCAGTAGCCCGTGTATGGCTACAGCCTGGTTCTGGTAAGATTGTCGTTAATGACAAATCTGTAGATGATTTCTTTGATGTATCACGAGCTATGGTTGTTCGTGAGCCATTGCATGTTCTTGAAGCTGTAGAAAGCTTTGATATTATTGCAACAGTCAAGGGTGGCGGAATATCTGGACAAGCTGGCGCTATGCGTCACGGTCTGGCAAGAGCTTTAGCGGCACATGACGATGAGAATCGTCCATTGTTGCGTAAAGCTGGTCACTTGACTCGCGACTCTCGCATGGTTGAGAGGAAAAAATACGGTCAGCCTGGCGCCCGTAAACGTTTCCAGTTCTCGAAACGTTAAAAACAGGTATTACCACGAATTTCCGTGGTGCAATCTGGAGTATTGCTCTGGAAATAAGCACTCGGCTGGAGGACAGGGTTGGTGGCGCTTTCTTTAAAGATTGTGTTTTCCCTGTCCAATGACAGCTGAGGATGTTGAACCCTTAGATTAATAGGAGGCTATCATGGCCAAAGTAGGACTTAAAGACCTGCTACAAGCTGGCGTTCACTTCGGACACCAGACCAGTAAATGGAATCCCAAAATGCGGCAATACATCTTTATTGCACGCAACGGAATCTACATTCTCGATCTCCAAAAAACTCTCAAAGCTTTAAACAAGGCAACTGGTTACATTCAGGATATTGCAGCTAAAGGCGGCTCTGTTTTGTTTGTTGGTACCAAGAAGCAGGCAAAGTTTGCTATTCGCGAACATGCTGAAAGATGTGGAATGCCTTATGTTACTGAGCGCTGGCTTGGTGGTATGCTTACTAACTGGGATACTATCAGTAACAGTGTTCGCAAGCTTGATGAAATTGAAGAGCTACGTTCCACCGGCAAGATCGATTCTTTCTCCAAGAAGGAACAACTTGAGATCAGTCGTCGCTATGATAAACTGAACAGAAACCTTGGCGGTATCCGACATATGAAAGGTCTGCCAAAGGCAGTCTTCGTTGTTGATACCAATGAAGAGGAAACTGCTGTCAAGGAAGCCAAGAAGCTTGGTATTCCTGTAATTGGTATCGTCGATACTAATTGTGATCCTGATGTTGTATCTAATCCTGTTCCAGGAAACGATGACGCTATCAGAGCTATCGCTCTTTACTCACGAGTTATTTCTCAAGCAGTAATCGACGGCCGTAATATCCGTTCAGAGGGCAAAGACGACAAAGTTGAGATTCAGAAAGCAGAGAAGAAAGAGGCTGCATCAACAGTAACTCTTGATGAAGCTTCTTCTGAAGAATCAAAAAGCGAATAATTTTTCAAATAACAATGCCAGGCCGCTAAGCGGTTGGCGCAGGAGGCAGGAATGGCTATAACAGCTAAAATGGTAAGTGAGCTGAGACAGACTACCAGTTGCGGAATGATGGATTGTAAAAATGCACTGAATGAGTGCGATGGCGATATGGAAAAAGCAGTAGATTACCTGCGTAAAAAAGGTATGGCTTCTGCTTCTAAAAAAGAAGGTCGTGCAACAGCTAATGGTTTGGTTGAATCATATATTCATCCTGGTGGCCAAGTTGGAGTATTGCTTGAGATTGCCTGTGAGACTGACTTTGTTGCCAGAACTGATGAGTTCAAAGCATTTTGCCACAGCATTGCAATGCATATTGCTGCAGCAATGCCAACCGGGCTTGTTAGGGATGATATTGATGGCGCTCTTGTTGAAAAAGAGGCTGAGATTTATCGTGGCCAGATGAAAGAAGAAGGCAAACCAGATAATATCATCGACAAAATTGTTGAAGGTAAACTGGATAAGTTTTACAGTGAAGTTTGCTTGATGGAACAGAAATATGTTAAAGATCCAGATATGACAATTGAGGATGTAGTCAATTCTTTTATCGGTTCTCTTGGCGAAAATATGGCCATCAAACGTTTTGTACGGTATCAGATTGGATAATAGTTAGTTAATAAAAGAGGCCTGAGGTGCGCCTCAGGCCTTTTTTTGTATCTACCGGGAAACGGAGACAATTGTGTCAGGTAACAGATTTTCACGTATACTACTGAAACTAAGTGGCGAAGGTTTGATGTCTGGCAATGATCCGTTTGGCCATGATAAACTGGAATCCATAGCTTCTGTAATTGCGAAAGTTGCTGCTTCTGGTATTGAAGTAGGCATTGTTGTTGGAGCAGGCAATTTGTTTAGGGCCAGAAGCGCAAACCTGGAAGTTATGCCCAGAGTGTCTGCTGACAGTGTTGGTATGTTGGCTACAATTATGAATGCTACAGTTTTACGTGATTATATCCGCAATGCTGGTCAAAAAGCTGAAGTTCTTACACCTAGACCTACACCTCCTCTGACTAAAACTTTTTCCCGCGATTTATCTCTGGAACTATTTGAGAATAAAACAGTTCTGATATTTGGTGGGGGGACAGGTAATCCTTATTTTACCACCGACAGTGCAGCAGCTCTGCGAGCTTTGGAAATAAATGCAGATGTATTGTTGAAGGCCACCCAGGTCGATGGTGTTTATGATAAAGACCCACACAAATATTCTGATGCTGTACGCTATGATTCTCTTGCATTTTCTGAAGTTATAGATAACCGTCTGAGGGTGATGGATTTGACAGCAGTTGCTCTCTGTGAAGAAAACAACCTGCCAATAGAAGTATTCGATATATCCGACTCTGATAACTTGCTACGGATTATGTCTGGGGAATTAAAGGGAACGATAGTTTCATAAGGAGAAATGAACATGAGTCACGAAATAGTTGAAACTGCTGAAATGGAAATGGACGATACGCTTGGTACAATGCGTAACCGTGTTTCTAAAATCAGAACTGGCAAGGCAACACCTGCATTACTTGATCCAGTAAGAGTGGATTACTACGGTGCCCTTACTCCACTGATGCAGCTTGCAAATGTTGGAGCTCCAGAACCGCGACTTTTAACTGTTGTGCCTTTTGATCGTAACACTATTGCTGATATTGAAAAGGCAATAAGGGCCAGTGATCTTGGGTACAATCCGGTCAATGATGGAAATATGATCCGCGTGCCAATTCCTGAACTGACAGAAGAACGCCGCCGGGAATTTGCTAAAATGATTAAAGAGTATGGCGAAGATGGAAAAATTGCTGTGCGAAAAGTTCGTCAAAGTGCAAACGATGAAATTAAAAAAGCTTCTGATATGCCAAAGGATGAAGCTCACGATATAAAAGATGAGATCCAAAAACTGACTGACAAATTCTGTGGTATTATTGATGAAGTAATCAAGGCCAAAGAGGCCGAGATTATGGAGATCTGATCATTTTGAGTGATCAAATGAACAACTCTCTGGAGCAACTCCGTAATGAGGTTGCAACTGGCGTCATCCCAGTCCATGTGGCTGTGATAATGGACGGTAACGGCAGGTGGGCAAAGAAACGCTTCATGCCTCGTGTGGCTGGACACAGGGCCGGCCGGCAATCTGTGCGACAGGTTGTAAAGGCTAGCCTAAAAGCTGGTATATCCTATCTAACTCTTTATACATTCTCCAAAGAAAACTGGAAACGTCCTGAAGCAGAAGTAAAAGCACTGTTCATGTTTTTGGAGGAGTTTTTAGCTTCTGAAGTGGCTGAGCTTAATTCACAAAATGTTCGCCTGACTGCCACTGGTGAATTGGACTCAATTCCTGAAAAAGCCAAAATGGCACTAGATATTGCTATCGAACAGCTTTCTGACAATGATGGCCTGGTCCTCAATCTTGCACTTGTATATGGCGGCCGTGCTGAACTGGTATATGCGACCAGGCAGATTGCTGGAAGAATAGTTGCAGGTGAGATGACTGTTGATGACATCGATGAAGATTTAATCAGTGGTAATATGTATTCTACCGATATCCCTGATCCGGATCTTATAATCAGAACCAGCGGAGAATATAGACTGAGTAATTTTCTGACTTGGCAAACTGCATATTCCGAGATTCATATCACTGACGTTCTCTGGCCAGATTTCAATGAGCAGGATTTGTTGCTTGCAATTGTTGATTTCCAGAGTAGAGAGCGCAGGTATGGTGGCCTTAGTAATAACGATTCAAAATTAAAGAAAGAAAATGGAATAAAAGATGTTTTGTCCCTGAATTATTGGAAGAGCAAATTTGGGGGTGACGAATGAGCAATAACTCATCAGTAGAGCGTTTTAAAAAGGCTGATATTATTCCAAGGCTGGCTGTAATTCTGGTAGGTTTGCCACTACTTGTGTTAGTTGCCAACTGGGGAAAACTCCCGTTTATGGCAGTTGTAAGTACTCTTGTGCTGCTTGGATCACGGGAATTTTATTTGATGATGGAAGCCAAAGGGTATAGGCCATATAAAATTATCGGAATGTTATGTAGCGTGATGATTTGCTGGTACGTATACCATGGCAGTGTAACTCTGTCGTTGTTGCTGACCATGACTATGATTTTAATAATGACTGCAGAACTGTTTCGCCGTGACCCTGCTCATTCAGTTGCACATATTGCAGTTACTCTCTTTGGTGTTTTATATGTTGGATGGCTTGGAAGTCATCTCATTCTCTTGAGGGAATTGCCAATTGAGTTGGGGCAGGTAGATTACTCTGCAGGCGCAACAATGGTTGGTCTGGCAGCAATTGTGACATGGGCGTGTGATAGTGGTGCCTACCTGTTCGGGGTTTCATTTGGGAAAAAACCGCTTTTACCAAGAATCAGTCCCAAGAAAACAGTTGAAGGTGGAATTGGTGGATTATTCAGTGCCGCTTTAGTTGGAGCTGTGTACTGCATATTCTTTATCGATTTTGTCTCACCGGTTGAAGGTGGGCTTCTTGGCCTGGTTGGTGGAGTTTTAGGTCAAGTAGGCGATATGGTTGAATCGCTACTGAAAAGAGATGCAGGTTTGAAGGACAGTGCCGATATCTTGCCTGGTCATGGTGGTATACTTGATAGATTTGACTCTCTGCTTTTTACTGCACCATTCTTTTATTATTATCTCCACTACTTTGCGTGATGGAGGATATTATGAAACAACCTCTTTACGCTGTTGATACAAGTAATCGCATTCCGAAACAAACTTCAATTTCACTATTGGGTGCTACCGGTTCGATCGGTGAGCAAACTATCGATATTGCGCTTGAGAATAGTGAACTGTTCTCAATCGATGTAATAAGTGCTTATAGCAAAGTACCTGAATTATCGGTAATTGCTGACAAGCTGGATGCTGCAGGTAAACCGATTTCTGCTTGTCATATTTATGATGCCGATGCACATGCATTGGCAGCAAAAGATCCTGTGCTTGCTGGTACGCTTTTGCCTGCTGGTGATGAAGGCCTGCAAATAGCAGCCTCGTGGGAAAACGCAGATACGGTTGTTAATGCAGTTGTTGGTGCAGCGGGTCTTCCGCCTACAATTTCTGCTGCAGAGAACGGGAAACGAATTGCGCTTGCCAATAAAGAGTCGCTGGTAATTGGTGGCGACCTGGTAATGAATGCTGTCACTGATAGTAGTGCTGAAATTGTGCCGATTGATTCTGAACACTCAGCTTTGGCACAATGTCTTTATGGCAGATCAATGTCTGAAGTTGATTCACTGATTTTAACTGCTTCAGGTGGTCCGTTTCTCAATCACACCGCAGAAGATTTGCAAAATGTTACTCTCAAGGAAGTTTTGAATCACCCAACCTGGAATATGGGACAGAAGATAACTGTTGATTCTGCAACTCTGATGAACAAGGGGCTTGAGGTTATTGAGGCCCATGTTTTATATGGAATCGGTTATGATAAAATTGAGGTGCTTGTTCACCCTGGTTCAATAATTCATTCATTGGTTCGTTTCAACGATGGGTCTATGCTTGCTCAACTTGGAGAGCCGGATATGAGAGTTCCGATTCTCTATGCAATTTCCGGAGAGATTCATCATCGTGGTGGTTCTGATCGTCTTGATCTGGCAAAACTTGGTCAGCTGAATTTTGAAAAGCCTGACGAAGTTCGATTCCCATGTTTACGGTTAGCGAAAGAAGCTGGCATTGCTGGTGGATCGGCAACAATTGTTCTTAATGGAACAAATGAAGTTGCTGTTGCATCACTACTTGCAGGTTCTATAGAATACAAAGATATTGCCCTGATAATTGAGAAAGCGCTGGAACAAACAGAAGTTGTTTCTGTTGATTCCTTAGAGCAGGCAATGTCCATCGACAGAAAATCGAGAATCCTGGCAACTGAAATTGTTGCCAGTTTATAAGGAGATACCTTGTTACTAACTATTTTGGCTTTTGTTATAACATTAGGCATTGTGATAATAATTCATGAGCTAGGGCATTTTTCGGTCTGCAAATGGACCGGTATTTATGTACGTACATTTTCTATCGGTTTCGGCCCAAAACTATTGAAGCTCAAGTTGGGTGAAACTGAATATGTTATCTCTGCAATACCATTTGGGGGCTATGTAAAAATGGCTGGTGAAGGTGTTATGGGAGAAATCCAGGATACCGGGACCGGGCAAGCACGACAACATCCTATAGGTACTGAAGAAGGTAATCTGGAAGCTGCAGGTCTGGATGATGATGTAGCTGAAGATCGGAAATATTCAAATCGGCCTGCCGGGCAAAGATTGGCAGTTGTACTGGCTGGACCTGTATTCAATCTGATTCTGGCTTTTGTTATTTACACTGTTTTGTCATTGAGTTTGGGCGAAGAAATTATATCGACAACTGTTATTGGCAATGTTGTTCCAGGTTCTCCTGCTGAGCAGGGACAACTTCTTGTTGGCGATAGAATTGTTACTATTTCAGATGTTGAAGTTACAAACTGGAATGATTTGAGTAAGGCAATTGTTCTGATAGACCCTCAATCGGCAACAACATTTACAGTAGAGCGTGGTGGTAATCTGCTGGACCTGAGTATCGAAAAAGGTGATGGGCTGCTTGGCATTGAGCCATGGCTCACAGGAGTAGGCAGAGTGAAAAGAGATGGCCCTGCATTTGAAGCCGGAATGGAAGCCGGCGACCGTATTACAACTGTCAATGGTGAACTGGTAACTACTTTTGGTGATATTGTTAATTCGATCGGCTCAAACGCAGGCGTTGAAGTTTCTGTCCAATGGTTGCGCGATGGGGAACTGTTCTCAGCTCAAATAATTCCTGAACCTGTTGAAGTAGCACCAGATTCGATTATTGGTCTTATTGGGATTGAGCGAGCTCACGACTACGAAAAAATGGGATTTTTCGCAGCAGTACAAAATGGCGTTTTAGTAACAAAAGCAATGACAGTAGAAATAGTCAAAGCTATTGGTTCAATAAAACAACATGGCCTTGACTCTGTTGGTGGTCCAATCAGGGTTGGGCAAGTTGCTGGCGATATGTTGCGTTGGAGTTTTGGACACCTGATGCAGTTTGTTGCTTTCTTTTCCATTAACCTGTTTCTGCTGAATCTTCTACCTATACCGGTACTTGATGGCGGTCAGGTCGTTTTCATTACATTTGAATTACTGTCGGGCAAACAGGTGGATCAAAAGCTGCAAGCTATCGCTACTCAAATTGGTGTGATAATACTGATGCTTTTGATGATGTTTGTGATAGTGATTGATGTACTGAAGGTAATTCCCAGTTAGGGTTTTTCCTCTATATCAATATCCGGTAAAGGGTGTAGCAGTCGCTCTGCAGTGGGAGTAATTAACAGAGAATCTCGCTCGCTGTCCAGAACGCGGACCAGAAGTTTGTGGAAAGCTGATAGTCTGGCAGGGTTTTGAGGGAGAAGAGCAACTGTTTCAGCAAGGGAACTGTCACCCCAGGCGGTATTCAGAGAATCGAGCAATGCAATGCCAGTCAATGAGTCAACTATTGCCACTGAACGAGCTCTTTCAAGTGTAATATACTTGTTCAGGACAATCGATTCACTTTCGTTAAGATCTTGAATGTTAAGGTCATCTGATTTTTCCTGGCATCCAGACAGGGCAATCAAAACAAACAGAACAGGAAAGATGTATTTCTTACTCACAGTTAACTCCTAAAAGTGATACTATTAACGCGTTGACACTGTTTTCATACTACGAAAGTTTCAGATGGGCAAGGACTTAGTTAAAAACCAATTCAGTTTTGCAAGCACAACCTGTTGCTGTGTTCTGGTTACAGTATTGGTTGCTGTTTTGTTCCCATCGATTTTATCTGCAGGAGAGCTGGATTACGGTCTAGATGAAAACAGGTTGGCTAAGATTGAGATATCAGGAAACTCTGAATATTCAGATAATGAACTTAAATCTCTGCTACGTATAAAAGAACCCCGATGGTTCAGCCCAATGACTTTGCTCGGTTTTTCAGAGCGGTCTTCAATGTACAGCCCAGATTTGATTGAAATTGAGTTGAAGCTGATTGAGAAATATTATCGTCGTAACGGCTTTCATAATGCTTCTGCTGAAATCGATACAATTTATTTTGATGATGAAATGGATGGCGATTTTCTGCATGTGTTAGTGTCAGAAGGTCCTCGAACTATCATAAGTTCTGTTGAGTTGGAAACTGTTGGCAATATTCCTGATAAATTACAAAAAGGATTACAGTACATTGAAGGTGTGCCAGCTCCTGCGGATTTGAATAATTTTGGCTCCGATATTTATTTGATGCGCACTCGATGCTGGGAAGAGGGTTTGCTTAAAGTTGCCATCGAACCGGTAATGACTGTTTATACTACTGAAGATTCTTTGATAAACAGCGCAGAGCTTCTCTACAAGATTACAGCAGGTAACGCTTACTCTGTTTCTGAAATCCGTATTTCTGGTAATGAGCAGACACAAACTGAAATTATCGAGCGGGAAATAAAACTTGTCAGTGGCGAGCTTTTTAAATGGTCTGCTGTTGAAGAAACGCAACTTCGTATTCTGGAAACTTCCTTATTTAGAGATGTCAGTTTTACGCCTGTGGAGATTGATACTTCCGCGGCAACAGTGGTGATGGAAGTCCAGGTTGTAGAACGGAAACCGTCATATATTGAATTTGGTTTGGGAATTGGCAGCAGGGAACGTGTGAGAGTTCTGGCAGCCTGGGGAAACAATAATATTTTTGGCACTGGGCAGAAACTGCGCCTCAAGACAAGGACATGGTTGAATTATGAGGATGTGCAGCAGCTTTCTGCGGGCACGCCTGAGCCGGAATTGAACTATCGATATGAACTGTTACACACTCATCCTCGTCTTTTAGACAGGTTCTGGTTTGACACTCGTCTATTTATGGATAAGGAGACTCGTGGAGAATCAGGTCTGAATCTGGATAGAACCGGTTTTTCACTTGGATCAAGGGTGATGACTTCCAGATATTCGATAAGTAATGTAGTGCTGAAAGTTGAGGAAGTTGAGCCATCGTTGCATCCCGATGCGAAAGAGCAGTTAAAAGAAGCTTTTGAATATAGTGAGTTGCAACAATCAGGGACCAGGTCAATTGCCTGGAATTACATGATAGAGAAACGGAACAACCCGATTCGTCCTGCTAGAGGTTTTCTAAGTAATCTTGAAATTGAAGCCGCTGGAGGGGTTCTGGGTGGGGACAATAGTTTTGTCAAGGGCAGATTTGATTATCACACTTACAGGAAAACTGTTTTAGGTGGTATTCTGGCTTCCAGGGTCTCAATTGGAGCTGTCAGACCATATGGCGATTCATTGAGCAGAGGGGCCGATGGAGTTCCATACCAGGAACGCTTTTTTGCAGGTGGCGTTTCAACAGTTCGAGGTTATCAGGAAAGATCGCTTGGACCCCAAATAACTGATCAGGCTGAACTGGACTCATTACAGCTTGCCAGCGATGTTCCTTTGCCTGACAGACCTGCCAGGGGCGGTAACTACATCTTGCTGACAAATGTTGAGTGGCGAGTTCCTTTGCCAATGCCAGGAAAATGGAATATTGGTGGGGTGATTTTCCTTGATGGTGGAAACGTTTGGGAACATTGGCGAGTAATAAAATTGCGAAGCTTCAGGCCTCGTTCATACCCTGGAGATCCTGAAGAAAGTGATTCAACAAAACTATGGGATTACAGGTGGAGTTATGGTGCCGGAATCAGATTTGACACACCAGTTGGTCCGGTCAGATTAGATGTGGGATTCCCGTTGAAACGTGCCAGGTCTTCAGAAACAATTGTCGACGATAAAGTGATGTATCATTTTTCTTTGGGTTATCCATTTTAAGGAGTTTAAAAGTTGGCTTGGAAAGGGAAAAAACGGTGGACTCTGATAATTGCCTGGTTCTTGTTCCTGGCAATTGTTTGGGCGCTTGGCACTCATCCTGCCTTGATGATGCCGTATGTTTCCAAGATGGCTACGAACCACTTTTTACGTGACAGTGGTAGCAATCTCACTGTTAAAAACTGGAGTGGCTCATTACTTGGTGATCTTGAGCTGCATGGCGTTGATCTTACACTGGAGCTTGAGCGTGGTGCATCGGCCAATATTTCAGTTGATACTTTGAGTCTGCAATACGGTTTCCTGGATTTGATCAGGCAGCCTGTCCATATCTCAGGATTTCATGCCAAGGGGGTAGAACTGTTTGCTATTAGGGGAACTCCTGTTGCTCCTGGTGATGGTACTCTACCTAGCAATCCATTTAAAATGCCTAGACTTTCTGTTGGGACTGTTTCAATTGACGGGGCTTCTATCGCTTTATCAGATTCAAAAGGCCGGCTTCAACAGTCGATACCTGAATTTAATTGGGCAGGATCTGTTGTTGTCGATAAAGAAATTGTGATCGAATCTACAGATTCGAAAATAAATTATTCCTCAAGAAATACAATGCTTGAGAATTTATCAGGGACCTTGAAATACAACAACTCAGCGATTGTTTTTTCCGGGATATCAGTTGAGGCCGACAGTACAAGTTTTGAGATTGATGGCCAACGACTTCATAGTGGTGAACTTGATTTTACAGTTACTGGCAAGCGTATTGCCATTCAGGATGTTGAGGAGTTACTTGATATTACACTTGGTTTCAATGCATCGGGTGATGCTAGCTTTGTGATAGCAGGCAGACCGGATTCACTTGCAATGGATATTCATTACGATGGAATTATTGAAAATTATGAGCTGAGTGGAATGCATGGAAAATGTATATTGGAAAATGAAATATTAAAATGGTCCGAGATTAATACAGGTGTCAACGGTGCCGAGTTTGATGGTGTCGGTTTGTTTGATCTCAGCAACAACGATCTTTATTTTGAGCTCGAAGGGAACGCCAGCAATATCAATGTTGCTGAAAACATTGTTCCTGGGGTTGCTCTGCCCGAAAGTGATTGTAACGGTTGGGTTCAAATTAGACGCCGCAACAGCAGTAACGAAACTTTTGTAAATGCAGAAGTTTCAGACGGATTTATTTCAATTCTTCCTTTTGAAACTTGTGATGTAGATATCTATGCCAACTCGGATGGTGTAGACATTAGAGATCTGAATATTCATTACAATGATTTAATTTTGACTCTGTCTGGTTTTGCTGACACAACAGGCTATTTCGATGGTCAACTAATAGCAGACTCCAGCAATTTATCGTCATTACCTGCAGAGTGGGAAGTGCCGATTTCTGGAGGATCTGCAAGGGCAACCGGAAGAGTTACCGGTATTGATCCTGCATATGATTTCACTGGGCATGCAGCTGTTGCTGATGTTGGTATGTCACCATTGAATATTGAAAGTGGAAGTTGTGAACTTGCAGTTGTTGATGTGCTTGGTGACTGGGGCATCACTACTTCAGCAAATGGAAGTGGTCTGTCTCTCGGAGGAGTAAGCCTGGGCGATTATGCTTTTGAGGGTGTAGTTGGCAGTGAATATGCTCGAGTCCGAACATTTAATTCAACTCTTGGCGACACCTTAATATCGGCAAGAGGGCAAGCAACATTCAGTGATACTCTGGCCTCTTACTACATACCTGAATTCACCATCGATGTTGAAGGCAACCAGTGGAAACTGGAGAATTCTGTCAGGCTTGAGTTATCCCCCGAGACTGTAGTTGTAGACAGCTTCGCAATAGCTTCAGAATTTGGGTCGCTAAGATGTGTTGGAAATCTGGACAGACCTAGCGATTTGCTCGATGGCAGTTTGAATATAAGTGATTTTGATATGTCTCTCCTTATTCCGTTTGCTGGGCAGCAGGGCAAGCACCTGAATGGACAACTTTCAGCTGATTTACTTTTGGGTGGCTCGGTTTCAGCACCTGTATTTGACCTGCAGGCTGAACTTGTTGACTGCGACTTGCCATTGGCGAGAATAGATTCATTGGCAGTGTCTTCCATGTATGATGAAGGCGAACTAACAATTAACATACTCGATCTTTACAGCAATCATGGCCACGCAACCGTTCGCGGCGTAGTGGAAAATTACGACACAGATTTTAAGAATTATTGGAACGATGCAGAGTTGGATCTGGACATCGTTGTCGAAGATGGGAATTGGACTTTCCTTGACCAGTTCAAGATTCCAGCCCTGGACAGAATGGCAGGCATTTTTGATGGCCAAATCAGTGTTGCAGGAACCACAGATTACCCACTAATCGATGGACAGATGCAAAGTAGTCCGTTTGACATTCATTGGGTTCACCTTGATGAGGTGAACTGTGGTATTTCATATGCCGATGATCAACTGGTCCTTTCAAACCTTGCTGGCAGCAAAGATGATCTCAATCTATCAGGGCGCATTGAACTGCCTCTGCATCTGGATTTGATTGGGGCTCCTGAAGAGATGAAAGATGGACCTCTATATATGAGCTTCGATTTACCTCACAACAGCAACCTTGAACCGCTTTCCAGAGCTACAAATGCATTTGTCTCATCATCGGGCAGAGGTATGGCGAACCTTGTAATTGCTGGTCCTGCATCTCGTCCTGAATGGACAGGCACCGTCTCAGTACAGAATGGCGGATGTGTGATGGTAAACCAGGAAGAGGTTTACAGAGGGCTGGATATTTATGGTGTCTGGTCTGGCAATACCCTTGATGTAGATCTGCTTGCTGGTCGTGAAGGTGAAAGAGGCACAATTTCAGGAAGTGGTGAAGTCAAATTTGATGGACTCCAGTTGTCCGGATTTGATTTAGGTTTTGATGTGAACAGGTTCCTCATCGCTTCAATTCCCGATGTCAGGGCGCTTGGCAAATCGAATAATATTCACCTGCTTGGAGTTAAAGTTGGTCCAGACTCTGTTCTGGTCCCCAAATTTGTAGGTGACATCGAGATTATCAAGGGACGTTACCTTGGTGATTTTACTGAAACCCCAGGTGCTGTTGATCCTACAGTAGGTACTGTAGCTCCCGATTGGCTTGCCGACCTGAATATCCATGCACCAAGCAGAACCGTGCATATAAAGAACATGGCAATGGAGCTGACCCTTGGTGGCGATGTTCACCTTGTTCGTGATATGGAAGGTTTTTATCTGCGTGGCAGCATGGGAATTGATCATGGCCGGTTGATGGCATTTAACAATGATTTCAAAGTAACTGATGGTAGTCTGGATTTCAGTCGGGAAGTTGGAATATTTCCAAGGATTGATATTATTGCTGAAACCAGTATTCGTCTGCCAAGCCAGGATGGCGGCTCACGCAGGATTGAAAACATTTATGTAGATGTTTCAGGAACAGCATTGGAGCCGGCAGTCAGTTTCAGAAGTGATAGTGGATATTCGCGAACCAATATCGAGCGGATGTTGCTTGGACTTTCTCCTCATGCTACTGATATGGAAATGGCATCAGGACTGCAGTCAGCTTCTGTGTCTGCCGGATTTAACTTGCTGGAAAGAGAAATTGCCACTGAGATTGATGTCATAGATACTTTTGACATTATCAGTAACCAGAACCGGCTTGATGAGACTACGCAAACCATGATTGGTGTTGGAAAATATATCGGGCGCGATTTGTATGTAAAAGTTGTCCAGGCACTGACAGATACCGACAGAGAAATGCTTATGGAATATCAGATTACTGATCACTTGTTGTTACAGTCTGAAGTGAGTCAGCGACAGGATGAGGCTTTGGGAACTACTACATTCAGCATTGATGTGAAGTATAGAATTGAGTATTAGTTTGTATGCTCAGGTTTTATTTCTATCTTACACATCAACTACAAATTCTAATCAGGAAAGACTTAATTGAATTATCTGGACAATCTTAACGATCGCCAAAAAGAGGCTGTAATATGTAACGATGGACCAATGCTCGTTATTGCTGGAGCAGGCAGTGGAAAAACCAGGGTTTTAACATCGCGCATAACCTGGTTGCTGGATCAGCAGAAAGCATCGCCGTGGGAAGTGCTGGCTTTCACATTTACCAATAAAGCAGCCAGGGAAATGCAGGAGCGGGTTGTGGAAACAGCTGGTGCTGAAAATGCGCCGCCGTGGATTGGCACTTTTCATGCAACTGGTGTGAAGCTACTGCGTAGAGAGTACGAAGCAGCGGGGCTGGCACAGAATTTTGTAATTTATGATACAGATGACAGTACGCGGATGATTCGGCAGATTATGAAAGATATCGGCATAGATAAAAAACAGTTTGCTCCAAAGATGATCAGAAACAAAATAAGTAGCTGGAAAAATGAAGATATTGATCCAGTTCAAGTACTTGAAGAGGCAGCTGATTTTCGCGATGAAAAGATTGCATCGGTATATGAAATATATGAGGGCAAAATGCGTGAGAGCAATGCCCTGGACTTTGATGATCTGATATTGAGAACTGTAAAAATGTTGCAGGATAATGAAGATGTACGGCAGAAATATGCCCGTCGATTTAAATATGTGCTGGTTGATGAGTTTCAGGATACGAACCCTTTGCAGATGTATATGATATCGATGTTGAGCTCTTATCATAATAATCTATTTGCAGTTGGTGACGATGACCAGAGTATCTACTCCTGGCGCGGTGCAGAGATTGAAAACATGCTCAATTTTGATAAGCATTTTCCTGGTGCGGGGCTGATCAAGCTGGAGCAGAATTATCGTTCAACCGGAAATATCCTGAATGCTGCAAATGCAGTTATTGGGCACAACAAAAGTAGAAAAGGGAAGACTCTCTGGACTGCAGGGGACGCCGGGGTGCCATTGCGTTTGGAGCAGCTTGGTGACGAAGAGGATGAAGCAGCTCTTGTTGCCGAGATTATACAAAATGAATCTGATAAGGGTCGCAGACGGGGCGATATTACAATTTTGTATCGGACTAATGCGCAGAGTCGGATGTTGGAAGACTCACTGCGTCGTGCTTCCATACCACACCAGGTTGTGGGTGCAACCGCGTTTTATGAGCGTCGGGAAATCCGGGACATGCTGGCATATCTGAAACTTGTCAATAACCCGGCTGACAGTGTAAATCTGGGCCGGATTATCAATGTGCCGAAGCGCAAAATTGGTGACAAAACAGTAGAAAAACTGTTGGCTGTTGCATCAGAAAATCAGCTTACTCCTGGAGCTGCTGCAGCTCAGTCAGGTCTGCTGGAATCAGATCTGCCAGGTGCTGCTTGTGAAAGATTACGCCAGTTTTTTAGTATGATCGAGTCATGGCGATTGATGCTGGATGAACTGTCGGTACCGCAACTGGTTGAAAAAGTTGTAGAAAAAACCGGCTATCTTGATCACCTGGAAAGCGACGATCCAACCACATCTCCGGCTAGAACTGAAAACATTTCAGAGCTGATCAACTCCGCTTACTCGTTTGATGAAGCAAGCGATGGTGGCACTCTTGCACAGTTCCTGGAACAGACAGCATTAACCGGCGATGCCGATACAATTGAGGATGACCAGGGCGTTGTGCGGATGATGACTGTTCACGCTGCCAAGGGGCTGGAATTTCCATTTGTAATAATTGTTGGTATTGAAGAAGGCCTGATGCCTCATGCTTCCAATACAGACGATGAATCTACTCTTGAAGAAGAGCGCAGACTGTTTTATGTGGCTTTAACCAGAGCGGAACAGCATGCTGTACTTTTGCATGTGAGGATGCGTCGCAGATTTGGTCAGCGCGATCTTTGTCTGCCATCACGGTTCCTGTCTGAAATTCCCGAAGAGTTTGTCGATGTCAAAGAAATTACCATTAAAAAGCCTACACTTTCTTCATTCCTTGGATCCACAAAACCCAAGAAGCGTTCAAGGCCATCAGTTGATATCTTCCGGGATGATGTGAGTCAGGTTGATGGTGAATATTACAAGGGACAGCAGGTTATTCATCCATCGATGGGCCAAGGTGTAATTGACAGGGTCGAAGGCAGTGGCGAAAACACAAAACTAACCATCGATTTTCCAGGTAGTGGCAGGAAACACTTTCTCGCAAAATTTGCCAAATTAAGCACAGTCGATTAACGGATAATCGTAAAACTTTGAGTTGCATTTACGGGTGTTATGCGGAGCCAATACCTGCCTGCAGGCAGCGGTTTGTTTTCAGAGTCTTTGTTGTTGAAATGGAACCGGCCGAGTTCTGGTAACTCGAAAATTCTGATAAGTCTGCCCCGAGAATCATATACAGAAGCAGTCAGGTCGGACAAAGTTGTTTCATAGCTGAAATCTACTCCATCAACTCCCGATGGATTTGGCGATGGCAACTGCATCGTCAATTCAGGTTCAAATTCATCTCCCCAAAATGCCAGCACTTCTTTGTAGGGATCTATTACAAGTGAGTCCAGAACTCCAGGGTAAGTCCAACGGTCAGTTGTTGTAGCAGTGCTGAATGTGATGGTGTGGTTTAATTCTCCTGCTGAACCGTATTCATAAACCGGGATGTGCAGTTCAAAAAGTTGAGATTGGTTTTGCGTAACTGAAAGTTCAATTCTGGTGCCATTTGTCGATGGCCAACTGTTTTTTGTAACCGATAGTTCAGGTGCTGCATCAGTGTAGAGCCAGGGGATCAGCAGGTTGTCCAGATCACGATTGGCTGCAGCTTCTGCATGGTCTATAAAGTCAGCTGTTTTCACATGACCATATGCATAGGTTTGGTCGGTTGCGTAATTATTGAGAAACTCAAAAAATCGATCATCACCAATAGCACAACGCAAAGTATGGAGCAGCCAGCCACCTTTATCGTAAATCAGTAGATTTGGCAGGATTGGATCCGGGTCAGTGAGTATACCCATGGTTGTAAAAAGGTCAGGGTGTCTGTGTGGGCCTATCTGGTACATATAATCCAGGTATGCTTGATGTCCTTCGGTTTCTTCAACCCAGATTGCTTCCATGTAGCGGGCAAAGCCTTCGTTGAGCCAGATGTCAGGCCAGTTCCAGGGGGTCAGCAAGTCACCGAACCATTGGTGGGCAAGTTCGTGGATAATCACTTTTTGTCTTGTGCCGGTTCCTGGCAGTGTCCATCCACCCATGCTGGATATGGTTTGATGTTCCATCGCGCCACCCCAATGTACTTCTACTTGTCCATAACGCTCTTCTGCAAATGGATAAGGACCACACATGTCACTGAGCAAATTCACCATATCGCAGGTTGGAGCTAAGTCTATTACGGCATTTTCAGCATGATAGGGGTAGATGTGATAGTCCAGTGGAACGCTGCCGCACATTTCGTCCCATTCAATGTAGTTGCTGATATTCAGCGCAACCAGGTATGTCGATATGGGATAACTTTCGTGCCAGGTGTATTTGATCTGATTGCCGATTTGAGTTTCCTCAACTAGCAGACCGTTAGAAACCAGCACTAGTGTATCTGCAACAGTTGAGCTCATCGTCATTGTTGCTTTGTCCGATGGATGATCCTTGCATGGCCACCAGCTATGAGCAGTCCACGGTTCACTGATTGTGAAGATTGCCGGACCATCGCCGTCTGGATTTGCTTGCGTTTCACCGTTTTTTCGGAAATACATTCCAGCGCCCAGCTCGCCATGAGGCTGTGGCTCTCCATGGTACCAGGTGTCAATTGTGATCGAGCCAGTTTGAAAAGGAACCGGTTGATTGATTAAAAGAGAATCGCCAAAGTGGTGCCAGGTTACAGGTGCATCATTCCACTTCAGAGAATCAACTGTCATGCTCGAAACCAGATCAAAGTGCAGAGAGTTGTTTTCAAGCAGTTTTAGGGTGGTTGTAACCCTGCCTGCTATAGATCGATTTTCAATATCGACATTTATATCAATGGTGTAGTGTGTAACATCGAAACCCCTGCTGGTTGTATCAGGGGCAGTGGTTGACAGAAGAGTAGAGCCTGGCTTCTTGCAATAAAAAGGCTCTGTTGCAAACGCTGAACAGCTCAGTAATATCAGGATTGTTAAAAACAGTCTCACTTGTTTCCTGTCGTTATTGTGATTGCAATACTATACACCTGACTTATTTTAGAACTCAACAGGGAAGTATGATAATAATGTTTGTTTTTTAACAGGTAGTGTTGCATTTTCCTTGCGAGTTGAGTTTTTAACCGGAGAAGTGGTATGCAGGATATAAAAACAGACTTTGAACCAAACGGCTATTCAGATTGGCGCGAAGTTGTTGAAAAAGATTTAAAAGGGGCAGACTTTGTCCGTAAACTGGTTCGCCAGACTTACGCAGGGTTGCAGATAGAGCCTCTCTATACAGATGCAAAACCCAATCAGATTCCGTTACCAGGAATCTCTGGCTGGGACATCAGACAGGAACATGTTCATCCCGATCCCACTGCTGTGCGTGAAAATATAGCTCGTGATATTGCCGGTGGTTGCACTTCTGTGCTGTTGCGAAGCGACCCGACTGGGCAAAAAGGGATTGTTCTGGATTCTCTTGAAGAAGTTTTGCAGGGATTTGATGGACCGGTTGGGCTTGAAGGTGGATTCAGGTTTGCTGAGACATCGGTTAAACTGCTGGATTACTGGAAAGATAAAACTCCCAGAGGCGCACTTTTGTGTGACCCGGTTGGAGCGATGGTTGTAACTGGGAAGGTTCAAGGTTCCATTGCAGAAGCTATTGAATCGATGGTAATAATTGCTTCTCAATGCGTAGACTTTGATGAAGTCACTGTTCCAAAAGTATCAGCCTGTGTTTATCATGATGCTGGTTCAGATGAAGTTCAGGAACTCGCATTTACAATGAGCACCGCTTTGCATTATCTGCGCGCGATGGAAAAACAGGGGATTGCACTTGAAGTTGCGATAAAACAATTTCAGTTCTGTTACCCGGTTTCAACCCAGTTTTTTGGCGATATTGCAAAGCTTAGAGCTGCCCGAATAATGTGGAACAGAATTGTCACAGCAAGCGGTTGTGATGCATCGATGCAATTGCATTGCAGGACATCTCAACGGATGCTGACCAAGGTTGATCCGTGGGTAAACATTCTGCGCAACACGACTGCTGTTTTCGCTGCGGCAGTAGGTGGTGCGGATATTATAACAGTTCTGCCTCATGATCAGTTGCTCGGCTTGAGCAGCAGACAAGCTCGCAGAATCGCCAGAAACTTGCAGGTCGTTCTACAAGAAGAATCAAGACTTGGGTTTGTTGCAGACCCTGCTGCTGGTAGCTGGTTCATTGAATCCCGCACAACTGAGCTCGCTGAAAAAGCGTGGCAGAAATTACAGGAAGTTGAAGCTGCTGGTGGTGTCGTAAAACTGTTGCTCGATGGAACTGTTAAACAGGAAATTAATGCAGTTGCGGAAAAACGTGAAGCCGATGTTGCAACTCGCAAGTACCCAATTACTGGTGTAAACGAGTTTCCGTTGCTTGATGAAAAACTTCCTGAAACAGAGACCCGTAATCCAAAACCGATGGCGAAGTTCTCCAAAGGAACCGATGTCCCAGAGGCAAAGATGTTGCTTAGAAGACCATCGGAAATTTACGAAAAGTTCAGGAGCCTGGCTCAAGATGAGAAAGTGTTTTTACTGAAGCTGGGAGCTGTGGCACGACATACTGCTCGTGCATCGTTTGCAGAGAATCTGTTTGCTGCTGGTGGCATTGCTGCTGTTGATGGCACAACAGTTGATGAGTTTTCAAAGTCCGGTTGCAGTTGCGCGATAATTTGCGGGCACGATGATGATTATAAAGAGCAGGCATCAATACTTGCTTCCGAGCTGAAAAAAGCAGGAACGAAAAAAGTATTACTGGCTGGAAAAGGCGACTATGAAAATATCGATGGATCAATTTATCTGGGATGTAATGTCCCAGAGATATTGCAGTCAGTTCTGGAGGTGATGTAATGAGTAATATTCCAGACATCACAAAACTGGCTTTGGGAAACAGTACTGAACTGAAAAAAAGATCCGACAAAACATGGTCAAGCCCTGAAGGAATTGAAATCAGACAACGGTATGGTGCAGATGATTTGCAGGACGTAACTCATCTTGAAACTGTGCCGGGAATGCCTCCATTTTTGCGAGGCCCATATGCGTCAATGTATTGCATGCGGCCTTGGACTATCCGCCAGTATGCAGGGTTCTCCACAGCTGAAGAGAGTAATGCATTTTACCGTCGAAATCTTTTGCAGGGGCAGAAAGGGTTGTCCATAGCGTTTGATCTGGCAACTCATCGCGGGTATGACTCTGATCATCCACGCGTAGTTGGCGATGTTGGGATGGCTGGAGTTGCAATCGATTCCATAGAGGATATGCGAATCCTGTTTGACAGAATTCCTTTGGATAAGATGAGTGTGTCGATGACAATGAACGGTGCCGTGCTTCCAATTCTGGCCCTTTACATTGTTGCTGCACAGGAGCAGGGTGTGCCACTGGAAAAACTGAGCGGCACAATCCAGAATGACATTTTAAAAGAGTTCATGGTTCGAAACACATACATTTATCCGCCAGAATCGAGTATGCGAATTATTGGTGACATTTTCGCATATACTTCTGAGCATATGCCCAAATATAACTCAATTTCCATCTCCGGTTATCATATGCAGGAAGCAGGAGCGACTGCTGATCTTGAGTTAGCATATACATTGGCAGATGGTGTGGAATATATCAGAACAGGAATTAAATCTGGATTAACTGTTGATCAGTTTGCTCCAAGACTTTCATTTTTCTGGGCTGTTGGTATGAATCCATTTATGGAAATTGCCAAGTTGCGTGCAGGTAGACTGCTTTGGGCAAAGCTGGTTAAACAGTTCAATCCCGAGAACCCAAAAAGCATGTCATTGAGAACTCACAGTCAGACTTCAGGTTGGAGCCTGACAGCTCAGGATCTGTTCAATAATGTTGGCAGGACCTGTGTTGAGGCGATGGCAGCAACCCAGGGACATACTCAGTCTCTGCACACAAATTCATTGGATGAAGCACTTGCTTTGCCTACCGATTTCTCTGCTCGCATCGCGCGAAACACTCAGTTGATGTTGCAACAGGAAACAGACACTTGCAGTTCTGTTGATCCGTGGGGTGGCAGCTTCTATGTTGAAAAGCTGACTCATGATCTTGCTGAAAGGGCATGGAAGCATATCACTGAAGTTGAAGAGCTTGGCGGCATGGCAAAGGCAATTGAATCGGGGATTCCAAAGTTGAGGATTGAAGAGGCATCGGCCAGAACTCAGGCCAGGATTGATTCAGGCAGACAGACTGTTGTTGGAGTTAATAAATATAAACTCTCTGAAGAAGAACATATCGATGTCCTGAAAGTTGATAACAGCAATGTCAGAAAAAGTCAGCTGGCAAGGCTTGAGAAACTGCGCAGTGAAAGAGATGAATCTGAAGTAGCTGCTGCTTTGGGAAGATTGACTGATGCAGCATCGGGCAGTGAAAACTTGCTGGAACTTTCCGTGCAAGCTGCGCGAGTTCGTGCTACTGTGGGCGAAATCAGTGATGCGCTTGAGAAAGTTTATGGTCGTCACAAAGCTTCAATCAATACTGTGTCGGGAGTTTATAATTCAGAGATGAATGACAATACAAAAATAAATGATGTCAGGGAAAAGGTTGAGGCGTTTGCTGAAAAGCAGGGCCGCAGACCTAGAATTCTTGTGGCGAAAATGGGGCAGGACGGACATGATCGTGGCCAGAAAGTTATTGCCACAGCGTTTGCTGACATTGGATTTGATGTGGATGTTGGACCATTGTTTCAGACTCCGGAAGAGACGGCAAAACAGGCATCGGAAAACGATGTTCATATTGTAGGTGTCAGTTCTCTGGCTGCCGGCCACCTGACTCTGGTACCTGCCTTGCGTGATGAGCTGGCAAAAGTTGGCAGGCCCGATATTCTGATTGTTGTAGGCGGAGTGATTCCACCTGACGATCATCAGACTTTGCTTGACGCTGGAGCTGCTGCAATATTCCCACCTGGGACGGTTATTGGTGAAGCTGCTCTGGAACTGATGGAGAAGTTAGATAAATGACATTAGAACAGCTAGTTACAGGAATACGCTCAGGTAATAGGTCAACTCTCGGCAGAGCTTTGACGCTTGTTGAGAGTGGTTTATCTGCTGACAAGGAACTAGCTGCTGACCTTCTGAGTGAGCTTGCACCGGATTGCGGTCAATCAATACGAATTGGAATTACCGGGGTCCCTGGTGCTGGCAAGAGTACATTTATTGATGCTTTTGGGTCGATGTTAACTGCCGCTGGCCACAAGGTAGCGGTGCTTGCTGTTGACCCATCGAGCACTATTTCTGGTGGCTCAATTCTGGGTGACAAAACCAGGATGGAACAGCTTGCTGTCGATGAAAACGCATTCATCAGACCAAGCCCGAGCTCTGGATCATTGGGCGGAGTTGCACGCAGAACTCGAGAGGGAATGTTGCTGTGCGAAGCTGCAGGATATGATGTTGTGCTGATCGAAACTGTAGGTATAGGTCAGAGTGAAACTGTAGCTGCCGGTATGGTCGATTTTTTCATGGCTCTGATGATTACAGGTGCCGGCGATCAGTTGCAGGGAATCAAACGCGGGTTGATGGAACTTGTGGATATGGTCGTTATCAATAAAGCCGATGGCGATAATCTGCAGAAGGCCAACCTGGCTGCTTCCGAGTATAAGCAGGCGTTACATTATCTATCGAGTTCAACAGAAGTTCCGGTGTTAACCTGTAGTGCTATTCAGGGAATCGGACTGGAGACAATCTGGGACACAATTTTAAAGCAGAATAGTATAATGGTTGATTCCGGTGAGCTGGAAAACAAGCGCAAGCAGCAACAGTTGAAGTGGATGTGGGATATTGTGGATGCAAGTTTGCTTGATGCTTTGAAAAACAATCCTGCTGTTAAACAAATACTGCCTGAACTTGAAGGTCAGGTACTTGATGGTTCACTTTCCGCAACAGCTGCAGCTAGAGTTTTACTACGCTCCTGGACTGAGAACTAGCATAACATCCATCAATAACTTCCAAAGATTTTAAGCCATCAAGTGATGTCACTGGTGGTGGGCAATACCCAAGCGCACAGTTCAACCACGACTCCAGAACTCCAGGCAGAGTTGGAGCAGAAGCATCGATGTCAAACTTTTCAACCTCACTGCCAATCTTCAAAGTAATTCCACCGTACAAGTAATCAGCTTCAAGGGAGCCTTTTGTGCCAACTGCTTCAAGCAGACAAGTCCGGCTTTGCGTGTATTTACTGACTTCCATTGAGACTTTACAGCCATTGTCAAGAGTTGCGCGAGTGAGAAAAAAGTCTTCAACAACCGGGTTTAAAATATTGTCCTGCCAGTGATCAACATCGATGAATTCTTTGTCTGTCAAAAACCTCACTGTGTCAATCATATGGACACCAGTCAGTAAAACCGATCCGCCTATAGTAACTGACTTATCTCTTTGCCATGCTAGAGTAGTTGGTTCCAGCCTCTGGACAGCTCTTATGTGATGGACCGTGCCAAGTTTCTCCCACAGCAGTGCAACTTGTTGCAGAACCGGGTTCCAGCGTAGCGTCTGAGCAAGCATTAGTGGAATCGGTGAGCCGGAGTTTTTGGCATGCAAGAGTTCAGCTTCAGCCAGAGTTCCAGTAAACGGCTTTTCAATCAGCAAAGGCTTGCCGGAATCGAGAACCATTTTCCCAAGTTCAAAATGTGACGATGGAGGAGTGCATACTATTACAGCATCTACTTTGTCAATCAGTTCAGCTGGGTCAGTAGTAAAATCACAACCAATATCCTGAGCATGTATTTCAGCATTTTCAGCATTCCGACTGCACAACATTACAGGATCCATACCTGGGACATCGTTCTTTGCATGCCTCAGATATCGCATACCGTGAGTGCCTGCACCGATCAAACCAATTCTTAAAGTCACAAAGTTCTCCTTTTTTTCATCATAACCATTTTGGGGTACAATTCCAGCATGAACTGTTTCTGTATCCTATAATTTATCTCCCGGAATTGGAGCAATCATGCTTCAAATTGTATTGACACTCTTGTTTTGCCTCATGGCGCAGGCAATTCCAGCACATCCGTATTTAACAGAATTCCTGGCCGATCCCGCATCGGACTGGGATGGTAATGGTGAGGTGGAAACCACAGGTGACGAATGGGTTGAAGTCTGTAACCCATTGGAGACATCTCTGAATCTATCAGGATATTTCCTGATGGATGCATTAGGTGACGGAGTCCATATGGAACTCTCTGGACTGCTCGCAGCAGGTGAGTGTGCTGTGTTCTATGGGAGTGACGCAATCAGTTGGCAAGAAGCTAATGGAGTGACAACAAACGCACTGAGTCTTAACAACTCAGGAGATACAATCAAATTGTTATATGCAGAGGAGGTGATAGACCTTGTGACCTACTCTTCTCATGTGGGTGAGGATGACAGGTCGATGGCATTCTATCTGCCAGAAGGTGAGTGGGTGCTTTGTGATGGGCTGAATCTTTATGGAGGAAGTCTGGAGCCAAGCTCCACCGGATGTGAACCAACACCGGGGGAGCCAAATAACTGTGACGGACTTGTCCCCAATGAACAGGCAAGCTTTGGGCAAGTGAAGCAGCTGTATCGATAGTTGAAATGTGAAACAGGGACGATAGTGAGGTGTCGTTCCTGTTTTGCCAAGCTGGAGTGGACCAAAGTCAGAGAAATTACAAAAGTGGCAACAGCCAAAAATGAAAAACTGTGGTTGGCTGAGGCTGATAACTCCTCTCAAAAGTTACTGGAAACAAAAGTCAAGCAGGCCAGGATAAGAGCAAAAAGCAAAGCGAAACAACAGCCTGACTTGATTCCAATTGAGCAACTACCAGAAGCAGAGCCAAAAGTTTCAACTTCATTGAGTTTTTCAGTTGAACAGATGGAACGGTTCAATGCTCTGATTGAGAAAATGCGCAAGCAGGGTGGAACTGGAACTCGTGAAGAATTGCTTATCAAAGCTCTAACAGATTCCACAGCTCAAAATTACCCACGTGGGGAAAATGCTTCATCAACTCAAATCGTAATCCGTCATTGCCCTGAATGTGGTAAAGCTGAAACCGGAGCTGGCAAAGTTGATCAATGTGATCTGGAAAAAGCATATTGCGATGCCAGTGTACTGGAAAACGGGCGGAATAGAGCCACAATAAAACCATCGACAAAAAGAGAAGTACTAAGCAGGGACAATCATACCTGTCAGGGACAAGGCTGCAGCTCAAAAAGGTATCTGGAAGTTCATCATAAAATTCCGCGGGCAATGAGAGGGAGTAATGATGCGTCGAACTTGATAACACTGTGTGGAGCATGTCATAGATTGGTACATATGCAAAATCATACTAATATACTCAACTTTTCAGAACAGAAAATACTATCGTAAACAGCACTTATTATATAGTTTAGAAGTTACGCAACAGGGATGGATCCCACCTGCAAAGATTTCAAAATATTACTTCTACTTATACCCTTTTTGGAGGGGAAATGGTTCTCAACGAGCAACAGAGAATGATTCGAGATATGACCCGAGATTTTGCCGAGACCAAAATCAGGCCGATAGCTGCAGAGATTGATGAGACTGCTAAATTTCCAGAAGCAACAGTTAAAGAGATGGGTGAACTTGGCCTGCTTGGCCTGGTTGTTCCTGCGGAAGATGGTGGCATCGGTGCTGACATCACAAGTTATGCTCTGGTTGTTGAGGAACTTTCACGTGTCTGTGGAAGTCATGGATTAACTGTTGCAGCTCATAACAGCCTGGGTTGTGGGCCGTTGGTTTCTGTCGGAACTCCTGAGCAGAAAAAACAATACCTTGAGCCAGCTGCCCGTGGTGATTTTTTGCTGAGCTTTGGACTTACTGAAGCCGGCGCTGGTAGCGATGCTGGCGGTACTGCAACAACTGCTGTCAAAGATGGCGACCATTGGGTGTTGAATGGTAGCAAGATGTGGATTACCAACGCTCATTATGCAGGTGCTGTAATTATTACTGCAGTAACAACTCCCGATGTTCCAGTTGGTCAGGGTATCTCTGCATTTCTGGTTCCAACTGATACTCCCGGTTTTACTATTGAGAAAAAAGAAGACAAGCTCGGTATGCGGGCAAGCGATACCGCTCCACTGACTCTTGAAGATGTGCGTGTCCCGTTGTCAGCTCTGCTTGGTGAAGAGGGAACCGGATTCAAAATCTTTATGGAAACGTTGGACAGTGGCCGGATATCGATTGCAGCTGTTGCTTTGGGAATTGCCAGAGGCGCGTTTGTTGTTGCCCGTGATTATGCCAAAGAAAGAGTTCAGTTTGGTAAACCGATTGCACACTTGCAGGCAATTCAATTTATGTTGGCTGATATGTCTGTTGGCATCGATGCCTCAAGGATGTTGTTGCGTGAAGCATGCCGCCTGAAAGATGAAGGCAAGCCGTTTGCAGATATGGCCGCCAAGGCAAAACTGTTTGCCAGCGAAACTGCAATGAAAGTTACTTATGATGCTATCCAGGTTCTGGGTGGTTATGGATTCTGTCGTGAATACCCTGTAGAACGGATGTATCGCGATGCTAAATTGTGTACTATCGGTGAAGGAACCAGCGAAATTCAACGTATGGTAATTGGCCGAAATATTTTAATAGACTAAGGAGACAATCATGAACAAGGCAGTAATTGTTGAAGCGGTCAGAACTCCAATTGGTCGATTTAATGGTGGGTTGAGCTCAATGATAGCTCCCAAAATCGGGGCAGAAGCAATCAAGGGCTTGTTGAGTCGCGTGGATCTTGACCCGGCATTGATTGATGAAGTAATGATGGGTTCAGTTGTTCAAGCCGGGCTTGGTCAGAACCCTGCTCGCCAGGCAGCTATTTTTGCTGGTATTCCAACCAGCGTTAGCGCAGTTACAATTAACAAAGTTTGTGGCTCCGGTTTGAAAACTGTGATGTTTGCAGCTCAGGCTATCAAAGCTGGTGATGCTAACTGCATCGTTGCTGGTGGTATGGAAAACATGAGCAAAATCCCTTATGCAATGTTTGATGCCCGTGATGGAATGCGATTGGGACACAGACAGGTAACAGACCTGATGGTTCATGATGGCCTTTGGGATGTTTACAATGATTTCCATATGGGAATGACTGCTGAGTTGGTTGTCGATAAATATGAAGTCAGTCGTGAAGCTCAGGATGAGTTTGCGGCAAAAAGCCATATCAAAGCAGTTGCTGCAATTAACTCTGGCAAGTTTGATAAAGAAATTGTTCCTGTAGAGATTCCCCAACGCAAAGGTGATCCGGTTGTAATCAATAAGGATGAAGGTCCAAGAGATGGAACAACTGCAGAGGGACTTGGTAAATTACGCGCAGCATTTAAGCGTGATGGCGGTACAGTAACTGCCGGTAACGCATCTACAATCAACGATGGTGCAGCAGCAGTTATGGTTTGCAGTGAAGAATTTGCCAAAGAACATGGTTTGACAATTCGCTGCTACATAGATGCATATGCAACTGGTGCTGTTGATCCTGAATGGGTGATGATGGCTCCTGTTGGTGCAGTCAATAATCTGATCGAAAAAACCGGGAAGTCACTGGATGACTACGGGATTTTTGAACTGAACGAGGCTTTTGCTGCTCAGTCACTTGGTGTGGTTGGTGAGCTTGGTCTGGATACTGAAAAAGTTAATGTCCATGGTGGAGCTGTTGCACTTGGTCACCCTATCGGTGCATCGGGAACCAGATGTCTTGTAACTTTACTTCACGCTATGGAAGATAGAGATGAAAATAATGGAATCGTTGCCCTATGTCTGGGCGGCGGCGACGCAGTTGCAATGGCTATCAGCCGTTAAGGAGAAATAAAATGAAAGTAGCAGTAGTTGGTGGCGGTACAATGGGCAATGGGATTGTCCACACATTCGCACAGTTCGGTAACGAAGTTACTCTGATAGATGTCTCTGAAGATGCTTTGCAACGCGGTGTAGGATTTATCGAAAAAAATCTTGGTCGTATGGTCAAAAAAGAAAAAATCAGCCAGCAGGAAATGGACGATACTCTGGGACGAATTTCAACTGCAACCGAGCTTTCTTCTGCAGCTGATGCTGACCTGGTTGTTGAAGCTGTTTTTGAGAACTTTGATGTCAAGAAACAGATTTTCTCCGAGCTGGATTCGGTTTGTAAAGAAGATACAATCCTTGCTTCAAATACTTCAAGTATCTCGATTACAAAGATTGCAGCTTGCACAAACAGGCCGGAAAAAGTAATCGGCATGCACTTTATGAACCCTGTGCCAATCATGAAATTGGTCGAGGTCATTAAAGGTCAGGCAACTGACGATGCTACTTTGAATGCTGTTCTGGAAATGTCCCAAGCTCTGAACAAGGTCCCTGTAACAGTTGAAGATTACCCGGGATTTATTTCCAATCGAGTTTTACTGCCGATGATCAACGAGGCTGTTTATTGTCTGATGGAAGGTATAGCAACTCGTGATGATATCGATACTGTCATGAAGCTTGGTATGGCTCATCCAATGGGTCCACTACAGCTTGCTGACTTTATCGGTCTGGATATCTGTCTTGATATCATGGAAGTACTTTACGATGGCTTTGGCGATAGTAAATACAGACCTTGTCCATTGCTCAGAAGAATGGTTGATGCAGGACATCTTGGACGCAAGAGTGGCAAAGGCTTTTACGATTACTCATAACGGAGGCTACAGTGAATTTTCAATTAACTGAAAATCAGAGAATGATTCGAGATATGGCTGCAGACTTTGCTGCCAAAAAAGTTGCCCCTGGTTCTGCTGAGCGTGATGTAAATGAAACTTTCCCTGCAGATATAGTTGCAGAGATGGGCGCACTTGGACTGCTGGGTATGAATGTTCCTGAGCAATACGGCGGAGCTGGCATGGATATGGTCAGCTATGTATTGGCAATGGAAGAAATTTCAGCTGCCTGCGCATCAACCGGTGTAATCATGTCAGTTAATAATTCTTTGGTTTGCTGGCCCCTTGAGGAATATGCCACTGAAGAACAAAAACAGAAATGGCTTGCTCCACTTGCTCGCGGTGAAAAACTGGGTGCTTACTGTTTGAGTGAACCAAATGCAGGAACCGATGCAGCAAACCAGATGACTACTGCTAAACGCGATGGTGATTTCTGGGTGCTCAATGGAATGAAAAATTTCATTACCAACGGTGCAACAGCTGACACTTTGATTGTCTTTGCCCAGACAGATCCTGAGCTCAAACATAAAGGCATCTATGCTTTTATTGTCGATAAAGATGCAGAAGGCTTCTCAATAATTGCCAAAGAAAAGAAGCTTGGCATTCGCGCTTCTGATACTGCACAACTTGCTTTTGATAATGTGCGCATTCCTGCTGACCAGCAACTTGGCCCTGATGGCAAGGGCTTTAAAGTTGCAATGAGTACACTTGATGGTGGTCGTATCGGTATCGCAAGTCAGGCTCTGGGTATTGCAAAAGCAGCTTTGGAAGCATCGGTTGAATATGCTAAACAACGTGAACAGTTTGGCAGACCGATAGCAAAGTTCCAGGCTATTCAGTGGAAGATTTCAGAGATGAGTACTCGTTATGAGGCTGCTCGTCTGCTTACTCTTCGTGCTGCAGCAATGAAAGATGCAGGGGAGAATTACGGCAAGGAATCTGCAATGGCAAAGTTGTATGCCAGTGAAGCTGCAAACTACATTGCTGATGAAGCTATTCAAATTCATGGTGGAAATGGATACAGCAAGGAATTCCCTGTTGAACGATATTTCCGTGATGCCCGTATTACCAGTATCTATGAAGGTACATCGGAAGCACAAAGACTTGTAATTTCAGGTTACCACCTGCGATAGGAAGATAAAAAATGGATTTTAGTTTTTCTGAACAACATACAATGTTTCGCGACATGGTTAAAGATTTTGCAGCCAAGGAAATTGCTCCGATTGCAGAACAGATGGACCGTGAAGGAACTATGCCAGATGAATTGATCGATAAAATGCGCGCCAACGGTTTTTTCGGCCTGACATTTCCCGAGCAGTACGGCGGGTTGGGTGTAGATACAACAACCTATGGTCTTGTTATAGAAGAATTGTCAAAAGTATCAGCTGGTGTTGCAGTGATGATTACAGTGCACAACTCTGTTGGATCTTATCCACTCGCAATGTTTGGTAGTGAGGAAGTTAAATCCAACTATCTGCCTCGGATGGCAGCTGGTGAAATTGCTGCATTTTGTGTAACGGAACCTGGTGCTGGCTCTGATGCAGCAGCTCTTTCAACTACAGCCAAAGAAGATGGCGATAACTACATTCTTAACGGTAGCAAGGTTTTTGTTACCAACGGTTCGCGCGCAAGTTTCTTTGTCGTTCTGGCTCGGACTCCAGGAACTACTGACCATAAAACAATTCACGCTTTTATTGTTGAAGCTGGAACTCCAGGACTGACTGTCGGCAAAAAAGAAGACAAGCTGGGGCTGCGTGCGTCTGACACTGTAGTAATCGATATGGAAGATGTTGTTGTTCCCAAAGCCAATCTGCTTGGTAGTGAGGGAAGTGGATTTCCAATCGCGATGAAAGCTCTTGATGGTGGTAGAATTGGAATTGCGTTCCAGTCTCTTGGAATTGGTCAGGCGTGTCTAGAGTCTGCATGCAAGTACGCTTCTGAAAGAGAACAGTTTGGAAAGCCACTTTCCAGACAACCTGTAATTCAGAATAAAATTGCTGACATGGGGATCAGGCTTGAAACTGCCAGACTGATGGCATTGAAAGCAGCATGGTTGAAGGACAACGGTGAACCACACACCAGAGAAGCTGCAATGGCAAAGTTGGCAGCATCGGAAGCAGCATGCTATACAGCTGATGAAGCTTTACAGATTCATGGTGGTTACGGATATATCAAAGAGTATCCAGTTGAACGATTCTATCGTGATGCTCGTATTACTCGAATATATGAAGGTACTTCAGAGATTCAGAGACTGGTCATCGCCAGACAATTGATTCAACAGTACAAAGCCTAGTTTTTGTACAGTCCGGTTTCGCCTTCTTTGACTGCAACTACCGCCGCGCCACAACTGTCACTGAGTACATTGACGCTGGTGCGGCACATATCCAGAAGCGGATCAACCGCTAAAATCAATCCTACACCTTCTAGTGGCAAGCCAACAGTATCCAGAATTATCGCAATCATTACCAGACCTGCTGCAGGGATTCCTGCTGCACCAATCGATGCCAGTAATGCAGTTATAACAACCAGAAATTGATCCAGCGGTCCAAGAACTACGCCATAAGCCTGTGCAATAAACAGTGCCGCAATGCATTCATACAGTGCAGTACCGTCCATGTTCACAGTTGCCCCAAGTGGCAGAACAAAACTCGATACTCTATTGCTGACTCCAACTTCTTCTTCAACACATTTTATAGTCAGAGGCAGAGTTGCCGATGACGATCGCGTGGAAAAAGCTGTAACAAGAGCAGGCAACATCGCCTTGTAATGTTTCGCCACAGAGATGCGTGAAGTGAACCACAGCAGAAGTGGCAGAGTTATCAACACGTGACCAAGCAGAGCTGCCAGAACTATTGCAGCATACTTTGCAAGTGGACCAAGCGCTTCCAAACCGTTAGTGGCAGCTACCTTTGTAATCAGACCAAAAATACCAATAGGAGCAGTTTTAATTACCCAGCCAGTAATTTTCATCATTACCTGGAAAAGTGATTCCCAGAAACGACATTGCGGGGCGCTCAACTTTTCTGGCAGTGCAGTCAGAGCTGCACCAACCAGCAGGCAGAAAACAATTAGAGGCAGGATTTTGCCTTCAGATGCTGCCCCAACCGGGTTATCAGGAATCATTCGCATCAGAATATTGGCAAGATCGTTGGTTCCCTTGCCTGATATTTTTGCCGATGTAACTGGATCAAGTTCACTCAGACCCATTTTTTCGCCTACAGGAACTCCATCAGCAAGTCCTGGCTGAAATGCATTTACCAGCAGCAGCCCCAGCAGGATTGCTAACAGACTTGTCAGCATGTACCAGCCAAAAGTTCGAGTGAATAGCCTACCTATCGATTTTGAAGAACCAAGACCGGCAACACCAGTGATTATTGAACTGGCAATCAGTGGTACAATTACCATTTTCAAAGCACGCAGGAAAAGATCGCCAGCAAAGCCAAAGATCGGGATGGATCGGTTCTCCGGGCCAAGAAGAACACCTGTGGCAAGACCTGTGAAAAGTGCTGATATGATTTGCCATTGCAGTGGCCATCGATGTGGTAACCTGTTCATGATGCTCCTAGAGTTTCAAGTTTGCGCGTATTGTAGATTACTTATTGTGTTAAAACAAGTTCAACTTAGGCTGGCAATTCTACAAATTCGTGCTACACTATCTGTTAACAAACTCACATTAGCCTTATGCAGGGGGAACTAAATGCGTTGGACTGTTACTACTGGCGATATCTCAAAACTAAAATCTGATTTAATTATTATTCCACTGACTTCTGAAAAACCAAAGGGACTTTCTGCTCTGGATAAAGCAACAGGCAACGGTCTGACCAAAGCTGCTTCCTTGTTCAAGGGTAAACTGGAGACAACTCATCTTGTCCCAGGTGGTAGAAGCGGTGCCGATTGGGTATTGCTTGTTGGACTTGGTAAAGGTGAAGAAGTATCGGTAGAATCAATTCGCCGATGCGCAGCACTAGCGGCCAAAAGAGCGAAATCGTTGAAAGC
The DNA here is from genome assembly GCA_964437115.1 of uncultured Fibrobacteraceae bacterium. Classification (GTDB taxonomy): domain Bacteria; phylum Krumholzibacteriota; class Krumholzibacteriia; order LZORAL124-64-63; family LZORAL124-64-63; genus JABIBH01. The sequence goes on along the minus strand of CAYTFE010000003.1, from coordinate 44,660 downwards.
AGGCTCGTGCACTTTGAAGCTACCTGTTGACGCGTTGAAAGATCTTGATTGTTCAGCAATTGCCCGATGCTGGGTTGAAGGTGCAGGGCTAGCGCTTTTTGAAGAAGGGCTATGCAAAAGTAAAAAGAAAAAAGCAGTTGTTAAATCCTGGAAACTTGTTGCTGATAAAAAATCGATTGCAAAGCTTCGTGCCGGTTTGCGTGAGGGAGAAGCGTACGCAGCTGGTTCTTTGTTATCCCGCGAGCTGGTAAATCTTCCACCAAATTATCTGACTCCAGTAAAACTTGCTTCTCGAGCTCGCAAGGTTGCTAAAACATCTGACCTGAAATGCACCGTTCTCGGGGCAGCCAAGCTTAAACAGCTTGGTGCCGGTGGAATTATTGGCGTAGGACAGGGGTCGGTTAATGAATCAAAACTGATAATTCTGGAATCCAAAACAAAAAAGAGAAATGCAAAATCGATTACTCTGGTTGGTAAAGGAGTAACATTTGATACTGGCGGAATCTCACTGAAGCCAGGAGCGAACATGCATGAGATGAAAGGCGACATGGGTGGTGCGGCTGCAATGCTTGGCGCTGCACTTATTGTTTCTCAACTGAAGTTGCCTGTTAATCTTAAAGTAATAATTCCTACAGTAGAAAATATGCCGGATGGTAATGCTATTAAACCTGGTGATGTTCTGAAAATGTTGTCAGGTAAAACAGTTGAAGTTCTCAACACTGATGCAGAAGGCAGATTGATTCTTGCCGACGGACTTCATCTTGCTTGCAAAGATAAACCTGATTTTGTAATCGATGCAGCTACTTTAACTGGTGCCTGTGCAGTTGCACTTGGGACTCAATTTGCCGGTACGTTCAGCAACAGCTCTGTCCTTGCTGAATCAATTGACAAAGCTGGTTGCGATACTTTTGAACGCTCCTGGCCAATGCCACTGACCGATGAACATCATGCTGATATTGTCAGCTCTGTTGCTGACATAAAGAATCTTGGTAAAAGATATGGCGGTGCTTCTTCAGCAGCGGCATTCCTTGAGGAATTTGTAGATGACGATGTGAATTGGGCTCATATTGATATTGCCGGTCCAAGCTGGCTTGACGCCGCTCTGCCATATTGTGCAAAGGGCGGGAGTGGGTTTGGAGCCAGGTTAGTTGCACGCACCTTGCAAATCCTGACTGACTGACATGGACCTTTTAAATAAAACAGATGATAGGCAGATTTATTCTGTCGGTGATTTGAACCGCCTGATAAGCAGCTCATTGAAGAGCACGTTTCCAGAACCGGTCTGGGTAAAAGGCGAGGTCCAGAGATTAAATACTCGCCGTAGTAATTATTACTTTGAACTACTGGGCATTGAAGGTAAACAGCAATTCCAGATTCCGGTTGCTGCTCTGCAATGGGACAGACAAAGGTACGGCCTGGATAAATGGTTCGATGGCAAATCCGAGTTCACAGTTCAAGAATCAGTTGAAGTATGCCTACAATGTAATATCGATTTTTATGCTCCATTTGGAAAACTGTCCCTGAAAATGGTAGGTCTGGATTCTTCATTCACACTTGGACAACTTGAAGCTCGTCGACAAGAAGTCTTTGAGTATTTGAAAAAGAACAATCTACTGGATTTGCAGAAGCAGTTTTGTTTGCCAGAGCTGCCTCTGAATATTGGGTTGATTACTTCTGTTGGATCTGCTGCTGAAAAAGATTTCATGGACAGTCTCTGTGCATCTGAGTACCCGTTTATTGTTCATCGGGCAGATTGTCTGATGATGGGCGAAAGAATGCAGGCACAGATGGTTTCTCTGTTGCAAAAGTTGGACAAAGAGAACATGGACCTGATTGTGATTACTCGTGGCGGCGGGTCTCGTGGAGATTTGTCATGGTTTGATCAACAGGAGCTGGCAGAGACTATCGCAACATTGAATACACCGGTCTTGACAGCGATTGGTCATGAAATAGACACATCAATTGCCGATGCAGTGGCAAATAAATCGTGTAAAACCCCAACCGCAGCAGCAGAGCATCTGGTGGATCTGATCGATGAAGCCGATCAACGATTAAATGATGCAATCAATCAACTTTTAGTTGTTGTAGATGATAAACTGGCAACAGCTGACTTGCTGACCAGGCAACTGGCAGCAAATTTACAGCCAGTGGTTGAGAACAAGTTACACAAGCAGAAATTGAAACTCTCCAATTTGAAGACACAATTATTGGCAAAAACTCAGGGCAGACTTGATTCTGCGCAATTGTTGCAATCTCAACGGCCCGCAAGGTTGCAGAGCGCAACAAAAAGGTTGTTGACTTCAAAACGGGATCAGGTAAACAGTCTGATAAAGCAGTTGCCGCGATTGGCGATTATGGCTGCTACTAGTAAACAGGAACAGTTACAGCATCTGGCAGTTAAAGTTCAACTGCTGGACCCTGCCAGATTACTGGCAAGAGGATATACAATAACAACTGACTCCGATGGCAGAGTTATTTGTGGAATGAAAGATTTGAAAAAAGGCGACAAGCTGCTTACAAGATTCCGCGATGGAACAACAAGCAGCACTGTTGAGTCCTTACAGAAAAAGGAGTAACCGATGGCAAAATCAAAAACAGGTTTCAGCGAAGCAGTTCTCGAGGTTGAAGATATAATAACCAAACTCGAGAACGATGAAATTGATATCGATGACCTCTCAGTGGAAGTTAAAAAAGCTGTCAAACTGATTGAGCAATGTAGAGAAAAACTTGAGAAAACAGAAACTGAAGTACGTGACTTTGTCACTTCACTACAACAAGATGATCAGGAAGGGTAGAGCGATGAAAAAACTATTAATAATATTGCTGTTGATTGCTACATCTGTATCGGCCTCTGACTGGGCTGGCCACAACGGCACAGTTATTCTGTCTTTTGAATCGGATAAAGTAGTTCGTGTTGCTGAGGTGGAATCTGTCAAAGGCATGGGAGTTCTAGTTGATGTTTATGCAACACTGACTGACATCTCTGAATTGTCATTTAATAAATCCAGAGTTCTAACTTGCGGCGGCTATGAACTCCAACTTCAGTTCGAAGGTTCAGAGGGAAAAATCATTTCTCAGAATCTACCCAAAGAAGCACAGATCAATGTTGCCAAAGAAGCTGGCAGATGCATGGTTGGGCTGTTTCCCGATATTTCACTTGCCAAAGGTCCTCAGATAGCTCACTGGCAAGTACTTCTGCCTGAGGGTGCTAAAAATGTACGATTCAGTCTCACCTCTGAAGGCTTGTTCAGCACTGACCGTGTGAAAGGTTGTGCAGAAAATAACCCTGTTGTTTTATGGGTTGGTGGCCAGGATGCCAGTCATCATGGGCTGATGTTTGCAGCGGGATGCGCACCTGCGTATTTGAACTGGGATGGCGAACCTGAACTGGAACTAATCCGCGGCACGATGGACAGTATAGAAACAGGTCTGTTTACAATCGAGGATTAAACAGCACAGATTTCGATCAGTACTCCACCTGTAGTTTTAGGATGTGCAAAAACTACTTTTTTGCCGTGTGCACCAGACATTGGTTCTTCTGAAAGCATTTTCAGACCGGTATCTTTACATGCAGCTATTGCATCGCTGATGTTTTCTGCTCTGAAAGCGATGTGATGCATTCCTGCACCTTTTTTCTCTATAAACTTACCGATGTTCGATTCCGGGCTCATAGGTTCAAGTAATTCCAGATGCCCGCAGCCACCACTGTTATCTAGTTTGAGCATTGCCACTTTGACCTGTTCGCGCTCAACAGTTTCAATCGACTCAAGTGTAAGCCCAAGCAAATCTCTATACAGTTTTACTGATTCATCAAGGTTGACAACTGCAATCCCGATATGATCGACAAAACCAGCCATGCCTTTTGGTAATTCAAAGTTAGTCACGACAATCCTCCTGTTAGTGACGCTGGCAATATATAATAATACATAGTACCTTGTACAGGTTCATAATCAATACTCAAGAATAAGGAGCACTAGATGAAAGACCCAAGACACGCACAACTGGCTAATCAGTTGGTCAACTACAGCGTCGATGTTCAGCCTGGCGAAGTAGTATATATAGAACTTAAAGGGCTCGAAACTCTTGAGCTTGGCAAAGAGCTGGTTCGTGCAGCAACTGAAGCTGGTGGCGTACCATTCTGGTACTACAACGATGAAGACGTTAGTCGTCCATTTGTGAAAAACGCAAATGAAAAACAGTTTGAGCGCTGGGCGGAATTTCATAAGAAGATGATGCAGGATTCCGATTGTTACATCGCTATTCGAGGTAGCAGTAATCCTTATGACCACAAAGATGTAGATACAGATCGCAATAAATGGTACAGCAAGGCATACTGGGATGAAGTGCACTCTATTCGTGTAGCTGAAAAGAAATGGGTCGTGCTGCGATACCCAAATTCAAGCATGGCAATTCAGGCAGAAAAACCAACTGAACAACTTGAAGAGTTCTACTATCAGGTTTGTAACTTTGATTACGCCAAGATGAGCGTTGCAATGGATCCACTGGTAGACCTGATGAAAAAAACCGACAAGGTCCATATCAAGGGACCAGGCACTGACTTGACTTTCAGCATTAAGGATATCGGTGCTGTGAAGTGTGACGGCCATCGCAATGTCCCCGATGGTGAAGTGTATTCATGCCCGGTCAAAGACTCAATCAACGGAGTTATCAGTTACAATGCCGCTTCAGTTCACAGAAGCACTTTGTTCCGTGATATCAGGTTTGAGATTGAGAACGGGAAAATCATCAAGGCCACTTGCGCTGGTGAAGATGAAAAACTGAATGATATTCTGGACACCGATGAAGGCTCACGGTTCTTTGGTGAATTTGCAATCGGTGTAAATCCATACATTACAGAGCCTATGCTGGATACTTTGTTCGATGAGAAAATTATGGGTTCATTCCACCTTACTCCAGGTCAGGCTTATGATGGAACTCACAACGGCAACAACTCTGCTGTTCACTGGGATCTTGTTATGATTCAGACTGAAGAATGGGGCGGAGGCGAGATTTATTTCGACGACGTTCTGATTCGCAAAGATGGTATTTTTGTAATCGATGAATTAAAAGGTCTCAACCCAGACCAGTTGAAGTAGACACAAAAAGGGCCCGGCTATTGAAAGTCGGGCCCAAATTTTATTCAGCAGCTTCTATTTCAATCAGCAGTTCATCAGTTGCAACCGAATCACCTGCTGCTACTGCAACCTTGGTAACTTTCCCGGTTACTGGCGCACATATTTCATTTTGCATTTTCATTGCTTCCAGGATCAGAAGCGGGTCGCCTTCGGTGATTTCCTGGTCTTCTTCAACTGAAATACCAATCACAACTCCAGGAATTTCAGCAATGACTGTCCCACTGCCTGCCTGATCACCAGCTGACTCCAGAGCCAATGCTTTTAACTCATCCATTACAGTCAAGTCAACAGACTTACCATCAACACTTGCTGCAACAGTACTGGAAGCATCGCGAGATGTTAAATCGACAAGATGCATTTTGCCATCGATACGAAGCGACAGCGCTCCACCACCATGCAAAATCTCGGCATCGATTTCTCTCAGCCCACCATCTTCAACCTGCAATGCAACCTTGTCGCCATCACGGGCAAGTGTTGTAGTGAATTGCTCGCCTGCAATATTGAGGATGTATTTTTTCTTCAACCACATATCTATCTCCTACTTATTGCCGGTCATTTTACGTAGAGCGTTTTGCCGCCAGTTGTTCTGTGTCTCAGGTTTGCATTCAGAAGTCGATGTTAATCGCCGCGATTCTTCAAACAGGGTGGCAGCTGCCAACAGGGCATCGGTTTGTCTTTCCGACAAAGGTGCCAAATAATCTGAGGAATCAAACTCTTCTTCGATAAAGTTTGTCGTGTATGAGCCATCAATAAACTTGGGCTGATTCATTGCCCAGGAGTGAAATGAAAGGTTGTGCCCAGGGCCGTGCAGTATGAATTGCTGCAAAGCTCTTTTACCTCTGGCAATTGCCTGTGCTCTGTCTTCACCCCATACAATCAATTTTGCCAGTAACGGATCATAGAAAATTGGAACGTCAAAGCCCTGGTATACACCAGTGTCCAGCCTGACCCCGGGGCCAGATGGTGGGTTGTATGTGGTAATTCTGCCAATACTTGGGATGAAGTCTTTGCCAGGATCTTCAGCATAAACACGGAATTCAATAGCCCACCCATGCTGCTGTATCTGATTTTGTGTGTAAGGGATTCCATCTCCTTGAGCAATAGCAATCTGTGCCCGGACCAGATCAGTGCCTGTTACCATTTCAGTGATTGGATGCTCTACTTGCAGACGAGTGTTCATCTCCAGGAAAAAGAACTCACCCTTGTCACTCAAGATAAATTCAACTGTTCCTGCACCGATATAATTTACTGCTTTAGCAGTCTGAACCGCAGAAGCACAAATCTCTTTACGAAGTTCCGGAGTCAGGCTTGGGGAAGGGGATTCTTCAATCACTTTTTGATGCCTGCGCTGCACAGAACATTCACGCTCGAACAGATGAATGGCATTGCCTTTACCATCGCCAAGAACTTGAACTTCAATATGTTTTGGATTCTCAATGTAACGTTCAATGAAAACTGCATCGTTGCCAAAGGCTGACTTTGCTTCACCCATTGTTTGCCGCAGGGCAGAGGCTATGTCTTCTTCATTGCGAACAATACGCATCCCTTTCCCGCCACCACCTGCAGATGCTTTAAGCAAAACCGGATAACCGATTTTCGAAGCTTCCTTGATTGCCAGGTCCGGGTCACTGATTGCGCCTTCGGTTCCAGGAATAACCGGAACCCCAGCTTTAATCATCAATGCACGGGCAGAAAGTTTATCCCCCATAGAATGAATCGATTCAGCGGTAGGGCCAATGAATATAATTCCTTCAGCTTTGCATCGATCAGCAAACTCGGCGTTTTCACTCATAAACCCGTAGCCCGGGTGAATTGCGTCAGCACCAGATTTTTTGGCAGCAGAGATTATATTGTCAATTACAAGGTAGCTTTCAGATGCTGCGGCTGGCCCAATGGGGTAAGCTTCGTCAGCAAGCATTACATGTAATGCTGTTCTGTCTGGTTCTGAATATATTGCAACAGACTCAAGTCCCAGTTCTTTTACTGCGAGTATTACTCGAACTGCAATTTCACCGCGATTTGCTATTAGAATCTTTGTTATTTTCTTACTCATATCTGCTCCTACAAAGGAATGTTGCCATGTTTTTTTGGTGGCAATTCCTGTTTCTTGTTTTTTAGATTATGCAGGGTTTTAATCAGCAGTTTACGAGTTTGTGCTGGCTCTATGACATCGTCAATATATCCAAGGCCTGCAGCTACATATGGGTTTGCAAATTTCTCGGTATAATCATCAACAAGTTCTTTGCGAAGTTCATCAGGCTTTTCAGATCGACCCAGTTTTTCACGATACAGAATATTTACAGCACCTTCAGGGCCCATCACAGCAAGTTCTGCCGATGGCCATGCAACATTCCAGTCACCACGAATATGTTTACTACTCATAACATCATAGGCTCCGCCGTACGCTTTGCGAGTAATTACAGTCAGCTTCGGCACAGTCGCTTCACAGTATGCATACAACAGTTTTGCACCATGCTTGATTATGCCGTTGAATTCCTGGTCAGTTCCTGGCAGGAAGCCGGGTACATCTTCAAAGGTTACAAGAGGGACATTAAAACAGTCACAAGTGCGGATAAATCGAGCAGCTTTTTCAGATGACTGAATATCCAGAACTCCAGCATTCACTTTTGGCTGGTTGGCTATAATTCCAACAGGCATTCCATCAAGTCGTGCAAAGCCACAAATAATATTCATTGCATATTTTGGTTGAATTTCCAGGAATTCACTTTCATCAACAATCAAGTTGATTACATCATGCATGTCGTAAGGTTTTTTAGGGTCATCAGGAATTACCGAGTTAAGTTTTTCTTCAATGCGATCAGGTGAATCTTTGGTTGGCCTGACTGGAGGGAGCTCCAGATTGTTTTGTGGCAAGTAACCAAGAAGTCTGCGAATCAGAAGCATACAATCCTGATCACTGTTAGCCATCATGTGAGCAACGCCACTTTTAGTTGAGTGAGTACTGGCCCCACCAAGTTCTTCAAAGGTAACTTCTTCACCTGTGACCATTTTAATGACGTTAGGACCAGTTACAAAAAGATAGCTTGTCTGGTCAACCATCAGAGTGAAATCTGTAATAGCGGGAGAGTAAACTGCTCCGCCAGCACAAGGTCCAAGGATACCTGAAATCTGAGGAATTACTCCCGATGCCATTGTGTTACGCCAGAAAATTTCTGCATACCCTGCCAGAGACTTTACGCCTTCCTGGATGCGTGCTCCACCACTGTCATTCAAACCTATAACCGGACACCCATTTTCTAGTGCCTGGTCCATTAGCCGACAGATTTTTAGAGCATTTGATTCACTCATCGATCCACCGAAAACTGTAAAATCCTGTGCAAAAACATATATCTGTCTGCCATCAACTGTTCCCACACCAGTGATAACACCATCGCCAACAGGTTTATTGCCAGCAATTGATTCTTCACGATGAGTAACAAAAACTCCGGTTTCCATAAAGGAACCTTCGTCCAGCAGCAGATGAACGCGTTCACGAGCAGTCAATCGACCTTTTTCATGGATCTTGTCTATCCGTTTTTGGCCGCCACCCAAGTGGGCTTTTGCCCTCAGTTCCTCGAGCTGTGCAAGTTTATCCTGGAATCCGTCTGACATGCCGGCACCTTTCAAAGTGATTCAAGTAGTAAAGCATCTTCAATGCTATGCAATTATATAGCATTTGGTCAAGCAACTTGCTACTTGACACATAATAAAAATCTGAATTTCTCTTTTCACCTTTGGTATTCTGTTGACTATCTTATACAGGTTCGAGCGAACTAAACCACACAATTCAGGAGGCGGATTTGGATACCACCGTCAAAAAAGACAGCCCGTTTATTGAAATCACAGGTGAGCTGTGCAAGGGTTGTAAGCTATGTATCGATGTTTGTCCTAAAGGTGTTATTGCCATCAGTGATCAGCTGAACAGCTCAAGTTATCATCCAGCTTATTATGTTGGTGCTGACTGCACTGGTTGCACTCTCTGTTTTTATGCTTGTCCTGAACCGGCAGCAATTAAAGTTTTCAAACCATAACCAAAACGCAGGAGTCTGAAATGAGCAGACAATTTATGAAAGGTAACGACGCAATTGTCGTCGGAGCCCTGCAGGCTGGATGCCGTGCTTACTATGGTTATCCAATTACACCTGCAAGTGAAATTGCCCACGCAGCATCTCTGCACTTCCCAGCCCTTGGCGGAACATTTATCCAGGCCGAGAGTGAAGTCGCAGCAATAAACATGGTGTATGGAACTGCCGGCATGGGAATCAGAACCATGACAGCATCTTCAAGCCCTGGTTTTTCACTCAAGCAAGAAGGCATGAGTTATCTTGCAGGCGCTGAGCTGCCATGTGTAGTTGTAAATATTCAGCGTGGTGGTCCGGGACTCGGTAATATTGCTCCCGAGCAGGCAGACTATTTCCAGGTTGTTAAAGGTGGTGGCCACGGTAATTACAGATTGATTACTCTGGCTCCAAACTGTGCTCAGGAAATGTGTGACCTGACTACTAAGGCCTTTGATATTGCAGACAAATGGCGCAACCCTGTCTGTATTCTCGCCGATGGTTTTATCGGTCAGATGATGGAACCTGTTGAAGTTCCTGAAGCAAAAGAAATTCCATTTGATCACTCTGACTGGTGTGTCAGAGGCGATGCTGAAACTCATAAGAATCTGGTTAGCTCAATCGTACTTGAGCCGGAAGATCTTGAAGCTCATAACTTCAAGCTTCACAAAAAATATCAGGAGATTCAGGATAGTGAAGTCCTGTTTGAAGATTACAAGACTGAAGATGCTGATCTGGTAGTTGTTGCTTATGGCATCACGTCCAGAGTTGTGTATTCAACCATTGATAAGGCTCGCGAACTTGGAATGAAGGTTGGTCTTCTGAGACCAATTACTCTATGGCCATTCCCATCGGAAAAACTTGCTGAGCTTGCTGCTGATGGTACCAAGAAATTTCTGTCAGTTGAGTTAAGCACAGGCCAAATGATTGAAGATGTGAAGCTGGCTGTAAATGGCAAATGCCCGGTTGAACTTTATGGTCGATGTGGTGGCGTAGTCCCTGGTGGTGAGGAAATAATCCAAAGGTACGAGGAAATTATGAATGGCAAGCCGATTAGCGATGGAGGCGTGCGATGAAAACCACAACAAAAGCTTCCTCATTTTATAATGTTTTTGAACGCAAGGGTGGCCCACACAAAGAGACTACTCACTATTGCCCTGGTTGCGGACATGGTAATGTCCACAAAATGATTGCTGAAGCAATGGATGACCTTGGCATCAACGAGAAGACTGTGTTTGTATCACCTGTTGGCTGTTCAGTTTTTGGTTACTACTACTTCGATTGTGGTAACTTCCAGGCAGCGCACGGTCGTGCTCCTGCAGTTGCTACTGGCGTCAAAAGAGCCAATCCTGATTCGATTGTTATTTCATATCAGGGCGATGGTGACCTTGCTGCTATCGGTACTGCGGAAACACTTCATGCCGCAAACCGTGGTGAGAACATCACTGTGTTCTTTGTCAACAATGCGATTTATGGAATGACTGGTGGCCAGATGGCACCAACAACTCTAATCGAACAAAAAACTGCTACTACACCTCGGGGTCGTATTGAAGCAGAGCATGGTAACCCAATCAAGATGGCTGAAATTATTTCAACCTTGCCGGCTGCTACTTATGTAGAACGTGTGGCGATTGGTAATTCAAAGCACATCATGAAAGCTCGCAAGGCTATTCGCAAGGCTCTGAAAAATCAGGTTGAAAATCGTGGTTACAGCTTTGTGGAAATCCTGTCTGTCTGTCCTACAGGCTGGAAAATGGACAGCCCTGATGCCCGCGATTGGTTGACAGATCAAATGATTGAAGCATTCCCACTTGGCGTTTATAAAGACGAGTCCAGTGAGCGTGAGGACGGTTGGTATCGAGATATCAAACCATTCGTTCCAGCTGAACTGAACAAGTACTTTGGTGTAAACGCTGAAGCAGATGTTGTTCCTGTTGACTTGAAGAAAGATCTCTTCTGCAAATTTGCCGGTTTTGGCGGACAGGGAATTCTGACCATGGGTCTGTTTCTGGCTCAAATCGGTATGCGCGCTGACCACCATGTAAGCTGGATTCCAGCTTATGGTCCGGAAATGCGTGGCGGTACTGCAAACTGTAGTGTGAATGTTTCAAGCAAACGCATTGGTACTCCACTTGTGGAACGACCAAATGTAATGGTTGCCATGAACCTGCCTTCTTTGGAAATGTTCGAGAAAGATGTTGTCGATGGCGGCGTAATCCTGGTTGATTCAGGTATTGTAGAAAAAACACCTGATACAGACAGACTTGAAGTGGTCATGATTCCGGCAACAAAGATTGCTGACGAAGTTGGTACTCCCAAGGTTGCAAATGTTGTAATGCTTGGTGCGATGATTGCTGCAACCGATGTTTACAGTCTGGACTTCGTTGCAGATACATTGAAGGCAGTTGTGAAAAAGAAGAATCTGATCGACATGAACCTTGCCGCATTACAACGTGGCTATGATTTTGTGAAAAACGGGTCATAACGGGGACTGTCAGTTGAGTTAGCGCCCCGGGCCCAATCGGCTTGGGGCGTATTTTTTTATCGGAGGCTCGGCATGGGTTGGAAAAAAGAGTATCGCGCCAAGATAGTCACAGCGCAAGAGGCTGTTGCTGATATCAAATCGGAACAGAGAGTTTATTTTGGGGCAGGTTGCGCTGTTCCACACGACCTTATTGATGCACTTGTTTCCAGAGCTGAGGAATTGACCAATGTTGAAGTAATTCACATTATGACTGTTGGCCAGGCTAATTATGTCAATCCCGATATGGAAGGGCATTTTCGCTGCAAAGCCTTGTTTGTAGGTCACAATGTCCGCAGTGCAGTCAATGAGGGCAGAGCTGATTATGTGCCAATTCATCTGCACCAGATGCCGGAACTGTTAAGAACAGAGATCAAACCTGACGTTGCTCTGGTTCAAGTCTCACCACCCGATGAACATGGATTTTGCAGCTTCGGTATTGAAGTTGGTATAACCAGACCTGCTGCCCTGGCATCAACAAAAATTGTTGCGGAAGTAAATCGCAGAATGCCAAGAACCCTGGGTAACGGTTTTATACATGTCTCCAAACTCGATGCGTGTATTGAAGTCGACCGGCCGTTGGATACTTATTCGCCTGGCTCTCTGACCGATATAGAAAAAACAATAGGTAAACATGTTGCTGGCCTGATTGATGATGGTGCCTGTCTGCAGCTGGGCATAGGTGGTATTCCCGATGCAGTGCTGGATTTTCTGCACGATAGAAAAGACATTGGTATCCATACTGAAATGTTCAGCGATGGTCTTCTGGCGTTGATGGACAGGGGAGTTGTCACTGGCGATAGAAAAACTTTTCATCCCGGAAAAATCATTGCCGGTTTTACTATCGGTAGCGAAAAACTTTACGATTATATCCACGACAATGCTTTGATTGAGTTTCATCCCTCAGATTATGTGAACGATCCTTTCAATATTGCCCGCAACGACAACATGGTTGCAATCAACTCGGCTCTTCAGGTTGATCTCACGGGCCAGGTCTGTGCGGACAGTATCGGTGCCTATATTTATTCCGGCTTTGGTGGCCAGGTCGATTTCATGCGTGGAGCTGCGATGAGCAAGGGAGGAATCCCTGTTACTGCCATGCCTGCCACTGCTGTTGGTGGAGAGGTTTCCAGAATTGTTCCGATGCTCAATGAGGGTGCTGGAGTAGTTACAAACAGAGCCGATGTTCACTATGTTGTTACTGAATACGGAGTTGCACAGCTTCATGGCAAGTGTGTAAGGGATAGAGCAAAAGCTTTGGCTGAGATTGCTGCGCCTCAATTCCGTGAGAGTCTGCTTAAAGCAGCGCACAAAAGGCGACTGTTTGGGCCACTGATTTAACAAATTGCGCATCGATCTTGACATAATGTCATCAGTGTGACATATTGTCTCAACAGGAGCTGTTTAACCTGCTGGAGGCTTTGTGGACTCGTTGAATAATAATCCAACCATTTTAGTTGTTGATGATGAACCTGAACTGTGCCAGGCTCTTTCGCGTCTCTTGCAACGTTCAGACTACAATGTTCTGACTGCTGGCGATGGTGAAGAGGCTATTGAAGTTCTTCGCGACAATGATATACCTGTTGTTTTGACTGACCTGATGATGCCCAAAATGGGCGGCGTTGAACTTCTTAAAGCTGCCAAAGTTGTTTCTCCTGCTACTGAAGTTGTGATTGTTACTGGACATGGAACAGTTGAAACTGCGGTTGAGGCGATGAAAGAGGGGGCTTATGATTTTATCGAGAAACCTTTCACTAAAGCCATAACCCTGAACACTGTGCGCAAAGCTTTTGAAAAACATATGCTTTTGGCCGAGAATATTAAACTGCGGAAGCTGCTGGAAGAGATTCAAGGCGGGGATGACATAATCGGCAAGAGTGAAATTATGCGCCGGGTTATTGAAACTGCCAAACAGGTTTCGCGTAGTTCTGCAACTATTCTTTTACTTGGCGAGAGCGGAACTGGAAAAGAAGTTTTTGCTAACTCAATACATCGTTGGAGTGACAGAGCTGAAAGAGCAATGGTTAAAGTAAATTGTGCTGCTATCCCGGAATCACTCCTTGAAGCAGAACTTTTTGGCTATGAAAAAGGTGCTTTCACAGGGGCAGTAGGTAGGCGCGAAGGTCGCTTTGAAGCTGCTCACGGTGGTACAATTTTCCTGGATGAAGTAGGAGAGATGGACAACTCGGTTCAGGTCAAACTGCTCCGGGTTTTGCAGGAGGGTGTCTTTGAAAGACTTGGAAGCAACAAGCCGATTGAAGTTGACGTAAGAGTATTGGCTGCTACAAATTCCAATCTTGCGCAAAGAGTTGAAGACGGTACATTCCGCGAAGATCTTTTTTATCGACTCAATGTAATCAGCTTGGATATTCCACCATTACGATTAAGATCTGGCGATACAATTTTGATGGCCAACTTTTTCCTGAAGCTCGCCAATGAAAAAAATAAAAAATCGATTACCGGTTTCACCAGGGCAGCAATTGAATCATTGCGTAATTATTCCTGGCCGGGCAACGTCAGGGAGCTTGAGAACTGCATAGAACGTTCAGTAGTTCTTTGTAAAGGCGACACAATTGATATCGATATTCTACCTGCAAATGTTCTGTCTGGTCGAAAGCGAACTGAGGAAATAACAATTCAGGTCGGAACAGCCTTGCGCGATGCTGAAATGCAATTATTGCAAGCTACGCTGGAAAGCTGTGACGGTGATAAGGAGCTGGCAGCCAAAATACTTGGTATTGCTTCGAGAACAATTTATAGAAAGCTTAAGTAGGATACCTTGACCGCGCACAATAGGCTGATTATATTGGCGCGACCTGAACAATAGCAGTTTTCATATAGATTTCTGATGGTTAGGTGCGAGAGTGGCGAAATTGGCAGACGCGCATGGTTTAGGTCCATGTGGAGAAATCCTTGGGGGTTCGAGTCCCCCCTCTCGTACCATTCAATTTGACAAATTCTCCCCACAAAACAAAAGGACATAATAATGACTGAGAACAAAACCGTTGAGCAATTTTCGTTTACATATACAGAGCCTGAAACTTGGAAGCAGGTTATCAAAGTCGAAGTGAATGATGAATATTTCGCTGGCGAGTTTGATAAAATGGCAAAAGAAATTCGACGCAAAGTTGAGCGTCCAGGTTTCCGCAAGGGTAAAGTCCCAATGGAAACAGTTAAAAAAGATTATGGCTCTGATATCAGAATGGAAACTCTTGATAAGATAGTTCCCGTTGCATATCACGCAGCTGTAGTTGAAAAAGGCATTTACCCTGTTTCCGATCCTTCTCTTGACGATCTGAAAATGGATGAAGGGGAGCCTGTCTCTTTTTCACTTTCAATAGAAGTACGTCCTGAAGTTGAAGCTAAAGACTACAAGGAATTGGAATTGACAGAGCACAAAGCTGAAGTAACTGACGACGCTATGGATGAAGTCGTCAATCGCATGCTTGAGCAAAAAGCCGAGTTCAACAAAGTTGATCGCGGAGCCAAGTCCGGCGACCAGTTGAAGGTCGATATTGTACCGCTGAATGACGCTGGTGAGCCAGAGTCTGAAAAAGAAGTAAAAGATTACGGTTTCAATCTTGGTGCTGAAAACAATTTCAAAAGCTTTGATGAGGGTCTTGAGGGTGCAGCAGCTGGCGATGTAAAAGAGATTGAGGCAACTTACCCCGATGATTATTTTACACCGGAACTTCAAGGCAAAACTGTGTCTTACAAAATCACAGTTAATGAAGTTACTGAAAAATCAATACCTGAACTGGACGATGCATTTGCAGCAACTGTAAAAGAGGGCCAAACAGCTCTTGAGCTTAAAACTACTGTGCGTGATGATTTGATGCGTGAGGCAGAGGGCAAAGCCAGAACTGCTGCCGAAGATGAAGTTATTATCGCTTTGATTGAGCGCAATAAATTCGATCTGCCGCCATCAATGATTGAGAAACAGATAGACTCTTCCGTGGCTGAGGCTAAACAGCGTTACCAGTATATGGGACAGGAAATGTCGGAAGAAGATGAGAAGAAATTCCGCGAGATGAGTCGTGACTCTGCTGAGAAATCATTGCAGGGAATGTTCCTTCTGGAGTCAATTCGCAAGCAGGAGGAGATTGAAGTAACCCCTGAGAAACTGGCTGCAAGAATTGAAGAACTTGCTGAGCAGAACAAGTACGATCTTGAGCAGTTCAAACAGTGGGCTGAATCAGGGAATGAAAAAGAACGCATTGCGTTTGAATTGGCTGAAAAACTGGCCATCGATTTCCTGATTTCTAAAGCCAAAATCAGTTAAGTATGTGAAAACCTGTTGTTGCCATTTGGGAACAGCTAAGGTATAGTCATAGTATAAGGAAATGACTGTGCTAAGGTAAAATAACCGGTAAGCGAAGGAGCAAAAATGCTGGTACCACACGTAGTTGAGCAAACAAGTCAGGGCGAACGAGGATATGATATATTTTCACGCCTTTTGAAAGACAGGATAATCTTTTTAGGTCATCCTATAGACGATAATATTGCTAATCTGGTTATTGCCCAGATGCTGTTCCTGCAAGCAGATGACTCAGAGCGTGATGTTTTTCTTTATATAAACTCACCTGGTGGATCTGTTTCTGCTGGTTTGGCTATATACGATACGATGCAGTACATCAACAACGATGTCGTGACTATCTGCATGGGGCAAGCTGCAAGCATGGGTGCTGTCCTTCTGGCTGCTGGTGCTAAAGGCAAGAGATCAGCTCTGGTTAACTCTCGAGTTATGATTCACCAACCTCTTGGTGGAGTCCAGGGCCAGGCAAGTATGATTGAAATTCAGGCTAAGGAGATTCTTTACCTGAAGGATAAGCTATATGGAATCCTGTCTAAGCATACTGGGCAAAAATTGGACAAGATTGCTGAAGATAGCGATCGAGACTTTTTTATGTCAGCTGAAGAAGCATTGGCATATGGCATCGTTGACAAAGTCATAGAGAAGCGCACTGAAGTGCAGGAATAGTTGGAAGGTTGAGTTATGAGTAGCGGACAATCAGGTACACCTCAGATGATCAAGTGTTCGTTCTGTGCCCGAGGGCAGGATGAAGTTGCTAAGCTAGTAGCTGGACCATCGTCTGTTTATATTTGTAGTGAATGCATAAAGCTGTGTAATGATATTCTTGAAGGTGAGCTCCTTGAAGAAAGTGGTAATAAGCAACAAAAGTCGCATAAACCATCGGAAATCAAGAAACATCTGGATGAATATGTTATTCAGCAGGATGATGCAAAAGTCAGTCTGGCTGTTGCAGTCTATAATCATTACAAAAGATTGAATCAACGTCGTGTTGGTGACGGAGTGGAAATCGACAAGAGTAATATCCTGTTTCTTGGTAATACCGGAACTGGAAAAACTCTACTTGCTCAAACTCTTGCCAAATTATTGAATGTACCTTTTGCAATTGCAGATGCCACTACTTTGACCGAAGCTGGTTATGTTGGCGAGGATGTTGAAAACATTCTGGTCAGGCTCCTGCAAAATGCAGATTACAATCCAAAGCTTGCTGAGCAGGGGATTGTATATATAGATGAAATTGACAAGATTACACGTAAATCAAGTAACCCATCAATCACTCGTGATGTTTCCGGTGAGGGTGTACAGCAGGCGTTGTTGAAAATTCTTGAGGGAACAGTTGCCAACGTTCCTCCACAAGGTGGACGAAAACACCCACAGCAGAAATATATTGAGGTTAATACCAAGAATATTCTGTTCATTTGTGGTGGTGCTTTTGCCGGTCTTGAAGATACAATCAAGCGTCGACTGGGTAAGAACGTGCTTGGATTTGACAGGGAAGATGAGCGCTCAGCTGATATGTCTGCGGACGATTTGCTGAAACTCGCCGAGCCTGAAGATTTGGTGAAGTTTGGTCTGATCCCAGAGCTTGTTGGCCGCATGCCAATCATTACTTCACTTCAAGAGCTGGATAAAAATGCAATGATTCGTATTCTTACTGAACCTCGCAATGCATTGACCAAGCAGTACACCAAATTGATGGACATGGAAGATGTGGAACTGACTTTTGAAGAGGACGCAATTGAAGCAATAGCTGAAAAAGCAATTGCGCGCAAGATCGGTGCTCGTGGCCTGCGTTCTATTCTTGAAGATGTGATGCGTGACATTATGTATAATGTCCCAACTCAACCTGATGTTCAGGGAGCAATTATAACCGCCGAAGCAGTATCAGGTGAAAAGCCCGCTACACTCGTATATGCTGAGGATGTTGCTGATCGTCGCGGTGCTTGATAGTTTTAGAAGTTTTTAGCGGGAATTCGTGTGAAACGAAATCCCGCTTTTGTGCATCACACATAGATTATTCTGGAGAAAAATGAGCGATCGAGAATTCAAATTACAGTTAAATGGCGAAGAAATATTAGTGCCCGCAACCTTACCGTTGCTGCCGCTTCGAGATGTAGTTGTGTTTCCATTCATGGTGACACCACTGCTTGTTGGCAGGGAGCAATCCGTTGAAGCTCTTGAGGTTGCAATGGAGCGCGATAAGCTTATTTGCGTCAGCACTCAATATTCTCCGGAAACCAATGTGCCTGGTATTACTGACATTTACCCTGTCGGAACAGTCTTGAAAATTCTACAAGTCATAAGAACCCCTGATCAGACAGTAAAGATTTTGGTAGAAGGTATTGCCAGAGTTTCAATTGAGGACTTTACCAATAACGGTGATTTCAGCGAAGTGAGAATATTCCCGATTGTAGAAATCGATGATGAGAATGTTGAAACTGAAGCGCTGACTCGTTCAATCAAAGACAGATTCAAGGAATATGTACGACTGAACAAGAGGCTACCAGATGAGATTCTGATGTCTGTTCTGAATATGGATGGCATAGACCGGATGACAGACTCAATCAGTGCATCGATTGTTGGTAAAGTCCAGCTCAAACAGCAACTGCTGGCTGAGCCAAGTCTTATAGAACGGATGCGCAAGGTTAACAAGATTCTTGCCGATGAACTGGAAATATTACAGGTCGAACTGAAAATTGAGGACGAGGTTCAGAGTCAGGTCCAGAAAAACCAGAAAGAGTTTTACCTGAATGAACAGATGCGTGCAATTCGCAAAGAGCTGGGATATGGCGCTGATGATGATTCTGAAATAGATGAGTATCACGAAAAGATTGAAGATGCAAAGCTGCCTGAAGATGCAGCTGAGTCTGCTGATCGTGAACTGAACAGGCTGGCAAAAATGCCGGCTATGAGTCCTGAAGCTGCAGTTGTCCGAAATTATCTGGACACTTTGGTTGCATTGCCATGGCATGAAAGATCTCATGATCGGCTTGATACAAAAAAAGTAAGAAGTGCTCTTGATGAGGATCACTTTGGTCTTGAAAAAGTTAAAGAACGTATACTTGAGTTTCTTGCTGTTTTGAAAATGACAAAAAAAATTCAAGGTTCAATTCTTTGTCTGGTAGGCCCCCCAGGAGTGGGGAAAACCAGCTTGGGTCGTAGTATTGCTGACAGTATGAATCGTAAGTTCGTCCGTATTGCTCTTGGTGGAGTAAGGGATGAAGCTGAAATTCGCGGTCATCGCAGAACTTATATTGGCAGTAAGCCGGGCCGAATTATTGAAAGCCTCCGTCGTGCAGGTACCAGAAATCCTGTATTTCTGCTCGATGAAGTTGATAAGATGGGCAATGATTTCCGTGGTGATCCTTCCTCGGCATTGCTTGAGGTTCTTGATCCGGAGCAGAACACAACATTCAGTGATCACTTCCTGGAAGTGGATTTTGACCTGAGTGAAGTGATGTTCATAACCACAGCCAACTCACTACATACTATACCTGCTGCACTGCAGGACAGAATGGAAGTTATTCGACTACCAGGTTATCTGGACCATGAAAAGCTGGCAATCGCACAGAATTTCCTGATTCCCCGACAGCTGGAACGAAATGGTGTTTCAAAGTGGAAAGCCGGTTTCAAACCAGAGGCTCTTGAAATGATTATAGAGGGTTATACCAGGGAGAGTGGCGTCCGACAGCTGGAGCGTGAGATTGCATCTATCTGTCGAAAAGTAGCTAAGCATCGGTCTGAAAAAAGTCGATTCCCAGGCTCTGTGTCACCACGAAATCTGGAGAAGTATCTTGGTATTACCAAGTACCGCAGACGTGTAGTTGAGCGCGACCCTGAAGTTGGCGTAGTTACAGGTCTTGCATGGACTATTGTTGGTGGCGAAATTTTACAAATCGAATCAACATCTATGCCTGGTGGTGGTCAACTCAAATTGACTGGTAACCTGAAAGATGTAATGAAAGAATCTGCTGAAACTGCTCTGAGTTTTGCCAGAACCAGATGTCTTGATTTGCCTGATGATTTTATTAAAAAAACAGACTTGCATATACATGTACCAGAAGGGGCAGTGCCAAAGGATGGCCCGAGTGCGGGTATTGCCATGGCTACATCTATTGTCTCATTGCTTCTGAATGAGCCTGTCAGGGCTGAGGTTGCTATGACCGGTGAGGTTACTTTGCGTGGCAAGGTTCTGCCAATTGGTGGCCTTCCTGAAAAAGCAGTAGCTGCCGTACGTGCAGGAGCGAAGGTTCTGATTATTCCAAAGGAAAACGAAAAAGATTTTCTGGAGTTGCCTGACCTTGTAAAAGACAATCTGGAAGTTCATATGGTTGAAACAATGGACGAAGTTTTGAAAATTGCATTGGTTGATCCTGGCAAGGTCACTTCAATAAAAAAATCTCACTTCTCAACAACTCTGAATCGGAAAACACCAGTGGATGGCGTTTCTCCGACAGTTAGTTGAAGCTGGAGTTGAAGTGGAAGTAAAGTTCATAACAAGTGCTCCCAACCTTGCAGGCAGGCCTGAAGATATTCTGCCCGAGATTGCTTTTATAGGCAGGAGTAATTGTGGCAAGTCCAGTCTGATTAATTATTATCTGGATCGCAGAAGTATGGCCAAAATTAGTGGTAAGCCAGGCAAAACAAGATTGCTTAATTATTTTGAGGTTGAAGAAAGTTATTATCTCGTGGATTTGCCTGGATATGGTTTTGCCAAAGTAAGCAAAAACACTCGACATCAATGGCAAAAATTAATTCGGCAATACTTCTTTGCTGGAGACAGGCCGATGGCAGTATTCCTCCTTATTGACGTGCGGCATAAACCTACTGAAAATGACAAGAAGACACTCAAGTGGCTTCAGGAAGCGGAGCTGCCATATTCTGTTGTTGTAACAAAAATCGATAAAGTAAGCAAAAATATTCTAATAGAGAGATATCGGGAAATTGTAACAACATTGGAATTATCAAAAAACACTCCATTTTTCCCTACATCTTCTACTGCCAAAATTGGGCGTGATAACCTTCTGCAGTGGGTAGAAGCCCTTTTAGAGGAGTAAACTAGCGGTTGACATCAAGTGTGTTTATAGTATATAATATCAAGGTCATGGAAAAAGTAATTTACATCAATTCAGTAGCAACAATGTTGTGTTTATTGCTACTTTTAACAACTGCAACGGCCTCCGAAGGTTATATGCTGCAGTTGCCTGCTTACGACACCTATTCATGCATGATTTGCCACACTTCAGAAGAATATATTGATGATTTAAACCCATTTGGCGTTGACTACCAGAACTATGGTGTATGGGATTCCTACCTAGCAGGGTTGGATTCTGATGGCGATAGCTGTACCAACGGTTTTGAGCTTGGTGATGCCGATGGCAATGGAGAGCTTGATTTTGGCAATGATGCGGAAACAGGTAACCCTGGAGCCGCTGGTGACTGTGCTGCCGGTAGTGTTATTGATGAAGCTACCTGGGGTTCTTTGAAAGCATTGTTCAGCACTCGTTGACAAATTCAGAATTTGTGTCAAGTTTAGACAGTCTCAACTATGAGGCTGTTTTTTTTGTGGCCTGTAACCAGGAGCAGATGTGAAAAATCGAGTAATAATAGGTGGACAATGGGGCGATGAAGGCAAAGGCAAAATCGTCGACTCACTAAGTGCTCAATATGATTGGGTTGCTCGTTATCAGGGTGGCGCCAATGCTGGTCATACAATCATGCGTGGTGACGATAAGGTCGTATTGCACCTTGTACCATCCGGGTTGCTTCACGAGGGCGTGAAGGGCTTACTTGGCGGCGGTATGGTTGTAGATCCATGGGCATTGAAAGAAGAGATAATTGAACTGGAACAGCGCGGAATTTCTATCCGTGACCGTTTGGTAATATCATCGAATACCCATCTTATTCTACCTTATCATAAAAGAATCGATGAGCTTGCTGAAGGCAAGTTGACACGTAAAAGCATAGGTACTACTGGCCGGGGAATTGGTCCTGCATATATGGACAAGGTTGCACGGTCAGGGTTACGTATGGGTGACTTGCTTTTGCCTCCTGAAAACCTGGAGCGCAAAGTTATCGAGAAAATTTTGGCTGCCAATGAGACTCTTGCCAGCATGTATGATGCAGATCCATTACCATCAGCCAGCATAGCTCAGGAACTTGTAGTTCTGGCAGATATATTCCGACCAATGATTACCAGTTCTTATGAAGCGCTTACTGGTGTACGCAATGGATCTGAATCTATAATGTTTGAAGGTGCTCAGGGAGTACTTTTAGATATTGATCATGGTTCTTTCCCGTTTGTAACATCAAGCAGCCCTACTATTGCTGGGGCAATTAGTGGAACCGGATTGCCTCCAAGGTTCATGCATGAAGTTACAGGTATTTTCAAGGCATATTGCACTCGTGTTGGTAATGGCCCTTTCCCAACAGAAATTCTTGCTGATGAGGGAGAGGAACTCAGGTCACTTGGCGGAGAGTTCGGGGCAACAACCGGTCGTCCAAGAAGATGTGGTTGGTTCGACATGCTGGCTGCCAAATATGCTGTTGATATAAACGGTATGACTGGTGTTGTAATTACAAAAATGGATGTCCTGGATTCATTTTCTACAATCAAAGTTGCTGTTGAATATGACTGCAATGGAGAGCATACTACAATGTTCCAGACAGGTACTGATGTATTGCCATCTTGCAAGCCTGTTTACAAGGAATTTGCAGGTTGGGAGAAGCCTACAACGGCTTGTAGAACTCTTGTAGAGTTACCAGCAAACGCTAGAAAATATCTTGAATTTCTTGAGCAAGAGCTTGGGACACATATCATTGGTGTGTCTGTAGGCAGGGGAGCAGAGGATATGGTTTGGACTCCAGAAGGAGTATTAACCTAGTCTTTGACAAACCGCTAAACTGACACTATTATTCCCGAGGTTTCGTGGGTCGCTAGCTCATCCGGCAGAGCATCTCCCTTTTAAGGAGGTGGTGCCAGGTTCAAGTCCTGGGCGACCTACCAATACAAAACGGCACTCCATTTGGAGTGCCGTTTTTATATTATCTAACTTGTTCTTATTTGTTACCGTAAGTTTTTTCCCACAGAGTGTCAAACTCGTCAACAGTATCTTCGAACAGATCCAACATAACCAGGAATGGCTTTGGAGTAGTCAGGTCAACGCCAGCACTTTGTAGAATTTCAACTGGTGGTCTTGAAGATCCAGCTTTCAGCATGTTGTTGATATAACGGTCTGCTGCTTTTTGGCCATGATTCTCAATCTCTTTAGCCAATGAAATTCCACTGGTTAGCCCTGTTGCATAAGTGAACATGTAGAAATTGTAGTAGAAGTGAGGAATAAATGCCCATTCTACACAATCGTTTTCACCCATTTTAAAATCAGGTCCGTAGTATTTAGTAATCAACTCTTCATATAGATCATTTAGAAATGCTGGGGTAAGAACATTGTCTTTTTCAGCATATTCATGGAACCGGAGTTCAAACTCTTCAAACAAGGTTTGACGGAAAATAGTCAGACGAATGTTTTCAAGGCGCTTGTTAAGTAATGAGAGCCTTTTGACAGGGTCTTTCTCATTTTCCAGCATGTATACCAACAAAATTTCTTCGTTACATGTGGAAGCAATTTCGGCCAGGAAAGTAGTATAGTCAGAATAAACAAATGGCTGTTCATGGCTACTGTACCAACTGTGTAGTGCATGTCCAAACTCGTGAGCTGTTGTGAATACAGAATCAAGAGAGTTGTCATAGTTATGCAGAACAAAAGGGTGAATTTCTTTTGCTACAACGCCATTACTATATGCACCTGTGCGTTTGTTGGCATTTGGATAAACATCGATCCAGCCATTTGCAGGGTCAGATGCATGCATAATAAGTTTGACGTAATCTTCACCAAGAGGAGTCAAACCCTCAGCCATTAAATCTCTACATTCCTGATAGGTGTATTCGTCTGGGACACCTTCAAGCATTGGATTATACAAGTTGTCAAAAGTGACAGGTCCTTCCAGACCAAGTACTTTTTTCCTAAGTGCGACATACTTGTGCAGAGTTCTTTCGAGGTTCTGATTTACTGTGTCAATCAGCATACGGAATGTGTCTGTAGAAATGTTATCAGGCTCAAGTGATGCTTGCAGGCAGTTGTCGTAGTTACGGGCTTTGACTGTCAGCAAGTGTGACTTGGCAACGCCATCCAGAGTCGCTGCAAGAGTATTTTCAAAGCTACGGAATGTTCCAAAGAATGCTTCAGCTGCCTGAGCTCTGACTTCAGGGTTAGTTGAAGCGCGAAGCTTTGAGAAGCCAGAAAGAGTCAGAGGAGCCATAGTACCGTCTTCTTGCAACACTTCTGGGAACTTCATATCAATATCGCGTAGTTTTGCAGAAACAGAACCTGGAAGACCACGTACTTGACCTGCCATTGCCAATATTCTTTCTTCAGGGGCAGTTAGGGTGTGTTCTTTCTGGCGTAGGGTTTCACGAATGTCATATTCATAAATCTGCAAACCTTCATGGTCAGCCAGGAAGCCATTTATTGTCTCCTCAGGGATTTCTAGTAGTTCTGGAGTGATGTAGGAGAGTGTACTGCCAAAAGTGGAGAACATAAAGCCTATTTTACCCTGCATTCCCATATTTTCCGAGTTACTCAACTCAACGTCAAGACGGGTGCTGGTATAAATATAAAGACGATATATTCGCTGAGTGATATTGCTTATATCTTCATAGCAGTCAAAGAGAGTTTGAGCTGAATCAGCAAGTTTGCCCTCGTAATTGGCAAGATCTGGAAGCTCAGCAGAGACAGCTTCATATTCTTTTTCCCAATCTTCAACGCTGTCAAATACATGGTCACTTTTCCATTGGTATTCAACAGGCATTTCACTGCGTGGAGATGCTGGGTCTGGAGTATAAGCGAGAGCTGCAGTTGATAGCAAGACAAGGGACAAGACTGTTAGCATGGCTATAAGTCTTTTCATCATGGGAACCTCCTGAGGAGTTTTCGGATAATTGCCCTGCCAGAAAAAGCAGGGCACAAGAAAATTATTCTATCTAGTTAGGCAGAGGGACATCTTGTTGTGACCAATCTGTACCGTCAAAGTGGTAGACAACGCCGCCATATCCAACAACCCAAATATCGTTAGATGATGTTCCCCAAATGCCATCAAGGCTTGTCCCAGGAACAACATCATAAGTCAGATCTTCAGAGGATGACTTGTAGTCAGGAGCTTCAAAAACTTCATCTGGAGTTCGTTTGAAAACATAACCCTCTCTGCTTGTAAACCAGCAGGAATCATTTTCATCAACCCAGATGTCAGTAAGGCTGGGAAGGTTTGTATGGTCTGCGCCAGGGCTGCTTGTCTCAACATAAGACAGTTCGCCACCTACTTCTAAGAGGCGGTAGAGGTGCCCATCAGCTCCAACAAGCCAGTTGTTGTCGATGGATTGCTCGTCAGTCCATCCTGCAATTATCCATTCACCCAAACTGGCTTCGATAGGTCCTTTGACCCAATATTGATGTGTTGAGTCTGGGTGGGCTTCAACTAACAGAATAGCATCGCTGCCACCGATTGCATATTTGTTGATTGTCTTGAACGACTCTACTTCATCGCTACTTCTCAAGATTGTGTCATTCTGACTATTCCAGAAAATTTCGTCAGGAGTATTATCCCAGGAAGAACCATTCAATTGCAAGACAGTTCCACCTTGTCCACAGGCAAAGATACCGCCGTAAGGGCCTTCGCCAATGCCATACAAGTTTGATTCGGTACCAGAACTCATATCAGACCAGCCACTGCCGCTGTTTTCCATAATGGTGCCTGAATGTCCACAAACATAAGTTGTGCTTGCAGTGTTGTAGAGGCTTGTAAGAGTTATATCCCCATGGTCCTCAAGACTCCAGTTGGTACCGTCGAAGTGCATTAATACACCAGGTTGCCCAGCTATCCAGATATCGTCAGCTGCAGAGCCTTGAATATCAAGGAACCAGGTTGAGATTGGTTGATCAGGGTAATCATCTGTTTGGTTGATTGTTTCCATATTATCAGAGCAACCAGCAAAGATAATTACCAGAGTAAGGAGAAGAGCTGTAACTAAAAGACTGTTTTTCATCGCAAAAGGTTCCTTGAAAAATCTTGCGTACAAACACAACAGACCTGACTGATCTTTGTGTATAAAATCGATTATGTGTCTTATGAATATTAAGCAACTGGAGGTTGATTGTCCATAGTGACTTGCAACTGTTCGGTTTTTGTATCTTATTATCAGGGAATGTAACTGCTTGTTAACCCGTTAAGGAAATATCGTGGAACAATCAAAAATCGATCTGATTGCCGAGATAAACAGTCTTCGTACAGAACTTAACGCTGTGATTTTGGCGCATTACTATCAGGAGCCAGATATACAGGACATAGCGGACCATGTCGGTGACAGTCTTGCTTTAAGCCATAAAGCGGCAGCAGCAGAGGCGGATGTCATAGTTTTCGCCGGTGTGCATTTCATGGCAGAAACGGCCAAAATCCTGAATCCTGATAAACAGGTCCTGCTTCCAGACCTTGAAGCAGGCTGCAGCCTTGCCGACGGATGTCCGGAAGATGAGTTCAGGGAATTCATTGCTAAATACCCAGATCACAAAGTAGTCAGTTATATCAACTGCTCAGCAAGCACTAAAGCTATGAGCGACATTATTTGTACCTCCGGCAACGCTGTAAATGTAGTTGACTCTTTTCCTGAAGATCAGCCGCTTATTTTTGCTCCAGATAAACATCTGGGTCGATGGTGTGCTCAACAGCTTGATCGGGAACTAGTACTTTGGGATGGAAGTTGCGAAGTGCATGAACAGTTCAGCGAGCAGAAGCTCATAGAATTGATGCTGGATCATCCTGATGCAGTTGTGACTGCTCATCCCGAGTGTACTGAAAGGTTGTTGCAGTATGCTCATCACATAGGTTCTACGGCATCGATACTTGAATATTGCAGAGACTGTGAAGTACAGGAAATTATTGTAATGACAGAGCCGGGAATTATTCATCAGATGCAGAAAAATAATCCTGATAAAAAGTTTATTACCGTTCCGGGAGCGGACGAAACATGTAACTGCAACGAATGTCCGTATATGAGATTGAATACATTGCAAAAATTACGTGACTGTATGAAAAACAGAGCCCCCGAAATTCTTGTGGACGAATCTACAAGACAGAAGGCTCTGATTCCAATAAACAGAATGTTACAAATCAAACGTTAGGTTACTCAAGAAGAGTCAACGAAACCCTTTTTCGCTCAAGATCGATTTCCAGGATTTTTGCTTCAATTTCCTGGCCCTCAGATAAAACATCGCTTGGATGGTAGACTCGTTCTGCGCTTATTGCAGAGACGTGAATCAAGCCCCGGATTCCCGGAAGCAGCTCAACAAAAGCTCCGAAATCGGCTATGCCAGTAATGACACCTTTAACCATTTCGCCCTGTTTGAGTTTATCTCCGATGTCATTCCATGGGTCACCTTCAAGTTGTTTTATAGAAAGTCCAATCCGCTCTTCACGACCGCTGCCGAGGTTACGGATATCAACAACTTTAACTTCAACTTCCTGGTCAACACTCAAAACTTCTTTGGGATCGGCAATTCTCTCGAAGGAGATTTCAGAAACATGAACCAACCCTTCAAGCCCGCCAATATCTACGAATGCTCCAAATGGCATTATTCTGCGAACAGTGCCTTTGTAAATATCACCAGTCGAGATTGTCTCACGTAACTTCGCACCTTCACGTTCCTTTTCAATAGTCAGTAAAGCACGACGAGAAACAACAAGCTTACTTTTTGATTCTGAAAACTCTGTAACTTTAAACTCATAGTCTTTTTCAAGATATTCTTCAGGTTTGTCTACAAATTTATTGTCGATTTGAGAGATGGGGCAGAAGGCACGATGCCCGCCCATGTCAACAACAAAGCCACCTTTATTGATTTCACTGACACGGCCGGTTAATGGCATGCCGCTGTCATAGGCCTGTTCGATAACAGTGAAATCTTTACCAGTAACTTTTTGTTTAAGCGTAAGTTTCTTGTCCTCACCTTTGCCGACAACATATCCAGTTATTGAATCACCTTCTTGATGCTGAAGTTCACCGTTGTCGTCATTCAATTCGCTGGTTGAAATTGGTAGCTCACTTCTGCCACCAAAATCAACAAATGAATCGATTTCACCAACCTGTACCAGAGTGCCGGTCACCTCGTCACCTTGTGATGGCTCAGGGGCCTGGGTGTTGTCGTTGTCCAGTTCAGCTAGAAGATCAGCCATGGAATCGGTGTTAAGATCATCGTCTTCATAAA
Source organism: uncultured Fibrobacteraceae bacterium (assembly GCA_964437115.1). Lineage (GTDB taxonomy): Bacteria > Krumholzibacteriota > Krumholzibacteriia > LZORAL124-64-63 > LZORAL124-64-63 > JABIBH01. Next base: position 16,323 of record CAYTFE010000003.1, on the reverse strand, counting down.
TGTCGTCGGTCATGGTCATTCTTTCGTCAAGTCTGTTTGTTGTTTATTGCCTGGTAGCAATTGGTTTTTAACAATCTACCATAAAAATATAGAATAATGCAACAAAAAGCGCCCCCCAGAAAAACTGGAGGGCGATAATTGGTATCCCCTACGAGAATCGAACTCGTATCGCTGGCTTGAAAAGCCAGTGTCCTAACCGTTAGACGAAGGGGACTCGGTGGCGCAAATATTATTACCCAAAACGCCACTTGTCAAATATTCCTGACTATTCTCCTGCAAGTTTTAGCAGATAAGCTGTAGTCTTGATTCCGTTGAAATAGTTTCTCAAGTGAAACTTTTCATTGGGAGAGTGGATATTGTCGTTAGGCAAACCATATCCAAGCAACAGCACAGGAGCTTTGAGACAGTCCTGGAAGGTCCCAACAATGGGAATAGATCCACCTTCTCGAATAAATACTGGCTTGCTGCCAAAGCCAAGTTCCATTGCCTTCATGCCTGACTGCATCATTTCTGAATCTCTGGGAACCATTACAGCTTGTGCACCATGGAGGTAAGAAACACTTACTTCTACACCTTCCGGGGCAATTTTCTCAACAAATTTACTAAACAATTCTGCAATTTGTTCAGGATTCTGATTTGGCACCAGTCGCATACTTACTTTTGCGCCAGCAGTTGCTGGAACAATTGTTTTTGCGCCTTCACCGCTATAGCCACTCCAGAGGCCGTTTACATCCAGTGTGGGGCGGCCCCACATTCTTTCCAGAGTTGTAAAGCCTTCTTCACCAAATGGACCCGATGCACCAGTGTCCTTGCAGAGCACTGTATCGGAATAATTCAAGGATTCAAATGATGCTTTTTCAGCATCATCAAGTTCCAGGACAGCATCATAGAATCCCGGGATTTGAACTCTGCCGGACCCGTCTTTCAGCTTGGAAATAATTTCACAGATTACATTTCCTGGGTTTTGGACTGTTCCGCCAAAGCTGCCTGAATGCAGATCCATACCAGGGCCTTTGACATCGATCTGCATATATGCCAGACCTTTTAGGGAATAACAGATTGCAGGAGTTTCTTCATTATACAGGCTGGTATCACTTACAATAACGGCATCGCATGCAAGTTTCTCAGGGTTGCTCTCAGTAAACTTGTAGATTTCTTCGCCACCAGCTTCTTCTTCACCTTCAATTATGAACTTAACATTCACAGGCACATCAATACCCAGCTTTACATAAGCTTCCAGTGCCTTGATGTGAGTGTAAAGCTGTCCCTTGTCATCGCTGCCACCACGTGCATAAATAATTTCATTTTCGATACGTGGTTCAAATGGAGGAGAGTCCCAAAGTTCAATCGGGTCAACAGGTTGCACGTCATAATGTCCATAGAACAGAAGTGTTTTCCGATCAGGAAGTTGTTCGCTTTGTGCATAAACCAGGGGATGGCCATCGGTCTCGATGATTTCACTGGTCAGCCCGATAGCTTCAAATGCGTTAAATGTAAATCGGGCAGCCTCCATAATGTCGTTGTCATGTTCCGGTAGTGAACTGATACTTGGAATGGACAAATACTCGCACAGCTCTTTAACATGTTGATCCTTGTTTTCTTCAAGGTAGCTCAGAATCTTATCGATCATTTTTTCCTCCAGATTAAAAGTTGCTTAGAGAAATTAAGCTTGACGAGAACAGTTGTCGAGGCGAATGTGGTGTATGTCTTGGGAATTATGTTGATTAAAAGGATTGACAACATCCCATTTTTTAGCCAATATGCGCACAAGTTCGACATATGGCAGTTAACTAACCTTCCAGGAGGAACAACATGGCAGATTTGATTATTAGCAAAAGTAAAACTAAAGCAAGTGTAAAGAACTGTAACATCAGTGGTGATTTTTATGCTGCGCTGGATGCGAAAGTTCGTGCATTGATTGTTGCTGCTGAAACACGTGCAGTTGCGAATGGTCGTAAAACTGTTCGTCCATGCGATATCTAAAAACAGTTTGAGTTATACATAAAAAAAGGTGGCAATTATAATTGCCACCTTTTTTTGACGCCACCTGTTCACAGGTTTCCTCGATGTGACAACCCTTGTTTCCTATTCTAATCCAAAATTCAACTAATTCTCCGATTTGAACCGGTATGGAAGATGCTGCTCATAATTGGAGGTAGTAATGGTTACAGTGGTTCAAAGTGGTGCTGTTGAGGGAATCGATGGTTATCCAGTGGAAGTAGAAGTAGATGCTGGCAGAGGTTTGCCATCGTTTCAAATTGTAGGTTTACCAAATACAACTGTGCGTGAGAGCAGAGAGCGGGTCCTGTCGGCACTGCGAAACAGTGAGCTTGAGATACCCAAAGGCAGGGTTGTAGTCAATCTGCAACCAAGCGATGTCCCTAAAAGAGGGGCTTCATTTGATCTGGCAATTGCAATTGCAGTGGCCATGTCAGGTAGCTCACGTAAGAGTGTCAGTTGCAACCCGGTTTTATTGGGCGCACTGTCACTGGATGGTAAACTGAACCGAGTGCGCGGTTTGTTATCAATTGTTTTAGCAGTTGCTGAATCAGGTGCAAATGTTGTAGTGGTGCCTCGGAGTCAGATGCAAGAAGCAGCAATGGCAACTGGCATTAAAGTTTTTGGAGCCAACTCGGTTAAAGAAGTTTTTGAGTGGTGTGTTGGAGGTGGTAATCTTGAAATGTATTCGCAATATGGCATACAAACAGAAAAACGAAAATCTCCAGTTGGACTTATTATACCAGAGTATGCCAAGCGTACAGTTGAAATAGCAGCTGCAGGAAGATGTGATCTGTTACTGGTCGGTTCGCCAGGGGTGGGCAAGACAACAGTGGCCAAAAGCCTGGCTATGCTTCAGCCACCAATGAATTTAAAAGACTCAATTGAAGTTACCCGTATACATACTGCCAGAGAAAGTACAACCGCCTGCAGGCAGAATATTCGTCCATTCAGGTCGCCACATCACACTGTTACCAGGGCAGGATTAATAGGTGGTGGTGCAGCACTTTCACCAGGCGAAGTTACGCTTGCACATAGAGGCATTCTTTTTCTGGATGAGCTGGGAGAGTTCAAGGCTGGTGTCCTGGACGCTTTAAGAGAGCCGATGGAAGAGAAATCGATTTCAATATCTCGCTCGACAGGTATCTGCAGATGGCCTGCAGATTTTCAACTGGTTGCTGCGATGAACCCCTGTCGGTGTGGCTACCTGGGGAGCTCCAAAAAACAATGTGAATGTCGGCCAGGTGATATTGCTCGATACAACAGCAAGTTGTCAGGTCCATTTCTGGACAGGATTGACATGTTTTACGAAATGACAGAGCCACAAGATTGGTCAATTGAAACCAACAACTCAGTTGGTGATTTGGTGGACAGGGTCAATAGAGCGTGGAAAATTCTTGGAAACAGAAACCAAAGACCAACATTGAAATCTTGTGTGGAATTGTTGGAAACGCCAGCCAGGAATCACTTGGAGAAAGCGCGCAGGGGATTGGATCTGTCAGTTAGAGGGGTGATTAGATGTGTTGTTGTTGCTCAAGCAGTTGCGGCTCTGGACAACAGAGTTAAAATATCGACAGCAGATCTGGCGGAAGCATTGGGGTATCGTAGAGAGTTACTGGGAATAGAAAACGCGACCCCTGTTGGGGCCGCGTTCTAAGTTTATAACCGAAGTGATTAAAAATCAGCGTAGAAACCAATTGCCCAGCCAATAGAGCTGATTGTCTGTTTGTCGTATTCTGAGACAACCTGCTGGCCATCACTGAATTCATAGACAGGAATTACTTTAGTGCCTTCATCTCGTGAGGCAAATTCATTTTTGACGTCAAAATCAATCTGGGAGAGATGATACATCATATCAAATCTTATACTGACTAAATCATCAGCAATGAAACGTATGCCAGCTCCAGCAGAACCAGACCAACTTGCTGAAATGTCGTCGGTGTAATTTGAATTAATGGTCGTAAAGTTTTGACCAATGCCACCTATGAGATATGGGTGCCAGCGGCCTCGGCCAAAGTTACCATAATCCGAAGGATAGAACATTGCATTAACACCAGTGTAAATATTCAGATATGAGCGGCGTTCAGGATCGAACTCACCGATCACTTCAACATCTTCCATATCTTGTGCTTCATCATTGGTTATTGAAAAAGCATTTGTGATGTGTGAATTGTATTCGGATATGCCAATACCTAAAACACCTTCAACTGAAAACCATGGATAAATATCATAGGCCAGGTGCAATGCAGGACTGAATACATTTTCGTAATCTATCTGCACATCACCGAAGTATGTGAAGCCGTCTGTGTATTTGTATATGATGCTACTTTGATCAAATAACAAATCACTGGAGTTCATAAATCCAAGAGTGACGCTTGCTTCCCAAGTTTTACTGGGCATCAAAGGTTCCCAACAATTCTCAAGAGCTTCAGCATCAGCCTTTAATTGTTGTTCCTCGGCTGTTGTGTGCTTGAGGTTGAAAGTTTGTTCTTCCTCAGCAGAAAATGTGACTGCAGGGACGAGTACAAAAAGGCAGAGAGCGATAATAACTGTATTACGAACCATCAATCAAACTCCTGTGATTGAGAAAGACTATGTGACTGACTGTAATTACAGGGTTTTGCCTGCAAGTGTCAACTGTTAATGACTAATTTGCCACCATTCCATTCAAGGTGGCGTACCTCTGGGATAAGTTGAACGCCAAACATATCCTTAACGGCCTGTTGCATTTTGTCTGCTAATTGCAGTACATCCTCACAAGTAGCATTGCCTGTGTTGATGATGATATTAGCGTGTTTCTGATAAACAGAGGCTCCGCCAACACTCATTTCCAGAGCTCCCGCTTTGTCAAGTAGCTCTCCGGCAGCACGTCTTCTGTCTCCCGGGTTTTCAGATTCAAGATTTTTAAAATAACTGCCAGCACATGGGGCCTCCACAGGGTGCTTAACCCTGCGCAAATCTATTTTATCTTTCCGTGACTGCAATGCTTTTTCCAAATCGCCTTTTTCAAGTAATAATTCAATGCTCAAAAGAACCAGAGGGTTGTTTTTTAAAATTGAATTCCGATAGGAAAACTGCATATCTTCTTTCTTTATTATTTGAATTTCACCAGATCCATTCATAACAGTAACCGACTTTACAAACTCGGAAATCTCATGTCCGAAACACCCGGCGTTGCCAATAACGGCTCCGCCGCAGCTGCCGGGAATGCCGGACGCAAACTCTAGTCCAGTCAAGCCGGAATCCAGAGTTTTAGCAATAAGAGTATCAAATACCATACCGCTACCAACAGATACTGTTGTGCCGTTGATTTCAAACAAATCAATTTCCATTTTCAGTACTACGCCGTTGAATCCTTTGTCATCGATAATCAAATTACTGCCGCCACCAATACAGACTGCTGGTAGAGCATGTTTATTTGCAAATTGCAGGAACATTTTAGCATTCTCAGGGTTTGTAACTGATGCTAACAGCTTGGCAGGACCACCTATTTTGAAAGTAGTAAGTTCGCTCAATGGTGCATTGGCTGACACAATTTCTGGGTAATCAGAAATCAGTTTGGCAATACCTTCAGTTTGAGAGTTGTCAGAATGCGATTCACAATGCATTGTGTACCTTTCAGGCAATTAATTTGTTAGGTAAGAATCCTGCAACAATCATCTTGCGTCAAGGAGAACTGTGACCGAGAACCGTATTCTGTATTGGACTTTTCTTCTGTCACTGCTGCTTCATGCTGCAGTGCTGCTTGTGTCATGGAACTGGCAATTATTTATTGATCCAGATGTTGCAGAAAAAGAAGAGCCTCAAAGTGTGGAATTGTTTCTCATCGACGACCAAGAGCTGCAATATTTTGATCAACCTCAGTCATATACAAGTACTCCGGCAAGACATGAAGTTGAAGAACCTCCGTCACAGCCTGATTTCCTTTCTGTAAGGAAAAGCCAGGCGGCTGATATGTTGAAAGGCGGGGAGGAAAACAGTTCTCCTGGGACTGTTGAAAAAGCTCCTTTCAGTCAAGTCAAAATTAAGCAACATGAAGAAGCCCTTGTTTCGGGGGAAGTTGTAGTTGCTCAGGAGAATGAAGAAACTGAAAGTGAAGCTGACGAAAAGGGCATCAAACCTGATGAACTTGATGGCTTACTGAGCGAGGGCAAACTCGATTCAAAAAACCCGCAACAAAACAGCAAACCGGGACCTGACATTGCTTCACTGTTTAAAAGCCAGGTAGTATCAGTTCTTGATAATCAGTCCGGTGGTAGCAGCGGTGATCAGGGATTTGATTATAACCAACATGCAACCTCTACATCGGATGGTAATGTTGTTCAGTTTGGCGATTTCTCACTCAATACTATCGATTGGGATTATGCGCCCTGGATGGAGAAATTCAAACGTGATTTCATGCCCAACTGGCAGCCTCCTTATGCATATGCTCTTGGTGTGATTGATGGCGTGACAAAGCTGAAGCTGGTTGTTGAGCACGATGGAACAATTGGTGAGTTGAAGAGAATTTCTGGTGAGGGTCATGAATCCCTTCATAATGCTAGTGAAGCTGCACTGTGGGCTACGGCTCCATTCGCTAAATTGCCAAGTGATTTTCCAGAAGAGACCCTTGTTATCATACTGTCGCTGCATTATCCTGACTGGAAGCAGGAATCAGCGAAAAACATGCAACAAAATAGATAGGATACAAAATGTGGGAGTTAATTCAGTCCGGAAATGTAATGATGATACCGCTGGGAGTTTGTTCTCTGGTTGCGGTGGCTGTAATACTTGAACGGATTTATGCATTGCGCTCAAGTAAAGTAATTGTTTCTGAAGTTGTTGGAGCTGTTGAAACTCTTGATGCAGCTCAGGATTTGTCGGTTGCAAGAGCAATCCTGGAACGCAATCCTGGTCCATTTGCAAATATTGTAGCAACTGGGTTGGATCATGCCGATGATGACTGGATCATTATCAGAGATGTACTTCAGGAATCAGGCCGGCAGGAAGCTGTCAGGCTCTCAAGAAACCTGAATATTCTGGAAATTGTGGCTGCAATTGCACCACTGCTTGGACTGCTGGGAACTGTTACAGGAATGATTCGTGTCTTTTCTGCTGTTAGTGCTCATGGTCTTGGTCAGCCAGAGTATATGTCTGGTGGTATTTCAGAAGCTATGATCACTACTGCTGCAGGTCTTATTATTGGTATTCCTGTACTTGTTATGCATCAATGGTTACAAGGAAGGGCAGACTCTATAATATTTGATATGGAACGATATGGATCAATTGTTCTTGATTCATTACGTCGACGAAACAGGAGCAGCTGATGCAGTTCTCTCTTCCAAAAAAAGGGCGCAAAATCCTGATTAATGTTACATCTTTAATCGATGTGATGTTTTTGCTGCTGATCTTTTTTCTGGTTTCGTCCACTTTTAGAGATCAGCCGGCAATTAATCTGGTATTACCAGACTCAACGACCGCTGAAGCAACAGCTGAAGGCCCAGCAGTTCTTTATCTGACCAGCGATGGCAAAGTGTATCTCAACGGTGATATTTTGCCCGGTGAAACCGTACAGGAAGCATTGCGACAGCTACAGGCCGAAACAGGAGATGACCGAATAGTTTTACGTGCCGATACTCAAAGCGAGCATGGCTTTGTTGTCGATTTGATTGATACTGTCAAGAAAAGCGGGTTTACCAAGGTCAGTCTGTCCGCGAAGAAGATACAACAATAGTAGCGGATTGCTTGACTAAAGACTGAAGCAGCACTAGTATGCTGCGGCACTATAATTTTTGAACCAAGGAAGAGTTTATGCCCAAATATTTGAAATTGTTGTCGACAGGTTTGTTGGCGATGTTTTTGGTAGCTGGTTGTACCAGTGAATTACCAAATCCTGTTGGTACTGATTTACTTGATGGTCTGGATTCCGGGGATCCTGAGCGCATGGTAGCTTTTGACATTGTTGCAGATGGTAATGTTGTATTGACTGACCCTGATATCGTAAACTATTCAGATAATGAAGTTCTGTATTTTGGTCATCAGAACGGTGAAGAATCATCTATTTTGGTTAAGTACAATATGGCTGATATCGATAGTGCAGGTATTGCTCCTGAACAAGTAAATGTCGATAATATCTCGAATATTAAACTGCGGATGTGGATGGTTAACTGGTACAAGGATCATAACACAGCATTTATAGATACTCTTGAAGAAGCTCGTGATACTGGTGTGACTCTGAAGCGTCATTATGAGGTTCACAATCTTGTCTCGGAACTTACTGAAGATTATGCACCAGGTGCAGAGCCTGATTACGATGCGGGAATGATTTTTCAGTCCCCATCTGATGGTACTCCTGGTGGCGATAGTGTTTTACTTGATGACATAGCTTTTCAGGTTTTGGTTGACTGGTACACAAACGGCCACAACGGAATAATTATCAGGGAAGGTGCGAGGCCAGATTCTACTGATGGTTTTTTCGGTTTCTCTTCGAAAGAATTAACTCATTATGCAGAGTTGCCAACTTTGCTTCCTGAAGATGTGTATGCACCTGGACTGGCGATAACATTTATTGACCCTGATACTACTTTGACTCTCTGGCCTGAAATCGACACTTCAACTCTTCATACTCTTGGTGAAATTCCAGAGGATATTACTGAAGGGCTTGTTGTCCGAACTCACTTACGCAACAGTCCATGGTTTTCATTCGACCTGCAAGAGTTGCCAAGGAATGTCCTGATTAACAGGGCTTCGCTGTTTGTCTATAGTGATTCTACAAAGAGCTACGGTCCGCTGACTTCTCTTGTAGCTACAGAAGTCCCGGATTATTTTATTGCCGATCTGGATTCCATCGATATTGTGACTCTTCAAGAAGACTCTGAAATGTATGTACTTGATGGGCAGGCGAATATCGATCCATATACAGTTAACTGGATTGAACTGGCAGTAACAAGTCATGTTCAGCGTTATGTTAATGGAGTGTTTGATGGAGAACCAATGCACTTTATGTTATTTACCGGTGAAGACATGTTCCCCAATTACGATCTAACAAGTCTTGACCCTGATTTTTATCTGTCGCGGTTCTGGTTTGCCGGCACTGATGATCTTGAAAACAGGCCTTATCTTGAGGTAACTTATACTGAACGAAATGCTGGAGGTGAATAATGAGAAAATTATTCATTGTTTTCCTTTTGACTGCTATTCCGGTTCTTGCACAAAGTCCTTTTGCTTTGACTAACCTTGGGCCTGATGTCAGATCAAGTGATGCTCGTGCTGATGCTCGTGGCTGGGGACTGGCAGATTATGACACACTGACTCCTTCGTTTCATAACCTGGCTTCACTTGCCGGGTTGAAGAAAGTTACAATCAGCATGAGTGGCTATGGTGAACTGGCCGATTCTCAAGATGATTCGTTGCAAAGAAAAAGCTATCGAGTAAGAACTCCTTCCTTGCGTGCTGCAGTTCCATTTGTCGATGGCAGATTTGTTGTAAGCGCGGGTTTCCGTGGCTTGCGTGGCACACAGTATGACACGCAGCATGATAATCTCTGGTATGTTGAGGCAGATACGGGAACTGTGGAGATTGCTGGTATTGCTTATTTCCGACGTGATGGGACTCAATTTGAAGTTCCGTTGGGAGTGTCGTATGGCTTGAATGACATGCTCAGGGTTGGAGCAAGTCTGAATCTTGTACAGGGAACAATTAGAGAAAGGGCTACTGATTCTTTTACAGACCCTGTTGACAATAACGGTACTCCAATTTATCGACCAACAACCGAGATTAGAACTGATGAAATAGATGGTCTGTCCAATACACTTTCTGTTCTTTTAACACCATCAGAAATGTTTACTCTGGGTGCTTCCTATACAACTGCTCATGATTGTGATGTTACGAGAACCTACGAGATGACAGGTGTAGCTGGAAATGTTGTATCGGAACATAAATGGCATTTGCCTGCAATCTGGAACGCAGGAGCTTCTTTCAAGACTTCAGACAGGATACGTTTTGGAGTTGAATTTGAAAGCCAACCAATGAGTGGATATACAGGTAATCCTGTTTATGAAGATCAAATGACTGATGGCTGGACTTTTGGCGCCGGTGTGGAAAGACTTCCTGCATCAAAAAGACGCGGGGGGTTGTCGAACTTGCCTCTGCGCTTTGGTTTCCGTCAACAGAAATGGAATTACACAGTTAATAATGAAGATATAATGGAAAACAGGATTTCGGTTGGTTCCGGATTCCCATTCCAAAGTAAAGATGGTCACCTGGACTTTGCCTTGTCTTATGGATGGGCAGGGGACAAAGAAAAACACGGTGTTGAGGATAAGTATTTACGGATGACTGTCTCGGTAACTGGACTTGAGAAATGGTGGTAATAATGAAGACAAAACTAACATTAATTTTGCTGTTTTTGATTTTGAGCATGTTGTCAGGGTGCAATAGTGTTACTAAATCTGAGTTGGATTTGGCTTTGGACCCTATTCGTGAGATGCCAGAAGCAGAACAAGAGCCAGCATTGCTCATGTTTATTTCCGATAATCCGGAGATAGCTCACTATGGGCTATGGGAACTTGGCAATATTATGTATGACAAAGCTGGAGTTATAAAAACTGCCCAAAAAGGTATTATAACCCCAGACTGCAAAGCGCTACTAGATTCTGCATTGGTCTATTATGACCTGGCAGCAGCTTCGGATACGATGTTTGTCCATGCTTATGCAAATGCTGGATTGGTTTGGGATGAATTGAGCGAGGTTAGAAGCATTGAAGCCAGAAATGCTGTAGTTCAAGCTGAGAAATATTATTTGAAGGCAATTGAAGTTGACTCAACAGAAGTGAATTCACGAGTTAATCTTGGTTCACTGCTTTTCAAGAAAAAAGACTTCACAGGTGCAATAGAGCAGTACCAGACTGTACTTGATAACGATCCTGAATGTGCAATAGCTCATTACAAGCTTGGTATAATGTTTGCTGAGACAAACATTTACCGGGAAGCTATTGTCGAGTGGGAATTGGCTGCCAAATATGATTCCGACGGGGAAGTGGGCAAAATTTCTCGTGATAATATTCGGGTTATTAATGACTTGATGAATTCTGATACTCCTGATGAACTTAAGAAGAAAAAATTTGGCTCAAAAGGGTCAAAGAACAGCTCGCCCAAAAGTAAACATTAGCAACAGGTGAGCGATGAGTTTTCCTCTTGAAATAAATCCAGAAATGCACCGGTCAATTCCTGCCGGTGCTTCTGTTTTGCTGGGTATAAGTGGCGGTGTGGACAGCAGCGTCGCACTTGCATTGCTCAAGCACCTTGGTTGCGAAGTTCACTGTGTGACACTGAAAAATTTTTGTCTTGAAGATGACTCATACGGTGGCGATGACAACAGATCCTGCTGCTCATTGGAAGCAATTGAATCCTCTCGCAGGCTTGCCGCAAGGTTTGATTCAGATCATTTTGTAAGCAATGTCGAAGTCGATTTCAAAGCATCGGTTATTGATCAATTTGTTGAAACATATTCTGCAGGTCTTACACCAAATCCTTGTGTGGATTGCAATACATTTGTTCGCTTTCCTCAATTGCTTAAACTGGCCGATACAATGGGTTGTGATTTTGTTGCTACAGGACACTATGTCAGAGTTATCGATGGTCAACTGCATAAGGGCATTGATACAACAAAAGATCAGGCATATTTCCTGTACGGATTGCCTGACGAGATGTTGAAGCGCTGTTTGTTTCCACTTGGATGGTCTGTTAAACCTGATGTCCGTGCAGCAGCCCTGGAGTTGGGAATGGATGCGGCAAAGAGAGCAGATAGTCAGGAAATTTGTTTCATTCCAGATGATGACAGGTCATTTCTTTTTGACCAGCAGACTCCCGGCGATATTGTGACAATTGATGGCACTGTTGTAGGGAAACATCGAGGGCTGATTCACTACACCATTGGTCAACGCAGGGGACTTGGCGTTGCTATGGGGGAACCGGTTTACGTAAGAGATGTTGATATCTCAGGGAACCGGCTTGTAGTTGGGAAAAAGTCAGACTTGTTGGTTAGTAAAATTTTCTGTAATAGAATTTCCGGCAGTTTTTCTGGTCAAGCTACAATTGCACAAGTGAGACATAATCACACTGGTGCACCGGTTGCGGGTTATGCTGTTGATGGTGACAATCTGACTGTCGATTTTTCTGTTCCCGAGGCTGGTGTAGCACCGGGGCAATCTCTGGTTCTGTTTGATGGCGATAGAGTAATCGGTGGTGGCATTATTACAGCCACTGCAATGGAGTAAAATGAAATTCATTAGAATTCTGATTCCAGTTCTGATTGTTGTGATGCTGGGTATAAAAGTGTTCACAATGACTCCGATGTTTGGCAGACAAATTGAAAAGCAGGTTTTTCTGGCAAGCGGCAATCAATTGATCTGTGACAGTTATGGAGTAACCTTTTTAGGTTCTCCTGGCGTTACCTGCAAAACCGGTTCTTTGATTTTGAAGCAGGGTGGGGCAGTAAGTTTCTCAAATGCTACAGCAAAAACTTCCTGGGGCAGTCTGTTTAAAGGCTCTATACATGAGGTTGATGTTTTTGATATTGCAATTACAGGTGAACGAGATTTTTATATCGATGCAGTAAATATCCAGGGAGTTATGTCTGCAAAAGGGAATACTGTTGTCGATATAATCGTGGAATTCTATGATATGACTTTAACCTGCACTGTTGTAACTGACCAGGTTGCGCTGGATGTGGATGATGCAAAATTGCACATTGGCGATGGTGTGCTGGCAGGCCAGATGTCTTGTAAGGACATAACTGCTAAACAACCACTTTTCAGGTTCGATATGGTGGGTGAAAAAATTCCTGTAGATAAAGTCGCACTCGATGAATATCTCTCCGGAAAGATTGATTGTTCTGTAGAAGGAGATTTCGAGGTTCTAGCTGGAGAAGTATTGCCAAACTCAATTACAGCTGATGGTGATATAACTGTATCCAACGGTATTGTTTCTGCCACGGAATTATTGTCGGGAATCAAACCATATCTTGGTGATAGAGATGATTTGCTGGAAATAAAATTTGATGATTTCAGTCATCACATGACTTTGAATAATGGTAGGTACAGTGTTGGTGAGTTGAAGCTGGAAGGTCGTGATACAGATTGGACCGGTAGCGGTACAGTCTCACTTGCCGGGAAAGTGAATTTCCTCCTGGAAACCAGGCTTCCTGCCGGTTTTACGCCAGATTTGGGGAACATGACATTTATGGCAGATCTCCTTCGAGACGATGATAGCAGGATCTCGATACCACTGCGAGTGCAGGGTAAACTACCCAAGCCAGCTGTGAAACTGGATTTGACGCAACAGCAAGGCACAATTGAGGAAAATATTGAGTCAGGGATCAAGGGGTTTCTTGACAAATTAAAGAGCCGTTAGTACTGTTCTGCGTCGGCACTGTTGTGCCTGAAAATAACCTAGCCGGAGGACTAGTCCTAATTGGTAAGGCAGCGGTCTTGAAAACCGCCGGGAGAAATCCCTTGGGGGTTCGAGTCCCTCGTCCTCCGCCAGGTTTATAAAAAGAGTGTGTTGCGGAGAGGTGGCCGAGTGGCTGAAGGCGCACGCCTGCTAAGCGTGTATGGGGAAACTCATCGAGGGTTCGAATCCCTCCCTCTCCGCCAGCAAATTTTGAATATTAAGGTGCGCCCATAGATCAATTGGATAGATCGTCTGGCTACGGACCAGGAGGTTGGGGGTTCGAATCCTCCTGGGCGTACCACTTATTAAAAAGACTCACGGATTACCGTGGGTCTTTTTTTGTGTAGGTTAAGCGCGAGGTTATGCAGATTGCATAAGAAGCTATTTTATTTGACTTTGCTTTTTTAGTTAGGTAGGATGCTTGAGGTTACAGGAATTGCTATGCTAAGAGGTTTTTACAGTATGTATAATTGTGGTTAGGTTTCAAAAGGAGTCTGCACTGGCCAGATCAAGATAAGCATCCAAATACAATCGATTACATTTAAATAGGGTCTGATTTATCTGGTAGTGAATATTCCAAAGAATCTGGATAGCTCGGAGTTGAATAATGATTATTCTATTCGCAGAACTGCTATCGATTTCAACGTGCCTTTAATAACAAATGCTCGACTTGCAAATGCATTTATTATGGCGTTTTGCACAGTCGATGAAAATGAGATGGCGTGTAAAGCGTGGGATGAGTATTGGGAGTAGGCGTTGGGTTCGAATACTCCTGGGCATGCCAGTTCCCTGGAAGTCTAGCCGGTTAGACTTTTTCAAAATCTGAAATATTTGTTCAATACAGCCAAATATCGCTAATAGTTGACATCATACTACCATGATGACTCCGCTGGATGACAAAATACAAGCCTCCTATTTTACCACAAATAAATATCCGAACGTTCTCAATGTTCTATCCGAAATTATAGCCTTGGTCTGGTTGTTGCTACTGTTGTCTGAAGCAGTTTTCAGATAATTCTGACAGGAGCTGGGCAAGTGAAAAAGCAATTATCGATTATTGATAAAGTGCAGTACAAGATCCACACTATACGCGGTGTGCAGGTGATTTTGGATAGAGATCTGGCTGCAATATATCAAGTAGAAACGAGAGTGCTTAAGCAAGCCGTGAAAAGGAATATCGAGAGGTTTCCAGAAGATTTTATGATTGAAATAAGCAATGAAGAGCTGAAAAACCTGGTATCACAATCTGTGATACCTACAATGCAGCACATAGGAGGTGCACTACCTTTTGCGTTTACAGAGCAAGGTGTTGCAATGTTATCAGCTATTTTGAGAAGTAAAATAGCAATTGAAATAAATATTGAAGTAATGCGCGCTTTTGTTGAAATGCGGAAACTCATCGTTGGCAATGCGGTTATCTTTCAACGGATGGAAAAACTTGAACAAAAGCAAATTATAACCGAAACCAGGCTTGATGGATTGTTTGAACTTATCGAAACCGAGGATGTCAGGCCCAAACAGGGCATTTTTTAGGACAACCAAGTTTATGATGCTTATCTATTTGTCACAGGACTGGTCAAACGAGCTAAAACTTCAATTATTTTGCTGGATAATTACATCGATGAATCTGTTTTAACTTTGCTTTCCAAAAGAGATGAAAATTGCACAGCCTCGATATTCACTAAGCAGATTTCAAAACAGTTGAAACTGGATTTACAGAAGCAAAATCAGCAATATCCCGAAATTGAGTTGCGGCTGTTCAAAAACTCACACGACCGGTTTTTGATTCTGGATAACAAGGAGATTTACCACTTTGGAGCATCGTTGAAGGATTTGGGTAAGAAGTGGTTTGCATTTTCAAAGTTTGATAAGGAGGCGATGGAAGTTGTTTGGAGGCTAAATGAAAAAGCAGAATAATAAGTTGGTTGATAAACTGCATTGTGAATTTAGGGTCAGGCATTATGCCAGACGCACTGAGAAGTCGTACATCGGGTGGGTAAAGCGATATATTTACTTCCACAAAATGCGTCACCCTTCTGAAATGGCAGAGCTGGAGATAAATGCATTTTTGACGCATCTTGCTGTTGATAAAAAAGTAAGTGCATCAACTCAAAACCAAGCTTTAGCAGCAATTTTATTTCTTTATCGATATGTACTTGGTCGCAAAGTAGGAGATTTAGGTAGTGTAAAAAGAGCTAGAAAACCAATGAGGCTTCCTGTTGTGATGACTGTAGAGGAAACAAGAGCGGTGCTATCTGAAATGCCTGATGAACATAAGTTGAAGGCTTCATTGTTGTATGGTGCTGGTCTGAGGTTGATGGAATGTTTGCGGTTGAGAGTCCAGGATATCGATTTTTCAGGAAATGAGATTTTGGTCAGGGATGGGAAGGGATCTAAGGATAGAATTACAATGTTGCCCAATTCAGTTAAAAGTGATTTAAAGGCGCATCTGGAAAAAGTGAGATTAACTCATAGTCGTGATATTGAAGAAGGCTTTGGTGACGTTGCACTGCCGGACGCTTTGGTTAGAAAGTATATTAACGCTCCAAAGGAGTGGAGGTGGCAGTGGGTGTTTCCTCAGACCAGAAGGTGGAAAAACTTCAAAACTGGTGAAGAGGGGAGATACCACATTCATGAAACAATATTGCAGAAAGCAGTGAAAATTGCTGTTGATAAAGCCGGGATCACAAAAAGAGTAACGAGCCACACTTTCAGGCACTCATTTGCAACACATCTGTTGGAAGCTGGCTACGATATCAGGACAATCCAGGAGCTACTTGGCCACAAAGATATAAAAACCACAATGATTTATACTCATGTTTTGCAAAAAGGAGGGCATGGCGTCAAGAGTCCAGTAGATATGTTGTAATGGGGCTTATGCAGACTGTATAAGAA
>CAYTFE010000002.1:0-224212 GCA_964437115.1 uncultured Fibrobacteraceae bacterium | reverse complement strand
AGCAACTGACTCTTAATCAGTAGGTTCGGGGTTCAAGTCCCTGATGGCGTACCAAATATGACGGCGCATTTCATCCGTTTCAGTTTTTCACATTCAACTCCCACGCTGGAGGACAAACGTGAACTATCGGTCCCTGATATCTCTTCCCCTGGTGTTTTTACTTACGCTACCGGCAATAGCTTCTGACTCTGACCTACAACAACGTTTTCAAGGAACAATCGATGATTTCCTGGTTGCCAACCCAGAAGTACCAGGGGTTGTTGTACACTTTATCTGCCCAACACAGGAGCTCGATTGGACTGCCGTTGCGGGCACATCTGAAGTTGATAACCCTGATAGAATCCTGGGGCCGGGGCAGACTTTTCGAATAGCCAGCAACACCAAAACTTACGTTGCAGCCAGTGTTATGCGGCTTGTGGAACTTGGCAAATTGGATCTTGACGATAGCCTTGCCGATAGACTTTCTCCAATCTATTGCGAGAAACTTTATGCCGACGGATATGACCTGAAATCGATGACCATTTCACAACTGCTAAGTCATACCAGTGGTATGTTTGAACATCCGGCTGATCCACGTTATGCAGAAGCAATTATGGCAAACCCACAACGGGTTTGGACTCGCGATGAACAATTGGATCTTTGCCTTGAATGGGGCGACCCCGTTGGAAAACCGGGTGAACTATTCAAATATTCTGATACCGGTTATCTCTTGCTCGGGTCAATAGTTGAAGATATCACAGGCCAATCATTGGGCCGTGCAGTTCACAGTTTATTGGACTATGAAAAACTTGGTCTTGATGCAACCTGGTGGGAGATCGATGAAAAGCAACCATCAACCTCAGGTCCTCGTGCTCATCAATACTATTTTAAACATGATACAACCGACTGGGATTGCAGCCTCGATCTCTTTGGTGGCGGTGGTCTTCTGACCGATGCTTATGATTTGGCCTGGTTCCTTAGAAAACTTGTTATGGGCGAGGTTTTGGCTGAACCATCATCAACAACCGCGATGATGGAACGAGGAACTCTACCATACCGCCTGGGAATAATGAGGGTGGAAATGGGGGAGCGCCTTGCTTGGGGGCATACCGGTTTTTGGAATACTTTTGCATTTCATCTGCCTGAGCTGGACTTGACAATCGCTGGATCAATACTGAATTACGATTCGGAACGGGGACAAGACCTTGCTGACAAGTTAGTTAGCGATTATTTGAAGTCAGAATAGCTCAGCAATTTTTCCCATGCCCACCACATGCATGAATCGTTTCCAGCTCATTCAGATTACCTGCTTTTAACTCAGGCAATGAGTCTTTGACTGTAGTTCCAGTTGGCAGAAGTACTTTCAATTCTGA
Organism: uncultured Fibrobacteraceae bacterium; assembly: GCA_964437115.1. Lineage (GTDB taxonomy): Bacteria > Krumholzibacteriota > Krumholzibacteriia > LZORAL124-64-63 > LZORAL124-64-63 > JABIBH01. Next base: position 222,860 of record CAYTFE010000002.1, on the reverse strand, counting down.
TTGGTTCAAATAATCCAATGCTCTTCTGCCGATTCCACGAACAACAATCGCTTCAACGTTTATCCCTTCAAACTGACTGATTGGATGACAGGTGCCATGTTCATGGTGAGCGTTGTTATTCATGATGACCATTACATTGTCGTCTTCAGTATCGACGATTGTAAAAAACGGGGCAGAGCCAAAGTGGTCATGAATTGTTGAGTCTACCCCTGCATCGTTTGTTGTTGGAAAACATGCTTTCATTTTGTTTCCTCCTGATTTAAAAGAATTGTGATTGCTTCATGGTCAACAAAAGCTCCGATCAGTTTCTGTCGACCGTTTTTGAGGAGTCGTTGCACGGTTCCACGCGAAACACCAATAATCTGCCCAGCTTCCGATTGATCCATACCCTCAAAATCACAAAGTCGCAGAGCTTCAAATTCATCTGCAGCAAGTTCTGTTATATTGAGTTCTGACAGGGGGATTCCCTGAGGTTTGTAAACCCGATTGTTGCGGTAGCGACGGCAGCAGCGATGTTTTCTTGGTCTCGGCATTGTTCCTCCATTATGTGCATATGCACATAATAGGCAACTCAGCAGGAAGGCGCAATAATTATTTTATCATATCTGTTGGAATACCTTGCATGGCAATCAGCAACTTGGTATCGCCCAGATTTCGAGCTGTCTTTTTGATTGTCTGCAGCGCAATGTCGGGGTGGTTGTTCTTGTCACTAAGGTGAGCGAGCATAACAGCTTTCAGATTTGGGGACTGGGCAGTCAGAGTGTTTATCAGTTTCCCGGACTCATCATTATTCAAATGCCCGCCAATTCCCGATACTCTCTGTTTCAGGAAATATGGATATGGTCCGGTTTCAAGCATCTCTGAATCGTGATTGGCTTCAACATACAGATAGTCAAGGTCAGTCATCACTGGTATATCCAAGTTGTCAGTTGTGCCGATGTCAGTCAGAAAAAGTGACTTGGCTTCATCGTTCTCAATCATAAATGCACACGGCTCTTTTGTATCGTGAGAAACTCGCAGAGGCAGAATTGAAAAATTCTCGTGTTCTATCCTCTGGTCATATTTTGCTACTCGTCGATTACTAGTTACCAGGTTACCACCTTCAATAGTGCCTCCGGTTGCAATCAGAGTAGCATCAAATTCATTGCAAAGTTTTTCAGCGCTGTAGATATGGTCTCCGTGTTCATGAGTAACCAGAATTCCACACAGCTTTTCTGGATTCAAACCTGTTTCAGCAAATCTTTTAAGCATCTGCCGGCGTGAAAAACCGCAGTCGACCAGTAAGAGCTTTCCATCCGATTCAATGACAGTTGCGTTGCCTTTGCTGCCACTGCCAAGATTGATTATCTGCATTTTATACTTTCTCCGCAGGCAACAGCACTGGCCCATGCCCACTGGAAATTAAAACCACCAAGTTGTCCGGTCACATCCATAACTTCACCAATGAAATAAAGTCCCGGAGCATTGTTTGCTTCCATCGATTTTGAATTTATCTGATTTGTGTCAACTCCACCACGAGTAACTTCTGCCTTTGCATAGCCACCAGTTTTTGCCGGCCTTATCTGCCAGTTATTAATTGTACTAATCAGGTTTTGTTGATGAGCCTTGGACATCTGAGACCAGGATGAAGTCAACCCATGTAGTTTGCACCATGCATGAGCAAGTTTTTTAGGCCATACCTTTACAAGCACAGAAGCCGGTGGTAAAGTTCTGTTATCCTCAAACATTTGTTCAAGATTTCCACCAGGCAGCAAGTCAATAGTCACATCTTTGTCCATGTAACTGGAGATTTGTAGAATTGCCGGGCCACTGATACCTCGATGAGTGAATAGCATATCACCAGAAAATACTTTTGAATCACAGCTGGTAGTAACAGGAATTGATAGTCCACTTATAGAATTGCAGAACTCCAATAACTCGCCGGAAAAGTGCAGGGGCACCAGCGCAGGTCTCGGCTCAACAATTTTCAGCCCAAACGACCTGGCAATCTGATGTCCAATATCAGTAGCACCGATTCCCGGATAGGAGAGACCGCCAGTTGCAATTACAACATTATCACAACAGACTATCCCTTTATCGGTTATCACAGAATATCCTCTGATAACTTTTTTGACTGAAACTCCATTGCGGATGGTAACGCCTGCTTCTCTGCATCGATTAGTCAGCATTTCTACAATTTCAGAAGCACGACCAGTACAGAAAAGCTCACCATTATCTTTTTCTTCCCACTCAATACCCGCTACAGAAACCATCGACACAAAATCCCATGGCGTGAACCTGGCAAGAGCAGATTTGCAAAAGTGTTTATTTTGGGAGATGTAATTATCCGGACCTGCTTCAAGATTGGTGAAATTACAGTGTCCACCACCAGAAATCTTGATCTTTTTGCCGGTTTGATCATTGTGTTCCAACAACAGGGCATCGGAGCCAATTGTTGCCGCACACAGCAATCCAGACGCTCCACCACCAATTATTACCGTATTTATCTGTTCAGGAAGCATTTATTTCCAATTTCAGGGTTGCAAACTGTTTCAATAATCCATTAAGTATGATATAATAATAGTTCGAACCCGCCAAGAATAACTCAATTTGTTTCCTAAGGAGCTTTTTTATGCGAGGCATCCAGAATTTCGTGCGCACTGGCTTTGTGCTATTTTTACTTGCGTTGATTGTTGGAGCTATATCACTTCCAACAGTTGCCGATGCTTCACCTCGTGCTGTGTTAGGCGAATTATTCACAGAAGATGGCTGACCTTACTGCCCTGCCGCAGTTCGCGGTATGAAAGATCTTTATGATGAATTTGGTGATGATTTTGTATGCATCAGTTGGTATCTCAATGGTGGGTATCAAATTCCTGAATCAAGCCAACGGTTTGGTTGGTACGGTTTTAGTGGGACACCAAGTGCTATGTTCGATGGTACAGAAGATTTAGTTGGTGGTGCCTCAAGTGGTTCTATGTATGGTACATACCTCCCAATGGTTAATGGCAGGTTTGCTGTTGCAAGTCCATTGGAAATAATGGCAGCATATACGAATATTGGGAATCAAGGTTCAGTATCAGTGAACATTCAATCAACTGCAACAATTCCATCCGGAAATTATGACATTGAGTTTGTTGTAATTGAAAACTATGTCCATGATCAGATTAATATGGCTAGAGTAGTTTTGGCATCTGAACCATTAACTATTAGTGGAGCCGGTGAATCACAGGTTGTTACCAGAGATTTTACTTTGGATGCTGGATGGGTCACTGAAAATGTTAGAGTTGTAGTGTTTGTTCAAGACCAGACAAATCCTCATGATGTTCTACAGGCTACTTATTCTGTTGCAGATTACGCTGGAGTCGTGAATATCGATACAGACCCTAATGGCTTATCTGCTCCCTGGCATCTTTCAGGTCCTGAAGGCTTTGATATGACAGGTGCTGGTGATGCTTCTATGTTTGTTTTCACTACTGGAGACTATACACTGACATGGTTGGATGTTGAATATTGGGAAACACCAACTCCAGTTTCATCAACTCAAACATTGGTTGAGGACGGCGAAATCGATTTTGCCGGTTACTATACTGGTGGATTATTTGTTGCTGACACAACTGGTGATCTTGGTGATACAGGATCAGCTGAAGGTGTTGCTGCAATTGACTATGATCTTGATGGCGACATCGATATTCATGTCATCCGCGATGGCCAGGCTGATATGCTGCTCCAGAACAACGGTGGCTCATTTACAAATGTAGCTACTGGACTATTGGCTGATTCTGGTGCTGGTCGTGCTGCAACATGGGCTGATTATGACAATGATGGCGATATGGATGCCTACTTGTCTAAAGATGGTTCAGCAAATGTTCTTCTGACAAACAGTGGTGGCGTTTTCACAGGCGTAACTTCATACGGCTTGAATAATGTTGATGCTGGTATGGGTGTTTCCTGGGTAGACTATGATCACGATGGACTCCTTGATCTATACCTTGTTAACAATGGTACTGATAATAAATTGTTCCATGCTTATGGTGATCCAGGCATTGGCCAATGGATATTCCTCTCTGGTAGCGCAACTCTTGCTGACTCTGGACCAGGAACAACTGGTATATGGGCAGATTATGACAGTGATGGCGATCAGGATTTGTATCTGGTTAATTATCTCGATGCAAATGCTCTTTTTGACAATGATCCTCAATACGGATTCTTTGATGTAAGCGGTAGTGGCGCTCTGCCAAATACTAATCGAGGAACCGGCGCTGCATGGGGCGATTACGACAACGATGGTGATATGGATCTATATTTTGCCAATGATGGAGCTGCCGATGTGTTTTGTGATTATCACAACGGCTCATTCAGCCAGCAAATTGGTGCACCATTAGGTGATACTGCTAACACCCATGGTGTTGGTTGGGGTGACTTTGACAACGATGGCGATCTGGATCTTTACATGGCCAAGCATGGTCAATATGACAGGATCTTGCGTAACGATGACGGTACTTTTGTTGAAATGGCTCTTGGCTGGGATGAAACTGGCGGTAATGCCAACGGTATGGCATGGGCCGATTTCAATGATGATGGTAAGCTGGACATCTTTGTAGCAAACAACGATGGCCAGAATGTGATGCTTACTAATGGTGTTGATAATGGCAATCACTGGCTCAAGGTTAAATTGACTGGTGATACTGTTAATAAATCAGCTGTAGGTGCCCGAGTTACTGTTACAGCTGGTGGCCGCACAATGATTCGTGAAGTTGCCACAAGTACAGGATTCTTGTCACAGGCTCCACTGGAACTTCACTTTGGTTTGGGAACAGCTACAACAGTTGATGCTATGACTGTTTACTGGCCTGGTGAAGGAACTACTGATGTAACTGTTGTTGCAGTTGATCAAACAATAAATGTGAATCAGGGTGGTGGACCAAGTGCTGTTGACCCGACACCATCGAGATTTGCATTGCATCAGTGCTATCCAAATCCATTCAACCCCTCAACAACAATCAGTTATGAACTGCCACAGGCTGGTGAAGTAACTCTGAAGTTGTATGATGTTTCCGGTAGCTTGATTGCCACTCTCAAGAATGGTGAAGTTGAAGCAGCTGGTCTGAACTCTGTTGTTTGGGACGGTACCGATGACAGTGGAAAAACTGTTTCTGCTGGTGTTTATTTCTGTAACCTGAAGTCTGGTAGCCACGATGCTACAGTCAGAATGGTTATGGTAAAATAAAAAACTGACTGGTTTTAAAGGCGTCCTTTAATTAGGGCGCCTTTTTTTGTGCCATTTTCGCTCTGAAGTGCTACTATGTGCGCCGACCTTAAACAATGGAGAATGAAATGTCACAACAGTATGTATTCACACTTCAGGGGATTCGTAAAGTGGTCCCGCCAAATAGAGAGATTTTGCGCGAAATCTGGTTGAGCTTTTTACCGGGTGCTAAAATCGGTGTAGTTGGCCTGAATGGCTCTGGTAAAAGTTCACTGCTTAAAATTATGGCAGGGCTGGATGAAGAGTTTGAAGGCGAGGCTTATGCAGCAGATGGTGTCTCTGTGGGGTTTCTGCCGCAGGAGCCAGTGCTGGATCCATCGAAAGATGTGCTTGGGAATGTAAAAGAAGGTCTTGGTGAGACTGTAAAGATGCTAGATGAGTTTAATGCGCTTTCAACAAAAATGTGTGAGCCGATGGAGCCGGATGCCATGGAAAAAGTGATGGCACAGATGGCAGCAGTGCAGGATAAGATTGATGCATGCAACGGCTGGGAAATTGAACGCCAGCTTGATATCGCTATGGATGCACTGCGCTGCCCACCAGGAGATTCTGCTGTAGATAAACTTTCCGGTGGTGAAGTCAGGCGAGTTGCCTTGTGTAAATTGCTGCTTGAGAAACCGGATATGCTATTGCTTGATGAGCCGACAAACCACCTGGATGCTGCATCGGTGTCCTGGCTGGAAAGGCATCTAAGAGAATATGAAGGCACAGTTGTTATCGTAACTCACGACCGTTACTTCCTGGACAATGTAACTGGCTGGGTGCTTGAACTTGATCGAGGATATGGCGTGCCATGGGAAGGTAACTATTCTTCATGGCTGCAACAGAAGCAGGAAAAGATGTTACTGGAGCAGAAACAGGATGCTGCCAGGAGCAAAACTATTGAACGAGAGTTGGAGTGGATTAATACCGCGCCCAAAGCTCGTCATAAAAAGAGTAAGGCCAGAATCTCAAAATATGAGGACATGGTTACTAAAGACAGGTTGATGCAGCAGAGCAAATCTCAGATTATTCTACCAGCAGGGCCGCGCCTGGGTGATGTAGTTGTTAAAGCTGAAAATGTTAAAAAACAGTATGGAGACAAACTGTTGTTCGATGAATTTTCGTTCGATTTGCCAAAAGGTGGCATCGTTGGAGTAGTTGGTCCTAATGGTGCAGGTAAAACTACTTTGATGAGATTGATTACTGGAGCAGAGCAAACCGACTCTGGCAACCTGCAGATCGGTTCAACAGTTGAAATGGCTTATGTCGATCAATTCCGCGATGATCTTTCTGATGACAGAACTGTCTGGGAAGAAATATCAGGTGGGGCAGAGGAACTGGATCTGGGTGGTAGAAAAGTAAAGTCCAGAGCATATTGTTCAGGGTTCAACTTCCGTGGTGCAGATCAGCAGAAAAAACTTGGTGTTTTAAGTGGTGGCGAGCGTAACAGAGTTCACCTTGCCAAGCTGCTTAAAAGTGGAGCTAACCTGATTATCCTGGATGAGCCTACAAATGATCTGGATGTAGATACACTTCGTGCCCTGGAAGATGCATTGCTGCAATTTGGTGGATGTGTTGTTGTAGTTAGTCACGATCGCTGGTTCCTGGACAGAATTTCTACTCATATTATCAGCTTTGAGGGCGATAGTGAAGTCAGGTGGTTTGAAGGTAACTACAGTGACTATGAACGGGATCGCAGGGAACGCCTGGGGCAGGATGCCGATACTCCTCACAGAATCCAATACAAAAAACTCACTCGATGACAAAAAAAGGCCCGGTCAAAAATGACCGGGCCATAATCAAACCAGTAAACTGAATTACCAGCGTGGCTCACGTTGTTGACGTGGAGCACGAGGACGAGCCTCGTTAATGTTCAAGTCGCGACCTTCGAAATCTTTGCCGTTAAGCTCTTCGATTGCCTTTTTAGCTTCGTCATCGTTTGTCATTGTGACAAAACCGAAACCACGTGGACGACCGGTGTCACGGTCAGTGATTAATGCGACTTCTTCAACTGCGCCGAAAGCTGAAAATAATTCAGTTACAGTTTCTTCAGTTGAACGGAAATTCAGGTTACCTACGTAAATCTTCAAGAGACACTTCCTCTTTCGTGAGCATATACTGGCCGTATATCGGTCTCAGCTACACCCTTTAACATACAAATGGACCCCGAACATACTAGTGGGCCCGTGTGCAGATTATAACCCATAAGCTCATAATCTCCAAAATAAATAAAAAACAGTTTTCAAGAAGCTTTTGAAGGGGTGTGGCTCCAACCAGGTCCGCCGACCAGGCCACTGATATATCCAACTCCAGCAGCAAGGTGAATAATCATCAATGTAATCATAGTTGCGAACCATTTTTTGCCCTTAGATGCGATAATTGCATCAATTCCACAGGCTAAAATCCATCCACCTGTAATGAATCCCCAAATGGGTAAATTGATGAACGGAAGTACAACCAATGCTATTGAAAAGAGAGCCAGTGTGAACGATAGAAGAGAGAAATGCTTTGGATTTTTCCTGGCAATTAAAGCTCGTCCCAGACCGTATCTGTAAAGCTGTCTGAAGAGGGATTTCAGAGACTCTCTAGGAACATATTCTAATGCAAAATCACGGTGGTGATGAGCCATGATACCTTTGTTAGAGACTCGGATATTGAATTCCAGGTCTTCAGCAGCATCAAATCTTTCATCGATACCGCCAAGAGACAAATAGAGTTTTTTTTCATATCCGCATCCTGCACTGGTGGGATCACACTCTGTATTCTCATAAGAATAAATCATCGAGTCTTTGTGGTGGCCTAAAAATGAGGTTCTGGCAATTGCTGTTGCATGCCCTTTTCCAGTGTTTATAAGTGGTTGTGGTCTTGAGATACATTTTGCGCCACGGATGAATGTTTCCCATATAGATTCAAGCATGTTATCAGATGGGATATGGCAGTGACCGTCTATAAACAGCAGCCATTTGCCGATTGCAGAGTTTGCGCCAATATTTCGGGCAGGACCGGATCTGTATTTGGGATTTGTTTCGATACGTATGTTGGGGAGCTGTGTCATGTAGTTTTCAACGACTTGCAGAGTGTTGTCTTCACTCATTCCGTCGACAATAATGATTTCAAATCTGGAATGGTCCAGAGTTTGACGCACCAAATCATCGAGCAGGTTACCGATGTGGTTTTGCTCATTGCGTATTGGTATTATGACAGTTAGCTCTGGTTGGCTCATTTTAATCAACCAAGGTTGAAGTCTTTACTGAAAATACGACGCTTCACAAGGTAAATGAACCCTGGACTATAGCTATCGACTTTTTTACACCATTCTGTAGTAAAATCTGTCCATGGAGTACGACATTTTGCAGCTTTTTTAATTCCACCAATACCATCAAAAAAACCACGTACAAATGCAATAATATGCATGTCACGAATGGCATAGAATTTCATGGCCAGGACTCCACGAAAAAGGTATGGCACAGCATAACTTAGTGGGTGGAAACGAGCTGAAATCCAAAATAAATTGCGTGTGTCGTAATAATATCGACGCCAATCTGTTCTGCCACCTGGGTCATGATAATGTTCAACAGTTATAGAGCCGTTGTGATAGATTTCCCAGCCTGAGTTGAGGAGTCGGTATGCTAAATCCAATCCTTCGTGGCTGATAAAGTAGTCATTGCGATAAAGTCCGGCATCATTGAGAGCCCTCGCCCGGAAAGCTACGGCCCCTTCAGTAATTTCGTAAGTCGGGAAGGTGTCATCTGCACAGGAGATTCTTTGTCGATGAACCCAGTCTCTGGTTTTACCGGTTTCAGGGTTGATAACCTTGAAAGTCAGCGCACCCAGTTTCGGGTTTTCAAAGGATTTTATAACTTTCTGGATTCCATCCTGGGTGAGTGATCTGACATCGTCATCAAGTGTAATAATGATGTCACCTGAGGCTTTGGAGATGCCATCGTTGCGTGCAACAGTACCCAGGTTTTCTGAAAGTGACACCAGCTGGCAATCCGGGAAATATTTTGCAACAGCTTCGCTGGTGCCATCTTCGCTGCCATTGTCGACAACTACAATTTCGGCATCAAGTGGAGAAAGGTTACCCAGGGTTTCAATCAGGCAGTCATGCCGGTTCCAGGTCAACACTACTATAGATATCTTCAAAACAGCCCTCCTGGAGGTGGCAAAAAATTACGATCGGCAAGTTCGGGTAACACGATATCCAGTAAGGCAAGTGTTGGGGTATCAAAATCGTGCAAAAGAATTATATCGCCTAGTGTCACATTATCCAAAAGCCGATGTGCTGCCTCTACTCCATCAGTCTCAGTTTTGCAATCCCAGTCCAGAGGGTCAAATGACCAATAAACTGACTGCAGGTTTTTCATGCGAGGTAATAACAGTGAAGATGGGTTTATGCTGCCTTCAGGGTGACGGTAATATTTACAAACTGTTCCTGTAGCTTCAGTAATTGCCTGCTGGCACATGTCGATTTCTTTTGAAATGTTATCAATAGTAGGGGCATGGTTAAAAGAGTGGTTGCCTATCAGATGCCCTCTTTCAGCAACACTTTTTGCAAGTTCTGGATGTTTTTCAATAAATTTGCCGACCATAAAAAACAGGGCACTGGTGTTGTATTGCTCAAGTTTATCCATCACCAATTCCGTCACACCGGGAGTTGGGCCATCGTCAAAAGTAAGAAGCACAAAGTTACTGCTTCGCGCAGGGAGGCGTTGCATTAACAGAGTTGCTGGTATCATTTTTCGTAGTTGTGATTTCATAGCACCGAATTGTAGGGCAATCTCAATAAACTTGCTACTTCATAATGATTAAACATGGATTTGGGGCAATTTTCCTGTTGATTCCGGCAAAACTAGAGTTCATCTTACTACAGTCAGTAGTACATTCATTTTTTTGATCTGGGAGAATTGCCATGCGTTGGTTGATGCTTGTTGCCTTATTATTCGTTCTTGTAGGTTGCGGTTCCGAGAAAGCTGAAGAAGCTAATATTGAAGCTGCCAAAACTTTTGGTGACGGGGTTACACTTACTGAAGTAACTGCAATCAGCGATATGCTTGCTGACCCTGAAAAATTCGATGGTCAGACAGTTCTGGTTGAGGGTGCTGCGGTAGCTGTATGTGAGCATCGTGGTTGCTGGTTCGCTATTGCCAGTGATGTTGAAGGCGAAACACTTCGTTTCAAAGTAGAAGACGGCGTCATGGTTTTCACTCCGGATATCGTCGGTGGAATAATGCGCGCAGAAGGTGTTTTCACAGTTAACACTTTGGATCTGGAAACAACTCGTAAAATTTGTGCTCACAATGCTGAAGAAGCTGGCGAAGAATTCGATCCGGAATCAATTACTGAATGCATGACCTATTATCAGGTTGCCGGTACAGGCGCTGTCCTGCTTAAAGCTGTGGAGTAAAGAATTGAAAAAATTTCGCAAGGTTTGCCGCTGGTTGCATCAGCACCTGGGGTTTCTGGCAGTCGGCTTGACTCTGGTTTATGGAATTAGTGGAATAGCTGTCAACCATGCGCATCATTGGGATGCAAATTATCAGCGTGGTGTTGAAGTTTTTATGATTGAACCTGCTGGTACAGGTCCCACAGTGGATCTGTTGCCAGTGGTTATTGATCGTGTGAAGCCGGCATTGGAAATCAAAAACAGCTGGCGTCAGGAAGTTGATATAATTCAACTGTTTGTTGAAGGTGGGCAGTACGATGTAAATCTTCTTACAGGTGAAGTGATCTACAAAACTTTCAAAGAACGCACCATGTTCTACGATATGAATTTCATGCACTTGAATACTGGTAAATCAGTTTGGACAGGCATTGCCGATGCATTTGCAGGTCTTCTGATTATCCTTGCACTTACAGGGATATTTCTGGTAAGAGGCAGCAAAGGCCTCAAAGGCAGAGGCGGAATTCTGATGGGGCTTGGTTTTTTCCTGCCCTTGATTTACATCGTTTTGGAACGATACCTGTAACGGGGGAATTGAATTGAAGATTGGCATCCGCAGGGAAGACAAAAACAAGTGGGAGCGAAGGGTCCCGCTAACACCAACAGATGCCAGCCATCTGTTCGATAAAGGTGTTGATCTTGTAATTCAGCCTTCAGACATAAGAGTTTTTCCAGACAGTGATTACAGCAATGCTGGATTGCCTCTGAGTGAAGATGCAGTTAATGCTGATTTTCTGATTGCAGTAAAAGAGATTCCAATCGACATGATTCAACAAGGTGGAAAGTATCTCTGCTTTGCTCATGTCATAAAAGCACAACCTTATAATATGCCAACGTTGAAACGGTTTATCGATCTGGGTTGCACGCTTTTGGACTATGAAAAAGTTGTTGATACTGATAATCGCCGATTGATATTTTTCAGTATTCACGCCGGTTACGCAGGGATGATTGAATCATTGCGGGCAATGGGACAGAGGTTGAAAAGCCAGGGCACAGAGTCCCCACTTGCTGAAGTGAAACCTGCTTATGAGTACAAAGATTTAAGCGATGCAGAACAACATATTACGAAAATAGGCCACCAACTTCTTGAGAATCCACCAGCAGAACCTGTTGTTATTGGTATTTCCGGATACGGTAATGTTTCTCAAGGTGCACAAAAAGTTTTATCGTGGTTGCCTGTTACTGTTGTTGCTCCGGAAGATGTTGCCAGAGCTGGTGAACTTGCAGACAAGCCGCTTGTAAAAGTTGTGTTTGGTGAAAAAGATATGGTAACACCAGCTGGCGATTATGATTTCGAACTGCAGGATTATTTTAACAATCCTGAAAGGTACAACGGAAAGTTTTCAGCACACCTGCCATATCTTGATATGTTGATCAATACGATCTTCTGGACAGAGGACTATCCTCGACTGGTTACAAAAAAGTGGGCTGCTTCTGCATTTGCCGATGGCAAGAATAGCAAGTTACAAGTCATAGGTGATATCAGCATCGATATTGAAGGTAGCATTGAAATGAGCGTGAAAGCTACTTACCCTGATAATCCATGTTTCGTTTACAACCCTGATGATGAATCAATTGTCGATGGGGTTGAAGGCAGAGGAATTTGTCTGATGACTGTTGACAATCTGCCGTGTGAACTGCCTAGAGAATCGTCGGAACACTTCAGCTCGATCCTGCGTGACATGGTTGCTGAAATTTCTGAAGCCGATTGGACTGCAGACTTTGAAAATCTTGAACTGCCACATCATTTGAAGTCGGCAGTAATCTTGCATAAAGGAAAACTTGTCCCAGACTTTGCCCACCTGGCAGAGTCGTTGCCGGAGTAATAGATGAAAAAGGTTCTCGTACTTGGTGCCGGAATGGTAGCCAGACCGCTGGTTCGTTATCTGTTGGATAATGGTTTCGCCTTAACTCAAGGCGATATTGTTGTTGAAAATGCTGCGGCAATGATTGATGGCCATCCAAATGGCAAGGCAATCACACTTGATCTTTCAAATGATGATAAGCTCAAAAAATTAATTGCTGATTATGACATTACTGTCAGTCTTGTTCCTTTTCAATTTCATCCAGTAGTTGCTCGACACTGTCTTGATGCTGGTAAACCGATGGTTACTGCATCATATGTTTCAGAAGAAATGTCTGCAATGCATGATGAAGCAGTTGAAAAAGGTGTAACCCTACTGAATGAAATTGGTGTTGATCCTGGCATCGACCACATGAGTGCCATGCGAGTTATTGATGCAGTTCATGCCAAGGGTGGCAGCATACTCTCATTCCGTTCTTACTGTGGTGGGCTGCCTGCACCTGAGGCAATGAATAATCCGTTTGGCTATAAGTTCTCATGGGCTCCTCGTGGAGTAATGGTGGCCAGCCGCAATGGTGCAAGTTATTTGCAATACGGACTTCATGTTGAGATTGAGCCTGAAATGTTATTCCGTGACATGCATATTCTGCATATCGATAATGCAGGTGAATTCGAGGCTTATCCTAATCGAGATTCATTGAGTTACATTGATATCTACGGCATTGGTGAAGAAATTCGCACAATGTTCCGTGGTACTTTGCGCAACATGGGTTGGTGCGATACTCTTCATAATTTCCGTAAATTCGGCTTGCTGAGTTTGCAGGAAATTCCCGGTGGAGCAACCACTTATGCTGAGATGATAAGAGTATTAGCTGGTTGTGATGAAAATGCAGATATTGCTGTTGCAGTTGCTGACAAACTTGGGCTTTGTCCAAAGTGCCAACCTGTAAACAATATGCAATGGTTGGGATTTTTTGAGGACAGATCTCTTGGCGATGTTGGAACACCTCTTGATGCTCTGTCAGTTTTGATGCAGGAGCGATTGGCATATGCCGATGGGGAACGTGATATGCTGGTTATGAAACACCAGTTTGTGGCAACGTATCCAGACGGCCACAGAGAGCAGCTTGTATCACAGATGGTTGATTACGGAATTTCTGGTGGCGATTCTTCGATGGCTCGAACTGTTTCGTTGCCAGTTGCCATTGCAGTGCGTATGATACTTGAGGAAACAATAACCGCTAAAGGTGTCTTGCGCCCGATAACCAGCGATATCTATAACCCGGTCCTTGACGAGTTGGAAGAGCTGGGAATCGTTTGTGAAGAAAAAATTGAAATAATAGAACCCGGTTCTGTCTAGGAGGACAAAATGAAACCTAATGAAATGAACAAACTCTTCAAGAGTCTTGGTTTGAAAAAAGTTAACAAGGGAGCTTCAGTTGGTGGCCAGTGGTTTGCCAACAGTGGAGATTTCCTTGAAGTAAATGACCCTACAACTGGAACTGTGATTGCTAAAGTTGAGCAAGCAAGTGCAAAAGATTACCAGCAAATGGTGACTACTTCACAGAAAGCATTTGTTGAGTGGAGAAATGTTCCTGCCCCTGAGCGTGGAGAAATTGTTCGCCAACTTGGTGAAGCTTTGCGTGCAAAGAAAGACGATCTCGGTGCGTTGGTTTCTTTGGAAATGGGAAAGATCTTAACTGAAGGTCTTGGTGAAGTTCAGGAAATGATCGACATCTGTGACTACGCTGTTGGCCAATCAAGAATGCTCTCTGGCCCAACATTGCAGAGTGAAAGACCTAAGCACAGAATGATGGAACAGTGGCATCCACTTGGTATTGTTGGTCTGATTACTGCTTTTAATTTCCCGGTTGCTGTATGGGCCTGGAATACTGCTCTGGCATGGGTTTGTGGTGATACTTGCATCTGGAAACCATCGAGCAAAACTCCATTGACAGCTATTGCCTGTCAGAATATTGCCAACGAGGTTTTTAAACGCAACGGTGTTCCTGAAGGTGTAAGCTGTGTTATTGTTGGTCGCGGTTCTGTCATCGGTGAAAAATTGGTTAATGACAGCCGTGTTCCTCTGATCTCTGCAACTGGTTCTACCAAAATGGGTAAGAGAATTGGCGCGATAGTTGGTGGCCGTCTTGGTCGTACAATCCTGGAACTTGGTGGCAACAATGCCATGATTATTTCAGAAAAAGCTGACATAAAGGGCGCTCTTGCTTCTGCATTCTTTGGGGCAGTTGGAACAGCTGGACAACGATGCACAAGTACTCGTCGTCTGATTATTCATCACTCAATTTACAACAAGTTTATCAACAAATTGATAGCCAATTACAAGGATGTAAACATTGGTGATCCTTTGAATAAGAAGACTTTGATGGGCCCACTGATTGACGATACTGCTGTAGCAGATTTCAAAAACGCAATCAAAGCTGCTGTTGAGCAGGGTGGAAAAATATTGTGTGGTGGCGATGTCAAACGCAGAAAAGGCAGCTTTGTAATACCAACAATCATCGAGATTGAAAACAAGGCAGCAATTGTGCAGAGTGAAACTTTTGCTCCTATTCTGTATGTGATGAAGTATAAGACTATCGATCAGGCAATCAAGCTGCACAACAATGTGCCTCAAGGTCTGTCATCCTCAATTTACAGTGACTCAATGAGTGAAGGTGAAAAATTCATCAGCTATCTTGGCAGTGACTGTGGTATAGCTAATATCAATATCGGAACTTCCGGTGCTGAAATTGGTGGTGCATTTGGTGGTGAAAAGGAAACTGGTGGCGGTCGTGAATCTGGTTCAGACTCATGGAAAGCATATATGCGCAGACAGACTAACACTATAAACTGGGGCGGGGAAGTTCACCTGGCTCAGGGTGTTGAATTCAAGTCATAGTTTGGGTTATGGGGTTGCTTCATTTTTTTGAGGTGACCCCTGTTTTTTAAGGAGCGATAATGGCCAAATCTGAGAACCTTGAATATCTCTGGGAACAACTTCAGTATCTTGGTCGTGATCGCTATGCAGGTTTTGAACAACTTATACGCAAACGAGTACGCAACATACTTCTGGTTGCCAGCCATTATGATGCCTTCACTCTTGAAGGTGGCGGCAGACTCACCGAACTTCTTCTTTCTGAATATCGTGAACTGAATCTTAGTAGTGCCCCACGGATTACCAGAGCAAACAGTGGCAATGATGCTATGGATATGATTCATGCCTACAAATATGATCTGGTAATCACAATGACTCGTATTGGAGAGATGCATCCAGTTGAACTGGCACGCAGGGTTAAAAGCGTAAACAAGAAATTGCCAGTTATGGTGCTGGGTTATAATGAGCGGGAGCTGGCTCGGATTGACGCAGTTCCTGATCACCCTGTTGACATGTCTTTTGTCTGGACTGGTGATGTAAAGTTGCTGGTTGCCATTATCAAAATGGTAGAAGACAGACTTAATGTTTCCGATGACACGCGCGTAGGTGATGTCAGAGTAATTATTGTAGTAGAAGATTCGGTTCGTTTTTACTCATCGTATATGCCGTTGATTTATAGAGAAATTATGAATCGTACTCAGGATCTAATGGCCGATGGTATCAATCTCAGTCAAAAACTTCTGCGAATGAGGGCTCGTCCAAAAATTCTTTTTGCCACCACATTTGAAGACGCATGGGCACTTTACACTAAATATCATAAATATGTTCTTGGCGCAATTTGTGATGCTCGATTCAGTCGCGATGGGAAAGTGGTAGCTGACGCCGGGCTTGAGTTTATCAAATTACTTAAATTAGATGACCCGGAGCTGCCTGTAGTTTTGCAATCGTCAGAAGAAGCAAACAGAGAACTTGCTGAAAAGGCTGGTGTTGGTTTTATCAACAAGCACTCCGTTAAATTGCATAGAGAGCTACGTTATTTCATGCAAAATGAGTTGGGGTTTGGTGACTTTGTTTTCAGGCTTGAGGATGGAACTGAAGTTGCAAGAGCAAGCAATACCCGAGAGCTGGAAAAACTGTTGTTTGATATTCCTGGTGAATCGGTGATGTTTCACGCAAAACATGATCATTACTCCAACTGGTTGCGTGCCAGAACAAAATTTACATTAGCCTCAATGATCAAGCCTGTTAAAGCAAGTGAGTTCAGCAACGCTGACGATTTGCGCAACTTCCTGATAGACTCTTTGCAGAAGTATCGCAGACAGCTTCAATCTGGTGTTGTACTCGATTTTTCAAAGAAAAGTTTTGATTCCAATGCCGGGTTTACCAGGATTGGTACCGGTTCTCTTGGCGGTAAAGCCAGGGGGCTGGCTTTTATGAATCATGTTATTACACAGCTTAATGTCGGTGGCCACCTTGATGCTGTAACAGTGAAGGTTCCACCAACTGCAGTTATTGCCACCGATGTTTTTGATCAGTTTCTTGGTGAAGATGATTTGCGTGAACTGGCTTTGATAAATAACAATGATCGTGAAATTGCTGAAGCTTTTGTAAATGAAAAATTACCCCAATATATTATGGATGATCTCCAGTATTTTCTGGAGCAGGTTGAGTATCCACTTGCTGTTCGTTCGTCGAGTTTGCTCGAAGATGCTCAATGTCAGCCATTTGCCGGTGTTTACAGAACCTATATGATCCCCAACAGCCATACTGATTTAGGAACTCGATTAGATCAGTTATGTGAAGCAATTAAGCTGGTTTATGCATCAACATTTTTTTCAAGTGCAAAGTCTTATCTTATTTCTACAAATAATCGTGTTGAAGAAGAAAAAATGGGTGTGATTATTCAGCAGGTTATTGGCAACAAACATGACGAGTTCTTCTATCCTGACTTTGCCGGTGCTGCGCACTCTCTGGATCATTATCCGTCAGCTGGTGCAAATCCTGAAGATGGAATGGCTCTGGTTGCTCTTGGGCTTGGCAGGATTGTTGTTGAAGGTGGACAGTGCCTGCGATTTTCACCAAAACATCCTGAACGGTTGATGCAGTTCGCAACAGTTGACGATACTCTGCGCAACAGCCAGAGGCAATTTCAGACAATCGATGTGAGTGACCCGAACAGGTATCCTCATTTTGATGAAGATGAAAATGTTGTTTCACTGGAGCTAGCCGATGCGGAAAAACACGGAACATTGAATGCTGTTGGCTCAACATATTCTGCTGAAAACGATGCAATCTATGAAGGCATCGGCAGAAAAGGAACCAGGATTGTTTCCTTTGCACCAGTATTAAAATCTAACCTGTTTCCATTGCCTGATGTGTTGTCATTAATTTTGGAACTCGGACGCAGGTGTATGAACTGTCCGGTTGAAATTGAATATGCCGGCGACATCGCAACTCGTGAATTTTCACTATTGCAAATTCGACCACTTGCCGGGAATTATGCGATTTATAACCTTGATTCTGCTTTGTTGAATGATCCAAAGGCCGTAGTTGCAACAGAAGTTGCAATAGGTAACGGCGTATATGATGATGTATCCGATATTATTTATGTTCCTCGCGATCGATTTGACAGAGGCAGTACCCTTGCCATAGCTCAAGAGATCGGCCGACTGAATATCAAACTTCGCAACCAGGGAAGAAAGTATATGTTGCTCGGTCCTGGAAGGTGGGGAAGCAGCGACAGGTGGTTGGGAATTCCTGTTGAATGGTCACAGATAAATTCAGCATCGGTAATTGTAGAAACTGATCTCGATGGTTTTAAAGTAACACCAAGTCAGGGAACTCACTTTTTCCAGAACCTGACATCGTTTGAGGTTGGATACTTGACTGTTAATCTCAATAGTGGTGGTGGAAAAGTCGATTGGGATTGGCTGGATAGCCTGGAAGTTGAAAACGATACAAAATATTTGAAGCATATCAGTCTTGATAAGCCACTTACAATTATTATCGATGGGCAAAAAAGCAGGGCAGTTGTGCTCCAACCTGAAAAAGATAAAACAGGACAAAAATAGTCTTTGTATATGAATTAACAATTATATTGTAATGTATTGTGAAATAAAGAGATAGCATGTGTTGTTATGTGTCGATTTTTCTTGCAAACCCACAATAGATTCATATGTTTTAATGCATGTTAGTAAGCGCAATCCTTTGGGATTGTTTAATATGTTCCATTCCGAAATGGGAGACAGACATGTCAGATTACAAGGTTTTTGTAGACCAGGTTGCTGCTAAAAATGAAGCACAACCAGAGTTCATCCAGGCAGTTGACGAAGTCGTCGAATCTATCTGGCCAGTACTGGACAAACGTCCAGAGTATCGCAAAGCAAATATTCTGGAACGTATTGTTGAACCAGAACGCGTTATAATGTTCCGTGTGCCATGGATTGACGATGCAGGTAACTACCAGGTTAACAAAGGTTTTCGCATTGAAATGAATTCAGCTCTTGGTCCATACAAAGGTGGCTTACGATTCCACCCAAGTGTAAACCTTGGCATCCTGAAGTTTCTGGCTTTTGAGCAGATCTTCAAAAACTCACTGACAACCCTGATGATGGGTGGCGGTAAAGGTGGATCAGATTTTGATCCTAAAGGCAAAAGTGACAATGAAGTAATGAAGTTCTGTCAGAGCTTTATGACTGAATTGCAACGTCACATCGGACCAGACACAGATGTACCTGCTGGTGATATTGGTGTTGGTGGCCGTGAAATAGGTTACCTGTTCGGTCAATACAAGCGCATCCGAAATGAGTTCACTGGTATTCTTACTGGTAAATCTCTGAACTGGGGTGGCTCACTTATCAGACCAGAAGCTACTGGTTATGGTACTGTCTACTTTGCAGCTAACATGCTTGAAACTCGTGGCGAGACTCTTGAAGGTAAAACTTGTCTGGTTTCTGGTAGCGGTAACGTTGCTCAATACACAGTTGAAAAACTACTGGACCTTGGTGCAAAGCCTGTCACATTTAGTGACTCTGCTGGATACATCTATGACGAAGCTGGAATCGACAGAGAAAAACTGGCTTGGGTTATGGATCTTAAAAACAACCGTCGTGGCCGTATCAGCGAATATGCTGAGAAGTTTGACGCAGTTTACACAGCAGTTGATCGCAACGCTGATTTCAATCCTCTTTGGAATCACAAAGCTGATTGTGCTTTCCCAAGTGCAACTCAGAATGAAATCAACGAAGTTGATGCAGCTAACCTGCTGAAAAACGGTATTTATGTTATTGGTGAAGGCGCTAACATGCCTACAGTTCCAAAAGGAATTGTACAGTTTGTTGACGCTGGTATCTTGTACGGTCCTGGTAAAGCTGCAAACGCTGGTGGCGTTGCAGTTTCCGGTCTGGAAATGGCTCAGAACAGCCAGCGCCTGGCCTGGACTCGTGAAGAAGTAGACCAAAAACTACAAAGTATCATGAAGGCAATCCACACTAACTGTGTAGATACTGCTAACGAGTTTGGCACACCTGGCAACTATGTCAACGGTGCTAACATTGGTGGTTTCTTGAAGATTGCTGACTCAATGATTGATCAGGGACTCGTTTAATACGAACCCGTTTGGTTAGTTGAAAAGAGCCCCTGCCACGGAAGTAGTGGGGGCTCTTGCTGTCGCAGAATTATCCGGAAGAAATAATCCTGTTCCCCCGACAGTTAATTGCTAACTGCTATATTTAAATATCGGCTCATCCTTTGCTTCTGACTTATGGAAAGCAGTTAGATGGACTGCGGTATCATCAACAACCAGTGCTGATCCTACAATATCCTTGCCAGTTAACCTGTGGTCATTTCCCATTCCAGCAGACGCATGAACTGACTCGGCACTTCTGTTCAACCTATCCAAAAAATCAGATGGGTTCGTGCTATTAGTATCCTGTTTTTGTGACCGATACGCATCCATTGCGTAGCTGTTTACTAGCTTTGTGTGCATATCGATGTAGGGGGCATGGCGAGATACCATATCTATGCCAATAGCGTTTCCATCGATTACTGCAATCATTCCGCATTGGTTTGGGACAAGTGAAAAAGCATTTTTATACTTATTCAGAGAATCTCTTTTCTCTTTATAGGCGTCAGACATTGCGTCAGTCTCTGATTTAACTCCAATTGAGCTTGAAACTTCAGCTATATCTTCCCAGACTTTGCCTTGGTTTGCATCAAAACCTTTGCACTTATAAAGCGATTCTGTAACTCGAGACATTTTGCTGCTTCTTGAGCTTGAAGTCATGACCTGTTCGCTGTCAGTAAAAGTTCGAGACTTTCGATCCCATCTTCCTCTCTCAACACAGCTAACTGGGATAGTTGTAGTAACTCCAGGTGCTACCATGATTGTAGAATTAAGAACTCGATTCTGTTTTGCTCCTTTGACTTCTTCGCCATCGAGAATTAGAACCGGTAACTCACCACTGTTTTTTACCGATAAATTTGGTACAGAACCTGATTCACTAACTTCTGTAATTTCAATAGTGCCGGCATTGAGAGCTGATCTGAGCGAAAGATATTCAATACCCTCATTTTCATTAGAAGTCAGCGGATAAATTGTTATGTTGTTGTGTGTTTGAGCTGCTTGCTGTTTTAGGCCAGCGATGATTGCTTTGATACTTTCGTGCATTTGTCTACCTCCGATTGAGTAATTCATCAAGAATCTCTGCAATTCTTGATAGCCGTGTCCGTCCTTTCTGATCTGAAGGGACGCGGACATGGATCTCGATGTCGGGGGTAGTGACGCGACGCCATTGTTCGTCGTCTTTTTGGGACAGTTTAGCCCCAGGTTTGCTCATATCTGAAATAAGTGATTGAGCTTTTTTGAAAGGTTTGAGTTCAGCAAGGTGGTTTAGAGGATAATACATTGATGATCTACACTCAAAAACTGTACTGGATTTAAGAGGAAGATGTTCCATTTCGCAGTATGATAAGTGATGCAGCTCTTCCTTATTATCCAATTCAACTCTGATTTCCTCCAAAGTCAGCTTCCGGCCTGTAGGAGGGAGTCTCATTTCCTTTAATTCACTAATTTCAAGTAACCTGTGAAGTGTTTCTTCAGAATAAACGGCTTCCGAACCTTTTCCTGTTGCTCCATCAATCAATTTATTTGTGATGTAGTATCGGATAGTTCTTGCCGTAAAGCCTGTTGCTTCAATAAGATGCGCAAGTGAGTATTGTTTTTTTGACATCATTCCTCTTAAGTTTGTTACTTGACTTAAATAAGCGATAAAAGAAATATACAGTAGGCAGTGTAAAGTGTCAAGAGATAGTTAAAATAAATCCCCCAGTCCCAAAACTAGGGGATTATTGACCCTATTTCCCGTTCTCCGCCTCCAGCCATACCTGTAACGGCGCAAAATATTCCAGCATCGCGCGGCTTGACAATTCTTCGCCAGTAGCCTCAACCATCAGCTCGCGCCAGTTGCAAGCTGCACCCTGCTTGAGAATCTCTTTAAGCCAATCACCAACATCGGTGTTTCCGTAATAATTCGCAATCTGAGGCGATTCATGCAGAATTTCCCTGCAAATATAGTCATGCAACTGATGTAATATCACATTGCTGATTGCGTAGTCGTAGTATTGAGCAGGATCGTCATTAATGTGAGTTTTTGTTGCTGCATCACACCACTCTTCACTACGAATCGATGGGGAGGTAACGCCTTGAAATTGTTCTACATATTTCCACCATCTGGAGTTCATCTGTTCTGCAGTTAGTTCTTCTTCGTAAAAATCGTGTTCCCAGTGTGTCATTGTTCCGCAAGCAAAAGGCATAAAAGTAACAGGCCCAACAAGTGCTTGATTTAGGAGCCATTGTATCTGATCAACTTCGCCCTCAAGCAGTCCTATTTCCTTGAGATAGGATACTTGACTACCAGCCAGCTCAATCAAGGTTCCAACGCCTTCGTGCATTCCTCTATTTGCACCTGTACGCAGAACAAACGGAACATTGTCATTGCTGTAAAGCATGTAATAGTAAATGTGCCCAAGTTCGTGGTGCGTGGTCTGGAACCAGTCGAATGTGTTTTCTACTGACATGAGTGAACGAACATCACTATCCAGATCAATATGCCATGCGGAGGCGTGTGTATTCTTTTTTCGCTGTGAATCTGCAGGCAAAGCGTACAGGTCAGACTTGTCCCAGAAAACTTGTGGCAGAGGTGGGAATCCCATAGATGTGTAATACCGTTCGCCCTGTTCAACTAACCATTCTGGAGATTTGCCTTTAACAAGTTCATCTAAGTTTATTCCGTCAACCAAGCCGGGCCAGCTTTGAGCCCATCTATTATCAATCCAATGTGCAGGAATAAGTTCAGGCACGGCCTGATTATAGCGCGATGCAAGCTGACCAGCGGTCCAAGTATGAAGTTCCCTGAACAGAGGATCAAGCCCAACAAGTAGCTCATCCATTAACTCAACCATTTCAGAAGATGTAAGGCCATATTCGCTACACTCAAGCCCAAAATAGGAGCTATAACCCATGCTTCTAGCAACTTCGTTTCGCAAATCACGCAACTCAAGTAGACCTGGTTTCAACGATGGCCCGATAGCCTTGCTCGCTTCCCACAACTCAAGCCTTTGGTCAAGGTCTCGTGAAGATCCTAAACCGTTGACAATGTCATTCGGACTAACTGGCTGATCGTTAATTGTGTAAGCAAAAGTGTATAATTTGCTGTTTTGATTGGCTTCAGCCCTAATTAGTTTATCAACAGTTTTAGGGATTGTGCCTGGAAACTTAGCTGCATTGAGAAGAACATAATTTAGTTGTGCTTGCTGTATCTCAGTCAAGTTGTCACGCTTTAAATATGCTTGAGCTTTTTCAATTAGTTTAGAAGAGCCAAGTTGTTTTGCATATGCTTGTTCTGCAACAATTCTTTTTTGAGAATTTTCTTCACAGATATTGGTGTTGTCATTCCATATGGCACCCTCAGCATCTGTCCAAAGTTGTTGGTAGAGGTTGTTATAATCGATGAGGAAGCTATCGATATCTTGCTCACTTGAACAACCAAATGTCAATGTGGCAATGGCAAGTATCAGAAAATATTTCATTTGAAACTCCGTGGATTAAAATAAAAAAGCGGGCCACCAGATGGTAGCCCGCAATGAAATTTCAGACAATTACTTAATTAGAAAACAGAGTTTTCATATGGCCCCATGTAACTGAGTTGTTGCTTGTAAAATCGGTCGGGCTGGTAATTAACAGGTCACAAAAACGGTGGTATCCATCAGGGACTGAAAAGAAAAAACTGGGGTCGCTGATTGATAGGCCATTGAAATTCCAGTTTTCATTAGGCAATCCAGAATCCATAATTTGTGAAAGCGATGACCCTGCAATAAACTCACAAGTCCCACCAGCGAAGCCTGAGTAAACTCCGTTGTCAAGACCGTCATCAAGAGTCATTTGCCAGCCATTGGCAATATTGGATTGCAGAAAAAGCGTTCCATCTGACAAAGTTTCACGGTTTGCATAATCAGCTGTTGTTTCAGAATCCTCATAAATTGATAGAGTGCCACCAGAAAAAACTAAAGTTTTAACCCGATTTGTTTGATCCCATTCAAAAGATTCAACAACCAGACCAGTCACTACAGCGGTATATTCAAAGTTTTCAGAATCCATAGGGAAAGGGCATTCAGAAGTTGCAGCAGTACCATAAATCTCCATAACTGATCCAACTGAATCAGGATTAGATTCAAAACTGGAATAGCCATCAAAATTGATTGTGTAAGTGTCACATTGTGCTACTGCACTACTCACAACAAAAACTAGCATAAATACTATTGATAATAATTTGCAAAACATTTTTCCCTCTCTAATGGAACATATTTTTAATAGATCCCCAACTAACATCGTCATTTGGTACAGTTGAATAGTGGTAAACATTTCCGTCAGCGTATAAATCGAATCCATCAGGTATTGTGCCGATATTGTCTGAGTTAACAACTCCAACCACCGAATATCCAGCTGGATTATCTAGATAATATCCCATGCTTTGATACCATGGACCAACCTCAAAAAATGGATCGCCTTCAAAGTTGCCGTTTCCTGTTTCTGTATTATAAGTTAAAGCAAAATTTGAAAAAGTGCCATGAAGATAGATTCTACCGTTTGTAAAAGTGTCAAGGTACTGGCTTTGTGGTGGATCGATGCCGTAAGTAGCACTTGAGTGATCAGGGCTCACATATCGATCTGCAATTATGTCAATATGACCGGATGAATACATTATCCTGATCAGATTATTCCCTAAATCTTGTGTTCCCTCGGATACCAAATCATACATATACCAAGTATATTCAAAATTATCTTGAGACCATTCAAGAGGCTCATTTGTATCAGTTACAAAGCCGTATCCCGCAAGAATATCTCCAGGATTACTTTCTGCAAATCCATCAACACCTGTGGTGTTATCGGATTCATATAAATAGCCTGTGATGTTCAATACAGAAGCTTCTTGAGCAATAACTGAAGATGCTACCAATACAACGCAAAATGACAATAGAAATTTTAGCAAAACTTGCCCCTCTCAAAACAACGATTTTCCCCAATGCACTATGTTATAACATAAACACAATAAAAGATAAAGCAATCTGTTAAAAAAGCGAGCCACCGTAAGGTAGCTCGCTTCATTTAGTACACTATTCAAGCTTAGTTGAATAATGCTTTCATAGCATTGAATTCAGCAGGAGCAGAAGCTGGTACTACTGGAACTACGCCATAAGTTGGATCCCATGAGGAAGCATCATAAGGAGCTTCAAACTCAGTACCAAAAGCGCCATTAATCAAATCCAGGAATCCCTGAGCAACGATTGAATAACCGTGGCTGTTTGGGTGGATTCCGTCTAGTGAGAACTCTGTCATCGATGCCGCAAGCTCAGTATCATATCCAACAGCACCATACACTGCTAAGAAGTGTGACCGCTGAGTATCGGTCATATTAGCAAGAGCAGCATTAGCATCATATACCATGATTCCACGAGCTTCAGCTGCTGCAGCAATTACATTGTTGTATTCAACAACCATCGCTTCAACAATATCAACCTCATCCTGTTCAAGCGTATAATCAGCAGGTAGAGGCAAAGCTCCGCCAGCAGCTACATACCCTAGTGCAGGGAAAAGGACATAAGCTGGAGTTTCTTCGTAAGGAATTGGAGTTCCAAGAATAGCTTCAAATATTGCTTGAGGCATAAAGTATGGAGCTGAAGAAATCGATGGAATATTAGCAGTCATAATCATCGGTTCCCAGCCAGACTTTAACATTGTTTCAGCAGCAATTTTATCCAAAATCCCTTCATACATAGCTTGGAAGTTAGCTGTTGGCGTAATGTTTACTCCAACTTCAGGCTCACCACTTGTAGCTCCACCTAAGATATCATTATTACCAATCCAGCAGGTAACCAGGGTAGGCCCACGATTAATTGCCTGATCAATCATTGTAACATCGCCAAAGGTTGGGTTACGCAGAATGAAATCAAAGTATGCATTACCTGGGGACTGACTGTTTAATGAGTCAGTGCAATACAACATATCGTATGTTGTTGCACCTGGAACACCAAGGTTGCTATACGGCACTGGCCAGCTAGAAGCTAAAAGTAAGTTAGGTACTTCAAGCGCATCGGTTGTGCCGACAAGCCCAATCCCAGCACCGTCCCAGTGTAAAACACCAGCAACTTGCATTGGGTCACCAGTCTCGCTTGAACCGATACCAGGGTGATTTACTAAAGGCTGTGCAAAAGAGCCAGCAGGATAACCAAGAGCATTTGCAATCTGCTGTGGATAACTGTAGCTCTGTCCGGAAACATGAAGTCCACCGTCTTGGTAACCAGCTGTTAGAGAGTTACCGATAGCAATATAGTTAGCAAAGTAACCAGCACCTTCAGGTGTAGTTACAGGATATGTGACACTTTCAGGGGTGTCAACGCCACAGCCGGAGGCAAGAAGAGCCAACGCTGCAACCATGATCAGAATTCTTGATTTGGTCATTTCTGTTCCTCCTCTTAAAAGTTGTAGTTAACGGCTACGCCGAAAATATGTGCGAATGAGTCATAAGAACCGGCAGGGTTAACATCGGTTTCGTATGACGCGTGCTCTCCATCAACAATATTACTGCGTTCTTCAAAGTTTACACTCATGTATGAACCAACAAGAGTAACTTTCTCACTGTATTTGTACTCAACGCCAAATGAGTAATCTTGACGGTCAGCATCTGGAAGCATCGGGTTCACAGAACCTACAGGCTGAGGTGTGTTGTCTTTTACATACCCAAGCAGGATGTTGGTTTTTTCGTTCATGTTGTATGTGACACCAACACGATATTGCCAGACATCTTCGTAGTTTTCTTCAATGACCTGATCAAGATCATCATTCTCAAAGTCCAGGAAGATCTCATCAAAATGTTCCCAGCCAAAGTGAACAGCGTTGAACTCAAGACGAGTTTTATCAGTTGCCTGCCATGCAGCGCCAAGGCTCAACATGTGAGGCAGTTTGAACTCAGTGTTTGCATACTGAATGGCTCCACCAAGACCAGCAATTTGAGCATCGACTGCAGGTTCCAACGCTGCAGGAGCAACATTGGTCATAATGAGTTCACCTTCGGTGATATTCATTGTTTTTTCATGGTGATACATGATACCAAAGTCCATTGAACCAGGACCTTTAACCATGCAACTGACAACAGGAGTGAAGTTGAAGTCACTGCTACCTGTAAGTTCAGCATCGATAACATTGGCCATTTCCATTTCACCACCAAATGGCATTGCAGTAAACTTGTTCAGTGCGATTTCTGTATGTGCAATGTCTACACCGATGCTTAGAGCAACGTTATCTGTCATTTTCATTGCAACAGCTGGTGTTATATAGACGGTTTTCAAGTCAACATCATAACTGATTTGACGACCAGGAGAAGTCTCTGGATCTTCCCATGCTACACCCATTCCAAATGGAGCATACAGTCCAACGCCATAGCTTAAGTCGCCGGTGTTTCTGTAGTAGTACATTCCCGGGATAGGGAAGATAGCATCTTTTGTTATTGCTGATGAATGGCTGCCGTCAGGCATTGTAGCACCAGTAAATTCGGCAGTTGGTAAAATAGGCATCAGGTTCATGCTTAAGCCGGAACCTTCGATAAATGCCAAACCAGCTGAATTGTAAAATATAGCAGAACCGTCGTCAGCAGTAGCTGTGAAAGCTCCACCCAGAGCAGTCGCTTTTGCGCCAGCTTCGTAAATGTTGAAACCGGCTGCAAATGCTGTACCTGACACCAATAGTATCAACGCACAAGCAAGAACGGTTAATTTTCGGGTCATGTCTTACTCCTTCATCGGGGAAAGTGGCGTCACATCGACACCTGTTTTACGAACTATTTATTATTTCACGAGACCGTTGCTCACACTAGCACATCGTTACCCATGTTGGAAACAATTATTTGCATAGTTGCTAAACTGCTAATCCCAGCTTTTTGACTTGTCAAAGATGTACGCCACAACTATCAGGCAAAGCATAATTGCCGGTGCAACATAAACCCATGTTGGGACAGACATTGCAACGCCACCACCGTAAGAATGGAGGCCTGAAAGGAAGTAGTTTACGCCAAAGTAAGTCATTACAATGGAAGCGATTGATGCAAAACTTGCCGATGCCATTACCCATGGTCTGTTCATACCAGGTAACCATCGGAAGTGAATTGCAATTGCATAAACAAGAATAGTAACCAGGCTCCAGGTTTCTTTTGGATCCCAGCCCCAGTATCTACCCCACGATTCATTGGCCCAGACACCACCCAGCAGCGTACCGACGCTCAATAAACCAAGTCCAACAACCAGAACTTTAAATTGGAGTTTATCCAGAGATTTTATAGATGCTTTGATATGTGTTTTGCCCGGACCTTTCAGCATATGTAAAATCAGAATCAGCCCACCAAGCAGTGAACCAAGGCCAAGGAATCCGTAACTTCCGGTAATAACTGTTACATGAATATTCAGCCAGTACGATGCCAGAACAGGAACCAGTGGTCCAATTTCTGGGTCAAATGTCGATAACATAGCAACAGAAAGAACAACTACTGTCAGGAGTGCTGAAATAGCTGAGGCACTACCTCTTTTTTGGCCGAATTCGAAAACTATTCCAGCAGCAGCTGTTGCCAGAGCAATAAAAATTAACGATTCATATCCATTACTCAATGGTGCTCTACCTGAAGCAATCCAGCGCAAAACGTATGCATACAAGTTGTATCCAAAGGCCACCCAGAAAACCAGTGTTCCAATTCCAAACAGAGGGTGAGTCCATTTGTATGGTGCACCTTTATGTTTTATCAGGTTCCAGAAAAATGCAGCAATTAAAAGGACAAAAGCAATCAGGTACGGCATTGTTACATTACGGAAAGCATGACTCTGATTGAGCCAAAGCTCTGATTTGACTGATAGCGGTGAAGGAATTACTTCTGCACCATGTTCTTGTTGAATTTTATTGGTAGCTTCAAGTCCAGTCCATATTTGCTCATTATCACTTCCGGCAATGCCTGCCAAAAAAGCATCAAATGCAGTTCTGCAACTGTTAATGTACTCACCTTCAGGCATCTGATACAGTTCATCAAGTCCCAACCATTTGTTGTTCTGATCGCCAGGTAACGGGTACAGTCGCATCCCGCCACCATTGAGAGCGTTGTAGTAAATGTTAAATCTCTCATCCAGTTTCAAGAGCTTGCGTTGGAATTTGCTGCGGTCTCTGTCAGGAGTACGCATAGCCTTGTTGACTTCTTCAGCCAGACTGTATTGACCAGTTTCAGTGAACAGTGACGCAGCAGAAACGTGAGTTTGCTCCGCTGGCAGTTTCAAAAATTCACGTACTGCAGGGAATCGGACCCTGAGAACTTCTTCCTCAAACCATGGCTGAGGATTTGTCATCCAGCTGAAACAGAGATCAACAGGTTCCCAGCCATCAAAGTTCTCTCTTTTAGTAATTTTCATAGAGAGTTCACGGCAGTAAGTGTCTAGCGGTTTCATTCTGCCGCGGAAGTCCTGCATGATGATCTTGCTGGCAAATTCACGGTTGCTTTCGGTTAGATAATTTTTCTCATGCAACGGGGCATGATTATGGCCAGTATGATCTACTGCTGCAAAAACAGGAGAAAATGACGCACAGAGAACTAAAAAAGCCAAAGTCGCAACTTTGGGCTTTTTCCAAAGAACGTCTTTCAGGAAAATCAAAATGAATCCCAGAGTTATCAATATGTAGCCGATGTAAGTTGGCCACTTGCCTGGATCGTAGCTGACAGAAAGGACAGTTCCTTTTTCATCTTTATCATAGGAAGATTGGAAGTGTTTGAAGTTTCTGTGAGTAAGTGGATGATTCATATAAATCCTGACTTCTTGACCATCGATACCTTTTGTCTGGTCATATAGTTTTACGTGACTCTCATAACTGGCAGGATTGTTTGAACCTGGATATTTCACCAATTGAAAATCTTCAAGAGCAATGCTGTATGGCAATGGAATCCTGATTGACCCAAACCAGATTCTGGCATCCAGTTCACCAATTTTTACTGAAACACCGTTACTTTCGTCTTTATAAACTTTCTTTTTAACGCTTTGGCCAGTCGGTGATGTGACGGTCATGTCTACAGACGCGGGGGCTTTTGCGTGATTGGTACCCTGTGGAGAATATTCTGCCGAGATAGCCCATTTTTGTCCATCGATATCAATTTTGCCGGAAGTTGTTTGTCCATGCTGAAACAGGCGAACTGGGAATGAACCAAAGCTGTCGTTGACTTGCAGTTGCAGATGCGCATCGCGACTCCAGATAAAGTCTGCTGATGAACCTTCGCGGATTGTCATAATACCTTCGTAGCCATAGAACCTGGTAATACCTGCAGAGAGCAGAATGAAAATCATCGAAAAGTGAATAAGGAACATGCCGTACTGTTTGGGTCTGTATGGGCCCCTTTTTATAAGCAGCAGGGTGAGGTTCAAACAGAATAATCCCAGTAGAATTTCAAACCAGGTTGTGTTGTAGACAAGCCCGCGTGCAGCTTCGGCACTAAAATCCGATTCAATGAAGGTTGCCTTTGCAATTACAACTGCAAAAACAATAAGTATTCCGGCTGTCAGTTTCATTGATGTGAGAGCTTTAAGGACCGGGTTTTTGAAGATATTCTTCACTTTTACCGCCTGTTATAGAAAGGGTGGATTTGTTAAGTCCAGTAATTTGCTGTGAATAAGTAAACAGTAAAATCGGATATCGTCAAGTACCTTGCTTGACTGGAGGTGGCGAAATAATTATCTATCGGTATAGAATAGTCCAACTCTTGAGATATGAGGCTTGTTTTGTTTAAAATCGAAACTCGATACGCTTTACATGCAGTGGTAGTGCTTGCCCAGAACCAGGGCAGAGTGCGCAATCCGTTTTTATCGGAAAAAATGGATATTTCATTGCCGATGGTTGCCAAAATCATGAATAAACTCGGTCAAGGTGGTCTTGTTGAAAGCAAACCAGGCCCAGGTGGTGGGTACCAGTTGTCACGTCCGGCATCGGAAATACAATTGTTCGATGTAATTTCTGTAAATGAGGGACAAGACTGGGGTGCAGATTGCATCCTCGGCAAGCAGGAATGTTTCGATGATATTGTTTGTGAAATGAACTGTTCCTGGCCAGAACTCAGAAAACATATTATGGAAATGTTAACTGGACACACGGTACAGGAAATGGCTGATGGCTCTGTTGATTTAAGTCTGAAAGTTACAGGTAAATAATGGGAATGTTCAACAATAAAAAAAATCCGGATCAATTCAAAAAAATCTTCAAGGGAAAGCCTGTAAAGGGCTTGACTATAAGACGCGGTTCGCAACTGCTGACCCTTGCAGTCTTGACGGTAATGGGTATCCAGTTTGCAGATTTCATTAACAAACTGGAACAGGGACTGCCAGGTGGAATAAGACCTGCTGGCGTTGAAGGCTTCCTGCCGATTGGTGCATTGATCAGCTTGAAGCACTGGTTCGCAAGTGGTGAATTTTCCATGGTTCACCCGGCTGGGCTGGTCATATTAATACTGATTTTAGGAACTGGCTTCCTGTTAAGAAAAGCATTCTGCTCCTGGATCTGCCCGGTCGGCTTGTTATCAGAAGTTCTTGCCCGATTGGCTCACCTGACTTTTAAAATCAGAATTAAATTACCTCGATGGCTGGATTGGCCGTTGATGTCACTGAAATATCTGATTCTGTTTTTCTTTGCTCACGCAGTATTTGTCCAGATGTCACCACAGGCAATTCGCGAGTTTATTGCACTGCCATATAATAGAGTCGCCGATATCAAAATGTTCTACTTCTTTGCTCACATTACACCATTTGCAGCCTGGACTGTTGCTATTTTAGCATTGCTTTCCTACCTGGTGCCGTATTTCTGGTGTCGATATCTGTGTCCTTACGGTGCTTTACTTGGAGTGTTTGGACCATTTTCACTAACCAGAGTAAAACGAACTCCAGAGAGTTGCACCGATTGCGGAAAATGCTCTGCAGTTTGCCCATCGTTTATTTCAGTTGATAAAAAAATCAGTGTGTTTTCACCTGAATGTACCGGTTGCATGGAATGTGTCGCCAGCTGCCCGGTTGGTGATGCGCTGGTGATTGCAACTCCTGCAAAATTCAAGCTCAGTCCAAGAGTCTTTGCAATTGCGTTGTTTGTGCTGTTTTGGGGTGGTATTGGTATTGCACAGATGTCAGGTTATTGGCAGAGTAACATCCCAAGGCACGAGCTTCAGCATCGAGTTCAGAAAGGTTTGGATGATCCTGTGGAGTATGGCCACTTCAGGGGTGGGTATGAATAATAGTTGCATTATTTTTCAACTATTGTAGTTTGTTTTGGTACAAATACCAAACTCAAGCTAAGGAATTGCTAGTGAAAGTTACCAGAGGCGAAGAACAGGCGTTGCGCCTGATTGCAGCAATGGCCCGTGTTGAGGGCCAAATCACATTGACAGAATTATCAATCGCAGAAAATATGGCAGAGCCAACAATTGCAAAATTGATGGGTAGGCTGCGCAAAGCTGGGCTTGTTAAAGCAGTCAGAGGCCGCAATGGTGGTTATGTTCTTGAACGAGACCCATCAAATATATATATGAGCGAAGTTATGCGATCATCAGGCAGACCTCTATTAGAGGGCATAGACTGTACTCCTGAGAATCCTCGTGATGAAAAATGTCCCCACAATTCCGACTGCGGATTACGATCTGTGATAAACAGGTTGGAAAGTTACATGGCAGTGGTTTTGGACAAAGTCTCAATTGCTGATATGATTTTGCCAGAATCGGATGTAGATTTACAGGTTAAAGATCTTACTACCAAAAAATGAGGCTTTAATGCTCAGGCAGACAAAGATTATCGCTACACTTGGTCCAGCTGTTGATTCTCAGGGAGTAATTGATGGTTTGGTTGAGACTGGTGTTGATATTGTCAGATTTAATTTTTCTCATAGCAATCCTGAAGAACACAAACAAAGAGCAGATGCCGTTAGATTGGCAGCTGAAAAAATGGGCAGACATGTTGCTTTGCTTGGAGATTTGCAGGGCCCCAAAATTCGTATTACAGAATTTAAGGATGGTCCGGTAAGCTTGAGTGTCGATAATAAGTTTATTCTGGATTCAGAGTATGATAAATATGCAGGAACAGAAGAAATTGTAGGTACAACATATCCTGAACTTGCTATCGATGTTTCAGCTGGTGACGTGCTGATGCTTGACGATGGGCGAATTGTTCTGCAGGTCAATTCAATAGAAGGTTCACAGATAATTACAACTATTCTGACTGGCGGAGTACTTGGTAACAGCAAAGGTCTCAACAGAAAAGGTGGAGGATTATCTGCACCAGCGTTAACAGATAAAGATAAAATCGATATGAAGACCGCGGCTGAAATTGGTATGGATTATATCGCTGTTTCATTTCCAAGAAATGCTGAAGATATCAGAAATGCTCGTAAGCTGTACGAAGAAGCTGGTGGAACTGGTCACCTTATTGCCAAGATTGAACGTGCTGAGGCTATTGGTGCACTTGCTGAAATAATGGAAGCTTCCGATGCAGTTATGATAGCCAGAGGCGATCTCGGTGTTGAGATAGGTTACGCAGCACTGCCAGGGATGCAAAAGAAAATTATCAGGCTCGCCAGAAAGCTTGACTGTGTTGTTATAACTGCAACTCAGATGATGGAATCAATGGTTTCTGAACCAATCCCAACAAGGGCTGAAGTTTTAGATGTTGCCAATGCTGTTTTTGACGGGACCGATGCTGTGATGCTCTCTGCTGAAACAGCAGTTGGAGTGAGTCCTGTTGGAGTTGTAAAAGCAATGGATGAAGTGTGTCGTGGAGCTGAAAAGCAGTACTCTGGGAAGGTTTTGAAAAAGCCTCGGCATAAATCTAAAACTAAGGAAGAGGCTATCTCCAGGGCAGCAATGTTTACTGCAGTCGATGTTAGTGCATCGGCAGTTATGGCATTCACTTCTACAGGAACAACTGCCAGGTGGATGTCCAGAACCAGAACTACAATGCCGATTTACGCTTTGACAAAATCAGATGGAACAGCAAGAAGGGTTGCTTTGTATAGGGGAGTTCATCCTGTTGTTGGAAGCTGGAGCTTTGAAAAAGGGATTGAACTTGTAGCCAGAGATGAAATGAAAAATTTACATCTGGAAAAAGGTGATCATGTAGTTATGACCCGGGCCGACAGGCCTGGAATAACAGGCAGAACTGACACTATGAGAATTCTGCGAGTTGGCGATGAATAGATATCTTTTGCTAATTGTTGTTATGCTGGCTGGTTGCGGCACAAACAAGATTGCCAATACAAATGGAGATTTGACTGTTCTTGGCGAGTACCTGATTGCTGTACCTGGACCTTCAGGGCTTTCATTTTCAAGTAATGAACAATCACTCTGGACAGTCAGTGACAACACTGGAAAAATTTACCAGATAACTTTTACAGGTGAGCTGCAAAATACTCTGAACTGGATTGGTGATAATCCAGAAGGTGTTTTTTGTGATCCTGCCGATGGCTCATTTTATGTCGTTGAAGAACGGATCTCAAGTGTAGTTCATTTGAACAATCAGGGAACTGAAATTGAACGATTTCAGATTGATACAGGTGGCTCCGGAAACAGTGGACCTGGGGGTATAGCTTTTCGCGATGGGACTTTCTTTATCATTAACGAAAAGCAGCCAGCTCAAGTTTGCCAGATGAATGCTAACTGGCAGACTGTTGTAACTTATGATATCGGTTTTTCGGATATTTCCGGGATATGTTGGGACAATTCACGTAGTACTTTCTGGCTGGTCAGCGACCAGGCTCGTGCACTGTTCAGCTGGACACCTGAAGCTGGTGTTAATGAGGTCTATGATCTTGGCGACATTGTAAAAGCAGAAGGAGTCGTTGTCAGTCCCAACGGCAAAGTCAGGATAGTCAGCGACTCCAGTTCTCGTCTTTATGTTCTACAGCTTGAAAACTAGTCCAGATCCAGGCCGTATTTATCACTGATGTCCAATGGTGGCATCGGTCCATCCAGCGGTTTCAGATCGCGCACATACCAGTTCAACCAATCCATTGAACGCATCAGCAAATCAATTCTGCCTGGATGCTTGCTGTTTCCGTGCCCTTCACCCGGATAGTAAATCAAACGGGTAGCTGTATGGCCACTCATTTTTAAAGCTCGATACAATTCCTGACTTTGCGATGGGTGGACTCGAGTGTCATTTTCACCATGCAGAATCAGGATGGCACTATTGCTGTATTCAGCCCAGGTAATTGGACTTCGTTCATGCATCAGATCACGCATATTGCGGACCGGCTGTCCCATATGAACCATTTCATCTTCATGAGGGATATCGGTCAGGAATCTTTTTGCAACCAGATCACTGACTCCAACAAATGGAATTGTTGCTTTAACATATTTTGTGTAATCAGGGTGTGTGCCAAACCAGGCTGAAGCATAGCCACCATAAGAACCGCCAGTAACGGCAATACGATCGGCATCGGCATAGCCAATTTCAGTCAGGTATTTAATTCCATCAATAAGATCCTCGAATTCGCTACCCGCAGGATCTGCAAAGGAGCTGACTGCAAATTCATAACCTCTGCCAGTGCTACCTCTGTAGTTAGGGAAGAATGTTCCATAACCTTCAGTTGCAGCTACTTGACCGGGAGATGAATACCAGCTCAACCAGCCGTTAGAAAGATTGCTTTCAGGTCCGCCATGAATGTCCATAATTAAAGGGAATGCAGGGTCGCCTGTTTTCCAGTTCAGTGGTAAAATCAATAATCCTTCAATCATCAAACCGTCACGAGCTTCATAACTAATTACTATTTGCTCAGCCCATTCAACTTCTGAAAGTTCAGGGTTGCTGTCAGTTAATCTATCAACTATTTTACCGTTCCACTTAAACAATTCCCGTTGATGAGTTGGAGCACTTCCGCGCAGGAGTAGAGTTTTTATTCCTGGGTGGCCGGTAAATGAAATTACATCGATGCCACATTTTTCAGTAGTCAGAAGAAGTTTCATTTTACTACTATCCCAGTTTGTTTCTGAGATTGTAGTGTTCACGCCTTGGTCAGCAAGAACTAATAGTTTGTCGTTAGTTTTCCAATGCAGAGAACGGATATGACCGATGTAACTGTTGTCGGTCAAACTTTTAATTCTGC
The DNA here is from genome assembly GCA_964437115.1 of uncultured Fibrobacteraceae bacterium. Classification (GTDB taxonomy): domain Bacteria; phylum Krumholzibacteriota; class Krumholzibacteriia; order LZORAL124-64-63; family LZORAL124-64-63; genus JABIBH01. Next base: position 186,798 of record CAYTFE010000002.1, on the reverse strand, counting down.
TATTTGGCAAAGTTCTGACATAACCGTTACTAACGGCATGATCTTTAGAATCACGAGCAGCTGTCCATGCCAGCTTGTCGCCTTTGGGACTAAACTCAAAATCTCCAAGTTTCCCCGGTGGGTTTATCCATTCAGAGTATTCACCAGTTTCAAGGTCAAACATATAAATGCTTTGGAACATATATTTTTGATCAACAAGTGCTTTTTCACTTGCTCCGAACGCAAGCTTTTTGCCCGATGGATCAACAGCTATTTGCCATATCGCTAAATCAGTAACAAGTGTATCAACTTCAGCAGGCTCAGTGGCAAACTCAAAAGTGGTTCTGTAAAGATTTCTACTCTTTAAATTTTCTTCATAATATCTAGGCTGATATCCTTCTTCTTTAACTTTTTTCTCAGTTGCTGAATCAGATTCTTTAGCAATGTAGAAAATTGAGTTTCCATCAGCACTCCAACTAAAACTTGAGACGCCAGTCTTACTGTCAGTTATAACCTGAGCTTCTCCACCGTTAACTGGAATTGCCCAGACTTGAGTCTTTGCTTTTTTGCCACGCGATGTGGTAAAAGCAATGTATTTGTCATCAGGGCTGAAATGGGGGCTGCCTATATTTACATCGCCAGAAATAAAAGGGACAGTTTCTTCAGTATCAAGATTCATCAAAAACAGCGGAGTTTTATACCCACCTTTTTCGCCAACAGTTGCAGGTGTTGCAACAGTATAAGCTACTAATTCACCATCATGACTTAGGTCATAACTGGAAACAAGTTTCATGTCTAGGAGTTGATTTGGTGTTAAGCCGTCAGCAAAAACGGCGATGGGGCATAAAGCCACCATCGCCGCAACTGCTACGACCAATAGTCGTAGTATCATCAATTAGTCCTCGCTTTTATCAGCAAAGTTAAGTTTGGCCAAGTTTTCATACATGACCCAACGCTCATTAACAAAGTCCTGAGCAATTACTGCCAGTTCAGCAGCAAGCTCTGGGTTACTCTTGTGTAATACGCGATACCTGTTCTCAAGCATAGAGTAATCTTCAAGGGGAATTGAAGGTGCTTTACTATCAAGTTTCAGAGGAACGCCACCTTCAGTGATTCGACGAGGGTCGAACCGGTACAATGGCCAGTAACCTGACTTAACAGCTAACTCTTGGTGAGTAAGTCCATCGCCCATATCATAGCCATGTTCAATACAGTGACTATAAGCAATGATCAGACTTGGTCCATCAAACTCAGCAGCTTCACGAATAGCGTTAACTGTCTGAGCATCTTTTGCACCAAATGCAACTTGAGCTATATAAATATTTCCGTAACTCATTGCTATCATACCAAGATCTTTTTTACCGATTCGTTTACCAGCAGTAGCAAATTTTGCAACAGCTCCAATTGGAGTTGCTTTAGAAGCTTGGCCACCAGTATTTGAGTAAACTTCAGTATCCATAACCAAGATGTTTACATTTTTGCCACTAGCAAGAACATGATCTAGTCCACCGTAACCGATGTCGTATGCCCAGCCGTCGCCACCAAAGATCCAGACTGATTTAGTTACTAAGTAATCAGCAACTTCATTCAATCTACTTGCAGTAACTGCATCTATTGATGCTAGTTGAGTTTTTAAGTTAGCAACTCTTTTGCGCTGAGCATCAATTCCTGCTTCATCAGATTGATCAGCAGTCATTATACTATCAACAACATCACTACCAAGTTCAGAAGCAAGTTCACCAAGCAGTTGCTTAGCTAGTTCTTGTTTCTGATCTACAGCCAATCTGATACCAAAGCCGAACTCAGCGTTATCCTCAAATAAGGAGTTACACCATGCTGGGCCTCTGCCGTCAGAGTTGGTTGTGTATGGGGTAGTAGGTAAGTTTCCACCATAAATACTTGAGCAACCAGTTGCATTGGCAATGATCATTCTATCGCCATACATCTGAGTGATAAGTTTAATATAAGGTGTTTCGCCACAACCACTACAAGCTCCGGAGAACTCGAATAGTGGCTCTAGGAACTGTGTTCCTTTAACATTCTGTTTGACAGCAGTTCTGTCTGGGTTCGGCAAGTCTAGGAAGAAGTTCCAGTTTTCGCGTTCAGCAACACGCAATGGTGCTTGATCTGCCATAAGCAGAGCATGGCGTTCTGGGTTTTGCTTGTCTTTGCCAGGGCATACTTCAACACAAATTCTACAACCAGTACAATCTTCAGGAGCAACTTGGATGGTGTATTTTGCACCAGCAAAGTCTTTACCTTTAAAGTCCATTGATGAGAATGTGTCAGGAGCGCCATCAAGTTTTTCAGGGTCATAAACTTTTGCACGAATAGCAGCATGTGGGCAAACAAATACACACTTGTTACATTGAATACAAAGGTCACTTTCCCAAATTGGAATTTCCTGTGCAATATTTCGTTTTTCCCATTTGGTTGTGCCTGTTGGCCAAGTACCATCTGGAGTAAATGCACTTACTGGAAGTTGATCGCCATTTCCAGCCATCATCATAGCAGCAACTTGTTTTACATGATCAGGTGCTTCATCAACTACAATTTCTGGACGCATTAGCGTAGAAGTAGGAGCTTCAGGAACTTTAACTTCATGCATATTTGCTAGAGAAGAATCAACAGCGTCATAGTTCATCTGAACTACTTTGTCGCCTTTGCTTCCGTAGCTTTTCTTGATTGCATCTTTAATGCAAGTGATTGCTTCATTGCGTTCAAGAACGCCACTTATTGCAAAGAAACAGGTCTGCATAACTGTGTTAATACGACCACCCATTCCAGCTTCTCTGGCAACTTTTACACCATCGATAACATAGAATTTAGCTTCTTTAGCAATTAGATCTTCTTGCATTTCTCTAGGAAGTTTATCCCAGACTACATCTGCCTCATAAGGAGAGTTGAGTAGGAATGTTCCACCTTTGGCAAGCTTCTCAATCATATCAAATTGCTCAACAAATGACCATTGATGACAGGCCAAGAAGTTTGCTTGAGAGATTAGGTAAGTTGAACGGATTTGATCTGGTCCAAAACGAAGGTGAGAAATAGTAACTGCACCAGCTTTTTTAGAGTCGTAAACAAAATAGCCTTGAGCATTGTTGTCAGTAGACTCACCAATAATCTTAATGGAGTTTTTGTTAGCTCCAACAGTACCGTCACTACCAAGACCGTAGAATACTCCACGAACAACATTGTCTTTTTCAATGTCATAGGACGCATCGTATGAAAGCGAAGTGCCACTAACATCGTCATTAATACCAATGGTGAAGTGGTTCTTTGGAGATTCACTACCAAGGTCATCGTAGATACCTTTAATCATAGCAGGAGTGAACTCTTTACTAGAAAGTCCGTATCTTCCGCCAACAACTTTAGGCATATCAAATGGCAACTGACCAGCTTGAGATTCTTCAAGCAAAGTAGTCATGATGTCCATGTAAAGTGGCTCGCCAGAGCAGCCAGGCTCTTTAGTTCTATCAAGAACAGATATGCCCTTAACAGATGCAGGTAAGGATCCAATGAAATGTTTAGCTGAGAATGGACGATAAAGTTTCACATTCAACAGTCCAACTTTTTCGCCAGCAGCATTCATAGCATCAACTGTTTCATAAATAGTGTCTGTTGCACTACCCATAGCAATGATTACACGGTCAGCATCTGCAGCCCCGTAGTATTCAAATGGCTTGTAGCTTCTGCCTGTAAGTGCAGCAAACTTATCCATCTGTGCAATAACCACATCTGGACAAGCAGCGTAGAACGGTGAAACCGCTTCGCGGGCTTGGAAGAATGCATCAGGGTTCTGAGCTGTTCCACGCAAGACTGGCTTGTCTGGAGTTAAAGCGCGATCACGATGAGTTGTTAGCAGGTCATCGGTAATCATGTGCTTCAAGTCAGCATCGGTCAGTTCTTCAATTTTCATAACTTCATGGCTGGTACGGAAACCATCAAAGAAGTGTAGAAATGGGATTCTTGATTCAAGAGATGCAGCTTGAGAGATTAGCGCAAAGTCATGAACTTCTTGAACATTTGATGCAGCAAGCATAGCCCAACCAGTTTGACGACAAGCATAAATATCTGAGTGGTCGCCAAAAATTGAAAGCGCATGAGTTGCAACACTACGAGCAGCAATATGGAAAACAGTTGGTGTTAATTCACCAGCAATTTTATACATATTTGGAATCATCAACAACAGTCCCTGACTTGCAGTAAATGTTGTTGTTAATGAACCAGCTTGCAAAGCACCGTGCACAGCACCGGCAGCTCCACCTTCTGATTGCATTTCAGAAACTTCAGGAACTTGGCCCCAAATATTTTTTTGTCCAGCTGAACTCCAGGCATCGGAGTGTTCGCCCATTGGGGACGAAGGAGTGATCGGGTAGATCGCGATTACTTCATTAGTACGATGAGCAACTGATGCGGCGGCTTCATTGCCGTCGATAGTAATCATTCGTCTTTTTTGCTCAGTCATTCAGATTCCTCCTGTAAGACTGTATTCAACTTATTAAAATATATCTAATCCGTTGCGAAAATCCGGAGCCTAAAAGATATGCAAAAATTGGCAGTAATCCAGAAATAGAGGCTCGGAGTAGGGAATTATTTCCGAGCCTCAAATTGAAGCTATTTTGCAGAGAATAGTTGTTTTGCCATCCACACAATTGTAGCTATTCCAGCAACAAACAGAACTAGGAAGATAATGATGTTCAACAGCTGTGGCTGAACCTCAAAAAGTTCTGGTTTGTAGTAGCCCGAAAGGTATGATTTGCGGACCAAATCTCTGGTCAAAACCATCATTGCAACAGTGATGGTAGTTAATCCAATTGTTGGAATAGGGGAGCTGTTTTTCTTGATTGCAATGAAAGCTGTAATCAAAGCAACTACACCTAAAGTAGAGCCAATCATAAATGGCACCGATTTACCAACAACTGTAGCTACTACATCATTTAGCGATAACCAGAATAATACACCTGCTCCAATATTTACTAATGTGAACCAACTAAACAGTTTAAGACCATGTCGTGTGATAAATGGATTGCTGTTTTTCCATCCAATCCACGATGTAACTAGTCCACTGACTGCAACAGTGCTTAACATCATATGTGTATATCTGGAAACAAGTTGAGGGTCGCCAATGTTCCAGTTAGTGCCACTTTGGTTAGCAAAGTAGAGAGTTGGCCATCGGTCTGGAGAAATCATCAAGGTCATGTTATTACTAACAACCCAGCCAACATAGAAAATAATTAAAGTTGCAGCACCAATTACAAGATTCCGCCATTTGCCAAGCTTTGCAGCTGAAAATGAGTTCATGTAAGCGCCGGAGTAGGCAAAAATCAGCACCAAAACTACAGAAAACCATGGCCAGGCCATAATCACACTAGAGGTGTAAAAGAAATTGCCGTAAAGAATTTGAGCAAACAGTAACGGCGCAACACCAAGAGTTACCGTAGCTGCAAACAGAGTAGGCAACAGTTTTGAAAACTTTGCAACTAGCAGTTCATGGTCATCTCCACCTCTGATTCTACTCCAGAGAGTCAGCAAGAACCCACCAGCAAGTGCATTCATGGTCAGCAAGTGCAATACAAAAGTTATATGAAGTAAAGCCTCGAAAAGCCAGATTGGACCTGGAACTGGCAATGCGTCTGGAGATGGTATTATTGGGTTCATTTTTCACCGCCATCAGTGTAGAGCTCTAAAATAAAATCAAGTAAGAGTTGGCGCTCTTCTTCGGATCCTAAGTAGTCAGGCATTGCGTAGTCATAATCAGCAAGCATGTCTAATATGTCATCGTTCAATTCTTCTCTGCTCATGTCAGCTAATGATTCTCTTAGCGGTCTGAAATTATCAACTGTATGACACATTCCACATGACAAATCCCATGCAAATTGTTGTGCTGCAAGTTTGTCCGATGGGAATTTAGACTCTTTTTTTGCTCCTTCAGAAACTAGATACGCAGTGAGAGCATCATTTTCAAAATCGGTGCCATACCATTGAGGCATTCGCGCGCGCATGTGATGTAGCTTGGGTGAAAGTTGTTCAATAAATTCTGGGTCCCAATGAGCAAGATATGGTCTCATGCCATTATAGCCGTCCATTGTGTGACACGGTTGGCACCATGCTCTATAAAGTTCTGCACCAAGAAATTCTGGTGGAGCATCTTCTTTTAGAGCATTTGGATTTATCCATTTTGAGTGTGCAATCATACCGTCGCGTTCTAGTTTCTCAGCATCTGAAACTAGAGCACCAGTAGAATACATATAGCCGTAGATGGTATATGGTTTTCTGCCTGCTTCACGAACCCACTCACCACCAAAAAATGCAGTAAGCCCAAACGCCATTAAAATAATTGAGCCAGTCCAATGCCATTTGTCTTTAGCTTTGAAAGCAAAAATCGATGCTACTAGAGTTGCTATAATGCCAAATGTCAGCACAGCCAGGACATTGTTCAAAACTGGAATCTCGCCTTTTATGAAGTCAGTCCACTCAGGAATGAAGGACAAGATTGCTTTTTTGTACCAAAATGCTGATATCCAAGTTAAAGCGGTACCTACAAAAATCCATTTGGAGCAATACTTAACAAGCTTTGTTTTGAGATTACCTTTTGGAAGTAACGATGACCAGAACAGTGAAAACAGCCCAGCCATTGCTATGGCAACAAAAGTTCTCAAAACAACCGATGGCCAATATGTTGGATTAAAGAAGCCTGTCCAGAACTCGTGATTTTCAAGCCACCCGCCACTTGTGAGCATAAATGTTATGATGCCGTTGATAATAACTAGGCTCATGTAGGCGCAGATAAAGTAAATCCAACCAACAGTCATATGTACTTTGGCACTAAGTTTTCCCCAGCCGTACCAGTAGGCCAATGCTGCTGCAATTTCTACAGCAAAAAAGACCCATTCCATCGCCCAACCCCAGACATAAGCTCTGATTAAAGCAAAGATTGTGCTAGGGGAGACAAGAGATACAATGAACCAGATGCCGACACCGGTTATTGCACCAAAAACAAGAGTGACAAGTAAGAAAAACTTACTGTGACTTTTGACGAACTCTAAAAGTTCAGTGTCATTTTCTTTTCTAGCTTTTCGTTCGGTCCAGGCAAGCCATAGTCCACCACCAACAGCGAAGTGCGATACAAATACATGAATTACCGATACCAGAGCAATCATTACTCCACCACCAGTAGCTAATTCCCAAACTGGAAAATTCATTTAGCCCTCCAAAGACCTAACTAGTCCGCCCCATTTACGATCTAATCTAAAACCATGTTTTTCAAAGAATGGTCTAAGTACAAATACGGTTTTTACCAGTGTATAGTCCATATTTGCAAGCCTGGTACAGAAATCTTCAATAAGAACAGAACTCAATCCCTTGCCAAGTAATGGGGTTGAAACCACAATACCGTTCAAGTGAACTGTTTTGTCATCAACTGCATGCCAACTGATGCCACCTGCTACCTGACCATCGGCATCGGCCAGGACCAGGAATTGATCTTGCGTGCTGATAGTTTTGTAATAACCGGATTTGAAAAATAATCGATAAAGAAGCCCAATTTCAGCCGGTTCCAGAGGCTCACGAACGGTGTAAGTTCCTCCCTGCCTGTCAGATACATCAGATGTAACAATTACATGCTTGTTTTCATCATCACCAACAGTTGTCAGCTTATGTTTTTGAGAAACCTGAGAGTGAGGGAAGACCATATGGCTGAAAGTGGCAATATCATCTTCATCGGTCAGCAATGCCTGCATATCGGAAAGCTGGACCATACCGGAAACTGTCTTTTCAGGTGCCATGTACATGGCGTGGAGTAATCTGTCAAATGCATGTTGTATCTGGTCGTCGGAATTATTGAACCAGCAATGTCTGTAAAGATGAAACCGCGATTGATGAGGCAGACTGCTCATGCCATATAATCCGTACATCTCATCGATAACCTGGTTCTTGGCTTTTGCAGTAGCTTCAGGGTTCGCAATTTCCCAGCTGTTGAAACGATTGATTGCATTACGAAGTGTTGCACAGATATGAAACTCAGCCTCAAGTTTCGGCAGGAACTCAGAAATCTCTTTGGCAAGTACACCTCTGTATCCATCCAGTGATTCTTCCTGTAAATCTTCCTGCAATTCCGATAGAAACCTGGCAGCATCTTCACGTCCCAGCGCATCAACACAAGCATCGGCAATCCATTGTAAATCCAGATTGTGCTGCACCGATGTAAAACTCATTGCAGTCTGCTTATAGAAGTTGTGGATTATCGGTTGAATCAGATCCAGTGGCCGAGTGTATTTTTTCCACCCTGTGAGTGAAAGCAGTTTGGCCCGGTCACGGAAATCAGGCTCAGAAACAACTACATTTTTGGGTGTAATCATTCCAGGTACAATCTGTTTGTCACTGTGAAGCCAGCCACGAAAACATGTTGTAAAGGCACCAGTGAAAAGTTGTTGCCATTTCTGTTTACTGACCCCATCTCCAGAACTATATTCCCGAATCCTTTCCCATGCATTCAAATCGTTGAGATATGCCAGTGATAGTGCTCCAAGTTCAGGTCTGAAACAGCCAAATCTTGGCAGGGAAGGGCTGCCATGTGGGTATCCCGACAGCGCAATCATCCAGTAAATTGTGTCATAGGTACTGCGATCTTTAGTATCCAATTCCTGCATATCCCATAAAGAAATCAGCAAGTCATAATGTTTACCAGTAGTTGTAGTTATGCTCAGCCGGTAAAGTCGCTGGCTGTGCCTGACAGCTGTTCTGGAAACCCAGATACCATCTTGAGGAACTTCGCGCAAATCAAGTTTTTGGCCATCGGTTGAAAGCAGGATTGATTGCTGTAAAAAAGTTGTGCCAATCAAAACTTCTTTAAGCCTGGTAATTTCCTGTTCAGACATTCCGTCCTGGAAAATCAGCTTGCCCTGCCAGCTTGCTTCATTGATTTGTGGCAATAATTCAGTCAGTGACTTTTCATAATGAGCTGCAACCTCATAGGCAAACATTTCAGCCATTTTTGAAATCTCAGCATCTTCCCGATGCAGGATCCAGCTCGCCAACTCTTCTCTTACAATTGCATAAAAAGACGGGTCAACTTTTACCAGATTAACAAGCAACTCGAATATCAGTTTGAATTGTTCGCGTGCTGAGTCTGAAATTGGCCATTCCAGTTGAGATCGATATGAATCAAGTCGACGACGGAACGCAGCAAGCCTGCGGTCTCCCATACCACCGGTTGCAATTTCTTTAATTGTTTGCTGGTTCAAAAAAGGTAGCCCGGATTCCAGGAAAGTAGGCTCATTTTGGCTGTAATCAGGTGATGGTTCATCGAGTAACAGTATTTTGTAAGCCTGACATCTGACTTCTTCACTTTGATGTCTTGCCAGGGTCTCTAGCCTGCGTCGAATCAAGTAAGCACTGTTATGGTCACCAATTTCGAGAGCTCGCTGAAGTCCTGTAACACCTTGCAGTGCCATCTCTTTTTCACCAAACATAGCTTTGTGAGAAAGCTCATGAATCCTTGGCAACCTGCGGTCATTCATTGCAGGCAGTTCAAAACTTATTTTACCGGATGGCATCTCATTTTCAGATTGCGGGAGGTAGGTGTTGTTGCTGAATGTTCCCAGGGGAGTATCCCAGCCATCTTTTACTGGGCAGAAGTTTGCCAGCGAAAGGTTGCCTGCCCAAAGCAGTGGCTGTCGTGAAAGTCTGCCAAGGTTGAAAGTTTTCCCCTGAAGCTTATAAACCAGATCACCAATATTAGTCAGACCATCTTCAAGTTCAGTAACTTTCAGTAGCAGCCCACGATGTCTGTCATATAGCCCACCATATTGAACTGTTATATCACTTTCAAGTATTCCTAAATCACGGAAAATCCAGCGAGGTATTTGAACGGAATAGCCGCTTGCTTCCAGAGACAGTCTTTCATTTTGATATAGGTCATCAATGACTTTTTTGAAGTTCTCTTCAATATTTTTCCGTTTGTAGGAGCCTTTTGGAGTGAGTTCTTCATTTTCGATTGAGAAATCTCTATCCAAAATTGCAAAGTTGATTATCCGTTCACGATTGGCAAGATCCTCATTGGCGGCAGTAATTATTTGTCTGAAGTAATCACGGACAGTTGTCTCATCACTTGCTCCAGTTAAGATGGGATCTTCTCTTTCAGGGACAATGAGCAGGACATTGCTGTCCCTGTGGTCACCAACCAGGAAGACTCTTTTAATGCCAGGAACATCGGCGAATTTTTGCTCTACTTTTTTAGGTGCAATGGTCTGTCCACGAGTATTTTTGTAAATGTCTTTTACTCGATCAATTATTTCCAGATGCCCTTTACCAATTTTCTGAAAAATATCACCAGTAGGCAGTGGGCCTTCGATGTCATAGTCCAGATATCGGGCAATGTATGGCCCGGAAATCAGCATTTCACCATCTTCTGAAAGCTCGATATTTACTGCTGGCAGCGGTATACCAACTGAGCCTTCTCTGTAGTCATCAGGCGGTGTCATTGTGATGCCGCCAGTTGCTTCGGTCATTCCAAATCCGCTACACAGCTTCACTCCATTACGATGGAAAAAGCGGAATACTCTTGGGTCCAGATAGCCGGCAGCACTTAACCCCCAGCGCAATCTTTCGCCGGTAATTTCCCTGAAATTACTTGTGTCATCTCCACAAGCATCGCGAATTTGTGTCCATCTCAGCGGGATACTAATAAGACCAGTAGGCTGAATTTCCTTTAATCGACTGAGCAATGTGTCTGCTGATGGATTGCCCACAAATACATAGGTGCCACCCCAAAACAGCATACCCAGCATTTCCAGGAATCGGCCAAAAGTATGATAGAGAGGGAGGAAGCATAATAATTTTTCATCGACGCCAACTTCTGGCAACGCGGCAGCTCGGGCAAATCGTTTTGTAACCATGTTGCCAACAGTAAATACAACGCCTTTTGGTTTACCGGTACTTCCTGAAGTAAACAGAACAGTAGCTGTGTCATCCATCTGGAGGCGAGGTTGTTTTTCAAGTATTGAATCAACTGCAGATGTGGATATTTTATTCGCGGTTTCAATAATATTCTCAGACCCGGCAGAGTCAAAGTTATCAAGTGTGAAATGTTTTACTTTACCTTGATATTGATCCAGTGCCGATGCCGCAGCAAGGTGCTGGTCCATACCACCAGACACTATAATATTGACATCCATTTTTTCCAGAACCCATAGCAGATTTTCTTGTCCGATAACAGGTGAGAGTGGCATTACCAAAATGCCGTGCAACAGACACCCGATGTCACATATTGCTCCATGCAGGGAGTTGGGAGTTATAAATGCAACTCTTGGTTGCTCATCCACCGTATCAATAAAAGTTGCAGCATACCTGCGAGCTTGTCGAAGGACCTGGGCATAGCTCCATCTGCTGTCATCTGATTCCGGGTCATGAAAAAGAGTACGGTCGGGGTGTTCAGCAACCCTGTCATTCATCATTGATTCCAGTGTGTAATTACTGGAATGAATAAGTTCTACAGCAGTATCGGCCCACTGATTTCGGGTTTCACTGTCAGGTAAAGAGAGCAGAAACTCTGATCGTCGGGTTTCATTCAACCATTTATGAGCTTTTTCAGTTGAATCGAAAGGCTGTTTGCCTTCAGTTAAAACGTCCTGCCAGTTGTCGTTCATATTCCCTGCTTTTATTTTTTGTGGTCTATTGCCGACTTTATGATAACTTGTAAATCTCGAATTGGAAACATCAAGATTACTTTTTGGAGAGAAATGGACTGCTGCGGAAATCTGGCACCAACTGCAATGCCTTTTGACTTTGTTCTGCTGTTTACAACAGGATTGATGATTAGCCTTGGTCACTGCATCGGCATGTGTGGGCCTCTTGTTACTACTTACGCAGTTCATCAGCAGACAGATTCAGTTTTATCAGCATCGATGCGACAAGTTATCTATCATTTTGGTCGTGTGTCAGCTTATTCTCTAATAGGGATATTTGCAGGGTTCGCCGGCTCAACAGCTGTTTATGCTTCCGGAGGGAAAAGCATGCAGGCTATTCTTTCACTGGCAGTGGGAGTGATGATGTTGTTGCTCGGGTTGGGGCTATTGAAATTATTGCCTTATCCCAAAGTATTGGAAAGCGGTCCATTTCAGAGATTTATTTCCGATAAAGTTGGCAGTCTGCTTCAGGCACAATCATACCCAAAAAGATTATTACTCGGTTTTGCTAACGGATTCTTGCCGTGTGGCCCTGTTTATACGGTAGCACTGACTGCCGCAGGAACTGGCAGCTGGCATCAGGGAGGACTGTCGATGCTTGCTTTTGGTGCAGGGACAATTCCTGTACTGGTTGCACTGGGGTTTGGTCTGGGGAAATTCTCGCAATCGAAAAGAGTTGTATTTCAAAATGTTGGTGCAATCTTAATCTTGATTATGGCTGCACAACTGATTCTCAGAGGGCTTGCAGCTTTGCAGTATATTCCACATCTCAGATTTGGTGAGGTTGTGATTTGGTAAACCGAAAGTGCCTTCACTGCGGGTTGCCGCTAGGGGAATATGATGACAAGTTTTGTTGCAATGGCTGCAAAACAGTTTACGAGCTCATCAATGCAACTGGTCTCAATCAATTTTACGATATAAAAAATGAAGCAATCGCTCCTCCAGCTGAATTGCGGCCAGATAGCTTTGCCTGGCTTGACATAATGCTGGATAACAAACCAGATACAGACTTACTTCAGTTGAAGCTGGATGTTCAAGGTATTCATTGTGCCGCATGTGTCTGGTTATTACAAAAATTGTTCGATCGGTTTGATGGTGCTCTGAATCTGCGCATAAATCCTGCTCTTGGCAGAGCCGATATTACCTGGGACAGCAGCAAAGGTGATATCCGCGAATATTTTTCAGAAATTGAGCAGTTTGGGTATCGATTTGGACCTCAACGCAAAAGCAGTCCTACAAGTGACTCTCTGCAGTTAAGAATGGGAATTTGTATTGCTATTGCCATCAATACAATGATGTACAGTCTCAGTTTTTATTTTGGATTAACCTCTGCCGATAGCTCCACATACAATCTCTTCGGTAATCTCAATTTAGTTCTGGCAACAATATCTTTATTTATTGGTGGCTGGCCATTTATAAGCGCAGCGGTAATAAGCTTGCGCAGACGAATAATTCACCTCGATGTTCCAATCGCCATGGGCATGATTTTTGGTTATGGAGGCTCTGTTTACGCATTTTTAACTGAAGGTCCGGATGCTGCATATTTCGATACTATAACAATATTCATTGCATTGATGCTCACCGGCAGATGGCTTCAGGAATCGGTTCTTAAAAAGAATCGCAATGCATTGCTGGCTTCCGATGGAATCGCAGACCTTTTTGCACGCAAATTTCAGGACTCGAAAATCATCGCAGTACCAGCAACAGAAATTAAAAGTGGCGACCAACTCTGGATCGCACCGGGTGATCTGGTGCCTGTGAATGGTACTTTGCAAGGTAGTTCTGTAACATTTTCTCTGGACTGGATTACAGGGGAGTCTGACCCCAAGCGATATCATCCAGAGTCTGAAGTCCCGGCAGGAGCATTCAATTCATCTTCAACCGGAGCAAAAATTACTGCAGACGAGGATTTTTCGTCATCCAATTTGAATGATTTAATGCGCAGTTCATCAGAGTCAAAACCTCCTGAAGGTCAGATGTGGTGGCACAAAGTTTCAACAATTTATGTTTTATCAGTATTACTCCTGGCTACTTTTGGATTTTTCTATTGGCTTGGAACAGATTCTAAAAAAGCTGTAGAAGTGGCTGTCGCAATTCTGATTGTAACTTGTCCTTGTGCTCTAGGCATTGCAGTGCCTCTAGCTAAAGAGTTAGTGCACAACGGGTTGCGTAATAATGGTATACTTCTGCGTCAAGACGATTTCCTGGATCGAGCATTAACCGTCACAAAAGTCATTTTTGACAAAACAGGCACTATCACAGCAGGCAGACTTGAATTGACGCCTCAATCACTCGAAATACTACAAAAGCAGTCACCAGAGGTTCTGGCAATTTTGCAGGCTATGACAACTCGCAGTAATCATCCAGTCAGTAAATGTGTTTCAGCAGCTCTACTTCAAATGGGATTACCCCAAATAGATATAGATGCTGACTCTGTAACTGAAATTGCAGGTCAGGGGCTTCAACTGAACGAGTATAAATTTGGGAAAGGCAGTCAGCCTGGTACTCTTTTTTCTAAAAATGGGGAAGAGTTGTTTTACCTTGAAACCGGCGAAAAGATTCGTCAGGACGCAGTTGATGAAGTAAATGCATTAAAGACCGGTGGCTATGAAGTTTATCTCTTGAGTGGCGATAATGAAAACCGTGTTAAAGCTGTTGCTCAGACATTGGGAATTGCACCGGAATATGCTTTCAGCGAGATGAATCCTGCAAACAAGATAAAAATGGTTGCAAAACTCGACAAAAATAATACAATAATGATTGGTGATGGCTTAAATGATAGTTTGGGCTTTGATGCTGCCTGGTGTGCAGCAACCCCAGCTATTGATAGTGCCGTATTGCCACAAAAAGCAGATTTCTACTATCTGGGTGACGGTGTAGGTGCAGTTAGGAAAGCTCTTTCAGCTGCCCATGCTTTGTCAAAAGTTCAAAAAATCAATCTCGGGTTTGCCGCAGGTTATAACGCAATCGCTGTCGGGATTTGTCTGGCGGGATGGGTTAATCCAATTATTGCGGCAGTTTTGATGCCTTTAAGTTCTTTGACAATTATTACTTTGACAGCGATTCAGCTTGGCAGGAGAAGACAACGTTGGATGTCTTGAAAGTAACTGTATTTATAAGCCTGATACTTGCTGTTGCCGGGCTGGTTTTGTTTGTGTCTCGAGTTAAACAAGGTGACCTGGAGCATGGCGATCGTCTTTCCCTGTTGCCTTTAGAAGAAGATGAACATCCTGATAATGATGATAACTGTGAACCTGAAGCGAATGGTTCATAATACCTGACAAAAGGAGACTTGCTAATGCAAGATACCGTTTCCACAAGACAAGTCGTCTACAATGATGGCGTTGTCAGAGCTTTTTCAATTGCAACGATGATATGGAGTGCCGTTGGAATGTTGGTTGGAGTGATTGTTGCAACACAACTTTCATTCTGGCAGGCTAATCTTGGTATTGAGTGGACATCGTTTGGTCGGTTAAGGCCATTACACACCAATGCAGCTATCTTTGCATTTGTTGGCAACATGATGTTCGCAGGTGTTTATCATTCAACCCAGCGATTATTGAAAACCAGGCTGGCATCCAACGCATTGAGTTGGGCGCATTTCTGGTTGTACCAACTAATCATTGTTGGAGCTACAGTAACTCTGCCGTTGGGGCTGTCTCAGGGTAAAGAATACGCTGAGCTTATCTGGCCCATCGATCTTCTTGTAGTTGTTACATGGGTAGTTTTTGCAGTTAACTTTTTCTGGACACTTGCTCGCAGAAATGAAAAGAATCTCTATGTAGCAATCTGGTTCTATATTGCAACCATTATTACAATTGCCGTTCTGTACATAGTCAATAATATACAGATTCCAACTAGCCTCATGCACAGTTACTCCATATTTACCGGAGTACAGGATGCGTTGGTGCAGTGGTGGTATGGTCACAATGCTGTGGCATTCTTCCTGACCACCCCAATCCTTGGTATTATGTATTATTACCTGCCAAAAGCTGCAAACAGGCCAGTCTATTCATATAGACTTTCTGTTGTTCACTTCTGGTCATTGGTATTCCTGTATATCTGGGCTGGTCCACACCACCTGCTTTACACTGCACTTCCAGACTGGGCGCAAACTATCGGTATGATTTTCTCAATCATGCTTTGGGCTCCTAGTTGGGGTGGCATGTTGAACGGTCTGCTGACACTTCGTGGTGCTTGGCACAAGTTTACAACTGACCCGGTTATCAAGTTCTTTATTGTTGCAGTAACTTTCTACGGTATGAGTACTTTTGAAGGCCCGCTGCTTTCAATCAAGAGCGTAAGTGCTCTTGGACATTACACCGATTGGATTATTGGTCACGTTCACAGTGGCGTTCTGGGTTGGAACGGATTTATGGCTGCCGGTATGCTTTACTGGATGGTGCCAAGGCTGTGGAGTACAAAACTTCATTCAGTAAAGCTTGCTGAAACTCACTTCTGGATCGGTACATTTGGTATTCTGCTTTATGTTGTGTCGATGTGGGTCTCAGGCATCAGCCAAGGCTTGTATCTGCGTGCTCTGGATGCCGATGGTTTCCTGCTCTATCCTGACTTTATTGAGAGTTTGATTGCCTCTAAATTTCTGTATCAGATGAGACTGATAGGTGGGCTTGCTTATCTAACTGGTTTCCTGTTGATGATTGGCAACTTGTGGGCAACTATCAGACAAGGTAAAGCTGTTGATGGTACTGTTGAAGTTACTGGAGTAACCAAAAACAGCAGCAGCTTCTTTAGCTTGATGAAAGGCGCACCTGTTGTCTACTCAGTTCTGTTGATTGCATTGTCGTGTGTTATGTTTTTTGTCGGAGTCATTGGAACCGCAATAGTTGTGGCAGCTCTGGTTGTTGTAACAGTTTCAGCAATTCTTTACGCCAAACAATCTAAGAAAGATCATGCATGGCATGATCTGGTTGAAGGTCATCCAATGGCCTTTACTGTACTGGTTCTGGTTGCAATTCTGATTGGTGGTTTGGTAGAAATTATACCAACTGTGGTGACATCGCAGAAGATACCAGATCAGATGGCTGAGATTACAGCTCTGCAAAATGAAGATGGTGTATATCGATTTATGCAGGAGCCATACAGCCCACTTGAGGTTGAAGGTCGCGATATCTATGTGCGTGAAGGTTGTTACACATGCCACAGCCAGATGGTTCGACCATTCCGTCATGAGACTCTTCGTTATGGAGAATACTCCAGAGTTGAAGAATTTATTTACGACACTCCATTTCAGTGGGGATCAAAAAGAACCGGACCGGACTTGCATCGTGTTGGTGGCAGGTATCCAAATCAGTGGCATTATTTGCACATGATGGATCCTCGTGACATCTCGTCCGGTTCAATAATGCCTGACTACGCTTTCATGAAAGACAAGAGTGTCGATTTCAGCAAGACTGCTAAAAAGATGTCTGTTTTGAGAACAATCGGTGTTCCATACACTGACGAGCAGATTGAAACTGCCGCTGCAGTTGCACTCTCTCAAGGAGAGCTCATTGCGAAGGATCTTTCAGGGGCAATGATCGATATTGAGCCAAATAGTGAAATGGCTGCAATGATTGCCTACTTGCAAAGACTTGGCCGAGGCCCGCAGGAGGTGGAGTAACATGTTTCAGGAGTTCTATAACAACAGTAACTTGTTAGCTTGGCCTCTGCTTGGATTAGGTATTTTTGTCACCAGTTTCATATTGGTGCTTTACTATGCTTTTGCAGTAATCAGCAAAAACGACAGCGACAAAATGGCAGCTCTTCCGCTTGAGCAAGAGTCAGCAGGAGGGTTAAACAATGACCGATAAATTAAGAGACCACAGTTTTGATGGCATACATGAATTCGATAATAAACTGCCAAATTGGTGGCTGTTTATTCTCTATGGTTCTATTGTGTTTGCGTTGGGTTACTGGCTTGTTTTTCATACTTTCAAAATCGTTGATCTCCCTGTTGCCAAATACAACAAGGAAATGGTCGCTATTGCCGATGCGCAACTTGCAGCAGCAATGGCGGGTGGCATCACCAACGAAAGTCTGTTGATGATGGTGGATATGCCTGAAAGTCTTGCAGAGGGTAAAGCTCTGTTTGATCAGTATTGTGTAGTCTGTCACCTTGAAAAAGGACAGGGGCTTGTCGGTCCAAATCTGACTGACAACTACTGGATTCATGGTGCAGAGCCTGTTAATATCCACAATATAGTTACAAATGGTGTTCTTGATAAAGGTATGGTTGCATGGGGCGCTCAACTTGGACCCAATAGGGTCAACAAGGTTGTTTCCTACGTGCTGACAATTAAGAACACAGATATAGAGGGTAAAGCTCCTGAAGGGGAACAAGTACCGGAGTAAAATGAATCAAACTACTGAAGGTCGTCGCCCCAAGCGGCGACGACCTGACCTAGACACAGTCTACTCAATCAATGCCGATGGCTCCCGAAACTTTATCCAACCAGCAGATGTCCTAGGAAAATGGCAGGTAATACGTAACTTTGTTAACTTCCTGTTGGTACTCATTTATGTTGGGTTGCCGTGGATTCAGGTTGCCGATAAGCCAACAATTCTCATTAGCTTACCAGACAGACAAGCGTGGATTTTCGGTTTCAGTTTCACAAACCAGGATTTTTATCTGATGTTCTTTGTGGTAACTGCTTTCGGCTTCATGCTATTTGTTCTGACTGCTCTGCTGGGTAGAATATGGTGTGGTTATGCATGTCCCCAGACAGTGTTTATGGAAGGTATATTCAGAAAGTTTGAAAGATTATTAGAAGGTGGAAGAGTAGCACGGATTCGTCGTAACCAGGGGCCTTTGAATTTTGACAAGGTTTGGCGCAAAACAATAAAGCATGTTCTGTTTATATCATTATCAGCTATGATCGCTCACACATTTCTGTCATATTTTATGCCAGTGAGAGAAGTCCTGAAGTTAGTCGCAACAGGATTCAGCGGCCATGGCACTGCTCTTTTCTGGACTCTTTTCTGGACCGGTATCCTCTATTTTAGTTTCAGTTGGTTTAGAGAACAGACTTGTTTGATTATCTGTCCTTACGGTAGATTGCAGTCATCCTTGATTGATGCCGATACCATTGTAATTGGCTACGATGAAGCCCGTGGTGAGCCTAGAGGTAAAGGATCCGATGGCGCAGATTGTGTCGATTGTTACAGGTGTGTTGAAGTTTGCCCAACTGGAATCGATATCAGAAACGGTTTGCAGATGGAGTGCATCGGTTGTGCAAATTGTATCGATGCCTGCAATGAGATAATGAGAAAAGTTGATAAACCTGAAGGCTTGATCAGGTATGATTCTCAAACAGGTTTTGAAACTGGAAAGAGGAAAAGTTTTTTCCGACCAAGACTGTTTGTTTACTTACTGATGGTGTTAGTCGGTTTAACTGTAGCAACTTTTGCAGTTAACAGTAAAACAAGTTTCCATGCCAATGTTTTACGTACCAGAGGAATGCCCTACGCAATAGAGGGTGAGCGTATCAGAAACCTGGTCAATCTACATATCCAGAATAAGAATAGTGAGCAGTCACTGTTTACCATTGAAGTTGCTGAAGAATTGAGAGAGAGTTTTGAAATCATCGTTCCACAAAAACAACTTCGATTGAAGAGTATGGAAGATGGCGAAACTCCAATTATAGCGTATTGTACATTTGATGATTACAAAGAGCCATTCCCGATATTTATTACTGTGAGTGACTCGTTAACAGGTAATAGCAAACTGCTGGAAGTAATGTTTAAGGGGCCTTGATTGTGAGAGAATGGTTAAAAGCACGACCCTGGTTTTGGATCGTGCTCTTCTTTATTTTTGTTGTTGGTGCAAACGCAGCTTTTGTTGTGCTGTCAATTATTAACAAGCCGATAGTTTTGCCTCACTGAGTTACTGATACTCAGCACCCAGAATAACAGAAACCACAATAGCACCCACTGCAATTGGTGCTACAAACCTGATCAGGAATAGCCAGACAGGAAATTTTGAAAGCTCACCGTGTCCTTCTTCCAGCTCTGCTCTAGTTTCTCTGACAGACATAACCCACCCTGTAAACAGAGCTATCAAAAGTCCACCAACTGGCAACAGCCAGTTCGATGCCAGATAGTCCATCGTTCCAAATATTCCAACTGTTGTCTCTTTCCCAAACAAGTTGAAGTTGGAAAGGTTACTTTCAGCTCCAAGACTCAAGGCATTCAGTGAGCCAAATATAAACACGGAGAAGGCTACAGTTAGTGCTGCTCTTCTACGCGACCACTTCAACTCATCAATCGAGTAACTTGAGACAACTTCCAGCAAACTGATGGTACTTGTCAGTGCTGCAAAAGCGACCAGGAAATAGAACATCGTCATGATGAAATTTCCGCCAGGCATTTTTACAAAAACAGTTGGTAGAGTTGTGAACAGGATGCCGGCACTTTTGCTGATTTGCATGTCAGGATTGCTGAAGATAATCGAGAACATTACAACACATGCCAGGATTGCAACAAGCGTATCGAGCAGAGTAATCTGTATGGCAGCTTTTGGAATGGAATCGGTTTTGCGCATGTAACTGCCATAAGTCAGGATGCAACCCATGCCCAGACTTAAAGTAAAGAATGCGTGACCCATAGCTTCAAGCACAGCCCCACGACTCAGTGTAGAGAAGTCGGGGTGGAAAAGGAAATGCATTGCCTTACCAAAGCCAGCAGTTGTTGTGGCATAGATTGCCAATGAAGCAAGAATCAGCATTAGAATCGGCATCAGGATTTTAGATACTCTTTCAATCCCGCGTTTAACTCCGAAAATTACAGCAGTGGTTGTGAAAGTCATAAAAAGGAATAGGCCAATTATCTGTTGAATGCCGTTCGCTGTATAGTTACCAAAAAATGTATCGAGTTCTTGTGGAACTGCTGCCATATTGCCAAGCTCACCAGAAAGTGACATCACA
This sequence comes from uncultured Fibrobacteraceae bacterium, assembly GCA_964437115.1. GTDB lineage: Bacteria > Krumholzibacteriota > Krumholzibacteriia > LZORAL124-64-63 > LZORAL124-64-63 > JABIBH01. The sequence goes on along the minus strand of CAYTFE010000002.1, from coordinate 166,208 downwards.
ATGTATCGTAAAGTCCATCCAGCAACCACGGAATAGTAGGAGAGAATCACAAAGCCAGCAAGTACACCCAGAAACCCGATTGGAGACCAAAGTTTGCCTCCAAGTTTGTTGAAAGCACCAACAGCATTGAGTTGAGTTTTGCGACCAATCAATGTTTCTGCCATCATTATCGGCAGACCAACCAGCGCGATTGCAGCAATGTAAACCAGAACAAATGCTCCACCGTTGTTTTCATAAGTGATGTATGGGAATTTCCAGAGATTACCAAGTCCAACAGCAGAACCTGCTGCTGCCAGTATAAATCCAAGTTTTCCACTCCACTGCCCACGAGACTGAGACATCTGTTTCTCCTTGAGAAGGTTCAATTGTTTGGAGAGGTTATATTTTATGGTGGAAATCGTCAAGAGTCGTTGAACAGTCGCAATTATTTATTTTTTAAAGCTGATTGCTCTGATAAGATGTGGAATTCCCCTGGTTTTGTAGACACTTCTCAGGTTAAATTAAACCAAAAGGAGAAGTCGATGAGTAACCGTAAATTTTCAAAAGAATTCAGGCAGGAAGCAGTTAAGCAAGTAACCCAAAGAGGCTATTCTGTTGCTGAAGTTTCAGAGCGTTTAGGCGTATCTGAGCAGAGTCTTTACAAGTGGTTAAAAGCTTCCAAACCAGTAGAAGCGGGTCAGAAGCAAACGATTGAACAGGAAAATCTGGAGTTGAAAGCAGAGCTTCGCAGGGTTCAGGAAGAGCGCGATATCTTAAAAGTTGAAATAGATATTTTAATCACCAAACAAAAAAGGCACCTCATTTCTGAGGTGCCTTTTCTACTGAATAATCAGTTTTATTTTACGACCCAGGTATCGCCTGCATAGATAATATCTTTCAGTGTACCTTTGCCATTTTTCTCAACTTCTTGTGCAATCTGAGCATGAACATCCTGGTCATAGACCGGTTCATCATTAGCTCTCATGACACCAATCGGTATTGGTAATCCAGGCATGTGGTCAAGTTGTGACGCAACGAATGCTGGGACTGGAGAGTTATGCTCCAAAGTCCAGACTGAAGCTTCATCAGCACTAACTGAAGATGCATGGCAACTGTCAAAACAGATTCCCTTGTCTTTGTCTTTGCCATAAATCATTGGCTGACCATCAACAAGTTCAACAGTGTTTTCATCGCGATTGGCTTTGCTAGTCCACTGATCCCAGGCGCCGTCGTTGAAGATTACGCAGTTCTGCAGAACTTCAACAAATGCAGATCCCTTATGAGCAGCGGCAGCTTCAAGAACAGTAGCCATATGCTTTGGTTTGGTATCGATTGTTCTTGCAACAAACGATGCACCAGCACCAAGAGCCAACTGAATCGGATTAAATGGCCTGTCGACAGAACCAACAGGGCTTGTCTTGGTCTTTGTGCCAATTGGAGTGGTAGGTGAGTACTGTCCCTTGGTCAGACCGTAAATCCGGTTGTTGAAAAGAATGATTTTCAGATCAACATTACGACGAAGTGAATGAATCATATGATTTCCACCGATGCTCAAGCCGTCGCCATCACCAGTGATTATCCAAACAGATAAGTCAGGGTTGGCAGACTTTACACCGGTTGCAATTGCGTTTGCACGGCCATGGATACCATGGAATCCATATGTGTCCATGTAGTATGGGAACCTGCTTGAACAGCCAATTCCTGATACCATTACCATGTTTTCTTTTGGAATTCCCATTCCAGCCAAAGTTTTCTGTACCGAGTTCAGAATTGCATAGTCTCCACAACCTGGACACCAGCGCACTTCTTGATCAGATTTCAAATCCTTTGCTTTCAAAACATTCAGATCGCTCATGACATCTCCTCCAGGATTTCTGCAAACCGTGCTTTCAACTGGTAAGCTGTGAACGGCTTACCCTGGATCTTTGTGTATGATTCAAATTTTATCGATGGATAACACATCGTTAGAACTTTTTGTAACTGACCAAGGTTCATTTCTGGGAGTACGATTCGGTCGTACTTTTCAAAGATTTTCAGCAGCCCGTGAGGCAGTGGCCAGAGGTGACGCAGGTGAAGGTGAGCGATGTTGTTACCTTCAAGATTCATCTGCTCAGTTGCACTTCTGATTGCTCCGTATGGAGAACCCCAACTTACAATAAGCAGTTTTGAATTTTCATCACCAGTAGGTTGTGGTGTCGGAATAGTTTCCCGAATTCCCATAATCTTATCTTCACGCAGGTGGCACATCAGTTCATGATTTTCAGGATCATGACTTACGCCGCCACGCTCATCTTTTTCCAGCCCACCGATTCTGTGCTCAAGGCCTTTAACTCCCGGCGCTGCCCACTTGCGAACCAGTCTTTCATCACGTTTGTAAGGCAAGTATTCTTCGCCTTCTTTAGCAATGTAAGTTTTGATTTTTGGGAGGTCTTCAATAACAGGAAGTTTCCATGGCTCAGTACCATTTGCAATGTAGTTGTCGCTCAACAGGATTACTGGAGTCATAAACTCGACAGCAATTCTGCAAGCTTCAACTGTTGTTTCAAACGCATCGCCAGGAGCTGCACATGCAATTACCGGAATTGGAGCTTCACCGTTACGACCAAAGATCGATTGCAACAAGTCAGATTGCTCAACTTTTGTAGGCAAGCCTGTTGAAGGACCAGCACGCTGAACATTAACAACCACCAGAGGCAGTTCTGTAATAACAGCAAGACCAAGTGCTTCAGTCTTGAGAGCCATTCCCGGTCCACTTGTAGTGGTGATGCCCAGGCGACCAGCATAAGAGCCACCAATCGCACTACAGATTCCAGCAATCTCATCTTCCATCTGCAAAGTAACGACATCGAAGTTTTTCATTGCTGACAGATATTGCAGAATGTCAGTAGCTGGAGTAATAGGGTATGAGCCGAGCAATGGTTTTAGACCAGCAAGTTCAGAGCCTGTAGCCAAACCTACTGCAATAGCTTCATTACCGATAATATTACGGTAAGTACCAGGCTCAAGATCACTGCAAGCATCAACCCTGAATCGTCCCTGGAAAAGTTCCAGAGTTTCAGCAAGGTTGAATCCAGCTTGAAGTGCTTTTTTATTAGCATCAGCAATTTCAGGTTTCGATGCGAATTTGCTGTCCAGCCAGGTTGTAGTAGATTCCAGCGGACGACTATAAAGCCAGTACATCATTCCCAGTGTGTAGAAATTTTTACATCTGAGGATAGCTTTCTTTGACAGCTCACTATCTTCAAGAACTTCCAGAACACGCTGATTGATATCGACAGGAACCACGCGGTAACCATCAAGGGTTCCGTCTTCAAGTGGATTGCTGTCCAGCTTTGCTTTTGCCAGGTCTCTTTCTGTGAAGCTGCCAGTGTTGGCGATAATAGTGCCACCCTGCTTCAGGTCTTTGTAGTTAACTATCAAAGCCGCAGGGTTCATTGCAACCAGAACATCCGGAGCGTCGCCCGGAGTATAAATATCTGATGCACTAAAATGAATTTGGAATCCTGAAACACCTGCACGAGTTCCAGCAGGAGCGCGGATTTCCGATGGGTAGTCAGGGAAGGTAGCAAGGTCGTTACCAACCTTGGCAGTACTGTCGGAAAACTGGCCGCCGGTAATTTGCATTCCGTCTCCAGAATCACCAGCAAACCTGATTACAACGTCTTCCTGGCGAATGACTTCTTTTGTCATTTCAACCTCGTCCACTCGTGGTGGAAAATTTAGTATGCACAACTTGTGTGACCTTATTTAGTCACAATGGATATCACTTGAAAAGCTATAATGATTTACTGAGAATGCCACTTAAAAAAACAGGAAAAACTTGATAAATATATAACAAAGAGGCTGCGGGATTAACCGCAGCCTCACCTAGGAAGTAAGTAGGATTACTTCGCAGCTATCTGTGGAACCAGAACGTGAATACTTTCAGCTCTGTCATGTAGCTCTTGAAGTGTTTTCACTGAGCCACCACCACCATTACCTTCTTCATCATTATGACATCCGTAGCAAGCAAAGTCCAAAGTGATTGAAGCTCCATCTTCTGGATCAATCAGAACACTTGTGCCGTCTTCAGAGAACATATCAACTTTACCATTAACTGAAGTGTTAATTTGCCAGATGTGAGTGCTTACATCACCAGCGTGCAATGTTGTTGCAACTGCGCTTTTAGAAGCATCAGGCATGTGACAATCAACACAGGTAGAACCGTAACCGTGTGTTGTTTCCTGTATGTCTGCATAAGAACCATCAACATGGCAGCCAACACATGTGTTTGTTGTGCTTACACCTTCACCAGGTGCTTCAGAATCAAAGACTGTCGATGCGTGAGGATCGTGACAATCATTACACCCGGGACCATAGGAAACATTATGAGGAGAGTTGTACCACTCGTCAAATTGTTCATGATGTTTGATATATCCACCCTTGGCTTCGATAATTTCTCCACCATGTGAGATACCATTATCGCCACCACGAGTGTGACATTTACCACAGAACTCGGAAGTACTGTCTGTTTCCATGGCATAGCCCTGTGGGTCAAACGCATGTTGGTTACCCATACCGTGACATCTTTCACAGTGAACGCCACCAGCAAAGAAAGTACCTAAGAATCCTTCCATGCCGTCCTGGTTGTTTTCCGCAACACCATCGTCAGATGCTACCCAGCCAGTAGTATGGCAGGAACCACAGTCGTAAGCTTTTTGTTCGCCTGGGTGATAGTCACTGAAGCTTCCTGTCTGGAAGTTATACTGGTTTGCACCAGCTGCAGGAGTGTGGATATATCCATCATTTTGAATCCAACGCATTTTCCAACCATAACCACCAATTGTGTAGCTGTAGTCATCCCAACTGGTTCCATTAGGGGGATCAGTGGAGTCATTGGCATAACTAGAGAATACCGGGAACTGGTCAGTTGGGGCTTCGCCATCAAGTGGAGTCAACTTGTACGGGTGACCAGAGTTGACCCATTGGTCGTGCTTTTCATTGTGACAAACCGCACAAGCATCTGAGCCTGCATAACCTAGCTCCGGAGGATCGACAAGTTCAGTTGGGCTGTCGTCTGAACAGCCAACCAGTACAAGTGTCCCCAGAATAAGAAGTAATAATGGAAGTCTGTAACTCACGATTTGTTCCTTTCGGAAAGTCTGAAAGAAGAAGAGTGAAACTCACTCGTTTACTTACCCTGAACAGCATAGCAGGAAGGAAGGATATGGGAATATTTTTTTTGTGACAGTTTCATGACAAGTACTGTAACTTGTTGAAATCAAGACAAATATGGTTTTATAGATTAATGTCGCAATTCCCTGTGCTGTAGTAGGTTATGCCGTTTCCCTTGTTTAATTATGCTGCGTATCTGTTAAAAATATCACACTTTAAGTTTGGAAGTAAATAAATGTTGACTAATTTGTACACTTAATTAATAACCCTGCGGGAAAGTAGGCTTTAGTTGGTAACCAGGTATTGCTCAACACCATCGGTCATATTAAGTGTGCCATTTTCTTTGATAAAAAAAGCGTCAATACCTGGATAATGATTTTTTAGAAACTCAAATACTTGATCGTCAGGAAGTCTGGAAATTATCGATGCCACTGCATCAGTGGTAGTTGTATTCCTGCCAATGATAACTACGTTTTTATCAATTGTGCATGCTTTGTTCACAAGTTTTAGAGTTGCAACTATTTCGTTACTTTGTGGATCCGGCACATCGATATGCCACTTACTGTTTTTCTCTGGCCTGCCAAGAGCAAAATAGTTTCCACCTACATTTAGAAGCGCTGCACTTGTGCCATACTCACGAAGTGAATCAATAGTTTTATCAACCGAGTATCCACATTGAAGATCCTTGAGATCAAGCACAGCGCTTGTGTTACTCCTGCTGAACTGTCTGTTTGCACTATCCAGAGTTATGCCGTCAGGGAAGAAGAAAATACCGTCACTGATGGAACTGAATCCCTGAGCAATGCGCAGAACTTCTGCCAACTGAGCCGGGATACTGAAGTCTTTATTAATTTCGCATTGATTGAGCTGAGCAATTCCCGAATTCTCTACAGTTGCATCCAGCATCACAACCATCGAGTCAAGTTTCGATTCAATTACAGTCACCGGTGAAACTCGATTAGCTCTATCCCAGACATTTACCTGACCGTTGACATCACAACCAAAAGCATTGTACGAAAAGTGATAGTAATCTTCATGGGGGCCACAACCGTTGCGAGTAGCTGGCAACAACAATACTACTATGATGAATACAGCAATAAGCAGAGTAACAAGTGGGTGGTTATCGCGTCGGAATGTGTCAGCCATTATTCTCTCCAGTTAAGTATTATTATAAAATACTCTCAGCCGACAGGTAGTTCAACCTCTAGTCTCCGGCTTTTGGCAATTCGTCCCACTTTGTAGTGTACGCAGGAGATTTATGATTCTGTTTCATCTGCCACTTGTGCGTAAATCCCTCGGCGGCAAACCGTAATTTTCCACGACCATGTTTTTGGTTTATATCATCAAGAGTATTCATCAGTGGGGAAGAAGTGCTTTCTTCTATCGATGGGAAAAGTGTTCCTTGCTCAACATCTTGAGGAACAAGATCCAGCAAAATTATTCCAGCGCGGGCATACTTAAAACCTGGTTCGTAAATCGAATTCAGTCCACCCAATGCGTGGTGAATCAATTCACCTGTATCATTACACGGTTTTCCCAGAGGCACAGTGCAACTGTTACTGTATTGAGGTTCTTTCTTGTTTAACAGGCCGGTCTGAATGAAAACAGTAATTGCTTGCGCACATGATTTTTGTTTGCGCATTTTTGCGGTTGCGATGGTGGTGTAATTACAGATAGCTTCTCGTAAAGCATATCTGCTGGTGATTCTGCGACCAAAAGATCTGGAGCACATTATTGTCTGTTTTTTTGGTGGAGCAAATTCCAGATCGATGCATGGCTGACCACGTAATTCCAGAACAGTTCTCTCCAGAACAACATTGAACTTGTTTCTTATCCACCTGGTGTCGGCATCTCTCAATTCACGTCCATTGGTAATGCCAGCGTGGTACAGCTTTTTTGACCATCGTCTACCAACACCCCAAATGTCACCAACAGCAATCTGTGTCAGTAAAGAGTCCAGATGCAGTTTTATTTTTTCCAAATCCAGAACGCCACAGGTTTCAGGGTTCTTTTTAGCAATATGATTAGCAACTTTTGCCAGAGTCTTGGTAGATGCTATTCCCACCGACACAGGAATTCCGGTGCCTTGATGAACAGTTTTGCAAATACGCTGACCGTATTCAGTCAGACTTTTTGCAGGTGCGCCAGTCAAGTCCAGAAATGCTTCATCGATGGAGTAAATTTCAACTGCTGGGGAAAATGAGGTCAAAATTTTCATTACCCGCGCCGACATGTCGCCATATAAAGCGTAATTGGAGGAGAAAGCCTGTACTCCATGTCGACGCGCGGTCTTTTTAACCTGGTGCCATGGTGCGCCCATAGGGATGCCAAGTTTTTTAGATTCACTGTTTCTTGCAACAACACAGCCATCATTATTGGACAGTACTACAATTGGGTGACCCTCAAGTTTTGGCGCAAATACCTGTTCGCACGATGCGTAAAAATTATTGCAGTCAATAAGCGCCAGAACCTTGGGCATAACTAGACCTTGTGAATAACGCTTGTAACTACACCCCAGATGATAAAGCTCATTTCGGTAGTAATTTCAATCGGGTCATAGTCATCATTTTCAGGCATCAAGGTTATCTGGCCATTTTGTTTGTTGAGTCTTTTGACAGTCAAGTCACCGTCAAGTGCAGCCACAATAACTTTCCCGTGAGCTGGGTCCATGGATCGGTCAACAACCAGAATGTCATCAGGTTGGATACCTGCATTTATCATCGACAAACCTTGCACACGCACAAAGAATGTTGCTGCCGGATGTGAAACCAGATACTCATTCAAGTCCAGTCTGTCATCCATGTGGTCGTCTGCAGGAGAGGGAAAACCAGCCGCAACCATATCGCTGAAATATGGCACACCACTGTGTTCTGCATTCTCATCAGGAAGCATTATCTCAGCATTTTGTGGCATCATGAAGATTTTTTTACTGCCAGCTTTGTGAGCGTCAAGTATTTCTGTAATTTGGGGTAGTAAGCTATTGGGAACGCGGATAGGCTTTGTTTTTTCGCCAAATTTACCAGTTCCTTCAGGTCTGCCAGCGCCAGGGCGATGCCCACCATGTCCTCTTTTGTTTGCCATATCAATCTCCTTTATTTGATATACGTACAATAACTACTTGGGAGAAAATATGCAACAGTTATTTTTGTTCAAATATCAAATGAGCTTTTTAAGCTCTTCAACAGAGATATCCAGCATTTTGGCTGATTTAACTATGTCATTGTCACAAAACGAGATAGTCTCTTTCGCCTGCCGATGCATTACTTCTTGCATGGTTTTCAGTGTAAATCCACCAAGGGCTATACGTTCTCTGTGATATGGAGACAGGGAGTCCGATGTAAGTTCGCCCTCATCAGCATTTACAACTGCACCGGAGATCAGTTCTCGCATCTCATGCATATTGCCGGGGAACCTGTAATTCTGCAGCAATTTTACAAACTCATCTGAAATTCCCGACAGTTGTTTGTTATTAAGCGTGTTGGCTTCTTCAAGAAACAGTTTCGCAATTAACCGAATATCATCTGGTCGATCTCTAACTGGTAGCATATTTAGCGAATTTGCCATCAGGTGGTAAAGCAGATCCCGTGAAAATGATTCTTTGAAAACCGATCGGGTGAGGTCGTGTGAAGATGCAACAATAAATCGTACGTTACACTCAATCTTCTCAGTGGAATTGTCGTGAGTATATTCATTTTGTTGCAATACATTGTTGAGCCGTTGTTGTACTGCAGGATTCATGTACTCAATGTTATTAATAAAGAGCGTTCCGCCTTCAGCAATTTTCAGCAGGCCACTTTTTTTACTTACTTTACCACTCCAGTCCTGGTCCCTGCCAAATAGTTCAACAGACAGATCATCCTGCGCAAACGAGGTACAGTTAAGTGAGATAAATGGCATTACAGATCGTGTTGATGAGTTATGCATTGCACGAGCCAGCCATTTTTTACCCGACCCACGTTCGCCCCATATAAATACAGACAAGTCACCGCTTGCCAAAGTTTCGGCCTTGTGGAACAGTCGAATTACCGACTCATTCTGAGTTGGCATATGTTTGAAAGCTGCTTCGTTGATCAAATTTTCACGAGTCAGGTCGTCAGGCAATTCAGCAAGAGTAGTTCTCAATGCCAACTGCTCCATGGCACTATTCAAAATATCCAACAGATTATCTTCATCAACAGGTTTAGTCAGATAATCAAATGCACCTTGTTTCATCGCCTTGACAGCAAGGTCAACATCACTGACACCAGTCAGAATAATCACAGGGACGTCTATTTTTTTAGCGCGCATTATTTTTAAAATATCCATGCCGGTGACATTTGGCATATCAAGGTCCAGTAGAATTACGTCATAACTGTTTTCATCAAGTAATGCTTCAACTTTTCGAGAATCATTCTCAATTATTGGCTCAAAAAGTTCTGTCTGCATCAGGAAAACCATAAAATAATTTGTGACAGCAACGTCGTCGTCAACCAGCAGTATTTTTTTCATTTTTTAGTCTTCCGTTTCAGTAATTGGCAACAGGACAGTGAATGTTGTGCCTTTATTTACTTCGCTGCTTACAGAAATAGTGCCACCATGTTCCTCAATAATCCGATAGGAGATCGACAGCCCAAGACCAGTCCCGCCTCTAGTCCGCTTGGTTGTAAAAAACGGGTCAAAAATCTGTTTACGGGTCTTGTTGTCAATCCCTTTGCCGTTGTCACTGACTTGCACCGAAATCTGCCCATCATTTACACCAGTAATGACTTTCACAAGCCCTTTGACATCATCGGGAATAGCCTGTGCAGCATTTACAATCAGGTTTACCAGCACCTGCTCTATTTTCTGAGAGTTACCAGTGAACGATGGAATATCAGTTGCCAGGTTCAGCTCAATTTCAGCTCGTTTGTGGACTTCTGTCTCAACCAGTCGGGCAGTAGAGCCAATCAGAGTATTGATGTCAACTGTATCAATAAGCTGACCCTCGTCTTTGCGTGCAAAGCTGCGCAAGCCATCAACAATTCCTTTAATCCTCTCGGATCCATGGCCCATATCATCAATCAGAGTCATGATATGGTCTTTGAAGAAACCGTATTTAAGTCGCGCTATTTTAAGATCCGGATTTTCTTCTACATGATCATCAAGGATCGGCATAATGTCTTCAAATGCTTGCTTTACAATTTTGACATTGCCTCTGATAAACTGATTCGGGTTGTTTATTTCATGCCCGATGCCACTGACCAGCTGGCCAAGTGAAGCGAGTTTATCTGCTTGCTGAATCTGCTGCTCATAAGTCTTCTCAAGTGTTACATCGCGGTAAAATTCCAGAATACCATCAACTTCTTCTTTGTCATTAAATACAGGTAGGGAGTGAAGCTGAAGATGTTTGTCATCTTTGCGCATATGAGTTGTAATTGGTGTCTTGTCTTTTACGATGGAATCAATCCGGCAATCTTCACAAGGATTTTCGCGGTCAAAATACGCTCGATGACATTTCTCACCTGGTATTACACCATCCTGATTGGACATAACTACATTCAGATTCAAATCAATCAGCATAACTTCATCTGGAATTGCCTGAAACATTGTGTCTAGTCGATGACTGGCTTCAGTCCAGGTTCTATTGGCTCTGTTCAGATATGATTTTGCTGTACTGAGTTTTTGTTTTTGTTCTTCCATTTCGGATTCACGGCGCTCAATATCAGCTTCAAGTTTTTGCAGATGCAGCTTGTACTTGTCGCTCTCATCCTGAGTCAGTGCAACTTTTTCAGCCATCTCTTTTTTCTCAAGAGCAAGGTTTAGCATCCTGCCAATTTCGTTAAGCATTTTCTGTTCTTCAGGCAACATCTCCTGGTCATCAGTCAGGTAGCCAACAACAATCTTGCCTTTTTCCTGATAGTTGACTTTCAGTACAACAGAAATAGGAGAGCCCTTGACAGGCTCCTGACCATAATCAGTCCCATTGTAGTTGGCGTAAATTATGGCTTCTTCAGGGAGCCGCATTCCTGGCGCAATATGTTCTGGAAGTTTTTGGAAAAACTCGTCGATGGAAGTGGAAATCTCAATCCATTCCGATACAGAGTACAAGCATGAGAGCTCTTTGATTCGTTCAGCTTTTTCAGTGCCACTGAACCTGCTCAACGCATCGATTTGAGCACCGATGAAAAGGCAGATTTTCCCTTCATCTGTATCAAAGCAGCGGATATGCATCGGTTGGGGAGGACTGTTATCGAGTTTGGATTGCAGTATTGCCTTGACGCCCTTTTTACCTTCTTTGCTGGTAGCCAGCGCAGTCCGGAATGAATCCAGTGAAGACGATTGCAGAACTTCTGCCAGTGACAAAGGATCTGCAATCAGATTGGGCGGGAACATATTAAGTTTTAAGTGGGGACTGGCATAGAGGATGTTTTCATTGGCATCAACTGCCATCAGAAAGACATAATTTTCCTCGATAAGAGAATAAAGGTCCCTCAGCTTAATCATCCAGTCTCCCTTTGCAATGAGCTATACCCGGAAGTGTTCTTCACCAACTTCCCGTAGCTCTTTTCTGTATTTTTGGCTATGTGTAACTGGTGGTCGAATTGACGATGCCTTGCCATCGGTTTCAACCTGAACAATCTTACCACTTTTGTTCCAATTTCTCTGCTGGTCAGTATTCCAATAGTAAGGTGCAAGCTCACCAGTACCGGAAATTGCAACTTCGTTTACTTCAGCCTGAAGGTCTGCTGCAATATCCAATCCAAATGCTTTTGCAATCTCGATTACTGTTTCAGTTCCGGTAACTCCAGCAGGCGATTTTACAGCTACACTGTATTGCAACACACGGCCCTCAAAATTGCAACGAGTTCCAGCAGTTTCCAGATATGTTGCTCCTGGTAGAGTAACATCAGCAAAGCGAGTTGTCTCTGTTGGAGTCCAATCTACTGCTGCAAGGAATTCAATGTTCTGGAACCAGGCGGTGGTTTTATCATTATCGAATGGATTCTCACCGATAACAATTGCGCCTCTGATTTTACCATCGTCCAGCAGAGCTCGCAAATCCTGATTACAAACTGCACCAGGCAATTCAGTTGCGGCAATTCTGCCAGGCAGGAATGCAGGATCTGCACCCATTACCTCAAGACCAGCACTATTTGCCAGCATACGAGGCAACAATATGTGCGCGTGTTGGTCGGAGCTGTTCAGCTTTGTGGCAATATTGGAGAAAGTTTCCATGTCACCTGGGGAGGCGTCATGAGGCTTATCTTCTCCATGAATAATCACAACATTTTCTGAATTGTTGATTAGCTCGGCAGTTTTCAGGATCAGCTCAGCACTGACCCCAGACTTTGCAGATGCCAATTCAATGTCGGCGTCAGATCCATCAAGAGATTTTAGAACTGAATCCCAGAAAATCGATGCGCGACCACGCATAGGATCAGCAGTCAGTGCTGCCAGATGCATATCGGTTGGATCGATCACAGAGTTGCTGACAACCAGCTTGGCTCCATTGCGAGCAGCTTCCATTACATCAATACCAAGAACCAGGTGGTCAGCCTCTATAGATGTATTGTTACAGATAATAAGGTCGGCCTCAGCAAGACATTTGCGGTCTGTAGTTGAGGCAGTAAAACCAAGAGCGCTATCCAAAATGCCAGACTTGTTGCCACCTGAAGCAATTGCAAGTGACCCAATATTATTGGTTTTCAGTCCTTCTCGAGCAATTCTGCTTGCCAGATAAAACTCTTCATTTGTAAGTTCCGGGGAGATGAATACTGCAATACTTTCTGCTCCGTGCTCAGCTTTTACTTTATTCAAATCAGCAACAATTTTAGCAGTTGCTTCCGGGAAATCGGTTTGTTTGTAAACGCCTTCTTCACGAATCTCAGGTCTGACAATACGCTCCTGTTTAATAAAGAGTTCATTGCCAAATCGACCATATCTACAGATGTAGTCACCAGGCTTACCCGATGAAGCAGTGAAGTACCTGTCTTCGCTGAATTTTTTAACTGTCAGCTCACAACCAATTGAACAGAATCCACAATGAGTAGAAACCATATCGGCTTGCAGACTGGCAAACCCAGGGAAAGCATACTTTGCAGCAAGCGAACCGGTAGGACAGGAGTCAATGCAATTACCACAGGCAACACAGTTTGTTTCAACCAATGGATCATCCATCGCAGGTCGAACTTCTGTTTTGAATCCACGATTTATCAGGCCAATTGCCGGCACCGGTAAAACTTTTTCACAAGTACGAATACACCGCTGACAGAGAATACATTTATTTGGATCGATGATTATGTGCGGGTGCCTGTCATCAACTTTATGCTTGCGAACCTGGCCCTTATACAGATTCATATCAACACCGTATTCCTGGCCATAAAGTCGCAGATCACAATCGCTGAACACAACACAGCCACAAGAGAGGCACCTGCTTGTTTCATGATCAGAGTCTTCAGGCTCAAATCCGTCAGAAACTTCCACAAACTGATTTACTCTGGCATCGACATCAATCAGATGTACTTCATGACGAGGTGATTCTTTTACAAAATCCAAATCATCCGAAGTCATTTTTGACCAGAACGATTTCTTTACTGTAAATGGTTTTTGCCAGGGAGTTTCAACTGAAAGGTATTCTGATATTGCACGAGCTGCCTTGTGACCATCTCTGATTGCATCGATAGCAACAGTTGGGCCGTCATCAGCAGCATCGCCACCAGCAAATACGCCTTCAATATTTGTGGCCATTGTCTCAGGGTGGGTGTCGTAGGTATTCCAGCTTGTCAGCTCAATACTCTGATCATCCATTTCTTCAAGACCATCAAGAACAGTGTTCTGACCAATAGCTGAAATCAACAGGTTGCAAGGCAGATCAAACTCAGAACCTTCTTGAGGAACTGGTCTGCGACGACCAGAGTCGTCAGGCTCACCTAGTACCATTCTCTGACAGCGTAATGCACTGAGCTTGTCGTTTTCCTTGATGATGCCGATAGGAGCAACAAGCTCCATCAATTCAACACCCTCTTCAAGCAAGTCGACAATTTCCATTTCATCAGCAGGCATCTCTGCACGAGTTCTGCGATAAACAACAATTACTTTTTCAGCATCAAGACGCCATGCAGTTCGTGCTGCATCCATAGCAGTATTACCGCCACCAACTACAACAACTGTACCATCAACATTGACTGGTTTTTCAGCCATTACAGGTAACCAGTCTGCACCAGTTACAACACCTTCGGTGTCATGCTCGCCATCCAGACGCATCGGCTTTCCAGTCCACGCACCAGCAGCAATGAACAGCGCATCATGATCCTTGCGCAATTGCTCAATAGTTACATCATCACCAACTCTGGAGTTGCAGATGATTTCAGCGCCAGCTTTGCATATGTAATCAATCTCTTTGTCCAGCACTTCATCTGGCAATCGATATTCAGGAATTCCGTAACGCAACATACCGCCACTTTTAGGCATTGCCTCATAAATTACCGGTTTGATTCCATCAAGTCCCAGGTAGTAGGCAGCCGACAGCCCGGCAGGACCGGAGCCGATAACTGCAACTGATTTTCCTGAGTCTGGCTTGCAAACAGGCTCTGTGTCATATGCATCGGGTGCATCGGTGACATAGCGTTTGATGTTGTTGATTGCAACAGGTTGATCTACATCATCACGACGACATACAACTTCACATTTTCTGACACAAACACGGCCACAAACTGCAGGCAACGGATTTGCCTGACGAATCAGGTCAACAGCTTTTTGTGTTTGTCCCATTGCAGCAAGAGCGATGTAACCTTGTGCATCGACATTAGCTGGGCATCCCTCCATACATGGAGAAATACAGTCTGCATAGTGATTGGAGAGTAACAGTTCCAAGGCTGTCTTGCGTGAAGCAACAACCCTGTCATTCCTGGTCTCAATCTTCATGTCAGGCATAACTTTTGTTGCACACGAAGGGGCCAGATTTCCTCTACCCTCAATCTCGACAACACAAAGGAAGCAAGAACCAATCGGCTTTAACTCAGGGGAGTGGCACAGTGTTGGAATCTCATCGAGTCCTTGATCATTTACAACTTCAAGAATTGTTTTGCCTGGAGCTGTTTCAACTTCCTGGCCATTTATGTGTAGTTTAATCTTGTCCATTGTTTTCTCCTATTGGGTCAGAATTGCGTTAAAGGTACAGCTAGTGATGCACTTACCGCACTTCACACAGATTTCCTGATCAATAAAGTGAATTTCTTTTGCTTTGCCATCGATAGCATCGACAGGGCAGTTCTTTGCACAAAGAGTACAACCAGTACAGTTCTCTTCAATCACACTGAAATCAACCAGTGGCAGACAGCTGCCAGCAGGACATTTGTGATCGTTGATATGTGCTTCGTACTCATTGAGGTAGTATTTCATTGTAGTTTGTACCGGGTTTGGAGCAGTTTGCCCCAATCCACACAGACTAGCTTCTTTAATTCGCACTGAAAGTTCTGTAAGTCTTTCCAGATCCTCATTATTACCTTCACCCAAAGTCAACCGTTCCAGAATCTCCAGCATTCGCAGAGTTCCGATGCGACAGAAGGTACACTTGCCACAAGATTCCTCTTGAGTGAATTCAAGGAAGAACCTGGCAATATCAACCATACAGGTCGAGTCATCCATCACAACCATACCACCAGAGCCCATAATAGCGCCGGTCTTTGGAATCGATTCAAAATCGACAGGAGTATCTTTCATTGCAGCAGGAATGCAGCCACCACTTGGGCCGCCCATCTGCACAGCTTTGAACTCGCCATCATCTTTGATTCCGCCACCGATATTAAACACCAGTTGTTCGATGGTTGTACCCATTGGCACTTCAGCAAGTCCACCGTTAGCAATTTTACCAGTTAGCGCAAACACCTTGGTTCCAGCACTTTTTTCGGTACCATATGCAGCGTATGCAGCAGCTCCACGATTTAAAATCCATGGAATGTTAGCATATGTTTCAACATTATTATTGTTGGTTGGTTTGCCCCACAATCCACTTTCCGCAGGGAATGGAGGTCTGATTCTTGGCATTCCTCGTTCACCCTCAATAGAAGCAAACAGTGCAGTTTCTTCACCACAAACAAATGCACCAGCACCCTGTTTGACTTTCATATCAAAATCAAATCCAGAGCCTAAAATGTCTTTGCCCAGATATCCACTTTCACGCGCTGCTTCAAGAGCTGCTTCAAGTCGATGAATTGCCAATGGATATTCTGCACGACAGTAGATGTATCCAAATGATGCACCAATAGCTTTGGCACAAATTACCATTCCCTCAAGAACAGCATGTGGGTCACCTTCAAGGACTGAACGATCCATAAATGCCCCAGGATCACCCTCGTCAGCATTACAAACTACATATTTCGTTTCCTGATCCTGGTTTGCGCAAAATGACCATTTTAAACCGGTCGGAAAACCAGCTCCACCACGGCCACGTAGTCCGGAATCCTTGACTTCCTGAATAACTTCTTCCGCAGTCATATCAGTCAACGCTTTGCGCATGCCTTCATAGCCACCAGTGGCGATATAATCATCCAAAGATTCAGGGTCAATCAATCCACAGTTGCGCAATACAATTCTGTCCTGTAAATCCAGGTAGTTGGCATCGTTGCCGCCAGTAGAGCCGTCAGCTTCAACCAGATAAACAAGATTTTCGTCTTCAACCCTGGCATCGCCAAGAATGTGGCTCTCAAAAATTGCTTCTACTGATTTAGCAGTGACATTCCCATAAATAACCCTGCTATCGCCATCTTGAACTTCTACAAGTGGCTCACGGAAGCACATTCCAATACAACCAGTACCAGATAAAATCGATGCTTCAGGATTTACTTCAACAAGCTCCTGCAATTTGTCAAAAACAGGTTGAGCTCCAGCAGACAAGCCGCATGTTCCCATTCCTACTATTATTTTTTTCATTTATCTGCTCCGGGATTCTGGTTCTTGATGCTTCGTTTGAGCTTCCTAAGTACTTTTTTTGTTGATGAGGGAGTCAGAGAACCATGTGTATCTTCACCGATAACAACAACAGGAGCTAGTGAGCAACATCCAATACAGGCAACAGTTTCAAGAGTGAATAATCCGTCGTCGGTAGTTCCGTTAACTTCTACACCAAGAGTATCCTGAATTGTCTCTGTAATCATTTTTGCACCAGAAACATGACATGCAGTACCAGTGCAAACGCGAGTCACATATTTACCCAGCGGTTTTAATCTGAACTGACTGTAAAAAGTAATTACACCAAAGATTTCAGATTCCGGGCTACCTGTAACGCTTGCGATATAGCTGATTGCTCTGCGGGGGATATACCCAAAGTGATCCTGTGCCGATTGCAGTAGTGGGATCAATTCGCCAGGGGCTCCATCATATTTCCAGAGCCTATAGCTGAAACTTTCTTGCTTGCTTGCCATCGATGGTCCTTTCAAGCTTCAGAATGGGTCGGAAACACAAAGTCTCCGACCCATCACTCAAAGCAAAACCAGACTAATTAGTCTTCAATGAGTTTGATAATTTTGGCCTCTCGTACACGTAGGACACCGTCAATTTGTGACAGCTTTTCAATTACGCGAGGAGTCCTTGACATAGCACCTTGACCGGTAATCATTCCAACCAGTTTAGTGCCCTGGTCTATAACATCACAGAACACAACTTCATCAACAAAGAAGACAGTTGTAAAGATCTGTTGAATTGCATCTGGGTCAATGTCAGCAATAATATAGCTGATCGTACCAGGTTGTTTGTTAGCTTCAGCCTGGGCATTGCCTTTGACTGCTTTTTTGTAAGTATCGATGAATTTGTCGATGTCACGATCAAGTTTTGGTCGTTCAATCTCAGAAACAGAAAGAACTTCAATTCCCTCCATTGCAGAAACCTTATCGGCAACAGCTTTTACTTCTTCTGTTGATGTTCCATGAATCAGCAGAATAATATCAAAGTCCCCACGAACAGCGTCGCAGGATTGAATCCCATCCATTCTGTGCAGGATTTCAAAAACTTCCAGGCTTCGATCCTGATCAGTTACTTTGATTGTCAGGTAGGCAGCAACCGATTCGCGCATACCATCGTCATCATCTTCAACAGTTTCAATAGAAGTTTTGCCTGGTGACAATTCTTCCAAAGCCTCAACCAGCTGCGGAATTTCAAAAGGTTTATTCAGGTAACCGGTGTTATGCTCGGAAAGAGCAGTGACCTCAAGACGTTCGTCTCCAAAACCGGTGATTACCAGAACAGGTAGTTCCGGGTATTGGTTTTTGATTACTTTCAAAATCTTCAGGCCATCAATGTCAGGCATAAAGATGTCAGTAATCAGGTAATCGTAAGCAAGGCCTTTTTCACGAGCCTGATTCAACTCATGTATTGCTGAAATGCCATCTGGGCAAGCAATACATGTATAGTCTTCCTGAGTCAGCCCGACAGTAAGATTACGGCGAATCTCAGCTTCGTCGTCAATAATTAGTACGCGACCCTTCAATGGATTCCTCCTGGTTTATGTAAAACAGTTTGTTATCTGACATCAGCGCGTTCTTGTGAAAGCGCTTCGTCCAGGTCACTCCAGCGACCTGAATTAAGGTAAAGGTTCATTGCTTCTGCGGCTTGCCTGCCATGGCCCATCGCCAAAATAACAGTTGCTGCTCCAAGAACAATGTCACCACCGGCAAAAACTCCTCGAACAGAAGTTTGGCCAGTTGTCTCGTTTATAATTATGCCACCCCAGTTTGTGCAATCCAGCTCCTTAAATGTTGCTGGAATCAGAGGGTTAGGACTGTTGCCAATTGCAACAATCAGCACATCGATATCTTCAATGAACTCGGAGTCTTTGATTGGTACAGGGCTACGCCTGCCAGAAGCATCCGGTTCGCCTAGTTCCATTTTCAGAAGCTCAACCTGCTTGAGCCAGCCCTTATCATCGCCAATAAGTTTGGTGGGATTCTGCAAGATTCTGAACTCGACGCCTTCCTGTTTTGCATGGTGGATTTCTTCCAACCTGGCAGGCATCTGCTCTTCTGCTCGACGGTAAACAATCAACGACCGCTTAGCACCCATTCTTAACGCTGTCCTGGCACAATCCATGGCAACATTACCGCCACCAACGGTAACAACGGTTTTACCCTTTACAATAGGAGTGTCCGATGCTTCCGGGAAACTGTAAGCCTTCATCAGGTTTGCACGAGTGAGATACTCGTTTGCTGAGTACACACCAAGAAGGTTTTCACCCTCAACTCGCATGAAGCGGGGCAGGCCAGCACCAGTACCAATGAATACAGCATCGTTTTCTTCAACAAGAACTTTCATCGGAGTAGTTTTTCCGACTACATAGTTGTACTTGAAAACAACTCCCAGTTTCTCCAGGTAGTCCACTTCCTTCTGCACAATTGCTTTTGGCAGGCGGAATTCAGGGATACCATAAATCAGCACACCACCAGCCTTGTGGAATGCTTCATAAACTGTTACTTCGTGTCCATGCTTGATGAGGTCACCAGCAACTGTCAATCCAGCTGGGCCACCACCAACAATTGCAACCTTTTTGCCTGTTGGCTCAGGTTTTGTTGGTAATTCAACTTCACCATGTTCTCTTTCATAGTCGGCAATAAATCGTTCCAACCGACCGATATTAACAGAAAGTGCAGGGTCTTTCTTTGACTTGCCAACTGTACAAACGAGCTGACACTGCTCTTCCTGTGGGCAAACCCTGCCACAAATAGCGGGCAAAAGATTGGTCTCTTTCATTTTTCTGATAGCACCCTTGAAATCCCCATCTTCAATCAATTGAATGAATGCAGGAATATCAATACCGACAGGACAGCCTTCAGTGCAAAACGGCCTTTTACATTGAATGCAGCGTTTTGCCTCAGCCATTGCCATTTCTGGAGTATAGCCAGTAGGTACTTCATTAAGATTTTTTACTCTAACCTTTGGGTCCTGTTCTGGCATATCGATTGGTGGAAGTTGTAATCTTTCTTTGGTTTTCATGATTACTTCTCCCTTCCAACAACGCCAAGTTTGCAGTCATGTATCTCACTATACATTTCCAACGATTCTTTTTCGTAATCTTTATACATGGTCAGTCTGGCCATCATCTCATCAAAGTCGACTTCATGTCCGTCGAACTCCGGGCCATCAACACATGCAAATTTGGTTTTACCACCGATTGTCACACGACAACCACCACACATTCCAGTTCCATCAACCATAATCGGGTTCAGGCTGACAAGAGTAGGAATGCCAAGTTTTTTAGTGAGCAAGCAGACAAATTTCATCATAATCGGTGGGCCCATAGCAACGCATTGGTCAAATTTCTCGCCACTGTCTACAAGTTTTTGAATTGCATCTGTTACAAGACCCTTGTCACCATAAGAGCCATCATCAGTTGTAATAACAAGATCATCACTGGCCGAGCGCATTTGCTCTTCCAGGATCAAAAGCTCTTTTGATCGAGCACCAAGAATACTGGTAACCTTGTTACCAACATCTTTCATACCTTTGGCAACAGGGTAAAGTGGGGCAGTACCAATACCACCACCAACGCAAAGTACATGCCCAATATTTTCTATATGAGTGGCCTCACCAAGAGGACCGCAGATATCAGGAATTGAGTCGCCCGCTTTTTTCTGAGCCAATTCAAGAGTGGTTTTGCCTACAGATTGAACAATTAGAGTAATGCTGCCTTCATCCTTGTCGACATCGGCAATAGTCAGTGGTATGCGTTCACCATCCTCACTGATCCGGACAATTACAAATTGGCCAGGCTGACGATAAAGAGCTACATCCGGTGCATCAAATCGGTAAAGATGTACATCAGGTCCAATAATTGAGTGTTCAAGGATTTTGTGCATCAACTTGTCCTTCCTCAATGAGGGAATTATAAGTGGCAATACCATACAGGAAAGTGGTACACAAAGTGATTAAAATCAATAACCTATTGTAAGTAGGTGATTATGAGAAAGGCTATCAATTAGGCGTTTGCAGGTACTCTGCGCAATATTGAGTATGGGAGTAAGTCTTGCTCCAATAAAATGAACTGTGAGTTTGTAACTTTTTCTACTTGCTCGCCTTTTATGGTAATCAAAGGCGCGGGCATTGTTATTATCCCACCAGTTCCATCGGGAGATAGAAGCTCAAACTTGTCACCAGCAAAAATATTATTTCTAACCTCTACAACTGATCTGCCATCAACTTTTTCTTCCATAATATTGCCAACCATTTTCGATGCGCTTCTGGAGTATGTAGAATCAGTTGAATAGTCTTTTTTATCTATAGAGCCCTTCATGAACCCTTTTGAATAGCCTCTGTTAGGCAATTTATTCAATTCTTCAAGTCCGTTATCCCAGCTTACAGGTGTGCCATCAATAATTCGACGATAAAATGCAACAGTGGAGGCTATATAATGAATTGATTTCATTCTTCCCTCAAGTTTCACCGACGCAACTCCAGCTTCCTGCAATTGAGGCAGATATTCAAAAAGTGCCAGATCTTTTGAGTTGAAAAAGTAAGACCCACGATCGTCTTCAAAATATGGCATAAATTCGCCCGGGCGTTTTTCTTCAACAAGTGAAAATTTCCACCTGCAAGGTTGTTTGCATTCACCACGATTGCCACCGTAGCCAGTGAGGTAGTCACTGATTGCACATCGGCCTGAATATGAAAAGCAGACTGCACCATGAACAAAAGCTTCGGTCTCAATTATGCCGTTTGTCTGTTTTTGAATTTCCTGAATTTTTTCTATAGACAACTCGCGTGCAAGATTAACTCTTTTTGCTCCGTATTCAGCATAAGCTAATGCAGCCTGGTAGCTGGTTGTATTGGCTTGAGTTGAAATATGGAGAGCTGCCTTGAGATCAAGTTTTTTCAGTTCTGTCAAAACGCCGAAGTCAGCGACAATGATTGCATCGACACCAATTTCATCAAGTGCATGAGCACTGGAAATCATTTGCGAATATTCATCGCTCCAAGGGTAGATGTTGAGAGTGACATACCCTTTTTTATCAATGGAATGCAGATAGGAGAGGCCTTTATCAGCATCATCCAGTGTAAAGTTTCCAGCAAAGTTGCGCAATGAACCAAACTCGGTGCCAAAGTAAACAGCATCT
Source organism: uncultured Fibrobacteraceae bacterium (assembly GCA_964437115.1). Classification (GTDB taxonomy): domain Bacteria; phylum Krumholzibacteriota; class Krumholzibacteriia; order LZORAL124-64-63; family LZORAL124-64-63; genus JABIBH01. The sequence goes on along the minus strand of CAYTFE010000002.1, from coordinate 144,018 downwards.
GCGCCATAGGCAGCAGCCCATTTCAGTTTATTAAGGTCGCCTGCGGGTGCAAGAAGTTCCATTGCTATCTTCCAGGTATAAAAAAGGCCCCTAGCTATGATATGCCGGGGGCTGTATTGGTAGCGGGGACAGGATTTGAACCTGTGACCTTTGGGTTATGAGCCCAACGAGCTACCAGACTGCTCCACCCCGCATCCATATTGATTTAACTTCATTTCTGAAGTGGGCGGAATATAGGAGTGACACCGGCACAAGTCAAGAAAGAGAATATTATCTTGATTCTGTTTTTTCAATCTCTCCAACTATTTCAATCACTTTTTCTCCAGGCTTGTGCATCCTGTATTTTTCGCGTGCAACTTTTTCCAGCATGTCTGGATCATTTTTCAGTGCTTCGATATCCGCCGTAAGTTGAGCTTGTTGAGCCTGTAAATTGCTAAGTTCAGTTGTGAGGTCATTCAACTCAGATTGCAGGTTTGAATATTTTCTGAAACCATTTCTATCAAAAACCAGATGCCATATTGCAAACAGTAGCAGGGCAAGGAATGCAAATACAGGTAATTGCTTAAGAATCGGCCTGGCCACGGGGGAGCCCCGCAAGAAACGAGGCCCATTGGCTTCTTGTTTTGTCATGTTCGGCTTCCTCCATGAAGCAGTACAGGGTTATTTGCGGTTATAGAAACATCCAAGCCCTGGATACACTGCCAGGTCTCCAAGTTCTTCTTCAATCCGCAACAGCTCATTATACTTTGCGATGCGTTCACTCCTGCAAAGTGATCCGGTTTTAATCTGGCCAGCATTTGTAGCTACAGCCAGTGATGCGATAGTTGTATCTTCAGTCTCACCACTACGGTGACTTATAACATTTGTATAATTTGCGCGTTTGGCAATTTCGATTGTTTCCAAAGTTTCGCTCAAGGTTCCAATCTGGTTCAGCTTAATCAGGATACTGTTTGCACAACCGCCATCAATACCTTGTTTCAGCCGTTCAGAATTAGTTACAAACAAGTCATCGCCAACAATTTGAATTTTGCCACCAAGTTCATTGTTCATTTTTGCCCAGCCATCCCAATCGTTTTCATCCAATCCATCTTCGATTGAAACAATTGGATAGTCTTTTACAATTCCCTTGTAGAAATCGATCAGCTTGTCAGCATCCCATGCGCCATCACCCTCGGCATCCAGATGATATGCACCATCTTTGAAAAATTCACTAGCTGCACAATCCAAAGCCAGAGTAATATCTTCGCCAGGTTTGTAGCCTGCTTTTCCGATAGCTTCAATTATGACATCAAGTGCTTCTCTGTTACTACCCAGGTTAGGGGCAAATCCACCTTCATCGCCAACACTGGTTGCCATTCCTTTGCTGTTCAAAACAGATTTCAGGTTATGAAAAACTTCAGTACCCATCTGCAGCGCATGGCTGAAGCATTCTGCACCAGTTGGCATAATCATGAATTCCTGAATGTCGACATTATTATCAGCATGTGAGCCACCATTAATAATGTTCATCATCGGTACAGGTAATGTTCGAGCAGACACACCGCCAAGGTATTGATAGAATGGGAGGTTGGTTGCACTTGCTGCAGCTCTTGCAACTGCAAGTGATACACCCAGAATAGCATTTGCACCGAGGTTGCTTTTGTTTGTTGTGCCATCAAGTTCGCAAAGAATACGATCAATCAGAACTTGCTCAGTAGCATCAATATCCAGAAGCTCAGGCTCGATAATTTCCTCAACGTGTCTCACGGCATTCAGGACGCCTTTGCCCATGAAAAGATCTTTATCGCCATCTCGAAGTTCAACAGCTTCATGCTCACCAGTCGAAGCTCCACTAGGAACCATCGCTCTACCTATGTCGCCACTATCTAAAAATACATCAACTTCAACAGTTGGATTGCCTCTTGAATCAAGGATTTGTCGAGCTTGTATCGATTCAATATTAAACATGGCTTTTTGCCCTCCGGTCCTGGTTGCAATTAATTGTTGAGCCGGATTCTATGTGTGTTGTGGTGCGGTGTCAAGAAATCTACTTCACTTGATGCATTTTGTTTTCAAATATGTTACAATTGAACCTGGTGAAAGCGTTCCCCGCCGCTAACGACAACCTGTTTACTTGAGAGGTCTCCGATGTTACTCCCTTACAGGATAGTAATTCTTTGTCTAGTTACCGTTGCTGCCATTTCTTCCTTCGCTGGTGAACTGCCACAAGAAAGAGATGTCGATAATATTGAATATCTGATTCCGCACCATGAAACAGCTTATGAACGGTCACTTTGGGAGGGCAAAGAGAATGAAATGCCAACCCGTGGGACTCTAAGCGACCCGCCGCCGGTTGGACCAGTTCGCAATATTGCAGAGTGGGAGCCAGTAACGGGTGTTATGATCAGATATCCACTTGGTTTGCCATATGATCTGCTGAATGATTTAGATGACGATGTGAATATCCATTGTGTGGTTTCAAGTGGTAACTACTCAACAGCTCAATCAAATTTCGCTGCCAACGGAATTGATATGGGACGAGTAGAATTTCTTATTCGCGCAAATGATTCAATCTGGACCCGTGATTACGGCCCTTGGTACGTATTCGACGGCAATGGCGACATGGCAATTATTGATCACACATACAACCGTCCATATCGCCCAAATGACAATATGATTCCTGTCTATTTTGGGCAACAGCAAGGGATTCCAGTTCACAGCCACGATATGTATCACACCGGCGGTAACTACATGACTGACGGCTCCAACTTCAGCATGAGTACAGTGCTGGTCTACAATGAAGCTACGGGTATGAGTAATGCTGAGGTTGATCAGTTGATGGCTGATTATTATGGCGTCGAAACTTACAATACTCTTGAATATATCGAGAGTGGCGGTATTCACCATGTAGATACATGGGCCAAATTCCTTGATGAGGAAACTGTTCTTTTGAAGGAGGTATGGAGTGGCCACCACACGTACAGTAATTTGGAGCAGCGAGCTACTCTGTTGGCTTCTCTGGAATCTTCAACAGGGCGTAATTATCAGGTTCACAGAATCTATTGTTACGATATCGGTTGGGGGGACCCGGCTTCCTACACAAACTCAATTATTCTGAACAAGAATATTTATGTTCCAATCTTTGGTGATTCTACTCACGATGCCAACGCCTTGGCAGTTTATGAGGCATCAGCTCCAGGATATGTTATCAGAGGATATGAGTATGGTGGTTTTATAACTGATGATGCATTGCACTGTAGGACAAAGGGTGTTTACGACAGGCACATGCTCAGAGTTGAACATATTCCAGTTGCAGGAACACATGATGGGCCAGTTGCGATTGAGGCTATGATTGATGATCGCAGTGAAACCAGTATTCCATTCAAGGCAGTTTATTATCGATACGCTGGAGAAAGTTGGACAATGGTTTCAATGGATTCTGCCGGTATGGATAATTACACAGGTACAATTCCTGCCCCGGAATCGGACACAACTGTTGATTACTACATCCATGCAGCAGACGCTAGTGGCAGAGTAGCAGGAATGCCTCGAACCGAGCCAGCTCACTATTACACTTTTAATATTAATGCCAATGATCTTTCTGGTGTTGAAACTCCAGGGATGGTTAAGCCTGCAAAGTTGAATCCGAACTACCCTAACCCGTTCAATCCTTCTACAACATTCTCATTTGAGCTGAAATACCCTGAACCAGTAAATCTCTATGTGATGGATGCTCGAGGCAGATTAGTTCGTAAGTTGATTGATGGCGCAGAATGTCAGTCAGGATTGACAGAAATAACCTGGAACGGTCGTGATGATTCCGGTCGTGAACTTCCATCTGGAGCATATCTGTTTGTTCTGGAAGCTGCAGGTTTACGTTACAACAGGCCTGCTACCTTATTGAAATAAAAGTTTCTTTTCTAATGCCCCCGCTTGGTGTTGCCACGCGGGGGCTTTTTATGTTTAATGGAACCATGTTTTCCAAAACACATTTCAAAGGTAATAAAAGGAGCTTTGATTATGTTTGGTAAAATAATTTTGTTGTCATTGTTGATGGCTTTAGCACCAAAAACTGTATCAACCGATGCGGTCGTAGATGGAAACACAGAGTTTGCCATCGATATTTACCAGGAACTTTCAAAAACTCCAGGTAATCTGTTTTTCTCTCCATATTCTATCTCATCGGCTTTGAGCATGACCTGTGCTGGAGCCCGAGGTAATACAGAAAAAGAGATGCTTACAACGCTTCATCAATACAATCAGTTGGATTTGCATACTGCATTTAAAAGTTTGAACGACAAATTATTTTCTGTGCAAGGTTACGAACTTAATATTGCCAACGGGCTCTGTTTAACTGGCCAGGATGTAAAAAATTCGTATAAGGATCTGCTTGAGAGGAAATACGATGCTGAGATTTTTCCAGGCGACTTAAAGAGAATCAATGAATGGGTCAGCAACAAAACCCAAAAAAGGATTCCAAAGATTCTGAATCGACTGGATAGGCAGTCTGCATGTGTTTTGTTGAATGCAGTTTATTTCAAGGCAGATTGGCAGAGTGAATTCAAAGCAAGCGACTCTCACAATAGAAAATTTTTTACAGACAAAAGCAACTCAGTCTCAGTGCCGATGATGAATCAGACCAACAGCTATAAATATTATGAAAACAGTCAGGTTCAAATTGTAGAGATGCCTTATAGCGGGGGGGCATCGATGGTTATAATACTTCCTAATCAAATAGGTGGATTGTCAAAGTATGAAAGTGATTTGAGCTCCTTGATGAACCTGCTGGATGAACTTGATTCAAAGTCACCAGAGAAATTAAAGCTGACGCTGCCAAAATTGAAAATGGAAACCGACTACGATCTGGTTCCTGTTTGCATGAAGCTAGGAATGAAAGACGCCTTCAATTCAGCCGCTGATTTTTCGGGAATGTCAACAAAGCCTTTAAGTATCGCGCAGATAAAGCATAAGGCATTTCTGGAAGTCGATGAAAAAGGAACTGAAGCTGCTGCAGCCACTGCTGTAGAGATGAAAGTGACCAGCATGCCCATGTATCCCAAGAAGGAATTTGTAGCAGATCACCCGTTCATGTTCCTGATAAAAGATATTGATACAGGAACGATTTTGTTTTTTGGCAGAGTTGTAAATCCGGATATTTAGAAAAAATCTATGGTGGAAATTTCCCTGATTCTGTTATGTTATCGTCTAACTTAACAGACAGGTTCCTTAATGTTCGACAAGCATTCAGATTTAAAACTTATTAAACGATGCAAGCGAGGCGAAGAAGAAGCTTTTGCCAAGCTTCTTGCTGTGTATAGGAATGCTATCTATGGACACTGTCTGCGTATGGTCCGAAATGAAGATGATGCTCGTGATATGTCACAGGAAATATTTATAAAAGTATTTACGATGTTAGACAGGTTTGATGTGAGCTACGCGTTTTCAAGCTGGATTTTCAGAATCGCTACCAATCATTGTATAGATTTTTTGAGGCGCAATCGATATCGATTTATGTCTCTGGACAGCAGTGTGAACCGTGATGGCGATGAGATGAAAATCGATTTGCCAGATAAAGGGCCTGCACCAGATGCTGTTTTACATAGGAGCGAGGCAATGCATCATCTGGAGAGTATTATCGATGAACTGCCGCCTCATTATAAAACAATAATACTCTTGAGACACCATCAGGACCTGAGTTACGAAGAAATCGCTGTAATATTGAACCTGCCATTGGGGACTGTGAAAGCCAGAATTCATAGAGCCCGAGCAATGGTGCAAAAAATCGTGAAACAGCGTGATCTGGAAATTTAATATTTTGTGTAACTCATGTTCTGCAATTGCGTAGTAGATGTGATGGCCGAAATCTGAATTGGAAATAAAGGGAATAAAATGAACAACACCTGCAAAAGTTTTGTAGAAAAATTACAGCAATATGTTGACACGGACCTTCCTAAAGAAGAGTCCATGTCAATGTTTCTACATGCTCGTGATTGTATTGATTGTAGTGCAGAGCTTGATCATTTAGAGAGAATTTGTTCTTCACTGAATGACTTGGCTGAAATACAGGCTCCAGAAGATTTTGATCAAAAGATTTTATCTTCGATCCCGTACAGTTCATACAAGGCGATGGCAGGTATAAGACAGCCAAGGGTTCCGGTTATTTTAGATGAGGAGGTTATTCCTGAAATTGTCAGGTCGCCGCTAACAAGAGGCATCTGTTCGTCGATAGCTGTGTTGTCAATCGCGGGTTTATTTTCGGGATGGCTTGATAGTAGTGGTGTGCTGATACTGGTTGCCGGGGCAATGCCGGAGTCTCTTGTGCGGATACAGTGTATTTTCCGGAAAAGATTCTTCCAGAAAGCAGAACGTGATGCAGTTTAGAAAATTAATAGCTTTAATATTCATAATTGTATCTGCAACAGCCGTATATGGGCAGCAAGCAAGGGTAGATTCTCTGCAAGTTGAGCTGCAAAAACGTATTTCAAGAATTTCAGAGCTTCAGGCTCTAGCGGAAAATGATAGTATTGTAGCTGAGAAATCTGATGAGCTGAATTCTTTGCTTTCGGAGGTTGAATCAGCTGTTTCTGACCTGAATCTGGTTTTCGATGGTTCGAAATTATCTGTTATGGGCAGCGGTGGAAGTTTCTCAATTTCTATTCCAGAAGACCTTGATGAGGCTATCAGTAGTCAAATAAGCTCAATAACTGCACAAATACTGGCAGAAATGCCAGATTCATCTGCTGTGGAGCAAGGCCTTAAAGAAATTCGACAAGGGCTGCATAGCCTTGGGTTGGTGGATGAACATTGTGTGGATATAAAGGTGATTGAAGAAATTGTAGCTATTGATCGTGATATAGTAATAAAAGTCAATGAACGGGTCGATGGGGATGTTGTTGTAATTTCAGGAAGCGTGACTGTTTATGGTGTTGTTGAGGGTGAAGTTGTTATTGTCGATGGGGCAATAATACTTGAAGACAACTCTGCTGTTCAGGGTGACGTAATTGCTATTCTAAGTGATACTAAAATTTCTCCTTTATCTAGTATTGGTGGCAGCCAGATTACTCTTGGTCCAGATATTGTTCCAAATGGATTTATTTCCTGGCTTACAGGTGGAACAAGTAGAATCATTTCGCTGGTTGCATGGTTTATTGCTTCAGCCGGAATTATCCTTCTTGTATTTGTTTTGTTTCCCAGGAAACGAATTGATGGGATTTATAACTATATGCTGGAATCTACAGGGTCGTCGGTTGGTTTTGGAATATTATGGTTATTGTTTGGAAACATTGGACTTATAGTTCTTATATCAATACTGGCCATGACTATTGTAGCGATACCGTTAGCTCTGTTGTTGATTCTGGTTTACATGTTAGCTGCTGCAGTTGCTTTCGGTACTGTTGCGAGATGGATTGGTACAACTTTGGCAGATAGGATTGGCATCAAAAATCTGTCATTGCCCTTATCTATACTATTGGGTTATCTCGTCCTTGAGGTCCCAGCTTTTCTTATTGTATTTCTTGCAAGTATATCAGGACCTGCGTTATTACTGTTTTATTCAACAGTCCTGACAGTTGTTTATTGTATTGGATCTGGAGCCTTGCTTGGTAGTAAAATTGGCTCTAATGGGTAAAAACACGCAGTATGTTGACGCAAATAACACGAAATAATTAAGATGTAATCGACATATGTCGCATAACACAGTATGTAGCAACACGTAGTGCGTGTTGAGAGGATCGCAAAAAGCGGGCAATAATGCACAGTAATGTCTTGTAATAATATTGGTGCTATGGTATAATTACAGCATGAATACATTAAAGGCATACCAAATAACTACTAAATTCGCACTAGCGGTACTTTCGTTGATTCTAGTTGCTGGGTTATATTCCCCACTATCAGCAGAGACTCATATCCTTAGTAATGGACTTAAAGTTAATGTTTATACTCCAGAAGATCTTCAACAGTGGATAACTGAAAAAGATGGTAGTTTGATGATGGAGCATCCTGATGGTGGCTCTCTGGAAATGTTGTCAGGTCCAGAAGATCCAAGATTCCCACGTACAGATGTTAATCAGTTTGTTCCAATTAATGAATCTCATGTGATTGCATCTTTATCTTGTCTTCAGACAATAGCTCCTCAAGTAACAGTGGATGTATTTTTGTTACCATCACCTCCAGTAATGACCCTGGGTAGTTTCTCCAGAAGGAATGCAATATTCCTATCTCCTGGTTTTGACATTGTGCCACTGGAAACAGTAGCATGGGTAACCCTTCATGAGCTGGGTCATGTTTTAACTTGGGCATATTTTGATCAAAGACCAGAGCGTTGGGAATCATACCTGGAGCTTCGCGGACTTGATGAAGATGAAAATGGCTCATCTGCTCCACATGCAAACAGAGCACGAGAAATACTAGCCGAAGATATTCGTTTCCTGTTTGGTGGACCATTGGCAAATACTTCTGGTGGAATTGAAAATAGATTAATTTTACTTCCAAACCAGGTAGCCGGCCTTGAAGATATGCTTGTTGAATACTTAAGCGGCAATCCAATGGCTCCAACTGTTGCTTTGTGCTCTGCTTTCCCAAATCCTTGCAACCCTCAAACAACAATCGAAATGCAGATTTCTGATTATACAACTCCTGCTGACCCAGCTTCTGCTGTATTGGAAATTTTCAATATTAGAGGCGAGAGAGTAAAAATGACTAGTGGTGGACAATTTAGAAACAATCGAATTGCCATCAACTGGACAGGGATTGATGACAGTGGAAGAAGCCGTTCAAGTGGAAAATATTTTTATCGACTATCTTGGTCGGGAGTTGTTGGCACTGGCTCAATAGCACTTATCAAGTAAATTATCACTCCAGGAAAATTGAACACAACTCGCAGTTGATTTAACTGTCTAAAAACCTTACTTTTAACCAGAAGTGTTGTGCTCTGTAAAGAGTCGGAACAAGTGTTATTATATCTGGGACGGGTTTATTGAGCCTGCCAGTGGAGGTTTCCGTGCATAGAAAACGGATTGATCAAAGAATTATTCTGACTGTTGTTGCAATCACAGTCGTAGGTGTATTTATTATTGGTTGCTCAACCAGACCTGAGGTTTCTGAAACTCTGCCTATGACAGGGAATCATTCCCCCGGTGATTTGTTTATGGTTACTGCTGACACTTCAAGTGATGGGTACCATTACTTAGAACCTCAAATGTCACCTGACAATAGCAGAATAGTTTTTACTGCTGACTGGTCTGCGCTACCACCCACATCTCATCCACCAGAAATACCACCTTTGGTTAGGCAATTAATTGTAATTGATGCAGTACGTCAAGATGCCCCTCTAAACAGTCTTGAACAGTCTGGAGCTCAGTTGGTAAGGATTGCCGCTGGTGGGGAACTTATGGATATCCAAAAAGGTACTCCTTCATGGATTAGTGATCAGTCACTTTTATTTTGGCTTGAGACGGGTAACGGAGCTCGCTTAGCAAGAGTTGAACTGCCTAACCCAGTACCAGAGGAACTATTGCAACCAGAAATTTTGTACAATGAGCCAGAGGATTCAAATCCTGCTGCGTATCAGTTTTACGAACACAGGGAACCAGCTCTGTCTCCAGATGGTCGTTGGATAGCTTTTTCCAAGTTTGGCTATATCATTGATAACTACCCAATTCCTGTCACAGGTCAAAGTATCTGGATTATGGAAATGCCTCAACCTGGAATTCAAAGTGAAATTGTTTTCCAGATTACTGAGGAAGCGGCTGTTGCAACGGAACCATCATGGTCTCCAGATGGCAGTAAGCTGGTTTTCCAAGCTACTACTGATATAACTGGGGCGCCTGAGCTTGGCCCTAAAGAGATTTTTACAGTTGATTTTGATACTACAGGGTATGCTCAAAATGAGATTGTTTTAAACAGAAATCTTAACCGCCTTACAAACAGTGAAAATAACAACGGCAGTCCAATAAGCATTCGTAATCAATCTCCAGTATTTAGTCCTGATGGGCAGAATATTGTGTTTATATCGGATAGGCGCGCACCTTCAATTACATTGAGAGAGAAGAGTATTTGGTCAATCCCTTCTGATGGTGGTCTTGAGCCTTCAATTTTGTTTTTCAGCAGGTACGATGATGTTGATGTTTCCTATGCACCAGGGCTAAATAACAGTATTATCATCAGTAGTGCTATGGGATACCCAACAGAGATGCTGGACCTTATTGAACAAGAAGCTTTTAACCGGATAATGGAAGAAGATCCAGGTATTACCGAAGTACATGCAGCCAGCCAGGCTGCAGCTATACGTACTGAGCTGGAATTCTTTGAAGGTGTAATGAGTCACATCATGGTTTTCTCAAACTGGAACTAGAGGATGACTTGCTCAGTTGATGCCAACTCAAAATAGTACTGAGTTAAAATTTAATAATCGTCACTGATGGTAGTTTGCTACTAGAATTCAGTGACGATTTATTATAGATATTTGTAAATATGCAGTGATTACAGTTTGAAATAAAAAAAGGGGAGGGCAGAAGCCCTCCCCAATAGAACAGTTAGGTTCTAGAATCCAAATCCAGTACCAAACCAGCCAAACATTGTGCCATCTACATCGTCTCCATCAGGAGTGTAAATACCAAGACCAAATTCAAGGCCGATATCTGCATTCAATTCGTAGTCAGCTTTCACGTTCAACTCAGTACCGATAGCTTCACCGCTTTCGTTACCTTCGTAAGTGTAGTAATCAAACTCCATTACCAATCCAGGCATTGGAGTGAATCCACCATTAAAGTTCATTGCTGTAAGATCTGACCATGCAACCATTCCCATGACACCAAGGTACTCACCAGTTGATCCCATTGGAGCGTAGGCCATGTCATCATTAACAGTAGCATCATCACCGCTAGCAACATTATACTCAAACCCAATATAAGGATCTACACTCATATCGAAGTCGTAAACCACGCCAAAGTAGTATGCCATAGCTGAAAAGTCGTCGTCACCAACTGTGCTGCTCTGGAAGATGCTCTCACCGTAGAAATTAAGCGCATCCATAGTGTAGTCAAACAAAGCGCCGTAAACAGCATTTTTGTCACTATCAACATCTGCGTTAGCATTTTCGAAAGTTGTCCACAGATAGTAAGGCTCGAAGAAGAAGTTCTCCATTGCATCATAGTGCATGTAGAAACCGTGAGTAGTTACGTCAGTAGTAAATTCACGACCTTCAGTATTCTTAACTTTAACTACGTCTACCCAGCCACCATCGAATCCGTAATGTCCAAATGCACCTTCATAAGTAGGATCAACATCTAGATTCCAGTCTTCAGCACCAAAAACACGTTCGTTACCATAGGACAATGGAGTACGACCAAATGTCATATCAAAGCCATCGATAAAGAAGTTGTTTAATGTGAAAGTAGCTTTGTATAAGGAGTTGACTCCATTAGTTCCATCACCAAGTTCAGTGTAATTCTGAAGAATGAAATCGTAAGAAGCGTTTCCATCGATAGCTCCAACAAATCCAAAGCGGGTGCGCATAGCACTGAATGAATAGTCATCATCAAGATCACTATTATAGTCCAGGTTGTCCCAGCCCATCCAGCGGTAGGAGATATCACCGGCGATATCATTGGCCATAGCGGTTGTTGTCATCATGCCCATTCCAACCAGAACGGCCAAGGCGCCAACTAGTAGCATCAATCTTTTAAACATTACGGTCTCCTCCATGAGAAATTGAGATTCAGCAAAGCCAACCGAGATTCGATTTGCTTTACATTGTCTCGTACAATTTGGTCAGCTCATTCGCGATTGCTGACCAGCCAAATCGTTGCTCAATGACCATTCTGGCCTTTATTGCACGCCTGGCGGTTTCCTCCGGATCATTCAGGGCTTGCAAAACAGAGTCTGCAAATGAACCGTCCGGAGATGATATGAAAAGAGCATCATCGCTCTGATCAACAATTCCTTCTACTCCTATCGGCGTGGTTACAATTGGAATACCGTAAGCCATCGCCTCAAGAATCTTAATCTTGATTCCGCCACCGTCTATAAGAGGGGCGACAAAAAGTTGTGACTTGCGGTACAACTTTGCAAGATTTTCTACATAACCTAGAGCACTTACTGAACTTGGAACAGAGTCACAGCTTTCTAAAAACTGCTGTGAACCTCTTCCCGCGAGGAACAATTTACTCTCAATGTTATATTGGGCAACATTTGGCCAGACATTGTCAATAAGAAATTTTGCACATGTTCTATTTGGCGGATGTTCAAAACTGCCTATAAACAGCAGGTTTTTTGAATTGGCAGATTTCCACACTGGCTGTATCAAGTCAGTATCAATTCCAAGAGGAATAGTCTTGCAGTTTCTGCCGCCATCATCAATCAACAAATCACGGTCTTGATCAGTGACACAGAATGTACAATTGGCCCAATTAGTGACGTCTACTTGCAGCTTCCTCCAAGCAGCTTCTTGATGTCTTAACGCCAAGCGTTTAAATGGGTTACTGGTTTTTTGGAGCTTTCTTTGTCTTGGAAGCGAGCCTAGTTCATGGGTCCCAATAAATAGACCTGGAACAATGGACTCCAAGCGTGATTTTGCTTTGACCAGGGCTCTTAAAAGCAACGACATTTGTAGATACTCAACATGAACAACATCGGGTTTCACTGCTTTGACAGCATCTAACAAATTTTTGTCAAAGTGTCTTGAGCTGTATTTTTCGGCATAATATGGGTACCCAGAAAAAAATGATTTTATCAGTGAAAATGCCCTGTCGGAGAATAGCCTGGGCCATTTTATCCATTTTGACCGTATGTCTGTAAAGTGGTAAGGGATGATATTTATATTCAGCTCTGACTCAACTTCTGAAATCAGCTCGAACTCTCCGGGGCGGATTAAAGAAAAAAGAGTAACTTCATGTTTCTTCGCCATTTGAGCAACGAGAGCTCTTACAGAAGTACCCCCACCATGACCAACTCTGGAGTGTGGCAGGTAAGGGGTAACAATTAGCAGTCGCAGTGGATTTCCTCCCGATGAATCAATAAAGGACATAACCTTTTGATGCGGCTAGATCTTTTTTAACTTTTTCAATCTCAACTAGGAACTCATTGGAACCATCGTCAAGGTATGGCTTGTTGGTATGCATCCAGGCAGCTGCCTCTTCATCAATTTCATCTTCAATTTTCAAAACTTCAATAAATCGATTTTCGATTATGAATTGAAATCGATCTTCATTAATTTCAAGATCTATATGTTCCTCATTAAGTAAAGTCTCAAGGATCATATCTGAAATATGTTTGATTCGTTCTTCTGATAGTCTCATTTCAGACCCTTTCTAAAGGATAAATCCTTGTTTTTTAGCGAGCTCTCTTTTCATACTATTACGTAAAGAACCAACATCCATTTCCATCGCATTTACTTCGCCACTATGCTGATTAATCAGTTCATTGACCTGCTCATCCAACTCTTCTTCAGCTTTGATATTGTCGTATATTGTATCGGCGATTACACGATATACCAAATCACTGTTTGTCTGAATATGTAGAGAAGGTGTGCCTTCAATTGTTTCCAGAATCAGTTCTGCAATGTAGTCAATTTTATCCGGTGATAGTCTCATGATTGCTCCAGCTCGTGAATCGATTGTTTGCTTAACATCAGTTATGAAAAGCCTTTTTTCATGACTTGGCAAGTACAATTACAAGAGTTAAGCTCTATGTGAGGATATTCAAACTCAAAAGTTTCGATCGAGAGGAATTTCATTTGTCGATTAGAACGTTTCAGCATAGCAACAAGTCTGTTTTTATAATTGTGACTTTGGTTGCGTTTGTCCTTCGAATGCTCCATTTGTTCTTTATGAGTGACAATCCGTTGTTTACAAGGCCTATAATGGATGCAGCTGTTCACGATAGCTGGGCTCGTGGTCTTTTGAGCGGAACCTGGCCACCTGCTGAACCATTTTTCAGGGCGCCACTCTATCCATATTTTCTTGGTCTGCTTTACAAAATATTTGATGCCTCACGATTCCCTGTACAAATGGTACATGTAGTGATTTCAGCATGTGGAGCCGGTCTGGCAGGGTTATCGGCAGCAAAATTATGGGGAAACAGAGCTGGATATTTTGGAGGTATGTTGTTGGCATGCCTATGGACAAGTATCTGGTTTTCTGCAGAACTTCTGATTGTTTCACTGTTTGTTACACTGATTTTGTATTTGATATGGCTGTTGTTGGCAGAGGAAAAACCAGGCTGGAAAAAACTTTTACTGATCGGTTTTGTGTTTGGGTTAAGCGCAATAACTCGTCCAAATATTCTAATTATTTTCCCTGCAATAATCTGGTATCTCTGGAAACAGTTTTCACTACGATCAAGTCTCATGATCCTGTTGGCAGGATTATTGATTCCGATTGCACCTGTTACAACCAGTAATATAATTCGTGGTGGTGACTTTGTTACTATAGCAAGCCAGGGTGGAGTAAACTTCTTTATCGGGAATAATATTGATTCAGATGGCAGGACGGCAATTGTCCCTGGGACCAGGGCTACCTGGCAGGGTGGTTATGAAGATTCAATAGCAATGGCCGAGAATAGTACTGGAAAGAATCTGAAGCCTTCACAGGTTGATCGATGGTTTTTTATTCAAGGCTTCAAGTATTTGGTCAATGAACCAACAGATGCCTTCAAACTGTATGCTCATAAGTTGAAAATGCTTCTTGGTGAAGGTGAGCGCTCGAATAACAAGTTCATCTATCCGTGGCGAGATTGGTCACCTTTGTTGCGTCTGCCAATTTGGCCTGGTTGGAGTGTTGTTCTTGCATTTGGGGTCCTTGGCCTGTTCCGGCGAGGAAAAGATTCACGGCAGACGTTTTTACTGCTTACAATTATTTTATACAGTTTGTCGATACTGCTGTTTTTTGTAAATGCCCGTTTCCGACTCCCACTGGCAGCTATGTTGATAATCCCCGCTGGTGCAGGTCTTGATGCTGTATGGAGTGCTATTGTCAATCGGAGATGGTTGTTATCTAAGAAAGCGATTATTGTCGCTCTGGCACTAACTCTTTTTGCAATGTCTGACTTGCGTGGTTTTGCAGAAAATCGTATCGGCACAAATCCGTTTCATCACTTCACATTAGGCAATTCCTGGGCAGACGCGCGGGAAGATTATAAAGCTATTACTGAATACCGCACTGCAATTGCAATCGATAAAAAATATCGGCAGGAAAATTTCTATATGATTGGCGATGCGCTCTATGGTTCATTGAGTGGCTTGTTGATAAAAAATCGTCAGCAAGAAAGGTTGATTCCTCTCTATGAGGATTGGGTAAGGCGATTACCTGAATCAATGGTAGCGAGAGCAAGTCTAGGTGAGGCAATGTTGCAGGCGGGCAATGTCGATGCTGCATCAGTTCAGTTTGAAGTGATGTTGCGCAAGGACCCACAGGATAAAAGAGCAAATGCAGGTTATGCCTGGGTTCTGTATCACAACAAAGAATATGGTTCTGCAATGCGCAGATTTCAAAAAATGAACCGTAAAGAAATGGATGTTACTACCTTGTTTGGGGAAGGGCTTTGTTTGATTGAGTTGGGAAGGCTTGAGGAGTCAGTCCCGGTTTTCCAAAAAATTCTTAATTTACAACCTGGATATTGGCAGGCCTGGGGCAACTTGGCAGGAGTCTATGAGCGGCTTGGCGATAACGAGAAAACAGCTGATGCCTATAAGAATTTACTCAAAATAAAGCCTGGGGATTTGCGAGCAGAGCAATGGTTGTCTGATCACGGTTTGTAGATTGCCTCAGTAGTTGGTGTTTCGCAGACTGTAATATCGGAAACTTGAGGCAGAGTTTTGCTGATTTGCTTAAAAATCCACTCTGCCATTACTTCGGCAGTCGGATTTTCCAGTCCCGGAATTTCGTTCAGACAGAAATGATCCATTTTTGTCAACAATGGCTCAAATGCTGCTTTAATCTCGTTATAATCAACAATCCAGCCGGTATCTGGAGTAACATCACCTTCAACGCCGATTATAATTTTATAAGTATGTCCATGCAATCGACCACATTTGTGCTCTTCAGGGACATTTGGAAGCCAATGAGCTGCATCAATTGTGAACGATTTTGTTATTCTGGTGGGCATCTGCTTCTCCATCGGGTAATTCAGTTCAATTTACAATACAGACTAATACAGTTTATCTGTAAAAGCTAGGTTCATAACACTCAACTTCCTATAAATGCTGCCGATAGTAGTCAGAGAATGGAGGTAGAGTTATATGAAAGTATCATGTGATGGCGTTATGACTTCCGATGAACTTAACATTGATGTTAAAAATGCAGAAGCAGTTAGAACTCCAGAATTGAATTTAAAACCGATTTTACGGGCTGCTAGGCAGCTCAATAGGTGTATGTCTGTTGCCGATGTAACCTCTATTTTCCATGAGTTGGCTTGTGATACAGGCTACAGGATGCTTCTAATGAGAAAGTGGAGCAGCGGTTTACGAGTTTTGTTGGCAGTTGGCATCGATATCCCAGCAGAAATGACAACAAATGGATATAATCCAGAATTAATTTCGTTGATCGAAGAAGATATATTTAGCTTAACCAGTGAAGAGAAATCAGTTTATGTAGGTAACTTGACATCAAAAATAGTGTCAGGTGAGTTTATGAAGATAGCAGATATCGGGAACCAGCAATCATTTATTCTGCCATTGCCATCTCGGGGAAGATGGAATACAAGCATCTACTTTGATTGGGATGTAGACTGCAAAGTTGCCAGCCTATTGCCACTGTTAGCAAACAGTGCCTTAACGAAGTTGCATTGCATTGAAGCTGAAATCATAACCTCAGGCAGTAAAATTTCAGCAATTATGGCAGCTGAAAAAGCTCATAGAACGGATTTGTCAAATATAGAGCTTTCAACGCTTACTCCTGAAAAAGTAGTCAACATGGTTGGTGAGCTCTCAGTATTACCGCAGGTTGCATCAAGAGTTCTTTCATTGCTTTCAAAAGATGATGCAACTGCAGCAGATCTGGAGCGGGAGATTAGTCTGGATCAGGTAATGACTGCGCGAATACTGGGTGTAGCAAATTCATCATACTTTATGGGTAATTCAGAAATCAAGACGGTTCGCGATGCGATAGTGAGATTAGGTTTCAGAACAATCAGAAGCTGGACTTTGGTTGCAGCTTCACGGGCAGTAATTTTGGGTGGTCGTAAAAGCGAAGTGTTGAACTCAATTTGGGAAAAATCAGTATCGACCGCAATTGCTTGCCAAGTTGCCGCTGATACTTCAGGACTTTGCAATAGAGAAGTAGCTTTTACAGGTGGGCTCATGCAGAACCTTGGTCAGCTTGTGTTGGCAAGAGCTCTGCCGGATCAGTATAAAAAAATATTTGAATCGGCAAACAAACAGGGTGAGCCAGTTCATGCAATAGAAAAAGCAACGTTTGGGTTTGATCATGGTGATCTTGGCGGTTGTCTGATAGACAGGTGGCATCTGAATCCTGAATTAGCTGGTGCGGTAAAATTGCACCATGCGGGATATGAGGAAGAAGTGCCTGAGCTTGCCAGATTAATCGCGCTGGGTGAGGAATTGGCAGAAGTCAGAGAGAACACATTAGAAGTTGTTGAAGTGAAACACGCGATTAGTAAGAATGCTAAAATATTGAACATAGATGTAGATACATGGACTAAAATGTGGGAAGAGCTCTCTATAATTGATGTAGAGTGCTAATCTTTTTCTTTTTCAAGTGGTATCTCATAGCAAAGGCGGCACCTTGCTTCGTATGTTCCTTGTGCTCCCACAACAATTTTATCAGTACAATCTGTTAGCCTTTGAGTATGGTTGGCAGGATTGCCGCACCTCATGCAGATTGCCAGCTGTTTTGTGACATATTCGGCAATTGCCATAAGAACAGGCATTGGACCAAACGGTTCGCCTCTATAATCCTGGTCGAGACCAGCCACAATTACTCTTTTGCCACGATTAGCCAACTTGTTGCAAACTTCTACAATACCGCCATCAAAAAATTGTGCTTCATCAATCCCGACAACTTGAACTTTATCATCCACCAGCTTCATGATTTCTTCGCTGGATTCAACTGGAGTACTGGAAAGGCGTTGCTGGTTATGTGAAACAATGTCTTTATCATCATATCGATCATCTAATTTAGGTTTAAACAGTTGTATACGCTGCCGGGCAATTTCTGCACGACGAACTCTTTTAATTAACTCTTCGCTTTTGCCACTGAACATTGAGCCGCAAATAACTTCGATCCAGCCAGCTTTATTCTGGATAATCTGCATTTTATCTCCTGAGGGGCTTTAAAATTAGCAAATCTCTGAACTGGGAATGTATTCGATTTTCCAAATAAAATCCAGTCAACTTCTTCAGGTTGTCATAAGAGCAGTAAAAAGCTATAATTTTAATATGTGGAATACAACAAACTTCAAAAAACAGATTGGCATGCCTGTTATAGGCATGATCCATCTTCGCGCACTTCCCGGCTCACCTGGTTGGGATAGTGATCTCACTGCTGTAATGAATGCTGCAATAGCTGATGCTGATGCGTTGGTGGAGGGTGGTGTCGGTGCATTTATGTTGGAAAACTATAACGATGTGCCTTTCTTCCGCACCAAAGTTCCGCCAGTGACGGTTGCATCGATGACCAGGATAGCAGCAGCAGTCAGAGATAGACATCCCTCAATGCCGCTTGGTATTAATGTACTTCGCAATGACGCAGAGTCGGCTTTGAGTATTGCCGCTGCCGTCGATGCAAATTACGTCAGAGTAAATGTGTTATGCGGAGCAGTAGTTACTGATCAGGGTTTGATTGAAGGTGATGCTGCGGAAGTACTTCGCTTGCGTGAGCAGATTGCCAAGGATGTGGCAATATGGGCAGATCTCCGTGTGAAACATGCAGCACCCTTGGCAGAACGACCAATAGCTGACGAAGCAGGAGACTTGCGACTTCGAGCAAAAGCCGATGCGGTTATTATCTCCGGTTCATCAACAGGCGCAAAAGCATGTAGTTCTGAATTAAGTATTGCCCGTGAAGCAATACCTGATTGTCCGTTATTAATAGGCAGCGGAATGGACTGTGAAAACCTGGATGAATTCAGTGATGCAGATGGATTTATTATCGGTTCTCATCTGAAATCGACAGGACCATTTGGATATCCAGTTGTCGACGCAGAAAAAGTACTTAACTTTGTGACAGCGGTTCGTAAACTAAAAAAGGTGTAAAATGAATCTTCTGGTAACTGGCGGGGCAGGGTTCATCGGTTCCAATTTTATTATCAAGGTTTTGAAAAAGAACCAGGATAGAATAATAAACCTTGATCTGTTGACTTATGCAGGGAACCTGGAAAATCTGACAGAATGTGAAGGCAATTCAAATTATCGATTTATAAAAGGAGATATTGGCGACAGTAAATTGGTCAGATCAATTATTGAGGAAGAAAAAATTGAAGCGATTGTAAACTTTGCTGCTGAAAGCCATGTAGACAGATCAATTGATGGTCCAAAAGTATTTGTAGAAACGAACGTACTTGGCACTCAAAATCTGTTGCAGGTTGCCAAAGAGTTTTCGGTGAAAAGATTCTTACAGGTGAGCACTGATGAAGTCTATGGCTCTCTTGGCAAAGATGGATTTTTTACTGAGCAAAGTATGATTAAACCAAATTCACCATACTCGGCTTCAAAAGCATCAGCGGATCATTTTTGCCGAGCCTGGTACCACACCTTCAATTTTCCAGTCATGATAACTCGCTGTAGTAATAATTATGGACCTTACCAGTTTCCTGAGAAGCTGATTCCGTTGATGATTGCCAATGCGCTTGATGATAAAGAGTTACCTGTATATGGCGACGGCAAAAATGTTCGTGACTGGCTGCATGCAGATGATCACTGTGACGCAATTTATACAGTTTTAACCAAAGGGAAACCTGGTGCTGTTTATAATATTGGTGGCAATAACGAGATGGAAAATATTCAGATAGTTGAGTTATTACTCGAAATGCTGGGTAAAGATAAATCGTTGATTAAATTCGTGAAAGACCGTCCAGGACATGATCAGCGATATGCAATCGATGCCAACTTAATCAAACAGGAGCTTGGTTGGGAACCTTCATATACTTTTGAAACCGGTATAAAAGAAACTGTCCAGTGGTATCTGGACAATCGCAAGTGGTGGGAAAGAGTTCGATCTGGAAGTTACCAGGAATATTATAGCAATATGTACGGCTCTGACGGTCGGCATAAGACCAAATGAGTTTCATAAATTTACCAGACGGCAAAACTGTCACGCTGGATGATTCAGTCAGCGATTTTTTGCAATGTGGCGTAGTGTTTATTGAACATGTAAAAATTTGTGATGGCGAAAGAGTTCAGCTGGAAATCACAGAATTTTCCAAGACTCTTCAAACTATTTTTGCAAATCTGAAACCTTCGGAGATTCCAGGACTTGCTGAAGCAAGGAAATTGTATCGTGCTACAGGGGTGGATCCTACTCGCACCAGACCTTCAAGCGAAGCATTACTTAGACGTGTCCTCAAAGGTAATGATTTATATAGAATCTCCAATGCTGTGGATATGTGCAATCTTGCCAGCCTCGAGTTTTTGCTACCAATTGGAATGTATGATTACAATAAAATAGAAGGCGATGTAACTTTGCGTAAAGGCACGCAAGGAGAAGAATATGCTGGTATCCGCAAAGGACCAGTCCACCTTGAAGGTAGGCTTGGGCTTTTCGATTCTGTTGGTGGCTTTGGTTCACCGACCAGCGATTCTCTGCGTACTTCTGTTAGTGAAGAAACCACAAGCTTGCTGGCAATTATTATGTCGACTACAAGTTTCAAAAAAGAACGTCTCATTGAAAACAGTGCACACTTTGCTCATCTTGCAGCAAAATATTGTTTCGCCGCCAGATCATGGCACACGCTATTACCGGAAGAGTAAAATGCTTAGACTACTTTTTGTTTTCCTGTTATCGGTTCAAAGTTTATTAGCTGCAGATGGGGTTCAAGTCATGGCAGTTACTGCCCATCCACTTGCAACCGAGGCAGCAGTTGAGGTATTGCGCGATGGCGGAAATGCCATGGATGCAGCAATAACCGCATCGTTTGTCCTGGCTGTAGTTGAGCCATACTCCTCAGGCATTGGTGGTGGTGGATTTTTCATTTGTTACGATGCCGACAAACAAATGGCAAGAGCACTTGATGCCAGAGAAACTGCGCCTTCAAAAGCATCTCGTGACATGTATCTTGCCGATGGTAAAATTGTACCGCGCATGAGTATCGATGGTCCTTTTTCAGTTGCTGTTCCTGGGCTCGTCAGAGGCCTGGTTGAACTTCATGCTTTTTATGGAACCTTGCCCTGGAAAAGATTGATAAAACCAGCAATATCAATTGCAAAAAACGGCTTTCCTGTCGATGAAATGCTGCGCGCCAGGATTGAATACAATTGCGAACGCTTTAGCTCAGAGGCAAAATCTATTCTTATGCCGGATGGCGTTATCCCAACTGTTCTTGTCCAGGAAGATCTGTCAAGAACGTTACAGAAAATTGCACAAGACAGTCACGACTTCTATTCTGGATCTATTGCCGCTGCCATTGCTTCATCAGTCAAAAATGCAGGTGGCTTATTATCTGCCGAAGATATATCAAACTACAAGGCCAAGTGGAGAGATACTGTAAACGGCGATTACCACGAGTATAAAGTATGGTCAATGCCTCCACCAAGTTCTGGTGGTGTTCATATTGTTCAAATGCTGAATATTCTCGAGCCATACGATCTTGAAACTCTTGGTTATAATAGCATTGAAGCTGTTCATCTGATGGCAGAATCCATGAAATTTGCATACGCAGATAGAAGCCGATGGCTGGGTGATTCTGATTATTATGATGTTCCAATCACAAAATTGATCTCCAGAGATTATGCTGCAAAACAGCGGTCTTTGATCTCTTTAAATAAAATATTTCCAGTCAATGAAGCAGGTGGAATCGAGCCAAAGGACCTTGAAGGTAATGACACAACTCATTTCAGTATTGTAGATGCACGTGGCAATGCGGTTGCCGCAACGTTAACTATAAACTTGTCGTTCGGTTCAGGTATGATTGCAGATGGCACTGGCGTTATTCTCAATAATGAAATGGATGATTTCTCATCTGCTCCGGGTGTTCCCAATGCATTTGGTTTGGTTGGTAGTGAAGCAAATTCTGTCGCACCTGGTAAGCGTCCGCTGTCGAGCATGACACCAACAATTATTACGGAAAGTGGTCAGGTTCGATTGGTAACAGGCAGCCCGGGTGGATCCAGAATTATCACAACAACTCTGCAAACTGTCCTGAATATTCTCGACCATAAAATGGCTCCCCAGGATGCAGTTGATGCTGGCAGAGTTCACTACCAATGGTCACCTGATATTCTCTGGTATGAACCTGAATCACTTACTGCTGAAACGATTCTCGAGCTCTCAACAATGGGCCACAATATTGAACAGCGGTTAAGTATGGGAAATGTTCAGCTGATATTTATCAATCCGGAAACAGGAGTGATAACTGGTGCCAGCGACAAAAGGGGAGTTGGCAAAGCTGCAGGTTATTAACTCAACTTCTTCCATTTTTTCATAACGAATTTAATGGCCTCTTTATTATCGGACACTTTGGCATCAAGCTGTGCTGTTTCAAGTTCTTCCAATATTATTTTATAATGAGTGCCTTGAGGTATCCCAAGATTCAATAAATCATTGCCCGTCAGCAACGGTACCGGTTGTAACTGATCTTCGTTAAAAGATTCATGCTTTTGTTTGCACCACTGCCAAATTTCGAGGTTACCGTTACCACCAAGTCGATCTGCTTTGTGAAGTGCCAATAATTCAGTAAAACAATCCTGTCGGAAAAAGCGCTTTAATGTTGAAGGGCGCATCTCTTTGACATTCAGGAAGCTCTGATGCTGTTTAACCAGTTCTGTAATGCGCAGTGTGAGTGCATTGGAGAGTTTTAGTCTTTGACAAATTGCCCTGGCTATTTTTGCACCAACTTCAGCGTGGCAGTTGAATCGTATTCTGTCTTTTTCAGTAATTGTATCCGGTTTTCCGATGTCGTGAAACAGAGTTGCAAAAGCTAATGCAGGGGTTGGTTCATTCAAGGATTCCAAAGCAAGCATTGTATGAGTCCAGACACATCCTTCAGGGTGATAAGCAGCTGGTTGAGGTAAATCAACGAGCTGTAATAATTCCGGAATAACCTGTTCAAGTACATCAGTAATTTTTAGCAGTTCTAACCCAGCAGTGGGATTTGGCCCGGTGATAAGTTTCGTAAGTTCAATGCCAATTCGCTCTTTACTTACAGCATCAATCATTTTGCAGTTTCTCTTCATTCCTGCTTTTGTATCCTTGCAAACTGCCAGTCCACAAGCAGCGGAAAGCCTTGCTCCTCTAAGCAGGCGCAAACCATCTTCACTGAACCTCTGGTCAGGATTACCAACAGCACGTAGCACTTTTGACTCTATATCAGCCAATCCATTAACAGGATCGATGATTTGTTTATTAATTGAATCAAGGTAAAGAGCATTGACAGTAAAATCCCTGCGTGCAGCATCATTTTCAAGATTGTCACAATAAGAGACCTGGTCTGGATGGCGGCCATCTTTGTATGAGCTTTCAGTCCGCCAGGAGGCAACCTCTATGTTTTCTCCATCGATATTGACTAGAGTCACACCGAACGAAGCACCAACAAAATGTGTATTTGTAAACAATTCTGAAACTTGTTCAGGGGTGGCATTTGTTGCTACATCAAAATCCCCCGCAGGAAGCCCCAGCAATAAATCTCGAACTGCACCACCAACCAGATGAGCAGTAAAGTTTGCATCTGAGAGGGCTTTTATCACACCTACAGCGGTTGCAGCTTTTGGTGGAAGTTTGGGGTATGTCACTATTGCCGTTCCTTGTTTCAGACGTTACTGTTGAATTGATTATAGCTCAGAGATCGGATGATTGCCAGAGGAGACATTTAATGTTACGAGTCGTGTTATTGTTGATTCTACTTGCTGTAAATGTACAAGCATTCGATATGGAAACTGCTCTCAAAACTTTAGCCAGTGATCAGTTACAAGGCAGAGGTAATGGCACCAAGTCAGCTCTTGTTGCAGCAGATTCAATAGCATACTGGATGGATACCCAGAACATCAAATTAGTTCCAGGAATGGAAAACAGGTTCCAGGATTTCCCTCTTTATGGCGAAGGTTTTTCTAATTTGCAAGGGCGCAATGTCCTTGGTTGGATTCCTGGATCAGGCGATTTGGCCAATGAAATTGTTCTTATCGGTGCACATTACGACCACTTGGGACTCGCATATAACGACTATAATGAAGTTTCTGGCGTCTATAATGGTGCTGAAGATAACGCTTCGGGAGTTGTCTCTGTATTGCAAGTAATTGGCGATCTTGCAGAGCTGAATAGCTCACATCGATCACTCCTGATTGCTTTTTTTGCAGGTGAAGAAATCGGTTTACTTGGCTCATCATATTTGGCCTCAAATCCAGTAGTAGACAGCAAAATTGTAGCAATGATGAATATAGATTCGGTTGGTCGCCTGCGCGATGACAGATTATATGTAGGTGGACTTGGTAGCTGCGCAAGATTCAGAACAATGCTCAAAGGTTTGGACGATGCTTATAACTTTGACCTTCAATTGAGCGATGGTGGCTGGGATGCAAGTGATCATGTTTCTTTTAATGCCATAGAAATACCAGTTCTGTTCTTTTTTACTGGTCCGCATCCACAATATCATTCTACAGAAGACACAGCTGACTTGATTGAATATCAAGGCTTGGCAAAGGTCTCAAAACTTGTGAAGCAAATGACGACATTGTTACTAACAGACACTAAGAATTTTGAGTACCAGCGTAATAGTGATCTCAAACCAGCTGTTCATTCAGGTAATGGTAAAAAACGCGCTTGGCTCGGGACTATTCCAGACTTTGTTGAAGGTGTAGGCGGAGTTAAGCTGTCAGGAGTTATGCCTGGTAGCCCAGCTGAAGAGTCAGGTCTTACCCGTGGCGATGTTCTGACAAAATTTAACGGAGATGTTATTGCAAATCTCAGAGATCTCACTCTAGTTCTACAACAACATTCTGAAGGTGAAATGGTAGAAGTTGTAGTAATTAGAGAGGAACAGGAAAAGTCTTTTTATATAACTTTAAGAAAACGACCTAATTAATATATGGCTCAACGTGGACCATAACTCCACCAAGTGAATGCTCATGAGCTTGGAGATGTTCTTCAACTTGATGGGCAATTTCATGACCTTCAGTAACCGAAAGCTCTGGATTAACTGCAATAGAAATATCGCCAAGATAAATGGAGCCTTTCGGTCGTAAAATCAGTGAATTTACAGCTAAAACTCCATTAACTTCCATTGCGAAACCAGTGACCTCTTCTATAAATTCTTCCGATGGCATTGTGTCCATCAAGATTTGTGAGTTTTCCTGAATCAGGTCCCAACCCATTTTCAGAATCAAAGCAGAAATCAGTAGAGCTGCCAGGCCATCCATAAAATGCCAGCCAGCAATTGTGCCAGCAATTCCGACCGCAGCGGCAATTGAGGAAAGAGCGTCACTCCTGTGATGAGCAGCATTAGCACGCAGAGCAGGTGAATTGTGAATCTTTCCGGCAATAATTGTATATCGCGCCATAGCTTCTTTTATAATCACAGAACCAATCGCTGCATAAAAAGCAATCCAGCTGGGAGTATAGTGTTCATGATGAACAAAATTAACTACTGCATCTCTGGCCAGGAAAAACCCGGTACCGAGCAACAGCAATGCAGCAGCCATTCCACCCAGAGTTTCATAATTGTGATGGCCGTAAGGATGATCTCTGTCAGGTGGGCGGGAACTGGCTTTCAGAGCAATCATTACTCCGACATCACCAGCCAAGTCAGAAAAAGAGTGAAAGCCATCGGCAATCAGAGAGGCAGAACCACTCAAAAACCCGATGGCTAGTTTTACAAGAGTCAGCAGGATGTTGCCAACCATGCCAACGGCAGTACAGACTACCGGGCGTAGAAAATAATTGGTTTCTCTATTCATTACTCATAAAGTGCATCAATAAGAGCACTGTATTTTTCCTGAATAACCCTGCGTTTGACTTTCAGAGTAGGAGTTAATTCGTCATTTTCCAGAGTAAACTCATCGGTCATTAATCTGAACTTCTTAATAGTATTGAACGATGGTAGATTGGAGTTGTGCCTGTCAGCGCCGCGTTGAAGTTTATCGATAACTTCTGGTAATTCAGATAACTCAGTAAAGTTACTCCATGTTAGATTTTTGCTTTTTGCCCACACTTCAAGGTTTTCAAAGTTTGGCACAATCAAAGCGGTCAGGTAAGGCTTGCGATCACCAATCACAACTATCTGTGAAATAAACTTGTTCTTTTTGAACAGGTTTTCGATTGGTTGTGGAGCAATGTTTTTACCACTAGCTGTGATAATGATATCTTTTTTACGATCAGTAATATAGAGGTAATCATCATCGTCAAATTTGCCTATATCACCACTTGCAAACCAGCCATCATCAGAAATAACTTCTCTGGTTGCTTCTGCATTATTGTAATAACCGAGCATCACTTGTGGGCCCTTGATCATGATTTCACCATCGTCGGCAATCTTGATCTCAGTGTTACTCATAACCTTGCCAATACTGCCAATACGCAAGTTCTCAAGAGTGTTGCAAGACACAACAGGAGATGTCTCGGTTAACCCATAACCCTCAAGTACAATCAATCCTGCAGCATAGAAAAATTCATGAATATGAGGAGACAGAGGTGCACCACCAGAGATAAACAGCTGCAGATTGCCGCCTGTCTTTTCACGCAGTTTTGAGAAAACTAATTTATCTGCAATCTTATATTGAAATCCAAGCCACCACGGAATCGCTTCGCCATTTCGCTTTTTTTCGCCCCATTCCTGGCCTTTTGCTTTTGCCCAGAGGAAAATATTACGCTTTATAGGACTACCGGCCATAGCCTTGGCATTGACCTTATCAAAGATTTTTTCGTATAGACGAGGAACACTTACCATTATCGATGGTTTGATAATCTGCATATCTGCGGCAACAGTTTCTACACTTTCCGCATAAGCGATACCTATACCTTCATACATCATTGTGTAGAATCCGCCCATTCTTTCCAGCACATGAGACAGTGGCAAGAATGAAAGCCCTTTATCCATTGAACTGAAATCGACCTCTTCGTCAACCATCAGCACATTGCAGACAAAGTTCCAATGTGAGAGCATTACACCTTTTGGGTCACCGGTAGTACCACTTGTGTAAATTATGCTACAAAGGTCATCTTTTTGGGCAGGCCCAATATCGTCAGTTGGTTCTTGCGGCTGTTCAGAAGCAATTGTATTACCGATTTCAAGCAATCTGTCAAAAGTCATAACATCAGGTAAATCTACATGTTCAAATGAAAATACGTCTTTCAAGAATGGTAGATTTTGTCGAATGTTGTGAATTTTTTGAGCCTGCTCAGCTGTAGATACAAAAATTGCAGTTGGTCCACAGTCATTCAAAATATATTCAACAGTATCTTCTAGAACAGTTGGATAGATTGGAACATCAGCAGCGCCAAGAGACAGAATAGCTAAATCACTTATTGCCCATTGAAGACAGTTCTCGGAAAGAATTGCAACTTTGCCACCACTTTCTATTCCAAATGATTTAAGAGCAAGGCGGATTGCTCTTACATTACGTAACATCTCATCACTGGAGACATTAACATATTGCCCGTCGTCACCTTTATACATAAACATATCTGGTCGGTTGTGCTCACGAACAGCACTGTAAAATAACTGGGGAATTGTTTCGATTGACATAATGTGCTCCTGAAAAGAAAGAATTATCACTGCTTATCTCTTCTATTTTTAACAGTAATTTGTAGTAAATGTCAACGGTTCATTACATAAATTGACAACCATCTGCTGGACTTTGCAACTATCTGGCTGTTATAGTGGTTAATGAAGATAGAAACTTTAGACAGCACTCTGGAGGCTGCATGTCCACCGCTCAAACAATACCGCTAAGATTTGTAACAGCTGCTTCTTTATTCGATGGTCACGATGCATCGATAAATATCATTCGCAGGCTTCTTCAGAAATCTGGAAACGAAGTTATTCATCTGGGGCATAATAGATCAGTACCCGACATTGTTCGTGCAGCATTGCAAGAAGATGCTGATGCAATTGCAATCAGTAGTTACCAGGGTGGACATAATGAGTTTTTCCGATTTCTCAGATCGGAATTGGATGAAAGAGGCTTGCAACACATAGCAATCTTTGGTGGTGGTGGGGGAGTCATTATCCCAGATGAAATCAAAGCTCTTGAAGATGATGGAATCGACAAAATATATTCTCCTGATGATGGCCGTGAATTAGGCTTGCAGGGCATAATTGATGATATGAATAAGAGGGTACATGTTCGCCGGGGGCAGAGAAATAAGGTTAATGGACAAAAACCAACTTGTGTTGCCGAGAACTTCAATCTTGCTGTGGAACTTTCAAATGTTGAAAATGGAACTAGTGAAATATCTGATTCAGATTCCAACAATTTACCTCCAGTGCTTGGCATTACTGGCACAGGCGGAGCCGGTAAAAGCTCATTAACTGATGAATTAATCAGAAGATTTATTTCAAGCTCCCCAGATTTAAAAATTGCTTTACTTGCAGTTGATCCCAGTAAAAGACAAACCGGCGGAGCCTTGCTTGGCGACCGAATCAGGATGAACGCAGTTTATGGTGACAGATGTTTTATGCGTAGTTTTGGCACGCGTGGCGCACGAGGTGAGCTGAGTAAGGCACTTTCAGATTGCCTGCCTCTTGTTAGGTCTGCCGGCTTTGATTTGGTAATTATTGAAACAAGTGGAATCGGTCAGGGAGACTCTGCCGTAGCTGATATCAGTGATCTCTCAGTATATGTTATGACCAGTGAATTTGGGGCTGCTACTCAACTTGAAAAAATCGACATGATCGATTATGCGAGTGCAGTTGCTGTGAACAAGTTTGATCGTACTGGTAGTGAAGATGCCTTACGCGATGTGAAGAAACAATGGCGTCGCAGCAGAAACGGTTTTGAAATTGAAGATCAGGATTTGCCGATATTTGGTACAATTGCCAGTCGATTCAACGATGATGGTGTTAACGCTCTTTTCAGCTGGTTGAATAATGCTTTATTTAATACAGGACAAATTGAGATGTCCAAAACTACATCGGGCCAGGCAGCGATAATTCCTACTGGAAAAATAAATTACCTTGGTGATATAGCCGATCTGGTCAGAACATATAAACAACAAGTTCATATTGATGCAGAATTACTTCGTAAGCATGCAGCTTTACAAACTGTTCAAAAGCAAATTCCTGAAAACAAGGAAATTTCACAACAGTTAGCTGACTCCAATGTAGACGGCCTGCTAATGGAGTTGCAACAGTGGGATGACTTGATGGGCAGTTACTCAGAAGATGAAGTTCATGTTAAAGTGAGAGCCAGGGAACTGACATTTGAAACTGCAACAAGTTCTCTTTCAGGAACGCGCATTCCTCGGGTTGCTTTCCCTGTTTTTACTGATCCCGGCGATCGTTTGATCTACTCAAGGCTGGAAGGTGCTCCCGGGCATTTTCCTTTTACTGCTGGAGTGTTCCCTTTCAAGAGGGCAGATGAAGAACCAAAGCGCCAGTTTGCTGGCGAAGGATCTCCAGAAAGAACAAACCGGCGATTCCATTATCTCAGCAAAGATGATGATGCGAAAAGGCTCTCCACAGCCTACGACAGTCTGACTCTTTATGGTGAAGATCCGGAAGAGCGCCCAGATATTTTTGGTAAGATTGGTGAGGGTGGGGTTTCAATATGTACCATTGATGATGTAAGAACTCTCTATGACGGCTTTGATTTGTGCCATCCAAACACCAGTGTTTCAATGACCATAAATGGCCCTGCTCCAATTATGCTGGCGATGTATTTCAACGTTGCAATCGATCAGCAACTTCAGAAAAAACAGGATGAGCTTGGTCGGGAGTTGAACAAAGATGAAATCGCTGAAGTTAGGAAACACACGCTTTCCAATATCCGAGGTACAGTACAGGCAGATATTTTAAAGGAAGATCAAGCTCAAAACACTTGCATATTTTCTACTGAATTTGCTATGAAACTTATGGGCGATGTGCAGCAATATTTTATAGACTGCGAAGTACGTAATTATTATTCGGTATCAATCAGTGGTTACCACATTGCAGAAGCTGGAGCCAACCCAATTAGCCAGTTGGCATTTACTTTGGCCAACGGTTTTACTTACGTGGAATATTACCTCAGTAGAGGTATGGATATAAATGACTTTGCCCCAAACCTGTCATTCTTTTTCAGCAATGGACTTGACCCGGAATACACTGTAATAGGCAGAGTTGCGCGTCGAATATGGTCTGTAGCAATGCGTGATAAATATGGTGCAAACCAGCGTTCACAAAAGCTTAAATATCATATTCAGACATCGGGCCGATCTTTGCATGCACAAGAAATTGATTTCAATGATATTCGCACAACCTTACAGGCGTTGATGGCAATATATGATAACTGCAACTCGTTACATACCAATTCTTACGATGAAGCGATTACCACGCCAAGTGAAGAGTCGGTCCGACGTGCAATGGCAATCCAAATGATTATCAATCGCGAACTCGGTTGGGCCAAAAACCAAAACCCGCTGCAAGGTTCAGCATTTATTGATGAGATGACAGAGCTTGTGGAAGAGGCAGTACTTGTTGAGTTTGAAAATATCTCCCGACGTGGAGGTGTTCCTGGTGCAATGGAAACTCAGTACCAACGCGGAAAGATTCAGGAAGAGAGCCTTTTATATGAACACAAAAAGCATTCTGGTGAATTGCCAATTATAGGGGTGAACACATACCTCAGCACCAATGTAGCTCAAGCAGACAGTAACGAGCTTCATCTGGCTCGATGTGGCAGCCAGGAAAAGAATCAACGTTTAATAGATTTGGCAGAGTTTAAATCTGAAAATAGCGACAAATCATCCCAATCTTTGGAAGCACTCCGCAAGGCAGTTCTGGGGGGGGAGAACGTATTTGTTGAGTTGATGAATACTGTAAAGCATTGCTCTATGGGTGAAATAACTAACGCTCTTTATGAGGTCGGTGGTCAATATAGGCGATCAATGTGATGTGAGAATTTGACAACAGGACTTTAATGCTCATCTTTGTCATGATTCAGTAGATTAACTTTGGGAAATGGAAGTAAGCTAATGTTGCAGATAACTAGACAGACAGAATACGCTATCAGGGGATTGATGGAGCTGGTCGGGCGGGATGAAGATTCTCCTGTCAGACTTAAAGAACTAGCTGATGCATGCCTGGTATCAGAGGCATTTTTGGCCAAGATATTCCAATCACTCACACAGAAAAATATCATTAAATCACATCGTGGGGTTAAAGGTGGATTTTCTCTTGGAAAAGATCCTTCTAAAATAACACTTTTTGAGATTGTAGATATTTGCGAGGGCGGGATTGCTCTGAACCATTGCATGCGGAAAGTTGATCCTTGCAATAGGTCAGGAGATTGTGCTATGAGCAGAGTTTGGCAGAAAGCACAAAATGCTCTGGAAAAAGCATTGAGTGAAACTACACTATCCGATTTAGTATAGTTCCTATTTGTGCTTGTTTCGCAACTGTCCACAAGCCGCATCTATGTCTTCACCACTGCTGGATCGGACGAATGATCTGACACCATGTGAAGCTAACGCTTTTTGAAACTGCAGGATTTCATCGTCCTGTGGTTTTTTTTGTTTATCATTGATTGCATTAAGTGGAATCAGGTTGACCTTAAAAGGTCTGTCTCTGACGAGACTAGCAAGCACTTTAGCATCTGATTTGCTGTCGTTAATTCCCGCAAGCAACACATAAGCAATTGTTATTCCGCCAAAAAGCCGTTTGGAATATTCTTCAGCAGCATCAAGAATTTCTGGCAAGGGGGTCCGGCCTGGGATAGGCATCAGCTTCTTTCGCACGACATCATCACAGCTGTTAACTGAGACAGTGAGTCCGACACCATATTCACTACGCAACATTTTTTTAAGGCCTGCAATGTGGCCCGAAGTTGAAATTGTGATCCGGCGGGGTGATATATCAAACCCTTGCACATCGACAAGTGTATTTATAGCAGCAGCTACATTATCCCAATTATCCAGCGGCTCGCCCATACCCATAAAGACAATGTTCCAGCTTTTAGGTTTATTGTCTGAAATATATTTTTGCAAATGAATGACTTGTTCAACAATTTCAGCGCTGGTTAAATTTCGTACAAGCCCGCCACGGGAAGTCGCACAAAAAGAGCAACCCATTGCGCACCCGACCTGTGAAGAAACACAAAAAGTGTAATGTTTGTCCATGGGAATAATTACACTCTCAATAGTTTGCTCATCTCTAAGCACAAACAGGAATTTTTTAGTTCCATCGGACGACACTTGTTGTTCAGCAATGCTTAGTCCGGAAAGTGCAAATTTATCAGCAAGTTGATTACGCAGAAATGTTGGTATATTAGACATATGATCCCATTCAATGGCACCTTTTTCACATAACCATTGTTGAAGCTGTTTGCTTCTGAATTCTGGTTGGTTCATCGATGCAACAAGCTCAGGAATGGACTTTATTGGTATATCTCTGATTAGTTGTTTCATCAAAAATGCCGTTCTGGTCTTGACATGAAGTCAGTTACAGTGAAAGTTGGACAGGTAAGTCATAACCGATTGTTACACTGGTAGCAAGTTTTCTGGGAGAATGTTGTGAAAACAGTTTTAATAATAGATGACGAGGCTGCTATCCGTTCAACTTTTGAGCAGATACTAACTTATGAAAAATATAATGTTTTAACCGCTGGTGATGGACCATCGGCTTTGTCTGTTATGGCAGAAAATCAGGTCGATGCTGTATTTCTAGATATCAAGATGCCTGGCATGGATGGTTTTGAAGTCCTTGCCAAGTTTAATGAACTCGGGTATGGAATGCCGGTAATTGTGATTTCAGGTCATGGCGACATTGATACAGCTGTCGAAGCTGTGAAGATGGGAGCGTACGATTTTCTGGAAAAACCGTTGGATCGATCCCGGTTGCTATTGACGCTGAAAAATGGAATTGAGTTCACACAAATTCAAGAAGACAGAAATAGATTACGAGATGGAACCGGTTATAATACTCCTCTGATTGGTCAATGTTCTTTGATGCAAGAAGTACATAAATTTATTGATCAAGTAGCACCTACAGATGCAACAGTTCTTATTACTGGTGAAAATGGAACAGGCAAGGAGCTTGTTGTAAAGGCTATTCACGCCGGTAGCAATCGTCATTCAAACCCACTTGTCGAGGTAAACTGCGCTGCTATTCCATCAGAGTTGGTTGAGAGCGAATTGTTTGGTCACGAAAAGGGGAGTTTTACGGGCGCTGAAAAGATGCGAGTTGGTAAATTCGAACAGGCTGACGGAGGAACTCTTTTCCTGGATGAAATTGGGGATATGAGTCCTGAAGCACAGGCCAAGGTTTTGAAGGCTGTTGAAGAGAGCAAATTTGAACGTGTTGGTAGTAATGAAGTGAGACAAGTAGATGTCAGGATTATTGCTGCAACTAATAGAGACTTATCAGATCCTGAGACGGGTTTTCGGCAAGATTTGTTTTTCAGGCTGAATGTCCTGGCAGTTCATTTGCCTCCTCTGCGTGACAGAGATGGTGATGTCAGGTTGCTCCTGGATTACTTCATGAAGTTGATTTCTCAGAATATGAAAGTCGACGCTAAAGAATTTACTGTGGAGGCATATCAGTTTCTTGAATTACACGACTGGCCCGGGAATGTGAGAGAACTTCGCAATCTTGTAGAAAGGTTACTGATACTTACACCAGGAGAAACGATAGGCTTGAAGGATATTCCATTGTTGACAAGTACTTCAGACAGGGATGCATCAGTATTTCCTGAAATTATGGATTGTGAAGAGTTCTTAGAGTTCAAGGAACAGTCTGAAGCGTTGTTTTTGCAACATAAACTGAAAGAGAATCGCTATAATATCAGTAAAACAGCAGGAAAACTTGGAATGCAGAGAAGTAATTTGTATAAGAAAATTAACAAATATGCATTAGATACCGAGCCATCTACTTAGTACTCATTTGACACATCTAAAGATAAAACGTAAGATATATACAACATAATTGACTAGCCGCCTGCTATTTAGGCAGATGCGTTTTTTGATTATATGCTGAACTGGAAGTAAAACAGATGAAAAAAAATCATTACATTCTTATTCTGCTACTGGCTTGTGCAGCGCTGTCCACTTCGTTGATTTCTCCTGCAATTGCTGATGATCCATTGTATCAAGAGGGAGAGTCTTCTTCTCCTTCTGGCATAAATGGATCTGGCGAATTTATTTCAACAGGAGATCCTGATGACGCAATTACCGGGGATAAATTTATGCCTGATCCAGGTCCCGGTGAAGAAGATGAACTTATCGGTGATCTAACAGGTATTGATACTGTTGTTGATATACTGGTAGGAACAGCGAGAACGGTTGCACTGTTTTTTTGACGGTATGCCAGTAGTGTAGTATTCACTTTTTAATTGCCACCCAGTCGCCAGGGGACAATTGTTATGGTTAGTAGGTACGGAAAGAATAGCAACTCAGAACCTCACAAGGCTCATGCGGATGACGCTATAAGGTTGATTGATGTTGGCGACCTGCACTTTGAGGCCTCTGCTTACACCTCAGCATTGGAATACTATTCAAAACTCCTTGACTCCAACTATTGTGAGAACCTTCAACCCTCTCTTAGTTTATCAGTATTTTGTAAAGCCATAGATTCAACCCTGCGAATTGGGGATTTAACACTGGCAACATCACTTATTGAGCAAGCTTTTCAGCTCCTGTCTGATAGTGGAGAGGCTCTGTCAGAGCAGGAACATGCGTTACTTCTTGGCAGAAGAGCTTCTCTATTTATACAGCTTGGCAATTATGTTGATGCTTTAAAAATCTCCAAGCATGCATTTGCAATTTTGGCTGTGTCAGATAACCATGTGGATGTTGCTAATTTACAGATGACAATGGGTGTTTGCCACCACAGGCTTGGTAGGTTGGCTAAAGCTGAAGAGTTTTATTACGATGCTGCATCTACCTTCCGTAGGGTTGGAGATGAAATTGGTATAGCGATCTCACAGAACAATATCGCTCTGATACAAAAGAATGCTTGTAATTGGGAGAAAGCGGTTCAACTTCAGAAACAAGCTATTGCAACTGCCGAGCACCATGGCGCTGCTCATCTGCTTTCAAGATTCCAGTTAAATATGGGAATAATTCAAAGAAAAGTAGGCAGCTTTTCGGAAGCAAGATTAAGTCTTGGGAATAGCTTGAGATTGGCCAAAAGTCTTGGTGACGCTTCTCGCCAGGCAAAAAATTGTCTAGCTCTTGGGTATCTCGAATTACAGGAAGGCCATCTGCTGAGAGCTGAAGAATTAGTAATGGAGGGAAAATTACTTTCAGAACAAGCTGGTTTCAGGCGTGAAACAACAATTGCCGATGAATATCTGGGAGATATTTTACTAGCTCGTGGTGAAGTAGATGCCGCTCTTTACAGTTTTGGTCTTGGACTTGATAGGGCGCAGTCTGTTGGAACAGTGACTGATCTTGAGGGTGAGTTACTCCGCAGGTGTGCTGATGCTCATATATTTGCTAAAGATTGGGACAGAGCTATCGAGGCAGCAAATGCAGCAATGGCAGTTTGTAGTTCTTGTGGTGAAGTTTATGAACTTGGTTTTTGTAACAGATCTTTAGGTATTGCTAATAAAGCCATTGGAAATTTAGAAGGTGCCGACGAAGGTTTTATTGCTTCAATTGAAATATTTATTGATCAGAATTTGCCTATTGAGGCGTGTCGATCCCTTAATGCATTTATTCGACATAGGATCAACAACGCCGATCTGGAACTGCTGAAACTGATGCGTCGCCATTTAGTAAAGCTGATAGACGACTATGATACTTCACATGATGAGAAGTTATTCATTGAGTTGCAGCATGACATGGCAGAAATCCAGCTCAAGCTTGAGGAATATGATGAGGCACTGTTGGCAGTAGCGGAACTAGAGAGAATAATAACTGCTACGGGTGAGAATGCTTCAACTTTGTCGATTGCAGATTTGCGTGGACGAATCGAGAGCAGGATGATGTCATCCTCAATGAAGCCGGGAGAATCTTTTGGCCTGTTGGGCGACAATATTACTGCAATGTTCAAGGGTGATGGAGCAGTGGCCGGTAATTTAACATCGGTACTAAATGCTTGTATTGAACGTAGTGGGGCAAGTGTGGGATTTATCGCAATTGATATACCCGATGCCAAAGGTACACTTTTAAAAACTGCTGCCAGTGAAGGATTGCCTGGTAATCAGGCTTCTGAGCTGTCGTCCTGGTACAAAGAAAGCTGTGATTTTGACAGCAATTCTTCGTTGCTACTTTCTTCAGTCAGTAGTCACGATTTTTCAGGAACACCAGTTAAAGATATGATGGCTAGTTTTTCAAGTTGCACATTTATACCAGTTTCTTCTCGTGATAATTTCAAGGGGCTGTTGTTTCTTGCTATGAAACAAACAGATGCTGGAGAGGGCCAATTTCGTAGCTCTTCACTTGAGTTTATTTATGCCTATATGGGCTTTTTAGGCATGTTCCTGCAGGAACGTACAAATGGTGGTGTAGATTCCGGGTCTGTACCAAAGCCTGTTGCTGGAATAGACAGTTTTGAAAATGTTATTACCGGTGACGAGAAAATGCTTGAGTTGCTGGGATTAGCTCAAAAAGTAGCAGATAGTGATTTGACTGTTTTGCTTCAGGGTGAAACAGGTACAGGTAAAGGGCTTATTGCTTATGCTATTCATGCTTTAAGTAATCGTAGTAGCAATAAGTTTATGTCCATAAATTGCGCAGCAATTCCGGAATCACTGATCGAGAGTGAACTCTTTGGACACTTGAAGGGTAGTTTTACAGGAGCCTCAGGTGACAAAAAGGGTCTCTTGGCTGAAGCCGAGGGTGGAACTATTTTTCTGGATGAAATCAATAAACTTCCAGTGTCGATGCAGGGCAAACTTCTGCAATTTCTGGATGGACACAAAGTGCGGCAAATTGGTTCCACACAGGAAAAAACCATCGATGTCAGGATTATTTGTGCAAGCAAGGGAGACTTAAAGCAGCAAGCTGAAAGCGCTTTTTTCCTTGAAGATCTTTACTATAGAATTTCTGATTTCCCTCTATATATTCCACCTTTACGTGATAGACATAAAGACATAAGACTATTAGCTCATCATTTTATAACTCGTTTTGCCAGGGAAACACAAGTTGATGTTCCTGGTTACACGCCATCATTTATGGATGCTTTAGTATCTTACGGTTGGCCAGGAAATGTTCGTGAGCTTGAGAAATGTATCAAAAGAGCAATGGTCCTGATGAGATCTGGCGACACGCTTCATCAAGAACATCTACCTGCGAATGTTGCTGAGAGTGGTCGAGGCAGCGTTGATGGAGATTTAATTACACCTTTGCGTGAAACTTTGGGTGAGGTTGAATGTCGTGAAATATCCAGGGCTTTGAAGCGAACTGGTGGCAATAAGTCGCAAGCATCACGCATTTTGGGTATTAGTTACCCTAATTTGTTGAAAAAAATCAGATTGTATGGGCTGATACGCAGGTAGTTGTAAATTTTTGTCAAATCCCCTAAAATAATTGTTAATAAAGTTAATAGACGTAACTGTATTTGTTACTTCATGATAGCTCGAACTCCACTTTACATATAAATAATATTTACAATCGTATAGATTTAATAGGTTTCTACAATATCTATACGCCGGTTAACTTGTTGCTATCAAGGACGTTAAGCTAATGGCTAATATGCCGTTAATTGGCACATTACCTGCAGTGTAGTTGATATGTAGTGGGTTGTAGGGAACAACTGAGACTGCAAATAACGAATTTTGGGGTTGAGGTTTATTTAAACATCAACCGGCGAAGATGAAGCACTTTTCCCAAGTCAGTTTTGACTGAAGAGCTATTCAGATGTGGGGTCTGGTTGTACTTGAGTCGACACGGGTAAAGGCTTACAAATCTTACCCCCAGAATCGTTGAAAAATTTATCTAAAGAGCTGACTGGTATTGATGTTTGGCGAGACATCAACCGTAACCCTTGGGTTGTCAGCTCTTTGTTTTGTATAAAAGTGTCCAATCAAGAGGACGATTAAATTTAGTTGTAGACATTATTAATTTCCAATCAACTGCATAATAAGTTTTTGCTTTGTAAATACATTCCTCCCTTGTATGTGTAACTTTAATAAAGCCAAGTAGATAGCATAATATTTTAAATTCATGCTTAAATTTAGATGTCAAGAATGCAGGTGGCACAATAGATGCAATTATGTGTGTAGACTTTTGAACTGGAGGATGCCCATGAATACAAAATTAATCTCTTTAAAATCAGTTATTGCCGTTGCTGCTTTGTTTATTATGCTGCTTGCGACAATCTCGGGTTGTGAGGAAGAAGTTGTTGCTGTTGATGTAACCCCACCTGCGGTTCCTAATGGTGTTTTTAGTGTAACTGGCAATCAGGTAGTAACAGTTTACTGGAATGATATCTATTATGATGAAGTTGATGATCTTGTTGGCTATCTTATCTACCGATTTTGCCCCGAGCTACCTGGAGATTCTCCAGAAGTTGGCCCGTATTGTCTTGTTGCTGAAGTTGCATGGGACGAAAACTATGATAGCAGTTCGTTAGTACATTGGTTCGATGATTACGACGTAATAAATGGCGAGACTTATTATTATGCAGTCTCTGCATTCGATGCTACAGGAAACCAGAGTGCTTTGAGTTTTGAGCTTGTGGGCGACACTCCTCGTCCAGAAGGTATAGAAGTAAGGTTATTCAACCTTGATGGCTATGACTTTAGCTCTCTTACTGGAAATGTAATAGAATGTGACTCGCCGTTCGCAGATATTTGTATGGAATATGAAGGAAATATTCCATTTGTACATACTGCAGATAGTCATGGTGTCCTGATTCAGGATTATGGTCTAATAGATTTAGCATGGGTCGATTGGGCTCCATCTGATGGTTACTCCAATACTGGTTACTGCGAATTAATAGAAGGCCATTCATACATATTAAGAATTGTTGAACCACAAACAACGGAACTTCATTTTGCTAAATTCTGGGTGTACGACATTACATCGTCG
The DNA here is from genome assembly GCA_964437115.1 of uncultured Fibrobacteraceae bacterium. Taxonomy (GTDB): domain Bacteria; phylum Krumholzibacteriota; class Krumholzibacteriia; order LZORAL124-64-63; family LZORAL124-64-63; genus JABIBH01. Next base: position 104,773 of record CAYTFE010000002.1, on the reverse strand, counting down.
TATGTCGAAATAGATTGGGCTTATCAGGTCGATCCAGATAATCCGGAACTATCAACTCCTGATAACCAAATTTCTGAAAATGGAAAAACAGATGTTGTTCGGTTTTAACCGACTCAACTTAGGAGGTGTCTCATGAAACAGGTTAACGCAACAAGCAATACTCAGACCGGTACTTATTATGGGTTGATGGCCCTGTTGGTAATAGTGCTATTGGCTGTTTGTTCAGCTACTCTGCTTGCTGAGAATGCATGGAGTGGCTATTCAGATGTTTCAATGCGTATAAATATCTGGCACGACGAGCAGGATGATGTATACAGCAAAGGTGAAAATGTAAGAGCTCATTTTGAAACTAATCAAGATGCGTATGCTGTCGTCTATCGGATTGATAGCGAGGGAGAGGTTACAATACTATGGCCTCGAAGCAGGTTTGATGATGGTTCTATTTATTCAGGACATACCTATAATCTTCCTGCACCAGGAGCTCCCAGAATCAGGGCTGGTGACGAAAATGGTGTAGAATATATTGAGGCAATCCTGTCTGCTTATCCTTTTGATTTGCGAGAACTCCAGGTTGATTTTCATCATGAAAATCTGGATGTCCAGTGGGATTATTATGTTGCTGGCGATCCATTTCTGGCAATCAATGAGGTCAACTTTGCTGTAACTGGTCTTGAAGATCCTGAGGATTATGTAGTAACAAATTATACAAGTTACTATGTAGGCAGAGAAGTAGAGCATCCTCGATACTTGTGTACTCAGTGTCATGATGTGAACCAATACCACCCATATAGAGACCGATGCAATATTAATGTTCACTACGATTATGGTTGGGATAATGACTGGTATGTCAGCTATGGATTCTACCCAGCTTATTACTATCCAGTTTATTATTATGTCGATCCTTGGACAATGAGGCCATGGGTTAATTATTGGTACAATCCTTGGTATTACTGGCCATCATCTGGTTATGCATGGGGCTGGGATTATTATGCATGGAACTATTCTCCATATTGGAATGGTGGAGCTTTAGTCCGATATAAAGCAGCGGACAGACGTTATCGACCAATCAGCAAATCTACAAGATACAATAAAACTGCTGCCGATAGATTGAGTAGGATACCGAAAAAAATGATGAAAGATGGGCGTCCATCTAAAACTATGAGAGACAAAATGGAGCGCAAGGATGCTCAATCTAAAACTGTAAAGACCAGAGGCACTAGCCTGGGATACAAAAATACCGGGCGTAGTGTCCATGCCCAAACACCAATTGTACGAAGTCAAAACAGCACAGTTTCAACGCCTGGAATCAGAGTTCCAGACAGAATTCAAACTACAACTGGAGCTGCAGTCAAAATTCGTGGGAACAGTGGTGGGATTCGTACTAACAGTGATAACGAACAACGGTACATTCGACCTGATTCTGGGATCAGAAACAATGAAAGACCTGTTGTTAAACCTTTAGAACCAAGAACTCGTGGTGACAGGATTTGGACTGGCAATAGCACAAAACAGAAACCTAAAGCTAGACCAAAGCCATCAACTACTCGCAGCTCTAGTGTCAAGAGTGGCAGTAAATCGAAAAAATCTTCTGATAGCACAGTTAAGAAGAGCAAGTCAAATACTACAAGAAGTAAGCCTACCACTGTTAAGAAGAGCAGTTCTAATACTTCAAGAAGTAAGTCCAGCTCTATTAACAATAACAGTTCCAGTAGGTCCGGGAGCTCATCCCGCAGTAAGTCGTCTAGTAAATCTAGCGATAGTGGGAGCCGGTCTGGAAGCAGGTCACGCCGATAAGGTACGATCTGTCGTTGGTATAACTTTCCCCCCATTGTGGCCGGGTGGCAAGTGGAAGCAGGAATCTTGAAAAGGTTGGCGCCTGAGATTTCAGCTAAAGCAGGTTGGCCGGTTAGTTACCAACGAATGAGGCAGATGGGTCGGATTCTTGATTGTTACTCAGGGGAACAATTTGGATATCTGGCCCTGAAGCCATTTAATTGACGACATTAGTCTTCAGGCATATAATTCCCATTCCGTTGCGATACAGTTTTTTTTTGGAAGGCTACACCATGTTGAGGAAGTTCCTCACTTTATCGATACAAGTAATTATTATAGCTTTAATGGTTAAACCTGTAGTATCAGCTCAGGTTGTCAGTCCCGATGATCTTTTGAATAAATCAGTAGATAGGGTTGAACTCTCCACAAAAGTTGATATAGGTAAAAAACTTTGGCAGGGTAATCATTCAGTTGTTCAGCAAAAGAGATTGAATGGACGCAGTGCTCCTGACTCACTCCATGCAATTATTCTGATGTGTGATTTTCAAGACTACAAGTTTTATGGTCAATGGGATGAAATGGATCCGGATCTCCTACTGAATCCTTATGGTGATTTTTATTATACAGCTCATGACTCTCTATACTATGGGAACCAATTTGCTAATGTTGCAACATATTTTGATGAAGTAAGTGGAAACCAATTTACTCTTGATTATGATGTTTGCGGAACTGTTGCAAATTTGCCATATGACATGGAATGGTATGGCAATCATCCTGATGATGGAGAACAACGATTCCTCCTAGTTCAGCATACTGTTGAGCTTCTAGATCAATATGTTGATTTTTCAAATTATGACACAGTGGTTCTTGTGCATGCTGATGCTGGTGAAGAAACCGATGTAAATGGTGACTCCCCTGGGCAGATACATAGTAGCTATCTTGGTGAAGCTGATTTTGAAGAAGCGTATGATGATACAATTTTAATTCAACCTTGGATTGAAACAGCTGATGGCGTAGTTGTTAACAAGGCTTTGGTTTTACCCGAATATGAGTTTCAGGATTTTAATCATCCTTATGGCGGTCCAACTGGATCACTTGGCGTTTACTGTTTTGTGTTTGGACAAAGGCTGGGGATGTTACCTCTCTTTGATCCAACTCCAGGAGGCAGCCCTGACAGTGCCGGAATCGGTAATTATGGATTAATGGGCTATGGATTGTTTTTGGGTGGTGGCCTAATCCCTTCCCATCCGTGTGCTTACAATAAAGTTCTTATGGGTTGGCTCGAACCTTACTCTGTTCTCCCAAATCAGGTTGAAGAATTGTTCTGTCTGTTTCCAGCAGAGCATCCAGGAGTTAACACATGTGCCAGAGTTGAAATTTCCAGCAGCGAATATTTTCTGTTGGAATATCGATTGCAAGATCCTGATGACAATGGAATCTTCTCATTTGGCGACGACAAAAACAGCAATGGGATTCCTGATTTTTATGATGTTAGTGAGCCTGGAGGAATACCCACTTGGGGAGAGCACTTTTTTGATGCAACCGAAGATTCAATAGAAACACTTGTTGGCAGTGAATTTGATTTCTTCATGAGTGATAATACAGGGAGGCCTGAAGGAGTAAAAGGTGCTGGCAGTGGAATCTATATCTGGCATATCGATGAATGGGTAATCAACAATACTATTCAGTCAGGAAGTAGTGCTTTCAATGGAGATGCCCAGCGCAAAGCAGTTGACCTGGAAGAGGCTGACGGGATTCAGGATATGGATTCTATGCAAGGGATCTATGTTCTGGGTGGCGATTATGACAGTTATCGACAGGAAGATTATTCCGCTTTTACGCCGGAAACTCTTCCCAATACAAATACCGCTGGGGGAGTTAGAACCGGAATTGTAATTGACGATATTTCTGCTCTGGCTGATTCGATGACATTTAATTGTTCAATTGTCAGCACAGGTTCTCCAATCGAATTAGTCAGTGATATACAAATGCCAGGAATTGATTTGTCTGGATGTCATCTGCTTGCAGTTGATCTCGATAATAATGGAACTCTTGAAATAGTTGCTGCTGCCAGCAATACCATTTATGCATTCAATGCTGACGGTTCTGAATATTTCACTGTAACTGTTGATGATATAAATGATGAAGAGGTCTCCTGGTCGGGATCACCGGCAGCTGGTGATTATAATAATGACGGATACTCGGAGATTGTGTTGTCATCGAATGCAGGTTTATTTGTTTTTGATAGAGAGGGTGTGTGGACACTCTTATACGAAATGGATGACTGTCCATTGCCTCCAGTGTTAACTGATACTGGTTCAATTATTGTAGTTGAGTATCAGGAATTATCAGATGAATATCGGTTATTGATAGTTGGACACGATGGTGAAAGTTTGTGGTCGTTGATAATGCCAGCTGGCGTTGTTACTGAAGTTCCGCCAGTCCTTTGGGATGATTACATTGTTTTGCCGATTTCTGATGAGGAAACAGGAAGCTCAGTGTTAATTTGCAGGCCTGAAGAAAACTATATACTTGATTTGCCGGCAGAAGTTTCCGGTTTCCATATGTATTGCAATAGTGAACAGCTGTTTATCCCTCTTGCCCAAGGAGCATTGGCTACTGTCTTTAAAGATAATCTCCAGGAAGTTGTTCTATGGGATAACAGAGTTGATGCTGCTTCCGCAATTGCACCAGGTTTGTTTTTCACAAGCAACGATGTTTTTGCCTCAACAGGTCAGAGTGGTCACTTTCAGGCTGGATGGCCAGCTCGTCCAAAATCAGCAATAACCGCAACTAATTCTGATAATTCTCCAACTCCTTTGGTTTGTACTGATCCAACTGGAAATGATTTTGTGTTATTTACTAGCAGTGACGGCAGGTTGTATTTGTATGATAAGTATGGAGGACTGGTTGATGGCTGGCCGCTGGCAGGTGCTGGCACTCCAGCGGGGTCTGCTGTGCTTGTAGATATAGATTCAGATTCTGTTTTGGAATTAATTGTTGCAGGTGCTACAAATAGATTGTCTGCTGCAATTGATGATGAGTTTGATGGGGAACCTGTTTCAAGGCTTATGTTTTACAGGATAACAGGAACAGATGGTTATTCGAGTAAGTGGTCAATGTCTGGAGGCTGTCCAACAAGAAATGGATTCATAGCTGATACCACAAGCACTGGTGATGGTTTAATTGAATTGGGATCAGTTGTTTGTTACCCATCACCATTAACATCGGGTACTTTATATGTGAGAGCAGAGTCATTGGGCGAGTGTGATTTCCAGGCTGTGCTTTACAACCTTGAAGGTGAAGAAGTTGCTCGTAGTGATGTGCGAAATGTAATTGGTGTTGAACCTGTGGAAGTTGAACTCGTTGTTGACCATATCGCTTCCGGGTTGTATGTGTGTCGTGTAATTGCCAGCAGTGGTGATGACATTAAGGTTTTAGTTAAATCTGTAGCGGTTGCTCGATGAACTGGCAACCTAAGAGAGGAATAGAGATGTTTCGAAGTAAAGATTCTTTCATTGCATTGCTTATGTTAGTTGTAGTAGTACTTCCGTTTGTACAAGCTGAAGCTGGTGAGCCTGGAGAGTCTGGTTTTCTTTCCCTGCGTTTACCTGTGGGAGCAAGAGAAACTGCGATGGGCGGTGCGGGCGTTGCGTCGGCAACAGGTGCATCAACAGTATTCTGGAATCCTGCGTTGGCTGCATTTGAAGAGACTGGAACTGACTTATTGTTGCAGCATCAGCGCTGGTTAGGTCTTTTTGACAAAGAAACACTATTGGTTTCTCATCGTAACTCTTTAGGCAATTTTGGATTCATATTCTCCGGTATTTATTCTGATGATATCGGTCGATATGGAGAAGAGCCAGTGGGAATCCAGGAAGGCAGCTTTAATCCTTATCAGGTTGCAATTGGTTTGTCATATTCCAGGGCAATTACAGATGCACTGGCTGCAGGATTAACTGTTAAATTCCTGCATGAAGAAATTGATGTTTATGGTGGCAGCGGAGTTGCTTTTGATTTTTCTTTGGCACACAAAGCCATTGTTGATGGCTTATGGTTTGGCGCATCGTTGACGAATATGGGATCAGATATAACTCTGGATGCTGAACCATATAAATTGCCAACTGCACTGAGAATTGGATTCGGATATGATATTCTAGGTAGTATGACTATTGCTGGCGATGTAGTCGTTCCAAACGATGGTAATGAGAAGGCACATATTGGTGCTGAATATAGAATCTTTTCGGTGTTGGCTTTGAGAGCAGGGACCAAGATTAATTATAAGTCACAAGGTTTTACCGCTGGTGCAGGGTTTACCAGAGGGCAAATGATAGTTGGTTATGCTTTTGAAGATATGATCAACGACTTGGATCCTTCACACCGTTTTTCTATAGAGATGCGATACTAGATATTAAACAGGGTCGGAATTATCTGCAAAGTCATGCAGGCTAATCCGGCCCTCTTTCCAAAGTCCGTAACTTTCTGTTTCAATCCAGCTACCAAGTGAGACCAACTTCTTTTTCTGGTTCTCAATTATCATTGGATGATGGATGTGCCCCATAAGCAGAATGTCCCAGTCTCCTTTAAGTGAAGCCAGTTTCTTTTCTGCCTTACTCTCAATTTCCGGGATTTCATCTCGCGAAGCTCTGCGGCTGGTGCCACTGAGCCATTTGGAGAAGAGGTAGAGCAGTTCAGGATGTAGTGACTTGGCCAAAAGAATCCCAAGCCTGGTACGGACTATTTTGCGAAACCCACTGTACAGAAAGTCTTTTCCCAGCAGGCCATCGCCATGAGTTAAACGAATGACAGTATCACCAAGTCGAATGTTTTGCGTTTCTGCAGATTTGGGAGTGTTGTACCTTTTGTGGAAATAGGAAGCTGCCCAGATGTCGTGATTGCCACCTATGAACCGTAGCCTTGTTCCTGCAGCACAGACTTCATCCAGTTTTTCAAGAATGGAATCGTAGCCACGAAGTCTGAAATGTGGATAGTCAAACCAAAAGTCGAAAATGTCTCCCAGAAGGACAAGCTCGTCAACTTGCTTACTCATTTCTAAAAAGTTGAGGAAGCGTTTGACTTTGATTTCTTCTTTCCTGTTGGGCACTAAGTGGAAGTGAGTGTCTCCAACGAAAAGGTATGTTTTAGTTTTTTCATTGTACATAATTAGAACTTATTATATGAAATAACGTATAACGGCAAGAGGATTTTCTAAATAACTTGAGGAAGCAGGAAAAAAATGTCACTTTTTGATGAAGTAAAACGCAATTTGGTTGAGTGGTATGGAGTGGCTGCAGACAAAACTGGTGTGGCTGCAAAGGTTGGAGCTCGTAAGTATGACATGTTTGGTATTAGCAGAGATATCGAACGCCAGTTCAGTGAAATAGGTGATATTGTCTATAATGGCATAGAGTCCGATCGTTCAGACATTTTGGAAGATCCTGTGTTGTTGGAACTCATTGAAAAAGTGCGCAAGCTTGAGATAGAAATGATATCCAAGCAAGCTGAAATTGCCGACATAAAAGCGGCAGATAGTGAAATAGAGTCAGATGAAGTTGAAGAAGTTGTTGTTGAGATAGTTGATGAGAAACCTGTTGACACCGAATAGTACTTTCTGGTACAGTCGGTTTTAGATTCCCTACTATGTTGGCTTTGCCGGAGCTGACAAAAAACTACCTACTCAAAATTTGCTGTTCTCAGTAACCGTATATTTTTACCCGTTTTGCGGGTTGGTTTACCGGGTATATGCCTGATAATCCCACTGGAAGTTGAGAAAGCATGAGTGGAACACACATACTACAGACACATGAAAGATCTCTGGATATCTATTTCCGGGAGATTAACAAGTTTGCATTGTTGACACGTGAACAAGAATCCGATTGTGCTAAAAAAATTAGAGAGGGAGACAATAAAGCCCTTGAATTGCTTGTGCAGTCAAATCTAAGATTTGTTGTTACAGTAGCTAAAAAGTATATGTATCACGGCTTATCACTTTCAGATTTAATTAATGAAGGCAACCTGGGGCTAATAAAAGCGGCCACAAGGTTTGATGAAAAACGTGGATTCAAGTTTATTTCTTATGCGGTGTGGTGGGTCAGACAATCGATTTTACAAGCATTACTGGATAGTGGTAGGATGGTTCGGTTGCCACAAAATCAAACTGCAGTTTTGCTGAAAATTAACCGGTCCAGGAATACGCTGGAAAGCAGAGGAGTCGAATCCCCAAATGCCGAACAACTATCCAAGCACTCAGGAGTTGATATTAATCATGTCCGGACTGCGATAAAGCTGGGCGGGGCGATGGTGCCTTTGGATGATACCGGCTCTCAGGACAGTGAGAGACCATTACTTGAGACAATAACAAACGATAATGATGCCACTACAGACCAAGGTGCTATGGATAGAGTTCTTAAGGAAGATATTTTAAGCAGCCTTAGTTGTCTGACACCTCGTGAAAAAGGTATTGTAATTATGTACTACGGGCTGGGCCATGAAGAGGCAATGACCCTGGAAGCAATAGGCAGGACTCTTGGTTTAACTCGTGAGCGCATCAGGCAGATCAAAGAAAAATCGTTGGAAAAAATACGCCAGCAGGTAGAGGTCTCTGCCCTTATGGACTATTCATAGGCGCTTGTGTTGTAATGGGATTGACTTTTTGGCCGGTTTGAGTATCTTTGTCGTCGCCTGACAATTGAAGATGACTTAAAACAGGACACAACTTACTTGTTAAAGAAAAAATACAATTTTTTATACATTCCTCAGGATGAAAGCGTAACTAAACGCTTCTCAATCAAGTCTGCGACGCTTGCGTACGTAGCACTTGGTCTGTTTTGCCTGTTCTTAACTTCAGGATTTTATTTCTACGGTTTGACTCAAGGTGTCAGCTGGCTACCTGGTGGTTCCGCTGTTCAGCACGAGAACAGCAGGTTGGTTTCTGAGCTGAAGTTCCTTGGTGATCGTGTTGTTATGTTGAAAGATGCTATTTCTGCTTCATATTTGGTTCAGGAGCAAGTTGCGCTTGTTGCTGGTATTGACCCGATGGATGAAAATGTTCGGGAAGCTGGAGTTGGTGGCAGGCAGCATGATGTTTCTACATCTCCATCAAGTAAATTGCATATGAGTCTGGATAGACTACTCAGACAGGCAAGAGTTCAGCGCAGTGGATTTGAGGCTATTCTGGATACTCTAAACGCCAGAGAGTTAGTGCGAGCCCATATCCCCGCAATCAGGCCAGTTGATTCAGGTTGGCTGAGTTCCAGTTTTGGAAGACGTAATGACCCATTTACTGGGAAATCCAAATTCCACAGAGGCCTGGATTATTCAGTACCTACTGGTACTCCAGTATTAGCTACTGCAGATGGTGTAATAAAATCAGTACGGCATGATCGTGGCTTTGGTAAATTAATCCGAATTGATCATGGTAATGATGTAGTTACTACTTATGCTCATTTGTCAAAATGGAATGTCAAGCAGGGGCAAAAAGTTAAGCGTGGCGACGTAATTGCTGAATCAGGAAATACCGGTCGCTCTACTGCTCCTCATATTCATTATGAAGTTGCTGTAAATGGCAGATATGTAAACCCCGGATCGTACATAATCAACTAACAGCTTTTTTCTTCGTTTTCCGTTAATCTAGTTTGCACTGTAGCTTGTCTGTGGTACTTTCTGTATTGTGGTTTTTACTATGGTTCTCGATTAAGAAAGGCAGCTATGCTGGCAGTTATTTTGCGTGCTTTCAAATACAATGTTCCTCGATGCGTTTTTATTGTATCGGTACTGCTTATTTCTTTGTTTCAAGTATCTAAAGTTACAGCTGCACCAGTAGTTGAAAAGGTCAGATATTTTACTGCTCCAGGCCATACCAGAGTAGTTTTGGATTTATCCAGCGACAGTAAATATAAAGTTACCCGCTATACCAATCCTGAAAGAATAGCAATCGATGTAATTGATGGCTCTTTTACAAGTGACAAAACCATTTCTGTAAATGACGGTGTTTTATTCAGGATTCGTAGAAATTCATTAAGCACTAAAGCGCAGGTGGTCCTTGACTTGGCTGGAGAGCTGAAGTTTAGAGACTTTGCTCTCAAGGCAGCTGGAGACAGGCCGCATCGAATTGTTGTCGATGTATATTCTGCAGATAAAAAACAGCAAATCACTAAGCCAAAGAAAAATGAAAATATTATTACGGTAGTAATTGATCCAGGTCATGGTGGGATTGATCCTGGCTGTATAAAAAATGGAGTTAGGGAAAAGGATGTTGTCCTCAAGTTAGCTAAAGAGCTGAAGCGAGTAATAGATAAACAGAAAAATATGCAGGCTGTACTGACTCGTGATAAAGATTATTTTTTGAGTCTTTCAAAACGATATAAAAAAGCTGAGGCTGTTGGTGGAGATCTATTCATATCCATCCATGCCAATTCTCACAAAAGCAGATCTTTAAAAGGGACTGAAGTTTTCATTTTGTCACTTGATAAAGCAACTGATGAAGAAGCACTCAAACTGGCTAATTATGAAAACGCTTCCGATTCCCTGGGATTACCCCCCGGAAGTGAATCAGACGATGATGTGGTGTCAATTCTGATGGATATGAAAAAAAATCACATGGTAAATAGCTCAAGTATTTTTGCCGATGAGGTTATGGGAGCAATCCGCAGATCCAATGTGTTGTCGGTCAGGAGAGTCAAACAGGCGGGATTTGTTGTTTTGCGCTCAACGTTGGATATGCCATCGATTTTGATTGAAACCGGTTTTTTGAGTAACTCTGAAGATAGAACAATTTTGTCATCAACTGATGGGCAAAGAAAGATTGCTCAAGCCTTGAATGAGGGTATAAGGAATTACCTGGGGCTGCCTGTAAATAAACCTGCGAAAGCAGATTGGTCACTTCGTTACAAAGTAAAAAGCGGTGACTCATTATGGAAACTTGCCAGGAGACATGGAACCACTTCTAAAAAGATCAAGAAAATCAATAACTTGAAGTCTGATAATATCATGATCGGACAGAAAATTAACTTACCTTCAGGGAGTGGAAAGTAAATGAATAAAACGGCTCTGAAAATATTTTGTCTTGTTGTGTCGTTGTTCATATGGATACAGGTCGCTGCTACACACAAAACAATGAGAGATATTTCAATTCCATTGGAGCTGACTGGTCTGGATGATGAGTTAACTCTGGCCGGTTCTCAGTGGCCTGATGTTATCTCAGTGAGAGCAACTGGAAGTAAACTGGATTTTTTCCTCAACAGGTACTTTGGCAGAAATCTTGGTTCTGCATCAGTTGATGTTTCTCATTTGGTGTCGGGTACCAATGTCCAACAACAAGTCTCATTCACAGACATAAAATCACCACTAAGTGAGCTGACAATTGTGCCTCCGGTCTGGTTGAATCTGATTCCTGATACTGTAGATTCTGTTGAGGTAAAAGTTGAAGTCGAGTTTTCCGGGTCACTTAATTCCAACATAATGTTTGTTAATGAGCCGGTGGTGGAGCCAGAATTTGTGACTTTAGTAGGGCCATCGCGTCTGATGGTTGATGGGCTTTTTGTTCCCACAGAACCGATTGATCTTGCGCGGTTGAACAGTTCAGGCCCAATTACCCGTCGACTGAAAATTCCATTTAAAGAACTTCAATGCAATAAAGAGGTTGCTGTAATTACAGTTGAAATTTCAACGTTGGGGCAGAAAACATTCAACCATATCCCAATTGTTGCGTTGAAAGATGCAAATTACGGAAATGTTATTGTGACACCTCCAGTTGTTGATGTAGTGATTGAGGGCCCTGTAGATTTGTTGGCTGGGCTTGATCCTGATGAGATTTCGGTACTGATTTCTTTGACTGGACTTGAACCTGGAACACATGATTTGCAAGCCCAGGTTCAGTTGCCAGATAAGTTCAGGATGGTAAGCATGGAACCGGAACAGTTTAATGTGGTGATAGGCGCAAACCAGGCGCAGGAGTGATTGATGAGTATTAAGTACAGAAAGCCAAAAGGCACTCGAGATCTGATGTTCCTGGAGATGGAGCGTTGGCAGTGGTGCGAAAGTAAATGGCACGAAGTTTTAGCTCGATTCGGGTATGGAGAGATCAGAACTCCATCGTTTGAATCGACAAGCCTGTTTACGCGATCTGTTGGTTCTGGAACTGATATTGTTGACAAGGAGATGTACACGTTTGAATCCAAGGGTGGGGAGAGTTTGTCTCTCCGACCGGAAGCAACCGCATCGGTGGTCAGAGCTTATTTAGAAAATGGTTTAACCAGACAGCCTGGCACAGTGAAATTTTATTATATGGGACCTATGTTTCGTTATGATAGACCGCAAGCTGGAAGATACAGACAATTCCATCAGGTAGGAGTTGAGGCAATCGGTTCCAGTAGTCCAGTACTTGATGCCGAAGTTGTCAGCTGTGCAGCTTCTTTGTTTGAAGCTGTGGGAGCAAATGATTTGACAGTCCAGGTAAACAGTATTGGCTGTGAAAATTGCAGGCCATCATACGTTGATGATTTAAGAGGCTGGGCTCAAGATAACAAAGATGGATTCTGTGAAACTTGTGTTTCTAGAACTGAAACAAACCCACTGCGTTTGTTTGATTGTAAGAGTGAAGATTGCCAAAAAATGTTGGCTGACTTCAAACCAATCAGTGAAGCTTTATGTACTGAATGTAAAAACCATCATGCACAATTTTGTGACACGCTGGACGCTCTTGATGTCAGATATGAGAATGATAACTCACTAGTTCGGGGGCTCGATTATTACACGCGGACAACTTTTGAAATTTCTGCAGGATCAGGGTTGCGTCAAAGTGCGTTGTGTGGTGGTGGAAGGTATGACTATCTTATTGAACAATGTGGTGGTCCAACAACACCTGCAGTAGGATTTTCTGCTGGGGTTGAGCGGATAGTACGTCACCTGTACGACCAGGAATATGATCATCAGCGAAGCAGGCAGTCTGTTGTTGATGTATATGTTGTTTGTATGAACAGGCAAGCACAGCAATTTGCTTTGCAGCATGTAGATAAGCTTAGATCCGTCTGCAGGGTGGAAGTTGATACAACTGACAGAGGTGTGAAAGCACAGATGAAAGCGGCAGTTTCTCGAGAATCATCAGCAGTGTTAATTGTTGGAGATGATGAGATTAACAATAATCAGTTTCAAATGAAAAACATGGAAACAGGACAACAAGTGCCAGTTAGCAGTGAAGATATTACTGCAGCTGTGCAGGAGGTAATCGCAAAGTGAAAAGCAACAAATACAGGACACATAGATGTGGCCAGGTCAATCTTGAATTAAAAGGCAAGGAAGTAGCACTTTCAGGTTGGGCTGCAAAAATAAGGGATATGGGTGGCGTCACTTTTATTGATTTGCGTGATCGCTATGGTGTTGTTCAGGTTATTTTTGAGTCAGATGAGTTGGCTCTAGCTTCTGGAAAAGTTAAGCTGGAATCTGTGATTTCAATTAATGGAACAGTTCGGCCACGACCAGAGGGCATGGTTAATAAAGACATGCCTACTGGAGAAGTTGAAGTTGTTGCATCGTCGCTGGATATTTTGAATGGCAGCAAACCATTGCCTTTCCAGTTGGATAAAGCTGGAGATACAAGTGATGAGCTGAGGCTTAAGCATCGATATATCGATTTGCGGCATCCACGCATGGCAAACAACATGGTAATAAGGCACAAGGTAACGGCTGCGGTGAGAAATTTTTTATCGGAACAGGATTTCCTTGAAGTTGAAACTCCACTTCTGATTAAAACTACTCCTGAAGGCGCCAGGGATTATGTAGTTCCTAGTCGTGTTCATCCTGGTAGTTTTTACGCTTTGCCTCAATCACCTCAGCTTTATAAACAAATTTTGATGGTGTCGGGAATGGATAGATATTATCAGCTGCCTCGTTGTTTGCGTGATGAAGATTTACGTAAAGACAGGCAGCCAGAGCATACTCAGATTGATATCGAGATGAGTTTTGTAACTGAAGAAGATATCTATACTCTGGTAGAGGGTATGGTTGGGGATCTGTTCAAGAAGTCGATTGGTGTTGAGTTGCCAGCTCAATTTCCAAGAATGAATTATGATGAGGCAATTGAAAAATATGGTTCGGATAAACCTGACTTAAGGTTTGGTTGTGAAATACAGAATATTGAAGATTTGGTGTCAGATTGTGGCTTTGGTGTTTTCGAGAACGCTGTCAGCTCTGGTGGGACCGTCCGTTGTATTTTGGCCAGTGGTTTGTCAGGCTATAGTCGAAAACAAATTTCTGAACTTGAAGATGAAGCTAAAAAACGAGGTGCTGGCGGGTTGGCATTTGTCAAGATTGGAGCCGATGGCCCAGAAGCTGGAATCAGTAAATTCTTCAATGATAAATTTAAGGCTGATCTGGTTGAAAGAACCGGGTGTGTTGAAGGCGATTTAATTTTGTTTGGCGCTGGAAATGCGTCGGCAGTCTTTGAACCATTGGGAGCAGTTCGTTTAGCTCTGGCTGAACAAGAAAACTGGATTGATAAAAGCCAGTGGGCATTTACCTGGGTTTGCAGCTTTCCAATGTTTGAGAAAAAAGATGATGCTGAGCATTGGACTGCCTGTCATCATATGTTCACAATGCCAGACGATGAAACCATCGGTGCATTGGAAACTGATCCAGGTGCAACGTATGGTCAATTATATGATCTTGTTTGCAATGGCGTTGAACTTGGTTCTGGTAGTATCAGAATCCATCGGCGTGATATTCAGGAAAGAGTGTTTGAATTGGTTGGAATGGATAAAGAAGAATACGATTCCAAATTTGGTTTCTTCCTTGATGCACTTGAATACGGAGCGCCTCCTCATGGGGGAGTTGCATTAGGTCTTGATAGGTTGGTTATGCTGTTAACTGATAGCAGTTCACTCCGTGATGTTATCGCTTTCCCTAAAACTCACATGGCTTCTTCGCCCCTGGATAATTCTCCTGGTGGAATCAGTGAAGCCCAGCTTGAAGAGTTGGGATTAGAAGTTGTTGAAAGAGAGTCTGAATGATCAGTCGTGAGGACAGGATACAAACAGCTGACCCAGGTGAGGTGATTGTATCTCTTGCTGGACTGGACCAATCGACGTTGTTGGGTTGGAATGATTCTAATTTGAAACTGCTGGAGAAACGATTCCAAGGTTCTGTGACAGTACGTGGTGAGTTTATGATGCTACGTGGTCAGGGGCAGGATGCTGTTGAGTTCAGTGAAGTAGTTTTGGATTTAGTGAACATGATGGAGCAGGGGTTAACCGTTGATGAAGTCGCGGTAAATTATGTTCTGGGAAAAAGACTGGATGAAAAAGAAAAAACAAATTCTGTTGAGCCGATGTGTGATGTCCTTTTTCATACAATAGGAAGCAGAAAAGAAGTCAGAGCAAAGACAAAAGGCCAAAGAGAATACATAGAATCGATTCGCAATAATGATGTAGTATTTGCTGTTGGACCTGCTGGCACTGGAAAGACCTATCTTGCAGTGGTTATGGCTATGGATTATCTGACAAAAAAGCTTGTCGACAGGATTATCCTGGTGCGTCCGGCTGTTGAAGCTGGTGAACAGCTTGGTTTCTTGCCTGGCGATCTTCAGGATAAGATAGACCCATATCTTAGGCCGTTATATGACGCTCTTGCCGACACAGTAGGTCTCAGTAGAATACAGCAATACATGAGTAGTGGCGTGATTGAAGCTGCCCCGTTGGCATTCATGCGTGGTAGAACTTTGAATAATGCATTTGTGATTCTAGACGAGGCTCAAAATACAACAATCGGGCAGATGAAAATGTTTTTAACGCGTCTTGGGTATCAATCCAAGGCTGTAATTACAGGTGACATTACTCAGGTCGACCTTAATGAGAAAGAAAACTCTGGACTAATTCTGGTTCAAGATGTTTTGGCAGAGACTGAAGGGGTTGATTTTGTGGAATTGCTCCGTGACGATGTTGTAAGGCATCCGCTGGTACGTAAAATTGTTGACGCTTTCAGCAAAGCGGAGAGATCCAACTCAATTAAGGAGTAATTGATGGACTTCAGGGCATTCATAAACAGTCCTTTTCGTAGGAAGTCTTTGGCCAGTGCTTTAAATAATATTCCGGCGTGGGTTTATAGCGTAATTGCTGGTGTCTTAATTACAGTTCTGCACCTTATGATAATTCCTGTGACTCCCGGACTGGATATAACTTTTCCAAGCGAAGGAGAAATCTCTGACAAGGAATATCGAGCTCCATTCGATTTTTCTGTTTCCTTGCCACAGCAGGATATCGAATTAAGACAATTTCAGAGAGTTTTGATTGAGCCACCGGTTGTAGATAATCACCAAATCGAAGTGGATAAAAGATTGTCAAAGTTTGAGAACTGGTCGGAACAGTTCCTTACTCACCTCTCGATTTCTTCCTCAAGATCAGACAAAATCGGTTTGTTAGCTTTGCAGTTTCCAGAAATTACTGAAGACGATCTGGAATATGTTTTTAGCCTGGAAGATCCTGTAGAATTTATTGTTGCTGCTGAGAATACAATTGAGCAATTGTATCGTCAGGGTGTGGTTAATGATTTGCCTGTCGGTAATTATCGAGAAGTAATAATACTCAATTCTGGTCAGGAAAAAACAGTCCTGGTGAGTGACTTGATTCCTCATTTTGCTTTGATTGATTCTCTTGAATCATTGCTTTATACGCAATTACATAATCGTGATACCGCATTATGGGGTGCACAGTTTTTAGATCATTTTGTTGAGCCAAATTTGCGATACAATTCTGTCGAGACTCGTAAGAGGCAACAGAAGGCCAGAGATTCAGTCTCAGTAACGCATGATTTTATAAAGGGTGAAAGAGTAATTGGCAGAGGTGACAGAGTTACTACATCGGAAGCAGCCTTTCTGGAGGGGCTGAAGTTAAAGATGGAAGCCGCCGGTATGCTTTCCAGTGATGAGAACAGATCAGTTCTTCCAAAGCAGGTTTCCAGAGTTTTAATGATTGCTCTTATTTTGCTAATGTTTGGCTGGGTAGCATCACGATATTTTAAAGAAATCCTGGTAAAACTCAGGCAACTTATTGCTGTTACTTTACTTCTAGGGTTGTTTGTCTTTTTAGCGGTCTTTTGTATGGGACAAGTTTCTTTAGGTGTATTTGCTTTACCAATTCCGTTACTTACTGTCCTGTTGACTGCCCTATTCAGGGATAAAGTAGGCTATGCTGTAAGTATACTTCTTGTTGGATTGTTAGCCCCTGTTTCCGGGGTTGAAACTCAGCATCTGATGTATTGGTTGTTGATTGGTGTATTTTCTGTATCGATGGTTCGCAGAATCAGAACTCGCGACAGATACTATAAAACTATAGCAGCACTGGTAGCTCTGAATCTGTTTTTGATTACTTTGTCAAAACTTTCTGCCGGGTCAGTAGATGGCCTATGGCACTTATTTCTGGTTGGTATTGCCACTCCGGTGGCATCAATTGCAATAGCGCTATTTTTGTTGCCGTTAGTTGAACCTGCAATCGGTGTAAGTAGCGATTTAACTTTATTGGAATTGTCTGATTTGAACCACCCTTTGCTGAAGCAAATGGCTCTCGAAGCACAAGGAACATTTCATCACAGTCAGGTTGTGGCTCAGCTTGGTGAACAGGCAGCCAGAGCAATTGGCGCGAACTCAATTTTGGTTAGAGTTGGGGCCTTGTTTCACGATATCGGGAAGTTGAAAAAGCCTGAGTATTTTATTGAAAATCAGGGTGGCGGTCCCAATAAACATGATGAGTTGTCGCCTAATATGAGTGCACTGATTGTTTCTGCTCATGTAAAAGATGGAGTTGAAATGGCTAAAAAGTGGAGATTGCCACAAATAGTTATCGATTTCATCCCAGAGCACCATGGTACTGGAATTATGAAGGTATTCTACCACAAGGCAATGGAATCTGATCAAAACAGGACGATTAACGTTTCAAGTTTCCGTTACCCCGGGCCAAAGCCTCAAAGTAGGGAAACTGCTATCCTTATGCTTGCCGATGCTATTGAAGCCGCAACCCGATCTCTTGCCAAGCCAACTCCTGGAAGAATAAGAGAAATTACGAAAACAATAGTTGATGCCAGAATGCTTGATGGTGAGCTGGATGAATGTCAATTGACAATTTCGGATCTTGCTAAAATCAGAGCTGCCTTTATTCCGTTATTGGCGGGTATTCATCATGCCAGAATTGCTTATCCTGGGCAGAATAAAGAACAGAAGAGTAGTGATTCCTGATGCAACTGGTAATCAACAATCGTATCGAAACTGCATCATCCTGGTTCAGTCACAGTTTTATTGATGAGATCCAGGAACTTGTTGCGCCGATAGGATTGGATGGTTGGTCTGCAGGTCTGGTTATTGTGGATGATGAAGAAATCCAGGCTATTAACTGGCAATTTAGAAGCAAAGACTGTGTGACAGATGTTCTCTCTTTTTCCCATCTGGTTTTGTGTGATGTGGATATTGCCACAATCCAAAAGGGCGAAAATTATGCAGCAGACAATTTATTTCTGGACCAGATTGAGACTCAGGTTGGTGAAATAATTATTGCGCCTGAGTTTGTATCTCACAGGTGCAAGGAAAATCAATGGAACATCACAGATGAATTGGCAATGCTTGTCATTCATGGTGCTTTACATTTAATGGGATGGGATCATAAAGAAGATTCCCAAAAAGAGAAAATGCGGCATCTGGAATCAGAGCTGTTAGCTCTAGCTGACAGAAATCACCCACTTGCTTGACTTTAGGAGATGACGGGAAATGAGTTATGGCATAATTGTAGCCATTATTGCTTTTGGTGTTGCGATGATGACAGCTGGCCTCCAAGCTGCATTATATCGCGTTGGTGGTTTGCATCGAAATGGGTTACTGGAAGAAGGGCAATTAAACAGTTCTTTATTATCTACAACTGAAAATCCAAGGCATTTCATATTAGCTACAGGTACAATTCATCTCATGGCTATGAGTTTGATGTCCGTTGCTCTTGTCATGCTGGGAATGAAGCTCAGGACGGAATTGCTTATATGGGAACTCCTTGTTTTCGTAGTGCTTATTGTATCTGTTATTGGAAGTGTTGGTAATGTTTTAGTCAAGATGCTTGCTTCAAGATCTGCCGTCGCATATGCAAATGTTTCAGTAAGAATACTCTTCCCGTTCATGATAATCTTGAAACCATGGACAACCTTGTTGCTGAAAATTACGGGGCCCGACGAAGAAGACCTGTGGGCAGTGGATGCAATGGCGCATTTGTCTTCTGGTGAAATCCGAAGCTTGTTAGGCGAGCAGGGCAGTGGTGTAGATCTAGAGGATGAAGAAAAGGAAATGATTCAGAGTATTTTTTCTTTTCATGAAACGACAGTTAAAGAGATAATGATTCCCAGAATCGATGTAATTGCCCTGAACTCTGAACTTCCAGCAGCAGAGGCGATTAATGTTGTAGTTTCTTGCAGGCACTCAAGGGTTCCAGTATTTAAAGGAAGTATTGACAAGGTAGTTGGATTGCTCTATTCAAAAGACCTTTTGGCTCTTGTTGAGAATAACAAGTTGTCTCTAGATGACACAACGATTTCCGGATTGGTCCGGCCAGCAAGCTTTATCCCTGAGAGTAAAAAACTTGATGAAGTGTTGGAAGAATTCAGGAGCAGTCGCATACACATGGCTGTTGTCGTCGATGAGTACGGCGGAACAGCTGGACTCGTGACTCTGGAAGATGTTTTAGAGGAAATTGTTGGAGAAATTGAAGATGAATTCGATGAGCAGGAAACGCTCTATGAGTGGTTAGATGAATATTCAATGAGGGTTGACCCTAAAATCGATTTGGAAGATTTGCGGGATTTACTTGGTGTCAACTTGCCTGTTGATGGTAGTGAAACACTTGCAGGGCTTGTTTATGAAGCTGGTGGAAAAGTGCCAGAAATAAAGGACCAGGTTACGATTTCAGAACTTGAAGTTTTAGTAGAAAAAGTTGAGGACCAGAGAATATTACAGGTTAAATTGACAGCTTCCAATCCACTGCCAGGGTTTAGTCAGCACCAACAGGAGGATGATAATGGCTGATATCCGTCGACATTTTTTGACTGGGATTTTAACAGTCACGCCTGTTGCAGTTACTGTCTGGATTACCTGGCAAGTTTATCTGCTGATTGATGGTTTTATTCGTCCATTACTTGAGCAGATTCCTTTCCTGAGGGACAATGTGCCATCATTTGTAAATACTGTTGCAGGAGTTATAGTGAGTGCAATTCTGATTGTGCTTATTGGTAAATCTGCAAAAAATTTACTTGGAGTAGCTTTCATTAATACTTTTGACAGATTGATGGATAAGATTCCTGTTGTCAGAGGTGTTTTTCATATTTCCAAGCAGATTTCAGAAGTGCTTTTGAATAATTCAAATTCAGCTTTCCAGAAAGTTGCAATGTTCGATTACCCTCGTTCAGGTATAAAGGCGTTGGGGTTTGTTACAAATGATGATTCAGATAAAAATAACGTAAATGTATTCCTTCCGACTACACCTAATCCTACTTCCGGGTTCATGCTGATCTTGCCCCGGGCGGATGTGCAGTTATTAGATATGACGGTTGAAGAAGGGATTCGGTTGATTATTTCTGGCGGATCAGTTGTTGAAGATTCATATGCGGATATAATTGAGCAGGCGATTGAAAGCAGTGACCAAACAGGAGAGTCCAATGACTGATGAGAATATTAAATCAGTTGATAACAGTTCCGAGGAAACATTTTTGGATCCAGCTACAATGGATATTCAGTGGCATGAATATTCAGAGAAGTTTGAGGATTTACTTAATGATGGACTTGACTCTGAGCTTATAGAGCTCGTAACTGATATTTCGCCTGGTGATTTGTCAGAGATAGTCAGGCCGTTAAGTGTTGACGATACTGTTAAATTAATAAGTTTATTACCTCGAGAGCTTGCTTCCGATGTCCTGGCTGAAATTGACAAACGCAGTGCTTCAGCTTTTGTGACTTTACTCGATGTTGAAGAAATTGCGGATATCGTTGAGGAAATGCCTTCCGATGAGGCTACGGATTTCCTTGGTGAGCTTGAGGATGAAAAAGCTCGTGAAATTCTGGCAGCGATGGAGCCGGAAGAGCGTCAAGAAGTTACTGAACTGCTGAAGTATGAGCCTGACAGTGCAGGCGGGTTGATGGCCAAAGAGTTTCTGGCTGTCACAGAGACTGCGGATTGCTTAACAGCGGTTAATGCATTGAAGGAACTTGACCCGGTTGATCTTGATGAGATTCACTATATCTACACGATAGATGAAGCAGGAAAGCTACTTGGTCGTATCAGGCTGGTCGAGATGTTGATGAAGCCTTGGTCAACACCTGTTGCGGAAGCAATGGAAAGAGATCCTCATTGTGTAGAAGCAGATCTGGACCAGGAAATGGTTGCACAGTTTGTAAAAACCCATGATTTGGTCACTCTGCCTGTTGTTGATCATAATGGTGTATTACTCGGGGTTATTTCTGCCGATGATGTTCTTGATGTAATTGAAGAAGAAGCAACAGAGGATTATTCACGTTTGGCTGGTACCAGTGTAGATGAGTTAGGTGAAACCTCTCCCTTGAGGATTGCACGTTCTCGTTTGCCGTGGCTTCTGGCAGCTCTGGTTGGGCAAGTTGGATGTGTGTTTATGATGAAATCCTTTGAGGCAGGTCTTGCCGCAACAGTGGCTTTGACATTTTTTATCCCTGCAATTATGGCAATGGGTGGAAATACCGGTATTCAAACGTCTTCAGTAGTAGTACGTGGTCTGGCAACTGGTGAAGTAGATGTGTTCCATATCGGCAAATATTTGTTGAGAGAACTTGGTACTGCGCTGATTACAGGCGGCGTGATAGCACTTTGTATGTATTTTGTGGCTCTATTTATTGTTGGTAATTCTCAGCTGGCTTTAGTTCTGACTATTTCCATGTTGTCGGTTGTTATATTTGCAGCACTTGTTGGCACATCGATACCTTTGATTCTTCACAGAATTGGAATTGATCCCGCCATAGCAACTGGTCCTTTTATAACAACAAGTAATGATATCGCCGCAATTCTTATTTATCTTACGATGGCATCTATGTTGTTGTCTGAAGGGGTAGGAACGTGACAACAATTTCCAGACCGGTGATTTCATCTGCAGCGATGGTTTTGCGCGTCTGGCCAACTGGAGAAACTAGTGTTATTGCGTCGTTACTAACTGAAGAGTCTGGTTTTGTTAAAGTTATTGCCAAAGGGGCTCGCAACAGCAAATCTAATTTACGGCCTCTGGTTCAACCCGGTACGATTGTTGACGTAGAATATACAGTTGTTGAAGGTCGCGATTTACAATATCTGCGCGGGGGCAGTGTCAGTCTTGGTTCTTCGAAGACAAGTTTGACTCTGGAAAAGACTGCCTATTTGCTGGCTATTGTAGAAATAATAGATCGATGCAGGCCTACCGGTAAGGATATTGACTTGTTTCATCTTTGCCGACGCTTCATGGAAGTGTTATCGTCACTGTCTTCAGGTTTGAATGCTTCAGCATATTACAGGTTCCTGTTGGAGTTACTGAATATGCAGGGACTTGCGCCGACGCTGAATCGGTGCTCGAATTGTCGAGCTGAAATGTTAAGTGACAGCGCATCGGTTCATTTTTTCAGTTATTCGTCTGGCGGTATTGTTTGTGCCAATTGTTTGGGCGCAGGCAAAGCTGGCAGGGATTTAACGCCTCCTGTGTACAGCAATTTACGCAAGCTCCTCGAGCAAGGCATTGATACAGGACCTCCGGTGGCCAGGCAAGTTGATAGAGAAACTGGAATTGTGTTACACAGATTTCTTGAGTACCATTTGCCAGATTATAGATTACCAGCAGCACTTGATATGCTGAAAGTTTGCAAGGTTAACACAGAGATCTAGTCTCCAAAGGTGAAAGATATGATGGATTATCAAGAGATGATTGCAAAATTACAACAGTTCTGGAGTGACCAGGGTTGTGTGATTATTCAACCATACAATTCTGAAGTTGGTGCAGGGACATTCAACCCGGCCACGTTCTTGAGATGCCTTGGGCCTGAGCCATGGAAAGTTGCATATGTTGAGCCAAGTCGTCGACCAAAAGATGGTCGATATGGTGAGAACCCAAACAGAGTTCAGCAGTTTCTTCAATATCAGGTAATTTTGAAGCCAAATCCTGCAGATTCTCAAGAGCTTTACCTTGAGTCATTGCGTGCGATTGGAATTGAACCATCAGAACACGATATCAGATTTGTTGAAGATGATTGGGAATCACCAACTCTTGGTGCTGCGGGCCTTGGTTGGGAAGTATGGATTGACGGTATGGAAATATCCCAATTTACATATTTCCAGCAGGTGGGTGGTTTAAAGGTTGATCCTGTTTGCGTTGAGCTTACTTACGGTCTTCTGCGGATTGCTATGTATACTCAGGGAGTTGAACATGTCAACGACCTTAAATGGGGTGGTGGACTTACCTGGGGAGATATCCAGGGACAGTATGAAAAAGAATATTCCAAGTTTAACTTTGAAAAAGCCGATGTAGAGATGTATCGGAGAAATTTTGAAGAAAAAGAAGCAGAGGCTCTAGGATTGATTGAGGATGGACTTGTTTTTCCAGGTTATGATTCAATAATAAAGTGCAGTCATATTTTTAATTTGCTTGAGGCTCGCGGTGCAATTTCAGTTACCGAAAGAACGGGCTATATAAAAAAGGTGCGAACTTTATCGAGGAAAGTTGCGGAAGCATATCTGGCTAAGCGTGAGGAGATGGGGTTCCCGTTGTTGAATCGTGAGGTGTCTGAATAATGTCTGAAATAAAGAGAACAGGATTTCTGTTTGAAATTGGTACTGATGAATTGCCAGCTCGTTTTCTGCCTGTTGAACAAATGCATGTAGAGAAAACATTGGGAGTTGCGCTAACAGAATTAAGGCTTCCCTATGAGGCGTTGCAGGTGTTTGTTGCGCCCAGGCGGCTCGCAATTCTGATTGATGGTCTTGCCGTTTCACAAGAAGATGTAACTATTGAGATAAAAGGTCCACCTGCAAAAGTTGCTTTTGATGACGATGGCAAACCGACAAATGCAGCTATCGGTTTTGCCAAGAAGATCGGTATAGATGTTTCTGATTTGTATGAGATTGATGACGGCAAGGGACAGTTTGTCGGTGCAAAGAAATATGTCCCAGGTAAGTCTGCTGCTGAGCTATTATCTGATAAAATTCCTGAAATTCTGAAAACTATACCTTTCCCTAAAACTATGCGGTGGGGTAACAGTGATTTTGTCTATGCCCGGCCAATTCAGTGGTTGGTTGCTTTATTGGGTGATGAAGTTGTGCCTGTTGAGTTTGGCAGCCATACAGCTGGCAGGGTATCCAAGGGACATAGAACTTTGGCACTTGGCAAGGAGATAGAGATTGACAGTTCGGATAGTTATCTAACTCAACTTCAAGATAACTTTGTAATTGTAAATCAAAACCTCAGGATGGAAGTAATTTCCAAAGGTATAAGTGAAGCTCTTTCAAATATCGATAATGCAAAGTGCATGGATGATCAGGGTCTATTAATCGAGGTTGCAAATATATGTGAATATCCGACACCTTTTATCGGTTCGTTCAGTGAAGAATTTTTTGAGCTCCCAGATGAAGTTATTGTTACAGCTCTTAAATCCCATCAGCGATATTTTTCTGTTGAGAAAAAAGATGCACCCGGTCTGCTTCCTTATTTCGTTGCAGTAAGAGATGGTGGTTCTGAAGCTCTGGATAATGTCAGGCACGGAAATGAGAAAGTTCTCAGGGCAAGACTAAGTGATGCTCTTTTTTATTGGGAGTTTGATCAAAGGCAAAATCCGGACGAACACATAACCAGACTCTCAAGCGTTACCTGGATTGAAGGTTATGGCTCAATGCTGGATAAAGTTGAGCGTGTTAAGAAGCTAACCGAATGGATCTGGAAAAACGGAGCTGGTACAGATGGAATGCCTGCAGATTTAGTGAGAGCAGCTGAAATATACAAGTTTGATCTTGTCACAGAAATGATCAAAGACGGCAAAGAATTTACAAAACTTGAAGGACTTATAGGTGCTCGCTATGCAGCTGCTGCCAAAGAGAGCAGTCAGGTCTGTGAAGTTTTGCAGGAGTATAACAGGCCTCGTTCTGCCGGAGATGAAGTATCAGAAAACAAACTGGCGTCAATATTGTCCATTGCCGAACGTATTGATACTTTGACTGGTTGTTGGCTGGCTGGGTTTGCTCCAACAGGCGCTAAAGATGCGTATGCATTGCGTAGGAACACATTGTCTACTCTCAGAATAATGGCAGCCCATAATCTGCATTTAAATATCCCGGATCTACTTGTAGCTTCCCTGGCCAATTATCCAAAATCTGACAATAGTGACAGCGCAATTCAAGAGATGACGAAATTTGTTTCAACCAGGCTGCTTGGATATTTCGAAAATCTTGGCTATGACGGTGATGTTGTCAGGGCTGTTTTGCCAACTCATGGGCAGGACCCTGTAGATGCGCTGAAGTGGGTAGAAGCACTTTCTGCATACAGAGGCAAAGATGATTTTGTCAAATTAGCTACTGGATTCAAGCGATGTAGAAATATTCTGGGAAATAACGTTCTACGTGGCCAAGATCGCAGGTCATCCCCTGAGCGCTGGGGGAAAGGTGGAATGTCTCCAAGTGGAGTTAATTTTGACTCTTTGCCTGAAACAGCTGAGGTTTCTTTGCGCGATAGTGTACGTCATGAAATATCAAATCTTACAGCAGCTGAATCTGAACATGACTATAATGCAGTGTTTTCAGTTTTGTCCGGTTTAGGGCCTGCAATTGATGAATTTTTCGATTCTGTTAGGGTAAACACAGATGATGAGGAATTAACGAGCATTCGTCATGATTTTTTACGTGAGATACACTCTCTTTTCGCAAGATATGCTGATTTCTCTGAAGTTGTACCTTCAGATTAGGTTTTTTCTATTTTACAAGTTTGGTCAGGACTTCATGTTGAAGTCCTGACTTTTTTGCATTTAAGGTATTGACTCAATATTAGATTTTATGTACAATGCATGTTGCGACTCAAACAAAGGTAAAAGTTTTTTCCACTTGCGACGTTGTGCCGTTCCACTTTCTAGTGAGATCCTAACTTGACACTTACTTGCTAGTTTGCGAGTCACCACGTCGAAAGCTTCCAACTGAGAACATTCTGTTCTTAGAAGTGGTGCTATCGACAGGAATTTCACTTTTGCCTAATCTGTAGGGTTTCGATACCGCTTGAGCGGCGGCGTCGGAACAAGTCCTTTCACCTTTACCATTTGTTAATTGAATTAACAGTGGGGGGAAAGTATGAGGAAACTCACTCTCGTTAGTTTGGCCTTGGTTATTCTTACCGGATCTGCATTTGCTTCTATTGGATCTTATGATCTAGCTGATAGCAGATATGAGCAGGTATTTACTGCAACTCCAATGAATGCATCACGTGCAGACACCGTTTATCTAATTGGTGGACCTGACCGTGACGATGGTAAATTCCAAGATGATGTTTCAGGTACACTTCCTGATGAGGAAGGTTGGATTGGTGTAGATCTTACTGCAAAAGTCCCTACCTGGCATGTTAGCACGTATCTCACAGGTGTAAATACTGCATACTGTGGCGATGAAAATATTCCTTCTTGTGGCGTCGGCGACCCTGTCGGTGGCTACGCAAACTCTTATTGGGAGCTTCTGGACTGGTCAGGAACTGCTCCTGATCCTTTAGTTGCAACAACTCTTGATGTTACTGGAACAATCTGGTACGACAATGAGCCTGGTTATGACTACACATACTTTATTGTAGAAGAAACAGGCGGATTGATGCCTTATGGCCAATGGAACGGTATTGGCACTGCTGAAGCTTTTGCTATTAACGTTACTGTTGATCCTGCAAACTATATGGGTCCTGGTGCTGATCAGATTCACGTTCAATTCATTGGTGCATCTGATAGTGCATGGTCTGATGTTGACTGTTTATGGCCAACAGCTGGTCACACAAACCTTGATGATGTTGCTATTGCCTTTAATGGCTCTCAAGTAATCTTTGATGATTTTGAATCTGGTCTAGGTAACTGGGCAGTTGTTCTTCCACCTGCTGTTGGCGACTTTTCCAAAGTATGGCCACGTCTTGGTGATTTAGACGAGTGTAACGGAAACCAATCACCACAGTTTGCATTTATTGATGACGGTATTGTAGTGCCTTGTACTGGCGGTACCTTGGGTTCAACTTACACATATGGCCCTGGTGGCTATGTTGTCAACCTTCTTGGTGGTTGTGCTGGACCTGACTATCATCATCTAAATGAAATCTGGTCACCAGAGTTAACCTACCCTGTAGGTGCTTATGATGGTGCACAATTTGATTACGATGTATATCGTCATCAGATTCTAAATAATGGTCTTTTCTATGTATGGCATGTTCGTTCATCAGATGATGGTGGAACAACTTGGACCGCATGGCAAGATCGTAACTTTGTATACTATGGTGGTCCAGACTACCTGCGTATCCAACAGAACTGTACTGACTTGATGCTTCCTGGCCGTGATATGGCTCAGCTTGCACTTGGTACAAATGAGCTGGGTTACGTCTGGGGCTTTGAAGGCACCGATGGAACTCCAGGTCCTTACTTTGATAATATTGCATTTAAAGTTTTTGAGTTTGGTGGTCCTGGTATCTCCACTCGTGAAATTGATATTGCACAAGACAACTTCCCTGCAATCGGTGACATTGACTTTGGCGCTCTCGATGCTAACGATGTTAGATTCGATATGGCCAGAAATATTGCTCTCGAAGCAGATATGATGAACCTTCCTGGTGACTCAATTGTCTTTGATATTGTTGCAGTTCGTACAGGATCAGTTCTTAGTGCTGTTCCAGTTTTGAATTATTCAATGGACAGAAATCCTCTGTTCGATCCTTTCAGAAACCCTGCGTATCCAGCTGTTGGCTCTGTTGAAGCTGACTCAATCTTCCTGGATACTGGTATTTTGATTCCAGATCGTTACAGTTTTGATCTTCCAGATGACGATGACTTCTTCTTCCCTGGTGATGTAATTCATTACTACATCGAAGCCAGTGATGACCTTGGTGGAACTTCCACATTGCCATCTGACCTTGATGGTTTTGGTATTTTCCCAGGTGACCCTCTTTATCAAGCATTCGAGTGGAACAGTA
This sequence comes from uncultured Fibrobacteraceae bacterium, assembly GCA_964437115.1. GTDB lineage: Bacteria > Krumholzibacteriota > Krumholzibacteriia > LZORAL124-64-63 > LZORAL124-64-63 > JABIBH01. Next base: position 76,816 of record CAYTFE010000002.1, on the reverse strand, counting down.
GCTATATTGTTCGAGCTCTACCTACTCTGAACACTGCCGTTGCTGGTGATCAGCCAGAAATTCTATTATGGAATGACTTTGCTGACCGTGGTGGCGAAAATGAGTGGCTATATGCTTTGAACAGAATTGGTTATCAAGAAGGTGTTGACTACGATTACTATTACACCAATGGTCCTTCTTCTGGTGTAGGTAATGGTCTTGGTGGACGTGCAACTCCTGCGGTACTTGCTGGTTATGAGACTCTTGTCTATACAGCTGGTAACCTCGGATCATTTACTTTAAGTAATGGTGACTTTGCAAACGATCCCGGTGATGATATCAGTTTGATTGACACATGGTTAGATTCTGGTAGCAAGAATGCCTTGTTCACTGGTGATGACCTTGCAGCGGACTTGATGGCTTCTGGTGGAAATGGTGTTGCATTTGTTGCTAACTGGCTATCAGTTGATTACCTGGGTGGTGACTTGCTTCCAGTTATTGGTGGACAACCTGCACCTCTGGTACTTCCTGTTGCTGGTAACACTGTTGGTCTGACAACAGAGTTTGTTGCATATGGCGGTTGTGCTGTATTTAATGACTTTGATATTGTTGAGCCAAATGGTACTTGTGAGCGTATTGCTGAATTTGCTGATGCTTCTGGCAACGGCGGAGTTTACAGCTATGCTGCAGGTGTTTATAACTATGCTGGTCTTGCTGATGCAGATGTAGTCTACTTCCCAGTTGACTTCATGTACTGGTATAATACAGATGCACCTGGAAACGCTCGTGCAGCTGCTTTAAATGAAATTCTGTTATTCTTTGGTCATATTGGTACAAGCACTCCAACTGGCGTAGTACCAGGTCCTAGCTTTGCAGCCAAGAACTTCCCGAATCCATTTAACCCATCAACCAAAATTGAATGGACCATCCCTGTTGCGGGTGACCTTTCAATCAAGGTTTACAACGTTCAAGGTGAGCTCGTTAAGACTCTCGTTGACGAAGATGTTACGACTACTTCAGGTGTAAAAACTTGGAATGGTACTAACAATGCTGGTGGCGATGTTGCTTCTGGTATTTACTTCTATGAAGTACGTTCAGGCAGTAATGTTACTGTAAACAAAATGGCTCTCGTTAAGTAATTTACTTTTCGTTTAGGTCTTTGTGGCGCCCCTTTCTAGGGGCGCCTTTTTTTTTATGTCTGTTTTGAACAAATTATTTTAATTTGCAACAAGTTAAAGCAAAGTCTGGGTTGACACTGTCACGGGTCAATCCCTATATTTCATGGGAAGAAGTATAGTAGTCTTGTTTCTGAAGCTTCCAAGTAACTCTTGGTTGGTTTTCGTGACAGCAGTGTGTTCTTACATTCGGAGCCATTGCTGTTTGCGGTGTATGAAAGGCGTACACTGGTTATGACAATGAGAAAACGCTTGGCTGTGTTTTATCTGGTTCTTTTGGTATTAATTATCGGGTCCTTAATAGGTTGCCGAGCTTTTAATCCAGAAGTGGTAATTGTTAATCGTCCCCCTGAAACTTTTATTACCGGGGCACCTGGTGAGGAAGAAGGTGGCTATTTTCATTACCACCTATTCTGGTATGGTTCTGATGATGACGGACACGTAGAACACTTTGTCTGGGCTCTGACTGATAGTACAGTTCAGGACGATGAAACAGATGAAGATGAAGAGGATGCAAGGTTCAATCCTGCTCTTCACATCAATACGTTGGATATAGGTCACTGGACTACTAGAACTGACACGGTTTTTGATTTTCAGATTGGGCTGGGTTCACTGACATCAGTTGATAAAACATTTCATATTGTTGCTGTTGATGACAGAGGAGATTATGATCGAACTCCAGCGCGGCTCTATTTTCTGATAAATGCGCTAGGCTCTCCAGCAATAACATTCTTAACTGAAGAATATGGAATCGAAACTGAATTGCAGCTAGGTGAGGTTGATACTTTCAGTTATGGTAAGCCATTTGCTTTGAGTTGGAAGGGGGAGACTCCTAATATTCGTTCTTTTACAAACGAAATGCTTGCTGAACGGGATACTTTTTTTTCTATTGACCCTGATTCTGGTGAGCCCATTTATGATGGTCTGCTTGGCTTTAAGTTCAAAATTTCGATTGATGAATGCGATGATGCAATTGAAGATTGTTGGAAGCCACGTCGATTTAATGATGCTTTGAATGACAGTCTCAGTTTCTTTGGCGGAGTGACTCGTGCTGATTTTGCAAACGATGGCTCTGGTGCAGGGCTTTACAATAGAGTAATCGCCAGTGGAACACATACTTTACTTGTAAATTCAATAGATGTTGCAGGTGTAGAAGTTGCTGCTGCGGATCGCAGACAGTATTTTGTTGTAAACTATGATCCGGATACACATCTACTTCTTGAAAGTGATCCTAATGATTTGCAGGACCCTTTTGGAAATGATGGGTTGACGTACCCTTATTACACAGTTTGGACTGCTGAAGCTACTGGTCTGGTTGAATCTGACCCTGTAACTTTTTCCTCGGGGGAGAGATTACCTCAACGAGCAAAAGTTGTTTTTAAGATTCTGGGCTGGGATGACGCAAGAGATCTTAGATTATTAGACAACCCGGACAATCAGCTTGATCCGGGAGTAACTTTCCAATCCAAAATAGAAGGTCTTGCCTATTTTACGGGCACAACTTCAAGTTATACATTCAGTACACAATATAATAATTTGACCTGGACTCCAGGCTGGAATGATTATAATGCAGTTTCAGCAGACACAATTAGTTTTTTAACTGGTCCTGCTGAATTTGAATTCAGGACCAGATCATCTGATGAGCATAACCGTCGTGATAACAGCTATAGTAGCGTTGAGTTTTCTGCAAACTTTGAGCCGTCTATAACTTTTATTGAAACTGTTGTCAACAGTGAATCCGATTATCAGATTGGTGATGAAATTCCTAGTGAACCGGATACTTTGTGGTGTAGCTATTTTGATGCCCCAAGTCCTCTTCCTGGTGAAGATTGGAAGCATTTGACTTTTACGATAGAAGATCGACATTGCTGGGTTAATCCTGTGTCAGGATTTACTACTTTTCAGGAGCCAAGTGATTTAACAGGCATGCTCGTAATTGGTGGTAATTTCTATGAGTATGAACTTTTCTTCACTGGTGATGATAATCAACTAGAGAAACGGTTTAGTGCTGACAGGGCACCTCATCCAGTGAATAACAATCCTATTGACCGTGCTCCTTCCTGGAGATTTGAAGTCAGATCTGAGCATGATATTGATAATGTCTTAAATGATGGTGGATTAATTGATAATATCACTGCTGTTACTACAGATGTTGAGGACTGGACTCATGTTGATGATAACCCACGTGTTCCAATCGTTGTAGATGAAGACGGAGTTTGGCGTGCACGTATAGATGTTTTTGTACCTAATGTTTTGGCTGCTGGAGGACCCTACCTGTTTGCTACTTCATACTTGCCTTCATTAGAGGATAATCAAGGTAATAATCTTGTGACAATGCCCTGGATTGCAGATTCAGATGGAAGTAATTGGTCTTACGATGAAGGCTTGCAACAATTGACAATTTTTGCACCTGAGAGAGAGCAATTCCTGAATCGGCATTTGCCTCTATTGGTTCGTGCTGGAACAGGTTCTGGCGAGGAATTTGTTGAAGAGTATTCATGGTTGATTGAGTCTGTAGTAGATAATGGTGACAGTGTAGTTCTTACATCATCAGATGTCCTTGGGATTGGCCCAGAAGGACTGGAGGGGCTGACTTTACAGTTAAGAGATGAGAGTTTAGCCTGGCATGTTGTTGAAATGTGTACTCCACAGCTGGGTCTTAATACAGTATCTGCTGTAATGCGTGATGCAACTACAATGGAAGCTAACGGTAACAGATGCAGGTATGTATACTACAATGGCCTTCGAGTACCGGAGTTCCACGGTGACTCTGAAATAGAATCTTATCCAGGTTTTGCTGAAAAATTAAAATTGCATCAATTCTGTCTGGAGAGCGAGTTAGTTCAGAAACAGTTCTACATGTGCTTTGTTGGCAATGATTTCATTTATCCACCTAGGCCTTAATTGGTCAGTGTTGGTTTAGTTTACAGGAGGTTGGGTTTGTTAATCAGAAATAGGTGTGCAGCAGCTGTACCACTGATTGTCTTGCTGAGTGTTATGGCCATGATGTATGGTTGCTCTCCAAGTGATCAGCTTGGAGGGGCCGAACTGAATAACGCCTTACCGGATACACGTATTACAGGCACTCCGCCTGTTTTACGGGAAACAGATTTTATTGTCAGCTTCAGTTGGACCGGGTTAGACCCCGATGGTGAAATTGTCGGTTACCACTGGAAGATTGCCAACAACGGTATAGATGGATTGGGTGTTCTGGATACACTCACATTGGATCCAGCAACGGGTGATACGTTAAATCCATGGTTTTACACTGAAGCAACTGATACAACCTTTATTGTCCTGGCCAGTGAGTTTGGGTTTGAAGGAGATTCATGGTTGCCTGAAAATGAGCAACGCTTTTATGAGCATCATTCACTTTTCATAAGGGCTGAAGATAATGATGGTGGGCTTGATCCAACACCTGCTCACATAACTTTTACTGCTACAACTCTTGCTCCATCAATAACGTTAACAAGTCCCGATTCCTGGAATGGGGAAGACTATGCTGTGTCAAGTCCACCCACAGTTTCTCTGCGGTGGGCTGGAGTTGATCCTGATTTTGAACTAGGTGTTCCAATAAAAGTCAGGTACTTGAATAAAAGAGCTATCGGACCCGATGGTACTTACATTTCTACAAGGTACAGCTTTTATGAAAACGTTGATTTTTTGGTAGATTTTAATGATTCGTTATGGAGTGACTGGGTCAGATATGGTAATGACCCTGAGGATCGTGTTTACACTAAATCTGATATTCAGATGACAGATGATGATGGTGAAAGAATTTCGTATCTCTTTGCACTTCAGGCACAGGACACTGCTGGCGCTGTAAGCCAGGACAGAATTTATAATAGAACTGTTTATAACTTTGAAGTTAGTGAAGGTCAGTCACCGTTACTTACAGTTAGAGAGAGATATCTTGGCACCAGACCATATTCTGGTGTAAATGGGGTTTCAAGGTTTGATATTGCTAAGAATCAACCTCTTGAGTTTAATTGGTTTGCAACTGCTGAAGATTACGGTGGAGAAGTTATTGCATATCGTTATGGATGGGATGTTGAAGACCCAAATAATGAAGATGACCTGGGTTGGTCAGTTTCATGGGGTAATACGCCATTACACAAAAAGGCGCCAGTCAGGTCTTTTTCAAACTTAACGCACAGTTTTATTGTTCAGGCAATTGACAATTCAGGCTTGCTAACCAGAGCGACATACTATGTCGTAGTGGTGCCTGTGCCAGACCCGGATGCACAGTTTCCATTGTTACTTATTGATGATGTTAGAGATCATCATACAAATGCCTGGCCTACTCCTGGAGGCGCTTCTCAATACGAAGATGTCAGGCGTGATGGATTTTGGGATGAAGTTCTAGCTGGCCAGGGTGGAATTTCCGGGTATGAGACTTTAACTCATTCAATAGATGTAGAATTGAACAGTTTATTTGGTTACAGAGATGCAGTTAACTACAGAGTTCTGCTATGGACAACAGCTTCCGGTTCGCCTTATGTGACCAACCTGTTCGCTGGTACAGCCCAGTATGTATGGTTGGCTGCCTATCAACAAAGTGTTGGAAATTTGTTCATGGCAGGGGCAAAATCCATGTATAACTTTTCAAAGGAACCTGGAGATGCTCGTTCTTGGGCAATGCCAATTATTTATGATACGTCCGATGAAACGGTTACATGTGAAAATCAACGTTTGATTGGATATGGTACTCGTGAAGATGAAAGTACCGGAGAAATAATTAGAATTGGAACTGAGCTCTATCCATATAGAACCAACGGACTGTCTGTGATTGACATGCTGTCACCTTCGTTCATATATGAATGTGACTATAGTGGTGATAGAAAGAACAAATGTGTTGGAACCAGGGCAATTACAATTGACCAGGAGTTCAAGGATAATTACGTCGATTTCGGAGCTTTCCCGGATACTATTGAAGTCTCTCATGATATTATTTGGTGGGATGATCCAGACGGTGAGGAAATTGCTTCTATCAATAATCCATATCTGCTTGGCTCTAGTGACGAATTTTATGACTACAATGTGACACCAAGACCAACTCCATGGTCACCCCAATTAATGCCAGATGGCAGGTTGGCTGTGGAACCAATGTGGCGATTATACACTCGTTATGATTGGATAATGAACCAGCAAATAGATAGTGGTAACTCTGCTTACCCTACGTTTGCTCCTATAGATATATGTGGTGATGTCGTATTTGAATTTGGTGGTGAGTATTCTGGTGGAGCCCACGAGTATACTAAATTAAATCAGGTACCTCTTGGAGTCTTCCTCTGGCAAACAACTGAGACCAAACCTGGTGGCAAGCCTGATGTGCTATGGGGATTTGACCCGTATGCATTTGATAGAGGTCCTATTAAGCAAGCAATTCGTTGGGTCCTCCAAGACCATTTTGAGCTTGATAGTAATTAGAAAAATTAACAGGTGGCACATTTTTACGATGACGCCACCTCTGTGAAATGTTCCGAAAGGTGGACTGGCTGTGAAATTTAGGCCAAACCGTTTGTATGTAAGCATCAATACTCTTTTGCTGTTTTCTGTTTTATCAGGAGTTTTTTACACACCTGCTGATGCACAGTATGCTGCCTGCATGGGTGATGCTTTGAGAGTATTTTCGCCAGATTCTGTTGATGTCCAATTATCAAGTGAAGGCAGGTTTGGCGCAGTTGTGAAATGGCAGGAAATAACAGACGATATTTCCACATGTTCAACCTCAGCAAATTCAGTAGATGTAGATTTTGACATAGAACTTTCCGGTGCATATGCTGATATAGTTGACCGGGAGCTGAGCTTTTTTGTTCCTAGCCCGGGAGTTATTGGCAGCCAGACAAATAATAGAGTTGTTTTGTCATGGAGCAACGTAAATCAGGAAGCAACCGGTGAAATTATTGGTGAGATAAACCTTTCCAACAGTGGAGGTGTTTATCTATATGATGCAGGATCTTCTCAATGGCTGCAATATAACACAAATCTGCCAATGAGCCTCCCATTTACTGATTTAGGTGCTTTCTCAGCAGCCATTGGTGCTCAAGAAAAGGTCTTTGCACAACTTTCCTCAAATGAGTTTTTTCATGGTTTATGGTTGAGTATAGCAGGTGAAAATGGGGCTAACTGGAGCAGGATCGCCGAAACTCAATTTCCTGATGGTCGAATGAGCGATTTTGAGGTTACAAGCTCGAGTTTTTCACCCGATAATTCAGGAGTATTGGTTTTTGGTACGATAAGTGATGGTCTCTGGTTGAGTGTAGATGATGGGTCTTCATTTACTCAGATTACCGATGGTCTTGAAGATATTACAAATTGGTCAAATAAACCTGTAACAAGTATTAAGTGGGTAGACACATCACATCTTTATGTTGCTATTAAAAATGCAGGAGTGTACTTGTCATCGGATTCTGGTGCATCATTTAGTTCTATTGGCCTGAATATTGATATCGATGGAAACCCTGGGTCTGCTGGAAATTCTGCCTATACAGTAAACCAGATATATATTGACGAAGCGGATGTAAATCATATTTATCTTACAGTTGAAGATTACTGTTTGTATGAAACAACTGATGCTGGTGATTCGTGGAGCTGGCCAGCACAATCACTAGTTTTGGACGGATCGACTCTGAGCCCTGTTAATGGACTTTCAGTTATTGTTGATGGCAGTTCTATAATCGTTGGTACTGAAACAGATGGTATTGTTAGAACTTCAGATTCTGGTGTGACCTGGACTAATGATACAGATTTACTATTTGTTGATGAAACACCTGAAATTCTGAATATAGTTGACGACCAAAGTCAATCCAGACTACTTGCTATTGCCGATCAGTATGGGCTTTTAGAGTGTGCATATGGTGATGACCAATGGTTTGTTCCAGTGGTGGATTTACCAGGAAATACGGACTGTTCAGAGTTGGCAGTATCCAATGATTCGAAACTTTGGGTAGTAACCGAAAGAGGTGGCATTTACCAGCCAGGTTCTTCTATGTCATTGTCCAGTACAATCCATAAAGCAAATACTGATGAGAACTACCAAAATTTGGATTTAGGGATTAATCTTCTCTTTGGTGAAGGTACTCTTATTGAAACTACAGCATTTGACCTGATTCTCCAGGATTTCCAAGGCTATGCTGTTTGGCGTAGTGAGTATGGCACCATGGAAGACATGCAGCTTATTGGTCTCTATGATAAAAATAATCCCGAGACATGTATACTTGGATATTGCGGAGATGAAAATTATACCATTGAGCCAGAATGTTGGGCTGAAAAACGGTCAGCATGCTATGACTTCAGTATTCCTGGAGAGGTCTCCTTTTTTGATGATGGTATTTTTAACAGCTTTATTTATTATTATGCTGTTTCAACATTTGACTACGGTAACACAGCTACAGTTTCAGGTTCTGCAATTACAAGTGATCCATTGTTTTCACCTCGGTTTCCAAATGATCCACTGATACCACTAGATGAGTTTGGTGATCCAGTACTTGTTGGCGATGGTAACATTATCCGATTTGATGCTAATAAAGACGCCGTGAGTGTTGATAGTGAAGAAGCTGTATATGCATACCCAAATCCACTTCGGCTTGAAGCTGGATTCCCTGAAGCACCCGGTGAATTAGTTACTTTTACAAATCTACCAGCAGGCTCCAGAGTGATGGTATTCACAGTTTCCGGGGATATTGTTGCTGATTTAACTCCAGATTTGCAAGAGGGTCGAAATATCAAATGGTTTACCCGGAATGATTCAGATGAACCGCTTGCATCAGGTGTCTATATCTATAAGGTTGAGTCACCTGGGCGTGAGAACTATTTCAGTAAGATAATTATTATCAGGTAATTTTGAACTCCGGTTGAATTTACGGAGTCTATTAGCTAAATTTGAGCCCGGCATTTATGTCGGGCTCATTTAGTTTCAAACAGGCGAAAGCGCCTTTTGTCAGTCTAGAAAATGTTAAGAACAAGGTCAACAACGGAGGCAACCTCATGGCCGAGAAACAAGTTTATTTTTTTGGTAAAGACGAAACTGAAGGTAATGGAAAACAGAAAGCTTTGTTAGGTGGAAAAGGTGCTAACCTAGCCGAGATGGCCAGCCTTGGCATCCCTGTTCCTCCAGGCTTCACTATTACAACTGAGTATTGTATCAGCTATCTAATAGATAGAAATATTTCTGATGACTTGAAAAATGAAGTTGCGCAAGCAATCTCAAAAGTTGAAAAAGTTATGGGAAAAAAATATGCTGATAAGGATGACCCCTTATTACTTTCTTGCCGAAGTGGCGCTAAAGTTTCAATGCCTGGCATGATGGATACTGTCCTGAACATTGGGCTGAATGATGAAACTGTACTTGGCCTTGCCAAGCAAAGTGGCAATGAAGAATTTGCTTATGACTGTTACCGTCGATTAGTTCAAATGTACTGTGATGTTGTAATGGGTGTTGATGGTGAAAAATTTGAAGATGCAATCGATGCATTGAAATCAGAAGTTGGCGTAAAGCTTGATTCTGAATTTAGTGCAGATCATTTGCGGACTCTTATTGCTACATTCAAAAGTATTACAAAAGAAGAATGTGGTGTTGAATTCCCAACTGATCCTGTTGAGCAGTTATGGGGCAGTGTTGAAGCTGTATTCCGCAGCTGGGATACACCGAGAGCAATTTCTTATCGTGAGATGAACAGGTTCCCACATGACATGGGTACCGCTGTAAATGTTCAGGCAATGGTTTTTGGTAACATGGGCGAAAATTCTGCTACTGGTGTTGCTTTTACAAGAGACCCGTCAACTGGTGAAGACTTCTTCTACGGAGAGTTCCTCGTTAATGCACAGGGCGAAGATGTTGTTGCTGGAACAAGAACACCACAATCATTGAATAATGATGGTCGTGACAGGCTTCCTGCAGGCAGTCCCGCGAAAGATATGGACACTCTGGAAGAAATTATGCCTGAGGCATATAGAGAACTTGCAGATATCAGAGATACACTTGAAAAGCACTATTCTGAAATGCAGGATGTCGAGTTCACAATTCAAGATGGCAGACTGTGGATGCTCCAGACAAGAACTGGTAAGCGTACCGGTGTGTCAGCATTAAGAATTGCTGTTGAAATGTATAATCAGAAATTGATGACTCTTGATCAGGCATTAATGTCTGTTGACCCGGAGATGCATCTGGACCAGATGCTTCATGAGCAGATTGATCCAAATGCTAAGCTTGAAGTGCTGGGACAGGGACTTCCTGCTTCGCCTGGAGCCGCTTGTGGTGAAGTAGTTTTTACTGCTGAAGCTGCTGTTATTGCTGCTGATGCTGGCAAAGATGTTGTGTTGGTCAGGAAAGAGACAAGCCCTGAAGACATCGATGGAATGAACTCAGCTACTGGTATTTTGACTGCTCGTGGCGGCATGACAAGCCATGCTGCTGTTGTTGCACGAGGCATGGGTAAACCGTGTGTTGCCGGCTGTGGTGACCTCGTTGTAAATTCTGCTGCTGGTACTATGGAAATTGGTGGCAAAACTTTTAAGGCTGGCGACGAAATTTCTCTTGATGGTACAAAGGGTAATGTAATCAATGGATTGGCTCCACTTGTTGCGCCAAACCTTGATGACAACAACCTCACTACATTAATGGGGTGGGCCGATGAAATCCGTCGCATGAAAGTTAGAACAAATGCTGATTCACCTGATGATGCAAATCAAGCAATCAAATTTGGTGCTCAGGGTATTGGACTAACCAGGACAGAGCATATGTTCTTTGGTGATGAGCGTATTTCAAAAATGCGTGAGATGATTCTTGCGGAAGATGTTGATGGCAGGATTAAGGCACTTGCTCATATATTGCCAATGCAGCAGGATGATTTCGAGGGCATTTTCCGTGCGATGAACGGGTTCCCTGTAACAATTCGTTTGCTTGATCCTCCTTTGCATGAGTTCCTGCCAACTTCAGACATGACTGAAAAGATTAAGTCGTTGGCTGGTGAACTGAATGTTTCTTACGATCACCTTGTACAGCGGATTGATTCTCTTCATGAGTCAAACCCTATGCTAGGTCATCGTGGTTGTCGTCTTGGATTGACATATCCTGAGATTTACGAAACTCAAGTTGAAGCAATCATCAGAGCAGCACTTGTTGTTAAAGGTGAGGGCGTAGACGTTAAGCCAGAAATCATGATACCACTGGTTGGTACTGTGAAGGAGCTTGCTAACCTGAGAATGATGGCAGTCGAGTTGGCTGACAGGTTGATTAAAGATTCTGGTACAGATCTTTCTTACCTTGTAGGAACAATGATTGAGATTCCTAGAGCCGCTTTACTTGCTGATCAAGTTGCAGAGCATGCAGATTTCTTTAGTTTTGGCACTAATGACTTGACCCAGATGACATTTGGATACAGTCGTGACGACACCAAGGATTTTGTTGATAATTATATAAGAAAAGGCATTCTGCCTTCTGATCCATTCCAGCAGTTGGATCAATCCGGTGTTGGACAGTTAGTTGAAATGGCTTGTCAAAAAGGTCGTGCAACTAACAGCGATATACACTTGGGAATCTGTGGTGAGCATGGTGGAGATCCAAGCTCAGTCGATTTCTGTCATCGCGTAGGTTTGGATTATGTAAGTTGTTCACCATTCCGTGTTCCAATTGCTCGTTTGGCAGCTGCTCAAGCAGTAATCAGGAATCGGTAGATGCAGCTGGACTGGCAATTCGCCTCACCCTTGAGGTTAATGCTTGTTATAGTAATAATGGTGGTGGGCTTGATAGCTCGCCGCCATTATCTATTTACTGAACCTTTGCCTGGATTGTGGACTCGCAGATTGTTGACTTCTTTGCGGGTAGTTGTGCTTGGAATCATAATCTTGCTGATTGCTTCGCCATCGATATTAATAATTAAAAATGAAAATATATTGCCGGAGATTGTGATTGCTGTTGATAACTCACTGAGTATGCAGATTGATGATAGTGAATATGGCTCAAGGTGGGATACGGGTAAGAGGTATGCGTCGATGATTGATTCATTGTTGGCAGATAGGCCTGTAGAAGTTCACCTATTGAGTGGGAATGGTTTCGGGGAGCTGGGCAGGTTTGATGGACAACCTGTAAGTACTGGCAGCGATCTTGGACAGATGGTTGTGCAGGCCAGCAGGTACAATAGAAATATTTCCGGTGTGATATTAGTTAGTGATGGGCATTCAACAGTTTCCAGATCTAATTTACGAAAATCGCCAGGCGTGCAGACGGTACTTGTTGGTGTCGGTGATATTACTGGACCACCAGACCTTGTTTTGCGCAATGTGAGAGTTCCAGAGATTGCGTACAGCGGCGAAAAATTAATTATAGAAGCAGATATAGGTGTCAGTGGCATCTCTGATCAGCATTTGGTGAATATTGCCCTTAGTTGTGAAGGTAAAGTAGTCGGTTCTTATGAGGGTTTACTGGATTCAGGCGATAGCATTTTGCATGTTGAAATTCCGTTTATTCCAGAATCGACAGGCTTGCAGTTGCTGGAGTTAACTTGTGAGCCACTTGTCAACGAGCGTTTCCAATCGAACAATAAAGTGTCAATGGCAGTTACCGTACATCCTGGCCGGTCGAGAGTTTTGATGTTGGTCGAGAAGCCGAACTGGGATGTGAGATTCATGAGTCGGGCTGCTTTACTTGAGCATCGGCTGGACTTGTTTGTTGCGTACAAAACCCCATCTGGTTGGACTCTTACCGATTCTCTGACAACGTGGAATCTGCCTTCTGAAAAAGAAGATTGGCTGCAGTGGGATGGTGTGATTCTTGGTGATTACCAAGGGTCTGTTAATGGTCTTGAAGATGCGGTTGATGCTGGCTGTGGATTGTTGATATTGGGAGGTAACTCCAGGTTTGATTCGCTGGCTAGTGTACGCACAACTGGCGTTGTACAAGGGGATTGGCTACTGCGTCGAGCTGGCATTGAGCAGCAGCATCCATTGCTGAATGGGTTGTATGGTGTGCCTTTGGATATTAATAGCCACTGGGTGTCACCTATGTCCGAAGTTGTCAGTTGCGAAACTGGAGGACAGATACTTCTGGAGGCTGTTTGGAAGCAGACTTTGCCCTTGTTGATTGTGAATGAAAATGGGATTAGAAGAGTGGCCTGGTTTGGAAGTAATGAGTTGTGGTCGATGCAGTTCTGGCAGCCGGTTTCAGGTATAACCAGTCATCCGGTTGTGGTGTTGGCTCAGAATATGCTCGCCTGGGTTGCAGATGGCCAACAAGCTGGCAAGATTGTACTTTCTGGTAAGCGCAATGTTTACGATGTAGGGCAGATTGTTGAAATCACAGGTGTGATGGCAGATCCAGACCTGGTAGCTGTGAGCGCTCAACTGACTAATCTCGAGTCAGGAAAGGCCACAAAGTACAGCATGCTCGGGGATGGGGGGGGTAGGTATTCATTGGAATTACCTCAACTTGAACCTGGCAAATACTCTGTTTCTGTTGATGATACGGAGCTGAATTTTGCGGTCGTTGAGTCTGGAGTAGAGTCCACTCAGGTTACTCAGAATGTTTCAGCTCTAAGGTCTATCTCAAACGCTACTGGGGCTGAATATCGCAATGGAGAGTCTCAGTTGCTCGTTGCTGAATTGCTTGAACAGTTCAATATGCAATCCAGAACAGGTGTCATTCGCACAAGGTATAACCTTGGAAGTAGCTGGTGGTTGGTTGCTGGTATTATTTTATTACTGTCTATCGAATGGTTCACTCGTCGTCGGTTAGGTATGCTGTAGTTCCTCCCGGAATGTGATTTCCTCACTTGATTCGATCTTTTATTTGTTTCCTTTTGTTTGCCAGAGTTTGTTCAGCAGCATTGGTGTTGAACGAAGTAATGTATGACCCCGCTGGTGCTGATGCCGGGAAGGAATTCATCGAACTGTTTAACAGTGGTTCTGAACCGCTGTCTCTTCTGGGAGTACAGGTTGCTTTTGCAAATGGAGCGAATGGGCCTCAGTGGCAGACGCGATGGGTTGGCAGTGAGTCCGACAGCATAGAGGCGGGTGGATTTTTCCTGATTGCTGATACTGGATGGGTTGGTAGTGCCGACGCAATAGTAAACCTGGATCTCCAAAATGGTCCTGACGGGATCATGCTCACTCGGGAGGGTGAATACCTTGACCTTCTGGGTTATGGACCGTTGCAGCACGAAGGGCTTTGTGAAGAGATTCCTCATCCAGGTTCAGGGTCTGGCAAATCATTGGGTCGGAAACCTGATGGTAATGATACTGATGTTAATAACGTCGACTGGTTCATACTTGAGGAGCCAACCCCTGGATCAGATAATTTCAGACAATTTTCGATTGCATCAGTTGATATAGAACATTCGCCGCCAATACTTTTAAGTGGTTTCGGAACTGTTATAAGTAAAGTCACTCTTTTTAATGATGGCTTACAGGAAATTTTATCAACCAGTGTTCATATTAATGCCGATGGTGCTGAAGTAGGATCGACATATATCACGGAGATAGAATCCGGTTCTTCTATAGACATTTATCTTACATGGAATATTTCACAGGTTGGCTCCTACGAAATTGAGCTGACATTTTCCAATACTGAATTACAGGCAATTAGTTTGGGTGAGTACCAGTCCGGATTACTGGGATTGGTTTTATCTGAAGTGATGGCTGCACCAGGGGCTGATAGTTGTGAATGGGTAGAGATTGAAAACTGCACTGATGAAGTCTTGGATTTATCCGGATATCGGCTTAAAGATGCTGACAATGATTCACAACCAATACCAAATATCTCAATATTTCCAAATCAGAAAATTATTATCGCTCAGGACATTGATGTGTTTACGCAATGGTGGCTGAGTGAACAGCAAAATGGAGCATGGCCAGATTGCAGTATGCCAGTACTTGTTGAATTGGATGGTAGCTGGCCTGCTATTAATAATTCTGCGCCCGATGATCGTAATTATGCTGATTTTATCTGCTTGATGCTTCCTGATAGAGTTGTAATAGACTGGTTGCAGTTAGGAGCAAGTTGGGATATTCCTGCTGCTCGTTCAGTTGAGCGTGTAAACAGTGAACCGATTGGTGATCCAAGTTGGAACTGGCGGCCATCTACTGCGCCAGCCTGCTCAACTCCCGGATGTTCGAACAGCGTAAGTGGCGGACCAGTTGTCAATTCAGATGTAACTGCGGAGCCAAATCCGGTTAGCGATGGCGTACAACACATATCGTTCTTTGTGAGTCCTCCAGCAGCTGGGTGGCAGGCAAGAATTTTCAATCTATCGGGCAGGTGTGTCAGGGAACTTGGTGGAGATCAACTTGGTGCAGGACCTCGAGATATTTTCTGGCAAGGTAATGATGATAATGGCAAGCAATTGCCATCGGGAGGGTATGTTCTACTTGTACAGCAGGTTAACAATTCAAATGAGTTACTTCGGTCTGATAAGCTACTGTTGGCAATCGATTATAGTGCAGTACAGTGAGGGCATTACTCATTATTTTGGTAGCTTTGCTTAATGGGAACGCAACAGCTGGTTTCAGAGATGCTGACCAGGGTTGGGTCATTTCTCCAGGCGATTGTATAAAGAGAGATACAGGTTATTACGGTGCAATTTCAACGAGTTCTCTTTATCAAATGCCGGAACTTCCAATGCAATCAATCCTGTCGGGTTGGTCTTCAGAGAAATGGCATATGGCAATCAAGTGGCACAAGCTTGGAGGTGATGTATACAGGGAAGACTCGTTGTTCATGGATATGCTGTTTGGTGGAAGCCTGAAGTTTGGAATCAAAGTAGTTCGCGAATCGCAGCAGTTTTTGGATGAACCGAGATGGAATACTTTATACAGTTTTGTTACTCGATACGATTTCCTGGAATCAATGACCTTAAAAACTGTCATTCCTGTTTCAGGGACAATGCTTCCGACCAGAGACTATGAACAATTGTTACTGATATTTCGAAGCGAGGATGTTTCATTCGCCCTGGGAATCGATAATACCGAGTCTGGTGAAAAAAGTGTGAGACTTGGGCTTGATTGGTTGCTTCATTACATGTTCTGGGTGGGTGCAATTGTTGATACAGGTTCAAGCTCTACTGGATTGACTACAACAACTAAAATAGGCAAAATTTTAACAAGAAGTTCTCATCTGGTACATCCCGAGCTTGGAATGACACACAGGTGGCAGATAATTATTTCACGATGATTCGTAAAGTAGTTTTATGTTTGCTGTGCATCAGCTCTTTACTGTTTGCACAAGAGTTTGATGAAATTGAATTGATGGTTGAAGATGGACTGATTTCGTCGGAACAAGTAGAGGACTCGTGGTTTCGTGAGATCGACACTAATGCAAAATTAAATTTATATATTAAAG
The DNA here is from genome assembly GCA_964437115.1 of uncultured Fibrobacteraceae bacterium. Taxonomy (GTDB): domain Bacteria; phylum Krumholzibacteriota; class Krumholzibacteriia; order LZORAL124-64-63; family LZORAL124-64-63; genus JABIBH01. The sequence continues at coordinate 60,328 of CAYTFE010000002.1, read as the reverse complement.
AAGAGCAGCTGACCGCCAGGGCATTTGGTTCAATATATTTTGTTAGTGGCGGTTTGTATTTTAGACAAAAATATCAGGAGCACATTGCCAGGAGTGGTTTTGTGGCTACCGAGTTTACGGGATTTAAATTTATTGCCGGCAAAGCGGTCGCAGAATCTGGAATGGGACTGCTGATAGCGGATCCGGGACGCTGGCGTTCCATGAGTGCAACTTCACCTCTGAAAAAATCCGAAAAACATATTAGAGGATCCACTTCAACATCAACTCTGACAGAGGCAGATTGTTATAGTTTTGGCTATCAGACAAATTGGCTTCGGGGGGCTGTCATTTTTGAAACTGAAAATCAGAAAAATATGTGTGGATATATATCGACAAACCTTGGGCCTGCCCGCTCGAGTGTTACAATCTCAAGGCGCAATGGTGGTCAGGGCGCATCGATCTTTGGGAATATTGAGTCATCTTGTTTTACTGTTCAATCAGAAGTCGCCAGTTTTACACGAGATGCATATGCGGTGTCATATGCGCATTCTTCTTTGTTTTCATATTCAGGTAAAAATGGAAAACTGGAATTATTGACAGCAGTCAGTGACCCAGGGTTTCAGCCCGATTTTGGCAGAACACCTGCGGTTTTGCCTAGTACTGGTGGCTCCGGGTCGGCACTTAGATGGCAGTATAAGTGCAGCTCTGATGTGAGCCTGTCATCGTTGTTTGCTAATTCAAAATCGAGATACTTGACCGATACAGGTTATGCTGTTGCCAGAAAAATTAAAATCCAAACAGGAATTAGTTTGAAGCTTGATAATGATCTCAATACAGGCGGCATGATAGTAGTGGATTATTCAGACAAGTCTGGATGGCAGGACATTGCACAGTGGCTTCCCTGTTCAAAAGAAACTGAGACATCACAAGTTCGTATCAGCAGTTGGGCTCAAAAGTACTGGCATGATTATAGAATGAAAGTTGCTGTTAAATATAAAGTTAAGGAGAATAAATATTATTTAAATGATGAAGTTACATCTATGGAATCGAGAATGTTATTTAACATCAGAGTGGACAAACAATCGGCCAGTGGGTTTGGTGTTAAGCTTGAGTATGGACATGCCTGGGGCGACCAATTGGATTTAGTGACAGTGTCAGTCCCAAGTGCAGGGCAGATGCGATCCTTCCGTTGGTCATTACGTAATGATTTATGGTTGGCCAGCCTCAATCATAAAAGTAAATCTGGAGTTATTTCACTGACATTAGACAAGAGCAGGGTCGAGTCCTCAGGATTGAGCGAATATTCTGCTCAACTATACTGGCAGAAAAACTGGAGATGACGGCTTTGACTTCCAGTAGTAATTCAGGTAGTTTTGAGCTCTCAAGTAATAACAAAACAGTTTAAGCCATAGTCAGAATGATTGTGGTATAAATAAGGGAGACAGCTAATGGATCGTTTAGTAATAGCACTTGGTGGTAATGCAATAATACCTGTTGGCAAAGACGGAAGTTATGACGACCAATATCAATTGACCAAAGAGGTTATGCTGCAGATTGCTGCAATTGCAGATGAAGGCAATGATGTAGTTATGACTCATGGTAACGGCCCGGTTGTTGGAAATATTATGTTACGACAGGACGCTGGTTTCAAGGAGCATGGAATCCAACCGATGCCTCTGTTTGTTTGTGGAGCTGATTCCCAAGGCGGCATCGGCTATATGATGCAGCAAATTCTTCAAAATACTTTGCTGGACAAAAATATTTCCAAACCAGTTGCTTCGGTTATTACTCAAGTCAGAGTTGATAAAAACGACCCCGGGTTCAGCAATCCAACAAAACCTATTGGACCATTTTATTCTGAAGAAGAAGCTAAACGGGTTATGGCTAATCACAAGTTTGTTATGCGCGAAGATGCTGGCAGAGGTTGGCGCAGAGTGGTGGCAAGCCCAAAGCCTTTGGAAGTTATCGAGTTTCCAGCCATAAGTGCGTTAATGGATGCAGGAGTGATTGTTATTGCTGCTGGTGGTGGAGGAATACCGGTTATTTATTGTGAAGAAAATCATCTCGAGGGTGTTGACGCTGTTATCGATAAAGATCTTGCCAGTGAGCTATTGGCTGAGTTGGTTGATGCCAATGTACTAGTGATTGTTACTCAGGTCGACAAAGTATACACTGGGTTTGGAACACCTGATGAGAAAGCTCTCGACAAAATTACAGTTGCCGAAGCTAAAGTCCTGATGGATAACGGCGAATTTCCTGCTGGTAGCATGGGGCCCAAAATTGAATCTGCTATCAAATTTATTGAGCAGGGTGGAGATAGAGTGTTGATAACCGATCCGTACAAGCTTTACGATGCAATTCATGGGAAAGCTGGTACTACAATAACCCGCTGATATTTTAAGGGGTGTTAAATGAATGAAAAGGTTTTGGTTGTAGGTTCCGGAGGTCGGGAGCATTCAATTATCAGGCAGCTTTCAATATCGCCAGCAAAGCTGTCGCTATTTTGCATCCCTGGTAATCCTGGTACATCTGAACTGGCAACTAACATTAGTCTCGATGTAGGAAACAATGATGAAATTGTAAAATATAGTGTGGATAATGATATCGACTTAGTGATTATTGGTCCGGAAAATCCATTGATAAACGGAATGTCGGATGCTCTGCGTAAAGCAGGGATACTTGTTTTTGGTCCAGGTGAGGCAGGAGCAAGGCTTGAAGGTGACAAAGAGTATGCCAAGGAATTAATGAAAGCTGCGAATGTCCCAACTGCATCTTATAAACCATTTTCATCATATAATGATGCTGTGAATTATATTGAAACTGCTGATTTCCCACTTGTTGTAAAAGCTTGTGGAGCTGCTCAGGGGAAAGGTGTTGCAGTTTGTGAAACCAAGTCAGAAGCTGAAGAACATCTGTCGATCTGTTTTAACGACAACCAGTTTGGCGATGCGGGACAACAGATAATTATTGAGGATTGTTTAGTTGGGCCGGAGCTATCTGTTCTTGCTATTACCGATGGAGACTCGTATGCGCTTCTAGCTCCATCAAGAGATCACAAACGAGTTGGTAAAGCAGATACGGGGCCAAATACTGGTGGCATGGGAGCTTTTGCAACTGGTGAACTTGTGCCGGATGGTCTTGGAAAAGTGATTTGTGACCAGGTAGTTGAGCCGGTTTTGGTAGAGCTCAAAAAGCGTAATATTGATTATAGAGGTGTCTTGTATGTTGGGCTGATGCTTACTGAAAATGGTCCTCAAGTCCTGGAGTTCAATACTCGCTTTGGTGATCCGGAAACGCAGGTGGTGTTGCCACTTTTGAATTGTGATTTCTATGAACTGGCAAGAAGTGTTGCCGAGCAGAAGTTGGCCAAATATTTGAGTCAGATTTCTGACAGCAATGAAGCACCTCAAAATTGGCCTGGGAACGGTATTACTTTCTGGAAAAAAACAGCGATGGTTGTTGTTGGTACTGCTGCAGGATACCCTGGCAGCTATCCCAAGGGGAACGAGATTAGTTTACCTGATGACAGTGAGTTCGCATGGATAATTCACGCAGGCACTAAAATAGAGAATGAGAAACTGGTCACTTCTGGTGGCCGAGTTATAGGTGCAGTTGGAATTGCTGATGATTTTACTGCTGCCTCGAAAAAAGCTTATGCTTTGATATCGGAAACAAACTTTAAAGGGATGAATTACCGCAGTGACATTGGTGCGGGATTTAATAAGGAGAACAACGATGGCTAAAAGTTCAAAGACACCAAGAGTTATGATTGTACTGGGAAGTAGTTCAGACCTTCCTGTAATTGACGGATGCAAAAGCTTGCTGGAACGCTTTGGAATTTCGTATGGAGTTGAAATCGCATCTGCGCATAGGCAACCAGCTAAACTGCATAGAATTATTAATAAGTGCGATAAAAACGGAACCCAGGTTTATATAGCTGTTGCTGGTATGGCTGCTCATCTGCCTGGTGTGATGGCCTCATTGACAGACAAGCCTGTAATTGGAGTTCCAGTTGCTGCTGGTGCACTAGCAGGAGTGGATGCATTGCTTTCAATAGCTCAAATGCCTGGTGGTGTTCCTGTTGCTACCGTTGCAATCGGATCTTCGGGTGGCAAAAATGCAGCTGTTCTTTCTGCAAGAATGTTTGCCTTAAGCGATAAGAAAATTGAAGCTGCTCTTGTTGAGTATCGGAAGTATCTTGCTAAAGGTGGCAAGTAATTGCACAAAACCTCTGAAAAGTCAGTAGCTGTTAATTGCTTGAACTCTGGGGGGATTGTGTTGATGCCAACAGATACAATCCCTGGATTTCATTGTCGAATTGATAAGCCAGAGGCAATTCGCAGAATCAGGAAAATAAAAGGCAGAGCAGATAATAAACCATTTTTAATATTGGCTGAATCTTTGGCCTCATGTGAAGAACTTGTAGGTGAGTTGAGTACTGATGTCAGGCAGTTACTTTCAAGCTGCTGGCCGGGACCTTTTACATTCATTTTATCATGTAATAATAATCTCGATGATAACATTAATTCAGGCTTATCCACAGTTGCCATCAGAGTCCCTGACAATAAAGAGTTATTGGATATTTTAGCTGAAATTGATAGTCCGCTAGTTTCAACCAGTGCAAATAGAGCAGGGGATAGCCCTCTTCTGCTAGATGAAGCTACGAATGAATTTTCCACTGAAATCGACCTTGTTTTCAACGGCATTTCTGTCGATTCCCTTACAACAGGTTCTGCAATTGTTAGTCTGACTGTGTGGCCACCAGAGTTGGTTAGAGAAGGGCCTCAAGATCTTCCTTTATTAGCTGACTAGCGCTCTTGACGGGTGAAGTAGTGGCGCATACTTTTCTTTTGTACTATACAAACAAGGCCGATTTTGATGATTGTACTCTTTTTCTGTACAGGTAATACTTGTCGCAGCCCTTTGGTTGAAGCTGTGGCAAATGACGCACTGAGTGGTGTGGATGTTGATTGTGTTTCAGCTGGGACACATGCATCACCTGGGCAAAGAGCATCGAACGGTTCAATTACTGTCGGCAAGCAGAATGCAATCGATTTAAGTCAGCACAAGTCACAGTTGTTGACTAATGATTTGCTTGAAAATGTTGATTGGGTGATTGGAGTTACAAAGTCCCATCTTTGGACTTTCCGACAACAATTCCCTCAGTTCTGTGGTAAACTGGGTTTACTGGGATTACCAGGGAAACAGATTACCAAGTTCGCTGAAATGTCTGGCGGTCAGGACATTGCTGACCCTTGGCAAGGCTCAATTGAATCCTATAATAAGATGGGTGAATCAGTCATTAAACACACGAATCAGTGGGCAGAATATTTTAAGATGGAGATTGTAAAATGAAAATAGCAATTGGTTGCGATCATCGTGGCGTTGATCACAAGTTGATGATAATCAGCGAATTGAAAGAGCTTGGGCACGAAATAGTTGACTGCGGTTGTGACGGTTCTGCATCAGCCGATTACCCTGATCCAGCTTTTGCTGTTGGGAATAATGTTGCCGAAGAAAAATGTGCTCGTGGAATTTTGATTTGTGGATCCGGTATTGGTGTCAGCATTGCTGCGAACAAAGTAAAAGGTGTGCGCGCTGCACTTTGCTGGACTGTTGAAATGTCAAAGACAACAAGACAACACAACGATTCCAATGTAATATGCTTCAGTGGTGATTACACATCTCCTGAAGCCGCACTTGAGATGGTTTTGTGCTGGCTAGGTTCTGATTTTGAAGGCGGCAGACATGGCCGTCGAGTTCAAAAAATAATTGATTTTGAAAACCAGATCTAAAAAGATCTTCTCTGGAACTTGGAGGAATGAGATGACTTGTAATTTGCACAAAAGCGACCCGGAAATTGCTGCAGTATTAGATAGCGAATTGGCACGACAAAGAGACCAACTGGAAATGATTGCCAGTGAAAATTTCACAAGTCATGCTGTCATGGAAGCAATGGGTAGTGTACTGACAAACAAGTATGCTGAAGGTTACCCTGCAAAGCGCTATTATGGTGGTTGTGAACATGTAGATACAGCTGAAGATCTGGCTCGTGATAGAGCATGTGAGCTTTTTGGTGCAGATCATGCTAACGTGCAGCCACATTCAGGATCGACAGCAAACATGATTGCTTATATGGCCTTCCTCAAACCTGGGGACAAGATTCTGGGTCTGTCACTCTCACATGGCGGTCACTTGACTCATGGTCACCCGGTGAATTTTTCTGGAATGCTCTACGAAGCAATACACTATGAAGTTGACCAGGAAACTGAAACTATTGATTACGATGCTCTACGCAAACAGGCCCTTGCTGAAAAACCTGCAGTTATTATGGGTGGTGCATCTGCTTATCCTCGTTTCTGGGATTACGAACAGCTCCGGTCAATAGCTGACGAAGCTGGCTCAGTGCTGATGTTCGATATGGCACATGTTGCTGGATTGATTGCTGGTGGTGTTCATCCCAGCCCAGTTCCATTCTGTGATGTTGTGACTTCAACTACTCATAAAACACTTCGCGGACCACGCGGTGGTTTGGTGTTGGCAAAAGAAGAGTTTGCCAGTGCGATTGACAAGGTTGCATTCCCTGGTGTTCAGGGTGGACCATTCATGCATGTAATTGCTGCAAAAGCTGTTTGTTTCAAAGAAGCAAAAACAGATGAGTTCAAAACCTGGGCACAGCAGACAATCGACAATGCGTCGGCTCTTGGACAAAGACTTCAGCATCATGATTTCCATCTTGTAAGTGGCGGAACTGATAACCACCTGCTTTTGGTGAATCTGACAAACAAAGGTCTTTCAGGTAAGAAAATGGAAGCACTGTTGCACAAGGTTGGAATTACAGTTAACAAAAATACAGTTCCATTTGATTCAAGAAGTCCATTTGTTACAAGTGGAATCAGAATCGGAACACCAGCACTGACATCCCGTGGTATGGGAACTGTTGAAATGGAAAAAATTGCCGACATAATTGCTGGGTCTCTTGAGCATAAAGACGATGAAAACAAATTGGCCAAATTGTTTGATGAGTCCAGAGAATTATGTTCCAGTTTCCCTCTTTATCCTGAAATGTAGGGTTGAAAAGTGAAGTGCACTAGTTGTGGCAATGACAATGACAAGGTGATCGATAGCAGGAGTGCCAGAAGTGGACTTGCTATTCGTCGCCGGCGCGAATGTCTGGATTGCGGCGAACGATTTACAACTTATGAGTATATTGAACTCAAGCAGATGCTGGTTGTAAAAAGAGATGGTCAGCGAGTTGATTACGATCGTTCAAAAGTTATTGCTGGCTTGATTGCGGCATGTCAAAAAAGGCCAGTCAGCATAGAAACGATTGAAAATATTGCCAATGAAGTTGAACATGAGCTGGCAGCTGATTTTGCTACCGAAGTTGATTCAATGAAAATTGGTGAGTTGTTGATGGCCAAACTGAGTGAAATTGACAAGGTTGCTTATGTCAGATTTGCTTCGGTATACAGGTCGTTTAAAGATGTGGATGAGTTCATGAAAGAGCTTCGTGGGCTCTTGGATAACGAAAAGGGTAGTGGTGACCGAAACTGCAGATAGCAAAGAAATAACCAAAAAGGAAATGTCGTTTCTTGATCATCTTGATGAGTTGCGATCAGTGCTGATTGCTGCGCTTGCTGCTTTGGTTGTTGTCTCCGGTGCTTGCTGGTTTTTTTCCAAACCACTTTTGGATATACTGGTAGGACCGATTTCTGCTATCGACGGTAACAATGTCTACTTCCTGCAGCCTGCAGAAGCATTCCTGACCAGAATGAAGCTAGCTCTGGCATGTGGGTCTTTTATTATTCTGCCATATGTGCTGTGGCGAATATACCATTTTATTATGCCTGGTCTTCATGATAAGGAACGTAGATTTGCAGTTCCGTTGCTGCTGGCTACAGTGTCGCTGTTTTACCTTGGTGTAGCATTTGCCTACATTGTGTTGGTGCCTAAAGTAATTGCTTTTATGCTCGGCTTTGGAACCACCAGCATGTTGCCGATGATTAGTATCGGTTCATATTTTGCATTTGTAGCAAGGCTTTGCCTTGCTTTCGGCATAGTTTTTGAATTGCCTCTGGTGGTTTTTTTGTTGAGTGTTCTGGGTGTTGTTAATCCAGTTATCTTGTTGCGTGGCTGGCGATTTGCCTTAATTGGAATTGTAATATTTTCAGCAGTTCTGACTCCGCCGGATGTAATCTCACAATTGATTATGGCAGGTCCCGTGATGGTGCTTTATATATCATCCGTACTGATTTCAATGGTTGTAACAAGAAAGCGTCGCCAAAAAAAGTCAGATGATGAATAACATTACAACGATGTGATAGAAGGGCTCAGATGTCGCTGATTGATAAAGAACGAATAAAATTAATATCTCTCCAGGGTATGATTTCCTCAGAGTTGAAGCGTTTTTCAGCTACTTACGATACTTTGCTAACTGGTGAAACATCGTATATAAATGAGATTTGCAAATATGTAAAAAACGGGAAGAGTAAACAATTCAGACCTACACTGTTGCTTGTTGCGGCAAAATCTGATGAGCATACTTCTGATGAAGTGATTAAAGCTGCTGCCTGTGTTGAGATGATTCATACAGCTACTTTGTTACATGATGATTTTATAGATGAGTCTGACGTGCGTCGTGGGCAACCTTCCGTAAATGCAAAATATGGAAATGCAGTGGCGTTGATAATGGGCGATTATCTCTATAGTAAAGCTCTTGATACTTTGGGTCACAATGAGATGTTCGAGCCGTTGGCCCTGTTATCAAAAACAACTATGTTGATGAGCAAGGCTGAAATGTTGCAACAGGAAACCAGGGATGACCTGTCGATTTCTGAAGAAAAATATCTGGAAATAATAGATTGTAAAACAGGATCTCTTATTGAATCTGCATGTACTATAGGTGCTGGATTTAATAAAGAACTATCAGAGCACAAAGATGCATTTGGTGCGTTTGGCTTGAATCTGGGAAGGGTTTTTCAGATTACAGATGATCTCTTTGATTACTTAGGTGATCCCAGACGCCTGGGCAAGCCCACTGGTCTTGACTGGAGCGAAGGTAGAATTACGCTGCCATTTATTTTTGCATTCAATAATGCAGACAGTCAGAGTAAGAAAGATTTTCTAGCTGAGTATCAAGAGTGTAAAGAGGGAGCTCTTGATTCGATGTGGCCAGAAGTAAAAAGTTTCGTAGATCAGTTTGGGGGCATTGATTATGCCAGATCCCTTGCTTCACAATTTGGAAGTGACGCAAAAAATGCAATTTGTGATATAGCTGGTGGTCGTCAACGGGAACTGCTGGATGTCTCTGTAGAATATGTTCTGAACCGCTTGAAATAACTTGGGGAAAAAATGACAACTGAAAATTTACCTTGGTACAAAAATGATGACTCAAAAGAGTTTTTGACTACTGAAAAAGTGATTTATGCTGCGATGTCTAAAAAGGCCGAGGACATTGTTGTTCTTGACTTGAGAGGCAATTCAGACATTGCTGATTTTTTTGTAATTATGACAGCTGCAACCAATGTACAAGTGAGTGCAGTAACTCGCGCCATTATTAACAAGTTGATTGAATTTGGCGAAAAGCCTCTTTATAGAGAGGGTGAGGATACTCAAAACTGGGTGTTGATAGATTATTTCGATGTCGTTGTCCATGTGATGCAACCAAAAATTCGAGAATATTATAACCTGGAAAGATTGTGGGGTGATGTCCAGCGATTGGATGTCCCTGAAGATTATTTAAAGAATCAGGAAGTTCGTGACCGGCATCCAGAATTATTTGATGTTGATGAGGTGGAAAGCGAATGACAATAGTAGAGATAATCAAAAAGGAACTCGCCAGTAAGCTTGAACTTGTCGGTATTTATGAAGGCGATGTCGAGATCTCCCTGGAAAAGCCTCGCGATAGATCACATGGTGATTTTAGTAGTAGCGTAGCATTAGCTTCTGCAAAAAAACTGAAAAGAAATCCACGGGAACTTGCCAGTGAACTTGCTGCTAAACTTGAATTTGATGACAACCTGATTTCTGATATCGAGATTGCTGGACCTGGATTTATTAATTTCCGGTTGACCAAGAAACATAAACTGAGACAGATGCTGGATCTCTGGAATGAAGTTGGTGCTGTTGAGTCAATTAAAACTGGTAACAACAAGCGGATAAATATCGAGTTCATCAGTGCTAATCCCACAGGACCACTGAATGTTGTATCTGCCCGAGCTGGTTCCTTTGGTGCAACGCTTGTCAAATTGCTAAAGGCAACCGGATATGATGCACATGCAGAATACTATGTAAATGATGCGGGTCGGCAGGTAATGTTGCTTGGTAGAAGTCTGCGTGCCAGGTTTTTGGAAATCAGGGGCGCCGATTTTGAATTCCCTGAAGGTGGCTACAAGGGAAAATATATTACTGTAATGGCTGAAGAACTTGTCGATTTGGATTGCGATGCAATTCAAGCTGCGAGCCAGGTTTTCCACGACGAAAGTTTTCAGCGGGTGACTGCACCTGAAGGAACTGCAACTCAGTGGCTGGAACTACCTGAAGAAGAATCAGCTAAAAGTTTTTCCAAGTATGCTTTGATGAAAATCCTTACCTGGCAAAGACAAACTTGCAGAAGGTTTAACTTAAAGTTTGATACCTGGTACTTTGAATCAGAGCTGTACGAATCCAAGAGAATAGAAAGAGCTTTTGATAAACTGAAAAGTAGTGGAGTAACCTACAGTCATGAAGATGCTGTCTGGTTTCGATCAACTGATTATGGTGATGAAAAGGATCGGGTAATTGTCAAGAGCGACGGCGCGGCAACCTATTTTTTAGCTGATATTGCTTATCATTACCACAAGTTTCAAAGAGGTTTTGAGCATGCTATCAATTTTCTTGGTCCTGACCACCATGGACACATTCCAAGAATGCGTGGTGCAATGAAAGCGCTTGGTGTTCCAGATGGTTGGCTGGAAGTGCAGATACTTCAGCAGGTTAATTTTGTGGAAGATGGCAAACCAATCGATATGTCAAAGCGCGAGGGGCAATTTGTCTCAATGGATGCTCTTGCCGATGACGTTGGTGCTGATGTTGCCAAGTATATATTTCTGACCAGGAAGCCAAACTCACATCTGGATTTTGATCTCGATCTGGCTCGTGAACAGTCTAGTGACAACCCAGTATTTTACGTCAAATATGCTCATGCCAGGATTTGCTCTGTATTACGCAGGGGTGCTGAACAGGGGATGGACCCAGGTGACCCCGATATCGAGACATTGAAACATCTTTCCGATGAGCACGAATTGGCATTGGTCTCAGAATTAATAAGATTGCCCGACGTAATTGCCGGATCTGCAAAGGCAAGAGAACCACACAGGCTGACTCTATATCTTGATGATATTGCTGGTCACTTTCATCAGTTTTATCACAATTGCAAGATTGTTTCTGATAACAAAGAAACAACTATGGCTCGATTACAACTGTCACTGGTTACAAAAGACATCCTGGCCAGAGTTCTTGATCTGGTCGGTGTGGAAGCACCAGAATATATGGGAGATAAAGATTAGATGTCTATTTTAGTTGTTGGGTCAGTTGCATACGATACAATTGAAACTGTTTCTGAGCGACGTGAAAAACAACTTGGTGGAAGTGCGAGTTATTTCTCAATAGCTGCTTCCAGGTTTGGACCTGTACGTGCTGTTGGTGTTGTTGGCGATGATTTTCGTCAATCTGATATGGATTTGCTTGTTTCCAAAGGTATAGATGTTGCTGGCATTGAAAAAGCAGAGGGTAAGACTTTTTCGTGGTCAGGCAGATATCATCAGGACATGATAGAGCGAGATACCCTTGCAACTGAATTAGGGGTCTTTGAAACTTTTCAGCCAGTTCTGCCCGAAAGCTGGTCAGAGTCTCCATATGTTTTATTGGCCAATATTCATCCATCGTTGCAGTCTGACGTCCTGTCGAAAATGAATTCATCGAAACTTGTAATTTTAGATACGATGAATCTCTGGATTAAAAATACCAGAGAGGAACTTGTGTCGGTATTACGTGATGTAGATATTTTGCTTGTTAACGACAGTGAAGCCAGACTTCTATCTGGTAAAGAAAGCCTTGCTGAAGCAGCGGCAGTTATCAGGGGTATGGGACCAGAGAAAATTGCAATCAAAAAAGGTGAGCATGGTGCATTGCTGTTTTGTAAAGATTCGGTGCTTGCTGTTCCAGCTATAATCCTACCGGAAGTTGTTGATCCAACTGGAGCTGGCGATAGCTTTGCAGGTGGATTTATTGGTCATCTCGCCGCAGAGGGCGCAGATCGCAACAGTAATGATCTGGTTTTCAGGCAGGCAATGGTTAGTGCTACCGCAGTTGCCAGCCATTGTCCGGAAGCTTTTAGTGTAGAAGGATTGCTGGCAATGGATGAAAATAGTTATCAAAGTAGGCGAGATGCTCTTTTATCGATGATGGTGCCATGATTCAAAATTTTTTCAGTTGTAGAATAATTAGATATTTGTTACTATCAATCTGAGAAGGAACTTTTTTATAACCTCACGGAAGAGAATAGGAGCCCATATTATGGAACAGCATGATAATGACAATTCATGGGTTCAGGATGCTGAAAACTGGATATGCCAAATTAAAGATGTTCGTCAATGTAAAATTGATCTTGATAAAACAGGTGAAGTTATTGGCGTGCATGTAGTTGCTTCAATGGATCGCGATCCTAAGTTAATAGTTAGAGATGTAGAGGGGCTGTTGAAAGCTCGCCTTGATCTTGATGTTTTTTATAAAAAAATTGGTGTTGTTCAGGTTGTTGATGGTGAAAGTTCGCATTTGAATCAAAAGGCTGCACCTGAACCTGTTTCTGAGCCACTATTAGACAGTACACCGCAAATTTCAGAAAAATCATTCACAGAACCTATGGCAAAATCTATCCCAGCTGTTGTATCGCGTTTGGTTTGTGAGTCTGTTTCAGTTCGAAGTGGTCGTGATATTTCAGCTGAAGTGGAGCTTAAAAACGGGGAAGATAGCTTCGTTGGTATTTGCAAAGGGTCAAATACTACAGGAAATGATTTGATGCTTGTAGCCACGGCATCTGTTTCAGCACTCAATAAATTACTTGATGGCGACACAGAGTTGATTTTATCGGAAATCAGGGAAGCCGATGTTTCTGGTGACAAAGTGTTACTTGTTGCTATAGAGTTGGTCTCTGGTAGGAACATTGAAAAGCTGTTTGGGACTTGTGCCATTCAGCGAAACCTGCACCAAGCTGTTGTTTATTCAGTGCTGGATGCAGTTAATAGAAGACTATCTGTAATTTCCAGTATGGAAGTTACAGGATAGAGCTTGAGCGGGATCGGTTTTTTTGATAAAACCGAGCGGAGCGAATTAGAGCGGAGCGCCTCGACTGTCATAGCGGTGACAGTCAGTTCGTAACTGAAACGGAGGTGTTATTATGCTTGAATTCCTAATTGGTTTATTTTGGAAATGGGAATGGTAATTTCTGATTGATTAAACCGGTTCCGCTTTAGCACATTCACTCTTATTATTTCTTTAAACTGCAGGTTGTATTTTGATTCGCCCAATCGTAAGCAGAGTTCCGTTTTATACTTTCTACAGTGCAACACTGTTGTTTGGTGCGCTTCTGATTTCCTATCTGATTCTAGTAGATTTTAATCTCGCAACTGTAAATTATATTCATGTAGTAGTGTTTTTCTCCGCACTGTTGATTGCTGATACCAAAATGGTTCAGACTCAAGCTCGTGGCAGTGGCAAGGTTATGTCTTCACGTGCATTTGATTTGGCGATGGTGGTAATATTTGGTCCTGCTGTAGCTGCAGTAATGGCTTCCACATCGGCATTGTTACGTGGTTTTGTTTTTAAGACAACTTCACCACGCAAAGCGATGTTCAATGCGTCTATGATGGCTGCGGCATGTGGTCTGGCCGGTATGGCCTTCAATTACTTGCCATGGCATCATCAGACCGTCGACATCAGGTTTTTATTACCTCTTTTTCTGGCAATGCTGATTTATTCAGTTGTGAATACATCTTTGGTTGCAATGGTTCTGAGTGTTGACCGCGGCATACCACTGCGGGAAATTTGGCATCGTGATTTTCGTTGGGGTACAATGAGTATTCTGATGGAGCTCCCTTTTGCTGCGACAATTATCCTTCTTTATCACCAAATAGGTATTTGGTCTCTGCTCATTTATCTGCCGATTTTCATTCTTCTGACAACTGCAATTCGTGCATTGAAAGATATGAAAGAAGCCCACATGACATGGCTGGCAGTTCTTGCAACTCAACTGGAAGCAGATGAGCCGTATACTCATGGTCATAGCTATCGAGTGGCTCGATATTCTGTTCTTGTTGGCAGGGCAATGGGTGTGTCGCCACAGGGATTGGTCGATCTTGAGTATGGTGCGCTAATGCATGACATCGGTAAAATTCAAGTTACCAAGGATATTGTTTGTAAGCCTGGTCGATTGACAGAAAATGAATTTGACACATTGGCTGCTCACCCTGAGTTTGGTGCCGATATTGCCGAGATGCTGAATCTGGCACCTGACGCAATTGATTTAATCAGGCACCACCATGAACGCCCCGACGGGAAAGGTTATCCTGACAAACTTTCAGGAAACCAAATAACGCAAGGTGCAGCAATTGTTAATGTTTGTGATGCGTTTGATGCTATGACAAGTGACCGTTCATATCGAACTGCGTTAACAGTTGAAGATGCTACTTCTGAACTGAAAAAGTACCGTGGTACACAATTCAACGCAGATGCAGTTGATGCATTGCTGGGACTTATTAATAGGGAAGAGATTGATGTCGGTGCAACAGATGAAACCGAAAAAATGGTAAAGGAAATTCAACAGATTGTCGCCAAACATCAGTCTAATTCAGACTAACACAAAACGGAGATTCAAATGAAATACAGTGACAGTGGCGTAAATATTGATGCTGCTCAGAAAGCTCTCGCAAGCGCTAAATCAGCTGTAAAGTCCACCTGGAATGAAAGTGTACTTGGAGATTTAGGATCTTTTGGCGGACTGTACAGAACTGCTCCGGGGCAACCATTGTTAGTAGCAAGTGTTGATGGCGTTGGCACAAAAGTGAAAATTGCTGTGGCAGCCAATCGGTTTAATACTGTAGGGCAAGATTTAGTTAATCACTGTGTAAATGATATTCTGGTCCAAGGTGCTCTGCCTATTTTCTTTCTGGATTATTTCGCTACAGATAAACTTCAGGACGGTATGCTCGAAGAGGTACTTGAAGGCTTCTCTAAGGCATGTCGTGAAAATCAGTGTGCACTTCTTGGTGGCGAAACTGCCGAGATGCCTGGAGTCTATAATGTGGGTGAATTTGATCTTGCTGGTTGTATTGTAGGTCAGGTTGAAGAAGAAAATCTAATTGATGGAAGTACTATCCAGGCTGGTGATGTCGTTTGGGGTATAGCAAGTTCTGGACTGCATACTAATGGTTACTCTCTTGCCAGGTCTGCGCTTCTGGATGTAGGAGGTTACGATGTTTCTGATATTGCCCAGGGGATGGAAGTCTCTATTGCCGATGCTTTGCTGGCAGTTCACAGAAGTTATCTGACAGAAGTTAAATCGATTTGGGAAACTTGTGGGAAAGATACAATTCATGGCATGGTTCACATAACCGGTGGTGGATTCTATGACAATATTCCTAGAATTGTTCCCGATGGAAAGTCAGTATTTGTAGATACCAACAAGTGGGAAGTACCTGAGATTTTCAAGTTGATTGCCAAGTGCGGTGAAGTTGAAAAAGCAGAAATGTATCGAGTTTTTAATATGGGCATTGGTATGGTCTTGATTATGCCTGAAGGTGTGGATCCCAATTCCGCAGCCGGAGTGGATGCGATTAAAATTGGTAAAGTAACTGATGGTGATGATAAAGTTATTGTGGATATCTAACTGTATTTTGTGGACAAGTATTGCTACGAGTTGACACTTGCTTAACGTGTTGTCGCTTTCGGAGTTATGCTGTCACGCCTACAGTACGCTCAAAGTGTATCGTTTTGGTGACACCCATTCAGGACTAACTGTATAAGTCGGATTTCATATTATCTGTTGAGTGTTAGCAGGTTATTACATTAGAAAATTAATCTCAATTTTGGCGTAAAACCTGCAAGCTGTCTCTCCTTTACATAAGGAGCACAATTGACAAACGGTACAAAATTTCTTCAATCAGAATTACAAAGCTTTCCATCGAGTTCCAGCCCTGTAGCAATTTGGGTTGTAAAGAAGTCTGGAATCGGCACAGATACAACACTTCATCAGTTAATTGGAGAAGTATTGGGGGGAGTTGGCAATCAACCTCAGCCGGCACCTCCAATGAATAAGCTTTTGGCAATTGTTGGGAAAAAGAAACCCAAAATCACAACCATAAAAAGTAGTTCAACTAAATATTGGTTGAGTCCAATTGGTACAACTGGGGCGGTTGCACTGCAATATCGGAGTGACAGCTCATGGTGTGATGCAATTGAGTTTTGGGCTGGTAAATTTTCCTCGAAAATAAGTATGATTTTTGAAGAGTTATCTCAAAATGTAACTCATGACCTGATTGCTGAGCACCACCGTCGGCAGCAAGAAGAACTCTTTGATCCTAAAAATTATGAATCGACAGGGAAAACTCGTATACCTGTATATTTGCCTCGCAGGACTGAGTTGCCAGACCCTGAATTTGTTGATGGTGCACCAGGTATTGTTGGAGTTTCCAAGGATATGTGTGAAGCTTGTTCTACAACAATAAATATCGCTAACAGCGATGTCAATGTTCTGCTGTATGGTGATAGTGGTACGGGTAAGGAATTGTTTGCTAAATTGATTCATCAGCGAAGTTTACGGAGTCAACAGCCTATGGTCGGAGTAAACTGTGCGTCTTTGCCGGAATCGCTTTTTGAGAGTGAACTCTTTGGGCATAAATCAGGTTCTTTCACTGGTGCTACTGGCGATAAAACTGGTTTACTGGAATCTGCAAATGGTGGCATATTTTTCCTCGATGAGATTGGAGATATGCCGGTTAACATGCAGATAAAATTATTGAGAGTAATTCAGGAAAAGAAGCTACGCAGAATAGGAGAGTTACAAGACAGGGAAATCGATGTCAGGATTATTTCAGCATCCCATAAAAATCTTCAAGATGAAATTATACAAAGCAAATTCCGGTTGGATCTATATTATCGATTAATGGTAGTGCAGGTTTCAATACCACCATTAAGGCGAAGGCCAGAAGATATTGTTTATCTGCTATCATATTTTTTACAACAATATCGAGGTCACCTGCACGGAACTGAAATCGAAGAAGAAGCTCTTTACGCTTTGCAATCTTATCGATGGCCAGGAAATGTCAGAGAGCTGGAGAACGAAATCAGAAGATGGTGTGCACTCAATAAAGACAGTGGATGCATAAAGCTGGAGCAATTATCTTTAGAGGTTCAAAAAGCAGCAGGGTGGGAAGTTGAGCCTCATGACCTGGTTACCTTGAGGCCTTTAACTGAAGCAACAGAAATGCTTGAAAGATATCTGATTCGCAAAGCAATTGCCGCATCATGTGGTAGTAAAACAATCGCTGCGAAACAACTAGGCATGTCCAGGCAAGGCTTGTATAAAAAAATAAGACGATTTGACATGTCTGACCTGTTGCAAACAAGTTGACTTGAAGCTATGTTCTGCAGATGAAAAATACATTTGCAACAACAAAATCAATCATATCTTTTCCTGATTTTCTCTGCCTTTTGGCGGGATTTATGGCAACGGTCGCAATGCCACCCTACCAAGTTTACGGCTGGGTGATATTGCCATCTCTTGCGTTATTTATTTACGCTCTTTCAGTAAGTAAAAAACCTGCAAAATCTGCTTTTTTGTTTGGCGTCGCCCATCAGGCATCTCTTTTGCAATGGTTGTTTTTCCTCATTCCAGAAGCCTCGATTTCGTACCGCTGGATGATTCCGATGGCTGGTTCTCTGGTAGTTGCCTATGTGTCACTGTTTTATTTATTATTTGGCCTCTCTTACAGAGTTATAAGAAATCGAATCGGTGGAACCATTGCCCTACTGTCGATGCCTGTCTTATGGGTTGGCATGGAGTTTTGGCGATCGATTGGGGAGATGGGATTTCCATGGTGTTTGTCCGGTGCTTCAGCATTAACTTTTTCACCATTATTCCCGATAGTTTCAGTTGCTGGAGAGCTGGGGCTTAGTTTTTTATTATTAACAACTGCCTTGTTTATTGTTTCGCTGTTCAAGAAAAATAGAATAGTAATCGCATTTTCAGGTTTCACTGTTTTCCTGCTGTTTATTTT
The DNA here is from genome assembly GCA_964437115.1 of uncultured Fibrobacteraceae bacterium. Lineage (GTDB taxonomy): Bacteria > Krumholzibacteriota > Krumholzibacteriia > LZORAL124-64-63 > LZORAL124-64-63 > JABIBH01. The sequence continues at coordinate 42,035 of CAYTFE010000002.1, read as the reverse complement.
GACAGTACTTGTTTCCGATAGGCAAGCCCCAATCCAAGGGGCAGATTCAATCAGAATCTCTGCGGTACAGGCCAATGTGTCATTGAAAGACAAGTGGGATCCTGAGAGGGTAGGTGCCTCAATAGAGCCATACACTTTACTGACCGCAGAGGCTGTTGCTGATTCAGCAGAACTTATAGTTTGGGCTGAAACTGCAGTACCTGCATTTTTGCGTTATGACAGAGAAAAACTCAAGTGGGTTAAAAGCCTTGCTGACAGTAATGATGTTTTTCTCTATGCAGGTTTCCCCGATGCATCAAGAAACATCGACGGTGATATGGATCGTTTCAACGGATCTGGAATGTTTGCTCCTGACGGAAAGATATTAGCCAGATATTCAAAACATCATCTTTTACCGTTTGGTGAAAGAATGCCTTTTCAGTCACTTATTCCGTGGCTGGGGAAAATGGATTTTGGACAGGCTGAATGGATTCCTGGCAACAAACCTGAGGGGATTGCAGTTCCTGGAACTGATGTTGTTGTATCTGGATTGATCTGTTTTGAATCAATATTCTCCAGCCTGGTTGGAATGACTGAAAAAAGTGGTACAAATATTCTGGTGAATATTACAAACGATGGCTGGTTTGGTAAAAGAGCTGGCCCTATTCAACACGCAGAGTTGGCCAGATTGCGTTCAGTAGAGTATGGAATGCCACTGGTGAGGTGTGCCAACAACGGTATGAGTTATATCTGTGACAACAAAGGTATTATTGTTGAGGAATTACCGTTGTATGTTCAGGGCGTAATCACGGCAGATGTTTTCCCAGCGAGCCGCAAATCATATTTTGCTACACATGAGTACAAACCTTTGCTGATAGTTGTCGTTATCTGGATTTCTGCTTCAATGGTACTTGCTTTCAGGAGGAGAAATGTCTAATCCTGTTAATACTGTTGTATTGCTGTCTGGTGGTGGTCGCACTCTGGAAAATCTGATTGAGAAAGTTAGCTCTGAAAGTCTTCCAATTAATATCAATGCTGTGGTTTCAAGTCGAGAAGATGTCAGAGGATTGGAAATAGCCGAGACAGCAAATATCGATACTAATGTTTTTCAGCGTAAAAAATACCCATCTGTAGCTGAACACAACAAGGCACTTAACAAGTGGATTTCTCCGTATGAACCGGAGCTGATTTTATTGGCTGGGTACCTTTGTTTTTATCATCTGCCAGAATGGTTCAATGGTATTGCTCTGAATATTCATCCTGCATTGCTGCCAAAATATGGTGGCAAAGGATTTTACGGTGATCGAGTTCATAGGGCTGTGTTGGACAACAATGATGCAGTAACCGGGTGTACCGTACATCATGTTACCGATGAATATGATGCCGGGTCAATTGTATCTCAGTGGAAAGTTCCGGTGCTACCTGGAGATGATATCGACACATTAGCTGCGCGTGTTTTCGACGCTGAATGCAAATTGTACCCTGAAGCCATCAGAAAAGTAATTGCTGACAGGTGATGCTGGACTTGACCAGCAGGGAAACTGTTTTATTGTTTTCAATGTGACGCTCCGGTTTCTAAAGGGGAATACTGTGGAAAATGAAATAAAATCGATAATACAGCAGATTGGCGAAGACCCATCTCGTGAGGGCTTGTTGAAAACTCCAGCGCGGGTTAAACGCGCCTGGAAAGAAATTGCTGCAGGCTATGAGATGGATCCCGATGCTATTATTCGAGGTGCTTTATTCGAGGCTGAGGGTAAAGAGATGATCATTGTCAATGACATCGATTTTTACTCTACATGTGAACATCACATGCTGCCATTTTTTGGAAAAGCATATATCGCTTATATTCCAGGAACAAAGATTGTTGGCCTGTCTAAATTGGCACGAGTTGTTGAAGCTTTTGCAAGACGGTTACAGGTCCAGGAACGGATGACTTCACAGATAGCAAATTGTCTCCAGGAAAATCTGGAAGCTGAGGGAGTTGCAGTTGTTTTACGGGCTCAGCATTTATGTATGTTGATGCGTGGAATTCAAAAGCAGAACAGTTATGCTGTAACTAGTGAGATGCTGGGAGCTTTTAAAAATAATTCTAAAACCAGATCTGAATTTTTGACTTTGATGAGAGATTAAATTTCTGGCAAAAAAAATAGTCGACCTCAATCAAGGTCGACTATTTTTTTATATTAACAGTTACAGTTCTTCTGCACCTAACCATCGTTCACATTCAATGGCTGCCATACAACCTGAACCAGCAGCTGTGATTGCCTGTCGGAAGACATGGTCTTGAACATCCCCAGCAGCAAATACACCAGGTATACTAGTTGCGGCACTGTCCGGCTTTGTAATCAGGTAACCATTTTCATCTGCCTCCAACTGACCATTCAAAAATGCAGTTGTAGGGGTGTGGCCAATTGCTATGAAGCAACCTGTCACATTAAGTTCAGTGTCTTCTCCGCCTTGAGTGTCTTCCAGAATTAACTTGCTCAAGATGCCATTTTCACCAGCAACATACTCTTTAACTGTTTTATTCCACGCAAAATCGATTTTGTCATTTGCCAATGCACGCTCTGCCATAATTTTTGAGCCACGCAACTCATCGCGACGGTGAATCAAAGTCACTTTGCTGGCAAAGTTTGTAAGGTAAATTGCTTCTTCCAAAGCTGTGTCGCCGCCACCAACTACTGCAATTTCCTGATCTCTGAAAAAGAAACCGTCACAGGTTGCACATGCACTGAGACCCTTGCCATGAAAATCATCTTCATTTGCCAGTCCCAGCCAGCGGGCGGAGCTGCCAGTGGCAATAATAATGCTTTGAGTCCGAAAAGTTTCTTCTCCCACGCGAACTTTATAAGGACGCTCAGAGAGGTCAACTGAGTCTACAACCTTTGTGATTATTTCACTGCCGAATCGTTCTGCCTGCTCGCGGAATTTCAAAGTCAGCTCTGGGCCTTGAATTCCTTCTGGAAATCCAGGAAAATTTTCAACTTCAGTTGTAATTGTAAGCTGCCCACCAGGTTGTATGCCTTCAAAAACAATATTTGGGACATTTGCTCTACTAAGGTAAATCGCAGCTGTAAATCCGGCAGGGCCGGAGCCGATGATTATCGCTTTATGGGTCTGTTCGCTCATTTGAGGCTCCAAATCGGTTAATTCAGACATTTCATAACTAGTATTGTTAATGAATGAGTAAATATAAATTGTTAATAAGTCAAAATCTTGTTTAGCATAAACTTGACGAATGGCTCCGGAAGTGTTAATTATCAACGGTTCCGGTAATAAAACCGGTACCATTGTGCGTGTTTACGCCATGGCGGAGTTGTAAAGAAGCAATTTCGTTTAATTGTGGGATAAATTTCGGAGAGAAATTCCAATGTACGCGATTGTTAACATCAGTAATCAACAGTTCAGGGTAGAACCTGATAGTTCTGTTATAGTTCCTCTTTTGATAGCCGAACCAGGCGAAGCCGTGACATTCGATGAAGTTTTACTATATAGTGATGGTAGTGATACTCGCATCGGTAAGCCACTGGTTGAAGGCTGTTCTGTTACTGCAGAAGTAGTCAAGCATGGTCTTGGCAAAAAAGTAAGCGTATTCAAAAAGAAACGTCGTCAGGGCTACAGACGAAATAAAGGCCATCGTCAAGCTTTTACCGAGATTATAATCAAAGGTATCAGTGGATAACGCTGGTTTCAGAATTTAAGGAGACAATACAATGTCACATAAAAAAGGTGTTGGAAGTTCAAGAAACGGTCGAGACAGTAATGCTCAGCGGCTGGGCGTTAAACGCTTTGGTGGAGAGAATGTTACCGCCGGATCTATTCTGGTTCGTCAGCGCGGTACTAAAATTCACCCTGGTGATAATGTTGGACGTGGCAACGATGACACTTTGTTCGCTCTTATCGACGGTAAGGTTATGTACGGACGCTACGGCAAAAGTCGTAGGAAGGTCAGCGTACAACCGTTCTAGAGCGTTTATAGTTTCAAAGTGGAGCTCAGCCCGTTCAGCGGGATGAGCTCCACTTTTTTTGTTTATCAGTGGAAGTAGGAAATGAAAACAGTAGTTGTAATTCCAGCGAGATATGGTTCCACAAGGTTTCCCGGGAAAGCTCTGGCATTGCTTCGTGGTAAGCCTCTTGTGATTCATGCTGCACAGCGAGCTTCGCTGATGAAATATGCATCGGCAGTTCTAGTTGCCACCGATGATCAAAGAATTATGGATATTGTTAAATCTGCAGGATTTGAATGTGTCATGACTGGTGAGCACCAGAGCGGTAGCGACAGAGTTGGAGAAGCGGTTGCAGGAATGGATGCCGACATTGTTGTAAATGCACAGGGCGATGAGCCTTTGATGAATCCTGAAGATCTGGATCGCCTGGTTATCAGCCTGGACTCAGATAAAGATGCCGACCTGGGTACTCTTGCACATCCTTTCAATGATAAACAGGAATGGATGATGCCAAATGTAGTGAAATTACTTGTCGACAATAACAATCGTGCAATTTATTTCTCACGGGCTCCATTACCAGGTCGATTTCCTGGAATGGAAGTCAATCCTCATACTGCAGCTTTACGGCATATAGGAGTTTATGCATGGAAGATTGATGCATTACAAAATTTTCTAGAGATGCCTCCAGGCAGATTGGAAATGATTGAAGGGCTTGAACAGTTGCGAGCCCTCGAATCAGGCATGGTTATAAAAGTGGTTTGTGATGCCTCGCCATCAATTGGCGTCGATACACCAGAAGATTTGATAAAAGTTGAACAACTGCTGTCAAAAAACGATTAACACTCTTTCCAAGTCAGTCAAAACAGATTAACATCCTGCTATTCGAAGGGGTCTGTTACTAAAGGTGGTTTTAAACGATGGCCAAGTTTATTTTTGTTACAGGTGGAGTTGTTTCAGCTCTGGGAAAAGGGATTGCCGCAGCCTCGGTAGGGCGGTTGCTGAAGTCCAGAGGTCTGAATGTTGTACTACAAAAATTCGACCCGTACCTGAATGTCGATCCTGGAACAATGAGTCCCTACCAGCACGGTGAAGTCTATGTAACCGATGATGGGGCAGAAGCTGATCTGGACCTTGGACATTATGAACGATTTACTGACACCAGCCTTTCAAAAATAAATAATCTTACCAGTGGTCAGGTATATGACACAATTCTGACTCGTGAGCGCAAGGGTGAATATCTTGGCCGGACAGTGCAGGTTATTCCTCATGTGACCGATGAAATTAAACGCAGAATGAAGTTACCATCAGAAACAACTGAAGCTGATATAATTATTACGGAAATTGGTGGTACTGTTGGTGATATTGAGTCGCTACCATTTTTGGAAGCGATCAGGCAGTTGCGGTTGGAGATGCCCACAGAAGACACTTTGTCCCTGCACCTGACCCTTGTGCCGTATATAAAAGCTGCTGGTGAAATAAAAACCAAGCCTACTCAACATTCTGTAAGAGAGCTTCGTAGTATTGGTATTCAGCCAGACTTTCTTATCTGCAGGGCAGAAGATCCAATTCCTGAAGAAGCGCGTAGAAAAATTGCACTATTCTGCAACCTGCCGGTTCATGCTGTAATCGATGCTCCTGATGTCAGTTCAATTTATCGGGTGCCTCTTATTTTAAGTGATCAGAATCTGGATAAACTGATTTGTGACAAGTTGCATATGGAAGTTCCCGAGCCAGACATGCAACAGTGGCGTGATATGGTAGATGTTATTAACAATCCTCCGGGTAAAGTGAAAATTGCCATTGTTGGTAAATATGTTGAGCTGAAAGATGCTTACAAAAGCATTACAGAATCTTTTGTGCATGCTGGAATACCAAATCTGGTAAATGTTGAGCAGATATGGATAGACTCTGAAGGTCTCGAAGGTGACGAAGTAGGAGATAACCTCTTTGCCGAGAAGTTTGACGGTTGCTGTGGAGTTCTTGTCCCTGGTGGCTTTGGAGATCGTGGCATTGAAGGTAAAGTTAATGCTGTTCGATATGCACGGAAAAATAACATACCATTATTTGGTATCTGCCTTGGCTTGCAATGTGCAATGATTGAACTGGGCAGAGATGTAGTAAATTTACCGATGGCCAACTCCAGCGAATTTGCTCCACAATGTGAACACCCGGTTATCGATCTTATGTTATCTCAACGTGATGTCCAAAACAAAGGTGGAACCATGAGGCTGGGTGCTTACCCCTGTAATTTACAGAAAAGCTCCCTGGCTGCATCTTGTTATGGTGAACATGAAATCAGTGAGCGACATAGGCATCGTTATGAGGTGAACAATGAATACCGTAAGCAATATGAAGAATCAGGTGTTGTGTTTTCAGGACTCTCGCCAGATGGCAATCTGGTAGAAATAATGGAATACCCTGAGCACCCGTTTTTCATCGCAGTTCAATTTCATCCTGAACTAAAGTCCAGGCCAACAAATCCTCATCCGTTGTTTACAAGTTTTGTGGCAGCTGCAGTTGAGTATAGCAAAAAATAAAAGCCGGGAGGCTATTTTGTCTGAAGTAAAAATTGGAAAACATCTGACCGGTCCAAGGCAGCCACTTTATTTTTTAACTGGTCCTTGTGTATTGGAAGATCCAGATGAAATGATGAGGCTTGCAGAAGATATTATTTCTGTCTGTAATTCATATTCTGTTGGATGTTGTTTTAAAGCAAGTTACACAAAAGATAATAGAACCAGTGGGTCTTCATACAGAGGCCCTGGGATGCAAGAGGGACTGCGGATTCTGGAAAATATAAAAAAAGAATTTGGCGTACCAATTGTGACCGATATTCACCATCCAGAGGATGCCGCAACTGTCGCAGAAGTTGCCGATGTTTTGCAGATACCAGCATTTTTATGCCGACAGTCATCTTTGCTTGAAGCTGCTGCCAAAGCTGGTGTAGTAGTTAATGTAAAAAAGGGACAGTTTTTGGCCCCGGAGGACATGCAGCACGTAGTGCAAAAGATTCGTAATGCAGGCTGTGATGATGTGCTTGCTACAGAGCGAGGCTCGTTTTTTGGATACCGGGATTTAATTGTCGATTTCCGATCAATTTCAGCAATGAAAGATCTTGGTGTTCCAGTAGTTTTCGATGCAACTCATTCTGTACAAACTCCAGGCAGCTCATCTGGAACAACAGGCGGCAAGCCTGAACTTGTGCCATCGTTGACAAGATGTGGAGTTGCTGCTGGAGCTGATATTTTGTTTATCGAAACACATTACAAACCAGCAAGAGCAAAGAGCGATGCTGGCAGCCAATTGCCTTTTGAGCAGTTTGACAGTTTGGTTAAAAATTCAGTTAGATTCCGAGAGTTGTACCTGGAGATGACTTCATGACAAAGCCTTGGCCACCATTTTCCGATACCGAATATTTTGATGAAGCCAGAAGTCGGCTTGATTCATCGCAATTGGAGAAGTTTCGAAATGTAAAAGCCATGGTGTTTGATGCCGATGGAATTTTGACCAGCGGCAACCTGTTATTTAGCGCAAATGGTGAAGAGCTTAAAGAATTCAATGTCAAAGATGGACTTGGGTTGGTGATGGCAAGTACAGCAGGAATCAAGCTGGCACTGCTTACCGGGCGTAATAGTAAAATTGCTGAAGCACGGGCAATAGAACTCAGATTTGATTCCATAAAACTGGGTCGATTCGACAAGCAGGCTGCTATGAAGGAAATTCTTGCTGAGCTGGATTGCTCAAGTGATGAAGCTTTGTATATGGGCGATGATCTTATCGATATTCCAGCAATGGATATTGTTCAACTCGCAGTGACTGTCCCTGAAGCATGTTCGGATGTTAAGAGTCGTGCTGACTATGTCACCTCTGAGCAAGGTGGTTCAGGAGCCGTTAGAGAAATTACAGATCTTGTCTTGAAAGCAAGACAGTTGTACGGCAAGGCATTGGTTAGACTTGCTGAGAAGGCTTGGTTTTAATAATGAGTAGCAAAAAAATATTGAAACTTGGACAAAAGACATTCAGTCAGCAGGCTGAAGAGCTTCAAAGGTTGTCAGAAGGTTTAGGAGAGTCATTTGTTGATGCAGTAAATGCACTTTACAAGTGTGAAGGTCGAGCCATCATAACTGGCCTTGGAAAAAGTGGCATCATTGCCCGCAAACTTGCAGCAACTCTGACTTCCACGGGAACCCCAAGTCATTTTATTCATCCTGTTGAAGCGATTCATGGTGACCTGGGTATTGTTCGCAGCGGCGACGTGATGGTTGCAATCAGCAGGAGTGGTAACAATCCAGAGGTCACAGGGCTGGTTGCTCTTGGCCGACATTTCAATATGACCCTCATTGCAATTACAGGCAACCCTGATTCTCAATTAGCTTCTGCAAGTGATATCGTTTTGGACTGTGCTGTAAGTCGAGAAGCTTGCCCTTTAAACCTTACTCCAACAACAAGCACTACCGCAGCATTGGTAACTGGCGATGCACTAGCAGTTGCTTTATTGAAGCTCAGGCAATTCAAGCCTGAAGATTTTGCAGCATTTCATCCTGGCGGTGTGCTGGGCAAGTCCTTGTTAATGCTGGTTAGTGATTTAATGCATAAAGGTGATGACCTGCCTGTAATCAGTGTCGATGAAAAATTAAGAGACGCCCTAGAGGTTATTATCGACAAAAAACTGGGTACAGTTTGTGTTACAGATTCTTCTGGAAAGCTTGTTGGTGTTTGTGTTGATGGCGATGTTAAAAGACTTATTCTGGCAAATAACAATGCACTTGATTTGCCCCTTAGTGAGTTGATGTCTACCAGCCCAAGCACTGTTAAACCAGATGAACTGGTGGCTACTGCTTTAAGAATTATGGAGTCTCGTGAGGCTGGGCCGATAACTTCATTGGTTGTTGTTAATGACGCCAATGAGCCTGTTGGGATATTGCACATCCATGATATTTTGCGCTCCGGGATTTATTAAAAGTGTCTGAACAGCTGTCATTATACAGGCGAATCCGCCGCTCGGTTTATTACTTTCTAACTTTGTTAATACTTAAAACATTTCAGATGATTCCAGACAGAGCAGGTAAAGCTGTTTGTCGCTCTCTGGTAAAGCTTGCAACCAGGGTAAAGCCTGAATATCTGGAGCTTGCCAGGCAGAATATGAAGTTGGCCATTCCCGATGAAGACCAAGAACGCCTTATAGCTGACATGATTTCCAAACTAGGCGACAATATTCACGATTCATTAATTTTGCCAAGCAATCTTGATAACCTTTTGCAATCAGTATCGTGTAATCAGGATGTGGTCGATAGATTGAAGGAAGGTGGGGTGCTCATCCTGACCGGGCATTTTGGTTGCTGGGAATTACTGGGTGCGTGGCTTGCTGAAACTTGTAACGGTTTAACTGTAGTAACTGGAACAATTCATAATAAACCTGTCGATGATATGGTTAACCGACAGCGCAAGGACAGAGGTATTACTCCTGTTAGAAGAGATGGCGATCTGCGCCCAATTGTTGGAGCATTAAAATCCGGCAGTGTTGTGGCCGTGCTTATGGACCAGAATAATCCTGTCGAGAATATGATGATTCCATTTTTTGGAGTGCCAGCTCCAACATCAGTTGGATTTGCAAGATTTGCAATGAAGTATCAAGTACCAATAATGCCACTTTCCATTAGAAGGACTGATTTCGGTTTTGATGTAATTGCAGGTGACTTGATTGATATAAACCGTTATTATGAAACCAAAGATACTCTGGGATTGTTGAAAGAATGCAATCTGGCGCTGGAGAAAATGGTCTGCAGTAATCCTGCAGAATGGGTTTGGTTTCACCGTAGATGGGGAATTAATTGAGAAAATTGTTTTACCTGCTGTTCTTTTTATTAACTCTAAGTTTTGGCTGTGCTGACTTTGAAGACCAAGAAGTTAAAGCTGTGCCAGTTGGTTCACCACCTGATCAGGAGTTGTTCGATTATGTGACAACCGAGACCGAAGATGGTGCGAAAAAATGGGTCTTAACAAGCGATAAACTGCAGAAATTTTCTGATAGTGATGATGTTCAGCTCTTTGAATTAAAAATGGAGTTTTTTGACAACGATAAACTGACTTCTACAATCACTTCCCGCAGGGGTAAAGCCAACCTGGACAGTGGAAAATTATTTGCATGGAATGAAGTTGTTGTAATTTCGGAAGATGGTCGTAAGCTGGAAACTGAGGAACTGCATTACGATGGTGAAACAGGACTTATTGTGAATGATGTGTTTGACAGATTTACTCGTGGATCAGATGTAATGACTGGGTACGGAATGGAAGCTACACCTGAGTTGGATTATTTTGAACTCAAAGATCAAGTAAAAGCATTTGTCGTTTCTGAAGACGACCAGAAGGAGTCTGCTGAATGAGCCAGGAAAATACTCAGGTACTAGCTTGCTCAGGTATTCGTAAAGTTTATCGCGGACGAGCTGTTGTCGATGGAGTTAATCTGGAATTACGGCAGGGCGAAGTAACAGGATTACTTGGCCCCAATGGTGCTGGTAAAACTACTTCATTCTATATAATTGTCGGATTCATCACTGCAGATGCTGGTAATGTGACTTTGAATGACAAAGATATTTCTTCGTTACCAATGTACAAAAGAGCTCGACTTGGTATTGGATATTTACCTCAAGAGTCATCGATATTTAGAAAGCTGAGTGTTGAAGACAACATTATGGCAATTTTGGAGACCTTGAAGCTAAGTAAAGATCAACGCCAGGAGCGATTGGAAAATCTTCTTTCAGAAATGCGTATTGATCACGTTCGCAATAACATGGGCTTTGAACTTTCAGGTGGAGAACGACGACGAGTCGAAATTGCGCGAGCATTAGTAACAGAACCAAATTTCATGCTCCTGGATGAACCGTTTGCAGGAATTGATCCAATCGCAGTAGCAGATCTTCAAAAAAGTGTTGTGAATCTGAAAAGTCGTGGTTTGGGTATATTGATTACTGACCATAATGTAAGAGAAACACTCAGTATTACAGATCGTGCGTATATTATGTATGACGGTAAAATTGAACTTTCAGGAACAGCAGATGAAATTGTTACAAACAAGAAGGCCAAAGAGATTTATTTGGGAGAATCATTCAAACTTTAGCAGGATGCTAATAGTCTAGATACAGGAGTACAATGGACATAAAAATGAAAATGCACCAGGGCATGTATCAGCAACAAAGGTTGGTGATGACCCAGCGATTGCAACAAGCGTTGAAGCTTTTGCAAATTCCCACACTAGAACTTGAACAGGTATTGCGACAAGAGCTACAGATAAATCCATTATTGGAAGAGTATGATCCTGATCAGGAAGACATCTTGGATGAAGAAAATGAAGATGAGGAAGAAATCGATTGGGATGAGTATTTCAGTGATGGGTTCAAGGATGGAACAAATGATCGTGAACCTGAAGATGAAGACAGGCTTGAGAAACCAACAGTTGCAGTTCCAACTGGCCAGGATGATTTATGTGAGCAGTTGATAATTGCTGTCGATAATGACTTGGACCGTAAAATCGGTAAGTATCTGATCGGAAGTCTTGGTGACGATGGATTCCTGACTTGTCCACTAAAAGAAGTAGCTGCTTATTACGAGACAGAAGTAGAAAGAGTAGAAGCCGTTCTTGAAATATTACAGGGATTCGACCCTCCAGGAATAGCTGCACGCGATTTACAGGAATGCCTCTTGTTACAGTTGAAGGCAAAAGGGCTTTTAGATTCTTTGGAAGCGGAAGTAATTACTGATCACTTTGAAGATATCAAAATGCGTCGATTTGCAGAAATCTCCAGAGCAATGAAAATTGCTCCACTTGAGGTCCAAGAGATTGCTTCTCGTATTGGTGAACTTGATCCCAAGCCAGGTATGAGTTCAATTTCCGATGGTGCTGAGTATATAACTCCTGACCTTCTGGTTGAGAAAGTCGGGGATGAGTATGTTTGTACTCTGATCGACAACAACATCCCAAGGCTCCGAGTCAGCAAGGCATATGATAAATTATCCAAGGAAAGTCCTGGATTCGATCGTGACGATGTTAAGTTTATTGATGAAAAAAGAAGTTACGCAGAGTGGATAATAAAGACGATTGAGCAGCGTAGAAGAACTATGATTAATGTAATGGAGTCAATTGTAGAGAAACAGTCCGATTTCTTTGAGCAAGGGCCTTTAGGCTTGAAGCCTTTGACACTACAGCAAATTGCAGATAAAATTGATATGCATGAGTCAACGGTTTCCAGAGTTACGAAACAGAAATATGTTCAGACACCAAGGGGCGTTTTCCCTTTGAAATATTTTTTCTCTGCTGGACTTGATTCTGATGAGGGTGAAGATGTATCCGCAAAAGCTGTGCGTCACATGATAGAAGAAGTGATTGCTGCAGAGGATCCTGAGAAGCCACTTTCTGACAAAAAGATTGTAGAAATACTAGCTGGGCGTGGAACAAAAATTGCACGCCGCACAGTAGCAAAATACCGTGAGCAGTTGGGCATTCTGAATGCCCGAATGCGCAAGCAATATTCTTAAACTGGGTAAAACCCAAACAGGAGGCAGTTATGCAATATGAGATTCATAGCCGACATTTTCATCTAGGCGACGAAATGAAGGAAGAAATAGTCAAGAAACTGGATAATCTGAAAAGGTATAGTCCTGACGAGCCAATCAGTGCTCGGTTGACATTGACTTTTGAGGGCGGCCGTTTTGAGGGTGAACTGTCAATGAATCTGAAGCAACATCAATGTCATGCCCGCATTACTCATTCAGAGCCTGATGGTGCAGCTACTTTAGCTATCGAGGGTGTTGAGCGCCAACTTAGGCGCTATAAAGACAAAATGAAAGATCACAGGGGCAATGCTGATGGTGGTCTTGGCCAGGCAATGAGTGCAGAAATTTCCAGTGATGATACATCTGAAGAAGATGATAATTTTATGCTGACAAGCATGACAGAGGAAATTGCAACTGATCGATACAATTCCTCTTCTGATCCTTTCTATATTTATCGAGATAGCAAATCAGGCGATGTAACAGTATTGTATCGCAAAGATGACGGAGAAATTGCTGTCCTTAAACCAGAATAAGAGGGAGAGTTCAGTTGTTGAGAAACCTCCGGGTCACTATACAGGATATTTATTCTGACCTGCATGAAACTTTGAGCATGCAGATGCTGAATGAGATGCCAGAAGGATCAACAGCCATACTTTCGGGTGATATACATCGCCCGGGTATGGCGCTTATGGGTTTTCTTGAGAACTTTGATACTGGTTGTATGCAAGTTCTGGGTAAATCAGAGGTTTCTTATCTTACACAATTATCAACTGATGAACAGTCACTTGCACTGGGTCGAGTTGCCGAACTTAAGCCACCCTTATTGTTTATAACCAGTAATTTGCAAGTACCTCAATCAGTAATTGATTGTGCTACAAAATTTAAAATCCCTTTACTGCGCACCAAAATACCCACAGTCGAATTTTTGCATTCAATCAATATTTATCTGGAAGATGCTTTTGCAGATCGTACTGAAGTGCATGGTTCACTAGTTGATGTGTACGGCGTTGGTATGCTTTTCACTGGCAACAGTGGAATCGGTAAAAGTGAATGTGCGCTCGATCTTGTAGAAAGAGGGCATAGGCTGGTGGCAGATGATATTGTTGAGATATGTCGTCGTCACAATGACGTACTGATAGGAACGTTCAGAGAAGTCCTTCAGCATAAAATAGAAATTCGTGGTGTTGGTGTTGTAGATGTTCAGGCAATGTTTGGGGTTCGTGGAATCAGAATGCAGAAACGAATCGAAGTTGAAGTGCGTCTTGAACAATGGCAGGATGATGCCGATTATGAACGAATCGGTTTAGAACATCAGCAAACTGAAATTATGGGGATTAAAATTCCTCGCATAGTAGTTCCGATTTACCCAGGGAAAAACATAACGGTTATCAGTGAAGTAATTGCGCTGGATTTGATGCTTAAATTGTATGGCATTGATGCTGCACAAGACTTGAATAAGCGTATAATGGATACACTCAAAGGTGGCGACCACTTACGGCAGTATCTTCGTCATGACCATGAATAATGGAGGCACTGTATGATTAATGGCTTGGTCGTTACACATGGAGAATTTGGAGTGGAACTTGTTTCTGTGGTGGAAATGATAATGGGACCGGTTCCCGGTTTGACAGGCAGAAGCAACAATGGTAAATCAGTATCGGAACTTGCAGATGAGATCAAGGAGTTAATCTCGTCTAATGACGATTGTGATACTATCCTTTTCATCGACGACTTTGGCGGCAGCTGTGCCAATGCAGCACAGTTAGCTGGTGCTGCCGGTTCTTCTACCAGAATTCTTACTGGAGTGAACCTGGCTATGCTCCTTGATTTTGTCACTTGGCGTGAATCAATGCCGATTGATGAACTTCCTCGCAGACTTGTAGAAAAAGGTCGACAGGCAATCACAGCAATGGGACCTGTTCAGGAGGGATAACTTGTCACTTATTCTAGCCAGAATTGATGACCGGCTCATTCATGGACAAGTAACTGTTGGCTGGAGCAGGATTTTACAACCTGATCAGATAGTACTTTGCAACGATACTATTGCTGCTGACTCCTGGCAGAGTAGAATATACAAATCCGCTGTTCCACCAGAAATAGAAGTATCGATTCTAGATAAAGAATCAACTGCTGATTTTCTGAATAATCTTCCTTTAGAACACAAAACAATACTACTTGTAGAAAACCCGGAAGATATGTTCGACCTGGTTCGCAGGGGTGTGAAAATTGATGAAGTGAACGCAGGTGGGATGCACCATTCAAACAACAAATATGAAATGTTTGAATATGTTTATGTCAACAGAGCCGACATAGCCTACTTACGTAGAATCCTGAATAGCGGAATAACTATCAATGCTCAATCTGTACCTGGAGTTAAAGTACATACTATCGATATGCTGGCTCTTGATGCAATTGAATCGACAATGCCATGACAATTCCTGAACTGATTAATCTATTGCCATGGTGGAGTGTCCTGGCAGTTGTGGCTCTTGGGGCGATACTGACTCTAGATGTAACCTCATATGCTCAAACCTGGCTCAGCCAGCCACTTCCGGCCGGTATTTTAGCAGGTGTAATTTGTGGTGATGCCACACTGGGATTCGCCATTGCTCTTCCGGTACAATTATTAAACATAAGTAATCTTCCCATTGGCAGATCATGTTCTGGGGAGCGTACTTCAATTATTCTAGCATCAGTTCTGGTTTTAACAACTCTAGGCTACAAACCACCGTTGGTTCTGTCAGGGGATATTTCCGGGGAAATGGCTCTATTGGGATGGATTATTACCGCAGTTTGTTTTGGAAGTTTTGCGGGTGGCTGGGTGATAAAAGTTGAACGGATTATCCACTTCCGTCTAACCGTAGTTGGGATGAGAAAATTAAGAGCGGGGACAATTAGCGAACTTGAAATAACCCAGAACAGATGTATGGTAATCACTGCATTAAGAGGTGCTATACTGGTTTCTTTCTGGATTGTTTTTTTGGCTCAGTTTTGGATCCCAATGTTCAGGAAACTGTCACCTGAAATCACAAAGTTATTTTCCATGGTCCCTGTGCTGACCGTAGCTGTGGGGATTTCTTCCATAATCGAATTGCATGGCAGGCGTAGAGGTTGGCTTTTGTTGAGTGCTGGTTCTGTTGCTACTGTTGTTATTCTGGTTCTTGTCAGAGGATTGGGATAATGTCAAAAACCAAAACTCTAGATACTATACGGAAAAGATTGTTCTTCAGGAGCCTTGCACTACAAGCTTCATGGACATCAAGAAGAATGCAAAGCCTGGGTTTGATTTATGCATTATATCCATGGCTTGAATCAAGTAATCTGCAATTAAAAGAAAAAGTAATATTTTGTCGACGACATCTGGCATACTTCAATACAAATCCCTATTATGCAAACTTCCTGATAGGTGGGTTGATCAGGCTTGAAGATGAAAACTGTGAGAACCCGGAGCAGTTAATATCCAGCTACAAACAATCTCTGGGCAGGGCATTGGCTTCTCTTGGTGATCAATGCTTCTGGTTGGGAATCAGACCGGCTTTGTTGTCACTTTCAATTGTGACTGGTTTGTGCAGTGGTCCACTTGCAGCGCTTATACCTGTGTTACTGTTTGCCATTGCTCAGTTGATATTGCGCTGGAAATCACTTGATATCGGTTTCAGATTGGGCCTGGATATCGCTGATTTGATGACAAAATCTGTTTGGCATAGATCAATTGGAGTTGCCAAGCACGGAGCAACATTTTTGGCTGGGATTTTAGCTGGATTGGTTGTAGTATGGATGTATCAAAATAGTGATGCAACAGGTGCTTTATCCAATGTTTATATCATGGCTGCAGGTGTGATTTCATTTGTTATTTTAAAAAGAAAAATGCCTGTTGAGGGGATTGTGTTAACAATGCTGCCTGTATTGGCAGTTCTGTCATATTTGTAGATTAACTCTGTTATGGAGTTGAGGAGGATGAAGTGAAAAAAGCAACTGCAGTAGTATCAGATCCGGTAGGATTTCATCTTCGAGCTGCCGGCCGAATTGTAAAAGTTGCAAAACAATATTCTGCCGAGGTGATGGTTGTATTCAATGGTCGAGTTGCCAATGCCAAGAGCATCATGGGACTGGCCAGCCTTGCTGCTGGCTATGGCTGTTCTGTCGATCTTGAAGCAGATGGCTCTGATGAAAGTGAAGCTCTGGAATCGTTGGTAAAGCTTATTGAAGTCGACCTGGCTGAACCTGAAGGTGAAAGCAAAGATGACTGTAATTAAAGGCATCGCAGCTTCACCAGGTTATGCAGTTGGAAAATTATTCTGCATAAAAAAGAAGCGCCCGGAGCCTGTTGCCAATTCCATACTCAATGAAAATATTGGATCTGAACAAAAAAGGTTTAAGGATGCTGTCGCTGTTGCAGGAGAACAGATTCGTGATCTTGCTGCCAAGCTGAAAGCAGAACTTGGTAAGGATGAAGCTGCAATTATCGAGAGCCAATTACTTGTTCTTGAGGATGAACTGATACTGGATGCAACTTTATGCAGGATTGAGGAAGAACTTCAAAATGCAGAGTATCTCTTTACTAAATCTATAGCAGAAGTTATTAGCAGATTCCATGACCTTCAGGACAGTTATTACAAAGAACGAATTCTTGATCTGAGAGATGTTGAAGAAAGGGTTCTTAGAATCCTGATGGGCTGGGATAATAACGAAGTTGTAAGTCCATCTGAGGACTGTATAGTTTGCGCAAATGATCTTACTCCTTCTGATACAGCCGCAATTGGTACAACAAATGTACTTGGCTTTTTGCTTGAAGAGGGGAGCCGCACAAGCCACGTTGCAATCCTTTCAAGAAGTATGGGCGTTCCCGCTGTAGTTGGCATAGGCAAAGCCCTGATAGGCCTTTCCGATGGGGATTCAGTTGCAGTAGATGGACATTTGGGAGAACTTATTGTTGATCCCGATAAGGAAACCATAAGAAAGTTCAAATTACTTTATCACAAAGAAAGTGAGTTGAATGAGAAGCTTGCGCATCTGAAAGATATTCCCGCAGAAACTCCTGATGGCCATCGAGTTAAAATGTTTAATAATATAGAGCTCCCAATTGAAGTAGATAAAGCTTTGATGTGCGGTAGTGAGGGCATCGGGCTTCTAAGAACAGAATATATTTATTTCCAACATGGCAGCATTCCTTCTGAAGATGAGCAGATGGAAGTTTACAGCGAAATAGTAAAAAAAATGGATGGAAAACCAGTTGTATTCAGAACACTTGATGTTGGTGGAGATAAGGTTCAACGCTACTTGGGCGCGAGAAAAGAATTTAACCCATTTTTAGGATGGCGTGGTATTCGCTTCCTTCTGGCCAACCCGGCATTGTTGAAGTCGCAGTTGCGAGCCATGTTCAGGGCAGCTGCAGGTGGGCCAGCGAAAATAATGTTTCCGATGATAACCGGTGTTGATGAGTTAAGGAAAGCCAGACAGATATGTAGAGAATGTTGTAATGAATTAGCTGCTGAATCAATAGAACATGATCCCGATGTTGAAATTGGTATAATGGTGGAGACTCCATCTGCAGTTGCGATTGCAGATTTGTTGGCAGCTGAGTGCGATTTTTTCAGTATAGGTACTAACGATCTAATTCAGTATTCTTTGTCAATGGACCGCCTCAACCGAAGAGTTTCATACCTTTATCAACCACTTCATCCAGCAGTGTTGCGTTTTATGAAATCGACCATAGACTCTGCGCATAATGCAGGAATTAAGGTCAGTATCTGTGGTGAAATGGCCTCTGAAACAAGATTTGCAGAAGTTCTGCTAGGCCTGGGGTTTGATGAAATCAGTACACATGCGGTTCAACTCCCGAAGGTTAAACAGGTCATTCGTTGGACAACAGTGTCAGAAGCAAAAAAGTTATTGTCTGACTTGATGTCGTTTTCAACTGCTGCTGAAGCCGAAGCTCACCTTGATGAGTATCTAATAGCCAAAAAAACTGCAAGAAAGCACAACTAGAGGAATATTATGTCGCCAAATAGTGGTATCGTAACAATGATGAATCTGATTGCTGGAATGCCAGATCATCTTGAATCAAGCAGTTACCTTGAGGGGTTGTCTGAGTTGACTCCTTTAAATGTTAGTTCTAGTTCATTAGTTGTTTGCGGTATGGGTGGATCTGCCATTGCCGGAGATTTGCTGCGACCTGTTTTTGAAGATACGGGTGTTAAGATTGCAGTAAACAGAGAATATTCTCTTCCCGGGTGGGTTAGTGAAAAAGATTTGTTGGTGTTCAGCAGCTATTCAGGCAATACAGAGGAAACACTTTCTTGTTTTTATGAAGCATTGAAAGGGGATAGCCCCAAATTGGTCATTTCTTCTGGTGGTAAATTGACTGAATTGGCTTGTGAAAATAATATCCCAGTTGTGGTTCTACCGCCAGGAATGCCGCCAAGAGCATCTCTTGGCTTTGGTCTTGGAGCTTTGCTTAATTCAGCATCGAAACTTAATGTGATCCCAGACTGTTCAGGTTATTTATCTGAAGCAGTGGAAGTGTTACGAGCAGGCATAGAATCTCATTCGGCTCCTGATTCGATGACAGCAGAGTTGGCTGCCAGTACAGTAGGCAACCATCTTGTAATTCATACTTGCAGTCCAGATTGGCATGCTGTCGGGTTTAGAATTAAAGCACAGATAAATGAGAATTCCAAGTACCCAGCAAGTCATGGCCGTTATCCAGAGCTTGACCATAATGAAATTGTTGGTTGGGATGATACTGCCGGGGATTACTGCCTTATTGTTTTGAGAGGCAAGGGCGAGCATCCACAAGTGTCTAAACGAGTCGAAATAACAAACGATTTGCTCGATAGTCAGTTCAAGTTTATTAAAGAATTTCATGCAGAAGGTAATTCTAAACTTGCTCAGATTTTCTCCATGGTGCAGTTTGGTGATTACTATTCATGTCATCTTGCCCAGGTTGCAGACAAAGACCCTATGCCTGTAGCTAGAATTGATACACTCAAAGAAAGACTCACGGAAGGACTCTAGTAGATGAAAGCATTAATTCCAGCAGCTGGAATGGGCACAAGATTGCGCCCACATACATTGAACAAGCCGAAAGCACTATTACCTGTAGCAGGAAAACCTATTCTTGGTCATATAGTCGATGACTTATTGGAAGCCGGAATTGAAGGCTTTGTAATAATAATCGGTTTTTGTGGCGACTCAGTTCGAGAGTGGTTTTATAAAGAATACCCTGAAGTTGATGTTACATTTGTTGAGCAAGCTGAAATGCTTGGCCTTGGTCATGCGTTATGGACTGCTCGTGAAGCAATTGGTGACAATCCATTTTTCTGCATCCTTGGTGATACAATTCTGAAAGCAGATTATGCCTCACTACTGGCTGCAGAACATAACTGTATAGCAGTTCGTGAAGTGGAAGACCCAAGACGGTTTGGTGTTGTAAGGATGGATGGTGAATCGATTGCTGAGTTTGTTGAAAAGCCGGAAATACCGCCAAGCAATCTGGCAATTGTGGGAGCATATTTGATAAGAGATGCATCGGCATTATGGAATGCTATGACAGATATTATTGAAAACAATAAACGCAATAGAGGCGAGTATCAGCTTACTGATGGGCTTCAGGATATGCTCGCTCAAGGGATAAAGTTTTCAATCGCACCGATTGAAGATTGGTACGATTGTGGTGCAAAAGAAACCTGGATTGAAACTAATAGAGTATTACTTGAGTGTTCAAAATCCGGAGATTACTCTCAATGCAGTATTGCCAATGACGTTGAAATTGTTGATTCAAAAATTGGGGCTTTTGTCTCTATATCAGCAGGAGCAGTAATCAGGAATTGTGAATTAAGTGACTGTGTGATTGGTCCCAATGCCAAAGTAATCGACAGTAGATTAAGTGACAGTCTGGTAGGTGAGAGCGCACTAGTTAAAAACTATACTGGTAATGTGAACATCGGAGACTGGTGTGAACTGGAATCAGGAAATACAAAGGAACAGAAATGAAGAAATATTTATTTACCAGTGAGTCTGTTACAGAAGGACATCCGGATAAAGTAGCGGATCAGGTTTCGGACGCAATATTGGATGCCATGCTGGCTGATGACCCCGAAAGCAGGGTCGCGTGTGAGACTATGGTTACCACAGGCATGGCTATTGTTGCGGGCGAAGTTACTACAGAAACTTATGTTGAGATTCCAGAACTGGTGCGTGGTGTAATCAAGGATATAGGATATACATCAAGTGAGTTCGGATTTGATTCCGAAACTTGTGCAGTTTTGCTTTCCCTTGATAAGCAAAGCCCAGATATCTCATTAGGATTAGTTGAGGATGCTGGGCACGAACAAGGCGCTGGTGATCAGGGGCTGATGTTCGGTTACGCCTGCCGTGAAACCGATGTTCTGATGCCTTTGCCCATAACACTTGCACATCGTCTTGCAAGGCGTCTTGCAGATACTCGCAAAGATGGCACTTTACCTTGGGCCTGTCCTGATGGTAAAACACAGGCAACCGTCCTTTACGAAGATGGTTCCCCAAAAGCACTAGATACATTGGTAGTCTCTACAATGCATACTGACAATGTTAAGCAATCTGAAATCAGAGATGCTGTTATTGAGTCAGTGATCAAACCTGTCGTATCTGAGTTCAATATCGATTCAGATAACTTGAAAATTCACATAAATCCGACTGGAAGATTTGTGATTGGTGGTCCACAAGGTGACTGTGGTTTAACTGGCCGTAAAATCATTGTCGATACTTATGGCGGAAGCGCGCCTCATGGTGGTGGTGCTTTTTCTGGCAAGGATCCATCCAAGGTAGACAGGTCAGCTACTTATGCAGCACGTTATGTAGCTAAGAACATTGTTGCTGCCGAACTTGCCGATAGATGTCAGGTTCAAGTTGCGTATGCAATTGGTGTTGCAGAGCCAGTGTCTTTGATGGTTGATACTTTTGGTACGGGCAAACGTCCGGACAAGGAGATATCGGAAATAGTTACAAAGTTGTTTGATTTGACTCCTAAAGGTATCATAACAAAACTGAATCTCAAGAGAGCGATTTACAGGGCAACTGCCGCTTATGGGCATTTTGGCAGGAAGGAAGAGAACTTCACCTGGGAAAAAACTGATATGGTTGATCAGTTGCGTGCAATGATGTAAATATAATATTATAAATAAAAAAAGGGTTGAGCCATTTGGCTCAACCCTTTTTTATGAAAACTATGAACTACGGAATTAGAACTTCTACGAAAACTGTGTCGGTTCTTGTTATTGTTTCCTGATAGTCATATACCGATACAGTAATAGTGTCTATTCCTGCATCATAAAAGTCAAAAGTATGCAATGGAGATCGAACATTATCATAACTTCTGCTTGGTGTTTCCCAGGTGCATTCGAAACGGTCATAATTGCTGTCAGGTCCAATCCCACACATTTCAACAACTAGCCCAAATTGAACATTAGCATTGCTACTGCCATCAGGATAGCGACCATAAGAAACATCTTCAGCAGTAGGAGTGAAGCGTCTGGAGTCAATTATTTCCCTATCAGAATTAGATAGGATAACTTCTGATCTTCCATCCCATTCTGGATTTTCTTCAATCCAATCCTCATCGGGGAGTAATTCGAAATTAGCATGCAATACTTCTCCGGAAGGGCTGGTCCTGTTGTCAGCCATAATCATCAAAAACCCGTTAGCCTGAATGATTGTATTTGATGGGAATGTCCAGCGTCTTGGAAAAGATGCGTCATTACTCAGATACCAGTCGCCAATATTAATATCTGCAGCAGTACCGTTATAAAGTTCAATCCACGATGGGTACAAGCCTAAGTGATCAGGGTCTTCAAATGCAGAAGTATTATGAACCATGATTTCATTTATGACCAAACTACCAGTTGGGTAAGTGCCATTGTCACTACTTATTATTTCAGGGTAAGAAGGGGATGGCTCAATCATCTCTGTCCAGGAAACTGTAACAGAAGTTGATGGGAAAGCATGGACTGTCATAACATCATCCAAAACTGTAATCTCTCTGAACCAGGTCTCTCCATCGCCATCGGCATCGGTAACTGTAACTTCAACTACATATGTTCCTGGCTCTTCAAAGATGTGGCTGACAACGGAACCGTGCCCTGTACTGCCATCTTGAAAGTTCCAATCAATATTCAGGTAAGTATTGCCACCAGTTGGGGATTCAAGCAGGTTCCCGCCAGAAGCATAGGCGTTGAATTGAACTGTCAACGGTGCAGCACCACAATCTTCTGAAGTCTCAATTCTACTAAATGCAGGGACGCGGTTTTCTTCAGTAGAACAACCTGAAAACAGAATTCCGGCAATTAGCAGGAGGAAAATTAAATTCGTACGCATTAGCTATGCTCCATCGATAACAGAAAATACCAAACCATGACAGATGTCATAGTTGTCAGTTCACGTGCACTATCAAGATAAAGAGTGACAGCCAATCAAGCAAGTTGTCAACGACGCAATCTTGCATGAAATATTATGCCAATAATTCCATAAAGCATATTACCTGACCAAGCGGCCACAATAGGCGGCATAGCTCCATTGTGACCCAAAGCTCTTCCGAAGTGCATTGCAATATAATATGCGAAGCTGACCATAATTGTCCAACCGAAACCTGCTGCAACCGTTGTTTTGCGATTTCCTGAAGCAAGGAGAATCCCTAAAAATACAATCACCAGATGTACAACCGGGAAAGAAAATTTAAATTGAAGATCTACTTCGTATTCAACAGCGTCGCCACCAGCTGTTCGCACGAGTCTACTCATTCTCAGCAGTTGCCTGCTGTTCATGTCTTCAGCTCTTACTCGTTCTCGGCGCAATCCTTCAGGTGTGATGCCATTAAGGCCTGTTGTGATGTCTTTGAAGGGAGTTATTATCTCACCATCAGCCGAAAAAACACGGTGCGTCCCT
Organism: uncultured Fibrobacteraceae bacterium; assembly: GCA_964437115.1. Lineage (GTDB taxonomy): Bacteria > Krumholzibacteriota > Krumholzibacteriia > LZORAL124-64-63 > LZORAL124-64-63 > JABIBH01. Next base: position 18,636 of record CAYTFE010000002.1, on the reverse strand, counting down.
TTGCGCAATTGCCATTGGCCATCAATCCACTCAGCTTCATTCGCATCGTAGCGCTCTTTCACAACTGACTGCTCAATTTTCAGAGCCCTGAATCCGCTGATAAAATCCCGAGTGGGTACAAATGTACGAGCATAATACAGGTAGCCATCATTTCCGTGGGAAGCTATGTCCGAAGTGGGTCTGGCACGATCTTGATGCCCTTGAAGTTCAACTTCCCAAATGTGGTTGCAGTTGCTGTTAGCATAAGAAACAATATACTCACCCCATAAGAATGAGAAAAAAGTCATAAAAAGAGCAGCGAGTAAAAGAGGCCGAGTTATTTGCAAGAGTGATCTGCCAGAGGCAAATAGTGCTGTTGTCTCATTATATCGAGACATGTTGCCAACAGTGAAAAGTGTAGCCATAAGCATTGAAATTGGCATTGAGATATCTGCAGTCCAAAGTGCTCTGTACATATAGTAGCGCCCAATAAGAGATATGGATGCATCGTTATCAATGAAACTTCCGATATGATCCATCAAATCAACAAGCGTAAACAGGGCTATAGAACCAGCGAGAGTTGCAAAAAATATGCGAACGAAGTTTTTCATAATCGATTTTTGGATAATCATGAAATTGATTTACTCTCTTTGTTTATTTCAGCAAGTGAATTTTGTTTCCATTGAATAAGAGGTGTTTCCTTCAAAGTCTTTCGAAGTGAAGGTATTGCCACAAGAGTGAGAACGATGTTTGCAAGCCACATTGATAAAGCAGGGTGCATCATACCACGATCAGCCATTTTTTCTCCACCAACAAGAAACAGGTAATAAATAAGAAATAGCCCTATAGCGAGACTAAGTGATACACCTTTTCCGCTTCGTGCAGTTGAGACAGCCATTGGTAAACCAAGCAAAACGAAAACCAGGCATGCAACTGGGATAGCAAATTTTTTGTGAAACTCAACCATAAAACGGTTGGATGCAGTTTTATATGATGATTCAAGCCGATGCTGGTGAGCAACTGAACGGGATGTTAATTCTGTTTCCTGGCGAGTGGCTTCGACCAGTGCTTTATGAGTTTTACGTTTTGTCGATGAAGATTTGGATCCTTTTATCAGGCTGTTTCGATTACTTGGATCAAGCAATTTCCATTGTCGTTCAAGCAGTTTGGTAGATAGAGTAGTGGCTTTGGAGGCAGCTTTATCACGGCGAAGGTTTTGCTTTTCAGATGCAGCAAGTAGCGCACGGAGGTCCATTTCCCGATCACCTCTTGCAGTACGCTTGTTATCTTCCATATCTTTTTTAACATCTTTTATGAATAGATTGTGCTGACCAAACTGAGTTATTTCATAACGTGACAGGTTGTTGTCCTCAGGTAGTTCGTGTATTTCCCCTTCATGCAATTCTATCATTAGAGCATCGCTGTTATCGTGAGATATAATTGTGCCCCAAGTAGCTGTCGTTACCGTAGGTGCAGGGTCTCCCGGAGCCTCTTTTTCAATAATCATCACATCTCTGATGATGCCCGCTTTTTCATCTTTTTCTTTTACATAGATAGTTGTGTGATCAGTAATTTCAGTGAACATTTGTTCTCTGATTTCCATCATCGGTCTTTTATGGTTTATGTCATATACAAGGTTAGCTAGTCTATGGTTGGAGTCAGGGAATACGAAGTGGTTGTAGGCGATCATGGATAGAGTTACAACCAGTGATGCACCAAGCAGTGGTCGCAGAACTGAGGCCAGGCCCAAGCCACTTGCTTTCATTGCAGTGATTTCTCCATCGGCTGCAAGTTGGCCGACCCCCATTAAAATGCCAACTAGAACTGCCATTGGTATAGTTAATGCAAATGTATGACCCAGGCTCAAGATGAGAACTTCAGTTGCCGTGTGAAAAGGGACACCTTTGGTGACGAAGAGATCAACAAAATGACGCAATACATCAATCAGCATAACGAATGTAGCTACGCTGAAGCCAAACAAGAATGGCCCTGTTGTACTGCGAATGATATGTTTGTCAATCAATGTCATTGGCTTTGTTGTACCTTTTTGTGTAGCCATTTGTGGCCATTATGACCACTGTTGTGGACGCGTATTACTTTGACTGAAGTTTAGGACGAAGAGGCCAAGTACACAACCAAAGATAATAAACAGTTTTTCTGTCACTTAAAAGGGGAACATTCGATTGAAGTTAATTACCAACAAATCAGCACTATGTGTATTTGTGCTCTTGTTGTTGTTCAATGCGAATACTCTGCTTGCTTCAGAATTGCTGTTGCCTGGTCTTGATCCAATCCTCAAAAATACTGATGATCCCAGACTGTTGGGATCCGACAGAATAATCCAGAGCAATCGTCTTAAGATCCTAGGCGTGGATTTACCTGCTGAGGATTGTCGTCCCACCTTGCTGACCATTATACGCAGTCATATGCATGATAAGTTCCACATAGATTTAGTCAGAGAAATCAGCTTTACAGAAATATCAAGTACCCTGGGTATGGCTACTACTTTCAGGCATCCAGAGTTCTTTTTTCTCGAACAAAGTTTGTATGAACTCCCTGGCGGGTTTGCCTATACTCCTGCACGGGATATTGATAATAGAGGTGTAGATTTATTTATCGATGATATCGAGTTGGTTTCTGACAGGAATTATAGAGTTACTAATATAACTAACATAAGAGAGATGCTTGACATAAGAGATGGAGCTAACTCATCTCAAAGTTCTCAGGGAATTAATCTGACAATACCGATTAAATTACCGAAAACATTAGAAAAAATAATTGGTCGTGGTGACAAGACAAATATCAGAATATCAGGTCGTGAGCATATCTCTATTTCTGGAGAAAGTTCAGTAAGTAACAGATTTACTCCAAATGAACGGCGCCAAAATCCTAGTTTATTTCCAACTTTGGATATGGAACAACAATTACAGATCAGCATGTCGGGGCAAATTGGTGAAAAGATTCATCTTGAAGTAGATCATAACAGCGAGGCTATTGGACCTGATGGAACCAAGATTCGTTTAACTTATGAGGGTAGCGAAGACGAAATAATCCAATCCATTGAAACTGGTGACGTTGGGCTTACACTTCCAGGTAGTCAGCTGCTTGGATATAGTTCAAATAAGTCTGGACTTTTTGGTGTCAAAGTAACTGGTCAGGTAGGGCGAGCTGATTTTACTGTTGTTGCATCAAAGCAGAAAGCCGAGAGCGCTTCAAAATCATTCAATAGTCAGGGTGGCTCAGTCAGTGACCATGTTATTGAAGCGTACAGATATTTGAATAACCGGTTTTTCAGGCTTGATCTTCCACAGAACGATTTTGTGATTCATGAGCAGCCAGATTTACCTGGTCGAGATAGACTTAATGAATTTATAGATCTGTCATCACTGCGGATATTTCGTTTTGTAGGTGCAGGTAGACAGCAAGATGGCGATGTTCGTTATGTTGTTGGTGTTACAGATGGCTCTGGTAGGTGGGATGAAAACGGATATATTGCCAATCAGCTCCTGGACCCTTCAACATATATTCTTGGTGAACTTTGGAGACCAGTAGAAGCCGAGATATTACAAGACCAAAATGGTAACTTGGTAGCAATTGATTTATTACATGAATATGCTTATCACGATGTTTTGGTGGCATCTTATAGTGTTCTGAATGCAGCCGGTGAATTGTTGTACAAGGTTGGAGATGTTGCAGGTGAGGATGAAGATAACCAGTGGGATGGTGGCGACGGCCAAGTCTATTATCGGATGAAATTGCTGAAGCCTCAGAATCCAGAACCTTTTACCTGGCAATATGTTTTACGAAATATTTACCCTTTGGGTGGCAGCAATATTGACCCGGAATCCTTTGATTGTCGTATTGAAATAAACATGCCAACAGACTTCCCTGATATCGATCTGGATTTACAAGGCAACGGTAGTGGTTTGCAGTGGCTCAGAATATTTGGCCTGGATCGAAAGAATCTTCAAGGCGAAGATGGCGCTGATGGCCTTGTTGACAAGAATGACCCATACCTTTTTGATTTGCAGAAGGGATTGCTGAAGTTTCCACTAGATTTTGCTTACCCATTTGATGCCGATCCAGCATACTACACTTTGTTTGCAGATAGCTCGGCCTTCAATTTTGAAGAGTCTCTACTTTCAAGCAACCTTATATCTGAAATATACGATCCTGCTACGACAGAATCACAGATGGCCAGTTATACTCAATTCAGAATTATTTCATCACACGCTGCAGCTTCCAGTTCTTTTAATCTTGGCGTTTCCAATCTTGAGGAGGATTCTGAATCCGTAATATTGGATGGCAGGACTTTAGTACGTGATGTTGATTACACCATTGATTATATGTTTGGCCAAGTCACGCTTAAAGGCGAAGCCGCCTCAAGTATGGGGGCAGACTCTCAGGTATCTGTTGACTACCAATATGCTCCATTTATGGGAGGCGGTAATAGTACGCTTCTTGGTTTGAATTTGGGTTATGACCTTGGCCGGGATAATAGATTTTCAACAACCTGGCTTTATGAAAGTACTCAGGTAGTTGGACATAAGGCGAAGCTTGGTGAAGAACCAAGCAGGAATCTGGTTGGTAATGTAAATGGTCAGCTGACTCTACGTCCGCAATTCTTGACAACTACAGCAAATATTTTAAGTCGTCACAACAGTGATCGTGAAAGCTCAATCCAGATAAGTGGCGAGTTCGCATTGAGTGTTCCCAACCCCAACACATTTAACGAAGTTTACGTGGAGGATTTTGAGGGAATCGATTCTTCAGATGTTATGCCAACAAGCAGACTGTCCTGGGCTGAAGCCAGTATCCCGAGTCATGGACTTGATATGTCATGGACAAGTGAAACTGGTGATGAACGTATCTATTCTACAGGTGGGCGAGTAGACACTCGATGGTATCTACCTAAAAGCAATACTCTTCGCAGATATCTCAATCCACTTCTAAAAGAACAAGAAGGTAAGGAGACGCAGCAGGTTCTTCATATGTATATGGACTCAGGTGAAGATGAGTGGGGTCCGTTACACTGGGGGGGTGTGTTACGTGGTTTGGGCAGAAGTGGTATTGATCTGACAAAGACACAGTTTATTGAGTTTTGGGTGAATGACTACCAGCTTAATTCTGAAAACAGGACAGGTACTGTACATATCGATTTTGGATACATCAACGAAGATTTTTATTGGCCGGAAAATGAGTTTAGCTCCGTTGATACCATGACCTACCAAAAAGAGGATGACGGCGATGGTGTCTTTACAATAGATGAAGATGTTGGACTTGGTGACAACGCTGAACTTGATAGGTTTAGTGCTGACTACGTCAATGACAATGATCCATATCCCTGGATTAATGGAACCCGTGGCAATAACCGTGAAGATTCTGAGGATTTGGACGGGGATACGGTATTTGACCGGCAAGATGGATTTTATACAATATCAGTAGCAATGTCCGATTCAGCCATGGTTGATGTTGTTCGTGATTATGACCATGCATTGATTGGTACGAATCTGGATAATGATTTAGCATGGAGAAAATATCGAATCCGACTTGGTGATGCTTTACCGGTAAGTCCTCCAGGAGGCACTAGTGTTTCTCTTGCTACAGTAACCCATATCCGTGTCTGGTTTGAGGACGATGCTGCTGCCCCTGGTACACATAGACGAGACATTCAGATCTCGGAGTTGAAATTCCTCGGTTCAAGATGGGAACGCGAAGGTGTTCGTAAAGTTGCTACGCATGAAATGCCTGAAGAGCAACTCCTTACTGGTGCCGAAATAGGTGCTAATGAAGGCTTCTTTATTGGAGAAGTTAATAACAAGGAAAACCCTGATTATATACCTCCATTTGAGCTGTACGTAGAACATAATATTCCTGAAAAGGAACAGTCCATGGTTCTGGATTACCAGAATCTGGAGCAGCAACATTTAGTCAGGGCAAGCAGGGTTATGTCGCCCATCGGTGATGACTACACTAAATATGAAAGATTGACCTGGTATCTCTATAATCCTGATCAAAGTCAGTCGGAGATGGACCTGTTTTTCAGGCTTGGTGCAGATACACTGAACTATTATGAGGTCAGTTACAGGTTTGATGAAAGCAATGGTCCAAGAACCGGGTGGAAGGAAGTAAGGGTTGATATTGCTGAGCTGAGCAATACCAAACTTGATCCCAGAGACCCCGAAACTGGCTGGATTGAAACAACAATTAATGATCCAGAAACCAATGATCAATATCGTGTTCGAGTAGTTGGAGCTCCAGACTTGAGGCATGTTAAAAGATACTACATTGGAACTGCAAATGTTGAACATGAAATTCCACAAAGTGGATATTTTTACTTTAATGATGTGCGTTTAAGAAAAGTAAAGCGTGAGGTGGGAATAGCAGAACGATTGGGTGTGCGGCTTAACATGGCCGATGTCATAAAAGTGGATGTGGATTGGTCCAAACGTGATGCAGACTTCCATGGACTGAACACAGAGGTCGGCCAGGGATTTACTGACGAAAATCTTAACTTGAGTACAAATTTCAAGGTTAATGACTTTATCCCAATGCTTGGCTTTCAACTCCCTATTACACTTGGCAGGCAAGAATCAACTAGACGTCCAAAGTATCTTACTAACAGTGATATCGAAATTATTGATGAGGATCTTCGCATAAGTGAATCGACATTAGAAGAGCGTGAAAATTTTTCTATTCGGTTGCGTAGAAACCCATCACGATTGGCAATTACAAGATATGTGCTAGATCCGTGGAACATATCATTGAGTGGTTCCAGGTCTAACACCACTGCTCCGCTATCTCATGGTTGGAGTTCCGGATTACAGGGAGCAATAAGCTATGACTTGCGTATTTCTGGAAATCATACTTTGGCTGAACTCGGACCAGTAAGATATGTACCTCTGGTTAGAAGCATTGGACTTTTGCCTTCAAAAATATCTCTTTCCGGTAATTTTAATCATACTGAACGCATAACTGAAAATCTGAGCCCGGTTACTGGTGAGTTTGTACAACAACCAGTCAACCAAACCAAGAGAGGGACCCTAACTGGTAATTTTGATTACAAGCTTCTGCCAATAAGTGATTTGAGCCTAACCCTGAGGTCAGAAAGGGATATGTTCAGAGAGCAAAAGGTTATGGGTGTAAATATTGGCGAGGAAAATCAGTTCAACCAATCCGTTCAACTTAAATTTCAGCCACCAACTAAACTTGGATTACCTGATAAGTGGTTTACCAGACCACTGCGCGATGGTTTTAGAGCTCTTCAGTCAATTAAACCGAGTGTAACTTTCAATGGATCTTTTCGAGACAATCATGGGCCAAATATCAGACAAGCTGGTGATCCCGACGGAATTAGAACAGCAGGATCAAGCGGCGACTGGAATTTGAGAGCTACTGTTCCATTTAATAAACTTGTAGATACATGGTTCCCAGTCAATACAGGCATGTCTGATGCTGACAGAAAAGCCAAGATAGAACGAGAAAAGAAGCTGAATAAACGTCGTAACCGCCGACGTGACTCCGGGCGGACAGCCCCTGTAGGGCAGGATGACTTGCAACAAGGTGCAGCATTGAGTGATGAAGAGCGTCGTTTACAGGAAGAAGAAGCTCTTTTACAGGCGGCTCTTGAGCGAGAAGCAGCAGAAGAAGATGAAAGAACAACTACTGAACCAGATGAAGATCTGGCAGATGATGAACCAGAAGTTGAAGAAGAACTTGATGGCGGGAGGAAGATTAATATACCTAATCCTCTCAATCCGTTGCTATATGTAATTAGAAAAAGCAATCCTGTGCAAATCTCTTATTCAGTTAAAGATGAGAGCAACTATTCTAGAATGCTTGGAGAAACCCCATTCTGGTATAAGGTTGGTATATGGACTGAACTGGATCTCCCTGATTCTCTTTATGCAGCCAGCAGCTTGTCCGACAGATCAACAATTTCAATGTCGACGAACACCAAGCTAGGTCGATGGGTGACTATTGACTTCAAGTTTAACAGTATGGAAAGCGGTCGTGCAGTTGGTGGAAACGATACAAGGTCAACTCAAAAGGATTGGCCTGATGTGAGGTTTTCTATTGGTGGCGTGGAGAAGTTGCGAATATTTGGAGGTCATGATAATGACGGGATATTCAGATCATCGACAATAGATATGAGTTTCAAAAAGAGTACAACAGTGAATGGTTACACTGAGACAGTTTATAATCCAAAGCATACAACTATAATCAACCCACGCTGGAATATGACATTCAGCAATGGAATGACATCCTCTCTAAATGTTAACTTTACAAGCGACAATATGGAGCAGAATGGTACTTTAAGTAGAGGTAGCAGGATGAATGTAAGTACGCAGTGGCGACATTCTTTCAGTGCAGAGCGGCTGCTTTCAAAAATCGGGTTATACAGACCAGGAACACCGCCTACAGTTTCAATGGATTTGGATCTTAATTTCAGCAAAGACGTAACAGACCGTTGGATGCCTGGTAGTGATCGAGAAGGTGAATCGGATACACAGACTGGAAATACCAGAATGAGTATTAACCCACGGTTGAGTTATCAAATATCCAGGAATCTGTCAGGTGCGCTGCGTTTTCTGTTCAGCCGAGATAAAATACATGAATCTGATACAGTGACTACAAGTCTTGGCATTGGTGTGGAGTCTACTTATGTATTCTAGAATTTTACTAATTACCTGGTTTTTGATGTCAATATCAGCAGGAAATGCTTCTTGCCAGGATCAACACAGATTTTCTGGTGAAAGAGCAATGGAATGGATTGAATATCAGTGCCAATTAGGGCCACGCACTATCAACTCAGTTGGCAGCATAGCGTTACAGGATTCTGTTCGCTCCCTTTGTCGAGGTCTTGGAGTCAAGTTCACTCCGATGCAGTTCCAGGTAGCAGACCCTTATGGAGATAGTGATCTTAAAATTACCAATATGTTGATTTCGCTGGGCCCAGAGGGCGGGAAAAGACTATGGCTGGGTGCTCACTATGATTCCAGGCCAGTATGCGATAAAGAACTTGACCCGGTTTTGGCTGCTAAGCCGTTGGTAGGTGCCAATGATGGTGCTAGTGGGGTTGCGGTGCTTTTACACCTAGTGGAATTGCTCTATTCTGCAGATCTGGAATATGGAGTCGACATTATATTATTTGATGCTGAAGATTACGGCCATTCTGGTGATATATCCGGCTTTTGTCTTGGTTCCAGATATTTGGCAAAGTCGTGGAACAAGTTTGGTTCTCCGTTGGCAGGATGTGAGCCGGTTGGTTTGATTCTTCTGGACATGGTAGGTGAGCATAATTTGAGGATTCCAATGGAATATTACTCTATTTCAAGGGCTCCTGATTTTACACGTCTTGTATTCCAGCGAGCAGAACAACTTGCTATAGAAGCATTTGTGCCCGTTGTAGGAAAACCTGCTTATGATGATCATGTACCGTTTCTAGATGTAGGGATACCTGCAGTGGACCTGATAGATTTTGATTTCCCAGAGTGGCATACATCTGGAGATGTTCCATCGGTATGCAGCCCTGAAAGTTTGCGCCAAGTTGGTGAATTGGTGCTTGATATTTGTTTAAATCCTTTGTTCTAATCTACTGATTTTACTTGAATTAGTTCACTACTTCAGGTTATATTGGTGAAACTTCATATAAACGCCGCCGCTGGCGGTCTTGAGGTGGGCGTGAGTCCACTTCTTTTTTTAGTGTCTCAGTATTGATATTCCTGAAGATTAGGAATGAAAGGGGTATAGTATGATTCAAGATTCTAAAGCACTTGCAGACAGTGTTATAGAAATGCTGGAACAGCCCCTTGCTGATGAAGGCTATGATTTACTTGACGTTAGAATATTCAAAGGTGGCGGAAGAGTTACACTGCGAATTTATCTTGATATGGAAGATGGTATCAGGATTGACCAATGTACAAAAGCTGCCCGAAGCATAGACTATTTGCTTGAGGAATCTGATATACTTCCTGAGTCAAGCGTAGTTGAAGTGTCATCTCCTGGGGTTAAAAGGCCTTTGAGAACTGACGTGCACCTTAACGGTGCAATTGGCGATAAAGTTGTTATAAAACTGTTATCGCGCAAAAACGTTAAAGGTGTGCTTTTATCGTTTTCAGATGATGAGATAGTTCTGCAACAAGATGGAAAAGAGGAAAACTCTTCTATACCCAGGTTGCAAATTGATTATATAAATCTAAATCCGGAATTTGATGCTCAGTTTTTTATCAATGCGGATAGGCGAAAACGCAAAGAAGAGAAAAGAAAAGTTCGGCAGGAACGCCGAACTAAGCGAGATCGTAAGTAATTTACTTCCGGCCAGAGAAGTATAAACAGGAGCAGGTTATGGCAGAGAAATTTAACATATTACAAGCGCTTTCAGCGATTACTCGTGAAAAAAATATCGATCGGGATATTGTTATCGAGTCACTTGAAGCAGGACTTCAATCTGCAGCCAAGAGAAAATTTGGCAATGAGGCAATCATTGAGGCCAAGATTGATGAAGAAAATGGCACAATGACAGTTGAGCAGATCCTGAATGTTGTGAATGAGATTGAAGATGAGGATGCTGAGATTACCCTGAAAGATGCTAGAGCTGAATACGGTACAGATGTTGGTGTTGGTGATCAGATTCGGATAGACTTGCCTTTGTCTGAATTCGGTAGGAATGCAATCCTTGTTGCTAAACAAATTATCGTGCAGAAGGTTCGTGAGGCCGAGCGGTCAAGGATTTTTGATGAGTACAAGGATAAAGTAGATACAATTGTAACAGGTACAATACAGCAAGTTGATCGCGGCAATATCCTGATTAATCTTGACCGTGTTGAAGCTTTATTGCCATGGCGTGAGCAAATTCGTGGTGAAAAGCATATGCAGGGTAGATCTGTAAGAGCTTTTGTTATTGAAGCATTGGACAATGCCAAAGGACCACAAGTTATTCTATCAAGAGCTCACCCTCTATTTCTGAAAGCTCTCTTTGATCAGGAAGTCCCTGAAATTCAGGAGGGCATTGTAGAGATTAAGGCAGTTGCTCGTGAACCAGGTTCCAGATCAAAAATTGCCGTAACATCCTCCGATGACAGAGTAGATGCAGTTGGCTCGTGTGTTGGAATGCGTGGTAGCAGGGTTCAGGCTGTTACACGTGAACTTGCTGGTGAGCGTGTTGACATTGTTTCCTGGAGTGCAGATCCTTCTGCGTTGATCTCAAGGGCTCTAAGTCCTGCTGAAGTTAGTCAGATTATTCTGCGTGAGTCACTTAATGAAGCTACAGTTGTTGTCAGTGATGACCAACTTTCCAAAGCCATTGGTAAAGAAGGCAAAAATGTCCGATTGGCTGCAAAGCTGACGGGCTGGAAAATTGATCTAATTTCTGTCAGAGAACACAGCGTCAGACAATCGGTTCGACAGGAAGTGGCGCTTGAAATTGATGATATGACTGGTGTTTCAGAAAAAATTGCAGCTTCACTTCGTGGAGCTGGATTGATGACAATAGAAGATGTTGCTGGTGCAACAATTTCCACACTTCTGGATATTGAAGGAGTTGGAGAAAAAACAGCCCAATCGTTGCATGACACTTCCCTGGCAACTCTTGATGAATTGAACAGGATCATGGAAACCAGAATCGGTGAGGAACTGGAAAAAGTCAAAGAAGAGCATAATGCGCTATTTGATGATGAATCATTTACTCGTGCAGAAAATGCAGTTGTCCAACCTAGTTTTGATGATCCCGGTTCAGAGATAACACAGAGCCCATTTGCAGGGTTCGATGAGAAGATTGCAGAAGAAGATGAACCAGTTGTCTCAGAGTATTCTGAGGATCCAGAAGATCCAAATGATGACTGATGAAGCTAATCGTGTTTTGGGGCTTTTGGGGCTGGCCAGAAGGGCTGGCAGACTTGCTGTAGGGATGTCTGCAGTTGAGTCCATGGCATCTCAAGCTTCAAAGTTGCTTGTAGTTGTTGCAAGTGATTTGCCTGATACGCGAAAAGAGAAAATCAGCAGAATGGCTGAAGGCGCAATAATGTTGACAGATCTTGTCGATAGCAAAGAATTGGCAAAAGCTTTCAACAGAAGAGAACTGGTTGTTGTGGCAGTTGACTCTCATGCGTTTATCAGTGGTATAGTTGGCAAAAAAAAGAACTGATCGGTATAAACCGATTAAAACGATAGTTGATAGAATGCGCTTTAGCGCGCAAGAAGGTGATTCACTTGGCTAAAAAGCTTAGAGTATACGAATTGGCTAAACATTACAGTGTGGATAATCCTGATATTATGAGAATGATCAGGGATATGCATGCCGAAGCAAAGAGCCATATGAGCGTTGTCGATGAAGACATCGTTGATAAAATCCATGCGTATTTTCAGAGAAAACGAGATCTGACGCGGAAGCGCTATGCAGAGGATCACAACATGGATCCAGAGAAGCTCAAACATGTTGCCAGTTTCAAACCTTTGGAGAGGCCTCAGCCACCAGAAGAAACTGAAAAAGAAAAAGAAGCAGCTAAGAAGAAAGCTGCAAAAAAGAAAGCTGCAAAAAAGAAAGCTGCAAAAAAGAAAGCTGCGAAAAAGAAGGTAACCAAGAAAAAGGTGACTAAGAAAAAAGTTACCAAAAAGAAGGTTGCTAAAAAGGCAGAGCTTGAAGAAACACCAGTTGTAGTAACTGATAAAGAAGAACCAAAGAGCAAGCAAGAAGTCTCTGAGGATTCAAAAGAAGCGGTGGAAACAGCTGCGCCTAAAGCTAGAATTGTACGTAAAGAAGATATTAAAGAAGAAGTAGAAACTCCTACTGAAAGGGAATCTGAAACTGAGGCTAGTGAAGAAAAAGTAGATCCCAAAGTAGATGTAAAATCAGAAGAGAAGCCTGCTGAAAAGAAGAAACCTCAGAAAAAAGTCAGACGCCAGGCCAAGATTATTCGAAAAGGCGATGGCGTTGTAAAGACTACTTCTGGTGTTGCTCAGGACTCAAAAGAGGCGAAAAAGAAGCCAGAACCAGAAGAGCAAACTTGGAGTTGGAATGAGGTTGAGAATGATTTGATTGGTGGTCGCCGCAAAAAACCAACCAAAACACAGGAAATAAGAGAGTCAGTTGAGGACGCACTCAAGCGTCGACAGGAGAAAAAAGAGGCCCAACCGGAAAGTGGTCGCAGAAAGCGCAGGAAAAAGCGCAAAGTAGACGAAGCTGTTGTCGCACAAAATTTGAAACAGACTATGGCTCAACTTGATGGTTTGAAGGGTGGCAAGAAAAAGCATAAAAAGAGCCCAAAAGAAGATGACAGTGAAGATACTGTTGATGTCGTAGTAGAAATCTTGAAGGTTACGAATCTGATGTCAGTTCAGGAATTAGCTGACAAATTAGAGATTACTCCAAAGGACATTATAGCCAAATTGTTTATGCTTGGGCAGATGGTAACTATCAATCAGCGTCTTGATACTGACGCAATTGAGATTATTGCTGCTGAGTATGAAAAAGAGATTGAGTTTATTGATGAAGTTGAGGAAGAGGAACTTGAATCTCAGGAAATCAAAGATGAAGATCTTGTTCAGCGTCCACCAGTTGTGACAGTCATGGGGCATGTTGACCATGGTAAGACTTCTCTACTGGATTATATACGCGAAACCAATGTCATTGCTGGTGAAGCGGGTGGCATTACACAACATATTGGTGCTTACAAAGTAGAAACATTAGGAGGGCCAATCACTTTCCTTGATACACCAGGTCACGAAGCATTTAGTGCTATGCGTGCTCGTGGTGCACAGGTAACTGATATAGTTATTCTGATAGTTGCTGCGGATGACCGGATAATGCCTCAGACAAAAGAAGCTATCAGTCATGCAAAAAGTGCAGGTGTTCCTTTAATTGTTGCTATTAACAAAATAGATCTGCCTGCAGCAAATGTTGCTGTTGTAAAACAGGAATTGCTTAGCTATGAAGTTGTGATTGAGGAATTCGGTGGAGATGTTCAATGTGCAGAAATCTCAGCCAAACATGGAACCGGAATTGATGGATTACTTGAAAAAATTCATCTGCAGGAAGAAATGCTTGAGCTTAAAGCTGCACCAGATGTTGAATGTCGTGGTGTTGTAGTTGAGGCGAGTAAAGATTCTGGTCGTGGTGTTGTATTTACTGTTCTAATTGATCAGGGGACATTGCATGTTGGTGATAACTTTATTGCTGGAATGCAGGATGGAAAAGTCAAAGCTCTAATGAATGAGCGAGGCGAAGCTCTGCACAGAGTGAGACCAAGTGAGCCTGCTGTTATTTTAGGTGCGAGTGGAGTTCCTCTGGCAGGTGACAGATTGTTTGTTGTTGAATCTGAAAGAGTAGCAAGAGATCTTGCTTCCAAGCGTCAGCAAACACAGCGAGTACAGGCGATGGCCGCTCCAAAGAAAACAATCAGCCTTGATAACCTGGCAGAGATTGTTGCTGGCAGTGACACTAAAGAGTTGCCAATCATTGTTAAAGGTGATGTGGCAGGCTCTGTAGAAGCAATTTGTGATGCACTACAGCAGATGAATACTGAAGAAGTTGAAGTTAATATTGTTCATAAAGGGGTAGGAGCAGTTAATGAGTCTGATGTCCTGCTTGCTGGTGGTACTGGTGCTCTGGTTATCGGTTTCCATATGAGGCCTGGTTCGTCAATTATGAACCTTGCTGAAAGCCAGAAAGTAACAATCGAGACATTCGATATCATCTACGAAGTAGTTGATACAATGAAAAAGGCGATGGCTGGTCTTCTTGACTCAATCAAGCGTGAGGTCTCAACAGGTACTGCTGAGATTCGTGAAGTATTCAGAATTCCTAAAGCTGGAACTATTGCTGGATCATACGTGATTGAAGGCAAGATTATCAGAAATTCTCTGGTCAGGCTTGTTCGTGACGAAGTCATGATATTTGAAGGTAAGATTAGCTCTTTGAAGCGATTCAAAGACGATGCCAAGGAAGTTCAGAGTGGTTATGAATGTGGAATCGGGCTGGAGAACTTCCACGATCTTCAAGAAGGCGATCGTATTGAAACATTCCGGATTGAAGAAGAAGAGCGAACTGAGCTTTAGTAGCTTGTTTTAGATAAGTAACTCAGGGCGGTTGCTTAGGCGACCGCCCTCTGTAATATGAATTGAGAGTTGAAATGGATCCTCATAAGCTTGCGCGACAAAATTCTGCAATCAAAAAAGTTATTTGTGAGCTTCTGGAAGCTGAAGTAAAAGACCCTCGTATTGGGTTTGTAACAGTGACAGATGTTAAGCTAAATAGAGATCAGTCAGTTGCAGAAGTGTTTGTTTCAATAATGGGCGAGAGAAATGAAGTCACTAAAACATTTACTGGCTTGAAGAAGTCTAAAGGATTTCTTCAGTCAAGACTAAGTGACATTCTAAGAATGAGAGCAACTCCAGACCTGAGGTTTGTAGTTGATGATTCATTGGATAGAGGTGCTTCTGTAGAAGATATCCTGGCTGAGTTGGCTAGTAACGGTGAATTTGTGAATGAAAGAGAGAAGAGGAAGTTAATGGTTTTGTCGGATCTTCACCCACCTGAGCAATTACTTAGTTCACTTCATGAATGTGAAAGCTGCTGGATTGTACCTCATACTAATCCAGACCCGGACGCAATGGGCAGTGCTCTTGCTCTTGGTATGGCTCTTAAGTCAGCCGGAAAAGATGTCTCTGTTTTAGGCTATGACAATCCTCCTGCTGGATTTAAAGACTTGCCCGGTTTCAAAAAGGTTGTATCGGAGTCAGATGCGAATTCAACGGAAGTTGATGATTTGCCTGATACCGTTATTCTCGTTGATTGCCATCGTATTGATCGAACAGGCAATCTCCAGGACACACTGTCTAGGGTTGGCAAAAAGATATGCATCGACCATCATCTTGTTTCTGGCAGGAAAATGCCACTACCAGGTTGGGTTGAACCAATTGCCAGCAGCACTACAATGTTGGTCATGAGAGTAGTTCAAGAGTTTGATGGCTGTAGTTTGAGCGATGGGATTGCAGCAAATCTTTATGCGGGTATGTATGCTGATACTGGTGGATTCCGCTTTGATAATACTTTACCTATGACACATGAAGCAGCGGTAGAGTTAACTCGCTATGACTTCAATGCATCAATGCTTGCTGAGTCTATGTTACATCAAAAGAGCAGAGCAGCAGCTGAATTGCTGGTCAATGTAATATCTACATTTACTTTTCATGGCGATGGCAGAGTTCTGTTTTTGAACACTACACAACAAATGCTTAAGGACACTGGTACAAGTCTGGTTGATACTGAAGGTTTTATCAGTATGGCTTTTGGAATCAACGGTGTTAAGTATGTCGCATTTATCAAAGAACAACCTGATGGTAGTTGGCGTGTATCACTGCGTTCTATGCATGCGGGAGATGTCCAATCGGTGGCTGCCGTCTTTGGTGGCGGTGGGCACAAAGCAGCTGCAGGATGTACTTTGACCGGTGACTATGATGAAGTTGTTGAGCAGTTACTTGGCCTGCTTTTGGAGCTTCCTGTAGAATAATTCTGGAGCATGTTCTGATGAATACCGACGGGTTGATACTTTTCGATAAGCCTTCAGGAATGACATCGCATGATGTTGTTGCAAAAATACGAAGAGCTCTATCTCCCGGAAAAAGTTTCAGAAAACAGGTAAAGTGTGGTCACACAGGGACACTTGACCCCTTAGCCACTGGCTTGATGTTGATTTTATGTGGCAGGGCAACTCGACTATCAAGATACCTGACTGGCCTCGATAAAAAGTACAGTGCCGACGTTGTTTTCGGAGTTGAGACTGACACACTGGATTCAGATGGCCAGATAACCGGTAAATATGAAGTAAACTGTTCAGAGCAAGAGTTACTTAAAGTCCTGGATACGCAAACCGGCAAAATTAATCAAATCCCCCCAAAATATTCTGCAATAAAAATTGATGGCAAACGCAGTTGTGATCGCGTAAGAGATGGTGAGGATATTGCAACTCCAAAAGCCAGAGAGATTTCAATTTATAATTTGAAATGCGAAATAAATGGCTGGGGTGTTGAGTCCGATAATACAGAAATTTGTGCTTTGGATAATAAGTACTATCAGGCAACTATCACTACTGAATGCTCAAGTGGAACTTATGTTCGATCTTTGGTTCGTGATTTGGCTGAATCAGTTGGCACAAAAGGATATCTTACAAGACTTCGACGGGAAACAATTGCTGACTTCAAAGTAGCTGATGCATTGCCCGCTTCTGAAATCGCCAATAGGGAAGCACTTATATCTGCAATGTTGCCTATGAACGATGCTGTTTCCTGGGCTCCATCAATAATTCTCAGTGATGAAGAAGTTAAATTAACAAGAGTTGGCGTTCAACCTGATAACAAACTGATAGATCGTATTGTTCAGCCTGAAAAAGAGTCTGTCTCCAGGTTTCCTGCTATAGGCGCTGTTGACAATAATGGTAATCTTGTGGCTATGGTGAAACTTATCGATAGTAATTTGTCATTGGATACGGTAATTCCAGCAGCAGTAAGTGAGGAGTGATTTGCAACTTATTGAATTAAACAGGAACCAAATTATTTCTGCAATACAAGGTGATGCAATTCAGTTGCTGTTTGCCGGTAAGTCTGCTGTTACTGTGGGTAACTTTGATGGGATGCACAAAGCTCACCAGACATTGATTGATGCAATTATTAATTCCAAAAACAGTTTAGGGCTGGACAATTCAATAGTATTTACATTCCAGGAACATCCAATAGCTTTACTCGATGATTATGACCTGGATTTGCTGACTTCGTCGGAAGAGCGAATGGATTTGTTCAGAGAATCAGGAATCGATATTGTTGTTTCTGTTGAATTTTGTGATGAGTTTGCTGCACTTGATTACTCCAGGTTTATTGAACTGTTTTTATGTGAAATGTGTGGCATGAAACATATGGTCGGTGGATACGATATCCATATGGGTAATGACAGATCTGGAAACATTGAAAACATTCTGGAGCTCGGGCAATCTTTGAATTTTACGCTTGAAGTCATCCCTGCCCAGACTAACAATGCTGGCGATGTAATCAGCAGTTCAGCAATCAGGGGACTAATTAATAAACATGGTGATGTGAAATCGGGGAATGAGATGCTTGGCAGGCTTTATTCAGTTATAGGTAAAGTCGGTTATGGTGATGGACGAGGTGAATCACTTGGGTATCCCACAGCAAATATAACCCCTTTGGACAAATTGAAACTTCTGCCTGCTCCAGGTGTTTATGCAGTCAGAATTATTTTTGCTGGTGAAACTTACGACGGTATGTTGAATTATGGATTGGTGCCGACGATTTATGAGGGGGGCTTACAGAAGCCCAGAGTTGAAGTCCACCTATTTGATTTCTCAGGGTCTCTAAGAGAAGAAATTGTTAAAATTGAATGGCATGATAGAGTTAGAGATGAACAATGCTTTGCATCAATCGATGATTTGAAGTTACAATTGTCAAAAGACGAAAAATCGATAAGAGATTATTTCACATCTCTTGGAAAAAGTTGAAAGGGATATCATGTCTGGAGTAAAAAAGGGGATCGTATTAGCAGGTGGAGCCGGTACCAGGCTTTATCCATTGACTCTTGTTGCAAGTAAGCAATTACAGCCCGTTTATGACAAGCCGATGATTTATTATCCACTTTCAACTCTGATGATG
>CAYTFE010000001.1:248850-437751 GCA_964437115.1 uncultured Fibrobacteraceae bacterium | reverse complement strand
TGGAGCATGTGGTTTAATTCGATGCAACGCGAAGAACCTTACCTGGACTTGACATACTTGGGACAGCTGTGGAAACACAGTTTTCTTCGGACCCTTGTACAGGTGCTGCATGGCTGTCGTCAGCTCGTGTCGTGAAATGTTAGGTTAAGTCCTGCAACGAGCGCAACCCTTACCATTAGTTACCATCAGGTTATGCTGGGGACTCTAATGGGACTGCCGGTGTCAAACCGGAGGAAGGTGGGGACGACGTCAAGTCATCATGGCCCTTACGTCCAGGGCTACACACGTGCTACAATGGTCGGTACAATGGGCAGCAATACCGCGAGGTGGAGCGAATCCCAAAAAGCCGATCTCAGTTCGGATTGTACTCTGCAACTCGAGTGCATGAAGTTGGAATCGCTAGTAATCGCTCATCAGAATGGAGCGGTGAATACGTTCCCGGGCCTTGTACACACCGCCCGTCAAGTCAACCGAGTAGGTTGCACCCCAAGTCGCTGAGCTAACCCTTCGGGGAAGCAGGTGCCCAAGGTGTGATTTGCGAGGGGGACTAAGTCGTAACAAGGTAGCCCTATCGGAAGGTGGGGCTGGATCACCTCCTTTCTAAGGAGAAAGACAGTTTGCCCTTGGCAGATTGTCTGTAGAGTAGAAGTCAGACGGTCTCATACGCTATTTCATTGTCAAATTCGGGTTTTTCCCTTTTGGCTTTATTACCAGGCGGGCCTGTAGCTCAGTTGGTTAGAGCGCACGCCTGATAAGCGTGAGGTCGGTAGTTCAAATCTACCCAGGCCCACCACATTTTACTTGGGGATATAGCTCAGCTGGAAGAGCATCGGCTTTGCAAGCCGGGGGTCGTCGGTTCGAGCCCGACTATCTCCACCACGCTTTTTTAAGCGATTAGTTCTTTGATAACCAAATATAGAGGGTAGTCAATTAAAAATAGGAGCACATCTAGGATGTAGTTTCTTGCTTTGATTAAGCTACTAAGGGCACATGGTGGATGCCTTGGCGTCGAAAAGCGAAGAAGGACGTGATAAGCTGCGATAAGCCTCGGAGAGCTGCAAATAAGCTTTGATCCGGGGATTTCCGAATGGGGAAACCCAATGCGAGTAAACTTGCATTATCCTGATCTGAATATATAGGGTCAGAGAAGCAAACGGGGTGAACTGAAACATCTAAGTAACCCCAGGAACAGAAAGTAATAACGATCTCCTGAGTAGCGGCGAGCGAACGGGAGACAGCCTAAACCGTATGTATGTTAAAGCCGTAGAGCGTTGTACATGCGGGGTCGTGGGACCTGCTTGAAAAATTCTACGATTTTTCAAAGAGTTACAAAATACGTCGTTAATTGAACGGTCTGGAAAGTCCGGCCACAGAGGGTGACAGCCCCGTAAGTGAAAACGATCGTATCTCTTAGCAGAGTTCCCAAGTACCGCGGAACACGAGAAATTTTGCGGGAATCCGGGAGGACCATCTCCTAAGGCTAAATATTCATCGACGACCGATAGCGTACCAGTACCGTGAGGGAAAGGTGAAAAGTACCCCGGGAGGGGAGTGAAATAGTACCTGAAACCATGTGCTTACAAGCAGTTGGAGGATCTTCGGATCTGACAGCGTGCCTTTTGTATAATGGGCCTGTGAGTTATCATGTGCGGCAAGGTTAAGCACTAAAGGTGTGAAGCCGAAGCGAAAGCGAGTCTGAAATGGGCGAATAGTTGCATGTGGTAGACCCGAAGCCGAGTGATCTAGCCATGATCAGGAGGAAGCGTCAGTAACATGACGTGGAAGTCCGAACCAGGAAAGGTTGAAAACTTTTTGGATGAATTGTGGCTAGGGGTGAAAGGCCAATCAAACTCGGAGATAGCTGGTTCTCCTCGAAATAGCTTTAGGGCTAGCCTCGTGTATATTTGCCGGAGGTAGAGCACTGTTTGGGTTAGGGGCCTTACAAGGTTTACCAACCCCAGACAAACTCCGAATGCCGGTCAAATTTAGCACGGGAGTCAGTCGGCGTGAGATAAGTTTCGTCGGCGAAAGGGAAACATCCCAGACCGTCAGCTAAGGTCCCTAAATCAAGACTAAGTGGTAGAAGGAAGTTGAATTGCTCAGACAGCTAGGAGGTTGGCTTAGAAGCAGCCATCCTTTAAAGAAAGCGTAACAGCTCACTAGTTAAGTGGTCCAGCGCCGAAAATGATCGGGGCTAAGTCGTGTACCGAAGCTACGGACTCGAGCTTGCTCGAGTGGTAGGGGAGCATTCTGTAGGTGGTTGAAGCATCGTCGTGAGGCGTTGTGGACACATCAGAAGGGCATATGCAGGCATGAGTAGCGATAAAACAGGTGAGAAACCTGTTCACCGAAAACCTAAGGTTTCCTGAGGAAGGCTAATCCGCTCAGGGTCAGTCGGTCCCTAAGCCGAGGCTGAAAAGCGTAGGCGATGGGAATCCGGTTAATATTCCGGAACTTGGGTGATTTCGTTTGTACGATGGGGTGACGCAGAAGTGAAAGGACAGCCCACTGATGGAATAGTGGGTCCAAGGAAGTAGGCTGGCGACTTAGGTAAATCCGGGTTGCTAAGGCCGAGATCTGATGGAGGAACAAGCCTTTGGGCGAGCCAATTGTCCCTAATCATGCTGCCAAGAAAAACCTCTAAGGAGAGATCATTCAAACCGTACCGCAAACCAACACAGGTAGGTGGGGAGAGTATCCTAAGGTGCTCGAGAGAACCCTTGCAAAGGAACTAGGCAAAATTGCCCCGTAAGTTCGCGAGAAGGGGCGCCATTAGTAGGTGAAGCCGTTTACCGGTGGAGCTGAAACTGGCCGCAGTGAAAAGGCTTGAGCGACTGTTTACTAAAAACACAGGTCTCTGCTAAGTCGTAAGACGACGTATAGGGACTGACACCTGCCCGGTGCCGATCTGTTAAAAGGAGGGGTTAGACTTCGGTCGAAGCTCTGAATTGAAGCCTCGGTAAACGGCGGCCGTAACTATAACGGTCCTAAGGTAGCGAAATTCCTTGTCGGGTAAGTTCCGACCTGCACGAATGGTGTAACGACTCGAGCGCTGTCTCTGCAAGGGACTCGGCGAAATTGAATTGGCGGTGAAAATGCCGCCTACCCGCGGAAAGAAGGAAAGACCCCGTGAACCTTTACTACAGCTTCACATTGGCATTAGGTAATATTTGTGTAGGATAGGTGGGAGGCTGCGAAGCTGGCACGCTAGTGTCGGTGGAGCCAACCTTGAAATACCACCCTGATCTTATTTGATGTCTAACCTGGTACCGTTATCCGGGCCAGGGACAGTGTGTGGTGGGTAGTTTGACTGGGGCGGTCGCCTCCTAAAATGTAACGGAGGCGCACAAAGGTTCCCTCAGCGTGTTTGGCAATCACGCGTAGAGTGTAAAGGCATAAGGGAGCTTGACTGCGAGACCTACAAGTCGAGCAGGAACGAAAGTTGGTCTTAGTGATCCGGCGGTCCCGTATGGAAGGGCCGTTGCTCAACGGATAAAAGGTACTCCGGGGATAACAGGCTTATCTCCCCCAAGAGTCCACATCGACGGGGAGGTTTGGCACCTCGATGTCGGCTCATCACATCCTGGGGCTGGAGAAGGTCCCAAGGGTTTGGCTGTTCGCCAATTAAAGTGGTACGCGAGCTGGGTTTAGAACGTCGTGAGACAGTTCGGTCCCTATCTTCCGTGGGCGAAGGAGAATTGCGAGAATCTGTTCCTAGTACGAGAGGACCGGAATGGACATACCTCTAGTGTATCTGTTGTCGCGCCAGCGGCATTGCAGAGTAGCTATGTTCGGCAGGGATAAACGCTGAAAGCATATAAGCGTGAAGCCCCTCTCAAGATTAATTCTCCCTAGATTTTTTAAAATCTCTAAAGACTCCTCGTAGACTACGAGGTTGATAGGCTGCAGGTGTAAGCACAGCGATGTGTTCAGCCGAGCAGTACTAATAAGTCGTGAGGCTTAATCATATTTCTTTCTTTTGAAAGATAACGCAGAAACTACCTCTAGATGCAATCCTATATGATTGCCCTCTATATTTGGTCATTGAAGCCAATCGTTTTTTGGTGGCTATGGCGAAATGGAACCACCTGTTCCCATTCCGAACACAGAAGTGAAACATTTCAGCGCCGATGGTACTGCATGGGGGACCATGTGGGAGAGTAGGTCGCCGCCAAATTTTTAGAGACACCGGTACTTATGTGCCGGTGTCTTTTTTTTGTATACACCAGTATAATTAATTTGTATGCTTAACCTGTTCTCCAAGTTGGATGTATAGGGTCACACTTTTTATTATTGCCAGGAGGGTCATGATGATTTTGAAAAAGACTTTTTTACTTGTTGTTACTTTAATTGTAATTGCTTCAAGCTCATTTGCTGGAGTATCAGTTTTTGGTGGTTTAATGTTACCTCAAGAGCAGTTTGGAAATGTTTCTGAAACAGGCATGCTGGTTGGAGCAGAGCTTTCTGTTCCTATTATTCCTACAATTCTATCAGCTGGTGTCCAGGGATTTATTTCGAGAAGTAATTTTGATTACGGCGAATTTTCCAATCCTTTATATGAAAATTTTGAAGACACATGGTATTTAGGTGAGGTAATCGGGTTTGGAAAATTATCATTCCCGTTAAGTGGTTTGCACGTTAAGGCAGGTCTTGGGTTTACAAGATATGGAATTGCTGCAGACAGTGAGTCTATAAATATGATTTATGAAAGCGAAACTCATATGGTTGGAGTTATTGGAGCTGGAATGAAGTTTTTAATCGTAGATTTATCAGCTCAGTATCACATAGTAAATTGGGATGACCGTCCTATGGCATGGTCTGATCTTGGCGATGCTGAAAATTTCGACAAGAGCTTCAGCTACATTACTCTTACTGTTGGTATGGGTTTCTAATCGACTTTATTATTTTAAAGCGATCTGCATTTAATGTAGGTCGCTTTTTTCATTGTATTAAAGAACTGGATAACTTTTAATAATACCCTCATCTTTATGAAGAGATAAACAGCGACCAATAAACTGGAGGGTGGAATGTCGATTCCAAACTTGCTTGAAAACGTTTCTAACTATCTGACAGACCTTAAGTTGAACTATAAATCATCTCCCGTGTATTTAAACGAATATGAAGTTTATAATATTCTGGAAATGGCTGGAATAAATGTATGTGATAGACACGTCCTATCACTTGGCAGTACTGACAAGGATCGAAAAAGCTGGTCGGAACAAGCTGCAAAAATTGCTGAACCAAACGACGCACTGGTTCTAAAAATTGTTGGCCGAAACATTCTACATAAAAGTGATGTAGGCGGAGTGAAGGTCCTTTCTCTGTCCGATGTCTGCGACTCAGATAACCTTTTATCCATCGTTGATCAAATGACAGCATCTGCTGATGGTTGTGAAGGAGTACTGGCAGCAGAGTTTGTGCCACATAAGAGCAACATTCCTGGACAAGAATTGTTAGTCAGTATCAAGCAGGATTCTGCTTTTGGGCCTGTGATTGTTCTTGGTGTTGGTGGTTTATTGACTGAGTGGTATGGTGAAGCTACACAGAACAGAAGCAGAATAATTATCCCCGCAGAAAATTTTGATCGCAATTACTTCAGGCAGGTTATAAGCAATCATCCTCTTTTCTCAATTTATCATTCAAAATCCAGAGTACACAAAGTAGCTCCATTGAATATTGAGGTAATTCTAGATATTGTCGCAAAAATGGCTGACCTTGCATCGATGTTTTCAGCAAGTTCTGATAGTGATGCCGTTCTGGAAGAGATTGAAATCAATCCGATAGTTATTACTGGTGGGAACGCCGTTGCAATTGATGGGGTCGGACGTGTTTCTGCTGAGAAGATTTCTATGCAGGATAAGCCAGTTCATAAAATTGAAAACATGATGAATCCTGCTAGTGCTGTTGTGCTTGGGGTCAGCGCAAGTTCAATGAGCCCTGGTAGAATTATTGTAAATAACCTGAAACAGGCTGAAAGTATTGATCAGAGCAAGCTGTATATTGTTCATCCCACGCAGCAGGAGATTGATGCAATTCCATGTTTGAACTCTATCGCTGCTTTACCGGAAAAAGTTGATTTGGCGGTTGTTTGCGTGCCTGCCGACGCTGCGGGTCAGGCAATCTCAGAGTTGATTGAATTTGATAAATGCGAATCGATAATACTGATTCCTGGTGGTTTTGCTGAAGCTGGTCATCCTGAATTGGGAGCAGAGATTGAAAGCATGTTGATTGAGTCGCGTTGCAGTAAAAATGGTGGCCCAGTGATGGTCGGTGGTAATTGTCTGGGGATAGTCAGCAGAGAAAAATATAATACATTCTTTCTGCCTTCAGAGAAACTGCCGTTCAGTCCAGCTGATGCAGGCTCAAATTTGGCTGTAATTAGTCAATCGGGAGCATACCTGGTTACATTTGCCAGCAATTACGACGGAATAATTAATCCGGAAGCAAGTATCAGTTTTGGCAATCAGATGGACTTGACAGTCTCCGATTTACTTGATTATTACATCAAACAGGAAAATGTAAATGTTATTGCGTGTTATGTAGAAGGGTTCAAGCAAGGCGATGGAGCAAGGTTTATCAAATCGATTGCCGAAGCTCGTAAACAAAACAAACAGGTTATTGTGTACAAAGCCGGTAAAACCGAACTTGGGGCAAAAGCTGCAGCAAGTCATACTGCATCACTGGCAGGCGATTACGATATTACCAGTTCCTGTATTGTTGCAAATGGTGCAATCATTACATCATCGCTCGATGAATTTGAAGATATGATAAAGATTCATACTATGCTTGCCGACAAATCTGTCGATGGCGGCAGAGTTGGTATCATGAGTAATGCCGGGTTTGAGTGTTCAGTTGTAACTGATAATCTTCTTCAGCTTGAATTAGTTGATTTTGAATCGGATGTATTGCAGAAAGTGGGGGAATCGATTCCCTCATATGCACACGCACAAAATCCGGTTGATGCCACACCGATGGCAAACACGGAAGCATATTCATCATCTGTCAGTGCTATTATCAATTCCGATGGCATCGATTGCGCTATTATCTCATCAGTTCCGGTGACTCCAGCACTGAATAATCTTCCGGCTTGCCCTGATAGCAGGTTGAGAGAAGATCTTTATGCCGATGGCTCCCAGGGCCATGAGTTTATAAAAATTATAAGTAAAGTTGATAAGCCGGTTGTAGTTGTGATTGATTCTGGTGAACTTTACAACCCGCTTGCTGTGATGATTGAAGCGGCAGGGATTCCTGTATTCCGCAAGATTGATCGTGCTAGCAAGGCTTTGGCAAGTTTTGTCAATAGTCAGTTGATGAGTAGTCCCAAAGACTAGTTCCATCGGGGAAAGCACGCCATAACTTGATGGCTCTAATTTCATCATTAGAGGGAGTATCTACTATCGGTCCGTTCTCCCACAAGATATGATTTCTGTCGCGACTGTGCCCCCATAAGCAGGCAGCATGGGCAAGCTCGTGAACCATAGCTCTGTTTATCCAGATATTTGTATGATTGTTACTGTAATTGTCACCAGCATGAATATGCATGAGCATTGGGTGCCCGGAATCATCCTGTCGGATTCCCCTGATGTAAAGTGCGGGGGATTGCATGCCTGGAGTATATATAAGCCTCACACCCCATGGAATGAATTGGTCTACTTCAAAAACAGTATAACCGAAAGCCTCATTCCAGATGGTTGTGGCGTGGATCAGTGCATCGGATAGATTTACAAATCCTGACACAAAATCATCAACCTGAACCGGGATCGGCTCTCCAATCCAATGGGTGACGATGCCGCTGTATCGGGGAGTTGTCATTTCAACCAGGAAATGATGAAGGTTTCTATATTCAGTGGAGTCGACAGGTAAGACAGGTAATGGTGGAGCGAGGCCATCCACAAGTTTGGTATGAGTTGTGGATATGCTGTGCCAGTTTACAATGTCTTCTGGTTGGAGTGCAATTGTTGAGTTGTCATTTCCGTGAGAATTATACTCAATTAGTTTCCAGACATAACTATTGCTTGATATTTCCAGCTCTGCAGACCCGGTTTCTCCAGAATTTCTCCAGTACCATTGGGAAGAGTTTCCATAGTTTGCAAGCATCATAGCAAATTCAGGTTCAATAGTGTGTTGAGTAACAAGGACAGCCTGTGAAGGAACTGTTGGATCAATGGAGTGACATGATCCAAGGAGTAAAGTTAGTGATAATAATAAATGTTTTGATTTCATGAAATGGGTACAGCGAGGATCATGCCGGTCGATGATAGGAGAATTAGACAGAATTTTGGCCTCGATTGTAGCCGGAGGGTTACAAGGAACGAAAAACTGTAAATGTTGGTTGTCATTATGTTGCATTAGTTGCACACTTGTAATAGCCTGTTCGAAGTGAATGCAAAACTTCTGGAGAAAATGCGTGGAGTATGATGAATCAGTTATATGCAAATGAGCCTAAGGAAAGCACTTTTTCCCCGGTAGAACTATTGAGAATGTTCTGGCGCCGCAAATGGTTGTTTTTTGTGCCCTTTATTATCTGTCTGGGTATGGGCTATCTTGCCATTAAAACTATGTCGCCGGTTTATCGGACGTCAGGGCAGTTGAGAGTTATTCGAGAAACTACATCTGCACAAACAATTCCCGATGGCAATCGCAGGTACAGCCGATCTCGCGATGCAGATCGGGAAACCATGGTTATTATTCGTACAATAGTGACCAGTCCAAAATTTTTAGAGCGAATTGTCAGAGACCTGAATTTACATCGATCTTCTCTTTTAGGTGACAAATCTGAAATTCCGGAAGAAAATATTAGTGAAGATGCTGCTATTGCGAGCTTGGTTCGGAGGCTAGAGAAATGGATTATTGTACAAAATGATGATACTCATTTGTTCTCAATCGGGATAAGGCATCAGAACCCTGATTTGGTTTATCTACTTTCAAAAGAAATTTTGAACCGATTTCTGGAAGAAGAACGTGCTAGTAGGCTTGAACCAGGTACAAGTACAATGGTATTTCTGGAAGATCAGCGGAAAATAATGGCCGACAATCTTGAAAATGCCCAAGAGTCGCTCACAGCCTACAGAATCAAAACAGTGCCATCAAGGTTGTCTGGTAACCCAGTTAGTGAAAGCAACTTGCCTCAGGCAAACTCACTATTGTCTGATCTTGAGAATGAATATCGAGCTGGTGAAGCTGCTTTTGTATCGATGAAGGAATTGTCGTTTATTGCTATTCCCGAAACTGATCAAATTGCTATGTCCATTGAATCTGATGCAGATGTTGCAACAGATCTTGAAGCTTTAAGAAATGCTGGATATCAGAGTGCTATTTCACTGTTAAAGGGAGAGACTTATTTTGGTATTTCGGCAGGGTCTATTCGTCTGAATATTGATAGGAAAATTGAACAGAAACTACGAAAATCATTTCCTCAGGTGAATTTTGAAAATCGATCTGTAATTCAAAAATATATGAATGAACTTTTTTACAGGTCAACAAAGCAGGATGTTATCGGCAGGCTGCGACAGCATGTACATAAGTGTATGGATTTCATGGCCGGGCAGCCCGAGCAATCTGCAAGACTGAACACATTGGAACAGGATGTTTTGTCCGCTCAAGAGTTACTTAATTCTGTTGATGAAGACATCTCCAGGGAGAATCTCAGATTGGCAGCAAGTCTTTCTGAGATTGGATATAAAATAGTAGTCCGCAAGGATCCAAGTTATCCAGAATTCCCATTTGAGCCAGATAAAAAACGATTGGCTATGATGGCATTTGCAATTGCTTTGGCTATTGGTGCCGGGCTTGTTTTGTTAGCCGAGATGTTGGACAAGTCGTTTAAGTCCGTTTCGCAAATTGAAAGAGAATTGAACGTAACTGTTGTTGGAACAATGCCGATTATTAAGAACGGTCCGTTCGGATCAGGCCGCAGAACCAGAGTTCTTGTATGGACTGTACTTATTATTCTGATACTTGCAATAGCAGCCCTTGGCCTATTTTATCTGTATCCACAACTGCGATGAAGGGAAATATAGTGTCCGAAAAGAGCTTTAAAATTTTGGATATCGAATCACCGATGGCAATTGAGTTGCGACGGATAATGATCAGGTTGAATCGTGAGCTCGACTTTGATCGTAAGCGATGTGTCCTTGTAACCAGTGCCGAACGTGGTGAGGGGAAGAGTCTTTTTACTCTTAACTTCAGTCTGGTGCTGGCTAGTCATATGAAGAAAAAAATCTTATTGGTTGATGGAGATATGCGTCGTCCCGTGCAGCACTCTGCATTTGATGTACCAATTGCTCCTGGACTGTCCGATGTGTTGTCAGGTTCAGCTGATAAAGTGAAACCTCGTAAAACTTATCTGGATAATTTGGACTTTCTGCCTGCTGGAACAATGTTCGATAAACCAAGCCACTTGCTTGATACTAAAAAATTGGAACAAGTATTCGGTCAATATAAAGAAGACTATGATATTATCATGCTTGACTGTCCACCAGTTGTGCCTGTCAGTGATACTCTGCTTTTCAATGAAGTAGCCGATGGGATTCTTTACCTGGTTATGGCTGGCAGGACTCCTGGTGTTCTGTCAAAGCGTGGGGTCGATATCTTAAGAGGTGTAGGGGCTAATATTATTGGTGTTGTTGCTAATAATCTAGCTGAAGTATTGCCGTATTTTTATGGTCATAAACATTATGGCTATGGTAGGAAAAAATAAAAAAAGACGGGTGGTCTGAAGACCACCCGTCCATATATAAAGCCTAGTGTTTAGTTTTGAAATCTTTACCAACCCACCCTTTAGCCAGCATCAGCATAATTGTTGATGAAATAGCAATCAGTGAGAAGTAAAGCCACATAGTTTCAGGTTCACGAACGACATCGGTCACATCCTCAGTTCTTGCAGGCAGGAATCTTTGCAGCATGTATCCTGAATACAGTGGAACGACCATTTTTGTCAGGAACCATGGGAACTGAGCTACACCCATGTAAGCGCCAGTTCTGCCTTCAGGAGCAATCTCGGCTGCATATTGCAGGAATCGAGGTTGCCACATAGCTTCACCAATTGTCATAATCAGCAAATAGCCCAACAGAGTGTAGATACTTGTGTCGATTGCCAGCAGGAATGCAGGCACAGCCATCACAAATGTTCCAACTATCATCATGCTGTAGACATTGCGCTTCATTGTAATTGCGGTGATAATTGGCACTGCAATGAAAATCAGAATAGGATTCATGTTAGCAAAGACTTCAAAGTTATCACTTACAAATCCACCTTCAAATGCGCGCTCAAGATACTGAGGTAGAATCAGCCAGTTGTAAGTAAAAAGAGTCTGCACTGGAATCAGCGCAAAAATAAAGAAGAAGAACTTTGCGTTTGAAAGTGGGTGATTTGCAAGCCAGGTATAAGCAACTTGTAGAAAACCTATCCGCATTGGAAGTAAAACTACCATCAGGGCAAGCAAACCGGCTACAACATAACTGAATGGTGCAGGAAGTAGCAGAGCTGCAGCAGCAACTGCCAACAGTGTTACAAGTAAGTGAACTGGAACTTTGGCATCCTCTACAACAATAACTTTTTCTTCAGCCTTTTCTTCTTCTTTTTCTTCATTCTCATCATTTGCAGTTTCCAGTTTTACCTGTTCTATTGCTTTATCTTCAACTTGTCGTGTGAGGATGAAGAATGTTACAACCAGAGCAATCGCAGAGATGGTTGTATACACCCAGAAAGATCCGGTTATGCCGATTGCATTTCTGATAGGTGAGAAGAAGGTTGGCAGCCAACCACCAAGATTCATCAATGCGTACAGCATTGCAAAACCCATGGCAGCTGTTTTCGGAGTAGTAAACTTTCTTACACCAGCATAAGCAGCTGGTTGATACATGCCATAGCCAATGACAACCAGCAAAATACCAGCCATAGTCATTAAGTGCAAGCCGCTCCACATACCTTTTTCTGTGAAAACAAATGGTGCTGCTGCCCAGATGATTCTACCAGTAAGCAGGCAACAGAAAGCCATCAAAAGAGTTTTGCGGATTCCTTTTTTGTCTGCAACAGATCCCAGAAAGAACATCGATATTGTGATACCGGCAGTCAGGAACATAACCATATGATGTGAATCGATATCCGGGTTGAGGCTATCGACGAAAATGAAGTCTGAGAAGTGCATGGCAAGATAACCAAGCATTCCAAAGTAGACCCAGCCCTCAAGGAAATATGCAAGATTGATTCCCCAAAGTGCTCGTGGGGCATGAATCATATCAACAAACGGTTGGATTATCTCCTGTAGAGGAGATTTTTTAGGAGTTTCTGGTGCTATGCCACCCATTTGGTGAGCCTTTCTTTTAAGGAAAAATAAAAGCAACTATTGCTTTTATTTTGTTTGCCGTATAGATGGTAAACATCCCTCAAATAGCGGTCAAGATATATATGTTATTGGAATTTTAGTTCAGTGTGATATAATGACCTTAATGTTCAAGAAAAGCATTTTAGGAGGACAATATGTTTCAACGGTTTTATGTGATAGCGGTATTGCTAGTCGTGATTATGGTTTCTGGTGCGACTGCTCAAGATGATCCAGTTGCGGAGTATGCGGGCGGCGTACTTACATTTGATTACGATGCTTTGTGGGGTTCTTACGGAGGCAATTTTTTCGCTGAGGGAGTAGCGTTTCCTGAATCTGGTGAATTCCCGGCAGGGCAAACTGAAACTTGTGGTGGAGGATTTTCAACTAGTAATGATACTACTACTGTAATTGCTTATGGCGCAGTACTAAATGAAGATGATACTGTCGATTTTAGTTTGATTGCAATCAGAGAGCCTGGGGACTTAATCAGCACGGGGAATCATCCAATCGATGTTGAAACTTATATGTGTCTAGCACTATATTTTGATAATGTAAGCGATTTTACGCCTCCTGACGATACTAGTTCGATCGAAGAATGGCTTAATGCAGTTGTCGCCGATTATAAATTTATTAGCACGAGTGGGAGCATTTCAGTCTCCAGTTGTGACGAATTTGGTTTTGAAGGTTCTTTTGATATTACAATGATTGATCCAGATTCCTATACTATTATTTCAGCAGATCAAGCTTCATTCAACTTCTATTTGCTGGTTCATCCAGTTGCTGTTAGTGATGTGACTAATGTGTTGAGTAGTATTTCAGCAGCTCCAAACCCATTTAATCCGATGACGAATATTAATTTTGAACTGGCCAATGATTCAATGGTTTCTGTTGATATTTATAATCCAGCAGGGGAACTAGTTAGCAATCTGTGGTCTGGGGATTGTTTGATCGGTCTGAATAGTTTTACTTGGAACGGTTGTGCAGACGATGGCTCCAAATTGTCATCAGGAGTTTATCTGTATAAAATTACCGCCGACAACCAGGTTGTCAGCGGTAAGATTATGTTGGCTAAATAGTTATTTTATAAGCATCATCCGTTTTATATCGGTTGATGTTGCAGTTCTTAGTTTTGCTAAATAGGTGCCTGATGCAACTTGGGCACCTTTTTCATTTGTACCATCCCAGGTCCAAACAGATTTTCCTGCAGGCAAACTTCCTGAAGTGATAGTTTTTATCGCGCGACCTCTGGTGTCACAGATTATTAGCGAGCCAATTTCTGTTTTAGATAAGGTCAATGGGATTGTGGTAGAGGGGTTAAAGGGGTTAGGGAAATTATTACCCAAAACAACAGGTGGTGCAGGAGCGTCTACGCCTGTAACATCGACATAAGACACACAATTATAATATGATGTTTCAGCAACAGGATCATAGAGAGTGAATAGTAACTCTGGCATGGAATCTCCGTCTACATCGCCAACATCTAAGCCGGCAATAATCCCATTATAAACATAGCTGTACCATTCAAGAGTTAATTCGTTGCCTGATAAAAATATGAACTGGGAAACCCAACCAGGAATTTCAGCTTCTGTGTCATACCAGTAGAGCCCGATGACAACCTCTTGTTTGCCATCGTTGTCTGGGTCAGCAATAACTACAGAGGCAAGGTTTGATGAAAAATAATCAGATTTTGAAATCAAATTAAAAGAGCCTGTCTGGTAAAGACCGAATGAAAAGTAAGATATATAATTTTCGTCAGGACCGTATGTTGCTGAAACAAGAATGTCGTCGCCTGAAACTTCGTCGATTGGCTCAACATAGGCAGGGTAGAGATAGTGAAAATTTGTGTCCTGCAAAGCCCAGACTGGACCCTCAATGTCAAGAGAGTAGCATTCGAATCTATTGCTGTACTGTTTAATTAAGTCAGGGAAGCCATCATTAGTTAGATCAAAGCCGATATGCCCAACCTCACCGTACGGTTGCTCAAAGGACCAGTCCATTTGAAAGTCCTGTGCTGTTGCGCAGAGTGACATCGAAAGCACTATTAGTGCAAAAACTAAAAATCTCACTTTGGGTACTCCATTGTTACAGCGGGGATGCAAAACCAATTATATAGTTGCTTACTTATAGCAGTTTGGTATACTTAGTCAATAAGAGACGATTCATCCCCCGCCTATTTATGGATTTTAGTTACATTTGAAGTATCTCATCAGGAGAGGAATTCCTATGTCTAGTGACAAAAGGTTACAAGAGTTGGCCGTCAATGAGTCAGGCTTTGTTTTTGACCCACATACAGGTTTAACTTATACCGCCAATGAAACTGCTCGTTATGTTGTTGAACAGTTGAAATCTGGCGAATCTATCGAGAATATTGTTTCTGGTATTAATGAGGAGTTTGATACTGACGGCAGAGATGTGTATAGACATCTTCTTGAGTTTATTCACAATTTAGAGGAGCAGGGCTTGACTTCAGCGGAGGCTCCAGTTGAATAAATCAGATGTTGTAATTGGTGTTACAGGTCTTAATGCAACTGATAATCCAGGTCCAGGAATATCCGTAATAAGGTCTTTGAGGCTTGATCCTGAATTCAAAGGCAAGATAGTTGGATTATCATACGATGCTTTAGATCCAGGCAATTTTTCAGATTATGCTGATTCTGTTTATCTGATTCCTTATCCATCGGAGGGTGAGGATGCGCTGAAAAATAGATTAAAGTATATTATTGAGCAAACAGGGATGCAGATTTGTATCCCAACATTAGATTCTGAACTTCCTGCTTTTAATGCCATCTCTGATTCAATGGAAAATGCAGGATGTAAAATGTTCCTGCCTACAAAAGATCAGTATGAGATGCGCTCCAAAACAAAACTTCCTGAACTTGGAGTTTTGGCAGAGATTAAGGTTCCTGTCCAGAGAGTAATTGCATCGATCAATGATGTTTTTTCACTTCATGAGCAATTTACATTTCCTTTAGTGATTAAAGGTGTTTTTTACGGAGCTGAGATTTGTCACTCTGTTGAAGATGCTTCAATTGCTTACAACAAAATGGCAGCCAAATGGGGTGTCCCGATAATTGTTCAACAATTTATTACAGGAACCGAGTTCGATGTAGTTGCTGTAGGTGATGGTAAGGGCGGGCTTGTAGGTGCAGTTCCTATGAAGAAAATGCATATCACCGACAAAGGTAAAGGGTGGTCTGGCATAGTAGTTCAGGGTGATGAACTTATGGAAATGACAATTAAATTTATGAAGGCTACCAATTGGCAAGGCCCTTGTGAATTGGAGATTCTTCGTACTGCATCAGGAGAACATTTCCTCTTGGAAATCAATCCGCGTTTCCCAGCATGGACATATTTGTCAGCAGGCGCAGGCGTGAACTTGCCTATGGCTGTTGCACAATTAGCCTCCGGTTCTGAATGTGACGCAATGCCTGATCCTGTTGCAGGCACTATGTTCGTTAGAATTTCGTTAGATCAAATTACCCATGTTGATAATTTTCAACACATCGTTTCAAGTGGAGAATGTCACAGGAGGGAATCAGAATGAGTCGTAAACCGTATGAAAAACCGATGTTGGTAAAGCATCAACTTGGAATGTTAAATAAATTTGGGTCAGTACCATCTGTTGAGCCAATGCTAAGTATAGACGGGGTGAATGTTAGTGAGTTAATGGAGAAGTATGGTTCGCCATTATTCGTTTTTTCAGAGCAATCTATTGTTGATAAAACTGAAGAGCTAAGTGAAGCGTTCAAACTGAGATATCCAAAAACTACTGTCGCTTGGTCATACAAAACAAATTACCTCGATGCAATCTGTAAGGTGTTTCACCGAGAAGGCTCGTGGGCTGAGGTAGTTTCGGAGTTTGAGTACGATAAAGCAATTCGCAACGGAGTTCCTGGCTCTCGAATAATTTTCAATGGACCATTAAAACCATTTGATGCACTTGAAAAAGCATTCCGCAATAAATCAATTGTTAACTTAGATAACTTTGATGAGTTACAGGTTGCTGAAGAGGTTGCTGAAAAAATTGGGGAAGATGTATCTATCGGAATTAGAGTAAACCTTGGAACATCAGCTACTCCTCCTTGGGGAAGATTTGGTTTTAACCTTGATAACGGGCAGGCAAGAGATGCTGTAAGAAGACTCTTAGCTGGCGGTAAACTCAAGCTAAACGGCTTACATTGCCACTTAGGGACATTTATACAGCAACCTGAAGCATATCAGGAACAGACTGTTAAATTGGCTCATTTTGCAAACTGGTTGCGCGATGAGCATAGCATAATTATTGACTACATCGATGTGGGTGGTGGAATAGCATCATGCAACACACTTCATACACAATACTTACCAGGTAGCCAAACGACTCCACCATTGAGTAGGTATGCGGAAGCTGTAGCGAGTGGGATTTCTGAACTGACCTGTCAGCCTGAAGACTACCC
Source organism: uncultured Fibrobacteraceae bacterium (assembly GCA_964437115.1). Taxonomy (GTDB): domain Bacteria; phylum Krumholzibacteriota; class Krumholzibacteriia; order LZORAL124-64-63; family LZORAL124-64-63; genus JABIBH01. The sequence continues at coordinate 420,989 of CAYTFE010000001.1, read as the reverse complement.
AACTCTTTTCTTAGAAACAGGAAGAGCATTAATAGACGATGCTGGCTATTTACTGACATCAGTTATAGCAAATAAACGATTGCCAGATGGACAACGATCTGTGGTAATTGATGCTGGAGTAAATATTTTATTTACAGCATTTTGGTATAAACATGAAATCGTCCCAGCCCAGCCAGTATCAGGAACGCCTGAACAGGCCATTATTCATGGGCCTCTTTGCATGAATATCGATGTGATAAGACCATCTTTATTGTTTCCTCCAGTTGAGGTTGGAGACAAACTGGTAATCAAATCTGTTGGTGCTTACAATGTGACTCAATGGATGCAGTTTATTACTTACAGACCTGCTGTGGTAATGATATCACCTTCTGGCGAGCATGCTTTAATTAGGCGTGCTGAAGAGTTGTCAACAATAACTGACATGGAAGAGGTTCCAAGTTGGCTACAGGATTAACGGGTAATACCGATAATAACTTGGACTCAGGATTGCTTCGTGATTCTGTGGTTTACAGCTATTCAGAGATATTCTTTGCACGCAATAGATTAGTTGGACTGCTGATTCTTGTTGCAACTATGATAAGGCCAGCTTTTAACGGTGGGCCAGGTATTTTGCACGGAATTACGCTTGGAATGATAGGGTTACTTTCTATCCTTTTAGCAAACGGGCTTGCGCTGATACTGAATTTACATCGTGATACCGTTCGCGAAGGTTTTTTGGGTTACAACGCATTGCTTGTTGGCTTAGCCATTCCAGCGATGTTTGAATTTACTCCAGTTTTACCCATTGTGTTAGTATTGAGTATTGTAGCTGTTGTCTTTCTGACTGCCGCGCTACGAAATGCTATCGGGTATCAATTTAATCTACCGGTGCTTTCAGTTCCTTTTTTGCTTGTCACATATTTTGCGATTGCTTCTTCTCCTGTATTTGACACTTTGCACAGAAACTTTGACTGGATAATCGACGCAGATCAGGTTGCTTGGTTGCCTGATATGATTGAATTTTATTTGAGGTCACTGGGTGCAATATTCTTTGTACCGAATGTCGTTTCTGGGCTTCTAATTTTTATAGCAATTCTTATTTTTAGTAGATATGCAATACTGCTTTCATGGCTAGGCTATTTTATATCGTGGCTATTAATGGAGCACCTTTTTAATCTTCCGCACAGTGATATTTATAACTATGTGGCATTTAACTTTATGCTTACCGGTATTGCTGTCGGTGGAATCTGGTTTGTCCCTCAGCGTGCCTCTTTAATTCTAACAATAGCATCGATTCTGATTACTGGAGCAGTCCTTACCGGATCTGTTGCTTTGCTAGAACCGTTCAATCTACCAGTTCTTATTTTACCCTTCAATGTAACGATGTTTCTTGTTCTTTACGCAATGAGGCAGAGGACTAAAGATACCGAACCCAAGGCTGTCGATTTTGTAGCTGGATCTCCAGAAGCTAATCGAGAGTTTTATAAAATGAGAATAGCCAGATTCGGATCCAAATTTTTGTTGCGAATAAGGGTGCCGTTCAACGGTAGCTGGAGTTGTACTCAAGGTGTAGACGGAAGGCATACTCATAAGGGACCTTGGAAACACGCTTTTGACTTTGAAGTAATATCTCCCGATGGGAAACTGCATGATGATTCTGGGGAGGATGTCGCTAGTTATTATTGTTGGAAACTTCCAGTACTGGCTTGTGCCGACGGCAGGGTCGTTCGAGTAATAAATGATGTAATCGATAACAAAATTGATGAAATAAATGTTGTTCAAAATTGGGGAAACCTAGTAATAATTGAACACTCACCAGGGATTTATTCAAAAGTTTGCCATCTTGCAAAAAACTCTGTAAAAGTTCATGAAGGGGAACATGTCCGCGCTGGAGATGTCGTAGGTTTATGTGGTAATAGTGGTAGATCCCCAAGACCTCATATTCACTTTCAGATGCAGGCAACAGCCAGAGTAGGCGCTCCTACTATTTACTCAGAATTTCATGATGTCATTTTAAGGGACAATGATTTGTCGCTGAAATCAGTTTTTGTTCCTGAAGAAGGGCAAAGGTTCAAAGCAATTGAACGGCAAGATGAAATGGCTAACATGTTTCAATTTCCAATTGGAACAAGTTACAACTGCGAAGTTGTTATCGATGGCAAGACACATTCAGAAACAATTGAGCCAGAAATTAATATATATGGTAGCTATCTGTTAAAGTCTGATAATGGTGCTGTACTTCATTACGAAAATAATAGAGATCTTTTTACAGTGTATGACTTTCAGGGAAGCAGAGATTCGGCATTGTTTGCAATTTATTGCTGTATCCCAAGAGTTCCTTTTGAAGAAGACTATAAATTGAAGTTTTATGATCATCTTTCTTCGAGATATTTTGCACCATTATGGAAAAGATTACTCAGCGATTTTACTCCTAACGGCTTCAAAGGTTTGAAATGTAAAATTCAATACAAGATTCGACGGATAGCTGGCTCTCTGGTTGTTATCGGCAATGCGACTTTCTGCTCAAAAGGAAAATTAGAAACCAGAGCAGAGTTTGATGATAAAAAAGGCCCTGTCGCATTTTCGGTGAAACGCGATGGAATTGAAATGTTGGTAAATATGAAGGTTTCTGATGAATAAACTAATACTTATTCTTCTAATTACTTCGACTCCATTATTTGCCGATAATTGTGACGATATTCTAACTGCTACTGAGATCTCATTAGTTTCTGGTAATGATATAGGTGCTGTTGAAATAATTGAGCAGTCTGACTGTTTTCAGGATTTCGCTTTTGTAATGAATGCGGGGCACCTTTTTTATAAACACGAACTTTACAATGAAGCTGTCAAACAGTATGAAATTGCGGTTGAACTTTCGGATGGTAATAAAGACGCTTTATTGTTGCTGGGATGGTCTGAATTCTATCTTGCCAACTATTGGGTTTCATTAAAGCATTTTAAAGAGGTGTTAGAAATTGATGATGAAAATGAATCTGCATTATATGGTATTAGTTTAGCATCGGCAGCAAAATCTTCTAAAAATTCAGTCGGAAATTTTTTAACTAAACATGTTTACATAAGCGATTTTTATAAAAACTCAGCAATTGGATTAACCTCAAATATTTATTTTTCAACTTGTCCAGGCACGGTTGTAGGAGTTACTCGTAGAAGGACTGTTTTTGATGTAAACACTCCTGCGGAACTGGGATATGCAGACTCCAACTCACCATCAACAATGTCACAAGAAGAGTACTGGTGGTCTGTTGCAAATTATGGTCGCGACGGTTCACTGAAAGTTGTTGGTGGGCAATATGAGAATGACAGTAACTGGAATGAAAAAGGTTCACTACTTGGAATTGAAGTCTCAAAAAGTTTTTATAAAATGTCTGCAGTAATTTCTGATTACGATGATGGAATGTATAGCCAATATAATGTTGGATCTTCAGTTTTGACCGGTCCAAATTCATCGGCTTCATTTTTTCTTTCCTGTCAAGATGCATCTAGAAAACCTGTATGGAGTGTAGGGGCTTCTCTGCACTATGGCCTGCGCAGTTGGATAGTCGATTTCGCAGCCCGCGGGGGATGTGAGGTTAGGCCAGTATACATTGATGAGCTTTCGGTATATAATGTCAAACAGGAAATTAGAGGTTCCAGTAGCGTTGCTATTTCAAGAGAGCTGTCTTTTGGTTTGTTGACATTTGCAGGGGAATTTCAGAAAACCTATTCCCATGAAATGACAGTATGGCAGTTTGATTCTTTTGACTACAAGACCGTACCAGCTAGTGAAGGTAATCTCTGGTTGTTAACTTTTGGTCTCACATATGAAATGTAAAGGTTGTGCAAGATGGCATCTCGATTACTAGCGACTTTAATCATTAGCTTGGCTCTGGTATCGATCTGTACCGCAGATACAGTTCCTGAACTATATAGTAAATCTTACAGTCAGGAATATGCTGGTAGGTACAGCCAGGCTCTTGAAGCCATGGCGTTAATTAAATCTCAATCAGATGATTACGTGTGTGAACTGAGAATCGGTTGGCTGTTGTATCTGTCTAAACAATATGGCGAATCGGTAGAAGCGTATAACTCGGCCATAAATTTTGCGCCTGAAGCTGTTGAGCCATATTTAGGATTGATATTGCCACTTACTGTGCAGAAGAAATGGCGATCGATTATTGTAGTAGTAGACTCCGTTTTGAAAAATGATCCAAGCAACTATTCAGCACTCAGCAATAAAGCGTGGGCGCTTTATTGTCTTGGACGCTTCAGTGAATCTGCGGAAATATATAGTAAAATTATCAGGCTTTATCCTGCTGACTTGGATATGCAGGCAGGACTTGGTTGGGCTTTGTTGAAAGATGGAAACATTGCGAAAGCAAAATCTATTTTTGAAAAAGTTTTAACAGTTTCACCTGCAAATGTTTCTGCAAGTGATGGCATTGCTGCTTGTAAATAATATAACCCCCGACTACTAATTAGTAGTCGGGGGATTCTTTATTATTGAACTGCTGATTCCAGTTTTCCTCTTACAAAATCTTTAACCAATTGAGCATTCTCTTCACAGAGAGCCATCGCTCTTTTGGCTGCATTCAGAGTTTCAGTATAAAACTCACTGTCTTCTGATTGATCCATATCTTTCAATGACTCAAGATTTATCAGGACATTATAGTAAGCGCCTTCAGCGCCAGCCAAAGCGGTAAGGCCTGCTACGCCAGCATCGGATAATGAGTTAACATTTCCGATCTCGGCAACTTCTTTTGCCAGTTCCAGAAGTGCAGGGATTTTAACAAGCACAGAAAGAGGGACTGCAGTTGCCAGACGAGTTGCAGCAGCAGTTGCCAACCCTTTTGCCTTGAGTTGTGCCTCAGTTTTCTTGGGCATACCAAAGCAGTCCATAACTTTGTTGAAAGCATTTGTGTCTGCATCAATGGCATCCAGGAAGAAATCTTTCAGATCTTGACCAATTTCAGCAATCTCTTTTACTCGATCTTGTGCAGTATCATATTTCTTTTTGCCAACGGTCAGGTTGCAAACCATCGCTACCAGGGCTGCCGATTGTGCTGCAGAAAGTGCCGCAACAGATCCGCCACCCGGGGCAGGAGAGTCTGATGACAGGACATCTACAAACTCACGATTGGTCATTGAAACAAGGGGCCCATCAACCAGCCCTGCCTGGTATTCAATAATCCTGTTTGCAGGATCAAAGTCGGTTATTTCTCTAAGGCCCATAGATTGAATTGCTGTTTCAATAATCATCTTTTTGGGAATGCCAGATGACTGGTTCGCTTTGCGGAGATAATATTTTCCAGCTGCCAGCAAATCTCCTTCAGGAATCAAGCCAACAAGTTCACTACCTGAAATTCTTGCACCACGATCACGTGCACTGTTGCGACACGCTTCAAAAGCTTCATGCGGTTTGGTTATTGCCGTGTTGACAAGATTCATGGAAACTTGTGCACGATCATATTCTTCAATAATCCAGCCGACAGCTTTGCACGCCTCAAGTCTGTATGGTCCTGGAACAAGGATGTTTTTTCCGTTTTCATCTTTTACCAGAACACCTTTGTCATCACGCTTGGCGCGGCCTGCTTCTTTTATGTCGAGCGCAATCTGTGAGGCAATAGATTTACTCCTGCTGTTCAGATTTACGTTGTAAGCAACCAGGAAACCACGGGCAGATACATTTGTAGCTCCGGATTTCGCGGTGTGATTATTCCACTCATTTGGGCCAAAATCAGGAGCCCATTCTTCCTTGCCAAGTTTATTTGAAAGGGCTTCGTACTCGCCTTTTCTTACTGTTGCAAGGTTTTGTCTTTCCGGCTTTTGGGCAGCGTTTTCATACAGATAAACCGGTATGTCCAGTTCTTCACCAATGCGCTTGCCTACCTTCTTAGCGATCTCAACACACTCTTCCATAGTGACACCAGAAACTGGAACAAACGGACAGACGTCAGTTGCACCATGTCGTGGGTGAGTCCCTTTATGCTGAGTCATATCGATTAAACGGTTTGCAGTTTCGACAACTCTGAATGCTGCTTCTGCAACAGGTTCAGGTTCACCAATGAATGTTATTACTGTACGATTGGTTGCATTGCCAGGGTCAACATCCAACAATGATACACCGTCGACTTCTTTGATCGATGCTGTAACTGCATCAATTATTGATTGGTCCCGACCTTCACTGATGTTTGGTACACACTCAACAAGTTTGCGCATTTCTTCACCTCTTAAAAGATTGTTATTCAACAACAGTTAGTGCCCAAGATAAGTTGACAGCACGGGAAATTCCAGTTTGGAAGTCTTGCAAATATTAATAGTATAAGTTATAGTATACGTACACACTCCACATGTGTGTGGAAAAAATGTATAATTCGCCCTACTGTTCAATTATTTCGAAAGGTGGACCTGATGTATAGTCAGGACAAGAATGATCGCGTCGCTATTTTCATTGATGGCGAAAATATTCATTATAGCGCAAAGCATATGAATATGAGACTAGATTACTTGAAGATGTGTAAACGCTTGGTAAACGGTCGCAAGTTGGTTCGTGCACACTTCTACACAGCAATTTCAAATCAGTCAGAAGGGAAAATCGATTTTGTCAACTTCCTCCGTCTGAATGGTTTCAAGGTTGTCACACAGGAAATCAAAGTTGTTGAAGATGATGGTGTAGAACAGAAGTTTTATCGTGGAAATCTGGATCTCGATATGGCCGTCGACATCTATGAACTGCTTCCACATGTTGATACAATCATTCTCTGTACTGGCGATGGCGATTTCATAAGAGTTGTTGACAGTGTTGGTCGTAAAGGAATACATGTTGAAGTTTGTGCTTTACGCGAAATGACAAGTACTGAACTTATTGCTTGTTGTGATAGCTACATGGATTTGGATCAGATCAGAGCTGATATCTCTCTTGAAGGTGCTGAGCCAATCAAGACTCGTGAGGATTTCAAGAAGGAAGAAGCAGAAGGTAGCAGCGATGACCCCCCAATGGACAAAGTAAGAGATCTTGGGAAAGACAAGATTGATTACAACGCTATTGAATACTAGACAGCAGCCTTGATATCTTTTAACTGCCAAGGGATTGCAAAACCCCTTGGCGGTATTTTTTTGCCAACTTCAATGTTTGCTCGCCAGGCGTACCATTTCCAATTGCAGAATCATCAACTTTTACAACAGGCAGTATCTCTTTTACTGAACCACTTAGAAAAACTTCGTCCGCATTGAGCAATTCATTCAGATCAAATGATTTTTCAACGCAATTCAACCCAATTCTTGAGGCCGTTGTTAAAACAATTGATCGAGTTCTTCCTGAAAGCAATCCCAGCTCCAAAGGTGGAGTGTATAAAGTATTATTTTTGGTGATAAATACATTGCTGGTAGCGGCTTCCAGAATATTATTGTCGATATCGATTAACAATGCTTCCTGACAGTTTGCCTTTCTAGCTGCGCGCAAGGCAACAACAGTGGGCAGGTAGTTAAGTGTTTTAAGTCCCGGGAAATTGCCTCTGGCAAACCCGGATTTCATTGCTGTAACAGCAATACCTGTTTTCTGCATTTGAGAAATAGTATCAGCAATCGGTATTAGAAAAATTGAAACTGTCGGTTTGATTCCGTGTAAATCCTGAAGCGGGAGTAGCACATCACAAGAACCACCTCTGCTGACAGTTATTCTGCATCTGGAATCGGCATCGGTCAGATTATTCAAGGCAGTTAGTTTTGTAATTATTTTGTGAATGGAATCCGTGTCAGGTTGCCATGAATACTCAAGTGTTTCCAGTTGAGTTGACAGTCTTTTAAGGTGTCCGTCCAGATCAAATGGTTGGCCGGAATATAATCGAATAGTTTCAAACAACCCGTCTCCGTAAAGATACCCACCATCAAAAAGCGAAATTGTAGCTTCTTCTGCAGGAATATATTTCCCGTCAATATACAGTAACATTGATTGCTCCATATTTTAAATGTTGGAAAAATTATATATTAAGTTTCGAATATTCTCAAGTGGTTGTTGACAGGAGGGACTTTTCTGTTAATTTTCCAATAGCTCTTATAATCACTAATTAAGAGTAAGTTAGTAGGAAATACGCGCATTTGCGCGTAATTTATATTTGGTTCGATGCAGGAGAGGCCGCATTTATGGTAGAGCAATTTGTTCCACTGCTTCTAGTTATTTCATTAGCAATAATCTTTGCATTACTATTTCTAGGCTTAAGCTATTGGCTAGGTCCCAGGAAAGAATCCAAACTTAAAAAAACAGTTTATGAGTGTGGTATCCCGGTCAGGGGTGGCATCGAAATAAGATTCTTCATACGGTTTTTCCTTGTTGCATTACTCTTCCTTCTTTTCGATCTGGAAGCGGTATTCATCTATCCATGGGCTGTTATGTATCAATCCATGCTTGATGGTGGGCGGATGGTTTTTGCACTTGGTGAAATGGGTGTGTTTGTCGGAGTCCTGGTAGTCGGCCTTGTATATGTATGGAAGAAGGGGGCTCTGGAATGGCAGTAGCACTGGATAATCCCAGCAACTTCATGACAACTCGTCTGCGTCAGGCAATAAACTGGGGTCGCAAATATTCCCTTTGGCCATTGCCATTTGGTACAGCTTGTTGTGCGATTGAATTTATGAGTACCGTCTCATCCTACAATGACATAAGCAGATTTGGTGCAGAGGCAGTTCGTTTTTCACCTCGGCAATCTGACTTGCTACTTGTCGCAGGAACAATTTCTTACAAACAGGTTCCAATTCTTAAAACAATTTATGCTCAGATGTGTGAGCCCAAATGGGTTATATCTATGGGTGCCTGCGCCAGTACTGGTGGTTTCTACAACAACTATTCAACACTTCAAGGGATCGACAAGATAATCCCGGTTGACTATTACGTAGCAGGCTGCCCGCCAACACCAGAGAATTTACTCAGCGCGTTGGTTTCATTACAAGACAGGGTTCAGAACGAGGGATTAGTTCCTTCAGCAGAACGCCATCAACAAGTTATCAGGTAAATAACCCATCGGGTTAAACGACCGGAAGAGAAAATGAGTCAAAAACTTGTCGACAGTTTAAAATCTGAATTCGGTGACAAAATCGTCAGTGTCAATAATGCCTGTGGTGACGAGTCTGTTTCAGTGCATCGGGACAGCCTGCCGGCTGTGCTGAAGTATCTGAAAGAGTCAGAGTCCTGCGAGCAATTGACCGATGTTATTGGCGTTGATTATCCTGATAAAGCTGAACGCTTTGAAGTTAATTACCTGCTGAGATCAATTGCCAACAAAAGCCGAATCAACGTGAAGGTCGCTGTTGAAGAGGGGATGGATATCCCAACCGTTAGTGATGTTTACAAAAGTGCGAATTGGGCAGAGCGAGAAGTCTTTGATCTTTATGGCGTTAAATTCCGCAATCATCCTGACTTGCGCAGAATTCTTTGTCATCACGAGTTTGAGGGTCATGCGCTGCGCAAAGACTATCCAATTGAGCAGGGCCAGTTCCTTTCTACACCTGAAAAGCTGTTCGATGATATTGAATATCAAGGTGGAGCATTCAGGGCAGATGAAGTTGAATGTGAAGAAAATCCTTTTGATCTGTTGAATGTAAATATCGGCCCAAGTCACCCTGCAACTCATGGTGCTTTGAGGATTGAAGTGCAGCTCGATGGTGAAACAATTGTTAACGCCAAATCCGAGATTGGTTACCTGCATCGGTGCTTTGAAAAAGAAGCTGAAGATCACACCTGGGCTTTGGTAATGCCATATACGGATAGACTGAATTATGTTTCATCGATGTTGAATAACTGTATCTATGCGTCATCTGTCGAGAAACTGTTGGGTGTTGAAGTACCACAACGAGCACAGGTTATTCGTGTAATTGTAAGTGAGCTTTCCAGAATCATCGATCACCTGGTTTGTATATGTGCAAACCTGGTAGACATCGGTGCCCTGACTAACTACTGGTATTTCTACAATATCCGCGAGGGAATTTACTACGACATAATTGAGCCTCTTTGTGGTTCACGATTAACTACAAATTATGCTCGTATTGGTGGCTTGTCCCACGACCTTTTTGATGGGTTTGAAGATGCAGTTGAAAAGCATTTAAATAAAATGGAAGCCGCAATTAAAGAAGTGACCGGGCTGATTGCCAGAAATAGAATTTTCCTGGACAGGACAGTTGGTATTGGAGTTTTGACTACCGATGAAGCATTGAACTATGGATTTACTGGCCCATGCTTGCGTGCTACCGGTCTTGATTATGACGTGCGTAAGCACGCTCCATATTCCGGATATGAAGATTATAAATTCGATATTCCTGTAGGTGAAAATGGAGATACAAGAGATCGTATAATGGTTCGCATGGAAGAGATGTACCAGAGTGCCAGCATCATCAGGCAAGGTATAAAAAAACTGACTCCTGGACCAATTACACTTGACGATGCTTCTATTTCTCTGCCTCCAAAAGAGAGCGTTTACGGTTCAATTGAAGGCGTAATGAATCAGTTCAAATTAATCAGCGAGGGAATAAAAGTTCCTGCTGGTGAAGCTTATGGTTTTGGTGAGGGAGCCAATGGAGAGCTTGGTTTCTACTGTGTCTCAGATGGCACTGGTCAACCCCACAGACTGAAAGTTCGACCACCTTGTTTCCCTATTTTCTCAGCGTTTGATGAAATGATCGAAGGCCTGATGATAGCTGATGCCATAGCAATACTTGGTAGCATCAATATTATCGCCGGTGAGCTTGATAGATAGAAAGGTCAAAAAACATGAATGACGCAGGTAGCGTATTCACATTGTCACCAGAATCGGTGGCTGAGTTCGACAAGATTGTTGAACGATATCCCACAAAGGCAAGCGCCCTGATGCCAGTATTATGGTTGATTCAGGACAATGCCGGCTTCATTTCCGATGATGCTGTTGTCTGGATTTCCGAGAAACTGGAAGTCACGCAAGCCAGAATCAGAGAAGTGATTTCCTTCTATTTTATGTACAGGGATATACCTCAGGCCAAGTATAAACTTCAAGTGTGTCACAACATCAGTTGTCATATTATGAAGTCCAGGTCGATTATGACTCATATTGAAAAACAGTTGGGTGTGAAACCTGGAGTACAGACTGGTGACGGCATGTTCGTACTTGAAGGTGTGGAATGTCTGGGTGCGTGTGGAATGGGACCGGTTATGCAGGTTGGCAGTCATCTTTATGAAGAACTGACTATCGAAAAAGTCGATGCAATAATTGAAGGTTTCCGCAGTGAACAGCCAGTAACTCCTGACACCGATCGAAAGCTGGAGGGATACTAATGATCAACAATCAATACAAAATCCTGTCCCGCCGCTTTGACCGTAATGATGCACATAACATTTCAGTTTATGAAGCTGACGGTGGCTATGTCGGTCTAAAAAAAGTTCTGTCGGAGATGAGCAGAGAACAAGTAATCGCAGAAGTTAAAGAATCTGGTTTACGTGGTCGTGGTGGGGCTGGTTTCCCGGCCGGAGTGAAGTGGGGATTTGTTCCAGAGGGTATTGAAGATATCTATTTCATGGTCAATGCTGATGAAAGTGAACCTGGAACATTCAAGGATCGATTCCTGCTGGATTATGACCCGCATATGGTGATTGAAGGCTCCATTATCTCTTCGTGGGCAGTCAGGGCCAAGCTTTGCATCATCTACATCCGTGGTGAATTTGGATGGCTGGTTGACAGGGTCCAGGCTGCTGTTGATCAAGCTTATGCTGCAGGCTACCTGGGCGAAAATATTCAAGGCAGTGGTTATGCCCTGAACATGATTGTTCACAAAGGTGCTGGTGCATATATCTGTGGTGAAGAAACCGGTTTGATCAATTCAGTCGAAGGTAGAAAAGGTCAGCCCAGATTGAAGCCACCATTTCCTGCTGTGTGTGGTTTCCTGGATAAGCCAACTATTGTAAATAATGTAGAAACAGTTGCTGCTGTTCCTGACATCGTAATTGATGGTGCTTCTGAATATCGCAAGCATGGAACTGAAAAATCTGCAGGGACCAAACTGTTTAGTGTTAGTGGCCCTGTAAAGAACCCGGGTATTCACGAGATTCCACTTGGGCTGCCATTTAATGAATTTTTTCATGAGTGGCTGGGTGGTATGGCAGAAGGGGAAGAACTCAAAGCAGTAATCATGGGTGGTTCATCTGTCCCTGTTCTAACTGCTGAAGAGGCTATGGAAACCAATCTTGATTACGAATCACTTGCTGAAGCTGGAACAATGCTCGGTTCAGGTGGCATGATAATAATTCCAGAACGATGCGACATGGTAGAACTCATTCAGGTTTTGATGCATTTCTATTGGGATGAATCATGCGGACAGTGCACACCTTGTAGAGAAGGTACCGGCTGGTTGCATCGGATAGTTAAGAAACTTCGCAAGGGTGAAGGTACACTGGAAGATCTGGATTTGATTGAAAAAGTTTGTGAAGGAATGGCAGGATTAACTATCTGCCCGCTTTCTGATGCGGCTGTCATGCCAATCAGTAGTTTCCTCGAAAAATATCGACCTGAGTTTGAAGCGTTGATTCAAAACGAAAAAGAATCAATTTCTTCGTCACGTTGGGCTAGAGAGATCAGGAGTTAATCTGATGGCCAAAGTTGTAATTGATGGCAAAGAGCTGGAGTTTCCGGAAGGTACTCTGTTGTTCGATGCTTGCAAAGAAGCTCGCGGTGAACCTCTGCCGCACTTCTGCTACCATCCAGACTTGCCAATTGCTGGTGTCTGCAGGCTGTGCCAGGTTGAAGTTGAGGGTATGCCAAAACTGACTATCGCTTGCAATACACATATTCGTGATGGGATGGTTGTGCATACTCGAAATGAAAAAGTAATCAAGGCACATAAGCAAATTCTGGAATTGCATCTCATCAATCACCCTGTCGATTGCCCAATTTGCGATCAGGCTGGTGAGTGTGGTCTTCAAGATCAGTATATGAAATACGGTCTTTACGAAACCAACGTTTGTAAAGATGACAAAGTGACTAACCCGAAGGCTGTTGTAATTGGCCCGGAAGTTATTTTGGATAAAGATCGATGTGTACTCTGTAGCCGCTGTGTAAGATTCTGCCGCACTGTTACTAAAACAGGTGAGATGGGTATATTCAATCGTGGTGACAAAGCTGAAATCGGCACTGCTCCAGGAGTTGAACTGAACAATCCATACAGCATGAATGTAGTTGATATCTGCCCTGTTGGTGCATTGACCAGTCGTGATTTCCGATTCAAAAAACGGGTCTGGATGTTGAAGTCTGCAGACTCAATCTGTCCTGGTTGTGCCACTGGTTGTAATATCAGGCTGGACTATGAAGCTGATTCAATTTTCAGAATCAAGCCTCGGTATAATGAAGATGTCAATGGCAGATGGATGTGTGACAGCGGTAGGAAAGAGTATAAATCGGTTGCTGCTGAAAACCGTTTGCAAGTTCCTGCTGCCGGTGGTTCAGAAGTAGATTGGCCAACTCTGTTCAATAAGCTTAAAGAGCTTGGTAAACCTGCACTGGTAATCACTTCACCGCACAATAGTCTGGAAGAACAGGTGCTGGGACAGTATATCGCATCGGAATTTTGTGGCGGAAACAGTTCATCTGGTTTGTCTGATTCTTTCATGGGCAATGCAGATGATATGCTGGTTGATGCAGATAAAACTCCAAATAGAGCTGGCGCCGGTTTGGCTGGGGTAAAAGAATACCCAGCTGCTGAAATGATTGAGAAGATTAAAGCAGCGGATGCACCAATTCTGATACACACGAATGATTTCGATGGCAACAGTGAAATTGTTGCAGCTCTTGCAACAAAAACAGTCATCTACATTGGAACCCATGAAAATGAAATTTCAAAGCAGGCAGCAATTGTTGCACCTGTAAGTTGCTGGGCTGAAAAAGATGGCACGTTTGTGAACAAACAAAATCGAGTTCAGCTGTTTAAACGTGCTGTTGCAAGGCCAGTTGCGGCCAGTGAAGATTGGCGTCTGCTAGTTGACTTGATGAAATTGTGGGGAATATCGGATGTGCCTGAAAGCATGCCTGCTGTTCGTCGGTTAGTATCTGTCAGAGTTCCTGAATTAAATGATTTTGACATGAATGCGATTGCAATAAATGGTGAGATTCCTGGTTCTGCTGAACCAGATGCCGGAGGTGAGGGATAATGTCTGTTGTCGTTCCAAGTCTTTTGAAGATCACCTTCTTATTGACAATTATTCTTGGGCTGGTTCCAGTTTTGATTTGGGCGGAGCGTAAAGGTTCAGCATTTATTCAAGACAGAACAGGTCCCAATCGTGCATCGATTGCTGGAATTAGGCTTGCTGGGCTTGTGCATCCAATTGCCGATGTGATGAAGCTGATGTTCAAGGAAGATTTCAGACCTGAAGGTTCACATAAGTTTCTTTATGCACTTGCGCCATTTTTGGTGTTCTTCATAGCTCTGCTGACATATGCAGTTATTCCATTTGGCGATTTTATTGAAGTTGCTGGCGTACAGTACAACTTGATTGTAGCAGATCTTGATGTTGGAATTCTTTATGTTCTGGCTATTGCAAGTCTCGGTACTTATGGCGTTGTAATGGGTGGCTGGGCATCGAATAATAAATATGCATTCCTTGGAGCTTTGCGCTCAACTTCACAGATGATCAGTTATGAAATCAGCATGGGCCTTGCAATTATGGGTATCATGTTGATTTTCTCGTCTTTACGATTGAGCGATATTGCTGCCGGGCAGGGCGACCTGATCTGGGGCTTTTTGCCAAAATGGGGAGTAGTGGTTCAGCCTATTGGAGCGATTTTATTTATTGTTGCTGTCTTTGCTGAAACCAACAGAAACCCATTTGATTTGCCTGAAGGCGAAAGTGAGCTGGTCTCAGGATATCACCTTGAGTACAGCTCAATGAAGTTTGCGCTATTCTTCATGGCTGAATATTGCAACATGGTCATCGGTGCAGCACTTATAACAACACTGTTCTTTGGTGGCTGGAATATTCCCTGGCTGTCCAGAGATGTGATTGTTGCAAATGTTGGCACAGTGATGCCAATCCAGCTGGGTCTGCAATTCCTGCTGGCTACAATTATTGCGACACTGTTTTTCATGCGAGCAAAACGCGAAAAGAACAAGTTTGGCGATAATCGTGATCGTGAACCTGTATTCATGGGTGTACTTGCTACACTCAGTGCTGCTGGAGCGGTTGTTGCTCTTGGTGCAACTCCATGGACTCTTGGCCCTGGTGCTGCTTCAATTTATGCAACACTTCTTCAGGTTGGGGCTTTTGTTGGTAAAGTCGTTTTCTTCTGCTGGGTCTTTATTTGGGTTCGATGGACACTTCCTAGATTCAGATATGACCAGCTGATGTCTCTTGGTTGGAAAGTTATGCTACCGCTTGGCCTTGCAAACCTGGTTGTTACAGCAATCTGGTTGGCTCTGGTTTAAGCAGGGAGATTAAGTAATGAGTAGAGATCGCAAATTGCATAGATGGCATCGCCGGATGAACTTCGGTGAGTCACTCTACCTTGGGGAAGTATTCCGTGGTATGGGGATTACAATGGGGCACCTGTTGAAGAATCTCTTTTGGACCAGGGATATGCCAACTGTCCAATATCCCGATGAGCATCGGGATTACAGCAACCGGTTTCGAGGCCGTCATCGTTTAATGCAACGAGAAGACGGTACTGAAAAATGTGTTGCCTGTATGATGTGCAGTACTGCTTGTCCGTCGGATTGCATTCATATTACTGCTGGAGAACATTCAGATCCTTCTATTGAGAAGTATCCTGAAACCTTTGAAATCGATTTGTTGCGTTGTGTTTATTGTGGACTTTGCGAAGAAGCATGTCCTGTGGATGCAATCAGAATGGATACTGGCATTTATGAAATTGCTGGTACTTCCCGTGAACAATTTTATGTCAACAAAGAGTTCCTGCTGAAAAATAATCAGCAGGGGACACTTTAGGAGGCAAGCTGTGGAAGCTGTCCTTTTTTATCTATTCGGGGCTTTGCTGCTAGGTGGGGCTATTGCTGCAATGACCAGCCGTAGCGCTGTTGCAGCTGCCGTCTGGTTGATTTTTGCTTTTGTCAATGCTGCAGGTATTTACGCACTTTTGGCTGCGCCGGTACTTGCCATCCTGCAGATTCTAATCTACGCAGGAGCAATCATGGTGTTGTTTCTATTTGTAGTGATGATGTTGCAGGGGCCAACATTGAAGTCAGAACTCAAATCGATTGGCGACCGCAAATGGTGGCTGCCAGTTGGTGCTATTCTGGTAGCTCTTTTGAACTGGATGCGTGGTGTAAATCTTGAAGGATTTGTCAATGATGCACCTGCCGGTTTTGGTGAAATTAAAGGGGTAGCTGAACTGCTCCTGAACAAATATATGATTACTTTTGAAATGATTTCACTTGTACTTCTGGTTGCAATTATTGGAGCTGTCGCTCTTGCAAGTAACAAGAAAGGCATGCCATGGTAATTGGACTGAATCATTATCTGATTTTGGCTGCTGCATTGTTCCTTACCGGAGCAGCGGGAGTTCTTGCCCGACGCAATACTTTGATAATGTTAATGGGTGTTGAGGTGATGCTCTGCTCAGTGAACATTGTGTTTGCAGCACACAGCAGAGCTTTAGGCGACATGTCCGGACATGTCTTTGTAATAATGAATTTTGCGATTGCTGCTGCTGAAGCTGCAATCGGTTTGGCAATTCTTGTCGCTATTTACCGGATAAAACGATCCGTGAATGCCGACGAACTCAATTCACTGAAAGAGTAGAACTGTGGAAGAAAGCACACTTAAGTGGATAGTTTTAATTCCTCTGATCGGCGCAGCTTTAAACGGCTTCACTGTTCGAATGATGCCTCGCAAATTAGCTGGCATAATTGCCTGTTCAGCTGTTGGTGTTTCGTTCTTGCTGTCAGTGCGATTATTTATTGCGATGGTTGGAATGGATGCAGCTGACAGAAGCCTTCATGATCTTGTCTATACCTGGATATCTTTTGGTGGAATTCAGATTGATGTTGGATTTGCGATGGATCAGCTTGGTGTCATAATGGCGATGATTGTCAGTGGTGTTGGTTTTCTAATCCATGTTTATTCTATCGGCTATATGGCTCATGATGAAGGATCCAACAGGTTCTTTGCTTATCTTAACCTGTTTATCTTCGCAATGATGACACTGGTCCTTGGTGAAAACCTCATCATGCTATTTGTTGGCTGGGAAGGGGTCGGGCTCTGCTCTTATCTACTAATCAGTTTCTGGTTCAATGATGAAGCAAATGCCGCTGCTGGTAAGAAAGCATTTATAGTTAATCGTGTAGGTGATTTTGGCTTCCTGCTTGGCTTGTTTGTTATAGGTGTAAATTTGTTGCCTCATCTGAGCCCTGGAGAAGGTCTGTTTGCATTTTCAGTTCTGCAACATCACGCCCATATTCTAGCTCCGGCAGCAACAGTCATAGGTCTGCTACTGTTTCTTGGAGCAACTGGTAAATCAGCTCAGATTCCCCTGTTTATCTGGCTTCCAGATGCGATGGCCGGTCCAACTCCGGTGAGTGCACTGATTCATGCTGCAACAATGGTTACTGCAGGTGTCTACATGATTGCCCGCCTCAACTTCCTGTATGTATTAAGTGATACAGCGATGTTGGTGATTGCCATTGTTGGTGCAGCAACGGCTCTGCTGGCAGCAACAATTGCTCTTACACAAAACGATATTAAAAAGGTGCTGGCATATTCCACAGTAAGTCAGCTCGGTTACATGGTTCTTGCTTGTGGAGTAGGGGCATTTGCAACCGGTGTTTTCCACCTGATGACTCACGCATTCTTTAAAGCACTGTTGTTCCTTGGTTCCGGATCGGTAATTCATGCGATGAGCAACGAGCAGGATATGCGTCTGATGGGTGGCTTGCGTAAGAAGCTCCCGTTAACATGGCCTACATTTATTATAGGTACTGTTGCCCTTGCTGGAGTTTTCCCGTTTGCCGGTTTCTTCAGTAAAGATGAAATCCTCTGGAAAGCATTTTCCGATGGCAATATCTGGCTATGGATTACAGGATTCCTTGCTGCCGGTTTGACAGCTTTTTATATGATGCGCCTTGTAGTTCTGACTTTCTTTGGTAAAAACAGAGCATCTGATGAAGTGAAAAGTCATATCCATGAATCTCCATTGACAATGACTCTGCCACTGGTTGTGCTTGCTGTCCTGTCGATAGTTGGTGGCTGGATTGGCATTCCACACTTTATGGGTGGTGGCAATCACTTCGAAATGTGGCTAGAGCCAGTTTTCAACAGTTCACACCATGGCGCAGCTCACGCAGCAGCTTCTCATGCTGATCATGCAGCTGAAGTAGCGATGGAGTGGACGCTTGCATCTGCTTCATTGGCCTGGGCACTTATCGGTATCAGTCTGGGAACTTTCATCTACATGAAAAAAATCGCCATCGCCAATGCTGCAAAACGATTTGCCGGCGGTTCAATTTACAAAGTGCTTCTCAATAAATATTTCATTGATGAAGCGTATGAAAAAACAATCGTTAATCCTGGTTACAAATTCAGCAATGGGTTCCTTTTCAAGATATTTGATAAAGTCATTATCGATGGAATTCTGGTTAATGGCTCAGCTTTCGTTGTTGCTGTCAGTGGATCACTGCTTAGACTCTTCCAAAATGGCATGGTCCGATTCTATGCCTGGGGACTCTTTGCAGGTGTTGCTATGTTTATCATTTACCTTCAATTGGCAAGTTAGGAGACTGTTTTGACTTTCGTAACGGATTCTATTTTGTCATGGGTAACATTTCTGCCGCTCGCTGGAGCGTTGCTGGTACTTCTGTTTGCCCGCAAAGACAATATTGCTCGCTTGATAGCATTGGGTGTTGCAATTGCTGACTTCATTTTGTCGCTACATTTGTGGTTCCACTTTGATAATACAAAAGCTACCGACCAGTTTGTTGAACTTGTCCCATGGCTTGCAAATGGGAAGATTAACTACAGTATGGGGCTTGATGGAATTTCACTGCTCCTGGTATTGTTGACCACATTTCTTGGGCCGCTCGTAATACTTAGTACCTGGAGTGCAATTAAGCATCGAGTTGCTGAAAGCATGGCTTTTTTACTGTTCCTGCAGACCGCAATGATTGGCACTTTCTTTGCCCGAGATATGTTGCTTTTCTATGTGTTCTGGGAAGCAATGTTGATTCCGATGTATTTCATTATCGGTATCTGGGGTGGCGAGAGACGTATCTACGCAGCAGTAAAACTTTTCATCTATACGATGGCTGGTTCACTGCTTATGCTGGTTGCGATTTTGTATATGTACAGTCAGGCTGGTACAATGTCCCTTGACGGGTTCATGAGTTTGAGTATTCCAGCTGATCAGCAGGTATGGCTGTTCCTGGCATTTACTCTGGCTTTTGCGATCAAAGTTCCTCTATTCCCATTCCACACCTGGCTCCCTGATGCGCATGTTGAAGCTCCCACTGCTGGTTCTGTAATTCTGGCAGGTATCCTGCTAAAAATGGGTACCTATGGCATGTTGAGATTTGCTATTCCTCTGTTCCCGTCTGCTGCTATTGCAATCGGTCCCTGGTTTGCAGTCCTTGCGGTAATCGGAATAATTTATGGCGCACTGGTGGCAATGGTTCAAAAAGACGTAAAGAAACTCGTTGCTTACTCAAGTGTCAGCCACCTTGGTTTTGTTGTACTTGGACTCTTCAGTTTAACTGCAGCAGGAGTAGCCGGTGGTGTATATCAGATGCTTGCACACGGTCTTTCAACAGGTGCTTTGTTCCTTTTGGTTGGTGTGATTTATGAACGTCGCCATACGCGCCTGATTTCTGATTTTGGTGGACTGGCTCACCAGATGCCTGTTTATGCATCGATCTTCCTGTTTGTGACTCTGGCAAGTATTGGACTACCTGGTCTATGTGGATTTGCAGGGGAGTTCATGGTCTTGTTTGGCAGCTTCTCAAGTACCTTACTGCCACATGCAAAGCTTCTTGTTATTTTATCTTCAACTGGTGTAATCCTGGGTGCAATTTACATGCTCTGGATGTATCAAAGAGTATTTCTTGGTAAATTGGCCAATGAAGCAAATCAGTCTTTGAAGGACATGAGCCTCAGAGAGATTTTTGTTCTGTTGCCGATTCTTATTTTCATAATTGTTCTAGGTGTTTTGCCTGGACCATTTCTTGAGAAAATTGAACCTTCAATTGACCGATTGTTGGCCCCGGTGCTGGAATTGAGGCAGGAGACCCCTGCCGAGCATCATATAATTACACCTCATACGAATGAATCGCACGATTCTCACACAGAGATGGAGATTCACTGATGACTGCCAACATGATGGCTATTTTACCTTACCTGGTTCTTGCTGGCGGTGCGCTGCTGGTTATGCTTGTAGACTCTTTTGTGAAGAGTATGCGCAAAGATCACCTGTCTAATCTGTCCTTACTTGTTTTGCTTGGATCGCTTGTCGCACAACAGTTTACGCAACAATATTCAGGTGAATTGTTCAATGGTTTACTTGCTACCGGCAAGTTCACGTTTTACTTGAACACGCTCTTTATAGCAATAGCGCTGCTGACTGTTAATTATGCATCGAGCTTGTATAGCAGAAGCAGTAGTTTCAACTCTGAGTTCTATCCCTTGATCCTGTTGTCAACTCTTGGCATGTGTCTGATGGCAGCTGCTACCGACATGTTGGTTCTGTTTATTGCAATCGAGATGATGAGCATGGCTGTTTATCTGATGGTTGCCGGGAATCGCAAGTCGATTAAAAGCGTTGAGGCTGGATTCAAGTATTTGATTTTAGGTGCATTTGCATCGGCAATTTTGCTGATGGGAATGGCTCTGCTTTATGGTCAAACAGGAAGTACTTTGTATTCTTCCTTTACGGCAGTTTCCAGTGCCGGGGGGCTAATGACCAGCTTGGCTGTAGGCTTGCTGCTAGTTGGTTTCGGGTTCAAGATTGCCATGGTTCCATTTCACATGTGGACTCCCGATGTGTATGACGGGGCACCTTCGCATATTACCGGGTTTATGGCTACAGGGGTCAAAGCTGCAGCGATGGCTGCTATGATCAGGATAATCTGGGTGCTGATTCCACAAGTTTCTGTTGTATGGGCGCCATTGATAGGTGTACTTGCAGTTCTGACAATGACTATTGGCAACCTGGTTGCATTGGCACAATCAAACATCAAGCGAATGCTTGCCTGGTCGAGCATTGCCCATGCAGGGTATTTGTTGCTGGGTTTGATGACATTGTTGAAGCCTACCAGTGACTCTGCTGTTCTTTCAGTTGTTGCCGATAACGCTGGCGGAGCTTTGCTGTTTTACTTACTGGCATACACGGTAATGAATCTTGGCGCATTTGGGATTATAAGTTATCTCGCTAAAAATAGAGATGAAGAAGCAGATAATATTGAACGTTATGCAGGGCTTTCCAGAACAAGGCCGTTGGTTGCTGCCAGTCTTGCCATCTTTATGTTCTCTCTTGCAGGAATTCCACCAACTATCGGTTTTGCCGGAAAATTCTATATTTTTGAAGGCGTAGTTAAGGCAGGGATGATTCCTCTGGCTATCTGGGGTGTCGTTAATTCACTTCTTTCTGCTTACTATTACCTGCGCATAATTATCGTTATGTACATGAAAGATCCTGAAGAATCCAGCTATAGAGGTTCAAGTTGGGAGACAGCATTTGCAACTTCTGTGCTAGCGATAATCTCAGTATTACTTGGTGTTATCCCAGCACCGATACGCGATGTAGCAGTTGCAGCATTCAAGTCACTTGGACAATCTGGTTGATGATCTGGGGCTGTATTACAGCCCCGGAATCCTATCCTCTGTATGCAGGAATCCCCGTAATCTCCGCACCTACAATCAATGTGTGAATGTCATGAGTTCCCTCATAAGTATAAACTGATTCCAGGTTGGCCATGTGTCTGGCGATTGGGTGGTCATCGGTAATTCCAGCAGCTCCCAGAATATCTCTGGCTACTCTTGAACAATCTAAAGCCATGGCAACATTATTTCTTTTAGCCATCGAAGTTAAATGTACATCCTCAATGCCAGAGTCTTTCAGTTGTGCAAGCCTATATACCAGTCCCTGTGCTTTTGTGATTTCAGTAATCATCTCAACAAGTTTTGCTTGAACCAGCTGGAAACCTGCAATTGGTTTATCGAACTGTTTTCGTTCCTGAGCATACTGCAGAGCATGATCGTAACAAGCAGCAGCAGCACCAACAGCGCCCCATGCAATTCCATATCGAGCCTGATTCAGACATGCAAGGGGAGCCTTTAAGCCCTTGGCTTCAGGGAGTCGGCATGAGCCAGGAATCTTAACGTTATCCAGAACAAGTTCACCGGTGTCACTGGCTCGCAAGCTCATTTTTCCGTGAATTGGTGCTGATGAAAATCCATCAGTTCCTTTTTCAACAAGAAAGCCACTGATTCCTTCTGGAGTTCTTGCCCAGATTACAGCAACATCAGCGGTGTTTGCATTTGTAATCCACATCTTGTTTCCATTGAGAACCCAGTTGTTGCCTTCAGGGGTGGCAGTAGTGCTCATTGAGCCTGGATCACTGCCATGGTCCGGTTCTGTTAATCCAAAGCAACCAATCGCAGAACCCGATGCCAAAGCTGGGAGCCACTTTTCCTTTTGTTCATCAGAGCCAAAAGTTGAAATTGGCCACATAACAAGGCTGCCTTGAACCGAAGCAAAACTGCGCAGACCTGAGTCACCTCTTTCCAGCTCCTGACAGATAATACCGTAGTCGGTATAAGAAAGGCCAGGGCAGTTGTATCCGGAAATAGAAGAACCAAGAAGCCCGATCTGTCCCATCTCACTACTAAGCCCCAGAGGAAATGTTCCATCTCTGTAACTGTCGCGTATCAATGGCATGAATTTGTTTTCAACAAAGTTGCGCACTGTGTCACGGATTGATCGTTGCTCGTCAGTTAGTGTCTTCTCAAAACTGTAAAAGTCTACACCGTTGTATTTTTGCATCATGCCTCCATTAAGGTTGTAGCTATAATGAACTTCATTATTGCTGAATTGCCAAGTGCAACTTGACCAATTCCAATTTAACTGTAATTCTTGTCGCTGAATCTCAAACAGAAACAAGGGATAATCGATGGATATATTCAGATGGTTAAGAGCATGGGGAGCGGTTGTTTTATGGGGTTATCTTCTATCTGGAGCTTATGGTCTGGTTGAAGCTGTTTATCATCTTCTCAAATTATCTCCTGATTATGGACTGATTCGGTATTTGGTTCCACATGTTGTTTTCTATGGCTGGACAGGATTTATTTTTTCGGCACTCCTTTTTCTGCCTGCAACCTTGCTTACTTTAAAAGATGACATGAAGTGGCACAGAGCATTTGCTCTTACGCTTTCTGCGACTGTTTCTCTACTGATTACTCTTGTCATCAGGTATATTCTTACACAGAGACTTGATTTCATTGATGATCGTTGGATTGCTCACGGCTGGTTCTGGGGGAAATTACTTCCGTTGGTAATTTGGCTGTTCGGTACAATATTATTATTGAATATGATGAATCTGCTTGCTG
This sequence comes from uncultured Fibrobacteraceae bacterium, assembly GCA_964437115.1. Taxonomy (GTDB): domain Bacteria; phylum Krumholzibacteriota; class Krumholzibacteriia; order LZORAL124-64-63; family LZORAL124-64-63; genus JABIBH01. The sequence continues at coordinate 397,462 of CAYTFE010000001.1, read as the reverse complement.
GCAAGCTAACTCTTTCACCAAAGCGTAGCCTGATTGTTCCAGTTGTAGTGATGATTGTTTCTACAAGTTTGTGGCCAAACTGGCAAACAGAAGAGAGAGATTCCAGGATAGGTAGCTTGGAAGTCAATGTTGCTGAGGCTGTTGATCAGCCAAATCTGATTTTAATATCGATAGATACTTTGCGGCAAGATGTAATAAATAATATCAGTTTCAAAACTCCCGCATTTGATAAGTTTGCTCAAAGTGGGGTCACATTTACGAATTTTTGGTCAACCAGTTGCTGGACTTTGCCCAGCATGGCTACAATTCATACTGGTTATGCGCCTGGATCTATGGAGCTAGGGAAATACTCTGGTCTACCAGAAGATGCCACGACACTGGCTGAGATAGCCTATGCAAACGGATATCTGACTGCTGCTGTTGTCTCAAATCCTTACTTGTCAAAATTCTATGGATTTGATCGTGGCTTTGAATGGTACGACCATTCATTGGTGATTGAACCGTTTATCCCTGCAAAAGACGTCGTTCTGGTCCGAGAGTTAACTCTAGAGCTAGAGAGATACATCGATATGGATGATGGACAGTTGCTTTGCGATAAATCTCTCAACTGGTTGGCAAGCAACAAAGACGGCAGGCCGTTGTTTTTTTGGATTCATATGATGGATCCACATCTGCCATACAGGGGTATCGACATCAGCGATGATAAACCACTTCAGTTGCCTGATCACAGGTGGTTCAATGATGGGAATTTTCAATCTGTCAATGAACTGCGTAGCGCATTGCCTGATGTTGATTCAGATGTTAAAAAAGCTGTAGCGGATTTATATGATCTGGAAGTTGAATATTCTGATTATGTGTTTGGTAATATTATGGAGGGACTACAAAGTTCAGGCCTGTTGGAAAACAGTATTATTGTTCTGGTCAGTGACCATGGCGAAGAATTATTTGATCATGGAGGCTATGAGCACGGTCATAGTTTTTTACCGGAAGTTTCAGCTGTTCCGTTGATTGTTAGATTTCCGAAACACGAAAGAGCCGGATCAACGATAGATTCACCGGTCAACATGATTGATTTTTTCACATCGATATCTAGTGAACTTGGATGGGATTACGATGCTGTACGTCCAGGTGAAAATGGAATGTTCAATACTGATTCTGGCCTTGATGATTTCTTCGTTCTGGAAAATGTATTGTATGGTGAAGATCAGTTTGCTGCAGTTTGCTGGCCATATATGCGCATCGAATCAGATAAGGTTTCCTGGTACAGGCTGGACCAGGGGAGTGCAGTGCTGAGCTCTGCACCAGAAGATTCATTGAGTTGGTTGCCAAGAATTGAAGAGTGGAACTCAAAAATGGATGAGTATGAATTCGTTAAGGATTCAGAAGCGGTCGCACCAGGTGAAGATGTTCAGCGTAAACTCAGGAGCTTGGGTTATTGATGCGAATTATTGGATGGATGATAGCACTGATTCCTGCACTGATTGTAATCATGTTTTGTATGCTTCCGGTTATTTCTAACTGGGACACTCATATGCTTGGCCCTTTTGGTGGGATAGATGCCTTACTTCAAGCAGGGCTTCTTCAGTGGAGCGGACAGAATTATCTGACACCTGAGATATGGTATCAACTCCCGATCTTCTATCCCGAACAAGATGTACTTGGCTACATGGATTCGCTCCTTGGCCAAGCTTTGTCTATACAACCGATTCTCTGGTTAACTAACCCTTCGGCAGCAGCTCAGTATAATTGGGCGATGCTGATCAGTCTGGTTCTTTCAGCCATTGCTATTATGCTTATCTGGAGAAACTCAGGTGGGAGGCCTTTTTCCGGCGCTATAGTTACAGCCGTAGTTATTGGCTCACCTTATACTTTGGCTCAATTAGGCCATCTCAATCAATTGCCTCCACCGATGGTATTTTTTGCTATTGCAGCGGTTATCGGTGCATTGAATTCAATAGCAAGTCTTCGCAAAAGAATCCTCTGGTGGGGTTGTGCAACGCTGGCAGTTGTTTTTCAATCGATGTGGGGTTGGTATGGCTTTGTTTATGCGGCAATGGGAGCTGCAATCCCTGCAATATGGAATTTGTTTTCCAGCAGAAATTACAAACAATTTATCCGTTTGAATTGGGTTGTTCTACCGATGCTCCTGATTGCAGCGCCAGCTGTTATCTGGATGGCTGAACCTCAGCTGCGAGTTGCAGATCGATATTCTGAATTTGATCGCAGTGACACGGAAGTTCGCAGCGGCAGTGCAGACATGAAACATCTTTTTGAACGTGGAGTTTATCGCAGCAACCCAGCTGATTGGGTTGGCAAAGGGGCAGATGGAGTTCAGCGTTATGAAGGTAGAGATCGACAGGTTCTGAATCCAGGCTGGCTGGCTCTTGTCCTTTCAGCTTACGGACTGAAACATCGATGTAAACTTTCAGCTAACATGCAGCAACATGGTTACGGGCTTTTATGCCTCGGATCTGTTGGTCTGGTCTTTGCCTTTGGTGAATCAACAGGACTGCCTTTTACAGACAAAAGAATGTTACTTCCATTTGGAGTGCTCAGAGAGCTCATCGATTCTTTGCGTGCATTTAGAGGGGCATGGCGTTTCTCATTGTTAACTGTGCTTGCACTTGCGTGGTGGGCAGGATTTGGTTTCTCAGTACTGCGGAATCGATTTGGATTTAAGGCATTTCTGGTGCCGGTACTTTTAATCTTGTTCTCGTTGCCTGTCACTTTACCAATTATTGAAATTCCATCGGAAGTCAATTTACCTTCAAACTCTTATACTTCAAATCAGAAATTGCTGACCTTGCCCGCGCCACTTAATGAGTACGTGGAAGATCGGACAGAAGTTTTATGGTTGCTACGCGCAATCTCGACTGAAAATCAGGTTACTGGTGGGGCGACTGGCTGGGTCCCCGATAGTGTTATCAAATTAAGATTAGAGTTGTCTGAATGTGAAGCTGGCCTGATTGCCCCGGGGGAAATATTCGGTCGATTTATTGAGCTGGGAATTACCGGAGCTGAGATTGCAGAAAGAGATGATGACTCAAGAGTGAGCTTCTGGCGAAATGCCCTGTCCAGTTATGGGGCCACTGAGATGCCAGCGATTGAGGGAAGTGGATACTCACGGTGGATTTTTAAAGATTGAGGCTCAGATGGAATTCCAAGCCTCAATAATCTGGTTACAGCGAGACGACTTCTTTAACTTCAGGAATTTCTTCCTTGAGGCGAGCCTCGATACCGTGCTTCAGAGTCATGGTTGCCATGGGGCAACTTCCGCAAGCACCCTGTAATCTTACAGTAACAATACCATCGTTATAGTCGATGAGCTCAACATCGCCACCATCAGCTTGCAAAGTTGGCCTAACCTTGTCCAGTACTTCTTGAATTTTATCCATCATGAGGCTGTTCCTTTCATTATGTGCCTGCCACTAAGCTACATCAGAATTTATGCAAGTCAACCACCAGCTTTTGTCTGGATTCAAATCTGAAATCAAGTTAATCTGAAAGGAATAGCAGAAAGGCTATTTGCGGACAAATCAGTAACTTGTAATTCTACAATTTATCAAGGAGTAAAATGCTGATCCCTGATTATGGATGGCTCTCGATTATACCACCACTACTGGCTATCGCCTTGGCGCTGATACTCAGGCAGGTAATCCCAGCACTGTTAGCTGGCGTCTGGGCTGGTGCAATAATTCTGAACAGCAATCCCTTTATTGCATTTCTACGAGTGGGGGATACTTACCTTGTTGATTCATTGGCCAATAAAGATCATGCAACAATTATAATGTTTTCAATGATATTGGGTGGAATGATTGGGGTACTTTCCCGTAGTGGTGCAACTGCAGCACTTGTAGAATCTGTTTCCTCCCGGATTACAAACAGGCGTAATGGGCAAGTTGCAAGTGCGGCAATGGGGCTGATTGTTTTCTTCGATGACTATGCAAATACCTTGCTTGTTGGAAATACGATGCGGCCACTTACAGACAAGTTGCGAATCTCCCGGCAAAAACTTGCATATATAATCGACAGTACTGCTGCTCCAGTAGCAACCGTTGCTGTGATTTCAACATGGATCGGTTTTGAAGTGGGGTTGATCCAGGATGCTTTGGTTCGCATCTCAGCCGACTCATCAGCATATGTACTTTTTCTCAGATCACTTCCATATAATTACTATCCGATACTGACTCTGTTCTTTGTTTTCGGAATAGCGATAACTGGCAGAGATTTTGGGCCGATGAAAACGGCAGAAGATGTGGCATATGAGAAACAGGCAGAGCCGGTTTTTGAATCAGAAATATCAAGGCAACCATTAAAATCTATACTTGCTGGAGTATTGCCACTTCTGGTGTTGGTTGGTGCTACAATTTTTGGACTTCTGCTTGATGGTATGAATAAAGTGGGCCCGGGAGCAAGTCTACGTGAAGTATTTTCTGCTGCCGACAGTTTTGCTGTTCTGATGTGGTCATCTTTAAGTAGTGCTATCATTGCAATCGGTCTCTCAAAACTGTTTGGCTTATTAACAATGGATCAGGCAGTGGAAGCATGGGTTGAGGGAGCGAAGAAGATGCTACTTGCTTTTGTCATCCTGCTACTAGCCTGGTCAATAGGTGCAGTCTGTGAAGACCTTGGTACTGCTCCATTTCTTGTCTCAGCAGTTGGCGATGAACTGCCATCAGCGCTGTTACCTCTGGTAACGTTCATTATGGCTGCACTGGTCAGCTTTGCAACTGGTACATCGTGGGGGACTATGGCTATTCTGGTTCCTATAATAGTGCCAATTGCCGCCTCTATGGCTGGAGCTCAAGGTATAGAAGGGTCTCTGGTCCCAGCTACAGTAAGCTCTGTTTTGGCAGGTGCTGTTTTTGGTGATCACTGTTCTCCAATATCCGATACTACAATCTTGTCTTCTATGGCAGCAGGGTCTGATCATATCGATCATGTCAGAACCCAGCTACCTTATGCACTCACAGTTGCTGCTGTTGCTGTTGTGACAGGTTATTTACCGGTCGGTTTTGGGTTTTCGCCATGGATTTCAATACTGATTGGTTGCTTCTTACTGTCATTAATTATCAGGTTTGTTGGCAAAAAGAGTTATTAGCCCCTATCTTCAGAATACTGGAGGAAAACGATGTCAAAATGGTTGTTACTTATAGCTCTTGGATTAATTATTTCTGGTTGTGGGCAAGGCAATGTTCAGTTCCCGTATCCTGACGAACTGAGCAATTATCCTGAACCTGCAGAAGGAATGCCTTCAATTTACATTGCAGGAATTGTAGATGTACGTCCTGTTGAACAAAAGCGGGGTCAGGGGATGTTTATGGATTTGACTTTTCCTTCAAACAGGAAATGGTCAAAGTCAGTTGATACCATGTATCGACAGGCCTTAACAAAAGACATTACTCAAACATCACTGGCAGTTTTAGTAGAAAATCCATCTGAAGCCGATTATAAGCTTGAAGCTGAGATATTTTCGTTTGCATGTAGCATCGATAGGTCTCTGGGCTCATTTGCAATGCCAGCACTTGCTGGTGGTGTTACGGGAATTGTCTGGGGTGAAGATGGAAATGCAATGCTCAAACGTGGACTGTTTTCCTGGGCTATAGCTATGTTAGCAATACCGTTGCCAGTTGAATTCCAGGCTCAGGCAGAAGTCAGACTTACAATGAGGGACTCTGAAGACAAGATTGTTTGGAGAGAAACCTGCATCGGACAAATCAATGAAGAGAAGTGGCTTCCAGCTACATCTCGCAGTGACAAAAAGCTCGCTGAACGAAAAATGCCTCTTGCATTAAAACGTTGCAATGCATGTTTACTCGGACAACTCAAGCAATTCTTATACTAGAGCAGTTTTGCAGCAAGACTTGCCAATTCACTACGCTCGCTTTTTGCCAGAGTTATATGACCAAATGATGGCTGCCCTTTAAACCTATCGATCACATACGTTAATCCGTTACTTGAGGCATCAAGATAAGGGTTGTCGATTTGATATGCATCACCAGCCAGAATTACTTTTGAATTTTTTCCTGCTCTACTAACTACGGTTTTTATTTCATGCGGAGTCAGGTTCTGTGCTTCATCAATCAAAATGTAAAGCTGAGGCAAACTGCGACCACGGATGTACGTAACTGCTTCAACTTCAATCACCCCAGAATCAAAAAGGTAATTCACTTTGTCAGATGATTGCTCCAGTTGTGGGTCTACAAGAAATTGCAGGTTGTCAATTATCGGCTCCATCCAGGTTTCCATTTTTTCTTCTTTTGTGCCTGGAAGATATCCGATGTCTTTACCAAGCGGCATGATTGGGCGTGACACCATGAGCCTGCGAAACTTTTTATCTTCGACTACTTTTTGCAAACCTACTGCCAGAGCCAGAAGAGTTTTACCAGTTCCAGCCTGGCCAAGCATGGTGACCAACTCAATATCAGGACGCTGCAAAAGCTCAATGGCATAATGCTGCTCCTTATTCAAGGCCGACAATCCCCACGGATGTGATTCGGAATGTTTTAATTTCTCAAGAGTTTTACTGTCGGACTGAAACATTCCCATAGCTGTATGTTTGGGGTTGTTGTTGTCACGTAGTAATGCGAACTGATTGGGGTAATATTCGCCATCAAATTGAACTTCTTCACCTTGATAGAATTTTTCAATTATTTCGGGGTTGCACTGAATCTCTGCCCACCCGGTATATAATTCATCAAAGTTTATTTTCTGGCTCCTTAGATCTTCACTCCTCAGTCCAAGGGCATCGCCCTTTACGCGAGCATTTATATCTTTGGTTATAAAAGTTAAGTCTATTTTGTTTTCGAGCAGATATAGACCAGTTGCCAGGATGCGATTGTCAGGAATTGAGCCATCCATACCAGCTGGAAGATAATTGACGTAGTTATCTACAAGAACAAAGAGCATGCCGCCACCAGGCAGCATAACTCCGTCTTTCAGAGCTCCATTGGAACGCAGCTCATCAATTTTACGTATGACGTGGCGTGCATTTCTGCCAAGCTCAGATTTATCTTTCTTGAAATGATCAAGCTCTTCCAAAACATCGACAGTCAAAATTATGTTGTGTTCATCGAATACTTCAAGCGCATTTGCATCATGGAGAAGTACGTTTGTGTCGAGTAGGAAGCAACGCCCGGTCATAGAATCCAGTTTGACACCATTAAGTGTAGGGGCAGACATTGTAGCTCCTTCTGTTGATGTTAAGGACATCCTTATCCTTGTAATGTTCATATATTACGCCAATTTGATATTTTTGGCTAATATTTATCTCATGATTATTGCTGTAATGGATGTTAAGTGAAAATGTGCATAAAATGCACAATATAAGTTGCATGCAGTGTGTATATGGAGTATACTGGCGTTAGTGAAGTCAAAAAAGTGCCAATATGGCACATAACAAGGGGCGGGTCATGTCAGAAGCGTACGCAGATAAATTCGCAGATGGAATTATTGCCAGCAAAGGTGTTCGTAACAAACTGATTGAGCGTATGGAAAATGAGAAGGTTCATTTCCTGCGTCTGATGTTTTCGGATATTATGGGCCACAATAAAAATGTGGAAATACCTGCAAGCCAATTCAAAAAGGCTCTTCGTGGCGAAATAATGTTTGATGGTTCTTCAATTGAAGGTTTCAGCAGAATTGAAGAATCAGATATGCTCCTGGTACCTGACCTTAATACTTATGTCACTTTTCCTTTTGAACGGAGTAGAGGTAAAGTCGCAAGGCTGGTATGTGATGTCTACAACATAGATCATACTCCATTTAATGGGTGCCCTCGTTTAACTCTGCGCAGAGCTATCAAGAAGCTCAAGGATATGAGGTACAGACCTGTATGCGGACCAGAAATGGAATTTTTCCTTTTTAACAGAAATCAAAATGGGGACCCTACTGTTGAAACTCATGATGCGGGTGGATACTTTGATTTGTTGCCAGTTGATAAAGGTGAAGATGCCCGACGAGAAATTGTTCACGCACTTGAGGCAATGGGTTTTGAAATTGAAGCTGCGCACCATGAAGTTGCTCCAGGTCAACATGAAATAGCATTCAAATATACAGATGCACTGCAATCTGCAGATTATGTAATGACCTTCAAAATGGTTGTTAAAAAGATTGCGCTCGATTTTGGTTTGCATGCTACATTCATGCCCAAACCAATATTTGGTGTCAATGGTTCAGGTATGCACACACATCAATCGCTATTACGCGATACAAAAGATGGTGTAGAGAATGCATTCTATGATCCTGATGCCAAGTTCCAATTAAGTAATATTGCCAGATGTTACATCGGTGGTATCCTGGAGCATTCTCGAGCTCTGGTTGCATTGACTAACCCAACTGTAAATTCATATAAGAGATTGGTTCCAGGCTTTGAGGCTCCGGTAAATGTAGCCTGGTCAGAGCACAATCGTTCTCCATTGGCAAGAGTTCCTGCTCGTCGTGGTATGGGCACTAGAGTTGAAGTGAGAATGCCCGATCCAAGTTGCAATCCTTATCTTGCATTTGCTGCGATGTTGGCAGCAGGAACTGATGGTATCGAAAAAGGAATCGATTGTGGTGCTCCAGTTGACAAAAACATTTTTGAAATGAGTCAACGTGAAAAAAGCAGGTTGAAAATTAAGCAGTTACCTGTTGATCTGAATGAGGCAATTGTACTGATGAAGAAAAGCAGTTTTATGCAGGAAACTCTTGGTGAGCATATATTTAACCAGTTTATTACTGCTAAAGGAAAAACCTGGACTGAATACATCTCAACTGTACATCAGTGGGAGATTAACCGGTATTTAACATCTTATTGATTGCCCATATTGGCAGGCAGGTGTAAATTTTGGTCATGATGAAACTAATTACAACCTGCCTGCTCTGCGGCTTGCTACTGGCTACTCCAGCTGCCAGCAAACAACTTACACCAGAACATCCTGGTATTCTTGTTATTGAATCTGCTCGCGATTCCATACACTTCAACTGGAATTCTGTGGGGGGAAATAGTTCTGTAACCTGGCCCACAGGTGCCTTCCTTTTTTCTTCCAGTGCAAATGTCGGAACATTTGGTTTGAGTGATTTAACAATTGCATACGACAGAAACCTTCATGGAATCAGTAATGGGAGGGAACTGGTTTTTCAGAACGGGAATTACAGTTTTGATGCACCACTGGTTCTCACTGCATCAAATTTTACTCTGGTTGCTTGTGAGGGAGTGCTGGAAATTGCAGATGGTCGCATAAATCTGAAACTCCCTGTTGATAAAAAGGAGAGCAGTAATTCAAATTACATATTGCTTGCCGGTATGATTATATTAATTGCGACACTTATGAATCGTTCTCGCAAACAGATGAAATCTTCATGAAAAATAAATTCGAAATAGTTTTGTTTAATGCCCTGATGTTTACGTTGCCATGGATCGGGCTGGGCATTGTAAAAACTTTGACTGGAACAGACACCGGAGCAGGTTTCCAGGTCAGTTATATATTGGCTGCCTTGTTGCTGGTTTTGAACCTGCGACAAGTCTTAAAAAAGGCATATGTTCGGAATTATGTTTTGGCAATTGTTTTACTTGGTGCTGGCCTGTTTATTCAACCTGGTATTGTAGATTTCACTTCTGCACTAAGTCGTTATTTCAAACAGTTGATCCAACTTTCGATAATGATTGGAATTGCTCTAATTCCATTTATTTATTGTCGAAAGTCCAGCACCAGCTGTTTTCATTGGCTAGCTTATGGAATGCTATTTCAATTTGGATATTCGATTTTACAAACGATGGCTTTTAATGGGTGGTTACCATGGTTTAATCATCTGGAAAATCTGTTTACTTCCAATCCGTCAATATTGTCTGGTTCCGAAGAGCTGGTAATTGGTTCAACAATGAGTGGTATCCCCAGAATCAGAGGCACTGCTTGTGAGCCATTGTTGCTTGGAAATTATTTGGTGATGGTGGTTCCATGGTTGATAATACAGCCCTGGCGTAAGAGTATCAGATTTACACTCCTTGCTGTTGGGGTCTTGATGTTGATGCTTACCTGGAGCAGGGGTGCATGGCTTGGTGCAGTGGCTTCTGCTGTGACAGCACTTGTTTTGCTGAAACATGCCCGGATTTTGCCGCGGATTAATATGAAGTCGCTTTTACCTGTTTTTGGTGTAGCAGTTCCTGTATTAATTCTGGTTTCTTTTATTGCTCCTGTTGAAACTTTATATTCCAGATTATTGCAAACATTTGACACTACCGATTGGTCAAATCTGACTCGTCTCTATTCAATGCAAGCTGCCTGGAGAGCCTTTTTACTTAGTCCTGTTGTTGGTGTTGGCTGGGGACAGTTCGCATTTCATTTCGATATGCTTGTTGATCCACTTGGTTTGCAGAGCCAATTTACATGGCCTGTAGTAAATAATTTCCCTCTGAAAGTTCTAGCTGAAACTGGGTTGTTTGGATTTGGATTGTTCGTGTTTGGCATTGCAAAAGTTGTCAGAAAAGTATTTATGAAACTTGCACAAGGTTGCAGAAACAGCCAACTCCGAATTGTTGTTGCAGCAAGTGCTTTTGCTGGCGTTTTTGTGCAAATGTTTACTTTTTCTCAATACAATGTACCTCATATCTGGGTAGCACTCGGGTTGCTTCTGGTTTTGCTTTGCAGAGGTGAAAAGTGAGTGCAAAACGACAACATATTTTGCTCGATGCTACAGTAGTTAATTCTAAACCTACTGGAGTTGGCAGATCTATACTGGAGATTATCTCCAATCTGTCTCAACTCGAAACTCCATTTCGTTTTACCGTAGCTGTTTCCAATCAGACTTATTTTGATTTTCTTGAAGACAAGAGGGACTGGGATGTTGTTCAAGTGAAACATTGTGGCTCCGGTTTTTTGCAGCGTCTTTTTGCAACACATCTGGAAATTCCGAAACTTGTCAAAAAGCTTGATATCGATCTGGTTCATTTCATGACGATGCCAGCTTCTTTACGTTTAAGTTGTCAGTCAATATTGACAGTTCATGACATCGCTTTTCATCTATTTCCTGATACAGTTGATTTAATGCGGCGAGTTTACTATCGAGCTACACTTGGCATATCAATTCGTAATGCCATAACAATAATTACAAATTCTGAAACAACAGCAGCTGAGTTGTCGGAATTACACTCCGAGGCAAAAGATAAAATATCAGTTACTACATTTGGACTCCCTCAGTGGGCAGAGACAAATTCCCAGGAGCCGATGAGAAACAATTCAGCACCTTTACTTTTTGTAGGCAGGCTTGAGCCGAGGAAAAATCTGAACAGAATATTGGATGCATATCTTCTATTCAGAAAATCAAATCCCGAATCAGAATTGCCAATATTGACTATTGCCGGGGGCAGGGGATGGCTTGACAAGAAACTTGTCAAAAGGATTGAACTTCTTGATGAAAAGAAGCTGGTTAACTGGTTTGGCTATTGCAACCCGGACAAACTGATGGAACTCTATAAATCATCATCTACTTTGCTATTCCCGTCACTCCATGAGGGTTTTGGTTTTCCGATTCTGGAAGCTATGGCATCAAATTTGCCAGTTATTACTTCTGACCGTGGTGCAATGAAAGAAGTTTCAGGGGGCGCAGCTCTGCTTGTTGACCCTGACTGCACAGATTCAATTGCTCAGGCAATTGAACGATTATATTTTGATCGGGGTTTAGCTGAAAAATTTACAAAGCTGGGCGCAGTCCGATGTAAAGAGCTGAATTGGCTGAAAACTGCTAATGCGACATTGGATATTTATAAACGCATATTAACATTGCAGTGATGAGATATACCTAGTACTTTTAGTCAGCTCGGCATAGACAGTAATTATAGATTAAGAAGGAGCGGTATTTGAGTTCTGGCATAGATATTCTGCTTGGTGGGTTGTTTGCATTTGCAATATCATGGATGATTCAACCCCACTTTAGAAGTCTCGGTTTCCTGACCGGGATTATTGACCGACCCGGATATCGTCGCTCTCATAATGTGCCTGTCCCGCGAACTGGTGGCATGGCAATTTTCATATCCTTTTTCGTTACCCTTCTTATCATTGATCGTTTTGTAGGTGTTAGTCCTTTGCCTTGGTCCTGGCTGGCAGTCCTTGGCAGTGCTGGACTTGCAATTCTGGCTCTCGGCGTTGGTGACGATCGTTTCCATATTCACGCTGAAAAGAAACTGTATGGTCAACTCATTGTTATAGTCGCCTTGATGCTCGCTGGTGAACGTCTGGATACTGTTTACTTGCCTGTAATTGGACAGTTGTCGCTCGGTGGCTGGGCTTGGCCTATAACTTTGCTTTGGTATCTTGGTTTTATCAATTCGATGAATCTGATAGACGGTCTTGATGGTCTTGCCAGTGGTATCGGTGTTGTAGCGTCACTTTGTATTGTGGCTATCGCCATTGCGGTCTCAGATTATTACAGCGCATTTTATGCTTCAACTTTGTGTGGCTCAACACTCGCATTCATGTATTGGAATATGGGCCGGCGGAAAATCTTTCTTGGCGATTCCGGAAGTATGTGGATGGGACTTGTACTTGCTATCCTGCTGCTGCATGTCAGCCGACAAAATAGTGTTGGCATATTTCTGTTACTTGCACCAATGATTGCTCCGATTTGGGATACTGGAACTACAATCATCAGACGGTATCGCAGACGCACATCGATATTTGAAGCTGACGACTATCATCTGCATCATAGGCTGATCAGGCTTGGTTTCCGGTCTACAACAACCGTTTACTTTTTATTGCTGCTCACTGTCGGCTCTTCTTTGATAGCCCTTTCCGGTTTTATTGGTGTGCCATGGCTTGGCTTGCCTGCTCTGGGTTGTTGGCTCGCAATGTTCTTTTTATGGACCGCAAAACGGAAAAATGTCGATTCGGGGAAAGCGATGGACTTTTTCAGTGAACTGAAGTTCATTATGGGTTTCGATGACGGAGCTTCTGCGCCTAAACCAACTCATTCTCACGTTGCTGAAATTATTGACTTACAAGTTGAAAGAGAAAAAGTAGACCGGGTTATGGCTGCCGCTTCTGGTGGGCAACCGGTTGAAGTAAATACAGAAGACGAATAATGGCTTTCATTCCGCTTCCCGGTGTTCTTGTAAATGATTTCCTGAAAAATCCAAATGCTGTTGTCGTGGAATTGGGAAGTGGTAATTCATTTTTCTCTGAAGTTGTAAAAGCATACACGCAGATTATTCAGCTCGATCTTGCACCTTCCTGTAATTCAAATTTTACTCAGGTTAAAGCAGATGCTGCCGAAATTCCTTTCAGGAAAGCTTCGGTAGATATTATGCTGGTGCCAAATTTGTGGCGCCATTTGAAATGCCGATTGAAGCTGCTTGATTACTGGCAATATTTTCTTTCAGATTCAGGGGCCATTTACATTTTGGAAGATGATACTGAATCCAGTAATATTGCAGAGTCGAATTATCAGGAACTTCAAAGTTTATTCTGCAGGATAGGTCCCACATGGCGTGGAGAACTTATATCTTTCAGTGACGGTGTAGATAGTATACTGTCTACTGCAAAAGAGGATTCATTGTGGTGCTTTGGTTCGGCAAAAAACAGTTACCAGGTCAATTCACTGGAAAAGCTGCTTGCAATGCTCAGTAATTTGCCTGACACGCCGAATCAATTGATCGATTCTATTAAAGAGCACGGCCTCAGCTACGGACACTATTGGTGGGCAAGGTATAGTAAGGAGATGTTTTGCGACTGCAGATAGCTTTATTACTGATTATTATCAGTCTCATTTTGTTTGCCGGCCAAGGTTCCATGGTCGACTGGCGAGCAATTAAGTCAGTTGCAATTCATAGTGATGATTGGGGACTATGCGGTTTTTTGCCTGAATCAATAATATTGGATGAAGCTCAAATTGAATTAATAAATCCAGGTAACTTCCCGCCTGTGTATTGGACTTCAACACTTGAAGACAGCGCTGATGTTAAAGATTTGGCGTCAGTTCTAGCGAGTTATCTTGATATAGATGGCAATCCTGCGGTTTTCCAGGCGAACTACATCACCTCTTCATTACAGTCAACATCTGATGGTTGGTTGGAATATGATATACCGGAATTTCATCCTGCATATCAAAGACCTGGAATGTGGGATGAAGTCAGTAGTGCAATTGAAGCTGGAGTTTGGGTTCCTGAACTTCACGGAACCTGGCATTACAATCCTTTACAGATGAAAAGTGTTGTTACTGGAAACCGGCAATTGGAAGAATTGAATAATGCAGGAGTATTGCTTTTTCCTGATTGCATGTCTGCCTTTGAGCTTGGCCTGGATGCAGATCGTAAAGTTGTTGAAGATGACCTTGAACGATCTGTTGGAAAGTTCAAGGACCTTTTTGGGACATTGCCCAAATCTATGATAGCACCAGATTATGTGTGGTACAGAAACGATGAGAATCTCTGGAAGAGCACAGGGTTGCGAGCGGTTCAGGCTAAGATCGAGCAACGTCGGCCAAATCAAAACAAATACACCAGGCATGTGATGAAAATGTTTGAAAGAGGCATTCGCAGAATATCAGAAAAGCAGCTCTATTATGTTGAACGCAATAGCCGGTTGGAATCAGTCCAGCACCAGGATCATGAGGCAATAGTGTCGAGTTGTTATGATGATGTGCTTTCAAGCTGGGCACATGGTCAACCAGCAGTCGTTGAGACACACAGAATTAATTTTGTCAGTACAAACCCTGTTCAACAACATATTGGCTTGTCTTCCCTGGATAATCTCTTAAGTAAACTTGAATCACAGGATGTGACTTGGCTCTGTGACGATGAGATTGCACAGCTATCCAAGACAGGCACCAGCTATCGTATTTTTGGAGATCAAATCATTTGCCGAAATTATACACACTCCAGACGGATAGTTCTGGTGGAAGATAATGGCCACAAAAAATGTATCTATGTCCCGGCGCAAGAAGTTGTCAGAACCAAATTGAATTAAAGTTTTCCCAAAATATACCGAATAACTTGAAGTGAACTAAAATCTGCAGTACAGCAGTTGGAGGCTTCGAGTGTCAAAGTGTAGTGTTCCTTTCTTATCGATATTGTTCTACCTGCTTGTCTTGCCAAGTAATATCTTTGCGTCATCAATTACAGAGCGATATGAAATCAGTTTCGAGATAGAAGATCTCGCATGGGAACAGACTGAAAGTGGATTGGTGCCGATTTTAGCTGGATGTGAATCATATCTGGAAACCGGTAAGCCTATAATCCCACAATATATCGTAGAGGTCATTCTCCCAACCGAATTTGATGTAGAATCAGCTGAAATTGCAACTGATTATCTACCACTTGAATTACCAGATACTGTGGCAATCTCAAAACAGGTGTGGAGTTCAGATGATGTCGCAATTTCTGATACCAGGCTGAGCGGCCAAGACGGGAATTGGCCCCCTGTTGCTGGAGAATTCATAGGCAGCAAAACATTACATGGTGTAACTATTGCATCCTTCAGACTATTTCCTGTGAGAATTAATCGCGCCGACAATTCAGGTTCAATCGCAAGTAACTTTATTGTAACGGCGTCATTAGTTGATAAATCCGACTCTTGCCAACCAGTCAGGTTTGTGAAAAACGATATTACGGTCATAGAAAATCGTGTAGCTAATGCTCTGAATCACGGAGATATAAATCTCTATAATTTTACAAACAGAAACTGTATTGAGCCTCTGAAATTTGAACCACAGGACAGGCCATCAATGGATGGATCGTCAGTTGAGTTTGTAATAGTAACCTCTGACGAACTGTTACCTCAATTCCAGGAATTGGCCGATTACAAAACCGGTCGTGGTATCAAAACAGTAGTGCGTAGTACAGAATGGATTGCTAATAATTACCCAGCAGCAATGGATCAACAGGCGCAAATCAGGTATTTCCTACAACAGGCATATCAGCTTTGGGGCACTCGCTACGTTTTACTTGGTGGCGATGTGTCGGTAATTCCGTCCCGGATGATTCATAATACATTCTATCCACCAGGTCAGGGCACTACAATGCCTGTGGATCTTTATTATGCCTGCCTGGATGGTAACTGGAATGCAGATGGCGACGCGAGCATGGGTGAAGCCTTTATCAGTTATGGTAATGAGGGTGATTATGTCGATTTGGCAGCAGAGCTGGCTATTGGCAGAGCCCCAGTTACAACAACTATTCAAGTTGAAACCTTTGTTAACAAAGTGATGTCATACGAGCAAACAAATATCGGTCCCCATAATGGCAATGCATTGTTTATGAGTGAAGTATTGTTCCCCTCAGATTACCAACAAGGTGGTGATCTTTACGAAGATGGGGCAGAGTTTAGTGAAGAAATTATTGAAGAGGCAATGATATCATCTTCGATTGAGAATTTCCGATATTATGAAGCATACGACTTATGGGATGGTGCATTTCCCGAGACATATTCTGAAGTAATGGATCAAATGTCCAGCACAGATTACGGGCTGGTTGTCCATGTGGGGCATGGTTTTTTTTACAGCATGTCTGTTGGCGACCGAGCTCTTGATTTAGGTGATATAAGTTCACTTTATAATAATCCAAATTATTTTGTACTCAGCAGCCTGAATTGTGCGTCTGCTGCTATTGACTACAACTCGATTCTGGAACGGTTTATTATAAACGACAATGGTGGAGCTGTAGTTGCAATTGGATCTTCACGAGCCGCGTTCCCTGGGACGGCCAGCAGGTACCAACTTGATTTCTTTTCATCATTATATCAGACCGATACAGCCAGAGTGGGAGATGCAATTTCAGAAAGCAGATCCAACTATGATCACCTGGTGAGCATGAATACCATCGAAAGATGGACACACATGACCTATACATTAATAGGTGATCCAACCCTGATGTTCTATCCACAAGAGCCAGATAGCCTTGAAGTTGTAGTAGCAGAATACCTGATGCACGGTCTCCAAAGTGTTCAAGTCACTGTGACCAGTAGTGCAATTCCAGTTGAAAATGCGATTGTAACATTAAGCCATGACGATGGAAGCTATTCATCATCGATTACAAATGCAGATGGTATAGCCGATCTGGATTATATTGCTACTTCTGGTGACGATGTGAAATGTGTTGTCGTTGCCAAAAGCTATCGGCCAAATATTTCCAGCCTGGAAGTCGCAAGTTCTGGAGAACCGTATATCTCAATTCATGATTTCAGAGTTGTTGATAATGGTACGTTAGCAACCATTGGAAACGGAGATGGTCTGGCAGGTTCTGGTGAAACAGTTGGCATTATGTTTGAATTGGTTAACAGTGGAACAGCCTGGTCTGATGCATCAATAGTTGAGTTAGTCAGCACATCACCGGCCTGTTCTGTGCTTACTGATGTTGTTGAGATTGAAGAATTAAATCCAGGCGAAATGGACAACTCAGTTCTTATCCTAGTGCAAATATCTTCTGAACTGGAGAACGCCTCCAACCTTGAATTTGAATTACGAAACGGTAGCCCGGATTATGAAGTCCTGGATTTACTGAGTTTGGAAATTGTTGCTCCGGTGATTACGCCGTCAATATTGACATGGGCTGATTACCCAAGTGGAAACGGGAATGGCATAATTGAAGAGGGAGAAGAGATTGAGCTCTTTGTAAATCTCTTTAACTCTGGCTGGTCCAGTGCAGAAAATATAACTGGAACAATTGAAGCAATTGGATTTGGCATTGAACCAATTCAGCCACTAGGCAACTGGGACGCAATTGGAAAGTTGGAAGAGCAGGAACAGATAGATCGCTTTCTGATTCGTATTGAAAATACAAGTGGTAGTGTTCGAGGAATGATGACACTTGAGGATGAGTATGGTCATTCATGGAGTCATTCTTTTGACATGGTTAGACCTTCAAAACCTGAGATGACAAGCGCAATATCTCCAGCCGGAGGGCAGATTCTTCTGGAGTGGGAGCCTGCCATTGAACTGGATTTATTTGGGTATCATATTTATCGATCAGAACTTCCTAACGGCCCATTCTCAAGAATATCTTTGGCTCCAATTGAAGGGGCTTCATTCTTCAGAGACACAGAGTTGGCTCCTCTGACCAAGTATTATTACCGTGTCGCAGCTACTGATTCATCACGACTTTTAAGTCGGCAATCATACACAATATCTGCCAGTACAACACCACCTGAAGCAACAGGTTTTCCTATATTGCTGGATGTTGAATCTTCAAGCCATTGCGTAGTTGGTGATATTAATGGCAATGGCGAAAATGAAATAATATTTGCAGCTGATTATATTTATGCATGGGACAGCGATGGTATTGAACTACGTGATGGTGACAACGATAGCCAGACATTGGGGCCGTTTTCAGATCTGTGCGGTGAGTGGGGGCCTGCAGGAGTGGCTCTTGGGGATATCACCGATGACCCGGGAATGGAAATTGTAGGAAGCTGCAGAGTCACAAAACAAATATTCATTTTCAAAAGTGATGGCTCGGTTGCCGACGGTTGGCCAAAACAGATGAGCCACTGGAACTGGGCAACACCAGCTGTTGGTGATATCGATAACAACGGTGACATGGAAATTGTTGTCAATGATATACATGGCCATACCTATGTCTGGAACCATGACGGAACAGAGTTTTATGATGGAGATAATGACCCAGGGACAGATGGGGTTTTTCATGTCAGGCCATCTGAATGGTATAGTTACAGTTCTCCAGCTCTTGCAGACTTGAATGGTGACAACACACTTGAAATAGTGTTTGCCAGCAAGATAACCAATGGAGAGCCCAATAACCTGTACGCGCTTGACTTAACTGCTACAAACATCAGTGGTTGGCCTTATGAATTACCTGCTGCAGCCAATTCACATTGCGCACCGGCAATTGGCGATTTGGATTGTGATGGAGATCTGGAAATTGTTATAGTTACTGAGAATGACGAGTTACATGTTGTTACATCAACTGGAATGGCAATGTCTCCATTCCCAATCGATTTTTTGTCCGACAGTGGGTCGAGTGGTGGTATCTGTCCATCTCCAGCGTTAGCCGATTTTGATGGAGATAATGAACTTGAAATTGTTGCTGTGGCTATTCATGGATATGATTTCGGTCAAATTCATGTTCTGAACCTGGATGGTGAGAATCTTGATGGTTGGCCAGTTGATGTGGACGGCAATACTGAATCTTCCCCAGTTGTAGCAGATATAACCGGAGATGGATTGCTGGATGTTGTCTTTGGGGTTGGAGGGGGATCAGATTCCGCACTCAACTTACTTTATGCTTTCAGACACAACGGCGGTATGGTTACAGGATTTCCGTTAACTTTGGATGGCCCAGTAAGGGCCACACCAATGATTTGTGATGTCGATAAGGATCTGGATGTCGACATTGTTTATGGTGGTTGGGATTTGGCATTCCACGTTTGGGATCTGCCGTATGCGTATTCAGTTGCAACTACTCCCTGGCCAACTTATCACGGCAACATCAGTCGCACAGGTCTCTATTCACCAGCTGAACCTTCAGAAGTGAATCAGACACCAATTTCAATGTTGAAATTGATGCCAAATATGCCTAACCCATTTAACCCCTCAACGCTCATATCTTTTGATATTCCAACGGGCTATAGAGGAAACGCATCTCTTAATATCTATGATTTGCTAGGTCGTCAGGTGAAAACTCTTCTGGATGAAGAGGTTGATGGTGGAAGGTTCGCTATTTCATGGTGCGGCGATAATAATTCAGGAACTAATGTGGCAAGTGGTGTATACATATATCGATTGGAAACTGAAAACAGTATTGCCAGTAGAAGTATGACCCTGATTCGTTAATAGCAGAAGTGTGCAGGTATTGTCATATTAGGAGAATTCTTGTATAATATAAGGCCTACGTTTTATTGTTTTGTCTCAAAACCCCCCCTATGGAGGGTTGGGCGTAGATTTGATAATGCACCAAATTTCAAGCACTTAAGTTTGAAGTGTTAGTACAGTGTGTTTACTGAACTTAACGTTCATAGCAACAAGGTGTTATAGCTGGAGGTGTGTTATGTCTTTAAAAACAAAATCAGGAGCTTCAATGTTAAATTACACTCATTTCAAGAGCAATATCTTTTCACTTTTCATACTGCTATTATTAGTTTCAGTTGCCAATGGTAGCACAGTAATCTTCTCTGGCAGATTTTCTGAGTCGAATATCACTTGGGAATATAATGAAAATGGAGATTGTTTTCCGCAATACCAGAATCTGTCTGTCCTGCAGGATACTGGTAAACCAGTATTGCCTGTCAATTATCACAACCTGCTGATTCCTGCTGGTTCTACCAATGCAAATCTGCAGTTAGTGCCATTGAAAACAAGAATAATTGAGTTGCCTGCAGAACTGTCTATTGCACTTCCTGAGGTTGATAGCCAGGGAGTTTCTGTTAATTACAATTCCCTGCAATTTAGTAACAATAGATTTCCTGCAAACTGGAATTCACAGAATAATGTTTCTGTTTATAAGGGATGCAGTTTAGCCAGTATGAGTAGCTATCCCTTGAGAGCAATTATTGATGATAACGGAAATTATGTAGCGTTGGAATTGCTTGAACAATATGAAATAATTCTGGTCGATAGTGAAACTAGTATTCAGGATTTTGTTGCCACACGCCAACGCGCAGTTCCTGGAGAGAGGCAGAAGATTGAAGCATCTCTTGCCAGAGTTGTTGACAATCCTGAAATGATACCAGCATATATGCGCGCAGAAAGTACGCAGACCAACCAGGTTGAAACAGGTCACAACCCTGAAAGAGTACCAGATCTTGATGGCAGTCCGGTTTCATATTTGATTATTACCAATAATGAACTTGAAGCTTCCTTCCAGCAGCTCGCTGACTATCGCACATCAATTGGGATGCCTGCAGCAGTTAGGACAGTTGAGTGGATTGAAAGCAATTGCCGTAACGGTGCCGATGTTCAGGAAACCATACGATTTTTTATCAGAGATGCTTATGAGCAATGGGGACTGGAATACGTAGTTATTGGTGGCGATACAGATGTTATTCCAGCCAGATATGTAAAAGACTATCTGTATGGTGCAGCTGGGTACACAATAATTCCTGCAGATCTATATTTTTCTTGTCTTGATGGTAACTGGAACGGTGATGGCGACGATACATATGGTGAAGTCAGTGTTACTTATGGTGATGACCTGTGTGATATGGCCAGTGAGGTTGCACTCGGAAGAATTCCGGTAAGTTCTGTACACGAAACTCAAGACTATATTGCAAAAGTTGTCTTATATGAGGGCCAGTCTGCTGGAACTAACTGGACGAACGGGTTTTTAGCAGCAGCTGAAGTTCTATTCTGGATTGATGATGAGACACCTTCAACTGATGGTGCTTCTTTTGCCGAGGACTTGATAAATGATTCTGTAGTGCCTTGTACTGATATGAGTGCAACCAGATATTACGAAAACTACACTGCTTACCCAGGGTCACTGGAAGAAACCAAGACTGCTGTTATTAATGCTATCAATAGTAACCAATATGGAATAATGAGCCAGATTGGTCATGGCTTCTTCTTTGACATGTCACTTGGCGAGGGTGTTTTTACAGTGTCTGATGCAGACGAACTGGAAAATCATGACCACCCATTTTTGCTATATGCTCTTAACTGTGCATCGGCAGCATTTGACTATTCCTGTTTGATGGAACGTCTGGTATTACATCCAACTGGTGGATCAATTGCATCAATTGGGTCTTCAAGAGCCGCATTCCCTTATACTTCCAATAATTATCAACAGCAATTTTTCTCACTATTGCTTTGTGATGAAGTCACCACACTTGGTGATACAGTTGAACAGAGTAGACTGCCATTTATTGTTGATGTGAACCAGCCAAGTTTCAATCGTTGGACTTACATGAATTATACTTTGCTTGGGGATCCAGGGTTGTCAATCTGGACCAGCGAAGTTAGAGATTTGGCTGTAAGTCTTGATCCTGCCCTTGAAGTTGGTAATCAAACTGTGACTGCTTTTGTAGAGTCCGATATGTTGCCTGTCCCTGGGGCAACTGTGACTTTAAGCATGGGTGATGATGTATATGTCACTGGCATAACTGATGTCAATGGTGAAGTAGATTTCGAACTAACTATAGTTGAGGCTGGCATTGCTACGCTATCGGCTACAGCTTCAAATAATGAAAATAGCCAGGTAGATATTGCTGTCAATAATAGTGGTGCCTACCTTGCAGTCAGCAATTATCAGATTATTGACGATGGCACAGAGGGTTCTATCGGTAATGCTAACGGTATTATTGAAGCAGGCGAGACCGTTGCAATACGTCCAACGGTAACTGATACAGGAAGTGGCGGTGCCAGTAATGTAACTGGCTCACTCTCTATTGATAACCCTGGAATTTCAATTCTGGTCTCTTCGTCTGTAATTGGTAATGTTCCAAGTGGCGGATCAGTGCAAGCTGCGACTTCATTCCTGATTTGGGTAACTCCAGATTTTGGTGATGGATCTACATTCGATGCTCAGTTTTCGATTTCAGGAACTAGAGATATTTGGCTGACTGAGAATTTAATTTCTGTTGCAGCCCCGGAATTGGAAATTATCGAATTGGTGTGGAGTGATGTAGAGTTTGGCGATGGTGATGGAGTTCTGGACAATGATGAGTTAGTAACAGTTGTCCCATCGATTAAAAACTTTGGTGAGGGAACTGTTGATTGGGTAAATGCAGAACTGTTTTCATATAGCCCCACAGTAACTATTGGAGATTGGTCTTCAAGCTTTGGCTCATTGGAATTACTGCAGATTGGGGAAGTAGCAACACCTTTTACTTTCCAGGTATCTGATGTATTGCTGCCATATCAATGCTATATCATTTTCATGGATAACTATGGCAGAAGCTTCACACATTACTTTTCACTCGATCCACCTGCTGCGCCAGTTGACATAGTTGCTGATAGCTCAATGGGTGCTGACATAATTGCCTTGAGCTGGACTCCAAATAGTGAAGATGATTTGTACGGTTACAATGTTTACAGAAGTCCATCATTTATGGGTACTTTTGAAAAAATTAATCAGGACTTAATTGTCGGAACTTCATACTTCCGTGATGCAGGCCTGGAATTATTAACCAGATATTATTATGTGGTTTCAGCAGTGGACAGTTCTCTTGTTGAAAGTGTGGTGAGTATTCAGGTTGGGCAGAGCACTGCTCCTCCAGAATCGGGTAACTTCCCGTTACCAATTGCCATTGAAACAAGTGGCCATTTTGCTGTTGGAGATGTAAACGGTAATGGTAGTCTTGAAATTGTGTTGGGTGCAGACGAAGTTTATGTTTGGGATTCACTAGGCAATGAACTGATTGATGGTGACGGAAATGCCCAGACTCTGGGACCAATAACTAATCTTGACGGAACTTTTTCTCCTTCGGGCCTGGCTCTGTACGATCTTGATGGTATTCCAGGTATGGAGATTATTGCGATGGAGAGAGATGCGCAATTGATTCATATCTTCCGTTGGGATGGCACTGAGCTTGATGGATGGCCACAAAGTTGTGGACTGAAGTGGAGTTGGGCAACACCGGCAGTTGGGGATGTTGATGGAGATGGTGATCCTGAAATTGTAGTAAATAATCTGCGCGGTCAAACTATGGTATGGCACGCCGATGGCACAGAGTTGCTTGACGGTGATGCCAATCCTGTAACCAATGGTGTTTTCTTTGTCAGACCTAATGCTAATTTCGAGTGGGGTGTTTCTTCTCCAGCGCTTTGTGACCTTGATGGCGATGGGGCAGTTGAGATAATATTTGGCACAAAGTATGGATGGAACCACCAGAACTATCTGCATGCCTTGAAATATGATCAGTCACAACCTGCCGGTTTCCCTTATGCTGTTGGAAATGGTGGTAGCATTGTATGTAGTCCTGCTATCGGGGATTTTGATAATAATGGCGATCTTGAAATTACTTTTATTTCCGAAGACAATATGCTGCATGCAATTCACCATGATGGATCTGTTGTCGATGGATTCCCAGTAGCGGGCTTTACTTCCAGCAGTGCAAATGTGGGCATACCTTGTCCAAGTCCTGCTCTTGGTGATTTTAACGGCGATGGTTCTCTGGAAATTGTTGCTATAGAGGTTGTCAGTGTCAATGAGTCACACATACATGTTGTTTATGCAGACACTACAGGAGGATTCACTCCTGGAACTGACATACCGGGATATCCGATTTTTATTCCTGGTAACTCAGAATCAAGTCCAGTTGTAGGTGATATTAGTGGCGATGGGCTACTGGATGTCTTGTTCGGTATTGGTGGAGGTTCAGAAGATAGCCCCAATAACCTTTATGCATTCAGTGCAACCGGTGCTTCTATTGACGGATTCCCAATTACATTGGGCGGTCCTGTCAGACCTGCACCTGTAATCTGCGATCTGGACCATGACTCTGATGTTGATATTGTCTATGGTGGGTGGGACTTGCTGATTCATGTTTGGGATATGCCGTTTCAATATGATGCATTAAATGTTCCATGGCCAACTTTTGCATGTAACAGTGCAAGAACTGGTGTGTACGATCCTGATAATCTGACAGCTGTGCCAGATCACTACAATCCTTCGTTATTTACGGTACTGCCTGTTTACCCGAATCCGTTCAACCCTGCAACAAACATCCGATTGTATGTTCCAGAAGGAATATCCAAACCAGTTGACGTTTCCGTCTTTGATGTTCAAGGCAGGAGAGTACGTCGATTACATACTGGCCTGACCCCTGCAGGTTGGAACCAATGGACCTGGTATGGGCTGAACGATAACGGTCGTAAGGTAAGTAGTGGTACTTACTTCTTGCGTGCACTTTGGGGTTCTGAAAACTCGGTTCAAAAGATGACTCTTGTAAAATAATACAATAAAATAATCATGAGAGGCCCCGTTAAATACGGGGCCTCTTTTTATTGACCGATGCGATTGATATCTATATTCTTAAAAAGTGTAAATAAATTCATTCAAATGGGGAAAAATGCTTCGCAATCTACTTCTTCTGCTTGCCATAATGCTTCTATTGTTTTCACCCGGTTGCACTGAAAAATCCACTCAGGACGATTCCGAAAGTGCTGTGTTCGCTGAAGGTGGCACAGTCGTTATTGCTCTTGAAGTTGAGCCTGATAGTCTGAACCCTCTTTTTTACAGGTCATCATATTCTGGGCAACTTCTCACAATTATGCACGACAGTGTGCTTGAAATGGGCGAGGACTTTACATATCAGTCAAACATTTGCGACCAAATGATTTGGTCTGAAGACAGCCTGTCAATTACAGTCTCCATCAAAAAGTGGCTTTGGAGTGATGGCACAATCATGACTGCCGATGACATTGTCTCTTCATGTGAATTGTATAAGAATCCTGAGTTAGCATGTCTACGGCTCAATGATGCATTAAGAAATGTTAAGTCTGTAGTAGCTATAGATAACGAGACGGTTTGTTACAGTTTTGAATCTGTTCGTTCTGATATGGTGTCGGCATTGGGCCATTTTATTTTCTCGCCTTCAGACCGAGTTGCAATAATCAATGATGGCCGATTGGTTAATTCACTTGCAAATGAGTCTGGTATATATGTGTTGTCAAAGTGGGACCATGATTCATCGCTGATTCTGGAGCGGAATGGAAACTACTCTGGAAAACAGTCAAACCTGGAAAGAGTAATATTTAGAATAATACCCGATGAAACATCCAGAGCAATTGCACTGGAAACTGGCGAAGTAGATGTTCTCAATCATATTCCGCCACATATCGCAAACAGGTTGTCGAATGTAAAAGAAGTTATTCTGCATAACAGCCCAGGTCGTTTGGTAGGTATGTTGACATGGAATCTTGAGAATCCTGTTTTCAAAGATCCGACAGTGCGTAAGGCACTTTCTTTTGCTATCGACAGAGAGCGTATTGTAGAAGATTTTCTATATGGATTTGGCTCTGTAGGCAAAGGACCAATTCCACCAGCATCTTGGGCGCACGACGCAAAGATAATACCTGACAGTTACAATCCGGAACGTTCAAAACGAATGCTCACAAAAGCCGGGTGGGTGGATAGTAATGGAGATGGGATAAGGGACAAAGATGGAGTTGACTTGGAGTTTGAGATTATCACAAAAAAAGGTGATTCTGTTCGTGAAAACTCTTTGATAATGTTACGCGAAAACTTCTGTGCAATAGGGGCAAATGTTGAGTGTCGTGTGGCAGAATTTTCTTCAATGATTGAACAGGTTCGCAGTGGTAATTTCGATTCATATCTTCGAGTTTACAGCTCACGCATGAGTGTCGACCCGTCAGCTCTTTATGCATCTGGTCCGTCAAGTCGTTTTAATTATGGTAACTATTCTTCAGAATTAGTAGATGCATTGTTAAGGTTGGCTCTTGCAGAAACTGACCGGGAAAAGTCAACTAAACTGTGGCATAAGTTTGAATTCGCTGTTGTTGCAGATCCTCCTGCTGCTTTTTTGTACTATCCGCATACAATTGTAGGAGTGTCTGGACGAGTCCAAAATGTAAAGCCTCATGTGCTCTCTTCATATAACAACATCAGAGAGTGGTGGATTGCAGAAGAAGACAGAAAGTACTTTCTGAAAACCGATTAACCTGGAGGCCATTGCAAAGCGCGTCCAGCGAGTACGTGCATGTGAATGTGATGAACAGTTTGCCCACCATCTTCACCACAATTTATAACCAGTCTATATCCATTTTCGTCGTAGCCCAGTTCTTTGCAAATTTTGGTTGCAGCCAGGGTTAATTTTCCTATCAGTCTGTCGTGTTCCTGACTAATTTCAGAAAGTGAGCTGATGTGCAGCTTAGGAATAATCAGACAATGGAAAGGGGCTTGTGGATTAATATCCATGAACGCCAGAAGATCGTCATCCTGGTACAGGAAGTCACATGGTATGTCGCCATTAATTATTTTGCAAAAAAGACAGTCGCTCATTGAATTATCCTTCATTGTAGGCGAAACTGATTATACGAAAGTAAATCCATCCTAAGGGAGACTGGCTTTGAGTTCAATCCTAGTTATTGGCTATACATCGTGGGACATATATCTGCCAACAGAAACTGCATCTGATTCAGACTGTAAAAAGGAACTTCCATTTATTGAATCCTGTGGCGGTGGTCCCTCTGCAAATGCGGCATATGCATTGGCAAAACTTGGTTGCGATGTGAAACTGATAACAAACTTTGGTGATGATCTTTTTGCAAAACAGCAAAAAGATGATTTGCAAGCAGTCGGTGTAAACATCGATAACTCAATTACTACCTCAAAGGCAATAACTCCAAGGGCAGTAATATTTGTAAGCCAGGAAACAGGTTGTCGTACTATTTATTGGAGCAGAGGAAATTTGCCTCTAATAGATGGATCGCATTTTGAACCAGAAATGCTCAACGGTATTGATCTGGTTTTATTGGATAATCACGAACCAGATTTTGGAACTGTTGTTGCACGAAAAGCTAGGTTGGGAGATATACCCGTAGTGTTGGATGCAGGCACACCTCGCACGGGAACGGAGATGCTGATGCAGAATTGTTCCGATATTATTGCTTCAGCTGATTTTGTTACCAAACTGACAGGCGAAAACAATGCAGATTCTATGTGTCAGGTTTTAAGAGGTTACGGTGCTGAAAGGGTTGCTGTTACTGTGGGCGATAAAGGAGCCTTCGCCATCGATAGTAATCAATCTTTTCATGTCCAGGCATTTGATGTTCCTGTTGTTGACACAACTGCGGCAGGAGATCTTTTTCATGCAGGCTATAGTTTTGCATTGAGTAAGCAGAAAAGTTTCCTGGATTCGCTGGAATACGGTGCTGCAGTGGCAGCCCTTGGTTGTATTTCCTATGGTGGCAGAGCGGGTTGTCCACATGCAAAAGTGGTTGAAAAATTAATTGCTACTTGTGCCAGGAAATGTTGACGAGAATTGCTTGCCCTTGTAACATAAAACAAACTTGGCAAGATAATGCTGATTTCACTGTAGATTATGGTGGTAATAATGAATAGTAGCTTTGAAATATTAGTGACTTTGTTGCGCGAGTCTGTAAATGAAGTTGCTGTAGATGACCTCTCAAGTTGGGACCCGGCTGCTGATGTTTATGGTGTTGACGACAAGTTTATTGTACAGGTTGATTTGTCAGGAGTAGAGCCAGCAGTTTTATCTGTGCAGGCAAATAGTGAAAATTTGCTGATTAAAGGAATACGACCAGACCAGGCTCATGTTGGTTCACGACATTATTTTAATATGGAAATAGATGTGGGGCCATTTTCTAAACGAATTGGAATTCCAGTTCCCGTTGACCCAGAAAGTGCTATTGCAGAGTACAAAAACGGCTTCTTGTTCATTATTTTTAACAGGAAGTAGGAGTATAAATGACAACGGAAAAAACTTTTGATGATGAATTGGTGATCCCATCTGAGATTCCTATTCTGCCAATCAGCGATGCTGTCATATTTCCTTATATGATGGTTCCGTTGGTTCTCAGCGACGAAAACCTGATTAAGTTGGCTGATGATTGCTTGACTGGCGGAAAGATATTAGGAGCATTTGCTCAACGGGATTTGCTTGATGATGAAGATTCAGAAGATGAATCAGATCTTATTTATCATGTTGGTACTGCCGTCAAAATTCAAAAAATGTTAAGATTTCCAGACGGAAGTATGCGCCTGCTAGGGCAGGGCATTGCTCGAATTAAAATCGAAGAGTTTATTTCTGGCGAACCATATATGAAAGCCAAGGTAAGCGAAATTGAAGAATCATCTGGAGTAGATCCTCGTACTTTGGCATACATGCGTGGAGTATCGAACAATTTTCTTAAAATTATTGAAGCCAGTGAGGGATTGTCTGATGAATTAAAAGTTGTTGTCATGAATATTGATGACCCTGGTCGGCTTGCAGACCTAATTGCAACTAACCTGGATATTGAAGTCGATGAAAAGCAAAACATTCTGGAAATGGATACGCCGCTGAATCGCTTGAAGCTTTTATCGAAAATTGTAATGCGTGAATTGGAAGTTCTGGAATTAGGCGAGAAGCTGCAATCCAAAGTACGTAAATCCATTGACAGGGATCAACGTGAGTATTACTTGAGGCAGCAGTTGAAAACAATCCAGCGTGAGCTTGGAGACACTGATGACTCAAGCATTGAAATTGAGGATTTACGCCAGCGAATTGATGACTCGGATCTTCCTGAGAAAGTAGAAGCTGCTGCAGAGAAGGAATTTAGCAGGCTCTCCAGGATGTCTCCCAGCTCAAGTGAGTATTCGGTTACCAAGACTTATCTGGATTGGCTTCTGGACTTGCCCTGGAATATATCAAGTAAAGATAAGCTGGACTTGAAAAGGGCTGCCAAAATTTTAAATCGGGATCATTATGGACTTGATGATGTCAAGAAACGAATCCTGGAATTTCTGGCGATTCGTAAGTTGAAGGGTGATAACAAAGGCCCAATCATCTGCCTGGCGGGACCTCCTGGAGTAGGTAAAACATCACTTGGGAAAAGTATTGCTGAGGCTGTTGGTCGGAAGTTTATCAGATTATCATTGGGTGGTATGCGTGATGAAGCAGAGATAAGAGGACATCGGCGAACCTATGTTGGTGCAATGCCTGGCAGATTAATTTCTGGCATAAAAGATTGTGAAACTAACAATCCACTAATAATGCTAGATGAAATTGATAAACTGGGTAACGATTTCCGTGGAGACCCTTCAAGTGCCTTACTTGAAGTACTTGATCCTGAACAGAATAATACATTTGCTGACCACTACATTGCTCTTCCGTTTGATCTCTCCAAAACATTATTTATTTGTACAGCTAATGTGTTAGACACTATCCCAAGACCATTGTTGGATAGAATGGAAGTAATCAATTTATCTGGTTATACAAATATGGAAAAAATGGAAATTGCGAAACGGTATCTGATTCCCAAGCAGGTCGACAATAATGGTCTTAAAGCATCGCAAATATCTTTTACCGATGCTGGGGTCAGGAAAATGATTGGTGAATATACCAGAGAAGCTGGTGTTCGTAGTCTTGAACGTATAATCGGTTCTGTATGTCGAAAAGTTGCTTTTGATGTTGCTTCCGGAAAGATTGGTCGGAAATCAATATCCGCAAAAAATGTTTCTGATTATCTGGGGCCTGCCAAATTTGAAGGTGACAGGTTGCGAAGCAAAACAAAAGTTGGTGTAGCTACTGGTCTAGCCTGGACTTCTGTAGGCGGTAAGATACTCTATCTTGAAGGTGTTGCTTTGCCAGGTGGTAGCGGTCGCCTTAAATTGACTGGCCAACTTGGTAGCGTGATGCAGGAATCTGCCAATGCTGCGCATTCTTATTTGCGTGCAAGATTTGGGGGAGACTCAAAGTATAACAATTTCTTTCAGAAAACGGATATTCACATTCATATTCCGGCAGGATCTATTCCCAAAGATGGACCAAGTGCTGGCATAGCTATGGCAACTGTATTAATGTCTCTGATGACTGGCGTAGCAATCAATCGTAAAACAGCTATGACTGGCGAGATAACATTGACCGGAGATGTTTTGCCAATCGGTGGCTTGAAGGACAAGGTTCTCGCTGCACATCGAGCAGGAATTGATACAATATTGTTACCAGCTGTAAATGAAGTTGATCTGGAAAAATTACCAAAAGAAGTTCGGAAAGAAATTCGGTTTGTGCCAGTCACAAACATCAATCAAGTTTGGGCAGAAGTATTTCCATCCGTGAAATACAAATGAAAGTCAAATGGAGGATAGCTGCAAGTGGCACATAGCGGAATTCTGGCAAAGTTATTAAAGAAGTTTCTACTTAAGGGCGATTCTGAGGGTTTTGTCTTGCCCGGCACTCTTTCAGATGAGTCGCGCATTTTGGCAATAAACACAGGTGATCTTTCCGAATTCCTGTTTTATCTTCCTTTGATTCAAGCAATAAGAGATCGATACCCAAGGGCACAGATAGATATTTTAACTCCTGAGGAACATGAATCGCTGGTTGCGCCAAGTGGTCTGGCAAGAAACTGTTTGTTGTATAACGAAAAGCAATTACGACCATGGAGTCCCGGTTTTTTAGGGCTCGTAAAGGACATACGTGCACGTTCATACGATATTAGTATTGTGATGAGTTTTAATCCTTCACCAACACTGGAATCTGTAGCATTACTCAGTGGTGCTCGATTGAGAATGGGGCCTTCCCACAAGGGTTCTTCTCCTGCAATTAATTTCGAAATCAAAGCCCACCATGATGATACGAGGTACCGCGGAACCAGACTTCAGGCAGCAGCGCCATTCCTGGATTTGCCAAACTTGAAAGGGCCGTGCAGGCTTCCACTTCCTGAGGAAAAGCTGAAGAAGATGGGGCAACAGATTCACTTTATAAAACCACGCCAAAGTGAAGTGCTGATCGGTGTGGACCCTGCTCTTGGGAAATCAGGCGTAGGATTTTCAGCTCAAAATTTACATTTTGTTGTAAATCAGATATCCAGTCAATTATCCTGCCGCACTGTCCCTGTGACTTTTTCAGAGAATACGGAAAGGCTTGCCCGTTTTGAGGCAGGACTCAATGTCCCTCCATTGGCATTGCCCAGAGAATCACTGTTCGACATAATTCAACTGGTTGCGCATTGCGATCTGTTCCTGTCAGGCAACACGGATCTATTCCATTATGCAGCGGCTCTTGAAGTCCCAACAATTGGATTGTTCATGACAGAAGATACAGCTGTGTGGGAGCCTGCCAATTCCAAGCACGTTTGTATTTTGCGTATCTCCGAAGGCCAGCGAGTTGAAATTGATACTCTGATGGCTGCGATTGCAGATGTCAGGAGCAGTTGATGGTTGTCCATCGGGATAATAAAAGCCAAAAGCTGTTGGTTGTGATGCCTAACTGGCTTGGCGATTTTGTAATGGCAACAACATTTCTGAATTCTCTCAAACATTCAGAAAAAGCAAAAAACTATTCAATTTCAGTTTTAGTCAGGGATAGTTGGGCTGATTTACTCAAGCATGATTCTCGAGTTGATGAAGTAATATTGTACAAGCGCACCGGTGAACATAGTGGCATTACAGGAAGTATCAGACTTGCATCAGTCTTGCGAAAATACAAATTCGATTCAGCTATTTTACTTGTACCTTCTTTCAGGTCTGCAGCAGTAACGTTGCTCGCCAATATTCCGGAGCGCATTGGTTTTGAAGGTGATGGTAGGTCTCTATTTCTGACACACAATATTCCCCGGCCTGAAAAAGGGGAGATGCATTTTACTGAAGAACTGCATCTGCTTGTAAAATCTTTTGACGAAACCTATGTACCTGCTGACTCCATGCCATCAGTTGAATATCCTGGGTTGACCAATAATGATAATCATAACTACTGGACTGTTGCAATTGGTTCTACGTACGGTGATGCCAAGTGTTGGCCAATCGATCGAGTTGCTGATTATCTTGTGCGTACAGTGCAGGAAAGTGTGCAGAGCGTAGCTCTTGTTGGCGATAGCAAAGCGTCAGCTCACGTCGATGATCTAAAAAGAAAAACAGGCTTACGCTGGCTCGATGTTTTTGGTGATGAAGTTGGAGTAGTGGATTTCACGGGCAAAACTACTCTGATTGAAATAGCAAGTATACTAAGCAAGTCAAAAATGTTTATCGGCAATGATAGCGGGTTGATGCATTTAAGTGCCGCTTTGGGTTGCCCCACGGTTGGGATATTTGGCTCTACAAGTCCAGCTTGGACTTCTCCTAAAGGTCAATGGACTAAATCAGTTTCTGTTTCAGGATTTTCATGCAGCCCTTGTTTTTTAAAGAACTGTACTAATACTGATTTTTGTCTGGAAACAATAACTGCCGAAGATGTTTATGAAGCTTCGCTGTCTCTGATCAGGGAAGTAGAGGAACTGTGAGTCTGTATTTTCCAAGGCAAAATAATACCAAAGATTCAGAAGCAACAGCTGTTCTATTTCTGGATCGCGATGGTGTGATAATCAGAGATTGTAATTATCTTTCTGACCCTGAATCAGTAGAGTTGTTGCCGGGAGTCGGGGAGGCACTTGCCAAAGCAGTTGAGGTCGGATTAAAGCTTGTGGTTATTACTAATCAATCAGGGATTGGGCGTGGTTATTTTTCAGAAGCTGATTTCTTGAATGTGCAATCACGGTTGGATGAATTGCTGGCTGAGTTCGGGGTGGTAATTGAGGTTGCTGCATATTGCCCTCATGATCCTGTTGATAACTGCAACTGTCGCAAGCCGATGACAGGGTTAGTTGATGAAGTGTCTGAAGTGCTGACCTGGTCTGCTGAGCATTCATTCATGGTTGGTGATAAAATAAGCGACGTTGAATTGGGAAAGAATATGGGTGTCGAACCCTGGTTGCTTTTACCTGAAAACAATGGTGCAATTGATATGAATCTAATTGCAAAAATCGGCGCTCAAATTGCCAGCGACTTACCTGCTGTTGTAGCAGGAATAGTTAGTCGGGAGGGCTAATTGAGTTGGTATCTGAACGGGAAACCTGTCAAAAGAGTCCTTGTTTCCCGGTTAAGGTATATGGGAGATATTGTCCTATCAACAGTGCTAGTGGATATCCTGAAACTTGGCGATCCTGATTTACAAATTGATTACCTGTGTGAGAGCGGATTTGCTCCAATTCTGGAAAATAAGTCATCTATTTCCCATCTCCTGTTATTGCAGCGAAACACTTATGACACTCCTGATGAAAAAAGATTAAATGTAGCTGAACATATACCTGCGAATTCATACAACTCTTTAAAATGCATTTCAGAAGTAAGAAAGAACAAATACGATCTTGGAATTGATCTTCTGTTCAATTCCAGGAGTGCTATTCTGTTTATGTTGTCAGGTTGCAAGCAGACTATTGCTGGTCACAAAAGTTGGCGCAAACATGTTTACACTGAAACAACTTCACTTCCGGACAGCAGTAATAATCATTTCCATGAAATGGCACCTGGTGCGATCGGTGAAAATTTATCTCGATTAATTCCTTTGCAGCACGGTGCAGACAAGAAACCATTTTTAACCTGGTTTGATGAAAATGTTCAGAGCCAACTTGTACCTGCTATCGATTTGGTAAGCATCAAAAAAGAAGAAAAACAAATTGTAGCAATAATCCCAGGAGCTACCTGGGCTGCAGAAGAGTGGTCTGTAGAAAACTGGCAGAGATTGATTTCAGTTTTGACTGCAAATCCGGATTTACATATTAAAATCATCTCACCTCCGGGTGGGGCAGGGAAATATGGCGTATTGAGCAAGCTGGACAAATGTGAAGTCATGCCTCCATTGCCTCTGTCTGAAGTATTGGGTATCTTGAATTCAAGTTGCCTGGTGATTTCTGTAGACGGGGGATTAATGCATTCAGCAGTGGCTTTGCAGAAACCGACAATCGGATTGTTGGGGCCAACAAACTCTGAAATCTGGTTTCCCTATCAAGGGGCTGGTCCTTTTGTTTTTGTCGGTAATCAAGATATGAGTAGCATCTCTGTTGATGATGTTACTGAAGCAGTAGATGCCCTGTTGGGAGAACAGTCATGATAAATATCTCCCCGAGCAGGATATTGATTATTCGCCGACAGGCACTTGGGGATACACTTGCAACTTTGCCAGCAATAACTCAATTGAGAGAGCTGTTTGGTGATGCAAGAATCGATCTGATAGTTGATGACTCATTCGCTCAGTTCATTGACGATTCATTTGATGGAGCCAACATCCTTCCGTACTCAGGGGCAATCCGAAATTGGCCACAATTCATTCGCAGTCAACATTATGATGTAGTTATTGATTACCTCGGCTTTGCCAGAACTGCGTTTTGGACTTTCTATTCAGGTGCTTCAATTCGAGTTGGATACAATGTTCGATTCCGTAAATGGGCGTACAACTATCGCGTCGATCGTGAGGAAATTCACAATCGACCTCTGTACCAGTTTGCAGGTGAAAGCTTCATAGATCTGACACGCCTGTTTTGCAATTTTGCGAAACCATGGAAACATGAGACTGCTTCACAGACAACTTGTATAAAAAGTGATAGCTACCAGAATTGGGAATCGTCATATTTTAACGAATCAGGTCAATACGTTGCTGTTTCGTTAAGTGCCACGGGCAGCTCAAGGGCATGGCATGGAGAAAATGCCGGTTTGTTATTTGAACTACTTGCGAAATCCGGGTTGAAAGCTTTCTTGATTCCAGGTCCGGCAGACAGTGAAATTGTCAAATCGGTGATTAGTCATAATAGTAATGTTGTTGTTGCCCCGGATACTGATTTGCATGAGCTGAAATCACTTTTAAGCAAGATCGATTTACTGGTTTCAACTGACAATGGGACCAGGCATGTTGCTATGTTGGTTGATAAGCCAACACTGACATTGTTTGGTCCAACAGACTCAGGTGGATGGAATCGGAAACATTTTAAGAACGGCATTGTAAAAAACAAGGTTTCATGTTCACCTTGTAATTTGTTGGAATGTAATGTTGATGGGCATCCCTGTATGGTGGAACTAACTGCGGATCAGGTTTTTGAAAAAGTACAAGAGATGCTTACAACTCTTCAAAGGAGGGGCAGTGTTTAAATATTTAGCAACAATGCTTCTCTGCATTATAGCAGCGCAGCCATCCTGGGCAGTTGAAGTCCCATGGGGTGTTGGTGAAAAGCTGGATTATTCAATTGATTACGGGCTTGTCAATGCAGGAAGCGCCGAGTTGTCTGTCAGCAAAACAATTGAGTACAATGGGCACTCATGCTGGAAAACCGAGAGTAGAATCAGAAGTAATAAAGTATTTTCTGCTTTTTATTCTGTGCGTGACAAGGCTGTTTCCTATATAGACAAAGATGACTTGCATACCAGATTTTTCAGTAAAAGACTGCGAGAAGGCGATTACAGGAAAAACATTGTTATCGATTTTGATAGAGATGCGGGGCTAGCCAGATATCTTGATGGCCGGGAATATGAGATCAACTCGGAAATACACGATGTACTGTCGGCTACATATTATGTGCGGACAATAGACTTGCATTTGGGCAAAAAGTTGGTATTGACAACACACAGTTCTCGCAAGAATTATGAACTGGAAGTTGTTGTGATTGGTAGAGAATCTGTTACAGTACCTGCAGGTACTTTTGATTGCTGGATAGTCGAGCCTGAATTTGCTGGCGAGGGGCTTTTCTCCTATGAGGGGAAAATTACAATTTGGATTTCAGATGATGAACTACGGATTCCGGTAATGACCAAAACTAAAGTAAAAGTCGGTGCAATTACTGCTTCATTGCAAAGCTACACAATCGGAGCTAACTAGATGAAATCCGCGAATGTAGCCCCACAACATCCCGGTCAGTGGCCACTGAAAAACAGTTTTTACATATTATCAATAATTATGCTGGGAGCTGTATTGCGATTTGCCCATCTGGGCAATATGCCTATGTGGATCGATGAGTATGCATTGTGGAAAATCTGCAATCCTGGTCCGGGCCACTCATTTATTGAACAACTGCTGGATAATTATCAGAGCCCACTGTTTATGGCCGCAATCTGGAATTCAGTTCAGGAAATTGTTGCAGAGTGGCAGATGCGGTTGCCATCTGCAATAGCTGGTATAATTACTATCCCTTTGATATTCTTGCTGGCAGCAGATCTATTTGACAGGCGATCTGGATGGATTGCAGCATTTTTAACAGCAATTTCACCATTTCATATCTGGTACTCACAAGATGGTCGTGGCTACTCATTTATGATACTCTTTGCTGCATGTGCAACATTGCTACTTTTAAAGTTGATAGAAAACAAGCTGTCTCTGAAGTATTATTTCCTCTATGGCCTGACTCTGGCACTGATGGTGCTTAGCAATCAGAGTGCGATGTTTCTTATCATCGCGCACCTCGTAGTTATTGTTCTCTTTTATTTCCCGACTTCCAGAACTCAGTTTTTGCAATGGGTCACTGCTTTCACATTTGCATTGATACTGGTCTCGCCATGGTTGTTGAAGGCATTTGGAGTTATTGAATTTGGCAGGGCACTCCCAGGTTCTACTTCTGGGGAAGTGTTGAGGGGGACTGGTAATTTCTCTCCAATGGGTGTTCCGTTTGCTTTGCACGCCTTGTTTTATGGATTCAGTATTGGGCCGACACTGTTTGAACTGCATCGACCAGATAGAATCGCATCAGTGATAGCGAACTTATCGATTCTGATTCCATCAACTCTACTTGCAGTTATAATATTTGCCAGAGGTGTCGTTGCCAGTAAGCGTAGAAACATTGTCCTGATTATTGTAATTGTGCCGTTGCTCCTGCTGATTTTTTTGTCGATAAAAAACATAAAAGTATTCAACCCAAGGTATCTTGCTTCTGTTTTCCCGGTCTTTATTTCACTAGCAGCTTATGGTCTGTCGTTATTCAAAGTAAGAGTCAGAGCTGTTCTGGGAGTTTTATTAATTGCTCTATTTTTGTTATCACTTTACGGGTATTATTTTGATAGGGAGTATAACAAGCGTGATATACGTATTGCTTCTAGCTTTGTAGCTGAAAGATCAGACGTAAAAGATGTGATTATTGTCCCAGTTGCCCCCGGGCTTTTTGAACTTTATTACAGTGGTTTTGGAGAATTGGAAACTGTTTGGGATCCGCCAGTAATAAACTCGAAAACGGATGCAATTGAAATCATTTCAAATCTTACAGATAACCATGATTTTGTTTGGCTGATAGACATCAATAACTGGAAAAAAGACCCAAACCAGTATATGGTGGAAGTTGTTCGTGATTTAGGGCTTGTTTCTGCCGAGTTATCGTATCAGGATGTCACCGTTATTGGTGTTGAACTTGAAAGTAGTGTAAACGGAGTTTCAGCTGAAGATGAGTGAGAAGAAAAACGATTCCAATGTGTATGGTAGTCTGGAAGGATATCTGGACTTCATCTCTGGTGACCCTGATGGTCCAACACCAGAGGGTTCTTCTGTTTTTACTATTAGTAAAAGAGTTGTTGATATTGCAGGTGCTCTTGTTGGCGTTCTAATGATTATCCCATTATTCCCATTTCTGGCATTGATGATAAAACTTGATTCTTCGGGTCCGTTACTGTTCAAGCAGAGACGTGTCGGAAAAAATGGTGAATATTTTGATTGCTACAAGTTCAGGTCAATGGTCTTGGATGCGGAATCGGTTAAAGATGAACTTTCTCATCTGAATGAAGCATCGGGTGCAGCGTTCAAGATTCAGGATGACCCCCGAATTACAAGTGTAGGCAGATTTATCCGGCGAAGTAGTCTTGACGAATTCCCTCAGTTGCTGAATGTGTTGAAAGGCGATATGTCGATAGTTGGGCCGCGCCCGCAAATACCATCTGAAGTAAAAGAGTATACTCCACGGCAGGCCAGAAGGTTGCTTGTTACACCAGGGCTTACTTGTGTATGGCAAGTCTCTGGTCGTAGCCAACTCGATTTCAATGAGTGGATGGAACTTGATATTGAGTATGTCCAGAAAAGGAGTTTTCAGTACGAACTGTGGATATTATCTCGCACAATTCCTGCAGTAATCGAACGAAAGGGTGCGTACTAAAATGGATTATAATAATGTTCTGAAATCAGAACCCTTATCATACATGCTGATTGATGTATTTACTGATAAAGTATTTGGCGGCAGCAAACTTACTTTTTTCCCTTTTGCAGGAAATATGTCGCGGTCAACAATGCAGTCTATTGCCAAGGAAATGAGCTTTGGTGAAACTGCTTTTGCCGATATAGCAAATGACGGAACAGGCATTATCCATCTGTTTACACCATCGGTAGGTATACCTGTTACTGATCTTACTTTAATAGGTGCAACTTGTGCTGTTGATGAACTCGGTTTATTGAATGACGATTCTGGATTCAAATGGCAAAGTGATGATGGTGAACATTCCGTACTAATTGAAGAAACAGAAACGGGCAAAATTTACAGTACATTTCATCTCAAGGCTGATTTTATAGGACAATATTACAAGCGATCATCAGTAGCCAGAGCTCTTGGGTTAGTGGAACAAGATATTTTGATAACCGGGTTACCATGTGAGATAGTCTCAACAGGTTTACCAATTCATATTGTTCCAGTTGGCACCCTGGAAGCAGTGAAAAAAATCTCTATCAATCATAGTGCGTGTCATGATATTGTGGAAGACCTTGGTTTTGGCGATATGTTTGTTTTTGTCTGTGACAGTGAAAACTCAGGTGTCGATATACATTGTCGATTCTTTGCTCATGGTTTCGGAATCCCGGAAGACCCTGCCAGTGGAACTGCCTGTTCTGCACTTATGGCATATCTGGTGAAACACAGACTGGTGGCAACTGCATCTGATGTACATATTACTTGCGAACAAGGTCTGGAAATAGGTCGCCCCAGCAGATTATATTTGACTGCTAAAATAATTGGTGGAGAGGCAAGTGAAATTAGTGTTGGTGGAGAATGTGTAGTTGTTGGCTTTGGCAAACTCACTTGTCCCTTCTAGAACAAGTCCCTCAAAGTTTAACATAACAGGAGAAATCGATGGCTAACTCTGCAGGACTCGCGCCAGAAATGCGTGAGATGTTTATTCAAACAATGAAACAGGTTTTTGATAGAGACCTTCCAGAAAGCAAACTTCTTGAACTGGATGCTGCCGATGAATGTCCAGTAGAATTCATAAAGACACTTTTGTCTCCTGAAGTTGGCTTGCACCTAGTATTTCTGCCAGAGGAAGCTGGTGGACTTGGTGGCGGGGCAATGGATATCGCCAGAGTTTCTGAAGAGATGGCAAAAATTGATCTTGGCGTTGCAACAGCATTTCTGGCAATCAGTCTTGGCACCGATCCAATTATCGTTGGTGGAACTCCAGAACAGAAAAAGTACTGGCTTACTCGAATTGCCTCTGAAGGTTTGATTGTAGCATATGGTGTGACTGAACCTGCAGCCGGAAGTAACGTGGCAGCAATCGAAACCAGAGCTGATCGTATTCTGGATGACGATGGCAACATTACACATTATAAGATCAATGGTACAAAACAGTTCATTTCCAATGGAGCAATAGCTCAGCTTTATACTATTCTTGCGAAAACTCCTGAAGGCCCAAGTTTCTTCTGTGTTGAAACAGGTACAGAAGGATTGCAGGCTGGTAAACATGAAGACAAACACGGTATTCGTGCTTCAGATACAGCTGGAGTTGTTCTTGAAGATGTTGTGGTCCCTGTTGAAAATCTGATTGGTGGGGTTGAGGGGGTAGGGCTGAAACAGGCCAATGCTGTCTTTGGTTACACCAGATTGATGGTTGGTGCTTTCGGACTTGGTGCTGGGCAAGCTGCAATCGACAAGGCCCTGGCCTATGCGAAGGAACGAATTCAGTTTGGTACTGCTCTTGTGGAAAAAGAGGGGTATATGGCCAAGTTGATTACTCGCAACTGGCTCAAGCTTGAAGCATGTCGTGCATACAGCGAAGAAACTGCTGCACGTATTGACAATGGCGAAGATGGACTTCAAGTTGAAGGTGCTGTTGCTAAATACTGGAGTACTGAAATTGGAAACTCTACTGCTGACGATGCTATCCAGGCTCTTGGTGGCTACGGTTATACTCGTGAGTACATTATAGAAAAGATTCGTCGTGATGTCCGGATTACAACAATATATGAAGGAACTAGCGAGATTCTGCAAAGTGTAATCGGGATGAATCGATGGAAAGAAACCGTTCGCTCTAAAGGTGAATTTTATTCCACGATGGCAGCCGGTATGGTTGAACTTGAATCAATCTGTGATTCAGTTGGCGCCGGTATTGCCGCAGCGGCATTACGTGATTTAAATAGTATTGTTCAGTTTTGCCATGCAAATAAAACTATTCGCAAGCAGCCAATTATGTTCCGTGTGGCTGACCTGATGACCCAGTGTGAATTAGCTTCTGCATTTTGCAAGAAAGCTGCTGTACAAATGGAAACGGATGCACATTTTGCACCGATGGCTCGTTGCTTCGCCCGTAACACTTTAGCCGATATATATGCAGGCGCAGCTGAGTGTTGTGCCGGGTATATTGCTGAAGATGAAGGAGTCAAGGAATTCCTGGCTGGTCTTGAGTCTGCAGATCCAATGTTGGCCAATACAGATCAGTTAAATGATATACAACTGGTCTCAACTTGGTTGCGCGAAAAGGACTGATGAAAAAGTGGATAAAAAGCAATGTTCATTGAACACAGATACCAACTGCAAGACAGTTGATAATCAGCAGTTCATAAAGTCCATTGCAAATAAAATTGTTGGGTCCTCATTTGAGGGCCCAACTGTTTTTTTACTGTCACTTATTTCTCCATTTTCTTTTGTAATAGGTCAGGCGTTAGTATTTTCAACTCCATTTTTGAACTTCATGATTCCTGAGAATATCCTGAAGGGGAGTCGCAGCCTGTTAAATGACCGAGATGGAGTTGAAAGACTTATTGCTCAAATTGAACTGCAGGAACAGCGATGAGTGGCGATACGGTATTACTTTTAATAACTCTTGTTGTGATAGTTGTCGCAATGCTCAGACATCGGGACAGGAAACCTGAAGCTGGCTGCATCCCGGAAATTGAAGTGGCAGTAAGAAAAGCCGCAGAATTAAATCGACCTGCATGTTTTATTCCAGGGAGCAGGGACATAGATAACATCCAGACAATATCGGCATTATCCATGATGAAAGTTGTTGCCAGATATTGTGCTGAATACGATGTGGAGCTGATCATACCGGTCAGTAAAAGCATGGTTATGGAAAGGGCCCGGGAAGTATGCAGCGCAGCATACGAAGAAGCAGGTTTTGCTGACCGATGGTCTTCAAGTCAGGTCAGTTACACAACAGATGACCCGCTGGGATTTGTAGCTCACGTGGATGGCATGATTGCGCGTGCAAAGCCTGCAGTTTGCTTTATGTTCGGATTCTTCGCGGGCGAATCATTGCTGCTCGCTGAAAGCTCCTACAATGTTGCGGAAGTAACAATTGCCGGCACTGCAGTGCCTGCACAGTTACCATTCTTTGTTGCGTCGTGCGATACTACCTTAATCGGTGAAGAGTTTTTTGCTGCGAGTGCAATACTGTCCGGCAACAAGGACGATATTGCAATGTT
Source organism: uncultured Fibrobacteraceae bacterium (assembly GCA_964437115.1). Taxonomy (GTDB): domain Bacteria; phylum Krumholzibacteriota; class Krumholzibacteriia; order LZORAL124-64-63; family LZORAL124-64-63; genus JABIBH01. Next base: position 355,451 of record CAYTFE010000001.1, on the reverse strand, counting down.
GCAGGGGCTTGATGCTGGTAAACAGCTAGCAATCGGAATTATTTTAGTTGTAATAGTATTGTCATATCTAACACTGATTGTTAAACCGGAAATGTATGAATCATTCCTCACCATTGTTGATAATTTATTTCATGGGGGGGGGCGATGAAACGCAACCTCGCACAAGTTGTCTTAAGCACCGTTGCTCTGTTGATTGTTCTTTCAGCATTTTTGCCTGATGCAGAGAGTGGGTTTGGCGGAATTGTAAAAAGAGCCGATTCATATTTCCCAATTTGGTTCAGCATAATTGCAGTATTTGCTTTTGTTCTTGGAGCTTCAAGTCTGATAGGCTCACATGTACGCAAAATCAAAGAAAGAGAAACCGACTGGCAGTATTCAATTGTGACCGTCGCGTCATTTGCAATTGTTATGGTTGTTGGTCTGGCAAAGCTTGGTGGAGCCCCTGGACTTGCAGGCGATGTGTCAGACCCCACTTCAGTTCTTGGCAGAATATTCGGTGCAGTTCTCAGTCCACTCCATGCGACGCTGTTTTCTCTACTTGCTTTTTATATTGCTTCAGCAGCTTTCAGATCGTTTAGAATAAGGTCGTTGGAAACAACTGTTCTGCTGTTATCAGCATCAGCCATTATTGTTGGTCGGCTTCCATTCAGTTCAAAACTGTTCTCGTTTTTGCCCGACTCACTGCACTGGTTGAGCCCGGGTAAAGTTTCTCTCTGGTTGTTATTGGTCCCCAACACTGCGGGACAGCGCGCTATACTTATCACTGTTTCTCTTGGTGTGATAGCTGTTGCATTGAAGCACATACTTGGAATTAGCAGAGATATGTTTGGCGGTCAAAAATGAGAAATCGATTTATTTCCATTTTTACAAATATAGACAAAATTGACAGGCGTCTTATTTATTTGATTTTGGTAATTACCATTTCAATTTCACTTTTTGCCGATGTCAGTTTCAGAGACGAACCATCTGAACTGGTGCTTCCGATATTTAATCATATAGAGAATCTTGAGCCTGGTATTCCGATTTTGATATCGATGGAATATTCGCCTACATCGGAACCTGAATTGGCGCCAATGGCCAAGGCAGTTACTCATCACGCGTTTCTTGCTGGACATCCAATTTGTTATATGTCGTTGTGGCCAGAAGGTGGGATGATGATAAATCGACTCACCGATCAGGTGTTTACGGATTATCCTGATGCAGAGTATGGAAAACAGTGGGTGAATCTTGGTTTCAAAGTTGGCGGCGAGATGGTAATCAATTCAATGCGAGATTCATTGCATCATATTTATGCAACAGATGCTTTTGGCACTTCAATTGAACAGATACCACTCTTGAATAGTATTAATAACTTGTCTGATTTTGGTTTGCTTCTCTCTTTCAGTGGCGGTACTCCCGGGCTGAAAGAATGGATTCTTTATGCTGGTGATGAGCTCGATATTCCACTGGCTGGAGGATGCAAGGGAGTAGGTGCTCCTCAGTTTCTGCCGTATTTCCCCGGTCAGATATTAGGATTGTTTAATGGCTTAAAAGGTGCATCTGAATATGAAGCTGTTTTGCTTGACAGTCGATACAACATTGATGCTGACATGCTGGAAGCGACCTCGCGTATGGGTCCTCAGACAGTTGCTCATCTGGTTATAATGGTATTTCTGATTTTGGGTAATATCTCAACTCTGGCACTATTTGTTCTCAGGAGGTTGAGATGATTTGTACCATCACAAACTCAACCCAATTCGAGACCTGGTTAGCTGCATTTCTGACACTTGCTGTTTTCAGTTTTCTATATCGAGATAATCCATTTTACAAATTTGCTGAACATCTATTTGTTGGAGTGTCTGCTGCTTACTGGATGGTTCTTGGTTTCTGGTCAACATTGTGGTCAAATGCCGTAGTACCACTTTTCCCAAATGCAGCTATTGTTGTTGGGGCTACACCACCAGCACAGCGCGACTTGATAATACTTATCCCGGTTATACTCGGCTTAATGATGCTTTTAAAAATGGTTCCCCGATATGCATCCTGGGGTAATTTCACGACAGCATTTATTATTGGTACAACCGCAGGATACAGCCTTGTCCGATACCTCAGGTCCGATTTTATCTACCAGCTAGGGTCCATTATTAAATCAGTGATCCCTGAATCTGCCAACATTAGTCTGTTCGAAGCAGTCAATGTTATGTTCATACTTTTAGCAACCATAAGTGCGCTTTATTATTTTCTCCGTATCAGGACGAAAAAAAGATCAGCCAATTATATTTCGAGATTCGGTCTGCTTGTGTTGATGACAGCATTTGGTGTCTCGTTCGGTTCTGCAGTTATGGGCAGGGTCACACTTCTTGTGGATCGTCTCCATTTCCTGTTTTCTGACTGGATGGGGATATTATAGCTATGGTACTTGACTAACTGGCCTGTTATTAAATACAATAGCCTATAAATTACTGAGTAACTGGGAGAGGCAGCTTTGGACAGAGATCGTCAAATCAGGTTTTACCAACAAAAGTTTGAGAATAATCCCAATTCTCTTTTTATGATCCCACTTGCAGATTTACGCTGTGCTGATGGCGATGCAGTTGCGGCTCGTGATTTACTGATGAAGCACAAGTCTGTCGTTGAGTCCAACCTTTCAGCGATGATTGTTTTGGGAAAATGTTTTTATGAAACTGGTAACAGAGACGCTGCTATTGAAGTATTGCAGCAAGTACTTAATAAAGACTCTGAAAATCATATTGTGACAAAACTTCTTCAAGAATATGGATCTGAAACTTTTACAGGAGTAGAATCGGAAAACCCTGTTGAAGTTCCTGAAAAGCAGGAAGATGTTGAAGAAGAGCAAGTTCCAGAAGTTAAATCGACTTTTGTAACCATGACTATCGCTGATATTTACTTGCAACAAGGGCATAAAGACAAAGCTCTTGAAATCCTGAATAGAATTTTGAAAGAGACACCTAGCAGGGAAGATGTATTAGAGAAAATCGCCAAAATTGAAGGTATGTAACTTCGTGAGATCTTTGTCACTGGCAATAATTAATGGTCCTAACCTGAGTAAGCTTGGAAAGCGTGAGACCGATCAGTACGGTACGTTTACATATGAAGAGCTCACTGATTATTGTCAAAAGCAGGCAGTAAAAAATGATGTTGAACTCAGTATCTATCAGGACGATATCGAGGGTGAGCTTGTCAAGCTGATTCATGAGCTATCAGAAAAAGTTGATGGCATCATTTTGAATGCCGCAGCGTACACTCATACTTCTGTTGCTATTAGGGATGCAGTCCTGACTTTGAAAATTCCAATAGTAGAAGTGCATATAAGCAACCCTTATTCACGAGAAGAATTCAGGCGCACAAATTTACTGTCAGATATCGTTAAAGCTTCAATATCGGGGTTTGGCATCGATAGCTACAAATTGGCAATCGACGGGATTGTAAGCATCCTGAAAAGACAAAAATAGATAACAGATTATTGCCAATATGCTCTATAAATGTTATCAATTACACAGAGTTTTGTTATAAACAACGAAAAAGGGAGATAAACCTTTGGCAAGTACGAGTGATTTTAGAAATGGTCTGGTTCTCAATTTTAAAAATGGACTTTGGTCTATTGTTGACTTCCAGCATGTGAAGCCTGGCAAAGGGCCAGCTTTTGTGAGAACAAAGCTGAAAAATGTACAAACTGGAAAAGTCATCGAAGAAACTTTCCGCGCTGGTGAGAAAATTGAAGATATAAGACTTGAAAGGCGCGATTATCAGTTCCTTTACGTCGATGGTGAATTTCTCACTTTTATGAGTTTAGAGACATACGAGCAGGTTTCTCTGCCAAAAGATACTTTGGGAGATTTACCTATGTTTGTGAAGGAGAGTGAGACCGTTAGTATGTTGCTTCGTGATAATATTCCACTAACAGTAGAACCTCCACAGACCGTTGACTTGAAAGTTACTGATACTGACCCTGGTTTAAAGGGCGATACTGCTCAAGGTGGAACCAAGCCTGCAACAATGGAGACTGGACTTGTCATTTTAGTACCACTCTTCATTGAAATAGGTGAAATTCTAAAAATTGATACTCGGTCCAAGAAGTATCTTGGCAGGGTTTAACTAATTTACAACAGGAGATTCAAGAATGGACCTCAAAAAAATCAAAGAATTTGTCAAACTGGTTGAGGATAGTGGTATCCATGAACTGGAAATTACCAGTGGAGATAATACAATCAGAATAAAAAAACAATCTGCGCAAGTTGTTGAGACTGTGACAGTCGCTCCTGCAGCTCAGGTTGCTCCAGTTCAATCTGATACTCCTGCAGCTGCAGTTGATTCAGCCAAAGCTGGTTGGAGAGAAGTTACTTCCCCAATAGTTGGTACTTACTATTCTGCTCCTTCACCTGATTCACCTGCTTTTGTCAATGTTGGCGATAAGGTAAGTTCAGGTCAGGTACTTTGCATTGTGGAAGCAATGAAGGTAATGAATGAAATCGAAGCAGAATTCAGTGGTACAATCAAAGAAATTTGCGTTTCTGATTCTCAACCAATTGAAGCTGAAGCTCTTATGTTTCTGATTGATCCTTCCTGATTTTGCAGCTGAGGAGCTCTAATGTTTAAAAAAGTTCTTGTGGCCAACAGGGGCGAGATTGCACTGCGGATAATGCGTGCTTGTCGTGAGCTCGGTATTGAGTGTGTTGCTGTCCACTCTACCGCTGACGCTGAGGCACTTCATGTTAAATATGCCGAAGAATCTGTATGTGTAGGAGGGCCCGCTTCTAAAGATAGTTACTTGAAAGTATCAAATATTATCGCAGCTGCAGAGATAACAAATGCTGATGCAATTCACCCCGGATACGGTTTTCTAGCTGAAAATGCTGATTTCGCAGAGATGTGTCTTGCGCATAATATTGCCTGGATAGGCCCAGCTCCAAGTGTCATCAGCAGTATGGGAGATAAAGCTCAAGCCAGAAGCACTGCAAAAAAAGCTGGTGTACCAATTGTGCCTGGCAGCCAAGGCCTGTTGACAAGCGTCAATGAAGCTATTGAGTTTGCAAACGATGCTGGTTATCCAGTAATAATTAAAGCAACAGCCGGTGGTGGTGGCAAAGGATTGCGTATTGCAAACAATGAAGCTGAATTACGTAACGGCTATATAACGGCTAAAAGTGAAGCTGGTTCTGCCTTTGGTAATGATGGCGTTTATATCGAAAAATATCTGGTCAACCCCCGACACATTGAAGTTCAGCTGATTGCCGATAAGTATGGCAAAATCATTCATATGGGTGAGAGAGATTGTTCCGTTCAACGGCGTTTGCAAAAGTTGGTTGAGGAATCTCCTTCTCCAGCTGTTGATGACAAGTTGCGTGCTGAGATGGGTGCGGCTGCTGTGAGGTTGGCAGCTGAGTGTGGGTATGATTCCGCTGGTACTGTTGAGTTTCTGCTTGATGAAGATGGTTCTTTTTACTTCATGGAAATGAATACTCGCATCCAGGTTGAACATACTGTCAGTGAAATTGTAACCGGAATCGATTTGATGAAGTGGCAGATCGTTGTTGCTGATGGAGATCATCTTGAACTTGAGCAAGATGAGGTAAAAGTAAGAGGACATGCTATTGAATGCAGAATTAACGCTGAAGATCCTTCAAAGGACTTCATGCCAAGACCTGGTAAGATAAATTATATTCATTTCCCAGGTGGACCTGGAGTTCGTGTAGACAGTCACATTTACTCAGGTTATATTGTTCCACCTTATTATGACTCATTATTGGCGAAAATTATTACTTATGGCAAGGATCGCAAGGAAGCGATCTTGAGGATGAAACGTGTTCTTGAGGAATGTGTTATTGAAGGTCAGCCAACGTCGATGCCATTTCATCTGCAAGTGCTGGTGAATAAGACATTTGTTGATGGCGATGCCACTACAAAGTTCCTTGAGGTCGAAATGGATGCTCTCATGGAGGGGATGGAAAAAAGTGGTAGCGAGGAAAAAGCGTAAAAAAGCTTCTAATTCCAACGGTTGGTTGAAATCTGGTCGTAGTGAAGGTGTGTTACTTTTTGCTATTGGTTTGTTTTTACTACTTTCACTTTCATCTGAAGCCCCTTTGTGGAAAGATGTTTTAAACGGCAACAGTGAACTCACAATTTTTGATGCCTCAAATCGTGGCGGCCCTGTAGGGTCGGCGCTTTCCCTTTTAGTTCGTGCAGCCCTGGGTAATGTATGGTGTTGGTTGTTTGGGTTATGGTTGCTCTGGTATGGAAGCCGCAGACTATTTATAAATAAATCATTATTTCAGGATCCTGCAGCCAGGTTATTACCACTCTGGATTACCTCAAGCGCATGGCTTGGACAATCTGAAATTGCACCTTCGGGAGATGCCGCCGCGCAGTGGGGTGGCTTTTTTGGCTATTACATTGCACTTGGTTTTGGCAGTCTTTTCAGCAAATGGGGTTCGCTGATATTCTTGTCGTTCCTGCTACTTACTGGAATACTCCTACTGTTAAGACCGTGGTTGAAGCCGTTGTTTAAAGCTGTATCGCCAATTATCAAGTTGTTTGCAAATGCATTAACAGCTTTGGGAACAATTGTTCTGTTTGTTATTAAATCGCCATGGATGTTAGTTAAAAGTATCTGGAATCTCTGGCGTGGCGTAGGTGAAGAAATAGGAAGTTTGAAAGGCTCAAAAACTGTTGCAAAAACTAAAAAGGCTGACCGCACTATTTCAGCACCTGAAGCAGTTGTCAGCAATGAACCTCGAAAGGTTCATGTACCTGAGGATGAGAATGTTGACATAACAGAAGCATCTGTTGTGCAATCGGAAATTCCAGTCCAGCCAGTTGTTCCCAAACCGAAAATCCAAAAACCATCGGACGATTCAGCTGCTGTTGTTACTGAACAAGAGTCACTTCTTAATCCGGGAGCTGCTGATGTCCCATTGCCATCAATGGACTTGCTTGAAAAACCACCGGAAGTGTCAACAGATATCTCGGAAGAGGAGCTCAATGCTGCTGCCGATTTACTGGAAGAGACATTAAAATCGTTTGGAGTTAATGGTACGGTCAAGGATGTGCGACCAGGACCTGTTGTTACAACTTTTGAGTACCAGCCTGCAGCTGGGGTAAAGGTTAATGCTATAGTTCAGAGGGCTGATGACCTGGCCCTGGCAATGCGTGCCCAATCGATTCGTATGGAAGCGCCAATACCGGGGAAAGCTGCTGTCGGAATTGAGATACCAAATCCGGTTCAACAAAAAGTTTATATGCGCGAGGTTTTGTCACGCGCTAAAGATAAAATGGATAAGCCGCTGTCTGTAGTTCTTGGTCGAGATGTTTTTGGCGAACCAACAGTTATTGATTTAGCTGCATTACCTCACTTGCTTGTCGCTGGATCAACTGGTAGTGGAAAAAGCGTTAGTGTCAATGCAATGATTGTTTCACTTCTTATGCGATGTGATCCAACAATTGTAAGGCTGATGCTAATTGACCCCAAGATGCTTGAACTCAATGCATATAACGGAATTCCGCATCTGCTGCACAATGTTGTAACTGAGCCGAAAAAAGCACTCAGAGCTTTGAAGTGGCTTGAAGCTCAGATGGATTTCAGATATCGACGTCTTGCCCGGCATTCAGTTCGTAATATTGAAGGCTACAATGATAAAGTTGCAGCTGGTATAATTATGGATAAGGATGGCGAGCAAATAACAGAGCCAATGCCTTACTATGTATGCTTTGTGGACGAGCTTGCAGACTTGATGGTTCAACTTGGACAAGAAGTTGAATTACCAATTACACGGCTGGCTCAAAAGGCTCGTGCAGTTGGTATTCATCTGGTCCTGGCAACTCAGCGACCAAGTGTGGATGTTTTGACTGGCGTTATTAAAGCTAATATTCCTTGTCGTATTTCTTTTAAAGTTGTGCAGATGAACGACTCCCGAACAATTCTAGATACCAAGGGAGCAGAAAAATTACTCGGTAAGGGTGATATGCTTTATCTGATGCCGGGCCGGGCAATGCCGATGCGCGTTCACGGCGCATTTATTGATGTAGATGAATGTGAAGCTATTGCTGAGCATTGGCGAAATTACAGCGAAACAACTAAACACATTGAGTTGACTGAAGAAAAAGCTGCATCAATTGGTGAAGTGAGTTCTACCGGCGATGCTCTGTTTGAGCAAGCCAGACAAGTTGTTGTAACTACTCAGCAAGGCTCAACATCTATGTTACAACGCAAACTCAGTGTTGGTTATGCCAGAGCTGGCAGGATGATGGATCAACTCGAAGAAGCAGGCATCGTTGGACCATTTGTTGGTAGCAAAGCACGAGAAGTTCTGATGACAATGGAGGAATTGCAAGCATTGACAAGTGGTGATGGAGACACTGAGTGAGACCGCTAAAAGTTCACACAATGACCATTGGTTGTGACAAGAACCTTGTTGACTCAGAAGTTCTGCTTGGCAAGTTCAAAACCCGAGGTTTAGTGCCAACACCTGAATTGGATGATGCAGATGTCTGGATACTGAATACTTGCGGATTTATCGATGCAGCTCGCCGAGACAGCTATGATGCTATTGAAGATCTTTGCCACCGTAAAGATGGCAGGACCTTGATTGTTATTGGTTGCTTGTCGCAGGAACATAGCGCAGAAATTGCCAGTCGATTTCCTGAAGTTGACCATATTGCAGGTGTAGGGAATTTCGATCAGATAATCGAAAAAGTATTTGATGGTGAAAAGATGGTAGAAATCATCTCACCAGACCTTGTGGAATATTCTGGATTTCAAGAACGGGAAATACTGACACCATCTCATGTTGCTTTTGTGAAAATTAGTGAAGGATGCAATTATAGCTGTTCATTTTGTCGCATCCCACGCATCAGAGGCAAACAGCGAAGCAGGTCGATTTCAGATATTGTTGCGGAAGTTAAGCAACTTGCAGCCTCTGGTGTTCTGGAAATTATGTTGGTCTCACAAAACACAAGTGATTATGGCAGGGATTCTGGTGAAAACTTGTTGCAGCTTGTAACTGAGTTATCAGAAGTTGAAGGCATAATTTGGATCAGATTACTTTATTTATATCCAGGAATCATCCCAACAAATGATCTGAAAAATATTTTATCGATAGAAAAAGTAGTGCCATATCTTGATATGCCAATTCAGCATGCTTCGCCAAAAGTACTTCGTGCGATGAACAGGCCTTTTAATATCGATGCTACGATGAAGTTGTTTACAGATTTAAGATCCTTGAATCCCGATATAGCATTGCGCACTACTGTACTGCTTGGTTTTCCTGGGGAAGATGAATATGATGTTGAAATGACTGCTGATTTTATGGAAGCAGTAAGATTTGACCACTTGGGGACTTATCGTTATTCGCCTGAAAGTGGAACTGCCGGTGCAGAGCTGGAGTTAACTGTTGACGACGAAGAAGTTGCTGATAGAGAAGCCCGCTTGATGGATTTGCAAAGCGAACACTCATTACAACGCCAGTTGTTGAAAAAAGATAACAATCAGTTACTTTTGGTAGATACAATTGAACCAGTGGAGCAGTGGAAAGAATTGATTGCCGAATTTTCGCAATCAGGTTTACTGTCGGGCAGTAATGTTGCAGTAGCACGCACTCCATATCTTGGTTATGATATTGATGGTGTGGTTCTTCTGGATGCTCATGGTTTGCAAGCCGGGCAACGGGTGAATTCTAAACTAGTTGATGTGACAGCTTATGATTCCCTGGCTGTACAATTGATGGAGGGTTAGTGTGAAATTCTGGTCGTTGTTACTATTCTCGATTTTAATGATTACTGCAGCGATGCCTCTTTTTGCTGAAGAAAAAGCGGTTGAGGTGCAAAGTAATTTGTTTGAAGTTCGAGCTTTGCTTTTCGATATAGCTGAAAAAATTGGGGACAGGATCCCTGACCAAGAGTCAGACGTTGTCTTTGTACCATCTGGCACTCATGAGGCTAATGATCTTTTTCTGGAGGCATTGACAACAGTAATAGCAAATGCTGGTCATACAGTGTTGCTGGATGAATCGTTGTCTTCTGGACCTCATGATGATACAGAGTTTATTAAACCTGTTGGTGATTACCGCATCGTATTTAATTTAAAGGAAGTTGACCTGGCATATCCTGTAGCGGGACGAAAGTTCGGGCTGTGGAGACAATGGGTCGATCGTGACTTATTTGTTTCTGTTCATGCTAGAGTTATTGAATCAAGTTCAAGTGCGGTCCTTTTTGACAAACTGATTACAAACAGCAAATATGACAGAATTTCTTCGAATGATTTTGATACAATAGAGTCCAGTGCCTATAGTTTCACAAACGCCGATGTTTCAGAAAGTGGCATGCGCCGTGTTTTTGAACAGGTTGTCGTAATAAGTGCTTTGAGTGGGATGATAGCAGCCTACTTTGTAAATACCGGTAGTCAATAGAAAGTGTGTTTCGATGAATAACAAACAACTGTTTTTAATATCTTCGTTATTAATACTGCTCTTCATTCTTTCAGGATGTGGAACAGGTAACCCTTATGCTGCAGGTTCCTTTTTGAGGGGCCAACATTTTGATGATAATGGGAATAATCGTGAAGCTGCTGAAGCCTATGGATCTTTTGTCAGAATGAGCCCAACGGATTCACTGGCCTGTGAAGCTCAGTACAATAAGGCGCTATGCTACATCGAATTAAAAGAATTACCTCTAGCGGTTGTTGAATTGCAGATACTGCGTAAAGAATATCCAACTTGTGATCTTGTAGCTGACTCCTGGTTCATGGAAGCAGAGGCTCAATTTTTACAGACAAGTGGACCAAAAGTTGATATTTCTCCGGCTATTGAAGCCAGGTCATTATATACTCAATTTCTTGAATTATTTCCCGGCAATTCAAACACAAGTGCAGCTCAGAGTCGCCTTGTTGAAATCTCGGATTTAGTTGTCCAGAAAAGACTGTTAATGGCAAAAACATATATGCAACTCCACCAATATGACGCAGCATCAATAGTACTTGAGCGAGTTCTTATTGATGAACCAGACAGTCAATTATTGGATGAAGTTTTGTTGATGAAAGAAGCGGTTGAAGCAAAACAACCCAAGGCGGAGGGTTGAGTTGAACTATGGTCGTCGGTATTTATGGAGGTGCATTTGATCCTGTCCATAATGGACATTTGGCCCTTGTAAAAGAGCTGCTTCATGCTGGTCTTTGCAGCCGGGTAAAATTGATCCCAGCTGCGCATTCTCCTTTGAAAAACAAATCCTTTGCTTCTGGAATCCACAGGACAAATATGCTGAGACTTGCTCTAGGCTCAAACTCTCTGGTGGAAATTGAAGAATTGGAAATTAATAGACCGGGTGCAAGCTGGACAATCGAAACCATACGCACATTAACTAAAGATTCTCCCCACATTAAATTCAAACTGATTATTGGACAGGATAACATTGCCTCATTTGACAAGTGGAAGGACTACGAAGAAATCCTGAATCTGGTTAGTTTAATTGTTGTTCCCCGTGGGGAGAGCAAATTGGCTATCCCAGACTACTTAAGTGACAAGTGTCAGGTTTTGGAAGGATTCTCCATGCCTCAATCATCATCAGGTATTCGCAAAACCTTGTGCGGTGGGGCCGAGGTAATAGATGATTTACCTGCTTCTGTATTTGAATATATCTGCGAAAACAATCTTTACAATGCAGCAGCACAGATCTCAGGAGATTAAGTATGTCCACAATATTAGTCGATGGATCAGCACTTCTTTACAGATCTTTTTATGCATTTGCAAATAGACAATTACAGTCACAGAGTGGTGAGCTTACTTCTGTATCTTTTGGTGTGTTTACAAGCCTCCTGAAAATTATCCGAGAGTACAAGCCGGATCACCTGGCAATTGTTTTCGATGTAAAAGGGAAAAACTTCAGGCATGAAATATTTGAAGATTATAAAGCAAATCGCAAGCCAATGCCGGATGAGCTCAGAGAGCAGATTCCACAACTAAAAGATTTACTCGATTTATGGGGTGTTCCGGTTTTTGAAAAAAGTGGCGTTGAAGCAGACGATGTCCTGGCCACAATGGCACGCCAGATTTCAGAAAAAGATAATGTGTTTCTCTATAGTGGAGACAAAGATTTTATGCAATTGCTGAAGTCTGGTGTATCCATGATTAAGCCAGGGAAAAACAATCAGCTTACAGAATACACTGTTGATAGTGTGGAAGAGGATTACGGCCTAATACCAGCACAGCTGATAGATGTGTTTGCGTTATCAGGTGATAGCAGCGATAACATTCCAGGAGCACCAGGTGTTGGCCCGAAGACTGCAACAAAACTTATTAAACAGTTCAACAGCCTGGACGAGTTGTTTGAGCAACTTGATTCTTCAGATCTTACTCCTCGGTTGAAACGCATATTATCTGAAAATAAAGATCAGATATTAATGTCCCGACAACTTTTTGTTATTGATGATAAAGTACCTGTAAATTTTGAATTGAAACAGTTGGAAACTTTTCTGCCAACCAATGAAGCAGTAACCGCAAGATTGAATGAGCTTGGTTTGAGAAATGTATTGGCACAAACTGTAAATGTAGCTGCAGAGTTGGGACAGGAGGGGCCTGTTTCTGAAGATATCCAAGACATTATACAAGTAACTTCAGAATATATCATTATTTCAAATGCCAATGAACTTACTGAATTTGTAGTCGCATTGAAGCAAGCTGATGAAGTTGCAATTAACGTTGTAGCTGATGGAGTCAGTTTTGACTCTGCACATCTTGCTGGTATTGCTATTAGAGGAAACATTGGGGAAACTGCATATATCCCTGTGCTTGAGTATTCTCAAGAATCACAAGCATCACTCTTTGATGTTGAGCCAGTAGATAATCTTAGTTGGATCAGGCCGATACTGGCTCCGCTATTCGCTTCAGATTCATTAAAAGTAATTATTCATAATGCCAAAGACAGTAATTGGATTTTGTCCAGAAATGGTCTGCCAATTACGGGCAAAATATTTGATATAATGTTGTCGGCATATGTACTGCAATCGGTAGATAGTGATTACTCTGTTGAACATCTATCCGCATTATGTTTAGGCTCACCGATAGAAAAGCTTCCGCCCAAAGGTGTTAAATCTCTGGAGATGGAGATGGTCGCAAAACACTCCTGTGATGTTACAGTAGCAATAGAGCAACTGAGTAAGCTTTTCAAAGAGCAATACGCTACTGCACCTTCACAGCATGAGCTGCTTGATATTTTGGAAATCCCAGTATCTGCAATGTTGTATAGAATGGAACAACACGGCATCAAGCTGGATCTGGAATATTTGGCTGAACTCAGAGGACAGTTTTCATCTAGAATTAATGCTATTGAGACTGCAATTTACGATCTTGCAGGTGAAGAGTTTAATATAAACAGTTCCAAACAGCTATCTGCAATCCTATTTGATAAAATAGGTCTTAAACCTGTTAAAAAAATTGCTTCTGGATGGAGTACAGATTCATCGGTTTTAACTGCTTTGTCGGGGCAGCACCAACTGCCAAAGTTAATGCTGGAATACCGTGGGCTTGCCAAACTCCTCAACACATATATTGATGGGCTGCCCAATCAGGTCAATAAAGCAACAGGCCTTGTGCATACTTCTTTTAATCAAGCAGTAACAGCAACTGGAAGATTGTCGTCTTCAAATCCAAATCTGCAAAATATTCCAATTCGATCTGAAGATGGCAGGTTGATTCGAAGGGCATTTATTCCTCGTCTGAGTGGAAATGTTTTCCTGTCTGCAGATTATTCCCAGGTCGAGCTGAGATTGTTGGCTCACTTGTCAAAAGACGAAAGGTTGATTGAAACATTTAATGTTGGGGGTGATGTCCATCGCAGAACAGCTGCATTAATTGCGGATGTTTCCGAAGATAAAGTCACCACAGAAATGCGAAGCCGAGCCAAGGCAATCAACTTTGGAGTAATTTACGGCATGGGAGCTAGAGCTCTCGCCAAACAAATTGATGTTAAAGTGAGAGAGGCATCAGGATTTATCGACGAGTATTTTGTAACTTACCCTGGCGTCAAATCGTTTATCGACAATACAAAAGATGAGGCAAGAGAAGCTCACCAGGTAAGCACAATTATGGGGAGAGTTCGCAAGCTTCCTGATATCACTTCAAATAATCCTCGGCTGCGAAGTTTCCAGGAGAGAGTTGCAGTCAATACTCCAATTCAAGGTTCAGCTGCTGATCTTATTAAATTGGCAATGTTAGCTGTGGATGAAAAAATTTCAAAAATTGATCCTGAAGTCAGAATTCTGCTGCAGGTTCATGATGAACTGTTAATTGAATTGCCAGCCGAACGAGTTGATGAAGTTTCTATTTTAGTTAAAGAAGCAATGGAACAGGTAATGGAGCTGTCTGTTCCATTGGTTGTCGACATTCACACAGGTGCTAATTGGGCTGAAGCTCACGATTGAGTAAAATAATGAAATTATGGGCAGTTGCAGGACCAATCGCTGCAGGAAAATCTACGCTTGTACAAATTCTCTCTGATGCTGGGGCGCATATTATTGATGCCGACAAGTTGGGTCATAGTGTCCTTGAACAAACCGAAATAATTGAAGCGATCAAAAGTGAGTTTGGAATTGAGTATACAGACAGAAGCAAACTGTCCGAACTGGTTTTCTCCGATTCAATTAAACTCAAAAAACTAAATCACATTGTTCATCCCCATCTAGAGACAGCAATTATTGAATCGATAAATAAAGTTTCTTCAATGAAACCTCAGCCGCCTCTTGCAGTATTGGATGCTGCCGTGTATTTTCAGTTCACTTCTTTACCAAAGATGGATCTCACCATCTCAGTGATTGCTCCTGAAGATTTGAGAGTTATGCGCCTGGTAGACCGAAATGGTCTTTCACAACGGCAGGCACAAGCCAGGGTTGAATCTCAAAGAGATTTATATGCTGGATTTTTAGAGGCTGAGATGGTAATGGTTAACAATGATTCAGAAGAGCAGTTTCGCGAAACCGCAATGGAATTTGTCACTGAGAAATTTCCCCGTTAGAAGACTGGAAAAAAGTGAAAGAACAGACTGAAATATTAGAAAGTTTAAATAAAAGAATAGATAGCCTGAAGGAGGGTCTTTGACTTACCAGCCCTCAACTCTGAATTCAAAAAACTCCTGGACCTGCAGTCGGATGCCTCATTCTGGAATGACAAGGATGAAGCAGAAAAAGTGTTGCGTCGTTGCAGAGTTTTAAAGCAATGGATTGACCCTGTTTCAGCTGCTGTAGAAAGCTATGACGAGATTCTGATAATGATTGAACTCATTACTGAAGAACAAGATGCCGAAATTGAAGCAGATGTAATTTTAGAAGTTTCAAAACTTGGCAAATCTGTGGACAAACTTGAATCTCAATTTATGCTCAGCAGCGCTGATGACTCTTTAGGTGCTCTTCTGGAAATACATCCTGGTGCAGGCGGCGTAGAATCACAGGATTGGGCTGAAATGCTGATGCGTATGTATGCAAGGTATTTCGAGCGTAACAATATGTCTTATTCAACAGTCGATCTGCAGGGCGGGGATGAAGCAGGTATCAAGTCGGTTACTTTTGAAGTCAAAGCCGATTTCGCATACGGATATTTGAAAAGTGAATCTGGAGTTCATCGACTTGTCAGAATCTCACCTTTCGATGCTCAAAACAGAAGACACACTTCATTTGCTTCAGTATTTGTTTTCCCGCTGGTAGAAAGCGATGTTGAGGTTGATATTGATGAATCAGATATCAGAATGGATACATACAGAGCGAGTGGTGCTGGAGGACAGCACGTAAATAAAACAGACAGTGCTGTTCGGTTGACTCATATTCCAACTGGCATTGTCACTCAAAGTCAGAGTCAAAGGTCTCAGTTGCGTAACAAGGAAAGCGCAATGAAAATGCTCAAGGCCAAACTTTATGTCAAGGCTGTTGAAGCGGAAAAACTCAAACGCTCAGACCTTGAAGACAATAAAATGGAGATTGCATGGGGTAGTCAAATACGATCCTATGTGTTGCATCCATACACAAAAGTTAAGGATCATCGGACAGATTATGAAACTGGGAATTCTCAGGCAGTTCTGGACGGCGATCTGAGTGAATTCATTGAGGCCTATTTGCGGGCAACAAGCTCCGCGGGTGCAAAATAAACAAGGAGACAGTCGTGTCTAACGACCAGAACGAACGCCATCGAATTATTGAAGAGAAGCTCAACAAACTTGATCTCATCCGAGAGACTGTTGAGCCTTATCCTCACAAATACGACAGAACTCATACCAGTAGCCAACTCCATGAAATGGAGGCAGAGCTGGTTGAGAATCAAACTGTTGTGCGTATTGCCGGGCGAATTATGGCCAAGCGTAAAGCTGGTCGGACAATGTTCCTGCCTCTTTATGATTGCGATGGAAAAATTCAGATTTACGCAAAGCGTGATGATCTGGGCGATGACCCGTTTGCGTTTTTCAAAAAGATGATTGATGCAGGCGATATTATTGGTGTCTCCGGTACTCTGTTCAGGACCAAGACTGGTGAGCTTACTGTTCATGTGCAGTCATTTGAACTTCTTTCAAAGGCTATACGTCCGTTGCCTGAAAAATTCCATGATATGAGTCTGGAACTTAAAAGTCGTAAACGTTACCTGGATCTGATTATGAATCTCGATGCAAGAGATAGATTCAGACGCAGAAGCGAGATTCTGGAAAATGTCAGAAGCTTCCTTATTGAGCAGGAATTCCTGGAAGTTGAAACTCCTGTCTTACAGCCGATTTATGGTGGGGCTACAGCCAGACCGTTTGTGACTCACCACAATGCACTTGATATGCCTCTTTACCTACGAGTTGCTGATGAACTTTACTTGAAGAGACTGATTGTCGGTGGACTCGAGAAAGTTTTTGAATTCTGTAAGGATTTCAGAAATGAAGGTATGGACCGTACTCATAATCCTGAGTTTACAATGATGGAATGTTATGCTGCCTATTGGGATTATTACGACATGATGGATTTGTTTGAAGAAATGGTTCTCAGACTCGTGGATAAATATGGTGAAGATAGAAAAATTCAATATGGAGAGCACACTCTGGACTTCAGCAATGGCTTCAAGCGTTTACGTTTCCTTGATGGTATCAAGGATAAAACAGGCATCGATTTTAGTTCTCTTGATGATGGGGCTGTGATTGCTGAGGCCAAAAAACTTGGTATCACACTTACCAAAGGTATGGGTCGTGATAAAATTCTGGACGAAGTCTTTGGTGAGTTTGTAGAGCCGGATTTGATTCAGCCTACATTTGTTACTGATCATCCCAAAGAGTTGTCACCTCTTGCAAAAGTAAACAGGGAAGACGAAATACTTGTAGAGCGCTTTGAGGCATTTATTGCTGGCTTTGAAGTATGTAACTCTTTTTCTGAACTCAATGATCCGGTGGAACAGCGACGACGATTTGAAGCGCAGGCCAAGTTGCGTGCTGCAGGCGATGATGAGGCGCAAGTTCTTGATGAAGATTTCCTGGAAGCTCTGGAGATGGGTATGCCGCCAACCGGTGGTCTGGGTGTTGGCCTTGACAGATTGGTCATGCTCTTTACCGATTGCAATTCAATCAGAGATGTTTTGCTGTTTCCAGCGATGCGACCTGAAGAACAGGGAGCGGAATAGTCCATGCGTTTTTCGGTCTATGTAGCAGCTCGATACCTTAAAAACAGGAAACATTCCCGTTTTCTTAATCGAGCTGTTGTGACCGCAATAATCGGAATAGCACTTGGAGTTACAGTACTCAATCTTACTCTTGCGATTATGAATGGTTTTCATGAAGAGCTAAGAAATACATTTGTTGATAATATGCCGATGATAACTGTCGTTACTTCCAATCCTGATGGTTTCACTGATCTTGCTGCTACAATTGATGACATAGGTTCACTGCCAACTGTAACCGGGGTAGCTCCATTCTTCCGGCAGGAAACTATTGTAACATCAAAATCAACAAGTGGAACTGCCAGACATCGTGGCGGTGTCATATGGGGAATCAATCCTGATCTGCAAGAAGGTGTAACTCCACTTACAGGAACAGTGCGTCCGTATAAATCTGCAATGGAAGCGTTGAGGAATGGTACTGGTGTGGTGCTTGGTGCTGAGCTCTCAGGATCTCTTTATGCAGGTCTAGGTGACACTGTTATTTTTACTGTACCAACTGGTGAGTTGTCTTTTGACTCTCCAACATCTGTCAGCAAAAAATATGTAATAGCTGGTTGGCTAGATACAGGAATGTATGACTTCGATAGCAGATTTGTGTTTCTGTCTATTGATGAAACTCGGGAACTGCTGGGATTTGATCCTGATTCAGCTCATGCAATTGGAGTCCGGATTGAGGACATGATGGCTGCTCCACAAGTAGCAGATCAGATAGCTGTTAAACTCGGCCAGTTTGATTATCAGTGTAATGACTGGATTTCCCTGAACAGCAATCTGTTCCAGTGGGTTGTAATTGAAAAAATTGTGATGTTCTTACTGCTTGGTCTGATCATTCTTGTTGCTGCTTTCAATATAGTTGGAATCCTGACTATGATGGTTGGTGACCGTCACAAGGAGATTGGTATCATGCTTTCTATTGGAGCTACCAGAAAACAGATTCAAACTATCTTTTTGCTCGATGGCGTGGTCGTAGGAGTTGTTGGAGTTCTGGTTGGTACTTTGTTTGGGTGGGCAGGTTGCATGTACCTGCTGCATGTGGGATTGAAGTTGCCTGGCGATGTCTATTTTGTAGAACAGGTGCCGGTAATTATTCAGCTTTCCGATTTCGCAATTGTGGGAATTTCTGCGTTGGCAATGACTTTGATCTCAACGTTGCTGCCAAGTAGTGAAGCTGCCCGGCTTAAACCAATCGAAATTATCCGGTACACATAAAGAGGGCTTAATGACTTATTTGCTTGAAGCAAAGGATATTATCAAGACTTTTGATCGAAAAGACGATCAATTGACAGTGTTGAATAATTGTTCTCTTGGCCTGCAGTCTGGTGAGTCCATTTCTATTACCGGGTCCAGCGGCTCTGGCAAAAGCACTTTGTTAAATGTTATTTCGGGTCTGGACAATTCCGACAGTGGAGAATTGATTTATAATGGAGCTGACATAACTTCGTGGACTCTTGATCAATTTGCTGTATGGCGACGGGAAAATATCGGTTTTGTTTTTCAGTTTCATTTTCTGTTACCTGATTTTACCGCTTATGAAAACATTCTGATTCCTTCACGAATTGCAAACAAGCCTCCTGGAAGTGATGAAAAATTTGCGATGGAGCTTTTGGATCATCTTGGGCTTGCTGATCGGAAAAATCATTTACCTGGTGAATTGTCTGGTGGTGAGCAGCAAAGAATCGCAATTGCGCGTGCATTTATCAACAAACCTGCAATATTGCTTGCTGATGAGCCTTTCGGTAATCTCGATGCTGAACGGGGAGAACAACTTGCAGATATGTTGTTCAATCTTGCAAGTATGAATCAAAGCTCAATTATCATTGTTACCCACGACAAAATACTTGCCGCTAGAACAGATCATGCACTCGAACTCGATTCCGGGAAACTCACTTCAATTATTTAGTACAAATTTATTACTTTTCCTCAAGTTTACAGCTAGAAGTACGATATCTAGTAAGCAGTATATAGCTTTGCTTAATTGCAAGTTGTACCTATACTAACATTATCAACTTGTCTCGTTGTGTCCTTTTGGGAGGAACGCTGAATGAATGATCGATTTACCAAGAGAGTTCGCCAAATACTTTTTATGGCTCGTGAAGAAGCAGCACGCTTGCAACACGGCTATATCGGTTCAGAACATATATTGCTTGCGATTGTCAGGGAAGACAGAGGAATAGCATCACGTGTTTTGAAGCGCCTTGATGTATCGAGAGCTGATGTTGAGCGCGCAATAGAAGAATTTACTGCTCAAAATAATGGTACAATTACAATCGGAGAGATCCCGTTTACACCGATGGCAAAAAGAGTTTTGGAACTCGCCAAAGATGAGGCTGATCGATATAACCACAATTTCATTGGCACGGAACATATTCTGGTTGCGATAATTGTTGAAGATAAAAACGCTGCCGCAAGAATATTGAGTGACCTTGGTGTGACTCTTGATGGTGTTCGTGCTGAAATGTTGCGCATGCTGAGCAAAAATCCTGACTCCATCAGACGCACTTCAAAACCTAGTGAAACTCCAGTTCTTGATGAATTTGGTCGAAACCTGACTGCCATGGCAAAAAATGGAGAACTTGACCCTACCATCGGCAGAAGCAAAGAGATTGACCGAATTGTCCAAATACTCAGTCGTCGTAAAAAGAACAACCCAGTGTTGATTGGTGAGCCTGGTGTTGGCAAAACTGCAATCATTGAGGGGCTTGCTGAATTAATGAATGAAGGCAAGGTGCCTGCAACAATTAAAGATAAAAAACTGGTTACACTGGATATTGCAAGTGTTGTTGCTGGAACAAAATATCGTGGTCAATTTGAGGAACGACTGAAAAAGATAATGGCAGAAATCAGTGAGAACGAGAATGTGATTCTGTTTATTGATGAGCTGCATACAATAGTTGGAGCAGGTGGAGCAGAAGGCGCCATCGATGCCTCCAACATGCTTAAACCTTCACTGGCTCGTGGTGAAATTCAATGTATTGGTGCTACAACTCTGGATGAATATCGCAAACATGTTGAATCAGATGGTGCCCTTGACCGTAGATTCCAGACAGTAATAGTAAATCCTCCAGCAGAAGATGAAACTATTGAAATATTGTTTGGTCTTAAAGAGAGATATGAAGAGCATCACCAGGTTGAGTATGAAGATCAGGCAATTCGATCTGCGGTTTGGTTGTCAAACAGGTATATCTCCAATCGGGCTTTACCGGATAAAGCGATTGACGTTCTGGATGAAGCTGGCGCACTTGCCAGATTAAGTGGAAGTATTTTGCCGCCGGACGTGCACGAAATTGAAAAGTCAATCAGTGAAACAGAACTGGAAAAAGAATCTGCAATAAAATCTCAGGAATATGAGTTGGCGGCACAGCTCAGGGATACTGAAAAAGAACTCCGCAAAGATTTGACGAAAATCAAACAGGAGTGGAAGCAGAGTCAAAATGCGAATAGAGCAGTTGTTACCAGTAAGCTGGTTTGCAAAATAATTGCTGATACTACTGGAATTCCTGTTGCTGAAGTTGAAGAGGAAGAAACTCAAAAGCTTCTCAGGATGGAAGAAGAGCTTGGCAAATGGGTTATTGGCCAGGAACAAGCACTGGTTGCTGTCAGTAAATCTATCCGACGTAATCGCGCTGGATTGCGTGATCCAAGCAAGCCAATCGGTTCTTTCCTGTTTATGGGACCAACCGGTGTTGGTAAGACAGAAATTGCCCGCAGACTCGCCGAGTTCCTTTTCGGTGAACAGGACTCACTGGTTCGTATTGATATGTCGGAATATATGGAGAGACATTCTGTATCAAGACTTGTAGGTGCACCTCCAGGTTATGTTGGATATGATCAGGGTGGGCAACTTACTGAAGTGATTCGTCGTCGACCATATTCAGTTCTGCTTCTGGATGAAATTGAAAAGGCACATCCCGATGTGTTTAATATTCTGTTGCAGGTTCTTGACGATGGACAACTTACAGACAGTTTTGGCAGAGTTGTCGATTTCAAGAATGTTGTGCTGATTATGACATCCAATGTTGGTAGTCGTCGTGTTAAGGAAACAAAGGCTCTTGGATTTGGTTCTGAAGGCGAGGATGAAACTAATAAGCGCGAACATGCTGTTGTTGATTCTGATTTACGCAAAACATTCAGCCCTGAATTTATCAACAGGGTTGATGAGCTGATATTCTTCCGTTCACTGAACAAGGCCGATATGCGTAAAATCATCGATATTATGCTTGATGGTGTAATTGCGAGATTGAAATCTATGGAAATTGATTTCAATATTACAGATGCAGCCAAAGACTTTATCTGTAAAGTTGGCTATGATCCAGAGAATGGAGCCAGACCTTTGCGTCGTGCTATACAGCGTTATTTTGAAGACCCACTGAGTGAAAAGCTGCTTAAAGGTGATCTTAAGGGTGGGCGTGTTTTGACAGTTGATAGTGATGGGGCGAATTTATCATTTGACTCAGATAATGATATAGAAAAATCTGATGACAAAGCTGGCGCAAATGTAGAGCCAACTTAATCAAAATAAAGCAATTAGAACTATAAAGAGCGGGCGCTAAACAGCGTCCGTTTTTGCATATTCAGCACTTTTAATCAAAATATGGAACTCATACTTAAATCTCTCGTTAAAACAAGGTTTTTACGGATTGCCACACTGACTTTGTCCTGTTATTGTTCCGGACTGGTGTGTGGGACAAGGAATAGTCATTAGTTACAGCAAAGAAGAATCATGAATCAAACTTTGGTTAATAAAATATTTCTGGCCGTCATTTTGATGGTCGTTCTATTGCCTGCTTATCTCGCAGCGGACACTATTTCTGCTGTCGATGTAGTTGGGGCGCGTACTGTTGGAGCAAGGCAAGTTTTGTCATGGGCAGAGCTGGAAATCGGCCAGGAACTTACGCATGAAACAGTTGCTACCTCAATCCGGAAACTTTTTGCAACAGGTAAATTCTCGGATATTTATGTTTACCAGCTCAAAGAAGAAGACGGTACCAGACTTATATTAAATCTTGATGAGTTTCCACGTATCAGGAAAATAGAGTTTCAGGGTAACGAAAAAGTTAAAGACGATAAAATCACTGAAGTCTTCCCTCCAAAAGTAGGACAGTTTGCAAATCCTGCTGCCATAAAAAGGGACCTATACACAATTCACGAATTGTACCAGGAAAAAGGTTACTACAATGTGTCAACATCTATAGATTCTTCAGTTGTTGATCAGAATAATTTACAGAAATTAGTGGTTACTGTTACAGAGGGTCAGAAAGTAGAAGCAAAAACTATCACAATTTCTGGAAATGAAAATGTGAGTGACAAGCAAATCAGAAAAATAATGAAACAGAGCACTGGTGGCTTCTGGTTCTTTAAATCGGCTACATTCCGGAAAGCGCAATTTGATACTGACCTTGAGCGAATTATTTCTTATTACAGAGATAACGGATACCTCGATGCTGAAGTCAAAGCTACAGATTTGAGCCTTGATGAGCGGAGTAAGGGTCTGGATGTAACGATAGAAATTGATGAGGGTCAGAAATATTTTGTCGGAAATATAAATTGGGAAAACAACGAAGTATACGATGATGCAACAGTTGCCAGTTTGGTGTTATTGGAAAAAGAAGATACTTTCCGTGAAATTGATTTCCGTGAAACGCTTGATAGGCTAAATGCACTTTATTGGGATACAGGCTATATCTATGTAACTGTAGAACCTACACGAGAGATTTCAGATAACATCGTCAATGTCACTTTTAAATTCTTTGAAGGTGAACCAGCAGTTATCAGGGACATCAAGATTGTTGATAATATAAAAACTCATGACAATGTTATTCTCAGAGAGCTTCGTATTTTCCCGGGCGATGTATTCAGTAATGCCAGAGTAGGCCTAACACAAAGAGATATTTTTCAGCTTGGTTATTTTGAAGATGTTCAGCCCGATTTCTTGTCTGCAGATACTGAAGGCGACATCGATCTGCTACTGAAAGTCAAAGAAAAGCAAACTGGCCAATTCTCATTTGGTATGGCCTATAGTGCTCAAACTCAAGCTACAGGGTTTATTCAAATTGCGGAAACAAATTTCCGGGGCAAGGGACAGACTATCGGCCTTGCCTGGCAATTTGGCAGTCGTCGCAGGTACCTTGATCTTAACTTCACTGAGCCTTGGTTTCTGGGAACACCAACTCTTTTAGGTGGCGATATATTTGATCGCTATACTTACAATTTCGATGATTTTTATGAGAGCCGTACCAAAGGTGCAGCTTTAAGATTAGGTCGACGTATTCCTGGTACAAGATACAGCCGGGTTGGACTGCGGTATGAGTGGTCACAGACAAGGCTTGCTAATTTCAGCTCTGGTTATGTTACCTATCTGGATAACCTGGAGTCGCAAATCGGTAGTAATGAAATGCCGTTTGAGCGTTTGGATCAGGTTGACTGGCCTCGCACAAAATCAGCAATTACAATGAGCCTCAGTCGTAACTCAACTGATAATCCATTTTTCCCGACTAATGGATCTCGAACTACTTACAGTGCTGAATTATCAGGTGGTCCTCTTGGTGAGGATATTTCTTACCAGAAACACTTGTTGAAGCATTCCTGGTTCCAAAAGCTGCCAGCTGGCTTTGCTTTCCATCTTTCATCTGCTGTTGGGCTGATTCATGGACTGGATAATCCAGACGATGTTCCAGATTATGAGAAATTCAGACTTGGTGGAAACCGGATTTACCCGCTTAGAGGCTATCGAGATCTGGAGGTTGTCCCCAGAGGCAATCCCGGGTTTATTGGTGGACGTTTTTACACTGTGATGAGTGCTGAAGTACTTTATCCTCTAACTCCAGCAGTGCAGTTAATCGGTTTTGTAGATCAAGGTGATTCCTGGAACAGTTTCGGTGAAGCAGACTTTACAAATCTTCGCAAAGGTGCAGGATTTGGAGTCAGAGTAGAAGTCCCAATGATGGGCACAATTGGATTTGATTATGGGTATGGATTTGATCGTGCGAATGGTCCTGGATGGGAACCGCACTTTAACTTTGGACAGTTCTTCTAAACAGAAGTTTGAAAGGTCGAAATGAAAACAAATGCTATCAGGGCTATTGCCTTAACACTACTATTGCTCGCATTCTCATCACAGCTGTTTGCTGAAGATGTGAAACCGTTTGCAGTTATCGATTCACAGAGAATTGTGGAAGAGTACAATGCTGCTCGCGATGCTCAGGAGCAATACCAACTATTCCTTCAGGACCTTGAGCGAGAAATCACTGAACGCGAACGTGATTTGCAGAGAATGGGCGAGGAGATTGAAAGTCAGAAGATGCTTTTGGGTGAAGATGCACTAAGGTCAAAGATGCAAGAATTTGAAAGTGCACGCTCAGATTATTTTCAATTCAGGGAAAGTGTCGATTCTCGTGCTGAAGCTGAGTACAAAAAACAGATTCAGCCTATAATCGATCAAATAAAACTGATTGCGGAAAGAATTGGCAAAGAAGAAGGTTATGGAATTATTGTCGATGCAGCTGCTTTGACTACAATTTACATTGATCCAGACGTTGATCTTACTGATGAAATTCTGAAAGCTCTTGTAAAAGGCGTTGACCAATAGGCTTTGATATGAATTCGTTTAAGCTAAGTGAAATAGCAGCTATGCTGCAACTTAATTACCAAGGCGCTACTGATCCTGTGATTAGTGGCGCTGGTTCAATTACTGATGCCAAGCCTGGTGATATTGTTTTTGCTGAAGCTGTTAAATATTTGGAAAACATGACAGGCAAGCCTGCCGCAATGATTATTCCGATGGATTGTGAAACTGATATACCTGCTATCAGATGTGAAAATCCCAGAGCAGTTTTCACAAAAGTTCTGAGCATTTTTGCTGTTCCAGTTGATTCAGTAATTCCTGATGGAATTCATTCCACTGCAGTAATAGATCCAGGTGCAATCATTGATCCGGATGTTGCAATTGGACCTTTTAGTGTAATTGGTAATGGAGCGAAGATTGGCTCAGGGACCAGACTCGCAGGACATGTTGTTATCGAGCCAAATTGCTCTATTGGATGTAACTCTGTTTTTTATTCTCATGTAACAATTCGTGAAAGAACAATTGTTGGGGATAATGTAATACTTCATCCTGGTGTTGTAATAGGCAGTGATGGCTTTGGTTATCATCCGTCGGCAACAGGCCTTGTCAAAATTCCCCAGATTGGGAATGTAGTTATAGAGGACGATGTTGAAATTGGTGCTAACTCTTGTGTCGATCGTTCAACAACCGGTACAACAACAGTTAAGCGTGGTGTTAAGCTCGACAATCTTGTTCAAATTGCGCATAATGTAACTGTTGGAGAACACACTGCCATTTCAGCTCAATCTGGTATATCAGGTAGCTGCTCAATTGGTAAGGGTGTTGTAATTGGCGGTCAATCGGGGTGTGCAGATCATCTTGCTGTTGGCGATGGAGTGAAAATTGCTGCCAAGACTGCCGTAACAAGAAATGTTGAAGCAGGGAAAACTGTTATTGGATTCCCTGAAATAGAAATTAAAAAAGGGTACAGAATATTCGGGTTAACCCGTAGATTGCCTGAACTCTTTAAAAGAGTAAGAGACCTTGAAAACTTACTCACTAATTCAAACAAATCACAGGAGTAAACGATGCTCTTTTTGCAAAAAACAGTTGCTGAAACTGTCACAATATCTGGAACAGGACTTCATTCAGGTATCGATGTTACAATGAAGTTCCAACCAGCAGCAATCAATACTGGTATCATTTTTAAATTGAGTGATGGGTCAGAAATCCCGGCTGTAATTGAAAATTACGATCGCGAGGCAAGTGGCAATCGGAATACCACTCTCTCAAAAGATGGTCAATCAGTTCAGACTGTGGAACATGTGATGTCAGTTCTCTATGGACTCGGTATTACAAACTGTGTAGTAGAGCTGGATGCCAATGAACCTCCTGAACCAAAAACCGGTGGAGCCCTGGAGTATCTTGAAGCAATTGACAGTGTCGGTATTTTAGACCAACCGATGCCTTCCACCTATCACAAAATTGATGTGCCTGTTTACATGCGCGAGGGTGAAGTTGTTATTGAAGCTCACCCTGCACCTGATACCAGAGTGACTTTTGAAATTGATTACGATGATCCTATGATTGGCAAACACAAGTCTACTTTTATTATTACTCCGGAAATATTCAGAACTGAAATCGCGCCTGCGCGAACATTTGCTATGAAAGCAGACATCGAGAAAATGCAGGCAAACAATCTTGCCAAAGGTGGAAATCTGGACATTGCTCTTGTTGTTGATAATGGCAAACTGATCAACGATACAGAACTTCGTTATTCCGATGAGTTTTTGCGTCACAAGGTTCTGGATCTTATCGGTGATCTGGCTCTTCTTGGTATGCCACTCAAAGGGCACATTTCGGCAAAGTTTTCCGGACATGACACAAATAGCAGATTTGTGCAAATTCTGGCGAAAAGTGAGCGTCGTGCTTCACGGATTTATCCGCAAAGAAAGCCTGAATATTGGGATATTAGCGCAATTTTGGAAACAATGCCTCATCGGTATCCGTTTTTACTTGTAGATAGAATCTTGGAAATTGAGCCAAGTAAACGTATTGTTGGTATTAAGAATGTGACCATTAATGAGCCGTTTTTCACTGGTCACTTTCCAGAGCATCCAATTATGCCGGCTGTACTTATAACTGAGGCTATGGCACAAGTTGGTGGAGTTCTATTGCTAAGCAGTGTGCCTAATCCCAGCTCTAAATTAGTTTATTTTAGTGGCATTGATAATGCCAGATTCCGTAAGCCTGTTCTGCCAGGAGATCAGATAAGGTTTGAATTGGAACTGGTGAAATTGAGGGGGCCAATCTGCAAAATGAATGGCATCGCATACGTTGATGGCAATAAGGTTGCCGAAGCTGATTTGATGTCTACAATTGTAGATCGTTAACAGGAGACTTACAAAATGAATGCAAAAAATCTTAATCCAAAAAAATCTATCCATTCAGTTGGCGAACCAGTTGTTCATCCAACAGCAATAGTGCATCCTGATGCTAAGTTGGGGCATGATGTTTCAATTGGTCCATTCACAATTATTGGACCTAATGTTTCAATTGGACCAGAATGTCAAATAGCATCTTCAGTTGTTATTGACGGGCATACAACAATTGGTCGTGGTAACAGGATTTATTCTGGAGCTGTGATTGGTACAGAGCCACAGGATTTGAAATACAACGATGAAATCTCTTTTGTGAAAATCGGTGACAATAATGTTATCAGAGAATATGTAACAATCAATCTTGCAACAACTAAAAATGGCGTCACAAAAGTTGGCTCAAATTGTTTGATCATGACTTACGCTCACATTGCTCATGAATGTGTTGTGGAAGATAATGTGATATTGGCCAATTCGGTCAACCTTGCTGGCCATGTGCGCATTGGAGAATATGCAATTTTAGGTGGTATGACTCCAGTGCATCAATTTGTACGGATTGGAGACCATGCATTTGTTGGTGGTGGCAGTAGGTTAAGTCAGGATGTTCCTCCATTTTTCACTGTTGCTGGTAATCCAATTGGTATTGCAGGTGTTAATAGTGTTGGTCTGAAACGACGTAATTTTTCTGACCAGGAAGTAATGAATCTGAAGCATGCTTATAAACTGCTTTATCGAAAAGATCTAAATGTTACACAAGCTTTGGATCGAGTTGCTGTTGAATGTGATCTTGATGTTCACATTGAGAATTTGATGGCATTTATTAGACGGTCCGAACGTGGAATAGTCAGATAGCAGTAGCCATGGGAGTCGCACAATGAGTACGAACTCCAGTAAACAATTGCATGTTTTAATTTCATGTGGTGAGTTAAGTGGTGAAAAATATGCTGCAGAGCTTTTGACTAACCTCAAACAACAAATTCCCAACATTAAAGTTTCAGCTCTTTGTGGAGAATTGCTGGTAAGTCAGGGTGCAAACAGGATTGCTGATTACCATGAAATTTCGGTAATGGGTTTTTCTGCGGTAATTCAATCTCTTCCTCAAATACTAAATGTTAGAAACCAGATTAAGAATTTTATTTCCAATAATGATGTTGATTTGTTTATTCCAGTCGATTTTCCCGGTTTCAATGGTTCGCTTGCAAAGCATGCTCGTAAAAACGCCATTCCGGTGTATTCAGTAGTTGCTCCACAATTATGGGCATGGGGGGCATGGCGAGTTGGTGCACTCAGGAAATCAGTTGATCGTTTGTTGGCATTGCTTCCATTTGAAAAAATATTTTTTGCCGACAATAGTATCCCGGTAGTTCATCTTGGTCATCCGTTGGTGGATGTTTACAACAGCGAACTGCTGCTTGGAACAAGAAAGAACAGAGAATATAATTTACAACAAAAGGCGGAATTGAGAATCGGGTTTTTACCTGGGAGCAGGAAACAGGAAATTCAATTATTGCTTCCAATGTTTATCGAAATTTGTGAGCAGATAAAAAAAGCACATCCAGATTGTAAACATGAATTTCAAATCAGTTGTGCCGCTGATTATCTGATTCCATTATTTGAATTACTTCCTGGCCATATAAGAATTTCACAACAGCCGATTAATGAGTTCATCAGTAATCTTGACTATGCTGTGGTCTGCAGTGGCACAGCATCCCTTGAAGTTGCGCTGGCTGGCATTGGGCATTCAATTACATATAAAACTTCGCCTTTTAATTATTGGCTTGGTAGTAAATTGGTAAACTCTAATTTTATCGGCCTGGCAAATTTGGTAATGGATCAGAGAATGGTGACAGAATTTGTCCAGAACCAAGCAACGGCAGATGCTGTTGTTAATGAGTATGATAATTGGATGCAAGATTCTGCAAAGCGAAGCAAGTTTGACTCCGATGTTGACCAACTGCATAACAAGCTTGGTCTGCCAGGTTTCTGGCAGAGAGTTGCTAAAGATATCGTACAATTTATTGATAGTGTAGAAGTGTTATGAACATACTGACTATCGGTGGCAAGATCGCATGGAAAATAATGAAGTACAGTTGCTGTATTAACAAATCAACTGAGCAGACGCCAGTTATCTATGCCTCTTTGCACCAGGATATGATAGCAGCTATGATGTATGTATCGACTTCAGGAGCAACTTTACTTGTCAGCAACAGTAAAGACGGTGATTTACTTGAATCGGTGCTCTCTGGAAAGGGATTGGATTTTATCAGAGGGTCAACAGGTCAAAGCGGAAGTCTGGCTGTTAAAAAACTTGTAGCTGAGCTACGCTCTGGCAAAAGCATTGGTCTTGCTGTCGATGGGCCAAAGGGTCCTCATGGCGTAATTCAGGAAGGGGTAATTGCAATATCCAGATTGTCAGGTTGTCCAATTGTTCCACTTACCTTGGATTACAGTATGAATATTAATCTTAACAATTGGGACAAGACTGCTGTGCCGGTTCCATTCAGCAAAACAACTGTAACTGCGCACGACAAAATATATTGTGATGCGGATTCTGCTACAGTAGAAATATTGGCTGATGTACTGTTAAGGGGACAACAGAGATGACTTATCAAATTGTTGATAAACGCAGCACAGGAACCAGAGTGGCTTTCAAGCTTTGGAATAGATGGTCAATGAAATCATCATCAATATTTAACAGATTGACTTTACTGACCTCAAAATTAAATGGATTTCTTATTAACAAAAGAATAGCAAGTCGCACAAAATTATCTGCAAATCCCAAAGTTATTTCTATCGGGAATTTGACGCTTGGGGGCAGTGGGAAAACCCCTTTGGCTATTAAAGTTGCTTCCGATCTGCTGGAACTGGAAATGAAGATTGCAATCTTGGTCCGAGGATACGGCAGTGCAGATGCGGGGCCATTTATTGTCGATGCGGAAAATCATAAAGCAGGTGATGAAGCTTTGATGATTGCTCAGGCTTTACCAGAGGTCGTTGTCGTACAATCACAAGATAGAGTTCAAGGATATCAATTGGTTAAAGATACCGTTGATGTTGTTATCATTGAAGATGGTTTTCAAACTGCTGGTTTGGACAGGCATATCGATATTCTGATTTTAGATAAATGGAAAATTCAAGATGGTAACTTGGTACCTAGAGTTGGAAATGTTATCCCATGGGGTCCTTACAGAGAATCTATCGATGCAATAGATCGAGCAGATTGTTTATTAATTTCTGCAGAAGAAAATGAGAGTATTTCTCAAATAAATTACAACGATATTCCTGTTTTCAGTTATTCCAGAAATTCAATACTGTCAATGGAGTGCACTGGTAATTATGCAATAATTTCCGGCATAGCAAATCCGGAGCAGTTTGAGAAGCAGTGTATCAGGAAACTGGGCAGAAACCCGGTTGCTTGTTATAGATATGATGATCATGAAGCCTATTCTCAAACAGATGTTTTACAAGTAGTTAACAACCATGGCAATGCTGAAACAGCCTGGTTTACAACTGCAAAAGACTATGTGAAGTTAACTGACATATGGCCTGATTCTGTAAAAATCAACGTTGTCGATCTTCAAATCAATTGGCTCGAAACCAGCCCGATACAATTTATTATTCAAAAGGAAGGAGAGTAAAATGTCCTCAACTTTTAACAGCAGGTTTCTGGTTATCGGCTCAGGTATTGCCGGCCTTCAGTATGCTCTTCTTGTTGCTCAGAGTGGTACAGTTAACATTGTTACAAAAAAGGAATCAACTGAAAGCAATACTAACTATGCTCAAGGTGGAATCGCAGCTGTAGTGTCTCCACTGGATTCTTATGATATTCATATTGATGATACAATTACTGCCGGGGATGGACTTTGTGATCCAGCAATAGTGGCAGATATGGTTAAATCTTCGCCTGATCTGATCGACAGACTGTTGTCTTATGGTGTGGAGTTTTCTCGTGAAGACGATCAATTCACATTAGGAAGAGAAGGTGGCCACTCCTGTAATCGCATTCTGCATTCTGCGGATATGACTGGCCGTGAGCTTGAGAAAAAGCTGCTGGAAAAATGTCACCAAAATCCAAACATATCGATACTTGAAAACCATATTGCTATTGAATTGCTCAATTGCCAGGAAGTTGGTGCCGACGGGGGCAATCGGATAGCTGGCTGCGTTGTTCTCGACAGGCGTAACAATTCCAAGAAAGTGTTTTTGGCTGAAAATACAATTCTGGCAACAGGCGGGTGTGGCAAAGTATATGCCTACACATCCAACCCGGATATTGCTACTGGCGATGGGATGGCTATTGCTTATCGAGCTGGCGCGACTCTGGCCAATCTTGAATTTGTTCAGTTTCACCCAACTTGTCTATATCATCAAGATGCCAAAAGCTACCTAATTTCTGAAGCTGTCAGGGGTGAGGGCGCCTTGCTGGTTAATAGCCGTAACGAACATTTTATGGAACGATATCACCCGTTGAAAGATCTTGCTCCGCGTGATGTTGTAGCTCGAGCAATCGATCTGGAAATGAAGCTTGTGGGCGACAAGTGTGTACATCTTGATTTGAGCCACATGAGCCCAGAATTTATAAAATCTCGTTTCCCAAATTTATTTAAGAATTGCTTGAAATTTGGAATCGATATGACTGTTGACCCAATTCCTGTTGTCCCTGCAGCACATTATATGTGTGGCGGTATTGAAGTTGATGTGGATGGGAAGACCTCGCTACCGGGCCTATATGCTATCGGAGAAGTCGCTTGTTCTGGTGTTCATGGTGCGAACAGACTGGCCAGCAATTCTCTTCTCGAGGCTGTTTATTTTGCCGATAAAGCAGCAGCAGCTTCGCTAGAGGAAGAACGTGTATCATTGCCTGAGGAGTTAAGCCCATTGCTTACTTCTGTCAGTCAGCTGGTCAAGGGTGAAGCGCCAATGGTTCTTGAACATGATTGGGATTCAGTTCGACAGATAATGTGGGATTATGTTGGGATTGTCAGATCGAACATGAGGCTTAATATTGCGCTGAAAAGACTGCAGAATATTAGAAAAACGGTTGAAGATATTTACCGTAATTCAATTATCTCGCCTGATTTGGTTGAGCTCAGGAATATTTCCTTGATTGCAGAAATGATTGTGTTAGCTGCTTTGAGTCGACATGAAAGCAGAGGTCTCCATTACACACAAGACCATCCGGAGAAGTCTTCAGAATGTGCTTTAAACACAAAATTGGGCAAAAATGAAGATTTGCATGCAATTATTTTGAAAGACAATTGACAAATTGATGAGTTAGGCTGAAACTATAGATGTCAACGTACTGAATATTCAGGAGTAGATGGAACTTCTCTTGTATTTAGCAGTATATTCAGTCTGACAATACCTTTTCAGAAACCGCAGAAGGAACTGCCATGTTGCATAGCTTATTTCTTGCCTCGCTCGGTCCTAGTGAAATCACAGGATTATTAATCGATACAACTGTACTTGGGAAACTGGTTTTGTTAATACTGTTTGTATTATCAATTTTATCCTGGGCAGTTATGTTCGATAAAGCTCGGGTCTTATCTTCAATTCGCAAAGGCCACACAAAATTTTGGGATATATGTAACCAATGGCTTGATAAAGATATTTCCGATGAGCAGATGAGTGAGTGGTGTCAGGACAACCATGATTTGCCTCTATCTAACATGTGGACCGATACTCATAAACTTGAAACAATTCAAAGTGTACGTAGAAGCTCTGAACGCATTGCCTATGCTGAAACTGAAGGACTGGAACGCTACCTCATTATCTTGTCAACAACAGTCACAATTTCGCCATTTCTCGGTTTGATGGGAACTGTCTGGGGAATCATGCAATCATTTTGGGATATGTCGGCGATGAGAAGCGCCAATCTTACAGTTGTTGCTCCTGGAATTGCTGAAGCTTTGATAACAACTATCGCTGGTCTATCGGCTGCTATCCCTGCTGTTGTATTTTACAATTTGTTTGTCAGGAAAATTGATTTGATTGGTAACGAGATGGAGAGATTGCGGACTATAATGGAGGAAGAGTCCCAGGCTGATAATGGAGACAGCGGAGGGCGTGTTCGTCCTCCAAGAAGACCTGATCTCCACGATGGGGAGAAAATAAGGTGAAAAGGTCAAGCTACAGAAGCCTGGCAGAAATAAATATCACATCCCTTGTTGATGTCACTTTGTGTTTGCTGATTATCTTTATGCTGACTGCTCCCTATATCCAGGGTGGAGTAGAGTTGGATCTGCCTGAAACAGAGACAAGAGAAGTCATTGTTGAAGAAGGACCAGTTATATCTGTTACCAAAAACAGGCAACTGTTTTTTGAAGAAGAACCTGTTTCTTTCAAAGAGCTCGAGGCCAGATTACGTTCTCTTGAAGAAGACCCTGCAACAATTCCAGTATATTTACGTGCCGATGAAGAAAATCCTTACGGATTTATCTTAAAAGTAATGGCTACAGTTGAACGATGTGGTTTTACAAACATAAGTTTAGTTGCAGACCAAGAAGATTTTGAAGGAAAATAAGGTGCGCAAATATATTGTACACTCTGTCTCTCTTCATATTTTCTTTTTTCTTTTTGTAATGTGGTATGGCTCTGTCGTTAATCGAACTGTTATCCTGACAAAGCCCACAATATCGGTTTCGTTGATGAAAGAGCCCAAACCTCAGGTTGTGATTGAAGAACCGGTTGTCGAAAAAGCTGTAACTCCTGAACCAGAACCGGAGAAAGTCATCGAACCGGCAATCGTTCCTGAACCAATTCCTGAGGTTCCAATTAAAAGGGAAGTTGAGAAGCAGGAGCCAGAGTCAAAACCAGTTGAAGTAAAGGAGATTGAAGAAGAGATCGAGGAAGTAATTCCTAGAGAGGAAGAGATTCCTGAATACGGTGCTTCTATAGATTTTCCTGAACAAACGGGTCTGGCTAGTGGCCAACTTGCAGTATATCTTGGCTTGATTGAATCCAGAATAAGCAGGAAATGGAATCCAACACAACTGGGATTCAGGGACAGCAAGACCCATTCTTGTACTGTTCATTTTTTCATTTCGCGTGACGGAACAATTAATAGAGAAACAATGGTCAAGTCATCTGGAATTCCACTTTTTGATCGCGGTGCTCTGAAAGCAGTAAAATCTGTTCGTAAATTTCCACCAATGCCTGGAGATTATTCAGGACAGGAACTTGGGGTTACTTTCGTGTTTACAATGAGGTCATCAATTTGAGACAACTGTTCATAATATTTTTGATTATAGTATCGATGTCAGTTTCTGCCCAATCGACTGAAGTAACGCTTGGCACTGAAAAAGAGGCATGGGCAAAAATTGATATTATGGTGAAGCCACTGGAAGTTGTTTCAGGTGGTGAGAAGTCGCAGCAACATGCAGAGTTTGTGGAAGCAATTATTGCCGATGATTTTCGTTTTAGTGGGTTGTTTAAT
The DNA here is from genome assembly GCA_964437115.1 of uncultured Fibrobacteraceae bacterium. Lineage (GTDB taxonomy): Bacteria > Krumholzibacteriota > Krumholzibacteriia > LZORAL124-64-63 > LZORAL124-64-63 > JABIBH01. The sequence continues at coordinate 320,447 of CAYTFE010000001.1, read as the reverse complement.
GTGATTACCTCTGCTGCAGATCAGGACACTTCTTCTGTATCATTTGCAATTGTAGGATTCCTGGAGGGTAGACTTCCCGGCACTGCTATAACAAAAGAAGAAGATGCACCTCTGTTAACTTTGAAGCTTGTAACCTGGCCTGAGCAATTGCTGATATTCAGTAAGAGATATCGGCCTGTGTCAGACAAGCTGCGCAATACTGCACATCACTTTTCCAATGAAGTTATTACTTATTTGACGATGGAACCGAGCATCTGCATGACTCGCGTGGCATTCACCAGAGGAAGTGCAGACAGACGTGATCTTTATTGCATTGATTATGATGGAGCCAATCTTTTGCGTTTGACTGCCAACAGGACTCTGAACCTTTTTCCTGCATGGTCACCGGATGGCTCCCAGCTGGCTTTTATGTCTTATCGAGAAGGGCAGCAAGGAAACTATATACTTGACACTTCAACTGGGCGCGTAAGAGTACTTAGTGAAACTGTGGGGTCCAATTTAGGGCCATCTTGGCATCCAGATGGTACAGAAATTATTGTTTCTCTATCAAAGACTGGCCAACACGAGATTTACAGGTTAAATATGGCAGGCCGGATTTTGCGCAGGTTGACAATTTCCCAGGCTATTGAGGTTTCCCCCGAGTGGTCACCAACTGGCAACGATGTCGTTTTTACTAGTGACAGAAGTGGGTCACCTCAGTTATATATTATGGGTGCGGATGGTTCCGGCCGGCATAGATTAACTTTTGAAGGCAGGTATAATGATTCTGCTGCCTGGTCACCTAATGGTGACAATATAGTTTATGCATGTCGGGAAAAAGATTTGACTCAGATTGTGATGATAAAAGCAACCGGGGAGGATCGACAGGTTCTGACAGACAGATCCTGGCGCAATTGCGAGGATCCAAGATGGGCCCCGGACGGCAGACACATTGTATTTGCTTCAGATAAAAGCGGAGTTTTTAAACTCTATGTTATGGACGTGCTTGAACGCTCTGTTCGGCAATTGACATTTGGCGGCGAGCCTGATACTACTCCTGACTGGTCTCACTGACAGTTGTAGTATTTGGTAAACAACAAAAAGGGAGAAATCCAAAATGATTCGTACAATTTTATTGTTAGCAGTAGCTTCACTGTTCATTTTTGCAGGCTGTGGTAAAAAAGCTACAGTTGAAATTGATGATAATCCTGTGGAAGCTGAAGTAGTTGAGCAAGTTCCTGTAGTTCCTGAAGTTGTAGAAGAAGAAGTAGTTACTCCTGATTATGCATCAATGGCTCCAATTGAATTAGGAATTGATGATGTTTTCTTTGAATATGACAGCTATACACTTTCTGAAGAGGCAATGGCTATTCTTGAAGCATCATCAGGAATCTTCAAGAACTTTGGTGACTTCCTGTTTGTTATTGAAGGACATTGTGATGAACGCGGTACTGTTGAGTACAACCTTGCTTTGGGTGAAAAACGTTCAATTGCTGTTCGTGATTATCTGACCACGCTTGGTGTAGACAGCTCTAAACTTAGAATTACATCTTATGGTGAAGAGAGACCATTTGCCAACGGCAGCGATGAGTCTGCCTGGTCACTCAATCGTCGTGTCCATTTTGCGAGGCCATAAATAATGCGTTTTCTGCTGATTGCTATTGCATTGGTTTTATTGACTGGTTGTTCTGCACAGTTTGACCAGGTTGGTCGCTCTGTTGACAAGAACGCCCGTACACTTGATTTAATACAGACTGAACAACAACTCCTCGGGCAAGAAGTAGCAGCAATAACTGTTGTTACTGAAGGCCTGCAAGGTGCTGATGAACAGACTCAGCAGAGATTACTCGCTAGATTGGGTCAAATTAACAGCAAGTTGGATCAACTAAGGATGCAGCTTGCTGACAATAATGAGTTCATGCGCTCTGTTTCTGCCAGAGTGGATTTGCTGACCACAAAACTTGGCATTGCTACTCTTGGGGACTATAAAGAGACAACCGTAACTGATGATAGCATTGATGTTTTGCCTGAAGAGGGTAAATCGATATTCCAATCGGCAATGAGTGACAGGGGAAAAGGTGAATACGAATTTGCTGCAGCAGGTTTTACTGAGTTTCTGACAAAATACCCCGACTCAGAGCTTTCTGATAATGCTCTTTTCAGACTTGGAGAACTCGCCTGGTTGGACAAGAATGAAGAATCTGCACTTTCTAATTACGTGCGATTATTAGATCAATTCCCTGACTCTGAACTCCGTGCCGATACACTGTTGAAGATATTTACCATGATGACTGAAAGTGGTAATAGTGAAGCTGCGGGAAGATATCTGCAACAACTTGAAGCTGAGTTTCCTGGTTCAGAACAAGCTGGTTTGGCAAAAGGTGCAGTCAACTAGTCCCTGGTAAATCAAATACCTTTTTTCTTGTCAGATAACTGTTTTTCAACCCACAGAACCGAGTTTCTACTACCTATATAAAGAGGCGTTCTTTGGTGGAGCTCCTCAGGCATCACATCTGATATAGACATATATCCAGTACTTGCATAACCACCTGCATTTTCAACAATCATGGCTAATGGGGCAGCCTCGTAAAGAAGACGTAATTTCCCGTCAGGAGCAGACTCTGATGCAGGGTACATAAAGATACCACCGTACAAAAGATTACGGTGAAAGTCAGCAACCAGAGATCCAATATATCTTGCACCCAGGCCTTTCAAATCTTTACCAGCTCGGCCAGTTTTAAATGAGTTTACAATATCTTTCACAGCAGGACTCCAGCCATTGTAGCGTCCTTCGTTTACTGAGTAGGTGCCTGAATCAAATGGTGTTTTGATATCAGGATGACTTAGCAAAAACTCACCAATAGTTGGATCCAGCGTAAATCCGTGAACACCTGCACCGGTAGTGTAAACTAGCATTGTTGATGAACCATAAATAACGTAGCCGGCTGCTACCAGATCTCTGCCTGGTTGCAACAGGTCTGCATCTGTTGGTTTACCATTTCGAGATACTCGTTTGTAGATTGAAAAGATAGTGCCGATACTGACATTTGCATCGATGTTGCTGGATCCGTCAAGAGGATCAAAAACAACGATATACTTGTCGCTGCCATTTTTACTTGTCATGTAAACAGGGTCATCCATCTCTTCGGATGCCAACATGCATACCTGACCACGGCGACCAACAAATTTCAACATTACATCATTGGAATAGTCATCCAGCTTCTGGACAGTTTCTCCTTGAATATTTACCTGTTCAGTTGCGCCAAGAATATCAACCAGCCCGGCACGTGAAACTTCTTTTGCTATTATTTTACAAGAGAAAGCTATGTCGTTAAGTAACCCCGTAAAGTCACCACTGGCACCAGGGTGCAGCATTTGCTGTGAAAGGATGTGTGTCTCTACATTTACAAGTTTGCTTGTTAAGTCTGGCACGAATTATCTCCTGTTTGAGAATTTGTTTTTATAATTGTAACAGTCTGTCGCAGTCCTTGCAATGATAGTGATTATAATGCATCTTCCCAGAAGAATTAATTCTGCCGTCGATGGCATTTGATCAGTAGATGAACACTCAAAGGAGAGTTGGCAATGAGTAATAGCATTTTTGTACCTCCTGTACCTGAGAATGAGCCAGTAAAAGGCTATTTACCAGGTTCCCCGGAAAAGATAGAACTCAAAGCTAAGTTGAAGGAACTGCGTAGCCAGACTATCGAAATTCCTTTAATTATTGGTGGTAAAGAAGTGAAGACTGGGGACATGGGCGATTGTCGAATCCCTCATGACCACAAACACCTGCTGGGAACTTACCACAAAGGTGGAGCAAAAGAAGTTAACGCTGCTGCCGCTGCCGCTAAGAAAGCCCGGAAAAATTGGGCTGCAATGCCTTGGGAAGCCAGAGCTGCAATATTCCTGAAAGCTGCGGAGCTTCTGACAGGTCGTCATCGTGCAACACTGAATGCTGCTACTATGCTTGGCCAAAGCAAAACCTGCTTCCAGGCTGAAATTGATGCTGCTTGTGAGTTTATTGACTTTTTCAAGTTCAATGTATCTTACATGTACGATATAATGTGTGAGCAACCTGATTCTGCACCTGGAATGTGGAACATGCTTGAACAGCGTCCACTGGACGGATTTGTTTTTGCAGTTACTCCATTTAACTTCACATCGATTGCTGGTAACCTGCCAACCGCTCCTGCTCTGATGGGTAATACTGTTATCTGGAAACCTGCCTCAAGTTCTGTATATTCTGCATGGTTTATTATGGAAATCCTGAAAGAAGCTGGTTTGCCTGATGGCGTAATCAACATGGTCCCCGGAAGTGGCGGCCAGGTTGGTAATCCTGTTTTGGAACACCCGGATATGGCTGGTATTCACTTTACCGGAAGTACTGAAGTTTTCCAGAATATGTGGCAGACAGTTGGTAATAATATCCACCGCTATGGTAGCTATCCACGCATAGTTGGTGAAACAGGTGGTAAGGACTTTATCTTTGCCCATCCAACTGCAGATCTCGAACCTTTAGTAGCAGCAGCAGTTCGCGGTGCTTTTGAGTATCAAGGGCAAAAGTGTTCTGCAGCAAGCAGAATGTATGTACCTCAAAGTATGTGGAAGCAATTCCAGAAACGACTGAAAGAAGAAGTAGCAACAATCACAATGGGTGACCCTGAGGACTTCAGAAACTTCATGGGAGCAGTAATTGACAGAAATGCTTTCGATACTATCTCTGGTTACATAAAGGTAGCAAAGAAAGCCAGGGGTGAAGCCAGGATTATTGCTGGTGGAGGTTTTGATGACAGTAAGGGTTATTTTATTGAGCCTACTGTTATTGTTGCCAAGGACCCTGATTTTGTAACAATGCGTGAAGAAATCTTTGGTCCTGTGCTGACAATCTTTGTATATGAAGATGCAGATTTCCTGAAAACTCTGCGCCTTTGTGACAAAGCGTCTGACTATGCACTGACTGGCGCAATCTTCTCACAAGACAGAAGCGCTATTGAAGTTGCAAAAAAGGAACTGTCGCATACCGCAGGTAACTTCTATATAAACGACAAACCTACAGGAGCAGTTGTTGGACAACAGCCGTTTGGTGGAAGTCGTGCATCAGGAACAAACGATAAAGCAGGTTCTTATCTGAATCTGGTTCGATGGACTTCTCCTCGAACAATCAAGGAGACCTTTGATCCTCCACGGGATTATCGATATCCATTCCTGGATGAAAAGTAGAAACAAAAAGAAAAGGGCGACCAAATGGTCGCCCTTTTTTTAATGGTACCGGAGGTCGGACTTGAACCGACACATCTGTAAAGATACTGCATTTTGAGTGCAGCGCGTCTACCATTCCACCACTCCGGCACAAAGCAGAATTGGATAGTAATTAGTGGAATAGTCAGTGTCAAGTTATGCTTGAAAACCTCATAATATTTGACACAAGTGCAATGTGCCTGCATATTTGCGATTCTGTGGGGCCATAGCTCAGCTGGGAGAGCGCATGACTGGCAGTCATGAGGTCAGGAGTTCGATCCTCCTTGGCTCCACCAACATTTTCAAAGGATTTCAGAAATATTCTGGAATCCTTTTTCATTTGTTGTATAGAAGTATGGTTTAACGTTATTATATGCAAAACTTGTTAAACACGGAGGAACTTGTGAACACCCTTTTGATTCTGTTTGAAGACCATACATCCCAACAATTTCGACCTTTGACCTGGAGCAGGCCTGCTTACGAGATTCCTTGTGGCGTGTTCAACTTGCGGGAAAGAGCTGCTTTGGCAGTTGGTGATTGTTCTGATCTGGCTCTTTTGCCGATATCGAATCTGGAACCTCTACAGTTGCAAACTTGTATAAATGAGATACATGCAGGTTTTGAATCTTGCTTAAAACAACTGGGTAATTACAAAAAAATCATATTTATGAGTGCTCGCTTTGCCGGGAATATTTCAAAAATAACGGAAGCAATTAATTTTGAATCGACAATTGAGTCTGACGACAAAGGCTTAGTGCTTGCAGTAGTGGACAGTGAGCAAGCAGCTGAAATTCTCAATTCTTGGAAGATGTGGGATGACACAGCTGCTGCAGATGAGTCACGAGTCACTGCAACCAAACCATCTGCACCGTGGAATCCTCCATGTGAATCTACTACATCAACTCAGCCTGTCTGGAACTATTTATGGGACATGGTTCATGATATCGGTTCAATGATTACAAGTGACCATGAAAGTATGCGTGACACAATCAAGCGCAGCTACTTTGGCTTGCAGTCTGCCGATGGAGACAACTGGCCATGGAATGTAAAAACTGAACTAACAGCATTCGATACGGCTCAATATTCTGCTGTTAACACAGTTAATACGGAAAATATATTTGTAGCAAATAGTGCAGTAATTTCTCCAGGTGTTGTTCTGGATGCATCTGCTGGCCCAATTATTATTGATAACGATGTAACAATAATGGCCAATACTTTTCTTGAAGGCCCTCTTTATATCGGACCAGGATCAACAATAAAAGCGGGCAGTACAATTTACGGAGAAACTGCAATTGGTGCAGCCTGTAAAGTTGGTGGGGAAGTTGCAGAGAGTCAATTCTGTGAATTCTCCAATAAACAACACGATGGTTTTATTGGACATGCAGTGATAGGTAGCTGGTGCAATCTTGGTGCAGGTACAAACTGCAGTGATTTGAGTAACAACTATTCTCTGCTCAAAGCCAACTATGGTCACGGTCCTGTTGACACCGGTTCATGTTTTGTAGGGCTGATGATTGGTGATCATGCAAAATCTGCAATCGGAACTCAATTCAATACTGCTACAACTGTCGGCTTTTCCTCTAATGTATTTTCTTCCGGTTTTCCAAGAACCTGTTTGAGTAATTATTGTTGGGGAGACGGTCGAATACGGAAAAGTTTCAGCGTGGAAAAAGCAATTGCAGTTGCAGAAGTCGTAATGGCTAGACGAAACTGTAAAATATTGAATGCGCATAAAAAATTATTTACCGCTCTTGATTGTTCCTGATTGTGTCTGATTGATGCTTGTGATTTCGCATAATGGCATCATGCGAGTAGCTCGAGCATGTAATTTGCAATGAATTTCTCTTTTGTTACAATATCCCACCGTTGACTAACTATCTCTAACACGTTGTCACTCTATTAGTTACCGAATTAAGTTCAATTCTGATGAGTTGTGGCATTACTTCTGCATATTCACGCATAGAATGTTTCCTGCGCTGTGCGTGCGCTGTTTGCTGATCCGCTACTATGTTCATCGTTGTAGATTTCAGATTGGCAAATCCACGGCAGAAGTGGGAAACATTTCAATATTTATTGCCGATTCAAAATTACTGATTAACTTACATTATCTGAACTAGTTACAAAGCCTCACATTTTCAGGAGCAACCAGTGACCAAAGCAGAATTAGTAGAGTTAATCGCCAAAGATTCTGGTGCCAATAATAAAGACACTTCTGAAATTGTTAACCAAATTATTCAAAATATCAGCAATGCACTTGTTTCTGGTGATAAAGTTGATTTGCGCGGATTCGGCAGCTTCAAGGTAAAACCGATGGCTGCTCGCAATGCCAGAAACCCCAAAACAGGTGAAAAAGTAACGGTTCCTGCGAAAAAGGTGCCTTATTTTAAATGTTCAAACGAGTTAATTAATCTGGTCAATAAGGCAGGTCGTTAAAAAATATGCCATTACGAGTTTGATTGTACGGCAATTCTCTGTTATATTCTGTAGTTGTCGAATCTCAGGTGTTAACCGGGTTGACCCGGATCTGTATTTTCCGAGGTCGACCGAATATAGATTTTGTCTTTTGATTTCTCTGAAAGGTGGCTTCAATGCCTAATGGAAGAAAGCGTAAGCGTAAAAAGATCGCTACGCACAAACGCAAGAAGCGTTTGCGTAAGAATCGTCATAAGAAATAATTTATGACTATATAAGAGTCGGCACTGAAATGTGCCGGCTCTTTTTCTTTTTGGTATGGTTTTAGCTAAAGTACTGCTATATATAATTGATGGTTGGCAATATCTCAATTATAGAGTATTGCCTTTGTAAAGGAGAATCACAATGAGTGACGGCAGTGAAAAAAGAAAAAGTCAAAGAATTGATGCAAATCTCAGGGTTGCGGTAACTCTACCTCAGGCTGATGGCACCAACAAGGTGAGTAACCTGGAATCTTTGAATATCAGTACCTCTGGTATCTACTTCAAGTCTGATCACTTTATTGAGCCAATGACTAAGCTGGGCATGTCTTTAGAGCTTCCTGTAGCTGGCGATGATTCCACAGAATCACCAGAAGCAAACTGTGAAGGTATAGTCGTCAGAGTCCTTCCCGAGTTTGAAGCTGAAGGCGTCAGTGATTATGAAGTAGCTGTGTTTTTTACTCATATTGATGACGAGGGTCTCAATTATCTTGAGGAACATATTGCTTCTATAATGACTACCAGCTAACCATCGATATTGATTTCTTTGAATCAATTCAGGTGGAGGCAATATTTGTTGTGAATGGTCGTATCCTTACCAATCGTGGTTTATTTTCTGTCATAGTCAGTTAGTTATTGTTTTTTTATTTGCTACAAATGCTTCAACAGACCCCCAAAAATTAACCTTAATACTCCAAAGTAACCATTTCAGATAGCCTGGCACATCAATTGCGAACTACGCGTGTCAGTAATTGTGTCCAATTGTGAAAGGTGCTGAAATGCTTAAAGGGTTAAGAACAGCAGAAAAAGCAATGAATATCCAGCTTAATCGTACAAATGTACTTGCCAATAACCTGGCAAATGCAAATTCTGTCGGATTTAAGCAGCTGTTGATGAACGTTTCAGAACAAGAGCAAGATGTCAGGGCGTCGTCAATTACTCCAGAAAATATGAACGTAACTCGGGATATGGTGCTGAATGTTCAGTCACCTCTCGATATGAGACAAGGTGCGCTGCGGGAAACTGGAAATGTGACTGATGTTGCAATTCGTGGCGAGGGTTTTTTTAAGGTTAATCGCGATGGTACTGAGTTCTATACCAGGAACGGTTCGTTCACAATCAATTCTCAGCGGCAACTTATTACGATGAATGGTGACACGGTACAAGGAACTTCAGGGACACTGACTGTTCCTGATGGCATTTTAGTGATTGGTGAGAATGGCACTTTGACTGTTGATGGGCAAAGTGTAGGTAAACTGGATTTGTATGCATTTGAAAATACTGCTGACCTTGAACTCATTGGTGAATCCAGATATAAGGTCTCAGAAGATGTTGAGGCAAGGAAATTGAAGGGCACTGAAGTCGATCTTGCACAGGGAATGCTTGAACAGAGCAACGTAAATACAATCGACACCATGGTTGCAATGATTGCAGCCCAACGCGCATTTGAACTTGAATCTAAAGTTTTAGAATCAGCCGACAGGACACTGGATAAAGCAGTGAATGAGTTGGCTCGCAAGGCTTAAAGCTGGAAGGATAAATTAACATGTTGAGAGCAATGACAACCGCAGCCTCTGGAATGAAGGCACAGCAGATGAATATCGATACGATTGCGAATAACCTGGCAAACGTCAATACTGCAGGTTACAAGAAAAGTCATGTCGAATTTCAGGATCTTCTTTATGAATCAGTAGTGCCAACTGGTAGAGGTTCAGGTGAAGCTGATCCTACTCGTGTTGAAATTGGCCACGGTGTCAAAATGGTTGCCACTAATAAAATTTATTCCCAGGGTCTGATCAGACAGACTGGTAATCCTCTTGATTTGATGATCGAGGGAGATGGATTCTTCCAGGTTCGATTACCAGATGGGTCAATTGGTTATACAAGAGACGGTAGCTTCAAACTGGATGCAGAGCGCAATATTGTCACATCGTCAGGGTATCGTATGGAACCAGCTATGCAGGTTCCAAATGATGCAACAGATATTTCGATTGCCCGCGACGGTACTGTTTCTGTGCTGCTTGCAGGTGATACAGCAACTGTCCAGGATTTGGGTAAAATTGAATTATCAAAATTTCCTAACTCTGCTGGCTTGATAGCCCGGGGTGGTAACCTGTTTCTGGAGTCACCATCAAGTGGTAGACCTCAGGTAGGTAGATCAGGTGAAGAGGGAATTGGTGAAATTGCCTCTGGCTTCCTTGAGATGAGTAATGTGGAAACTGTTGAGGAATTAGTAAGTATGATTTCTGCGCAGAGAGCATATGAACTGAATTCCAAAACAATAAGTATTGCAGATGAGATGCTACAAACTGTTAACCGAATGAAGAGGTAATCAGTGAAACTGGCTGTCACAATTTTGTCGGTACTGATAATTAACGTAGGTAGCGCTTTTGGCTGGACAGTTGAAATCCAGCAGAGCGCTACTGTCAGTTCATCGACTATTAAATTGGCAGATGTTTGCAGCAACGATATTCCAGAAATATATGCTGATATCATTCTCGCAGGAAATGGAACCCCAGGCAATAAAACCTGCATTTCCCGGCAACAGATATTGCGGAAACTGGTTTTTGCCAATGCGTCCGCAAAAGTCAGATTCACCGGGAATGACTACTGTACTGTAACCAGTACTGGTAATCAGATTTCCGAGAATATCTTGCAACAAGTACTCATAAAAGAACTATCCAAATTATTGCCTGAAAAATATTCAGGAGCACCAGAATCGTCAATCGAATTGGTTGGGCAATTACCTGAAGTGACAATTGGTGCCGGTTGGAATTTAACTCTTGATACTACCCGGATTTTAACTCCTGGTCGAAATTTGGTCCGTGTTCGACTGAATTCAGGCCAGCAAAACGCGCGTTTTTCAGTAACTGTTACTTGCCATGTCTGGGGTGAAACAGCCTCAATAAATTCCTTAACTCACAAGGGCCAACTAATAGAGCCTCATATGGTTAGTTGGTCATGGAGTGATCTTGCGGAAACGGATAAAGCAACTGCAATCGGCAGAGAATCTGTAATTGGCATGGTTGCTGCCAAGAGACTGACTAAAGGGTTAATCATTCGCGAGCCGGATCTTAACGCAGTTCCATTGGTTCATCAGGGCGAACCAGTTGAAATGAAAATTGAAAGATCCGGCATTGCAGTCAGTACAACTGGAGTAGCACGACGAGATGGAGCCCTAAACCAGATAGTTCCAGTGAGAAGTGATATAGATGGTCGAATTGTTTCAGGGCGGGTAATTGGTCCTGGCCTGGTAGCATGGAGAAGATAATGAATAAAGAACTAAAAGTAATAATCTGTTTTCTCGTGATGTTGGGCTCAATAGCTCCAGCATATGCCGTTGTTCCATTAATCGATATGGAAGCCGGTACTTCGTTGGTTACTAACATGAAGGCACATAAAGTTGGTGACATAATCACTGTACTTATCACCGAAAGTACTACTGCAAATGCATCATCAAAAGTCGATGCCAATAACAAGTCTGAAGTTTCCGGTGGGCCGGGGCTGGGAATTCTGAGTATGGTTACGGATTGGGGTCTGAATCTCGAAAATAAATATTCCGGTGATGGCAGGACTCAGAGATCAGGGGATTTACAAGCTGAAATCACTGTTCGCATAGTTGAACAGATGCATAATGGTGATTTTAGAATCAACGGTAATCGCATGGTTGAGATTAATGGCGAACGCCAACTCATAGAAATTTCAGGAATTTGCAGGGCAAGAGATATAATGCCCGACAACACTATTTATTCCACTTACATCGCAGATGCAAGAATTGCTTATAACGGTACTGGTGTAGTTAACTCTACGAGTGAGCCAGGTGTTGTAACTAAACTTGTAAACTGGTTGTTCTAGGAAGGATAATCTGATGCTGGGATCATTAAAACAACGATTTGTGTTTGGTCTTTCGCTGGCCGCCTTGCTAACAGTAGCACTTGCAAGTAATGCTCTTGCTTCACGTGTGAAAGATCTGGCAATCCTTGAAGGCATTGAGAAAGAGCCATTGCTTGGATACGGTCTGGTAGTAGGTCTAAGTGGCACTGGTGATGGACAAAGCACTGAATACACAGTCTCGTCTTTGACTGCAATGCTGGAACGTCTGGGAGTAACCGTCGACCCAAATTCTATCAAGTTGAAAAATGTAGCCGCAGTAATGGTCACTGGTAACCAGGACGGTTTTGCTGCTCCTGGCAGTAGACTTGATGTAACTGTGTCATCTCTGGGTGATGCTTCAAGTCTTGAAGGCGGTATTTTGATAATGACACCAATGAAAGGTGTCGATGGTAAAGTCTATGCACTTGCTCAGGGTAGTATCTCCATTGGTGGGTTTAATATCCGAAGTGGTGTAGGTAATTCATTCCGAAAAAATCATTCAACGGTCGGTATGATTCCCAACGGTGCGAAAGTTGAAAACAGGATGCAAAGTGAATTTATGACCAGCGGCCAAATGGCGTGGTTACTGCACAGCCCTGATTTTTCGACTGCTCAAAATGTGACAAATGCTATTAATATGGTTTTCGGTGGGAAAGTTGCCAAAGCTCAGGATGCACAGCGAATTGTTGTGAATGTTCCAGAGTCATTTATTGAATACCCTGTCGATTTTATTTCAAGAATGGGATCAATTTCTGCTGAAAGCGATCAGGCAGCTCGAGTAGTTATCAATGAACGTACTGGTACAATCATTGTTGGTGAAGGTGTAGTGTTGCGTGCAGCAGCTGTTGCTCATGGTAACTTGAAAGTTGTTGTAAAAACTTCTTTCGATGTTTCGCAACCCAATTCATTTAATGAGAGCGGCCAAACAGTTGTAACTCCGGAAATTACAACAGATGTAGATGAGGGTAATGCGTCAGTTATTCACATCCCATATACTGGAACAGTTTCAGATGTTGTAAAAGTCCTCAACGAAGTTGGCGCAAGTCCTCGCGATATAATTGCAATTTTACAAGCACTTAAACTATCCGGTTCGCTGCAGGCTGAACTGGTGATTATGTAAGGTGAGCAATTGAAGATTCAGAATGGCAATCAACCTGCAGTTAATAAAGTCGATAAGACACAAATCGAACAGCAAAAAATTAAGAAAATTGCTGTCCAATTTGAATCGCTGTTGATGAATACAATGCTCAAGACAATGCGCTCAACAATACAATCTTCAAGTCTAATTGATAACGACGGTGAAATCAGACATTATCGCGAAATGCTGGATACTGAATATTCAAATGCTTTGGCTGGAAATGGAAGCGGATTAGGTATTGCAGATATGATAATCGAGCAATATGCAACTCCTCCTGTTTCAACTGCAGGCTCAGGCACTGAAATGTTGCCGATACCCGAAAATAGAATTCCAATTGAAAAAGCAATTTCTGCATATCACGATGAATCCGGGAAGCCACTTCGCCAGATAGCACTGGATACAAATTATGCCCTTGCAGACACTCTGGATAAATATTCTGTAGAAATTGATTCTGCTGCAAAATCAACCGGTTTGAGGCCGGAACTGATACTTGCTGTGATTGATAAAGAATCGGCTGGAAAAGTGGATGCTCTATCAAGCAAAGGTGCAGCAGGATTGATGCAATTAATGCCAGAAACTGCCAAAGAAGTTGGGGTTATAGACCTTTTGGATCCTGCCCAGAATATTACCGGTGGGGCCAAATATCTTTCGAAAATGCTTGATAGGTTTGACGGGAATCTGGAGCTTGCCCTGGCCGGCTATAATGCTGGACCTGGCAATGTTGAAAGATCCGGAAATACAGTTCCAAATTTCCCTGAAACTGAAAACTATGTGCGACGAGTCCAGTCTACATACAAGAAACTATGTAATGATGTAGAGATATCGCCACAGAAAAAGAAGGTTATGTAATGAATGTGATTATTGAGCAAAAACGCATAACTTCGCAACAAATAAGCAAATTAGAGAGCTTCCTCAGCGCCGAGATGTTTGAATATCGAAGATTACGCCGGATAGCGATAAAACAAAACAGCTATTTACGCAAGCGTGATGTGCAGGGGATTGAACATAATGCGACAGAATGGGCCAAGTATCTTCCTATGGCAGAAAAAGCAAAAAATGCCAGGGAATCGATGTTGGTAAATGAAATCGGATGCAGTGAAAAACAACTTAATAGTCTTAATATCCAGGATTTGGAGAAACTGGCAGGAAGTTTGCCTGATAGTTTCTGTGAAACATGGGATAAATGGAAGTTGTCGATTTCAGATCTGGAGCGTCAAAACAACTTGAATGGAATTATAGCGCACTTTTGTCTTGAACTTGTTTCCGATGAACTTGGCGCGATTAGAGAAGATTGTTCCGATAAACAGGATTGTTACGATACTCAGGGTGAAATCCCTGGTGGCAAAATTAATAGCGTGATTACGCGCAGAGCATAGTGGAGTTGATATGAGTCTCAATAGTATAATGAATTCAAGCTTAAGCGGGATGCATCTTGCCAGAGCTGGACTCCAGACTACTAGTCACAATATATCCAATGCAGGAACTGCTGGTTTTTCCAGACAGGAGCTGATGACTGGAAGCCGTATCGGCGCAAATACTTCCTATGGAATCCTTGGTGCAGGTGCTGAGGGAACTGGTGTCCGTCGAATTACAGACTCATTCCTGGTGGACAGAATGCGTAGCCAGGGAGCACGACTGACACATTATTCACAAATGGATACAACTCTTTATGACATAGAAACTGTCATGGGATCGGTTGAAGGTGGCGCTGTCAGCGGTGCGATAAATGATTTTTTCTCTTCATGGAATGATTTGTCAACACCTCCTGCAAGCGATGCATTGAGACAGTCTGTATTGCACAGCAGCCAGCGTCTTGCTGAAGAGTTTAGTAATCTTGCAATAAATCTGAATAGTCTTGCTGACGATCTTGATTTACAGCTCGAGGCAGGAGTAAGCGAACTTAATGCCCGTTTGGAAGCTGTTGCAATTCTGAATCAACAAATTCTGACAACTGAAGCCGGTTCATCGATTGCCAATGACTTACGTGATCAGCGCGAACTGATTTTAAGTGAAATTGCTGCACTGACAGATATTGATATTCAAAGTCGGAACGATGGAACAGTTGACGTTATTATAAAAGGTAGAGCAGTTGTTGTACGTAATGAAGCAGAACGGCTGACAGTTCGCCGTGATGAAGGTGGCAATGGACTGCCTGGCAGATTCATAATAACAACGGGAGAGCGTGGCCAGGAAATTTCAATAGGCCAGGGACATCTTTCGGCATTGATAGAATCACGGGATGCAAATGTACTTGGTGCACTAGAGAGTCTTAATGATATAGCTGCCATGTTTATTGATAAAATTAATGAACTACATGTTCAAGGTGAAACACACAACGGTCATGGAGTGATGTTATTCACGGGAACCAATGCTTTAAACATGCAAGTCAATACAGCAGTCGAGAATGATAAAAGTTTAATTGCAACATCCCGCAACGGCTTTGATGGAGATACTGATTTAGCTAAAGAAATTTCTGCAATGTCCAATACTGCGTTTGATGAAAGCGGTAATACTTTGGGAAATATTTTCACTGGAATGGTTGTTGATTTTGCATCCAGAAGTGGTAGTAGCCAGTTTATGGTCGAAAGTCAGCTACAGGTTGTTCAATCGCTGGAGAACAGGCTAGAGGGATTGAGAGGCGTTAGCATGGATGAAGAAGCAGCCAATATGGCTCGTTATCAGAACGCTTACGATGCGTCTGCAAGAATGGTTTCTGTAGTACAGGAAATGTTCGATACCTTGTTTAAGATGGTTTAGGTAGGAGACAGAAAATGAGAGTTACAGACAATTTACTTTCAAATATGGTCCTTCGCGGTAGCCAGAGAAATCTTGCTACGCTGTCAAGGTTGCAGCTCGCAGGTACTACTGGAAGAAGGATTAACAGTTATTCCGACAGCCCTTCCGGTGTAGGAGCAATTCAAAGATACAATGCTTTGATTAGTCAGAACGACGGCTATCAGAGAAATATTGGAAGAGCCAGGATGTTTAATAATGAAACTGATATGGCACTTCAAGATTTACTTACGGTACTCCAGGATGCAAGAGAGCTGGGAATTCAAGCAACTTCTGAAACCCTAAGCCATTCAAATCTTAATATCATTGGCACTGAATATAGTTCTCTTATCAATGAAGCGATGTCGATTATGAATCGATCAGTTGATGGCAGTTCGCTTTTTGCTGGTTTTCAGACTGGATCAACGCCATTTGTGAATAGTAATGGTGAAGTTTATTATCAGGGTGATTTAGGTGAAATGGCTGCTCAGGTTGGACCAAACTCAGAAGTTGTTATCAACATACCGGGTTCCGAAATACTCGGGTCTGATCTATCGCTTTTGACCGGCTCACTGGACATGGCACTTGATTTGGAGCTCGATACTCAATTAACAGACCTATCTCTTGGTCATGGGTGGAGCAGCGGAGTAATTACTATTACAGCTGCAAGGGGAGAACCATTTGAAGTTGATCTTTCCGGGGCTGATACTATTGAGGATATTATAGTATTATTGCAAGAAGCAGGTCTCGAGGCAGAAATCAAAAGTGATTTTACCGGACTAAAAATAGCTGATCCAGATGGTGGTCCACTTGTAATTGCAGAATTTGGATCTGGCACTACAGCTGCATCACTTGGTATTCTTGGTAGCAGCGATGATGGTATCATAACCGGGGCCGACATCAGGACACAAGTGACCTGGGACACGCCTCTGGTTGATATACCTTCGCTGAATGTTTCTGAAATTTCCGAGATGGAAATAACTATTGATGGCACTACAGTTAGTATTGATTTATCTACTGCCACAACTCTTGCAGATATAAAAACAATTTTTGACGATGCACTTTCTGCAGCTGGACTTCCAGCACTTGAAATGTTCATTGATGGCGAGGGCATTTCCATTAGTAATGAAAACGGAACTGCATTTACAATTAGCAACCCGCCCGGATTTACAACTGCCACTGCTCTGGGGCTTGAAGGAACAGGAAGCCCAGCCAGATTTTTCAATACTTTGCACGAGTTTGTTCTTGCCTGCAATTCGTATGATACTGACAGAATTAAAACCGCTTTGAACGAGCTTGATGCTATTGAGAAACATGTTCTGCAAATGGAAGTTTCTGTCGGTAACCGCGGCAGTATTTTAGATGGAATGGATGATGCAGCGATGCAACGCAATATTAACTTGCGGACAAATCTTTCAAGCATATCTGATGCAGACATGGTTAGTGTTGCATCGGATCTTGCTCGTGCTGAGACCGCATATCAATCGAGCCTGATGATTTCAGGCAGACTTCTACAAACAAGACTCTTTGACTACCTTTAGGAGGGAATAAGAATGAGTAAAAATGAGATTTATTTAGAATCGGGACTAATTGGCCTTCCAGCATTAAAACGCTGGACTTTATTGGAATCAGATACGGAGTTGCCGATAATGTGGCTCCAGTCCCTTGATAATGAGGGATTTAGGCTCCCTGTGTCTGACCCGGACCTGTTTAGTGATTCATTCAGGCCATATATTTCCGGAAGTGCATTAAAACACTTTACCGGAGAATCAGATGTAGTTATTTTGATAGTAACAACAATACCTGCTAATGGTGGAATAATTACTGGCAACCTGGCTGCTCCATTGGTAATAAGTGCTTCGAAAAAAACTGGGGCACAGGTAATTCAAGAGGATAGCAAATATTCTATGCGCCAACCGATAGATATTACATCCTGGCACAAATCCCAGGCTGCTTCAGAAACCAAAATAAAGGTTGCAGAATCTCTAGGTTCAGAGCAAACTGACGGAGTTGTTGTCTGCGTCTGAGGCATTGCTAACAGCCGAGACATGGAGGTCACGTGCTAATATTGAGTAGAAAACGAAATGAAAAAATCATGATCGGTGATGATATATCGATTATGATTGTAGACATACGTGGCGATCAGGTCCAGATAGGCATTGATGCGCCTAGATCTGTGCCAGTACATAGATATGAAATTTATGAAGAAATTAAAAATTCTAATATTGAAGCGGGTAAATCAACATGCAATGATGAAGCTTTGAAAAAACAAATACGTAAATACAACGACAAATAGTTAAGCCCGTTTATTAATACAATATCCACTATTATGTTTTTCTACAGTTCTTATCTTGTTTTTAGCAATCTTTTTACCAACAGATGTCATCTCTAATTCAAGTTTAATCATAAGTACAGAATCTTCAGTTTTCATTCTGGAGATTTCAGATAAAATGCTTGCAGGAATATTTATGGTGTCGAGTTGTGAGTATTTGTCGGTAACATGTTTTAAAATTGGTTCACGGGTTTGTAATAACTCGATGCATTCTTTATAATTACCATCTTCTAAGTTAGCATATAGCTTGTCATTAATTCTGCTTAACTCTAATGCCAGGTTTTGCATCTACTGCCTCACTTATTTACTGGTTACCGGTTCTGGAACATTAGATGCAGGAATTGCGCCAGAGTCTACACTTTGCTGTAACTTACTTGCATGATTGGGATCCGATAGTTCTTTCCATGCATTATGAATTGGCTCAATTGTAGTCAAAACAGTTTTTAGGTGACTGAGGTCATTATCCAAAAACACAGCAAGGTTCTCTTTGAACATAAAGCTATACAGAGCGTCCAGGTTGCTTGCTATATCTCCACCCACTTCAAAATCAAGGTTATTTCGCAACTCGGTAATGATTGACTGTGCCTTGTTTATGCAATTGTTTCGCCTCACAACATCATTTTCCTCAGCTGCTATACATGCTTCATTAATAGAAAGAACTAAATGGTCATAGATCATAACAATGATTTTCACTGGGCCCGCACTTGTGGCCGCAGTTTTTTTGTAATGCTGAATTCCTCTATCATACATCATGTTATTACTCCATCCCTAGTTTGAAAATGCTGACAAATAGTTGCCCTGAGCATTAAAGCCGGCAATTAGCTGTTCCATTGCAGTGAATTTGGCTGCAAGCATTTGTTCGTAACTATCAAGACTATCCTGATACCTGGCAATTGAGTTTTCATTTTGTTCGATTCGATTATTAAAGGAATCATTTGAATATTTAAAAATTCCATCGATAGAATCTGTCATGTCGTCAAGGGCAATTCCCAACAGGTAAACTGGCCCTGAACTTACATCATTACTGACAAACAGGTTCTGCACTCCGGTGTAATCTTCAGCCAACTTTTCGTTAAAAATGGAACTGTCAAATTCAAGCTGGTTATTTTCGCCCTGTCTAACGCCAACCTGGTATAGCATCGAGATGTCCATACCCTCTAGTGAGCTTGTCATTATCGTATTGATTCGGCTGGATACTGAGCGAAGAATTGAATTTCCACGTAAATCAGCGCCTTCAAGCTTTTGATCTTCCATATAGTCGTACAAAAGATTATAGGCATCGACAAAACTTTGAATCTTTTCTGTGATTGCTTCACCATCAGTAGAAACAGTTAATTCGTTGGACTGCCCCGGGTCAGTAGAGTGGAGGTCAAGAGAAATGCCTGTCAGGGCATTGGTAATACTGTTGGTCTGGGAGGAAACCGTTACAGTATCAATAATAACTTCCGCATTACTTGCTGTCTCAATTGTAGAGAAAACAGGAGCAGTCCCGCCTGATAGATTAGGCAATACTGTAAAAGCATTGTCAGTCCCAGTTTCAGAAGAGGTGAGAACCAAACGATAGCCACCGGTTTCATTGCCATCATAAATAATAGAGGCATGAACCGCGAGACCAGAAGTGTTGATGGCATTTCTAAGCCCATCTAAAGTGTTATTTTCTGAATTAATGGTAATATCCGTTGACACACCGTCTATTACAATACCCACAGCTCCAGTACCAACTAGAGTGCTCAAACTGTCAAAACCTTGTGAGATACTCTTTTGTGCATTTGCCAAAGCATTGACTGTAATATCGTGGGATCCAGTGGCAGCGGAACTAGATGCAGTTGCAGTGAACACACTTTCATTTGCAGAAGAAGCAGTGAATGCTCCAAAATCGGATCCTGAGTCCAATTCCTGGACTGTAGCCAATAATTCTGAACAGTATCCTTTTAGTATATCTACTGACTTTTGTTGCGATTCATATAGGTCATTCTGTGCCTGAAGTCGGTACATAGGTTGACTTCTGACCGCAAGAAGTTGGGCAATAATTGTCCCTGTATCAAGACCTGAGGCTAATCCACCAAATGAAATGACGCTCATGATATCCTCCCAGATTGAGCACTAATTTGCAGTGGGGAAATTAATCCCCACTGCAAATTGTCATGATCCTATTGGAACAAGGAGAGAGCCAGTGCTTGTGACTGGTTCGCTTGTGCCAGAACCGAAACTCCTGCCTGTTGCAGGATTTGGTTGTTTGTCATTACTGAAGTCTCATAAGCGAGATCGGTATCTCGAATTCGAGAGTTTGCAGCTGCGATATTCTCGATTGAGTTTGCAATTGAACGCATTACTGATTCGAATCTGTTTTGGGATGCACCAAAACCAGCTCGAGATGAAAGCACAGTGTCAAGAGCTCCATCAAGAGCAGTCACTGCTAGCTGAGCATTAGTATTGTCTGCACCAGTCAATCCGGTAAGATTTAAACCCAGTGTAGTAGTATTAGTTGCTGTACCTAGTGCAACAGTAATTGCATCCCCGGCAGCAGTGCCAATACCAACCTGTATATCAACATCTCCAGAACTACCATCAAGCAGTGCGATACCATTAAAGTCTGTTGAAGTACTAATTCGATCGATTTCAGCAGACAGTGCCTGGTATTCATCGTCAACGTATCCACGCTCGGTGAGTCCCAAAGTTTCATTGGAAGCCTGTTGAGCAAGTTCACGCATACGAATTAGAATAGAGTTGACCTCATCCATTGCACCCTCAGCAATTTGAACCATGGAAACTCCATCAGCAGCATTTCTTGATGCCTGTTCAAGTGCACGGATGTCGGATTTCATACCCTCACTAATAGCAAGGCCAGCTGCATCGTCAGCTGCGCGGTTAATTCTGAGTCCAGAGCTGAGACGCTCCATTGATTTGCTAACATTGTTACTTGTATTCCACAAGTGACGCTGAGCGTTGATTGAAGCTAGGTTTGTGCTTATTCGCATCCTGTTCCTCCTTGAATGCTTCAGGCATCCTTGCCTGAGGTGCTCCGAAAATGAGCGTTGGTTGAAGGTTGGTAACCATTGTGGCTATCGCCTTCTTAAGTCTTCAATCTCGGAACTGTTCCGGATTGAGACCATGACTGAATGTGATATCGACGTGCTTCTATCAGAACTTTAGGGTTATTTTATAATTATTTTAATATTATCATTGGCCATGGATCAAGGGGATATCATATGTAAAAATATATATTAATAAGCTAAAGTATGTGCAGGTACTGACGATATATATAGTCACGATACATGAGCCGAGCTTGAATAATGGCCCATCTATTGCTAGAATAAGAAAAACAGAGTTATTGGGAGATACCCACGGGAAGGTTAAGATGTCGACAAATAAGATTAATCCAGCAAGCGTCAACGCTAATCAGCAGTTAAATAAGTTTAAAAAAATAGACTCTGAAAAGAGTGCCAAGGCCGGAAATGATAGTTCAGTCAAATCAGGAATAGATCAAACAAGGATTGCTTCTGAAAAGCTTGATATATCTCAAAAAGCGCATAACCTGAAGAAATTAAAAGAGATAATGCAAGCTGGCAAAGCCGCACTTGCGGAGGAGCCTCCTGTCAGGGAAGAGAGAATAGCTGAAGTGAGACAGAAACTGGCTAATGGGTTTTATCAGTCGGCAGATGTTAAAGCAGAAGTTGCTGCTGAACTTAGTGGCTTGATGAGCAGAATGGATCAGCTCTTAAAGTAGTTTGAAGATACTAGAAATACAGCCTGCTCATTATTGAGTAGGCTGTTTTTTTACCATAAACTTGTTGCATTACGCGGTAAATAATCTTACAGTTATTGAAATCGTGCTCCGTGATTACCACTGAACATTGGAGGTTTGTGGTTTGCATGATTCAGTAGACAAGGTTTTACCATCGACAACAGTTCTGTTTTTATCTGATAGTCCTGTGGATATTGCGGTCTATGTTAATACTTCCCACCTAAATTTAAGTAAAGCAAAAACTGTTACTGCCAGTCAATATGATTGTGTGCCACTTGTTGTGGTTATCTGCCACAATGCTGATTATACGGAATCCAAATTGCTGGATTTGATTACTTACTTTGAAACCACAATATCTCATTGTGTCCCTGTTTTGTTGTATGACCAAATCGATGCTTCGTTATTGATGAGTATGATCCGTAGTGGTTTGTTTGAAGCAGTATCAACAAAATCGGATTCCGAGCACCAGAAATCTGTATTTACACGGGCTATTGCAACAGCAGAGGCCAGAGTCGCGGCAATACTTCTGAATCAGCAACACAAGTCCACAAGCAAAATGATGCTCAAACATCGGGATTCGTTGAGGAAGAGGATTGAAAAAGCAGATGATGGGCTAGTTTCTTCTCATAATAAACTTGAACGGACATTGACTGAGCTTAATGATCAGATGGCGCAGCTATCGTTGCTTTACAAATTTGGACGCGAGTTAAGTAGTGCCAGCAATTGGGACAAGACTCTTGAAAATATGCTTGAGAATCTGGCAGGGTTTGTTGAGGCGGAAGGTGCAGCCTTGGTTTTGCGTCCTTCACCTGAATCTCCTTTTTCTCCACGAAAAACATTTCATTGGGATGAGCCAAACCTGCAAAAAATGTTGGATAGGCTTGAGACTGAAAGAGAGAAATTAACGAGCGACCAGGTTGCCTCTCATGGGATATTTCTGGTCAAAGCAGACGGTGAAGGCTCTCCACCAGTTTCAGCACTTCCGTTGGATTACAAGTCAATTTGTCTTGGTTATTTGCTTTTACTAGGATTTGGCGATAGCGAGCAAGAAAGTAAATACCTTCCATTATTGAATGCAATTCAGATAATATTGGCTGAAGAAGTGGCATCGGCACAAATGTTGGACCGGATAAGAGAGCTAAGTACTTTTAATTCGCAAGTGCTGGAAACAGTAAATAGCGGGATTTGGGTCCTGGATCAAGAAGGGTTGACTATTTATTGCAACAGGCAGGGGCGTGAATTACTAAATGGAAAAACAGAGGCGGCAAAAGATTACTCGATGCCGACTTTTGGTATTGGCAGAGGCAGAGCAGGAACCACTCCAAACAGCGCAGCTTCCTTTTTACGTGATTCAGCTTTCTCTGGCTCTGATCAATCCGAATTGTTTGGCGACAAACTACTCTCTATAGATTCTTCTGCTATCGATTTGGACAAATTGCTGAACTCACCTGCTATCTTTACCGGCGAGGGGACTATCCAGCAGCCAGGTGGCCAGCTTGTACCTGTTCTTGTGCAATCTTCGCCAATGCAGGGGCAGAATTCCAATCAGCATTGGTTGGTTGTAGTTCTGGATGATCTGCGAGTAACTAAAAGACTGGAAGCGGAAAAAGTCAGGGCAGATAATCTTGAGAGCCTGGTTGAGATGTCTGCAACTCTGGCTCACGAGATTCGCAATCCGCTGATGGGACTTAGTGCTCAGGCAGAACTCCTGCTTGATAATCTTGATCCAGATGATGACAGGGTACGATACCTGGATGTGATAACGGGTGAAGTAACCAGAATCAATGACACCATTACTAGAATGTTGAACTATACCAGACCGTATGAACCTGAACTGGTTGAAACAGATTTAGTGAAACTGGTTGAAGACTGTGTTGTTTTATCATCGCCCAGGTGCCAAAGTAAAAGTATTTCAATATCCGCCAAGTTTAATATAGATGCAGGTGACAAATATGTTGTTGATGGCAGCCAAGTGAAACAGGTTATAATGAATATCCTGTTCAATGCAATAGATGCATCACCTGAAGATGGTATTGTCGATATTGAAGTTAGTGATACCACTCGGTTTGAACAGATCGACATTTCATCAGGTGTTTCAACATTGGTCGATGGAGTTGAAATATCTATCACCGATTCTGGAACAGGTTTCAGTATCAAAGATTCAGAAAAATTGTTCCGGCCGTTCTTTACAACAAAGACAACTGGAACAGGGTTAGGGCTTTCGATGAGTAAAAAAATTGTTGAAGCTCATAGAGGAAGTATTTCTGCTGAAAGTAGTGATGGTTGCACAGTGTTTAAGTTCTGTATTCCTGCTTAGGACAGAGCTTGAATTGAAAACGCATTGGAGGCGTAAAGATGGGGTATAAAATTTTGGTTGTCGATGATGAAACGTCGATCCGATTGTCACTTGAAGAGTCTCTCAAAAAAGCTGGCTATAAAACTGCGGCTGCTGAGACCGGGGCTGATGCACTAGCTCTGATTAAGGCTGATAATTATGATCTGGTTATTACCGATTTGAAAATGCCGGGAGTTTCCGGGTTGGAACTTCTGGAAGCTCTCAGAAATCAGAGCAATGGAACACCAGTAATAATGATGACTGCTTACGGCGATGTTTCCACAGCTGTAGAAGCAATGCGTCTAGGCGCCTACAATTTCATCCAGAAACCATTCAAGTTAAGCGAGATGCGGCAGCAGGTAGCGTCAGCTTTAAGGGCTACATCTGTTTCTGATAAAACTGAATCAGTGAAAAGTAAACCAACAACCAAGGCTAAAATCATACCTGCCAGTACCGGTAATTATTACATGGGTTTATTGAATAACTGCCCTGGTTTGGTCCACATTTCCAAGATACTTGAGAAAGTAGGAGCTAGTAAGGCTGGTAATGACACATCGATTCTTATTCAGGGAGAATCTGGCAGTGGTAAGGAGATTGTGGCCCGTGCAATCCATGAAGCTGGTATCAATGAGGGGTCTCCGTTTATGGAAATCAACTGCGCTGCAGTTCCAGAATCACTTCTGGAGAGTGAGCTTATGGGGCACGAAAAAGGATCTTTTACCGATGCCAAGGCGCGTAAGGAAGGGCTTTTTGAAATTGCTGCTGAAGGTACAATATTTCTCGATGAAATTGGTGAGATGGGTATTCTACTGCAAAGCAGATTACTCAGGGTAATTGAGAGTCGCAGATTTCGCAGGGTTGGTGGGAAAGATGAGTTGAAAGTTAATGCCAGAATTGTAGCAGCGACAAATCGTCGACTCGAAGAGGCAATTAAAGAAGGTACGTTCAGGAACGATCTTTATTATCGCTTGCAGGTTGTTGAGATTGAAATTCCACCGCTGCGCGATAGACCGGATGATATACCAATCTTACTAAACCATTTTATTACTGATTTCAATTTGAAATTAGGAACTGATACTGCACCTGCTTCAAAAGAACTTGTTGAAGTGCTTTCAAAATACAATTGGCCAGGCAATGTCAGGGAACTGAACAATGTCGTAAAAAGAATAATGATTTTGGAAGAGCCGAAAGAATTGAAAGCTCTGCATTTTCCTTCTTATATCAGCGATGGTTGTAATCCAAGAAATTCAGAGGGTGTAACACATGGAATTGGTGCTGGGCTGGTTCCACTTGCAGAGGTTGAAAAAAGGCAAATATTGTATACGCTGGAGAAAACTAACAACAACAAGTCTAAAGCATCCAGAGTCCTGGGTATTTCACGGCAGACTTTGCGGGAGAAACTTCGTCAATATGAGGAGTTTGCAGAGGCTGAGGAGTAAATAGAGTTTTATTATAAAGCCGGCTCCAATCTGGAGCCGGCTTTTTTGATGCTATACAGACTTAGGCATAACGTTTGCCATATCCACCTTGTAATGATGGTTTTCAACCCAAGGTGGGCAGATGTTTTACAGATTCATGCTGATTCTGACATTAACTGCAATAACAATTACCAGTTCTGTATTGGCCGCCAGTGTCAATAATGAGAATTTGAATGCATATTTGACTTTAATAAAGAATAACAATGAAGATTCCAAAATAGAACTGAAGCATGTTAGCGGGGATGAGCTGATGGCTGCATCCATTAAAGTCCGCAATTTTGAACGTCTTAGCAGTAAAGAGCCGTTTACTCGTTCAGACTATTTATATTATTCAAACTTATATGCCATAATCGGTGAATTTGGAAATTCGCTGCAGTTATTAAAATCAGCTCAAAGAAAACAGCCTAATGATATATCTCTTTACTACAGGATGATTGAAGTATCTGCAGCATCAAACGATTCGACGCTTTTTATCGAGCAGGTTCTGAATATTATAGGCAGACGAGATCTGTCAGGCTTGGAAAGTAGTATCGATCTGGCATTTAGTGAGCTTATTAAGAGAAAAGATGATGATAACCTGTCATTTATTTTGGCCAAAACAGAACCCAGATTAAACGGGCTTGGACCTGTTGTGGAGTATTGGCATGCCGTAACTGACTATAATGCAGGGAAGTACGACAGTTCGTTAAGCCATATATTTAACATCATCAAAGTAGCTGTGCGGCTAAATAGCAAGCATAGACAGTGGATAATCAATACAATTCCTGAATTGCTGTTCATGCAATCCGAATATAAATCTGCTCTTGGATTTTATCAATTAATTGCGACTAACTCTGATGATAGTGTAGACCAGGATAACGCCAATAAAATGATAGCGCGCATAAATTTACTTGCTGGTAGCTACGTAGCTGCTTCATCAGAAACAATTGTCGATTTCTCAGTTGAACGGGAATTGGCAAAAGGATTGTTAACACTTGAAGAGAACGGAGTGTCGTATGGAATCGACAATCTATACAGAAAATAACCCGGAACCTGAAACTGACATATTCAGCCAGCTTATTACGATGTATGAGCGTGAAGTGCAGATTTACAGGAATATTCGCGATTGTTCGTTAGAACAGGAGAATGTCCTGGAATCTGGTGGCGAGATAGCTCTAATCCAGTCACTTTTGATCAGGAAACGCCAATTGTTAGATGAAATAGCTCAATTGGAAATCACTAATTCTTCGGTGCGATTGCTTTGGGAGCGACGTAAAGCAACGTTTTCAGATAATGAAACAGTCCAAGTTCGTAAAAGTATGAAGAATGTAAGTTCGCTTTTAGAAGAGATACTAAAATTAGAGGCATCGAACGACCAATTACTGCTTCACAAGAGCGTTCAGCAGGCAGTTTAAAATGTTTGGTACGGGAATTGTATGTGTACATGAAGATGCTTCGCAGAAATTAGTTAATTTGGAGCTCGGAAATAGGAGTTGGCAATGATTGACAGATCAATATTTCAACAGGCACATCTTGGTAGTGTGAAGAACGCATTGACTGCATATACCAATCGTCAACGTGTTACTGCCGAGAATATAGCCAACGTGGAAACCGATGGTTACAAGGCACAACAATATCGTTTTGAAGACATGTTACAGAAGGCTGGCAGCAATTCCATTCCAACAAGAACAACTCGTACAGGACACATAACAAGCAATTCAAGCCCTTATCATACTTCTGGAGAAGTTGCGGAACAGAAAGCTGGATTTGATAATGGCGTTAACGATGTGAACATCGATCAAGAGATGACTACACTGGCAACCAACGAACTTTCGTATCGATTGGCAACCAGATTATTAAGCATGAAATACAATGTTTTACGTGAGGCCGTATCAGGTCGAGTCAGATAGGAAGGGTGTAAAAGATGAGTAATGGACTATTCAGTACAATCAAAGTCAGCGCCAGTGGATTACATGGTCAGCGGACAAAAATGGACACAATTGCCAAGAATCTTGCCAATGCCGAGACCACTCGTACTGCTGATGGCACTCCATATCGTCGTCAAAGAGCAGTTTTTTCTCAAACTTTGGCTGACAGAGTTGCCAGATCTTCCAATTCTAATTCCCACGGGAACATGAGAACCAATGGTTCGAGACATTTTTCGGTTTCTCCAGGAGGCGGAAACACAATTCAAAATGGTATTGATGTAGAGGTAAATAATTCGCCGGATGCATCTGAATTCAAGGTTATTTACGATCCAGGACATCCGGATGCTGACGACGAAGGTTACGTATTGATGCCTAACGTCAATGTAATCACCGAAATGGTAGATATGATAACTGCAAGTCGTGCATATGAAGCCAATGTAGCCGCTGTGCAAAGCGCCAAGGAAATGTTCGCTAAAGCACTGGATATCTAACAGGAGTTGAAAACTGATGGCAATTGGAAATGTAAAACTAAATGGAGCAATCGATCCGGGAAGACTCTATAACCAGAATTCTGGTGTAAAGAGTAAAACTGGCCCGTCATTTGCAAATACATTACAGGATGCGCTAAAGAGTGTTGACTCATCGCAGGTTAACCGTGATCAGACAATCGATAAGATGGTTACAGGTGAAGTCAGCGAAGTGCATGATGTAATGATTGCAGCAGAAGAAGCACAGCTGACCTTTGAGATGATGCTTGAAGTGCGAAACAAATTGTTAGAAGCCTACACAGAAGTCATGAGGATGCAGGTTTAGGCAATAATAAACAGTAGTTCTAAAGAGGAGCTTACAGAACAACATGAAACAGATACTTGACAATTTAAATTCAATTACTGGCAAGTTTACTTTCAATCAGAAGGTATTGCTTGGAGGAATAAGTGTAGCGATAATTATCAGTCTGGTTATTTTCTCAACCTGGATGCAGAGTGAAGATTCATCAGTTCTCTTTACCAATCTGGATCCTGCAGATGCTTCTGTGGCACTTGAGGAACTATCAAAGCATAATATCAACGCTGAGCTTACAAATGGTGGAACAACGATACTGGTTCCTGAGAATCAGGTCCATCGTCTGCGTGTTGACTTGTTGGCAAAAGGCATTCCAGCCTCCGGAACAGTTGGTTGGGGACTTTTTGATGGCAATCAATATGGAATGACTGAATTTGTGCAAAATGTCAATTACAAGCGTGCAATGGAAGGTGAACTTGTACAGACTATCAGTGCAATCAATGGTGTGAAATCGGCAAGAGTACATCTGGTGCTGCCAAAAAATTCGATATTCAAGAAAATGCAGTCAGACGCAACAGCATCGATTGTAGTTAATGTAGGCCGTGCTCAATTATCCGAACATCAGGTCAATGGAATTCAAAGATTAGTTTCAGGTAGTGTTGAAGGGTTGGAGCTTAACAACGTCTCAATTCTTGATCAGCATGGAGTAGAGCTGACCAGTAGTTATGGCAGTGATGGCATTATGCGCTCAGACAGTCAGTTGGCGCTCAAAAAAGAAATCGATGAATATCTTTCATTAAAAGCTGCTTCAATGCTGGACAGAGTACTTGGCCCGGAACGCTCATTAGTTCGTGTTGACGCAACACTGAATTTTGAACAGATGCAGCAAGAACGCAAATTCTTTGATCCTGCTAATTCAGTTGTTCTCAGTGAAATGCTTGATTCTGAAGAACGTGAAGAAGGTGCTGGTTCAAAAGAAGTTATTACAACCAACTATGAACTTAGCCAGACGGTTGAAACTGTCGTTAGTGAAATTGGCGGAATTAGTAGCCTGTCTGTAGCTGTCTTTGTCGATGGAACATATGCAAAAGATGAAGAAGGAAAGATGGCTTATGTGCCACTTTCAGATGATGAACTGACACAGATTAATAATATTGTTGAATCTTCGATTGGATACAATAGCGAACGTGGCGATAGAGTAGAAGTTGTAAACATGCAGTTTCAATTTCAGGATACTCCGGAAGTTGCTGAGGTTGGCATGTTGCCTGAAGGCTGGATGCAAACTCTGCCAGAACTTATTGGCAGGATTCTACTCTTTGCACTTGCTGCATTTATGATTTTGAAATTAAAGAAAAATCTGGGGCAGATGGCTTTAGAAGACAACCGCCCAAAACCAAAAAAACAAAGAACGGTTATAGATTTGGATGATGATGATGATATGCCTTCGATTCGTGAGCGAACTTCTGGTCATGTATCAACAGAACGCATGGTTGAAGAAGTAAAAGGGTTTGCAAATGATAACCCTGATGAGGTCGCTGACCTGGTGAGTGCATGGATCAAAGATGAAGAAGAAGTTGCAACTGTTTAAGACGAAAAGGATAATGTTGTGAGCAAGCAAGTTAGAAAAGCAGCAATTCTGATGCTAGCCATGGGGCCAAAAGTAGCCGGCCAGGTTATGAAGTCAATGCCCGATGAAATGATTGAACAAATAACTGCTGAAATTTCTGTTCTCGAGCAGATCCCTGAGGGAGAGCGTACAGAAACAGTAAAAGATTTCATTGAGATGCGACATAAAGCTTCAGTAATGGGTTTTGGTGGAGAGGACTCCGCTAGAAATATTCTTGATGAGGCTTTGGGGAGTCACAGAGCGTCTTCCATTTTGAACAGGGCAACTGGCTATAGTGACATCAAGGCTTTTGAAAATTTGAAGAATGTTGAACCCTTGACAGTGGCCAACTATTTGCAAAATGAGCATCCACAAACTATTGCTCTGGTTCTTTCATATATGGACCCCAGATATAGTGGCCCGGTGATGACGCTGCTTCCCGGTATTTTACAGGCAGAAATATCTTATCGCATGGCAAGTCTGGATTCTCCAAGTAAGGATGCACTGAAAATTATTGAGCAAGTAATAGGCAAAGCAGTTGAAGGTGAATTCTCCAAGTCCAAACGTAATTACGGTGGCAAGAAGCAGGTTGCCGAAGTGTTCAATGAAATTGATAAGGCTGTCTGGCAGGAAATCCTGGATGACATGCGCGAGATCGATGATGAATGTGCAACTGAAGTTAAGAACCTGATGTTTGTATTCGAAGATATTGTAAATATAGAAGATCGTTTCATTCAGGAAGTGTTGAAGGAAGTTGATGGTTCAGACTTGACTCTTTCCTTGAAGGGCGTTCCAAATGATATCAAAAACAAGATATTTAACAACATGTCCAAGCGAGCTACAGCAGGTATCAAAGAAGATATGGAATATATGGGGCCTGTGTTTTTGACAGATGTAGAAGAAGCACAGGATCGTATTGTAGATGTAATTCGCAACCTTGAAGAGCAAGGAACTATTACTCTGGGAGGCGGAGCAAATGCTCAAATGGTCTCCTAATAGTCTGGGTGTTGCGGGTGCAGATCCAGAAGAATTAACTTCTATTGTTCTTGACGGTAACGATCTGGCCGGGAATACAGAATTCTGTGCTGACTTTGCTGAAAAGCAGGCAGCAATTGAAAAAGAAAATCTTGCGATTCTGAGATCAGAGTTGAGAAAAGAAATATCAGAAACTTTGGCGGTTGAAAAAGAAGCTGAGATCAGTGCTTATCAACAAAATCAGATTGACCTTTACAATACTTTGGCAGAGCAAATAAGAGCTTCTGCAAAGGAAAATATTTCGTCATTGGCAAATGGTGCAGTTGAACTTGCCATTGCTATGGCTGGCCAGGTTATGAGACGCGAGATTGATGTTGATAAAGATACAATATTGCGTGCAATCCAGCCTCTGTTATTCAAAGCGGAAACCGGTGCAAAACTTGTTGTTACAGCAAATCCTGAAGATGCTGCTTATCTGGAGTCACAAACACAATTTTGTGAGAAAATGAATATCATCAAGGTAATATCGGATCCCCGTTGTGAGCGTGGAGGATGCACAGTAAAAGCTGACACTGAGGAATGGGATTTAACAATTGAAAGCAAGCTTACAGTTCTTGCAGATACAGTTCGATTGGCAATGCAATCAGCAGATGATACTCAAGAGGACAACTAATGGACACAATTTGGTCTGAATGTATTTCAAAAGTAAAATACACCGATACAATTCGTAGTATTGGCAGAGTTAATTTAATTATTGGCATGATAATCGAGGCACTGAATATTTCAGCTCCAATCGGTTCTGTTTGCAAAATTACTACTGGCCGAAATCGTAAATCTGTTATCTGCGAAGTCGTAGGTTTCAGGGGAGATACTGCCTTGTTGATGCCATATGGTGATATGGAAGGATTGGCACCTGGTCAACCTGTACACCTGGTTTCAGAGAACCTCTCAATTCCAACTGGCAATCAGCTACTGGGGCGAGTAATAAATGGACTGGGTCAACCAATCGATGGTAAAGGTCCCCTGCGCAATGAATCGCTTCGCCGAGTTCACAGCGCACCACCATTTTCCCTGAACAGGGCACGTATTGAAGAACCACTAACAACAGGAGTGCGTGCAATTGACGGACTTGTAACTGTTGCCAAGGGCCAGCGGATGGGAATATTTGCAGGTAGTGGCGTTGGTAAAAGTGTTTTAATGGGAATGATATCAAGAAATTCTGATGTCGATGTAAATGTTGTTGCATTAATTGGTGAACGTGGTCGTGAAGTAAAAGAATTTATTGAAAGGGATCTTGGTCCGGAAGGGCTTGCCCGATCAGTAGTTATTGTTGTTACTTCGGATGAAAGCGCAGTGATGCGCGCACGTGGTGCTGAAACAGCGATGGCAGTTGCTGAGTCATTCAGGGACTCTCAAAAGAATGTAATGTTCCTGATGGATTCAGTTACACGTTATGCAATGGCATTACGAGAAATTGGCCTGGCTACTGGTGAGCCGCCAACTACAAAAGGCTATACACCATCTGTGTTTGCTGCTCTGCCAAAGCTTTGTGAACGTGCAGGGTGTGCTGAAACTCATTCAATAACAGCATTATTTACAGTGTTAATTGAGGGCGATGACATTCATGACCCAATTGGTGATGCAATGCGATCAATACTCGATGGCCACATCATGCTTAGCCGTGAGTTGGCTCGAGAAAATCATTATCCAGCTATTGATGTGTTGGGTAGTGTGAGCCGATTAAAAACGATTGTATCAAAAGAAGAACATATTCAGGCAGGAAATCAGATTTCCAGCTGGCTGAAAATAATTGAGGATAACAAGGATCTGATAACTATCGGCGCCTATACTCATGGCAATGACCCATTATTGGACAAGGCACTTGAAGAAAAGGAAAATATCCGGGAGTTTCTGTGCCAGGGTGAACATGACAAGGCGATCTGGGAATCAACTACAGCAACTCTGCTTGAGTTGGGGCAGGTTGAATGATCATGTTCAAATTCAGACTGGAAAAAGTACTTCGCTATCGTTCCATGCTGGTTGATGCAGAAGCTTTGAAATTACGTGAAATTGAACAGCGACAGCATCAAATGCAGCAGCAAATCATCAACCAGGGAATTCTCATTGATCACTTGATTTTACAGTATGAAGAAGCAAAAACTGATACGGGAACAATCTCCAGCTGGAGCTTCATGCATGGTTCAGTGACATTTGAAAAGAACAAAGTCAAAGAAATGCGAGTTGAGGAACAAAAACTGCATAGTGAATTCCAGGAACAAATGCTCAAGCTTGTTGAAGCTCAACAAGAGAAAGCTGTTCTGGAGAAACTGAGGGACAATCAATTATCTGATTGGAAAGCAGAACAACGGCGCAGAGAGCAGCGAATGATGGATGAACTGGCTTCCAGAGCACATCACCAAATGTCGTGATGAAAGAGAGAATGGCGTAATGAAAACTGTAATAATCTTGTCAGCAGTGACGTTTATAATGATATTCGGCGGTATTATATATGCCACCGGTATGCTCGAAGATGCCATAAAATCAAGCACCATGGCAATTATTCAACCAGAGAAACCAGATTTAGACAGGGTTCTTGCAGGTCTACAAACAGAACAAGATCAGGTTGCAAAAGAAAAAGCAGAAGTTGCCAGAAAATTTAAAGAACTGAAAATTGAACAAAAATTCATAGCTGATGAAAAGATTAAGCTACAAAGTATTTTGGCAGAAATCGTTGTGCTAAATGCTGAATATGTCGTTACACGGGATGAATCCTCTGCCAAGCTGGCAAAACTCTACGAATCGATGAAACCAGCCAAAGCTGCACCAATTCTGGCAACATTGGAGCTTGAAGTGACTTACGAGATTATCAGTAATATGAAAGAGCGACAGGCTGCCAAGATTTTATCTTATCTAAGTCCTGATTTGGCTGCAAAGATTAGCTCCAGGATGAGTTTGAAAGGTGAGCAAGGATGAATCAAATCGGCAACACTCAAATAAATGCAACAACCCAGGGGAGTAACCTTACAAACTTTCAAGGGGTTGCAATGTCTTTGATGAAGAATGCGAGCTCATTTATGCAGCTTCTTGAATCGTCATTGCAAAAAAGTGTCGATGCTAAATCTCCAGTTATATCCACGGATTTTGATTTTTCTACACGCTGGAAAACAAGCGATGACAGTCTGACTTGTATGGAACATCGGCAGAATGAGGAAGTGACTGAAGATAAAACTTCAGTTGAGCCTAAAAATTCACCTGAGCCATCTGAAAATGCTTCTCGTCAAAATAATCAGAATAACTCCGATGGCGGAACCAGGAACAATCACATGCCGGTTACTGCCAACGATGTGGATCTACAGCCAATTCCTCTGGCTACTTCACTAAACCTTATAAATACTTTGGCCGGTTTGAATGCTGGCAAGTTTCAAGTTGCCAAGGTTGGAAGCAACAGTGTCGATACTTCAGCAGCTTCTGTCAAAAAACAGGTCTTTTCAAAAGTATTTGGCAGCAATTTGTTGCTATCTGGAAAAGGCTCATTCAAGTTGAGTCTGACCCCTCCACAACTTGGTAGAGTAGAAGCTCTGTTCCAGAAAGATGGCACTAAACTTTCAATCACTTTGAAAGTGGAATCGGCAGCTGCAGCTCAAGCTCTTAAAGAGGGATCTGCAGAATTAGGTGACATCATTTTGAACAAAAGCCAGGAATGGGAAGATGTTGAAATAAATATTGAAATCGACGAAGAAGAAGAATTTCAGGAAAATGCGCAGTCTGATTATCAAGATAATCAAACTGAACAAGATGACGAAGACAAACAAGGGGTGGAATAATGAGTGTCAACAGCATTAACAGTGGTAGCACAATGTTTACATCAAATAATCAACCATCTGCGGCTCAACAATCTCAAGATCAGTTTCTACAACTGCTTGTAACTCAAATGCAGAATCAGGATCCGCTTAATCCGATGGATAACTCCGAATTTACCAATCAGCTGACACAATTCTCGCAGCTGGAAGAAATGCAAAATATGAATTCGCAGATGCAGGAAAGTATGATCTACACCCAGAGTCTAAATAACACAATGATGCTGGGTCTTGTGGGTAAGAATGCAACTGTGGAAGGAAATCTTGTTGAAGTGAACGGTGATAATATTTCTTCGAATCGGGTTAATGTCACTACTGGTGGAATAATTACAGTAGAGGTTAAGGACGATGCTGGAAATGTTGTTCGTACATACGAGACACCCAGCGAGACAGGTTGGAATGATATTTCCTGGGATGGCAAGGACGATGATGGAGATACAGTTGCCGATGGTAACTATACCCTGGGTATCACTGCACAAGACAGCGGAGAAAATGATGTCAGTTTTACCAGTTTTATGACTGGTGTAGTAGATAGCATCAGATTTGAAAACAACCTTGTTCTAGTCAATATGGCGGGGCAGGAATACTACGCTTCAGAAATTGTTGAAGTAGGCATGTAAAAGCCTCGTGCGGTCACGGCAGACAGCACGTAATAACGGGAGGATCCCATGTTAAGGTCATTGTATACAGGTATTTCAGGCATAAGCGCAAGCAATCTTGAGCTCGATGTTATTGGTAACAATATTGCGAATGCAAATACTATAGGATTTAAGTCTTCACGAATCACTTTCCGTGATATTCTATCACAGAATATGAGTATAGGAAGTCCACCAATGAGCAGTGGACTGGGCGGAACCAATCCCATGCAGGTTGGCCTGGGTACATCAGTTGGTAGTATCGACGCAATTAATTCCCAGGGCGGATTTCAAGGGACCGGTAGAAAAGCTGATTTGGCTTTGAGTGGTAGCGGATATTTTGTTCTTAGCGATGGTGAACAATCGTATTATTCCAGAGCTGGTGCTTTTGGTATCGATGCAAACAATTATATGGTAGATCCTGCATCTGGTTTACGACTCCAGGGTGCTATGGCTGATGCCAGTGGGAATATCACAGCGGGATCTTTCTCCGATTTAATAATCGATCCAACGACGATTATGCCTGCCGCAGCTTCCACTTTGGTACAATTAGAAGGAAATCTCAATTCGGCTTCAGACGGTAGCGAAACAATTCTGGAGTCCAATCATTTTATAGCTTCTGCTGATGGCGATGATTTGCTGACAGGACTTTATGGTCAGGACGGAAGCAGCTTTGGTCTGCAGACAAACGATCGCATTGCATTGACAGGTATGATTGAGTTTGGTGGTCAGAGAATCACAATTTCCGAGCCCCCATTTATAGTAAATTCTGAAACTCCGCTTGATGGTGGAGGATCACTTCAGGATATGATTGACTGGGTTGTTACAACTCTGGAGTCTCTAGATGGAATTACTCCAGGATCTGTTTCTGTCACTCTTGAAGAAAATGGGTCACTGACAATTGAAAATAACTCCGAATCAACTATCCACAATATGCGTTTGTCAGTTTCTGGCAACACTGCTTTCAATGATAACTTTACATTCAGCGATGAAATGCCGGCCGGTTCTGTTGGTACTACTTCCAATGCAATTACAGGTACTGGCCAAGTCAGATCAGCTGCAACTGAGAATGATTATCTGGTAGATTTGTTTAACAGCCAGGGTGAGAGTCTTGGACTCCATATCGATGACGTGGATCTTGAAACCACACTCGAAATTACTGGGTCTGTTGATGGCGGATCTATTGCTGCCCAGAGTTTGACCGTGACCGCAAATACTACTCTGAATGATTTGACCGATTCAATGCAAGCTGCCTTTGGGATTGCAAACGGATCGGTAGAAATAGATGCAGAAGGACAAATTGTGATGACTGGTGATGTTGGAACTGATTATGCGCTTAGCAATGTTCAAATGCGTGAAATTGGCGAAATAAACCCTGCAATAGAAACATCTTTTGATTTTTCTCAAGTTCAGGCAGCTGCTGACAGTGAAGATTCACAGATCTCAACTGTTCTTTATGACTCACTTGGCAACAGCCATAGTGTCATACTCACTTTTTCGAAAGTTGATGGAGCACATCAGTGGTTATGGTCAGCAGAGATGGAAGATGGTGAATCAATCACTTCAGGTGGAAGTGGTACTGTCTCATTTGATGAGTCCGGTGAAATTACTTCTTTCGTGTACGATGGCGGAGCTTCTGGTTTAACTTTTGATCCGACACTCGAAGGCGAAGAGGGCGCACCAGCTGTTACTGTAAGTTTTGAAACAGGTGTTGCAGGCGAGATCAATGGCCTTACTCAATACTCCACAGTTTCGCATGTTTCTGCCCAGGCCGATGGTTATAAAGCGGGTCATCTTATCGATTATGAAATCGATGAGCAGGGGATGGTAATTGGGCATTTCTCCAACGATACCATAAAGACATTGGCTCAGGTTGGCATTACTACTTTTGTCAATGACTCAGGATTGGTCAAAGAAGCCGGAAACATGTTCCGAACAGGCCCCAATTCCGGAGATGCGGAAATAACTTTTGCTGGCACTGGAAATAATACTTCCATCCACTCTGGGGCTTTGGAAATGTCGAATGTTGATCTTACAGAACAGTTTACACAAATGGTCATTGCACAACGTGCTTTTCAGGCGAACGCTAAGGTTATTACAACTGGCGATGAAATCCTGCAAGAACTTGTTGCAATGCTCAAGTAGATTGAATAAGGAGCTAAAGAATCATGATAAACGTTAGAAAACTAAATGGTAGCGACCTTGTGGTTAACGCTGATTTGATCGAATTTGTGGAAAGTACTCCCGATACGTTGATCAGCTTGACCACAGGCCGCAAGGTAATGGTCCAGGAAAACCTGGAAGAAATCATCCAGTTGGCGATGAAGTTCAGGAGAACTACCC
Organism: uncultured Fibrobacteraceae bacterium; assembly: GCA_964437115.1. Lineage (GTDB taxonomy): Bacteria > Krumholzibacteriota > Krumholzibacteriia > LZORAL124-64-63 > LZORAL124-64-63 > JABIBH01. Next base: position 282,779 of record CAYTFE010000001.1, on the reverse strand, counting down.
GCAGTCACCCGGTGCCTGCTGGCAGTGAAGGATCAGTTTTCGACGGAAATCACTCAGGGAATTAAACCACACCAAGGATGAGGTGAGTTGTGGATTTTGCAACAATAATTGGATTACTAGGTGCTTCCGGGATGATTGTCTGGGCAATATCGACAGGTGGCAACCTGAATATGTTTTACGATGGAGCTGCTATTGCTATCGTTGTTGGTGGTACTTCCATGGCTATTATGGGTAATTACCCCATCAAACGTGTTCTTGATATGTCTAATGTCATCAAAAAGACAATTCTGTTTTCTTCAGAGGATCCAGAAGCTGTAATAGACAAAATGGTTCATTATGCTGAACGAGCGCGCAAAGAAGGTATGCTTGCTTTAGAAGAAGATTCTGAAAATGAGCAGGATATGTTCTTACGTAAAGGGCTACGTCTGGCCGTTGATGGTACAGACCCAAGTCTGCTTGAGAAAATTCTTTGCACCGATATTAACCAGCTAATGACACGCCATAAAGAAGGAAAACAAATTCTAGAAGCAGGTGGCACATTTGCTCCGGCATTTGGAATGATTGGCACTCTTGTCGGCTTGATACAAATGCTTTCGGGACTTGATGATCCGAGTTCAATTGGTGCTGGTATGGCTGTTGCCTTGCTCACCACTTTCTATGGTGCTGTTTTGGCTAATGTATTTTTCCTGCCTCTGGCTGGTAAACTGGAAACCAGATCTCGCGATGAAGTTATGATCAGGGAAATGATTATCGACGGCATTATGGCTATCCAAACTGGCGATTCACCGCGAATTGTAGAAGAAAAGCTTAAATCTTTCTTGTCACCATCGAGACAAATGAAACTCGATAGCGAAAAAGAAGAAGATGCAGCCTAAATAGATGGAGTAAATGATGGCTCAAAAGATAAAAAGAGAAGAATCATGTCCAAAGAAGGCTGGATGGATAATGACATATGGCGACATGATGTCATTGCTATTGACATTTTTTATTCTGCTTGTCAGTTACTCTACAATTCAAGAAGCGAAATTTGAAGAAGCAACAAACTCGTTGCAAGGTGCTTTTGGCGTTTTATCAAGCCCTCCTACAACCATTAAAATGGAAGAGGTTGTGGTTTCGGAACTTCATAAAAAAGAACGAGATGATGTCGTTTATGAATTCCGTAAATTGGAAAAAACCCTTGTTGAAGAAAACCTGGACAATTTGGTTGACCTGCAACTTACAAAAGATGGCGTGCTGTTCAAAATCGATGATTCATGTTTGTTTGCCTCTGGAAAAGCAGAATTGAAGGTTGACAGTCATACGATTTTAACCAATCTGCGGGAATTCCTGGCAAAATTCAGCCACGAAGTTGAAATAAATGGTCATACAGACTCTGTTCCAATACATACAGTGCAATTCCCGTCAAACTGGGAACTTTCATCTGCAAGAGCAATTTCAGTTGCTCGATATTTTCAAAATGAGGGCCTCATTCCCGACAGGATTAAAGCTGTAGGTTATGGAGAATATAAACCCCTTGCAGAAAACGATTCTTCCGCAGGGCGTGCCAAAAATCGCCGTGTGGAAATATTTCTTAAACTTGACAGTGATAATCCAGCCGTCCTGCAGGAATTACCTGTAGTTGACAAGGAGAATAATGGAACAGGATGAAAATAAACCCACTGAAAAAGCACCAGTTGCAAAAAATAAATTATTAGATAACAAAGTTGTGCTTTTCGGCATAATTATTGTTATGCAGTTGGTAATGGCAATTGTACTGGTAGAGTTTGTAGTAACTCCCAAATTGAAGGCAGTTGCAGACGATAGCCCAGAAATAGTTCAAGAAGAGGTCCTGGAGGGCACTTTGGTCGATTTGCAGGAAATGGTGGTAACACTCAATGACAAAGCTGAGACTCCTGGTTTCCTGAGAATCAATGTTAACGTTGAAGTAACTGACCAGAAAATTGCCGATAAGGCTACTGAAAAGTTACCAAAACTACGAGACACAGTGATTTTGATCCTTTCAGGGAAAACTTCTCAAGAGATGAGATCAATTCAGGGCAAAGAAATCGTCAAGGCTGAAATTTTCAAGAAGCTGCAGTCTATTCTGCCTGCCGAATCATTAATGGGAGTATATTTCTCTGACCTGGTGATTCAGTAAGAAAGCAAGGAAGCTAATGACAGAAGAAAACACAATCAGCACGGAGGATATCGAATCAATGCTGTATGAATCAGGTTCTGAGGACCAGGAGAGTATACAGCAGAGTAAACCGGTATCAACCCCAGGTACTGATGACAAAGAAGATGAGCTTAAGGTTTATGATTTCAGTAAGCCATATAGAGTTTCCAAAAACTTTAAGAAAAGTCTTTTAGCGATGTGTGAGGGATATGCGCGAGTTGCTACTCTTGGCATGACCTTGGATTATCGCGCTAAATGCAAGTTGGAGTTCAATGGGTTGCAGATGATGACTTATGAAGAATACCATACAACTCTTGCAAACCCTACTTGTATTGGTACTGCACTTTTGCCTCCTCTTCAAGGCAATTCATTAGTTAATCTAGATCTTTCTTTAGCTTTTGCATTGGTAAAGAGGTTGCTTGGCGGCAGGCCAGAATCAGAAGCAAATTTGCGCCAATTTACTGACATTGAATTGGGAATTTCCGCAAATGTTATCAATAACCTTCTTAGCTATCTTGGAGAAGCATCAAGCAAATATATAAAGATACATCCGGAAGATGTCACGATTGAATCCAACCCGGAATATTTGAATACTCCCGCTGCCGGTGAGACTATGATTTACCTTGAGTTTGATATGGCAGTTGATGAGCTGGAGGGTAAATTGTCACTTTGTATCCCTTCAATTTCATTTGAGCCAATCAGGGACCAATTTGATCCAGCTGAAGAATTTGTGCAAAGGGATGGTAGTGGTGTTGAAGCCGAGAGACAGGATGTAAAAAAAACGCTGGAAGATATAAGTACTGAGCTTGTTGTTAAAATGGCTGAAATAGTAATGCCTTTCAGTGCTCTGGAAGGACTTGAAGAGGGAAGTGTCATTGATCTTGGCACAGGCACTAGTGATACAATGGAACTTGAATTGCAGGGGAAGCCGATCTTTCAGTGCAAAGCGGGACATTTTAATGGCAACCGAGCTATTGAACTTACAGAAAAAATAACGGAGGATTATTAATGACTACCGAAAATCAAAGTGATCTGCTTACAGTAGACACAGACCAGGAATTAACACCTAATGTCGAAGAAACTTCTTCGGACAAGAGCCTTGATATGCTGATGGAAGTTAGCATGAAAGTTACTGTAGAACTTGGCAGGACAAGCTTGAAGGTCAGAGATTTAGTGAATCTGTCTTCTGGTGCAATAGTTGAATTGGAAAAGCAAGCCGGTGAACCAGTAGATATTCTGGTAAATGGCACTATGATGGCCCAGGCAGAAGTTGTTGTAGTTGATGATCGTTTTGCGGTCAGAATAACAAAAATGCTGAACCATATTGACCGAAAACGGTTATTGTTCTAATGCAGACTATTCTTTTGAGCAGTTACAGCAATGGCTCTGGCTATTCCAACTTGAAAGCATTTGGTGCTTTTGTAATTGTGATGGTACTGCTGTTGATTTGTTTGAAAATGTTGCAGAAGCTGAATGCCGGCAGAAAATCTGCTGCTGGAACTGTAATCTATAGTACATCGGCAGGTCCAAACAGATCGATTGAACATATCCGTACAGCCGATAAAGTTCATGTCATTTACAAGAATGATGGAGCAATGGTTGTTCTGGAATCAGTCTCTACTGCTGATTACAAAAAACCAGAGGTGAGTGCAGCAGGCAATAGTTCAATCAAGAAAATCTTTACAAGATCCTGACAAATGACCAGTTATTGACCAGTACTTATAAAGTGTATATTTGATGTCCAGGTAAGAGTATATATAACGATTAATAGACAAAACGTATCTGATGTAATACCACTACGTTACAGCTGTTGACTTGTTTTCCCCCAAAAAAAGTTCAATATTCATTTCTGGCACATAGATTGCGATTCTCTTACGGAACAAACAAACCGGGAGAGATTCTTAATGTTGAAGAAATTCGTCATAACTCTAGTTCTTATTATATCTGTAATGCAGATTATGCCAGATTTAGTCATGGCCCAAGAAGATATCGAACAAGGCCCAGGTACAAATATATCGTTGACCCTGGGTGGTGGAGAAGATGCCGCACGAATGGATGTAGCATTAGAAATTGTACTGCTGATGACACTTTTGTCGCTTGCACCTGCACTGCTGATTATGCTCACCGGTTTCACCAGAATTATCATTGTCTTTGGTTTTTTGAGGCAAGCAATGGGTACAAACCAAATGCCTCCCAATCAAGTGATGATTGGCTTGGCAATGTTCCTGACTTTTGTAGTTATGGCTCCAGTATTTTCAGACATAAACGAAAATGCATTACAACCATATATGGCCGAGGAAATTACACAACAAGAAGCATTCAAACTGGCCGAGGCACCAATAAAAGGGTTCATGCTGAACCAGGTTCGTGAAAAAGATGTTTCTCTATTTCTTGACCTGACCAAGACTGAAGCACCTGAATCCCCAGAAGATTTACCACTCACAGTTGTAGTCCCGAGCTTTGTTCTCAGTGAACTTAAAACAGCTTTCCAAATCGGTTTTGTGCTGTTTATACCATTCCTGATTATTGACATGGTTGTTGCATCAGTATTGATGTCGATGGGTATGATGATGTTACCTCCAGTGCTGATCAGTTTACCGTTTAAAATTCTTCTTTTCATATTGGTTGACGGTTGGTATCTGATCGTCAAATCATTAGTTTCCGCATTTCAATAGAGAGGTCTTATTATGACACCTGAAACTGTACTTGAACTTGGCCAGTCGGCACTGAAAACAACCTTGATGATCGCAGCACCAATGCTCGGAGCTGGAATGATTGTTGGTTTGGTAATCAGTATTTTTCAGGCAGCAACCCATATCAATGAAATGACAATGACTTTTGTGCCTAAAATTGTTGCTGTATTTGTGGCGATGATTGTGGCAATGCCTTGGATTATGAGCCGAATGACAAACTTTACGGTTCAAATATTTGAACGAATAGCTACGATGTAGGCAGACAATGTACAACGCTTTTGATGCAACTTCACTCCTGGTTACCGTAGTAATAGCGCTGCGGTTGTCAATATTATCAGCACTATTACCAGTCATTTCCGGTAGATCTGTTCCAGTGTTGTGGCGTATTGCGTTGGCCGTTGTGATTGCTGCAGCAATTGCACCAACAATTACAAGTGACTTGGAAAGCCTTCCTACTTCTTTCCGCTGGGAGATCCTGGCAGTTGAAGCGATGCAATCAATTATCATAGGTGCATTGCTTGCTTTTGTAGTTGGAATCCCTTTTGCTGCAGTTCGATTTGCCGGTCAAATCATTGGAGTGCAGATTGGTTTTTCAATGGCAAATACTATTGACCCTCAAAGTGGTGGTCAAGCTTCGGTTCTTTCAAATCTTTATTATCTGTTAGCCGTTATGTTTTTCTTTGCCAGTGATGCACACCACATTCTTATAACTGCCATGATTGAGTCAGTAAGAGTGGTTCCACCATTTACAGGAGTATTCAGTATTGGTGGATCATGGTATATCCTCAGCGAATTTGGGTCATTTTTTGCAATCGGTCTCAAGATTGCATCGCCAGTAATTATTGTGCTTTTATTAGTAAGTGTTTCTATGGGGTTTATTGTAAAAACAGTTCCCCAAATCAATATTCTTGTGGTTGGTTTCCCGATAAAAATTGCAGTAGGTCTTGCGGTGCTTGGCCTGTCGATGTTTTTCTTTGGCTCTGTTTTTGAGTCGGTGCTTCATACTATGAGTGTTCAGTTTGACGAAGTTCTTTTAATTCTTGGAAGCTAGGGGAGGTGAGAAATGGCTGAATCACAAGGTGGTGACAGGACGGAACGAGCGACGCCGCGGCGCCGGGAGAAGGCGCTTGAACAGGGGCAAGTGGCTCTCAGTCAGGAAGTAAATAGTACTATTGTTTTACTTGCCGGTTTCTCATTATTGTTTGCTTCAGCCAAGCATATCAGTACCATTTTGGGCAATAATACTCGCTACTTATTTTCTCAATCATATTGCTTGAAACTTGATAATCCTGGGGCACTTGCTGAGTTTGCGTCCGCAAATATGATGATAATATTTAAATCGTTAGCTCCAATGCTTCTAGTGATAATGGTTAGTGGATTACTGGCAAATATCCTGCAGGTTGGCTGGAATATTAATGTATCAGCAATGGCATTTAAATTTGACCATATAAATCCTATAAGTGGCATCAAACAAATGTTCAGTAAGAAAACTTATTTTGAGTTGATGAAAAATATTGTAAAAATCGGCCTGATATCTTTGGTAGCATATTTCACAGTTAAAGATATGGAAATGGAGTTAATCAGCGCTCCCATTGGTCCCTTGGCGGATATCGCCTGGTTGGGGAAAGCTGCAGTACTGAAACTGGCCATGCGACTGGTGATTTTGTTAGCTGTGATTGCTGTTATGGACTGGGGATTCCAGAAATATCAGTACGAAGAAAATATTAAAATGACACTCCAGGAAGTTAAGCAAGAAAATAAAGATATGGACGGTGATCCTCAGATCAAGGCGAGGATAAGAGCAATCCAGATTGAAAATTCTCGTAACAGAATGATGTCTGATGTGCCAACGGCTGATGTTGTAATAACAAACCCTACTCACTTTGCGGTTGCTTTAAAATACTCCCAAGGCGACATGGCTCCACAAGTATTGGCAAAGGGTAAAGACTCAGTTGCACAAAAAATTAAAGAGATTGCACGCAAATCCAGAGTTCCTGTCATCGAAAATGTTCCATTGGCACGAGCCCTGCATAGTAACAGTGAAATAGGGGAATTCGTACCGGATGACCTGTATCAGGCGGTTGCAGAAGTTCTAGCTTACGTATACCGACTAAAACGCGCTTAAACACGAGGAAACAGCTTGAGCAAAAGCATTGGCATCGATAGAGATCTTTTACTGTCAAATAGTAATATCATGAGTGCATTGGCTGTTATTGCAGTCATCGGCTTGATGATAATGCCAGTTTCCCCACTTGCATTGGACATGTTGCTCACCTTTAGTATCGCTTTTGCGGTAGTTATTCTGCTTGTAGCGCTATATTTGAAAGAGCCACTACAGTTTTCCAGTTTCCCTTCATTACTATTGATGGTGACGCTATTTCGGCTTTCGCTGAATATAGCTTCAACCCGACTTATTCTCGGTAAAGCAACCGCTGGTAACGTTATTGAGAGTTTTGGCGATTTTGTAATTGGCGGAAATTATGTCATAGGTGTAATAGTATTTGCCATTCTGGTGATTGTGCAATTTGTAGTTATTACTAAAGGTTCCGGACGAATTGCTGAAGTTGCAGCTCGATTTACTCTTGATGCGATGCCAGGAAAGCAGATGGCTATTGATGCCGATCTTAACGCTGGCGTTATTAGTGAGCGGGATGCAAGACAGCGTAGAACAGAAGTAACATCGGAAGCCGAATTTTTTGGTGCAATGGATGGTGCGAGCAAATTTGTTCGCGGTGACGCTATTGCAGGAATCATTATTACATTAATAAATATTGTTGGTGGATTTGTAATTGGTATGCTGCAGATGAACATGAGTGCTGCAGAATCGATGAGGCAGTTCACCATATTAACTGTTGGTGATGGTCTTGTCAGTCAGATCCCAGCTCTGCTGGTTTCAACCGCTGCTGGTATGGTTGTCACAAGACAGAGTAGTAGTCTCAACCTTGGTCAGACACTGACTCTTCAGTTATTCCGTCAGCCAAAAGCTATTTACCTTGCATCAGGTGCACTGGCAGCGTTTGGCTTAATACCTGGTTTACCTACAATGCCATTCTTAACACTATCCGCATTGTTCGCAGTTGCTGCAAAAGTGATTGGTACAAGAGTTAAAAATGCAGACAAGGCAGATAAAGAAGCAGAAAGTCATGTTGAAGAAGCTTCTGAAGAAGAAACTAAAGAAATAACCAACGCAGATCTGTTTGTCATGGACAGCCTTGAATTGGAACTCGGCTACGGATTATTGTCACTTGTAGACGAAAAACGTGGTGGAGATCTTCTACAGCGAATTACAAATATTCGGAAACAAATAAGTAGTGAGCTGGGAATTGTTGTTCACCCGGTGAGGGTACGGGATAACCTGCAACTGGAATCCAACAGTTATGCAATCAGACTCAAAGGCGTTGAAATAGTGAGGGCTGAATTGATGGCTAACAAATTGTTGGCTATGAGTGGTCCTGAAGGTGCTGATGGATTTGAAGGAATAACTACTGTAGAGCCAGCATTTAATCTGCCTGCAATATGGATTGATGAAGATCGCAAAATGGCTGCTGAAATGGAAGGCTACACAGTTGTTGAACCTAATGCAGTTTTGGCAACACATCTGTCAGAAATCATTCGATCACACTCAGATGAACTGTTGACACGTCAGGATGTGAAAGAGCTTTGCGAATCTGTCAGAGAATTTGCTCCTGCACTTATAGAAGATCTTATTCCAGACAAAGTGAATATCAATACTCTTCACAATACCTTGCGTGCATTATTGCATGAGCGTATTCCAATCAAAGACATAGTTACCATTTTGGAGTCACTGGCCAATTATGCTGGTACTGCAATTTCTCAAGACGGGCAGATGGAAAAAGTTCGAGAAGCACTGAGTCGTACTATCAGCTCCATGTTTGTTGAGCCAGATGGAAATCTATACGCGATTTCTCTTCACCCGGAAGTTGAACAGGTTCTACTACAGTCTTCAAGCGATTCGGATAAAATTGGGGCAGTAGTACTGAACCCCGGATTTGCTCAGCAATTCCTGCAGAAGCTCGAGCAATCATTGCAACAGTCCTACAGTCGGGGAATACCACCAGTGCTACTAGTCCCAACACCTATCAGATTATTTGTTAAAAGGCTTGTTGAGCCAACATTCCCAGCCTTGCCAGTAATGGGTTACACAGAGATTACAGCAAACACAAAAGTTCAGTCCGCAGGAACAGTTGTTTTTGAAGGAGCAGAAAATGCACAACAAGCATAATACAGCATATGAAACAATCACAATTCGGGGCAAAACTATGTCTGAAGCCTATGATAGAGTACACAGGCAAGTAGGAGCTGATGCCCAGATTCTGGAATGTCGTATGGGAGCCGAAAAGACTTCGTCGGGACTTGGGCAGAGGTCAATTGTTGAAGTTCTGGTCGTTGATCCAAAATCCCAAAATACCAAGGCGAAGTCACAAAGTTCTGTTACTGCTGCTATTGTGGAAACTGAAGTACTGAAGATTGAGAAATTGGTAGAATCAGTTGAAAAACAATATGAAGAAAAGAACACACTTTCTTTTTACCTGAATTCCTATCCTCTTTCCGATGAACTTCGTAATGCAGGAGTCAGTTCTATAACTACTCTTGATATAGCTCGTAAGTTTATTGGCACCAGTCATAGCTTGACAAAAACAGAAGCTCTTCGCGATTTGTCTTCAAGAATCAAGACAAGTGGCAGTAGTTGGGAACTGTTTACCGGATATCATATGTTCCAGGGAAATCCTGGATCAGGTAAGACTGGATTGGTTATCGGATCTGCAATTAAATTAAAAAATGCCGGCAAAAAAGTTTTGGTGGTTGCTTTAAATCCTGCACATGAAGGTAAAGTAGTTCAGTTGCAGGAATCTGCAAAGCAATCTGGTTTCGATGCAGCCATAATGCGAGATTCAAAACATCTTAACGGCTGTCACGAATATTTTTCAAACTACGATGCAGTACTTATCGACACTGACAAGCTTGAAGATGACAGTGGTATAACTCATCACTCTGCAATTCATAAACATTTCGTAATATCTGCTGATGTGAACGCAAATATTGTCAACAAACTGTTGGCATATGCAGATGATCAGGAGTTTGACTGGTTGGCCATTGGTCGCGCAGATCTTGCTGCAAATAATGGGCAGCTGTTGGAATTGGCTATCAAATCGAGTATCCCGATTTCAATGATAAGTCAAAATGAAGATGAGAATATTATGACCGAGATTCCAGACATCGAGACATTTACAAGTTCTATTGAAGTGTCAGGTGAAAAGATCTCTCAGGCAACCGCTGAGCAAAATGCTTAGTGAAAGATAAGGTACATAATGGAACGCAAGCTTAGCTCAATTGCCACAACCGCTGCTCTTTCAGCTGTCCTGTTTTCCCTTTGGAAAAACTATGGACTGTTTATAACAGTCAAAAGAGCTCTTTTTGCATACCTGGTCTTCTATGTAATTGCAGCATTATCAGTAATGATATACAAAGCTGGGATCAATAATGAAGAAATCGACACTGAACAATCAAATGAGGAAACTGTAAGCAATATCGGGAATTAATGGCACAATTTCTGCTCTGTTTGGAGTGTCCTGATTAATAGTACTAGAAAGGTTGACAATGCTCATTACGAAAAAAGAAATTAACCAAGATAAAATGTGGGATAAATTTATTGATAACGGATCTGAATTTGCCAGAAAACAACTGGTTGAATCATATATCAGGTTGGTGAACTACGTTGCAGGCAGAATGTCGATTGGATTACCTCATTATGTCGATAAAGACGATCTGGTTTCAGCTGGGCTGCTCGGTTTAATACAGGCTGTTGATAAATTTGACCCTCGTCGGGAAATTAAATTTGAGACATATGCAATTCCCCGCATCAGAGGTGCAATTCTTGATGAACTTCGCAGGCAGGATTGGTTCCCCAGGTCACTAAGGAAAAAAGCCAGGTCTCTGGAACAAATTTATGCAAAGCTTGAAAAGGAGCTGGGAAGATCAGCAACTGATCAGGAAGTAGCAGACGAACTGAGTATTTCAAGAACTGATTTAACACAAATGATTGATCAAGTGGCATTGGCCACAATCGTATCACTTGATGCGGAGACCAATTCTTATTCAGATGATGGCTCAACAACTTTGGGCGAATGTTTACCAGATAAAAAGTGTGAAGATATTGAGCAGGCAATTTCTGAAAAACAGATGCGCCGATTGATTGCAGCTGGGCTTGAGGAGTTGCCTGAAAAAGAGCAATTGGTTTTGGTTCTTTATTATTACGAAGATTTGACTTTGAAAGAAATTGGTGAAGTCCTTGAAGTAACCGAGTCACGTGTTTGTCAGATTCATACCAAAGCAATCATCAGACTACGGAGCAAAGTAAATGCTGTTGAAGGTAAAAAGACTCTGAATCGTTTAACTTCAGAAATTCGTAAGACAAGTGATCAAGAGGGCAAGAATCTTCTCAAAGTTAACATCATGGCAGGGTTTGCCATTCCGCCGATGATGAAATTGGCTCAGGTGTTAATCGATATGCAAGTCCCTTTGACTTGATGAAGTGGTGGTGAGATATGAGCAGCGGGAACATTGCAATACAATCATCGGTTGCTCAAAGTGGTCAAGCCGCCAAGAGCATAACTAACAGTAAGCGCACAACTGATGGCAAAAATACTGTTGTAAAAAAATTGGAACAGACTAAAACAAATGAAACAGAAAAGATTCGTGATTCTGTAGAACACAATCAACAAGATGCACAAAATGCAGAGGACAACAAGCAACAAAACTCAGACTCTGAAAATCAGCAAATAAGCGATTGCGGGATTCTGGTAGATACGAAAGCTTAGGAGTGGCAAAATGGAATTAAACTTGATTGAACAACTTCAAAACCAGAACTCGATTACTTCGTGGTTTGCAGTTTTTGCAATTGCAACCGGATTCGCATGTCTTGCCGGTTGGATTACTATTAAAGTGATGAGAATATTTTCATCTGCAGTAGAAGAACCAGCCGAAGCAGAAAATATCGCGGTTACACCTAAAGCTATCGAATCCTATCGAGGTCAACTAATCAATCAAACAGACACTGCTGATCGCTCTGATGATGTTAGTACATTAAAAATGGATAGGATTTTATCAAGACTGCAGCTGTTGTCCAACAGGCTTGAGACTCTGGCAGTCAGGAAAGATGAAATTTTGGATCTCACCCCGGAAGAGTATGCTGCAGGGCTGGATCTGGAATTTATTCAAAGAAATGAAGCCTGACAGGCCAAATTGTCTCAATTTTTACGATATTAGTTATTGGCAACTACATCTTGTGTCATGTCAACATGTTAAAGCATCTATTTATAGTGGACAATCAAATTATTCCGCCATATATTATATGACAAATGACTGACATAATTACAGGAGTTGTCTATGAGTGATTTCCGTGTTGTATTACTTAGCAAAAAGCCGCACTTAAAGAAAATGATAGCTGATTGGCATCTTTCGGATGTTGAATTATTGCTATTTGATTCACCATCAGATGCACTTGCACAGCTTTCTGGTGGAGAGTGTGAACTTTTCATATTTGACACAAACAGCTTCCGAACCTCAAAACATATTGTAGATAAATTTCTCTCTATGAGAGGTGATGCTGATTTAATTGTGCTTGGTGATCAATCTGTTTTAACAAATCTTTCTGACGGAAGTCATGGTGGTGTAGTAAGGCGATTGCCACTTGATATCGACGATAATGAATTAAAGGCTGCCGTGCAGAGACTGCTGCGTTTACGTACTGTCCGTCTTAAAAGTGGAATTGTGGGTCGATCACGAGCAGTCAACCAAATGATTTCACTTATTGCCCAAGCAGCACCTCTCGATGTAAGCATACTAATTCTTGGTGAGAGTGGAACTGGCAAGGAATTGGTTGCAAATTCTATACACCGGCAATCAAGCCGATCTGATAAGCCTTTTATAAGTTTGAATTGTGGGGCCTTCAGTGAAGGACTTCTGGAAAGTGAACTATTTGGGCATCAGAGAGGGTCTTTCACTGGAGCAGTTGCAAACCATGATGGCGTTTTTGCAAGGGCAAATGGGGGGACACTCTTCCTGGATGAAGTGGCAGAAATGTCGTTGGCCATGCAAACTAGATTTCTGCGTGCTCTTGAAACAGGAGAGTACACTCCTGTTGGTGGAACACAGAAAAAGTTTAGTGATATACGACTCATCGCAGCAACGCACCGCGATTTGTTAAAAGAAGTTGAAGCTGGAAAATTCAGACAGGATTTATATTACCGATTAAGAGTTGTTGTTATTCCAACACCACCACTCCGAGAAAGAACTGAAGATATTTCAATATTATCGGAATCATTCTTGGGCAGGGAAAACAGCGCTCACAATCTCAATCTCAAAGGGTTCACCAGGCAAGCTCAAGCTATGCTTGAACAATATAGCTGGCCAGGCAATATCCGGGAGCTTCGAAATCTGATCAGTTCACTGGTAGTAATCAAACAGTCGGGTATGGTTGTGCCGGAGGATTTGCCACCGGAGTTTCACAGACGCGAGCCTCCTGGACACCAAAACTTGCCAGCATTAGTTGGTGATCGACAGGAACTTGGTCTTGAATTAATGGCAGCAACATTGCTTGAAATGAGAGAAGACGTAAAGCAAATTAAAGTTGTTCTGGAAAATATCGGACTGTCTTCAGGACAAGGCAAACAAGTTGGCGAAATTGTCGAAACTATTAGCGGAGACTGTGGTTTCATAACAGAGCCTGTGTCTGGAGAAAGTGATCTTCAGTCAGCCGAGAAGATTCTAATTGAACAAGCGCTTCGCTCAACTTATGGCAAGAGACGACAGGCTTCTGAAATTCTTGGTATTAGCGAACGAACACTTTATCGGAAGATAAAGAAATACAATCTGGAATAATCACTTGTTGCGTTTTAGGTATAAATTGTTGTAGCCTGTATAGAAGGTTATAAATCAAATTCAAGGAGACAAAGACGATGCGGATTTCAAAACTGTTAATAATATTCTTCCTGATCTCGTTAATAGCAACAAGTGCTAACGCTACAAAATATGCTGGTGCATTTATGGATGATGGAGGCGGAGCACGTGCTTTGGGTATGGGGGGAGCGTTTACTGCAGTTGCTTCCGATCCATCGGCAACATATTGGAATCCTGCCGGGCTGTCTGGAATTAACAGTGGCCAATTTATGATAATGCACTCGGAACGTTTCGGTGATCTTGTGGACAGAGATTTTGCATCTTATGTAAGACCAGTAAGTTGGTCGCTATTTGGTGGCAGGGATGCTGGTATCGGAATCACACTTATTCGTCTGGGAATTGATGATATTCCTTTTACTGATCACCTGTTTGACGATCTTGATTCAAATGAAGATGGCGAAGTTTCTAACGATGAGCTTCAGGGACTGTTTGGTTTACAGGATGAGTTTCGTTATGAAAGCGATTCCGAATTGGCGTTGTTCTTTTCCTATGCAGAAAATATCAACAACTGGAGTTTTGGTGGATCGATGAAACTTATCAGACAGGAAATTGGCAGTTATTCCAGCATGGGTATTGGTTGTGACTTTGCAGCACTTCGGCCTAATATTTGGCGTTCACTTTCATTTGGAATCAAGTTTCAAGATATAACAACAACGTATTTGTCCTGGAGTACAGGTGTGAATGAAATTATCACTCCCGCAATTGTTCCAGCTATTTCATGGAATCAGCCATTGCCATCTTTTAATGGCAACTTGATTGTGGCATCATCCCTGGAAACCAGGTTCGATAATCGTGGTGAAGTAGATCAATTTTCTGCCGGATCAACAAGTGCCAATCTTCATTTTGGTGCTGAATTGGGGCTCCGCGATAGAGTATATTTACGTGCTGGTTTTGACAGTGGATTTGAAGCTGCAAACAGAACTGCCGGTATCGGTTTCAAGTTGCGGTATTTCCAGGTTGATTATGCATATGGTGATGACATTTTAGGCATCGATGAGTTGACTCACCGCATAAGTGTTACGGTGAGCCCTTCAACATTCAGTAGCCACTAGCTGATCGTTAACCGGCCTGAGGCCTGTATGCGTAAATTCGGTCACCAGGTTTGATTAAAGCACCTTTACGCATGTTGTTAACTTTACGCAAATGGTTAAGTGTAACATGAAGTTTTCTGGCGATACCACTCAAGGTGTCGCCACTTTTTACGGTATAATAGACACGTTTGAAATTTGCAGGCGGAACATAGTGTCCACGTTCTTTTGCACGCTTTTCTGCAACAGCAGCAAGTTGAGCTGGCATCGGAATAAGTAATTTATCTCCAGGATGAATCATCGATTTATTCTTTATGTTGTTGAGTTTCATAATTGCATTGACAGAAGTGCCATTTCGTTGAGCAATAATTCCCAGAGATTCGCCGCGCTTAACAATGTGCTTACGCCAAGTAAGCCTTTTATCAAATGGAATATTGCGAAGTTTGCGTATACACCTGATGCCAGAACCAGCCGGGACTTTTACAGGATAATCAGAGCGGCCAGGGGGAGTTGCCTGTCGTAACAGTGCAGGATTTAAAGCAACAACTTCGGCTTCAGCAACTGATGCACATTTTGCAATCAGGTCCAGACTGGTAGCATCTGTAACCTGGATGATATCGTAATCAAGAGTTGCATCAGGAGTTATTTCAAATCCGTAAGCTGCTGGGTCTTCACCCATACGAGCTACTGCAATAAATTTTGGAATGTGATTTCTGGTTTCCCAGGGAAGATGCAGATTCCAGAAGTCATCATGTCCAGCAAGTTTGATTGATCGGTCAATCCTGTGTTCGCCAGCATTATATGCAGCCAGAGCAAGTGCCCAGTCATCAAAGTAATTATATAATTGAGTCATATAAGTTATTGCTGCAACTGTGGACATCTCAAAGTCTCGTCTTTCATCAACCCACCAATCGATGCGAAGACCAAAATGTTTTCCAGTAGCCGGCATAAATTGCCATGGGCCAACTGCACCGACACGTGATTTTGCGGAATTGTTAAAACCGCTTTCTATCAAAGCGTGATACACAAGTTCTTCAGGCAGTCCAGAGTCACGCAAGTGAGTTGTGATAAGGGAGTCGACAGCAGTTTTCCGGTACAGCCATTTTTCAAATGTCAATCTGCCTGAGCCAGAATTGAAATGGTTAATCCATTTTTGGACTTGTGGATTATCGACATTTAGCAAATCAGTTTCAATATCAGTTCTCTGAGAGCCTGTAAGTGGAATCAGAGAGTCTGGGAAAGAAAATCCACTAAGATTTTTGTAAGCAGTTGCGAGCAGAGAGTCATCTTCTGAGATTGCAGAAATCAAGTTATGCTCTTCAGCTAATATACCGGACAGTAGAGCAACCCTTCTGGAAAGACTGGCCAGATAAATGGAATCGATACTGTCTGGTTCAGTGTATTCAAGGCCCGAGACCTCTTTACCAAGTAAATGCAGAATCTCCTCAGTTGGATCAAGTTGCCGATTTGACAAGAATACTAGAGAATTCCTGTACAACTCCTCCAATTGTTCCAGATCTGGTCTTTCTGACAAAGCATCAATCGGTCTTGCCTGTAAAAATGCTGTTTCAAGATCTTCCAGCTCATTTTCTACGATATTTGAATCTGAATAGCTATTTGAAACTTCTTGTATTTCAACCAGTTCAAGGGCCGCAGAATCAGTATAACTGTTTCCAAAATAAGAACATCCACTCATAAGAACAGATGCAAATATTGCAATGATAAGTGTGTATATTCGAGAATATTTTTGCAAAATTACTCCAAATCGTGATGTCGTTATTGCAATTAATGTGACAATGTGTCATAATATGCAGGTATAACTGTGTTCGGAGATTGGAATATATACATTCAGCTCCGATTTGTAATCTATTTTGTTAACAGGAGTAGATAATTGCAGCGAGTGCTACAAACACTGGTTCAAGTTGCAAAGCTTCCACCAGACTTGGTTAAGCAATGTAATGATGCGCTTGCTTCAAGTGAAAAACAGCATGTAACTGATTGTTTATCCAAGTGTAAGAAGCATTTAACTTCTCGTGGTGACCTTGTTAAGGTGCAAGTTAATAAAACGGAAGATTCTTCGGATTGGTTTGCATTGCGTGGTCATTCTGAGCTTTTCGATTTTTCAGAATTGGAGAAATTGGAAAAAGAATTGTCAGACTCCCGACTCATGGCAATAAATAACAATGGCTACCATTTGTCGGACAGTTTCCCAGGTCCAGATCTTGATACTCATAATATGATCTTGGCGGCAATGGAATCTGCTCAAAATCATCAACTTATCAGAAAAGCTGGAGATGAAGAAGCATCAATAGTTCAATCAATTATTGAGTTACTGGTTCCTTTTTTAGGTGAGAACCATCTATTTGTACAACTCAACTCAATATCGATTCGGCAAAATGATCATTCCCATGTTTTCCATGCGGAGCTTTCAGAGCAAAAGTTTTGGGAACAATCCAGAATCCTTGGCGAGGCGATATGGATTCCTAGTCTCGCAGAGCTTCCAGAATTTATAAAATCAAAGTTTGAAAATGATAATCAGATCAGTATTTCCGATGATGCTTCCGCGGTAGCTGTTCCATTATTTGCACCCGCTGAGTCAAAAATAAAAAATTCGATAGTAGAAGCCGGTCTTCTGTTACTTATTTCTGAAAAAATCACTCATAGAGATGTAATCCTGGAAAAAGGTTTTCGCCTTTCACGATTTGTCACCTCCAGTTGGCAGCAACACCTGCAGATGAACCAACTGGTTCACACCGACAATCTAACAGGCATTCGCAACAGAGGATTTTTTGATCGTCATTTCACTCTTGAACTTGAAAGGGCACAGCGTCAAGGATCGTCGTTGGTGCTGTTGTTGGGAGATATAGATCATTTCAAGAAAATCAATGACAAGTATGGTCATCAAATTGGAGACCGTGTTTTGAAAACAGTGGCACGTGAGCTGCTACAGGGTCTACGTCGAATAGATTTAATCTGTAGAGTTGGTGGTGAAGAATTTGCTCTGGTTCTTCCAAATACAGAGCTTGAACCTGCACGCGAAGTTGTTTCCAGAGTTCAAATGAGTGTCAGCAATCTAAGACTTACAGATCCCAATGTAGCAGAAACAATCAGAGTAATGATTTCCTTTGGTGGCGTTGTTTTTCCGGAAGCAGGTGAGGACCCTGCTGAGCTTTACAGGGTTGCTGACAAAATGCTTTATCTCTCAAAACAACGAGGCCGCAACAGATGTTATTTCTGGAATCCGGACGGAGAACCCATTCTAACTCTTCCAGATTTCAAACGCGATTAAACCACCCGTTAATTTCACTTTATCTAAAATACAATATTTTGTTTTGGAGTATCGGTTGGCTTCTTGGCTGGACAGCCAGTGATTCCTTAAATATTCCTGAATTAGACAATCGAACTGCTTTAACTGTATCAATTATTCCTGCTGTTATTTTTCCCCAGTTCAGCATTCCACTTGGAATAATTGGAGGAGCTTTCGCTAATAACTCCTCAACAAGGAAAGGTGTTGTAGCAGTACATTCTCATTCACCTTCTAAGTTTTCATCATGGAACGGAACTGTACTTCTCAGGGTTACGGGGTGGCCAACTCAGAAATCAACTGGCTGGCAAGCTGCTGCTGTAATTGTATCGATTGATTCACTAGCCGAATATTCAACAGTGAAACCTGTTGAGATGGATGGAATACTTCTAAGTGGAAAAGGTGATATCCCTGAATTATGGGACATAATAGCATGTTCAATGCAAGGAAAGGTTCCCCGAAGAGAATCTGTTGCAGGCGGATTTTCCATGAGGAAATATTTAATTGGTAGAGGTATAAAATGGACCGGAAAACTGGATAACTATGAAATATTGCATGCTCAACAAACTGATGTACTAAGCCTGCCGAGTGATCGTTTGCTTGCTCCTGTGAGATATGAATCCTTGCAAATAATTGATAGCTATTTGCCAAGACGTGAATCTCTGTTGTTTGCATCAGTTCTGTTTGCCGACAAAAACTCTGACAGTCGAATTGTGAAATCAAGTTTTGCTGCAACTGGAACTGCACATCTTTTTGCAGTCAGTGGGCTACATGTGGGGATATTAGTTAGTGTACTAATTGCGATAGCTTCCTTGTTACCAATCCCCAAAAGAATTACGCATTTTCTAATTCTGTTTGCTGTCTATTATTACACGATTCTAGCTGGTTTACCAGTTTCGGCAGTACGTGCCGCAACCTTTGCTGCCTTAACTTTATTGGCTAGCCAGTTTGGCCGCAAATCAGACTCGCTTCATATATTGTCTATAATATTTGTCATGGCAGTTATGTGGTATCCAGAATCAACAGCTGATGTCGGATTACAATTGTCGTTCATAGCAACTGGTGTTATTCTGGTTGGATCTCGTTATACAAAGAGATTAAAACAACAACAAAACCGTGCCAAACCACTGATAACTCTTCTCTTCGTTTCTACTGTAGCCTATTGGGGAACACTACCAATTATTGCGAGATATTTTGGGTCGATTAACATTCTGGCGCCAATGATTAACTGTGTTGCAATTCCTATATTCAGTGCCGGTGTCTGGTTGACATTTATTGCGTTATTGATTCCGATTTCCTTCATCCAAGAATCATTACTGGCATTAGGCTGGCTGCCAATTCGTTTGACGGAAGTTGCAATTAACTGGGTTTCAAATATCGATGTATTACAAATGACAATTTGTGTCGATTCAATTCTCAAAATTTCAATTTACCTGCTGATAACAGGAGTGGTATTGGCTATTGCAAAAACTCCAATCCGATTTGCAATATCTATTATTTTGATGACTGTAACTGTGCCAGTGTTCAACCCATCGTTGTTCACAAAATCAGAAAGCGAAATGACAGTTATCCAGTTCGATATTGGGCAAGGGGATTGTGCTCTTTTCCGATTCCCCGATGGATCAAATGTTGTAATCGACACTGGAGCTGGCTGGCAAGGAGGCGACTCATTTTCCAGAGGACCTTTACAATGGATAAGACGGCAGGGGATAACAAAGATTTCAGATCTGTTGATGACACATAATCATCTTGATCATACCGGAGGAACAACCTCACTGTTGTCTGCTTTTGAAGTTGAAACTATCTGGTGTGGTGGTGATTCTCATCAATCTATAGTCGATGATTTCCAGAAACCTGCCGCTGGAGACACAATCCAGAGCAGTAGTGACTGGTCGCTGGTTTGTCTGTATCCTGGTTCTGATTATGAGGATCATAACGAGAATAACAACTCAACTGTTGTTGGATTGTATTTTGAGAAATCGTTAAAAGGGGTCTGGACAGGGGATCTTGAAATTGAGGGTGAGGAACACTATCTAGCTACTGTTATCAATTCCGAAAGCCTGGATGTGCTGAAAGCAGGGCACCATGGCAGCTCAACATCCTCATCAATCGATTTTTTGAGTTATTTTTCCCCGGATAACATCCTGATCAGTTGTGGAGTAGAAAACAGGCACAAACACCCAAGTCACGGGCCATTCTACACAGCTCAGGATACAATAAAGCTTCACAGGACCGATTTTGGGGGCAGTCAGACGGTTAAATGGAGTAAAACAGGACAATTTAAAGGCATTGAGCCAACCTTCCTTGACACTATGCATGTCGATTCGTACTATCCGGTCAACAGTTCAACAATTTAGCCATTTGGCCTCCCAGAAATCTCAACGGAGAGTATTATGCAATCTCTGAAAAGCACTACCGACCTTGGTCTCAATCCTGATTTTAAAGGCAAAGTTCGCGAGATATTTAATCTTGGTGAAACCCTTCTGATTGTAGCAACTGATCGTATTTCAGCCTTTGATGTTGTGATGGATCAAGTAGTTCCAGGCAGGGGTATTATTCTGTCTGTTATGACACTTGCCTGGCTCAATTATTTCAAAGATATTCCCAATCACTTGATCACAGCCGATGTAGAACTATTCCCGGCTCCATTCTGCGATTTTAAAAGTGAACTTGCGGGAAGATCAATGTTGGTAAGCAAAGCTGACGCAATGCCTGTAGAATGTATTGCACGTGGATATATTACGGGCTCAGGCTGGAAATCATATCAAAATGATGGTTCTATTTGTGGCCACCAACTTCCAGAGAATTTGCTTAAATCTCAAAGACTTGATTATCCTCTTTATACTCCTTCAACCAAAGCAGAAGAAGGGCATGATGAGAATATATCTTTCGCTGAGACTGTTCAACTGGTTGGGCAAGAAGATGCTGATGCTCTGAAAGAAATTACAATGAGACTCTACTCGACCGCAGCTGAATATGCTGCTGAAAAGGGAGTGCTTATTGCAGATACAAAGTTTGAATTTGGCATGGTAAATGGAGTGTTAACACTGATTGATGAAGTGTTGACTCCAGACTCAAGCAGGTTCTGGCCTGCTACTGAACATGTGCCTGGTCAGGAACCACCAAGCTGGGATAAGCAGATTCTTCGTAATTATCTTGAGACCCTTGATTGGAATCATGAATACCCTGCACCAGTTATCGATAATGATATTTTAGTAGCAACTTCAGATCGTTATCTCGAAGTGCTTAATATACTATTTCCAGATTATGCTGAAACCTGGAAAGAGGTACTGTAATGTCGTGTCAACCACGCGCTATTCTAAGTGTTACCGATAAAGATGGTTTGGCTGAATTGGCATCGGCACTTGTTGCAAAAAACTATGAGCTACTTGCAAGCGGTGGGACCGCTCAATTTCTCAGAGATGAGAATGTGGAAGTTTCCGAAATTACAGACTTAACCGGCTTTCCTGAAATATTTGGCGGTCGTGTCAAGACACTGCATCCACTGGTTTTTGGCGGCATACTTGGTGCCAACGAATCGGATTTCGATGAAGTGACTGATCTTGGCTTAAAACCTGTAGATCTGGTTGTTGTTAATCTGTATCAATTTGAAGAAACAGTACTCTCAGGTGCATCAGATTCCGAAATTGTTGAAAAGATAGATATAGGTGGACCATCCTTATTGCGAGCAGCAGCAAAGAACTTCAATCGAGTATGTGTTTTGAGTTCTCCTTTTGACTACAGAGAATTCATTTCTGAAATCGATGGAGAATCTGCGGTGCCGTCCCTAGACTTCAGACAGGAAATGGCACGTCGCACTTTTGACAGAGTTTCTGATTATGATGCACAGATTTCTGACTGGTTCAACCGTGATACTTCTGAAGAGTTGGCTTTGCAGACTTTGCGCTACGGTGAAAATCCCCATCAAAATGCTGAGCTTTATGTTCCGTTAGTAGATGAAGAAAATCTATTGGCCGGTATGGGGCTGGAAATATTGAATGGTAAACCACTTTCATATAATAACATGATTGATGTCATTGCTTCATTAAAAATGATTAATGACCTGGAAGGGTGTTGCTGTACTGTTGTAAAGCACACTAATCCTTGTGGTGCAGGTAAAGCTGAGAACGGTCTAGTTGCCTTGGAAGAGGCATTGGCATGTGATCCTGATTCTGCGTTTGGGGGAATATTTTCATTTACTACAGAACTGAAATTACCTACAGCAGAGCTTCTTGCATCCCGATTTTGTGAAGTAATTCTTGCACCTTCATATAGTGCTAATGCTCTTGCAAAATTAACAAAGAAAAAAAATCTCAGAGTTCTGACTTTTGATTCTAAATTGTTTTCTGAAGCAACGTATGGTCAGAGCAGAACTTTCGGTTCTGTTGTACTTCAGCAGGATGAAGACGACGGTTTCCCTGAACTTTCAGAATGGAAGCATGTTGCCGGGCCAAAACCTGATGAAAATCAGATTGATGCACTGCAGTTTAACTGGCGAGTTTGCAAGCATGTTAAAAGCAATGCTATTGTCCTGGGCAACAGTAAAGCGACTCTCGGCATCGGTGCAGGTCAGATGAGCAGAGTTGATTCTACAAAAATTGCTGTCCGAAAAGCAGGAGAGCAGAATCTTTCATTGAAAGGTGCTGTGTGTGCATCGGATGCTTTTTTCCCGTTTGCGGATAGTATTGAACAACTTGCTGAAATCGGTGTAAGCGCAATCGTTGCTCCAGGTGGTAGCATTCGTGACAATGATGTAATTGATGCGGCCAACAAACTTGGCATTACACTTTTCCATACTAACCGTCGGCATTTCAGACACTAGGAGTCTTGATGGAAACCATTTCAAATCAATCTGAAATCGCAGTAATCGATTTTGGGTCGCAATACACTCAGTTGATTGCCCGCCGGCTACGCGATCTTGGTGTTTTCAGTGAAATATATCCGTACACAAGATATAAAGAAATTGTGCATGTTGATAATGTACATGGTGTGATTCTTTCAGGTGGGCCTTCGTCTGTTTTTGATGTTGGAGCTCCAGAAGTTGAAATGGCTTTGCTTGAATGTGGCAAGCCAATACTTGGAATTTGCTATGGAATGCAGTTGATGTGTAAAATGTTGGGTGGCTCAATTGCAGGTTCTGACAAAAGAGAATACGGTCCTGCTACAATTGAATTGACTGACAAATCCAGTTTTATGAATAATACACCAGACTCGCAGAATGTCTGGATGAGCCACGGCGACAGAGTTGATTCTTTGCCTGCAGGCTTCAAAACAATTGCCAAATCCGGTTCTATTGAACACGCTGCTGCGGTTGATATCGATCATGATTTTTATTGTGTACAGTTCCATCCTGAGGTAGTTCACAGCGATCACGGTATGCAGATGCTTGAAAACTTTACACGCGATATTTGCGGGATTACCGAAAAATGGTCGCCGTCAGCATTTGTTGAAGAAACAATTTCAGATATCAGAGAAAGAGTTGGGAATCGACATGTCCTGTGTGGTGTGTCTGGTGGAGTAGATTCTACTGTTGTTGCTACAATTCTGGACAAAGCAATTGGAGATCAATTGCATTGTGTTTTTGTTGATAATGGTGTTCTGCGATATGAAGAAGCACAAAATGTTGAGTCAGACCTGAACAGTTTTTTGAGCAGACCAATTGTAAGTGTAGATGCCAAAGATGAGTTTTTTGCATCACTTGCAGGAATTTCAGATCCGGAGAAAAAGCGAAAAGCTATCGGCGGAACATTCATAGATATTTTCAAGAAAACCGCAGACACTCTGGGTGAATTTCACTTTCTTGCTCAGGGAACTCTTTATCCTGACAGAATAGAATCAGTCTCGATTAATGGGCCGTCCCATGTAATCAAGTCTCATCATAATGTTGGTGGACTACCTGCTGAACTGGGCTTTGAGTTGATTGAACCGCTACAAGATCTTTTCAAGGATGAGGTTCGTAAAGTAGGCAAAAGCCTGGGGGTTCCAGATAAATTGTTAATGCGACATCCATTCCCGGGTCCAGGGCTGGCTGTCAGAATTCTTGGAGAAGTAACTCCTTCAAAAGTCAAGATGCTGCAAGCAGCTGATCATATATATGTTCAGGAACTTCTGAATTCTGGTGAGTATTCAAATATCTGGCAAGCTGGTACAATATTGCTGCCTGTACAAACTGTTGGCGTGATGGGTGACCAGAGGACTTATGAATCGGTTGTTGCGCTAAGAGCAGTAACAAGTCAGGACGGGATGACTGCTGACTGGTCAAGAATTTCTCCTGAGGTTCTGGCCAAGGTGAGCAATAAGATTATTAATGAAGTTAAGGGTGTGAATAGAGTGGTTTATGACATCAGTAGCAAGCCACCTAGTACTATCGAGTGGGAGTGACATTGCATAGAAAACGGCTTTCAATTCTTGTATTAATTTCGGTCGTACTAATTGGGACGTCCGTATTTGCCGAAGCCATTGCCGAGTCTACCGAATTACATGAAATACGAAGTGCCAGACGTTCCGGGTCGCAAAGTTCATTTTCATTGTTAGTTATTCCTGTCGATTTTGCTGACACCGCTTTCCAGGGATCGATTCAAGAGCATTTGTCTTCCATGTTATTTGATGACTCCGGACTAACACTTGAAAACTATTTCAATACTGCTTCTCATGGCAGATGTAATTTCCAGGTTACGCTTTCACCTGTTGTGCATTTATCTGGCAACCGTATTGATTATTCTGATATCGGATGGCATGGGTACCAGAAGATTCGATTACTTGCAGGTGAGTCAATTTCTTCTGCTGTAAATGCTGGCTTGCACCTTGGACTGTTTGATAACAATGGTCCTGACTGCATACCTGATTCAGGTGATGACGATGGTGAAGTGGATGGCATCCTGATTCTTCACGCTGGACCCGGATACGGTAGCAACCCCGATGGTTTGATTCCTCCTCTGAATTACTTTTTGGAAGTTCCGATAATGGAAAACGGCATTACTGCCCGTTTTTTTTCAGTTGCTTCTGCATACAACTCGCTTGGCTTGATTGCTCACGAAACTGCTCATCTGTTCGGTCTTGAAGATAGGTATGATATGTTTTTGTCTGCTGGCGATTATGAAAACGCAGGCGGACTGGGTGATTTCAGTCTGATGGGTTCAGGTTACAACCTTGAAAATCCATCCTTGCTTGATGCGTACAGTGCCGCTCAACTTGGTTGGGTAGATGTACTTGAGCAGGAATTTCCTTTTATGGGTGCGATGCTACTTAGAAGTGGTGACGTGGTTAAATTACATCCTCCAGAACTGAACGCACCAGAAAATGAGTACTATCTGGCAGAAGTCAGAGGTGGTTCTGACCTTTTTGATACTCATCTACCAGCAAATCAACTTATCATTTACCATATCGATGAAAACATACCTGATGATTCTCAATCGTCCTCTGGTCCCGATAGACATATTAGAGTAGCCGTAGTTGAAGCAGATGGAAGTTCTGATCTGCTTGAAGGTACAGATTCTGGTGATATCTCTGATCTATTTCCAGGCAGTTCAAACGCCACTGAATTCACACCACTAACAACTCCGTCTTCGTTGTGGTACTATCAACCTACATCTTTGAGTCTGATAAACATTACCAGCCAGGATGATGCCGTTAGTTTTGAATATTCTGCGAATACAATTGTGCAATCCATATTGCCTCCAGCCGGATCTCTGGATATTGCATTTGATAGTTTTGGTCGTTCACTTTCTGATCAGATAATTCGATTTGAAATTATGGATCCTAGTAGTGGTCAGTTCATAGATGGAAATTCAATCTGGGAATCTGGTTTTGTATATAACTCAAACACATCATTCTGGCTGCTCATTTCAGTTCCTGAATACACACACACCAATTTCGAAAATGAAAATATCATAAACTTTTCATTTGTCAGCGGATTGCCATTATTACCAAATCAAATTTATGAAAACGTACATTATGAGTCACCCTTTCTGATTGATAGTCAGTGGGAAGACAGATATATAACTGGCTCTGGAGATATTGGTCCTACTACATGGCAATGGCAGGAAAATGCAACTCAAGTTGTAAGAGACAATAGTGGAGTTCTTTATTGCAGTGGTGAAACTCCATTTTCAAGCTGGCCTGATATTCAATATGCAAATAATTCTGTAGCATCGATTAAATCAGTTGGTACAGCTCTTCCAGGGGCCAAGGTAGCCATAATTCATTTTTATGATACTGTTGTTGTTCCCAACAATCCAACCTCTGATACAGCTTCAATAGCCCTTGTAGGCAACGACGGCTATGTAGATGAATCATCGCGCATATCTTTTGAAGGTTCTGGCGATGCTACGGTTGACGGATATCCTCTATGGACCCTGACAGTTATGGATGTACCAGTGACTGAGCCACACAAAATTGAATTTCATTTTTCTTCGGATGCATTGTGGCGTGGCAGTGGATGGCTTGTTCACTCTGTTGATTTAGTTGATTCCAATTTCCAGGAATTCAATTTGGAATTTGATATCGGTGGCAATTTGTCCTGGCTTTTCAGCCTTGACAGTTCTGCTTTTATGATTGATCACTCAACAGATGGAATAACTTGGACAAATATATCTAATCAACAAAATCAGATTCTCGAACAGTCTCAATTGCCAGAGACACCTGATCGCTTTGCCAGGGATTACTTTAGGGTCAGGGCCGAAACTACATTTGGTGAAATTGTTTCTTCAGTAATTTCTCGCACAGGCTCGACATTTGCAACTGACTCACTTAATCTTCTCTCTGCATCTCACTGTAGCAATGGCATAAATCTTCTGCTTGACCTACCTGCTAAGTTTGAAAGATACGAATTGAAGTTAGTTGATATTAAAGGTCGACTTGTTAATTATTGGGAATATGACTCTGGTAGATATTTGTTAAATTGGGATGGCAGGGATAAAGAAGGCAGAGCAGTTTCTGCGGGCTGTTATATCTTTTCGATTAATGGGAATAGCTTGACCCAATCGATGAAAGTTAATTGGATAAAGTGAAAATTGACGAATCACTTGACAAAAAAGTAAATGGCCGCGGTTGGCGTGAAAGCGTGGAGTGGAAGCGCAAGGCTGTGCACCTTTCGGGTTGTTTATTGGCTGTATGGGTTTTGATAGTCGAAGAACCTTTGGCTACTTCTGTTTTATTCTTATTGGCGTTTTTAATAATTGCAGTAGACTATTCAAGGTTGCGGGTGAAAAATTGGGCTAACTTGATTTATACTCTTTTTCCCATGATGTTCCGCAATGATGAGCGTGATTCGCTTTCTGGAAGCTCAGCAATGATAGCTGGAGCAGCAGCGACATCGCTTCTTTTTGAAAGTGGTCCCGCATTTGCTGGAATCATGTGTCTCTCTTTAGGAGATTCTGCTGCAGCAGTCGTTGGGCAGGCTTATTCATTCAGACGACAACAACTTGGGCTTGAAGCTTCAGATGGAACTTCAACTCCGGTAGTGAATAAAAGACAGGGGAAAACAATTGCAGGTTCTGTAGCTTGTCTTATTGTTTCCGCACTGATTATCTTTTCGTTCATAACCAGGGATTTCAATACTGTTATTATAGCAGCAACTGTTGCAACTGCAATGGAGCGATGGACTCCTGGCAGATGGGACAATATTACAATACCATTGGTCACTGCGGGAGTTTTACAATTCCTTATGAACTGGAGTTAATCCAGTTTATTCTGATTTCAGGGAGAAAAAATGTTTTTAGATAGAATGCTTGAAAAAGTTTTTGGTAAGAAATCACAACGCGATTACGTAAAGTTGCGCCCTGTTCTTGAGGATGCTCTTGAAATTCGCAAACAATATGCAGCTTTAACTGATGATCAACTTATAGCTAAAACTGATGAATTCAAAAATAGGCTTCAAGATGGTGAAACTACAGATGAGTTGATGCCAGAAGCGTTTGGTGTTGTGTGGGATGCATGCCGCAGGCTCGCTGAACGTGGAGAAAAGTGGGCTGTGTGGAACCAGGAAATATCCTGGGACATGATTCCTTATGATGTTCAGATCATTGGTGGAATCGTCTTGAATCAAGGTAAGATTGCAGAAATGGCAACTGGCGAGGGTAAAACTCTTGTAGCTGTTATGCCACTTTATTTGAATGCCTTATCTGGCAAAGGCGCTCACCTGGTTACTGTAAATGATTATCTTGCCCGTCGTGATGCTGAGTGGATGGGTGGAGTTCTTAAATTCCTTGGTCTGACTGTTGGCTATATTATCGGTAATATGACACCTGCAGAGCGACGAGAAGCTTATAACTGCGATGTCACCTATGGAACCAATAATGAATTTGGTTTTGATTATCTTCGTGATAATATGTCTGTTAATAAAGACCAGCTTGTTCAACGAGGTTTTAACTTTGCTATCGTTGATGAAGTAGACTCTGTACTGATTGATGAGGCCAGAACTCCTTTAATTATCAGTGGAGCTGTTGACAGATCGACTCATAAATTTGAAGAGCTGAAGCCACGCGTCGAAAAAGTTGTCAGATTGCAAGACCGTATGGTCAATCAATGGATTGCAGATCTGGAAAAAACTATTCGTGGAAATGACGATTCTGATGAAGTGAATCTTGATAAAGATACTGCTCTGAAATTACTGTGTGTTTCTCGTGGTGGACCCAATAACAAACGCTATTTGAAATTAACTCAAATCCCTGGTGTTTTGGATACTGTTCAAAAAACTGAAGAAGCATTTATGCGCGACAAAGCGATGTGGGAAGCTGATCAGGATCTTTACTATGTGGTCGAAGAAAAACACAATTCCGTTGATCTGACTGAAAAAGGTAGAGAGCAACTTTCACAAACAGAACCAGATTTCTTTATCTTGCCAGACCTGGCAACCGCGATTGGTGATATTCAGGAAGATGAATCGTTATCAATCGAAAAAAAAGCAGATCAATCAGCAGAGATTGAACGCAATTATGCTGAAAAGAATGAGTTGATAAGTAATGTTGACCAACTTCTTCGTGCCTACACTCTATTCACTCGAGATGATGAATATGTAATTGTGGACAATAAAATTCAGATTGTTGATGAGTATACAGGTCGATTAATGCCGGGACGTCGATACAGTGATGGTCTGCACCAGGCACTTGAGGCAAAAGAAAATGTGAAGGTTGAAAAAGAAACCCAAACTCTGGCTACTGTAACTCTGCAGAACTTTTTCAGGATGTATAACAAACTCAGTGGCATGACCGGTACTGCAGTTACTGAAGAGGGTGAATTCAACGAAATATATGACCTCGATGTTGTTGAAATTCCTACCAATGCTGACATTCGCAGGGATGATAGGGAAGATGTTGTCTTCCGCAGTAAAAAAGAAAAGTACAATGCAATTGTCAAAGAAGTTCGACAACTCCACGACAAGGGGCTGCCTATTCTCGTCGGTACAACAACAGTTGAAGTCAGTGAGCTTATCAGCCGGCTTCTAAAACGAGAGGGTATTAATCACAACGTGCTAAATGCCAAGCATCACAAAAGTGAGGCTGAGGTTATTGCTGAAGCTGGTAGGCGTGGAGCGGTTACAATTGCTACAAATATGGCTGGTCGTGGTACTGATATTAAGTTGAACATTCCGGCGCTAATGGGACTTGCAGATGGGGCTGAATATTCCAGGGAAACTGCGGAAGTCGATGGTGAGCCTGCCGGTTTGCATATCATCGGTACTGAGAGACATGACAGTCGTCGTATTGATCGACAACTTCGTGGTCGTGCGGGACGTCAAGGTGACCCCGGTTCTTCTCGTTTCTTCTTGAGTCTTGAAGATGACTTGATGAGGCTTTTCAGTTCAGATCGTCTGATAAAGATTATGGATAAACTTGGAGTTGAAGAAGGTGAAGTTATAACTCATACGATGGTTACAAGAGCAATCGAGAAAGCTGCCCAGCGTGTAGAAGGACATAACTTTGAAATAAGAAAACACCTGCTTGAATATGACGATGTTGTAAATAAACAGCGCGAGGTTATTTATTCTCAAAGGCGTGAAATTCTTCTCGGAGAAGATATCTCTGAAATTATTCAGGATTATATTGTTTCATATGTTGAAAGAATCGTTGCTGAGAATATTGAAAGCGACAGGGCTAATGATTTTTGGGACTTCAAAAGTCTGGCTTCAGCTTATCAATCGGTAATTCTCACTCCATTACCTGTTCCAGAAGATGAATATTTGACCATTGGCCCGGATGCACTTTTAAATCAACTGACAGAAGTTGCTTTAAATCACTACAAATCAAAAGAAGAACGTATCACGGCTGACGTAACCCGCGAACTGGAGCGGTATGTGCTTTTGCAAACCATTGATGAGCACTGGAAAGATCACCTTAACCAGCTTGTAATGCTTAGAAGTGGTATTGGGCTAAGGTCTTATGGACAACGTGATCCACTTGTAGAATACAAACAAGAGTCGTTTCACATGTTCCAGGAATTAATGCAAAACATAGAGCAAGATTCAGTTCGACTGTTCTTCAGGGCAGAACTTGTACAGCAACCTGCAGTTCAGGCTCCTACCGATATGAAAGAATCGCATGCTGAGATGGATATCATGAAACAGGTCCAACAGCCTGCTGTTGCTCAACAGCAACCACCTCAATCTTCTGGTCCTGCGCCTGTTGAACGGGCAGAACCAAAGGTATCAAGAAATGACCCTTGTCCTTGTGGCAGTGGTAAGAAATTCAAGAAATGTTGCGGGTCTTTAAATTAACTGACTTGCCGTATTATTGATACTGTGTTAGCGTTCTGTCCCGAAAGAGGAGACAATTTGGACAAGCAACTTGATAAACTGAAGCAATTACTTTCTGATATGCTTATCGAACCCAAATCGATGAGTCTGCTGATTGAGGCATCCAGTAAACCGTCTATAACGGGAATAAGGCATTTCAATCAAGCTGAAGCAGATACGTTGAGCCCCGATGCAAGGGGCTATTTGCTTGAGCTGTCGAGAACTGGCAGAATTGATCAGTCCCAAATGGAACTGATTATCCAGTTTGCATCGATGACAATGATGGGCCCTGTATCAAGACATATGCTCACTGATGTTGTTGATAATCTTATTTTTTCATTTTCTGACGATGAAAATTACAAATTCCATTTTCCCTCCTCGAAAAAAGTTAATTAAAGTTTCGAATTAGGAGTTATCTTGAAACTGCTCATAGTTGAGTCCCCTGCAAAGTCGCGCACAATTGAAAAATTTCTAGGACCGGACTATAAAGTTGCCGCCAGTTTTGGGCATATCAGAGATTTACCTGGTTCTGCTGCTGAAATTCCAGCAAAAATCAAGGGTGAAGAGTGGGCCAGACTGGGCATCGACGTAGATAATGATTATGAACCGATATATGTAGTTTCAAAAGACAGCAAAAAACATGTCACTGCTTTAAAGAAACTTCTAAAAGATGCAGATGAATTGTTGCTCGCAACTGATGAGGATCGCGAGGGGGAGGCTATCAGCTGGCACTTGCTGGAAGTTCTAAAGCCAAAGGTTCCTGTCAAACGCATTGCATTTCATGAGATAACAAAAAAAGCAATTACAGAAGCGCTTGCCAACCCCAGAGAGATTAAACCTGAAGTTGTAAAGGCTCAGGAGAGTCGGCGAATTCTTGACCGATTATTTGGTTATACTTTATCGCCAGTATTATGGAAAAAAGTAAGAACCAAACTTAGTGCTGGAAGAGTTCAAAGTGTAGCGGTCAGACTAATTGTAGAACTTGAAGAGCTTCGTCAGAAATACCTGATATCCGAATACTGGGATGTTGAGGCTAGTATCGGCAGTGATGATACAGCTTTTACAGCCAAGCTTGTTAAAGTTGATAATGACAGATTGATCACTGGCACCGATTTCAACAAAACAACTGGTGAACCAAAGAATCCAAAAAACACAGTTCATATGAATGAAGATTTAGCTGTGGCCATTGCGACCGGTTCTCTTGCTGATAAGCCATGGACAGTTTCTTCAGTTGAGAAAAAAGAGACTAAAAAGCGTACCTACCCGCCATTTACAACTTCAACATTGCAACAGGCTGCAAGTTCTATCCTGGGAATGACTCCTCGTAGGACAATGCAAACTGCACAGAAATTATATGAAGGTATTGAGACTGCCAATTCCCGTGAAGGTCTTATTACATACATGCGTACTGACTCACTTACCTTGAGTGAGAGCTCTCTGGCCGAGATGGGAGAGCATGTCAAAAAGTCTTATGGTGATGAATACTATTCTGGCCCACGCCGATACAAAACTAAAGCCAAGTCTGCACAAGAAGCACATGAGGCTGTCAGACCAACCAGCATTCCTCGCACACCTGATTCAGTTGCTGCATATCTGGATCGTGACCAGTTGGCTCTTTATACATTGATTTGGAACAGAACAGTTGCATCACAAATGACTGATGCAATTCTAGATCGTACTGCAATTGAACTTACCTGCAGTGCCGATGGCAAAACCTGCACATACAAAGCAAACGGATCTGTTGTAAAATTCCTTGGATTTATGAGAGTATTAAAGGGGTCACGGGTCGACACATTCCTGCCAGATTTACAACAAGGCGACTCTGTAGGAACTGACACTTTGCCAATTAACTCAGTTGAACCAATTGGACATTCCACAAAACCACCTGCTCGTTTCACTGAAGCATCGCTGATTAAAAAAATGGAGAGCGAAGGTATTGGCAGACCAAGTACCTATGCATCAACTCTATCTACAATTCAGACTCGAGGCTATGTTGTCAAAAAATCAGGATCACTGCTGCCATCTTATGTTGGTATGGCTGTTTTGCACATCCTGCGTAAGCACTTTGACCACTACATAGAGATTGGTTTCACAGCAGGGATGGAAGACCGTCTAGACAGAATCGCAGCTGGAGAAGTTGATTCTCGTAGATTCCTGGAAGCATTTTATAAAGGCGACAAAGATAACGATGGTTTGCTTGCTGCAATTGATGCAGAACTGCCATCAATCGAATACCCAGCAATTCCAGTTGGCCCAGACCCTGAAACTGGAGAAATCATTACGCTTCGTATTGGCCGTAGTTATGTATTTGCAGCTCGAGGTGAAGGTGATGCCGAAATGAGGGCAACTTTACCTGTTGACCTGCTGATTGACGAGTTGACTCCAGAGAAAGCTCATGAAATTCTGGCTGCTCGTGCAAAAGCTGATGAACCGATTGGCGTATGTCCTGAAACTCAACTCAATGTCTATGTCAAATTGGGACCATATGGTCCTTATGTTCAACTTGGTGAAGTTGGTGAAGACAAGAAGACCAAACCAAAACGAACAGGTCTGCCTAAAGGAATGCAGCGTGAAGAAGTGACATTTGAATATGCTTTGAAACTTCTTTCGCTACCTAGAGCTCTTGGCGAAGATCCGGATTCCGGCTTGAAAGTCAGTGCTGGGCTTGGCCGATTCGGCCCATACGTTGTCCGTAACAGGGTTTATGCGAGTCTTGAATCTTCAGAGTTGATGTACACAATTACTCTAGAAGAAGCAGTTCAGTTAATAAACGACAAACATAAAAAGAAAATTCTTAAAGAGCTTGGTGCTCATCCTGAAACTGCTGAACCTGTTCAGGTATTGAAGGGTCGATGGGGACCTTATGTATCAGATGGTGAAACAAATGTAAATATTGGTAGAAAAGCAGAATTGGATGAATGGGATCTTGCTGCAGCCTTGAAATCGATTGCAGAGTCAAAAAAGAAAAAGCCTGCAAAAAAGAAGAAAAAAGTAACAAAGAAAAAGACAGCAAAAAAGAAAACAACTAAGAAGAAGACAG
>CAYTFE010000001.1:0-248750 GCA_964437115.1 uncultured Fibrobacteraceae bacterium | reverse complement strand
AAAAAAGAAAACAACTAAGAAGAAGACAGTAAAAAAGAAAACTACTCGCAAGAAAGTTACAAAAAAACCTGTAACTAAAACAGGAGAATAGCGGTTGTCTTCTGTAGCAGTTGTAGGTGGCGGACTTGCAGGATGTGAAGCAGCACTGCAACTGGCGCGACTCGGTATATCAGTTAACCTCTACGAAATGCGACCTCAGCAACCAACTCCAGCTCACACTGGAGATGGCCTCGCTCAAATTGTTTGCAGTAATTCACTGAAAAGCACTGCTCGAACCACAGCCTCCGGAGTTCTTAAACAAGAACTTGAATCAGCTGGTTGTGCATTACTGGAAATCGCGAGGAAATGTTCGGTCCCTGCAGGATCTGCTCTGGCAGTTGATCGCGACCGATTTTCAAATCATGTGGAAATAGCTGTTGCTGACAATCCTCTGATTACGCTGATTCGCGAAGAAGTAAAATCCATTTCATCCCTTGAACATGAACACGTGATTATTGCCACTGGGCCACTTTCTTCAGAAGCAATGACTTCTGAAATATCAAAGCTGACAAAACTTGATGGTTTACATTTTTTTGATGCAATTGCTCCTACTGTAACAATTGATAGTCTAGATCTCGATACACTTTATCGTGCAGCCCGTTATGATAAAGGGGATGCCGACTACCTTAACTCGGCAATGGATAAGGAAACCTACTATAAATTTGTTAATGAACTTAACAATGCAGAGAGAACTGAAGTCAAAGATTTTGATAAGTCAGATCTCTTTGAAGGTTGTAAGCCTGTAGAAGATATTGCTGCTTCAGGTCCGGAAACTCTTGCTTTTGGGCCGATGCGTCCAGTTGGTCTGAGAAAGGGTGATCAGAGGCCATATGCTGTTGTCCAGTTGAGACAGGAAAATAAAGAGGGTACTCTTTATGGTCTTGTAGGTTTTCAGACTCGTCTTAAATATGGTGAACAACGAAGAATATTTCGGATGATTCCCGGGCTGGAAAATGCAGAGTTTGTACGGCTTGGTCAGATGCATCGCAATCTGTATATCGACACTCCCAAAACTTTAACTACTTCATTTGCTTTACCTGACAACCCATATATTCATTTTGCAGGCCAAATTACCGGTGTCGAGGGATATGTTGAATCAATTACTTCAGGTTTGATTACTGCCTGGATTGTAGCTGCGAAACACAAAGATATTACGTTGCCTTCGTGGCCTAGAGAAACAATTATTGGGTCATTGTTGTTCGCATATCTTTTTGATAATACTGCAAAACTTCTCACACCAATGAATGCAAATTTCGGAATAATGCCAGCTATAAAAGGACTTCCAACCGGCAGACGTAATAGACAGGAACGCAAAGAAGCAATGAGTGCTCGTTCAAGTAAATCTGTTTTAGAATTCCTTGAACACGCTTCGGTAAAAGCGCTACTTGCCGATTAGCTCCCTCGCTGTTACAGTCAAATCGGTTGAGGAGGAACCATGAACTGCATCACATCTTACCGACAATATCTGTCAGTTGAAAAAGGAGCCAGTCCCCGGACTGTGTCTTCGTATTGTCGTGATGTAATTGCTTTGATTAACTCAAAGCAAATTGGCGGCTTTAACCCTTCGGTTGCTGAGCCTGACTGGAAGCAAATATCCTCTTCAAAACATCTCATCAGAAATCATCTGGCGGCACTTCGTTACAAAGATGTAAGCAAAGCCACGATTGCCCGTAAACTTTCATCGTTCAGATCCTTTTTCAACTTTTTGCTGATAACAAATAGAATCGATGCTCTTCCTTCAACATTGCAAGGAGAGGTTTCAGCTGGTCGGCAAAGGAAATTACCTGCTTTATTGACTGAACAACTTGTTGAAAAATTATTGACTTTACCTGATTGCTCAACATCGATTGGCCGTCGTGACCATACCATGCTGGAGCTTGTCTATGGGTTAGGTCTTCGTCTTTCAGAACTCGTTAGTATGGATATTGGTAGCGCTGATTTTGCAGAATCTACAGTCAGAATTGTTGGAAAGGGGAACAAGGAGCGTATTCTGCCTCTTGTTGGAGCAACTCGTTCAGCGTTGATAATGTACATTAAGGATGTACTGCAACCTGCAGATGCACTAGATGTTATCGATGGTGTAGCTAGCAGTTCCATCAGAAGTCTCCCTCTTTTTACTGGCAGAAATTATAACAGAATCAGCCCAAGGACAGTTCAGGCGAGAGTAGCCTTTTACTCTAGTCAACTGGCTGAGTTGCAGGGGATATCTCCACATACGTTGCGCCACTCCTTTGCATCGCATCTTCTTGATGGTGGAGCCGGAATTCGTGTTGTTCAAGAACTTCTGGGACACAGGAACCTAGCTACTACACAGGTGTACACTCATCTTAGCAGGGAAAAGTTGAGGGAAGTGTTCAAATCGGCACATCCACGCAGTAAAAAGTAAACCTCTACTTGGTTTTTTAGCCGATTAGATTTATTCTTAAACAATCAAACACATTGAATAACAACCTCGTCCGGCATAAAGCCATTGGAGTAAAATGAGCCTCGGTAAAAAAGATTTTCTGTCTATTGCAGATCATACAACTGAAGACCTGCGTAAAATTCTGGAGCTTGCTAAGGAACAAAAACCCTTGGCTCGTGACCATAAACTGCCTCACTCTCATCCAAATCGGACTATGGGGTGTGTTTTCGCAAAACCAAGTTTGAGAACTCGTATCAGTTTTGAAACCGCTGTAATGCAACTGGGTGGAAATTCACTTTTTATTACTGACCAGGAAATTGGTATCGGTAAACGTGAATCTATTTACGATGTTGCTAAAGTGATGAGCAGGTTCGTAGATGCAATTATGATCCGCTGGTATGATCACGATGAAGTTGTACAACTTGCAAAACATTCTGACATTCCAATAATCAACGGATTAACTGACTTGAACCACCCATGCCAGGTAATGGGTGACATTCTGACTATTGAAGAACATCTAGGTTCTATCGACAATAAGACTGTTGTTATGGTTGGCGATGGCAATAACCTTGCAAACAGCTGGATTAACGCGTCTCGCAGATTCCCATTCAATTTTGTTATTGCTTGTCCTGAAGGATATGAACCTGATGAAGCAGTTATGACTGCAGCTGAAAAAGATGGTGCTTCTTTTTGTGTAACAAATGATCCTGCTGACGCTGTCAGAGGTGCACATGTAATTTACAGTGATGCATTCTATAGCATGGGCCAGGAGGAAGAGGCAATCAAACGTCGTAAAGATTTTGCCGATTTCCGTATTACCAATGACTTACTAGCTGCCGCTGATCCAAATCATATTGTTATGCACTGCCTGCCAGCTCACCGTGGTGAAGAAATTACTGACGAAGTTATGGACGGCAAACATTCAGTTGTCTTTGATGAAGCTGAAAATCGTCAACATGCTCAACGAGCTATAATAGCTTTGTTGATGAAATAATGAAGCACTACTGGCATTCAAAAACTCGACTAGCAGCAATGCTTGTGATTTTTTATCTGTTTGTCGGTTGTGCAACAATGGAACAGCCAACCGGGGGACCAGCTGATATTGTTCCTCCGGAGCTGGTTGTTTTTTATCCCGATTCAGCTGCTGTCAATATTCCTGTTGACTCCCAATTGATTTATCTTTTCTCAGAGAAGGTTAAACCTGTTGACCCAGGTCGCATGTTTGAATTCTATCCTGAACTTGATATCAAGTCTGGTAGTTGGTCAAAACGGCAACAGGTAAAAATCAATCTGGAAGCTGCGTTACCCCCAGATACTACAATCGTTGTAACTCTGGCTAAGGGGTACATGGATGTTCATGGATTTGCTGCTGACAAAACAGTTATTTATCCATTTGCAACTGGCGCAGCTATTGATTCCTGTTCTATAACTGGGAAACTGACTCTAAATAATGGCCCGGTAACATCGGGACTCCTTGAACTTTATTCCATTCCACCTGACAGTATTGAATATTTCCAACAAGATCCGCTGCGCAGAGCCAACACTGATTCGCTTGGGTTTTATAATTTCCAGTGGCTGCCAACTGATGGTGGGCCTTATTTGGTTCGTGCTTTTAATGATGTTAATGGAGACCGTCGGCCTGGCGATAATGAAGCAACCAGATTATTTCCTGGCGAGATATCCCAGACTTCTCAGTTTGTTGATAACGGTGAGACTGTGATCTTCGCACCAACTACACCGGGAACTCTTTCCACAATCGTTAATGTTCCATTACCTGAAGATCTGGTTATATTCTCCTGGACTAATAAAATCATGGAAGACGACGACCCCTGGACTCCAGACGATGTAACCTTCCCAAGTAATGCTCAGTCTGTTGCCTTTAATGACACCTTGATTTTCACTGAAGCTGGCCCAGGAAATGTCAGAGTCTTCTTCTTTGCCGATGTCAACAGTGACACTCTCTTCAGCATATTACCTGATTCAATATCGACAGATTCTGTACAATATTATTTTGAGCCACATCTAGTGATAGAAGATATAATTATTGAACCAGGTCTGTCTGAAACTTTCTCAATGACTGCATGGCCTGATACACTGGTTCCTGCAATCCCTGATTCTTTGAAGCAGGAGTAATATTATGGCGACCTTGAAATTTACAAAAATGCATGGTGCAGGGAATGACTTCATTGTTGTTTCCGATCTCGATTTACAATCTGCCTCAATACAACTGACTGCTCCAGTTATTGAAGCTCTTTGCAACAGGCAGCTTGGCATTGGCGCTGATGGTTTAATTATTGTTGCTTATGATTTCGAACTCGATTTCAAAATGATTTATTTCAATTCAGATGGTTATGAAGCCGAAATGTGTGGCAACGGAGCTCGATGCGCTTTTGCTTTTGCCAACAAGCTTGGAATGGTAAGTGATATCGGCGTGTTTGCTACCGGCTCAGGACCGATAAATGGATCTATCGGAACTGATTTTGTAAAAGTATCATTGCCAACCTCCAGTGCACCAGAGCTTGATTATATTCTTGATTCTGGCTCAAAAGTACATTTTGCCGATACTGGCGTTCCTCATGCCGTGCTGATTTCTGATTCAATTTCAGAGTTGGATTTAAATGAACTTGGCCCGAAGATAAGATATGATGCTGTTTTTAAGCCTGGTGGAACTAATGTTAACTGGGTTGAAAAACTTGATAATAACTTATACAAAATCAGAACATATGAACGAGGCGTTGAAGCAGAAACTTTGGCTTGTGGTACAGGTGCATCTGCATCTGCATTGATTTTATGTTGCTTGGGTCAAGCATCTTCACCTGTAACATTGCTCACAAAAGGCGAAGATAAACTGATTGTCGATATTGAAGAAAATTACGGGCAGTACGATTCCCATTTAACTGGCCCGGCAACAATTGCGTTTACTGGAGAGGTTGAAATTAATGACTAACAGAAACTATGAAATGCCTGATGGTATATATACCGCTTTGGTGACTCCCTTTAGAAACAACGAACTTGATAAGGCAGCCTGGGAAAAACTGGTTGCCAGGCAGATAGAAGCCGGTGTTGCCGGACTTGTTCCTGTTGGCTGTACTGGAGAAGCTGCGGCACTTTCGCTAACTGAGCGCGAATGGATGATCAGGACAACTGTCGAAATGGCTGCTGGCAAATGCATCGTTGTAGCTGGCAGTGGCACAAATGTAACTGCCTCAACAATTGAAATGACTGCTCTTGTAAAAGAGTGGGGCGCCGATGTTGCAATGCTTATTTCTCCCTATTACAACAAACCTCAACAAAGTGGACTGGCAGCGCACTATCGCACCACAGCACAAAATGTGGATATACCAATCCTGCTTTACAATGTTCCAGGTAGAACTGGAGTTAATCTTTTACCAGAAACAGTTGCATCACTTGATGATGTTCCGAACATTATTGCTGTAAAAGAAGCTTGTGGGGATTTGCAGCAAATTGAAACGTTGATCGGGACTTGTGATTTGAAAGTATTTTCAGGCGACGATGGTTTGAATTTCAATATTTTCGGTCTGGGTGCCAGGGGTGCAATCTCAGTTGTGAGCAACATAATTCCTGCCCCTTTGGTGGATATGTGGAATGCGTGGGAGCAAGGGGACATCTCTAAAGCATGGTGGATTTCGAGGCAACTTGATTCTGTTTGCAAGGCATGTTTTGTGGAATCAAATCCAGTTCCTGTAAAACAGCTTCTGGCTCATGCAAATCTTTGTGGACCTGAGCCAAGACTCCCTCTGGTAACAGGCAGCAATAACACTCTGCAGTTTCTTGAAAACTTTTACAATGAAACCATCAGCCCAATATTGAATGGGGATCAATAATGATTAATGTGGTTGTTCATGGAGCAGAAGGTAGAATGGGTTTGCTGATTGCTGATCTTATTGAACAATCACAGCAGCTCAAGCTTACTGCGTTGATAACTGAACCAGGCAAAAATCAGCCAGCAGGTACATTTCATCCTGAGCTACCGTTGATTGGTCAAGATTCTATGAGTGAGTCAATTGCCGACAATTCAGTAATTATCGATTTTTCATTGCCATCGGCTCTGGATGGACTGCTAGGTGCTGCTGCTGCGACAAATTCGATGTTGGTTATCGGCACTACTGGTTACTCAGAATCACAACTTCAGACAATAATAGATTATGCTGATAACCATGCTGTAGTTCTTGCCTCAAATTATTCCATTGGAATACCTGCAATAGGATCACTGATTGCCAAGCTGGCAGAGATACTTCCTGAAGGATTCATGCCTGAGCTTACAGAAATACACCATCGGCATAAAATCGATATGCCAAGTGGTACTGCGAAAACTCTTGTAAGTAAATGGAGTGATTCCAGAGACGGTGAAAAAGTACCAACTCATTCATTGAGAATTGGTGGTGTTGTCGGAGAGCACAAACTAACCATCTCTGATAATGAAGAGACAATCGAGATTATTCATCGAGCTCATTCACGCAAAACATTTCTGCGTGGAATTATTCCTGCTGTGAAATTTGTAAATGGAAAAACAGCTGGATTATTCTCTATGGAAGATGTCCTAGCTCAATAGCAGACACAGAAAAAAGGGACTCTACAGAGCCCCTTGAAACTGGTGTAAATAAAAATTATTTACTGTATAGTGCTGACATGCGTGATTTCAAACGAGCTGCGCGTTTACTAGGGATTACCCCTTTGCGAGCTTGAACATCAAGCATCTTGTAAATTTTGTGCAAACTCTCAGGGCTTTTGTCTTCTGAAGAACAAATAACCTTGAACTTTTTGATAGCAGTACGCATTTGTGTTTTGTTTAAGCGGTTAGACAACCGTTTTGCGGCACTGGTCTTAACCCGTTTTTTGCAACTTTTGTGTTGTGGCACTGTTTTGACCTCCTTAAAATCAAACGCGAATTTAACCTGAACGGTAGTTAATGTCAAGTATACCCCAAGATAAAAGCAAAAAAGGTAAAGGCTCCTCAATTGCTTCCAGAATGCCCGATCAAGCAGGTGTTTATCTGCATAAAGACAAGCAAGGGAAGATAATATACGTAGGCAAGGCAATAAATCTCAAGAAACGGGTAAGCTCATATTTTCAGACATCAAGCAATCGTCCACCCCGGCTCGAGCAGTTGGTCAAAAGAATTGATGATGTTGATTTTATAGTAACAGACAGCGAAGAACATGCATTAGTTCTTGAAAACCAACTGATTAAGGAATATCGACCTCATTACAATGTTCTGCTCAAGGACGGCAAACAGTATCCGTATATTAAAATTGTTTTGAGCGAGTATTGGCCAAAAGTAGAGATTGTAAGAAAAATAGCCAAAGGTAAAGATCGATACTTTGGACCGTATACGAGCGTTCACGCCATGCACCAGACACTCAATTATATTCTCAAAATATTCAAAATCAGGACCTGTAACCTGGATCTTGCGGAAAATAACTCAGAACGTGCATGCCTTGACTATCAAATAGGCAGATGTAGTGCCCCCTG
Source organism: uncultured Fibrobacteraceae bacterium (assembly GCA_964437115.1). Taxonomy (GTDB): domain Bacteria; phylum Krumholzibacteriota; class Krumholzibacteriia; order LZORAL124-64-63; family LZORAL124-64-63; genus JABIBH01. Next base: position 240,814 of record CAYTFE010000001.1, on the reverse strand, counting down.
TGCGGGCATTGATGAGCATGCAGAGTACCTGGACAGAATTAAGGATTTGATTCATTTTCTGGATGGATCAAACTCTGTTGTCATAACCAGGCTTGAAGATCAGATGACAACTTATGCGAAAAACAAGGAATATGAGCTTGCTGCCAACTGTAGAGACCGGCTGACTCTTCTCAACAAAACCATTTCTAATTACAACCACATTTCAGGTCTTTCAGGTTCTATGGATGCACTGGGTATTGCACGTGATCGATCCAGAGCTTGTGGAGTAGTACTGCGAATCCGAGATGGCCTTCTGCTTACATCACACCATTTTCTTTTCGATGACAAACTTCTTGGCGATACACCAGTCTTGTTGAACCAACTTTTGAGTGAATATTACTCCAGAACAGATGACTACCCTGCTCACATTATATTGCCTACAGAGATTGAAGATGCCGATACATGGGCAAGCCATTTTTCAAATCTGAACAACAAATTGGTTACTGTTGGTTGTGCTCAAAGAGGTGCCAGATTAAAAGCTGTGAAAATGGCTGCTGACAATGCCACCTGGAGACTGAATGAGTACATGGCAAAATCGTTATCACATAAATCAATAAAACCAGGCAGAACTATCGATTTGCAGAAAGCGCTGGAACTTGAATCTGTTCCTGAAACAATTGAATGTTTTGACATCTCCAATTTTCAAGGCAAAGAAACTGTTGCCTCTTTGGTGTATTTTAAAAACGGTGAACCGCTGAAGAAAAGGTACCGCAAATTCAGGATAAAAACTGTAGATGGTATTGATGATTATGCATCGATGAGAGAGGTAGTCCGACGCTACTACAAACGTTTGGTAGAAAAAGATTTACCTCCAGCCGATTTGGTAATCGTAGATGGTGGAAAAGGCCAACTTTCTTCCGCCAGATCAGTGCTGACAGAGCTTGGTTTACATTCAGTTCAACTGATTGGGCTTGCGAAAAAGAAGGAAGAAATAATAAGAGAAAACAAGCCTCCGGTATTGCTTCCTCTTTCCAGCCCTGCTATAAATCTATTACAATATGTGCGTGATGAAGCACACCGGTTTGCCATAACATATCATCGACAATTAAGAGCCAAGAGTATTACAAAATCTGCTCTTGATGACATACCTGGAATTGGTCAGTTAAAAAAGATGGCACTGCTACATCACTTCGATTCAGTTGATAACATTCGCATCGCTTCTGTGGAAAACCTTTCCGAGGTGAGAGGTTTAAGTAAAACAGATGTCCTGCGTATTTTCGAATACTTCAATTCCGGAGGCAATCTTGCCCAATAATTCATGGGATAATCATATCGACGACTACTTGAGCTTTGCCAGTGCCGAAAAGGGGTTGGCACCTAGCAGTATTGATTCGTATGCCCGTGATTTAAAACAAGTCCGTTCTTGGGCTATAAAGAATGAATGCAATTGTCCATCGAAAATGAGTGGCAACAGATACAGAAAATATTTTTTGCATTGCTCTGAAAGACTTGGGCCACGCTCCAGAGCACGAATGATTTCTACTCTGCGCAGTTTTCATAGTTACCTCATAAGTGAGGGAGTGCTGAAAGTTGATCCACTACTGACTGTTCTAACTCCCAAATCACAACGCAAATTGCCAACGGTATTGTCAGCTAAAGTCATAGATAATATTATCAGCTGTGTCGATTACTCCACTATTGGTGGCAGCAGGGATAAAGCAATTCTGGAAACTTTGTACGGATGTGGAATTCGAGTTGGGGAGCTTTGTGGAATCGATATCCTGGACATTGATCTTGAAAGTGAATTTATGCGAGTCAGAGGTAAAGGTGACAAGCATAGAATTGTCCCGGTCAGTGGACCAGCATGCAATGCTATCGATAATTGGATAAATTCAAATCGTACTCAAATCAATAATTGTGACAGTAAGGCCCTTTTTGTTAATCTTCGTGGTGGTAGGTTGTCGCGCGTTTCTGTGTGGAAGATAATTAAGAAGTATTGCCTGGCTGCTGGTATCGATACCAAGATCACGCCGCATACTTTCAGGCACTCATATGCAACTCATCTGCTTGAGGGCGGGGCAGATCTGAGAGTTGTGCAGGAGCTTCTCGGGCATTCCGATATCTCTACAACTGAAATATATACTCATATCGACAAATCATTTATTACTGAGGCTTACCTCAATGCTCACCCACGAGCGAGAAAATAGTAACCCTGCTTTGACACAGGCAGCCAGCAATGATAATGTTCATGTGGAACTGGATTGATCAACAACAAGTCAGGAAAGGTACATCCTTGCACAAGAAAACAATACTTAGCGGTAACCGCCCAACAGGTTTATTACATTGGGGTAATTATACAGGTGCACTCGAAAACTGGGTCAAACTCCAGGATGATTACAAATGCTTTTTTATGGTTGCTGACTGGCATGTTCTGACAACTGCTCTTGACAAAGTTCCTGAAATAAAACACAACAGCCGTGAAATGGTACTCGACTGGCTCGCAGCAGGCCTGGATCCTGAAAAGTCTGTACTGTTCATTCAGTCTGAAATAAAAGAACACGCAGAGCTGTACCTCATTTTCAGCATGATGATTTCCATGGGCCGTTTAGAACGCAATCCCACTTTCAAGGAACAAATTCGTGATCTGAAGATGCAGGGTGAAATCAGTTATGGTCACCTTGGTTATCCTGTTCTGCAAGCTGCAGATATATTGGCCTATAAAGCTGATGCTGTTCCAGTAGGTGAGGATCAATTGCCACACATTGAATTAACACGCGAAATTGCCCGTCGATATAATCATCACTTTGGAAAAGTATTTCCTGAACCTGAGGGACTTGTTACAAAGTTCAGCAGATTCCCTGGCACTGATGGAAAGCGGATGAGCAAGTCACTTGGCAACACTATTGCACTTTGCGCATCTGAAGATGAAATCAGAAAAAGTCTTACAACAACTTTCACTGATCCTGACAGATTGAAACTAACTGACCCAGGGAACCCTGATATTTGTGCAATTTACAGCTATTATGAAAAATTTGCCCACGAAGATGCAGAATTGACTGCACAGGAATGTCGTGGTGCTGCGAGGGGTTGTGTTGCCTGCAAAAATCAACTTGCAGACAGCGTTGTAGAGTACTTTGCCCCAATTAGAGAACGCAGACAATACTACGAGGATAAACCTGAACTCGTGAATGAAATTATTGAACACGGGAACACACAGGCCAGAGAAGCTGCTGCTTTAACTCTTGCAACTGTTCGCGAATCAATGGGGATCGGATAAATATTGAGTGACCAGAATCCAGCAATAAACAATGAAATCAGTTGGGAACTCCCTGACGATCTGGATTATTTTCGTTCCAGTGAAGCATGGCGTGTTGAGCTATCTTCATTTAATGGCCCGATGGACCTGTTGCTTTATCTCATCCACAAGGATGAAATCGACATTTACGATATTCCAATTTCTTATATCACAAACAAGTACCTTGAATACATCGATGTCATAAAGGCTCTTTCTCTTGAAACGGCAGGTGAGTTTATTGTCATGGCGGCAACATTGGCACGTATCAAGGTGCGAATGCTTCTGCCAATCAAGGCTGGTCCGGATGAAATCGATGAAGAAGACCCACGTGCTGAACTTGTCCGTCGCCTTCTTGAATACAAGCGTTTTAAAGATGCTGCAAATGAGTTTACTGAGCTTGAAGCGCAGCGTGGAAAACTCCATGTCAGAACTCATCGCTATCCGTTTATGAAAGAGGAAGCTGAGCAGCCTAAACTGCGTCTCAATATGTTTGAGTTGCTGAATGCTCTGTCGGGGATAATTGAACGTGTTTCATCTACATCTGGCCATACTGTCAACATTGCTATTTTTACAGTCAGTCAGAAAATTGAATTAATCAAAAAACTTTTGTCCGAAGGCAAAACAGTTCGCTTTGATGAACTATTCAAAAATGATTCTATTAAAATGGAAGTCGTTGTAACTTTTATAGCAATCCTTGAGATGAGCAAACAGGCCAAAATAAATATCATGCAAACTGAAACAAATGGCCCAATCTGGCTGAAGTGGACTCCTGAAGTTAATGAGGGTGCCCTGGAGATGAGTAATGAAGAATAATCTTGAAGCGCTACTTTTTGCGACGGACACTCCGCTGACAATTGCCAAATTAAGGGCAATTTTTCCCGATGCTGAATCGAAGGAAATCAGAACTGCTATCAACGAACTTAAAGAAGAATATGTGCAGCAGGGGAAAGCATTTTCAATTGTTGAATTTGGTGGCGGTTGGCAACTGGCTACCTGTCCAGAGTACATCGACATTGTACAAAAGCTGTATCGTGGGCGTCGATTTGTACGCTTGTCCAAGGCTGCTCTTGAAGTACTTGCCATTGTTGCTTATAGACAACCTGTGACCAGACTTGAAGTAGAAGATATCAGAGGCGTGCAGGTCAGTGGAGTTTTATCGACTCTGGTTGAACGCAGTCTGATTAATGTGGTCGGCAGGAGCGAGGCAATTGGAAATCCTATTCTGTATGGCACAACCAGAGAGTTTTTAAATTACATGGGACTCAATGGTCTTCATCAGTTGCCATCGCTTCCTGAGCTGGAAGAAGTTGCCGATGATCGCGATCGTTTAAACGATTTTGCACGCCAGCTGGGTGAAGTAGTTACAGATGAGGATTTCGAAACAATCTCAATTCAAGGTGACGAGATCATCTTTGCCTCCATCGTATCTGAGGATGAAACTACTGAAGAAACTGAGCAACAAGATGCCGAATCAGAACCAGTCTAAAGACAATCCCGAAATACGGCTAAACAGATTCCTGGCCCGCAGTGGTTGTGGATCCCGCAGAAGTGTCGAGCCACTTATTGCATCCGGGCGTGTAACTGTTAACGGAACAGTAGAGCTATCGCCAGGCCGTAAAATAATTTCATATCAAGATGAAGTTACTTTCGATGGAAACATCCTGTCATTGCCTAATCAGTGGTCCTGCTACGCGTTTCATAAGCCAGTTAATGTTGTTTCATCGCTTGCGCAACAGGATAAACGAGAATCTCTACTTGAATTCAGAACAAAACACTCCCTGGATGAAAGCATAATTCCAGTTGGTAGACTTGATGCCGATTCAAGTGGACTGTTGATCTGGACCAATGATGGAATGCTTGCTCAACAGTTGATGCTTCCCGATAGTGGTGTCTGGAAAAAATATGTTGTCTACATCCATAGCCCTTTAACAGAACCGGACTATAAAGCACTTACAAGTGGTGCACTCGCTATTGATGGCAGGAAATGTCGACCATCTAAAATAACTGATTTGTCAGCTGATAAACGAAGCATGGTATTTTCCATACATGAAGGTCGAAATCGTCAAGTAAGACGTATGTTCAAACTATTGAATCTTGTAGTTATTGATCTCCACAGAATCGAGTTTGGTCCTATCAAATTAGGCAAACTCCCTGTTGGAGAATTTAGAATACTTAGTCAGGGTGAACTCTCTAAACTCAGAGAAGCGATTGGAGCCAAGTGATGAATAGTCCAGAAGTAAAATCTCGGTTCACAGATTTTCAATCCTTGTTGCGCAAAGGTATTTTAGAAACCCGACCTTACACGCCTGGTAAACCGGTCAGTGAGGTTGAAAGAGAATTAGGCATTACTGAAATAGTAAAACTGGCAAGTAATGAAAACCCTGAAGGGCCAATGGAAGCTGCTGTCAAAGCAGTTCAAGAGGCCGCTGTTGAGCTTAACCGCTATCCGGATGCTGCATGTCATGAACTAACTGCCGCAATTGCTGAGAAACTTGATATTTCTAGTGATGCAATAATACTGGGTAATGGCTCCAATGAAATTATCGATATGATAATCAGAGCACTCATCTCACCAGGTGAGAACGTAGTCTATCCTTACCCCAGCTTTATTGTTTATCCGCTGACAACAGCAGTTCATTTTGAGTGTGGAAAGAAAGTCCAACTTGACAGCGAAGATCGGCATGATCTTGAAGCAATGGCAGATGCTGTTGATGAAAAAACAAAATTGGTCATTGTTTGTAATCCAAATAACCCTACCGGAACATATAACACTACCTCTGAATTCAAAACATTCATGGACCGCATCCCAGAAAATGTAGTTGTTCTTGTTGATGAGGCTTATTACGAATATGTAATTGCAGATGACTATCCGGATGTGGCATCAATGTCAAGTCAGTATCCAAATATTGTTATCGCTCGAACTTTCTCGAAGATCTACTCTTTGGCAGGTTTAAGGGTGGGGTATGCATTTGGACACGCTAATCTGATTAAAGAACTTCACAAGACAAGAGAGCCTTTCAACGTTAATTCACTTGCTCAGGTTGCTGCAATAACATGTCTTAAACTTGATGATGAAGTAAAGTCCAGAGCCAATAACAATAAAATCTGGATGGATGATCTTGCTGACGAGCTAACAAAACTAGGACTTGAAGTAACACCTTCACAAACGAACTTTTTGTTGGTAAGATGCCCATGCAACGCAACAGAATTACAACAAAAGCTACTTAAACTGGGCGTTATTGTCCGACCGATGAATGCTTTTGGTCTTGGCGATGGAGCAATCAGAATCAGTGTTGGTCTACCTGAAGAGAATCGGAAGTGCATTGAGGCACTGAAACAAATAATGTAACAGCTCACGCGATTGGACAGATTCGTTGAAATATATCTATGATCTAAATCTTCCTGTTATGCCTGAAAACGGTGTGACTGCTGAAACAGTAATTGCTGTCGATGGCCCTGCAGGTTCTGGAAAATCGACATTAGCTAAGCAACTCTCAGAGCACTTTGGATTGCTTTATGTAGATACTGGAGCAATGTATCGGGCACTTACCTGGGCTGCTGTGCAAAACAAAATCGATTTCAATGACGGGGATTCACTTGCTGAACTTCTTGCGAACTCGGATTTAACTCTTGATTCAGGTTCCAAATCTACTGTCGTTAAATGGAACTCAAAAGATATTTCGTCTGATATCAGAAAATCTGATATTGAGGATCACGTTTCTACAGTTGCTTCTCATGCTGCTGTCAGAAAAGCAATGGTCTCTCTTCAACGTTCAATTTCTCGTTCTACCGGCGTTGTTATGGAAGGCAGGGACATTGGGTCAGTTGTATTCCCACTGGCCGATGTAAAAATCTATCTCGATGCTTCTGTTGAAACCAGAGCAAGACGCAGGCACAAACAGATTTCTAAAAGGGGAGTTGAATCAGATCTCGAATCGGTAAAAGAAGATATTTTGCGTCGTGACAAACTGGACAGCGAGCGCAAGGAATCGCCACTGACTATTTCTCCAGATGCACAGATTATTGACAACAGTAATATGACTCATGCTGAACAACTCACCAGGTCAGCAGAAATTGCTCTGTTTGTTATTGAGAGAAGTCTGCCTAAACTACCTGAAAAGCATTTGCCCATCGCTTCACAAACACTGAAATATAAGATGGTTTTAACAGCGATGAATGTACTATTGCGTTTTGTTGGCGCAAAAACTTTTGGCAGAGAAAACCTGGTCCGACCTGAGGGTTTCATAATCGCACCAAATCATATCAGTCTTTGGGATCCACCAATTATAGGCGGTACTTTCCACGGCCTGGGCGCAATTTGTGCTGTTGCCAAGGAAGAACTTTTCAAGCCATGGCCAATGAATCATTTATTCGCTTTTGTAAACACAATTCCGATAAAACGAGCTGCTTATGATCCATCGGCATTTGATCGTGCAGCAGAGGCGCTTGAAGAGGGGAAATGCATCAAATTCTACCCTGAGGGAATGCGTAGACCTCTTGGTGAGCCCGGCCCGGTTCGTGGTGGTTTGGCTATCCTGATTCAGCGATCTAAAGCTCCAACTGTGCCTGTTTTTGTCAGAGGGACAACTGAGCCTCAGCCTGGTGGATCTATGCGTTCACCACTTGAGGTTAGAATAGAACGCCCTGTTTTCATGGATGCATTGCCATATTTGGTCGAAACACTTGATCGTAGAGCTATAAATCAACGAATTAGCTCATTATTTGACCATATTTATCGTGAAATGCAGGATAGAACCTTCGCAGAGACACCACTAACGAATTGGGAAAAGGAACAGACCAGTTGGCAGCGAATTTATGCTGCAAAAAAAGAGAAATTAACCTTTAGAAAACGTAAATAACTGCCCCTAGAATCTTGCAATTATGTCATTTAGAATGTATTATACCGTCATACTCGATTCACAAATCGGGTAAATATGTTTCTTAGGAGGAAATAACCCATGAATTCTAACCCCAATGAGGGGGATCAAGCATTTAGCGCTGATCCTTCCGCAACTGAGAACCGTCCTGTTGATAATAATGGATCAGAGGACTCTTCCGGATCTGCTATGTTGGCAACCACGCCAAAATTGACCAAAGAACTTGATCGCAATATTATCGTCAACCGAGATTATATCGAAGAAGACGAGACAGAATTAAGCGATGATGAAATGCTAGCTCTTTTGAATGGTTACGAGGAGACTTTGAACGAAATTCGTCAAGGTCAGATTTTACTCGGAACTGTAGTTGAAGTCAGGGAGAGCGAAGTTCTTCTGAACATCGGCTTCAAGAGTGAAGGCGTTATCCCGATCGAAGAGTTTAAACAGACTGAAGGCCTTTCCGAAGGTGATGAGTTTGATGTATTTTTGGAAAGCCTCGAAGACCAGGACGGTCTTGTTGTTCTTTCCAAGGAACGTGCTGACTTCCTGAAAGTCTGGGACAAAATAAAAGTCGCTCATGAGAATGGCGATATTGTTTCTGGTCTTGTTGACCGTCGCATCAAGGGTGGACTCGTAGTCAAGTTGTGGAATGTAGACACATTCCTTCCTGGCTCACAAGTTGCCTTGCGTCAGGTTCCGGATCTTGACGATCTTATCGGAACTGAAATCAGTTGCCAAATCATCAAGAAAAACAAACGTCGTCGCAACGTTGTTGTGAGTCGTCGTGTTGTTCTGGAGAAAGAGCGCGAATCCAAAAAATCAAATCTCATGTCTGAGTTGGATAAAGATCAGGTGCGCAAAGGTATCGTCAAAAACATCACTGATTTTGGTGCTTTTGTTGACCTTGGCGGAATCGACGGTCTGCTTCACATTACAGATCTTTCCTGGGGACGCGTCAAGAACCCTGGTGAAGTTGTAACAATTGGTGAAGAAATCGATGTTAAAGTTCTTGATTTCGACCGTGACCGCGAACGTATTTCTCTAGGCCTGAAACAATTGCTGGATTACCCTTGGGAGCACGTTGAGAAAAACTATGCACCAGAAACTGTTGTCGACGGAAAAGTTGTCAGCATTACAAACTACGGTGCTTTTGTTGAACTTGAAGAAGGCATTGAAGGCCTTATTCATATCAGCGAAATGTCTTGGACACGTCACATCAAACACCCATCAAAGATTCTTTCAATCGGCGATGAAGTTGAAGTAATGGTTCTCACAGTTGACAAAAGCAGTGAGAAAATTTCTCTTGGCTTGAAGCAATGTGAAGATGACCCATGGTTGACTCTTTCAACTCGTTACCCAGTAGGTACCATCATTGAAGGTCGCGTTCGCAACCTGACAGATTTTGGTGCTTTTGTTGAAGTTGAAGAAGGCATTGATGGACTGGTTCATATCTCTGATATGTCCTGGACCAAGCGTGTTCGTCATCCAAAAGAAGTTGTCCGTAAAGGCGACAGTATTCAAGTTCAGATTCTGGACACCGATACCGAAAAACGCCGCATAAGTTTGGGTATCAAACAAATGCAGGAAAATCCTTGGCCACAAATTGCTGAGGACTATCCAAATGGACGCGAAATCAATGGTAAGGTAATCCGTATGCTGGATCACGGCGTAGTTGTCGAGATCGATGAAAACCTTGAGGGCTTTGTCCCAACAGGTCATTGTGGAATTCCTCAGGTTGAGAAACCTTTGTACCACTTCCGTGAAGATGAAGTATTGCCTATGCAGGTAATTAAAATGGACTCTGAGAATCGTCGCATCGTTCTTTCGATTGCCGATTATTACAAAGACCATGCTGAGCTTCTGGAAGAATTCCTGGCTGATCATCCAATTATGGAAGATGTTGTTGAAGCGGATAAAGCTGCTGAAGCAGAAGAAGCAAAGAAATCTGATTCTAAAAAAGATGATGACGAGTCTCCAGTTGATCCTTATGCAGAAGAAGCTGAAGCTGCGGATATGACTGATGCAGATTATAAATCTGTTGAAGATAGTGTAGCTGAAACTGAAGAAGTTGCTGAGGAGAAAATGGAAGAAAAAGCAGAAGTAACAGAAGAAGCTGCTCCCGAAGTTGTAGAAGATGATAATGCTGCAGAAGCTGAATCTTCTGAGACTGAGGAAGAAGTAAAAGAAGAAGAGTAATCAGTGTATTCTGATTATTAATGATAGTGACGGGGAGGAGAAATCCTTCCCGTTTTCTGTTATGGAGATGTTTTGGATAACTGTACCACAACAGTAAAAATAGCTTTCTACACGCTTGGCTGTCGACTAAATCAGTATGACACTGAAGCTATGAAAACCGCTTTACCTGCCAATATTAATTGTGAAGTGGTGCCTTGGGATTCCGATGCCGATGTATTCATCATAAACAGTTGTACCGTTACTGGTAAAGCTGATCAGAAGACTCGACAAACTGCTCGTCGAATAAAGAATAAAAACCCAGGGGCAAAAGTAGTTGTCACGGGTTGCTATGCCCAGACACAACCTGAAGTTCTTTCAGATATTCCGGAAATTGATGGCATTTATGGTATTTCGGAAAGAGAAAATATATCCGACTGGTTACCTGATTTAATTATTTCGAATACAAAAATTTTAGAAGTTGAGTCTTTTCATAAACATATGCAGTTCAGATCGGAATTAATTTCAAATTTTGAAGGAAAGACCAGGGCTTTTGTAAAGATTCAGGATGGCTGTAATCTTCGCTGCACTTATTGCTTGATTTGGAAAGCAAGGGGACCGGCCCGTAGCAGAACTGTAGAAGATATTGCAGAGCAAATTGAAAGACTAGCCAATAAAGGTTTCATTGAATTTGTATTGACTGGTGTCAATGTTGGCAGCTATGGCAACGATTTTTCACAGAGAATCTCGTTGTATGAAATGTTAACCATAATATTGACTCAATTCCCTGAGTTGAGATTCCGATTAAGCAGTATTCATCCAAATGAAGTTGACGATGAGTTACTTTCACTTTTCAGTGAATTCAAAAACTTACAACCATACTTGCACCTCTCTTTGCAAAGTTTGTCTGATTCTGTACTTGAAAGAATGAAAAGACCATATCGCACAGACATTGCAATTATTGTAATTAAGAAAGCTGAAAAGTTGCTGCCGGGATTTGGGATTGGAGCAGATATAATTACAGGTTTTCCTGAAGAAACAGATTCTGAGTTTGAGGAAACGTATTCAGCACTTGAACAACTGCCAATGTCTTATATGCATATATTTCAGTATTCTTCCAGACCGGGCACAAAAGCTGAACAAATGAAACAAGTTAACCCCTTAATTGCATCTGAGCGTTCAAAGAAACTCAGGCAATTGAGCGAAATTAAAAAAGATCTATTTGAACAAGGTTTGCAAGGTACCTGGCATGAAGCTATAGTGGAGAGTGGGCAGGGTATTCCTGGACATATTAATGCTACTTTGGATAACTTTACAACAATTCAAGTTCCAGAGACATGTAAAACTGGAACTCTGCTTAAAGTGAAAATCGGTGCTCCTGAAAATGGTGTACTTTCTGCAACTACAATGCAGACAATTGAAATTAATGGAGACGAGTCTTGAAGATATTTATTGAAACTTATGGCTGTCAGATGAATTCGTATGATTCTACAGCTATTACTGGCATACTTGAAGATGCTGGTCATACTACCGTTGAATTGCCTGAAATTGCTGATGCTGTTTTGATAAATACCTGTTCAGTTAGAGACCATGCTGAACACAAAATTCTGAGCCGCATAGGTAGTTTGCGCATAAAACAGAAACGTGCAAATCGCCCTAAACAAATAATCGGTATTTGCGGTTGTATGGCCGAACGTTTGGGTAAAAAGCTTCATGAAGTTTCTCATCGACCTGACCTTATAGCTGGCGTAGACCAATATGCACAATTACCTCAACTGCTCGAAAATGCAGTAGCTGGAAACGCTAAAGTCAATGTAGCAACCGGCCACCAGGATGATGTTCACTATGTTGCGCCAGTTGAAGCATATCCTGTCAATAATTCTCATTTAGTTACTATTCATAAAGGGTGCGATTACAAATGCACCTACTGTATTGTGCCATCGACTCGTGGTCCACAACGTGAAAAATCTCCTCTGATGATTTTAGATGAGATTAAAAACATTGTTGATCAAGGTGGCAGGGAAGTAACTCTGCTTGGTCAAAATGTTACAGCATATAGCGCTCCAGGGATGAATTTTACCAAACTGATTCAACAGGTTTCCAGAATTGAAAATCTTGATCGTATTCGTTTTCTGACCAGCCACCCTTGTGACATCGACGATGAGTTGATTGATACAATTGCAGAACTTGATGCAGTTTGTCCATGGCTTCATATCCCTGCCCAAAGTGGTAGTGATCGGGTATTAAAAAGAATGAAAAGATATTATAAAGTTGCTGACTATATGCGAATTATAGAGCAAGCTAGGCTAAAGATTCCTGATGTAACATTCTCCGGAGATTTCATTGTTGGATTCCCGGGTGAGACAGATGATGATTTCAGGCAAACTGTCCAGCTGATGCGCGATGTCAAATTCGATCAGGCCTTCTGTTTCAAGTATTCAGAACGACCAGGAACACCAGCATGTAAAATGATTGACGATGTGCCGATCGAAATTAAAAAAGAAAGATTGTCGGAATTGCTGGATGTTCAGGAAGAAGTCTGGCAGAATATAACAAAAGACGCTGTTGGTGAAATATGGTCTGTTGTAGTTGAGGGAGAAGCTAGACATTCCGAAAATTCAGTAAAAGCCAGATCTGCAAATAACCGCAAGGTTATTGTCGATGGAACTGAATCTCAACCTGGCGATTTAATTTCGGTGAAGATAACTGGCAGCAACGGGTCTTCATTTTTAGGTAAAATCGTTTCTGCGGCCACCATGAAAGGAACTGCCGATGTTAATATTTAAGAGTATCATTTATCTATTGGTAATTATTATACTTGCTGTTTTCTTTACCCAAAACAGTTCACAATCGGTTGATATCAAGGTCTTGAACAAAGAGTATCTTGATCTGTCTCTTTATTATGTAATGATTGCCTCTTTTCTACTTGGAATTGTTTTCAGCCTAATGATTGCAGGCATCCGTGAAATTCGTCTTCGCAACCAATTACGAGGCGCTAATAATATTCTCAGAAACAGGGATAAAGAAATTGCTGAACTGCGTAAATTACCTCTCAAGGATATTGACAATGAGAGTGTGGAGGAATAACAAATGACAATACAATTCTGGTTGTTTGTATTTTCTATTGTAGCCATAACTGCAATAGTGTTTTGGTTTTTTTCTATTCACAGAAAACGCTCCACTGTCCAAGAAGATTCTTACACTCGTGGATTGGAGCAGTGGCTCAGCGGAGATATAAGTGCGGCCATTTTATCGATGCGTGAAGCAATTGATAATGACCCGTCGTCTATTGATCCATATCTGCAACTTGCAAACCTTCTGCGTGAAAGCGGAGATGCAAGACGTGCTGCTGTACTTCACCGGGGCTTAACTGTCAGACCTGGAGTTAGTACTCAAAAGCAGTTTTCAATATCATTGGCACTTGCGCAAGACCTCATTGTCCTCAATAAGTGGCAAGAGGCAAAAGAACTTCTTGATACTCTTCAACGTCAGAATCCTGCAACACCGATATTTTGGCAGTGCCGATTCCAGCAATGGGCTGGTATGGAAAAGCATGATGAGGCTGCAAAAACACTCAAGTCTGCTGTGAAAAAAGTGTCTGCAAGTCATAAAGACATCTTTAATAACTGGTATGAACTTTATCAGTTGGATCGTGCACAAATTGCAATTTCTGATGAGCAAAGTGCTCTTGCCATGAAACTGGTAAAATCGATAGGCAAGGATAGTTCAAATTATTCTTTCCGTCTTGTAATTGAATCTCACGCATCTCTTGTTGAGCAAGATTTTGAGAAGTGTGCTGAAATCTCAACAGAAGGTCTTCTGAATTTTCCAACTCATGGCGATCTGTTTTTCCCGCTTCTTGAAAAAGCCTTACTAAGTAGTGGTCGTTATGAAAGAACAATTCCGATTCTGGAATCTGCTTGCCATAATGATTCTGCGCCAGCTTCACTTATTGTTGCTCTGGCTATCCTCTATGACAAAGTTGGGGATAGAGAAAGAGCTGTTAGAATGTTGTCGAACAAATCTGGAGATCCACAATTTACACCAGTCGCTGTTGCACCATTCATTAAACTTCTAGTTAATGACTTGCCTCCAAGTGATTTTACATGTGTCTGGGAAAGCATTTATATGTCACCTGACAATCTTAACTGGCAATGTTCTGAATGTGATAAAGCTTACAATTCAAAACGCTGGTATTGCTCTTCTTGTAACAACTTTGACACTGTTGCAAAGTCAACTTTGGCGGAGGCACACACTGGTGAATAAAATTGTTTTTCTACTATTGTTCTTACTTACAGTGCCTGCGTGCGCTCAATGGGAAGAAGTAGACTTCAACTTTAATTCTGCCGATTATTCTACTACAACTGCCATGCTTGACTCACTTGGAGTCAATGGCCAAAAAGGAGTAGACTACTTATATTGGCGCATCAGGCTGGAATCAGATCCAGAAGAGTTGGTTATCCTTTTCAATGAATCTGCAAAGTATTTTGTAAACTTTCCGCAGTTTGAAAATTTCGTTAAAATCGAAAAAAGCCGACTAGTCCTGGCAAAGCCAGGTTATTCCTCGGAAGATTCCACTGAAAACCAGACTCCATTCCTGTCCGCAATACTTCATTATCTTAATGGCGATTATGATACTGCCGATGAACTGTTTTCATCAATATCCAAATCTAATCCTGAGTTCTCATGGGCACTGTATTATAAAGCTATGATTGCTTTAAGAAGAGGCGAGCGTTCCAAAGCAGAGCAGATATTGGACAACATCGACAAGATTTATAACGATCCATCTTTTCTATGGGCTTTGTATCACGTAACCAAACTTTCGGACCCGAACAAGTCACTCAAAACAGCTGAATTTATCTTATCTGAGTATCCAACGTCGTTGGCCTGCTTGGCAATAAATACAAACACCAATCTGCCTGACATTCCTGATACTCTACAACCGCTAGAGGAGGCTATTAATATACAAACCGATGGTCGCTTTTCTATCCAGTTTGCTGCGTTTTATGACAGATCAAATGCAATTACTTTCATTTCTTCTTGGCACGACATGATTCCAGGCTTGGAGATAGAGAGTTTCAACTCTGATACTGGCGCGATGATTTACAAACTTAGACTTGGGTCATGGAAAACCAGACCTGATGCTGAATCTGCATGTGAATTCTATCAGAATAAATTTGAACTGGAATCAATAGTCGTTGATACAGCTGATGAATTATGAGCAAGTCAAAAGATAGCAAAATAAAACTTACCCCTATGCTTAAACAGTATCTGGAAATTAAAAATGCACATCCTGACACCGTTTTGCTTTTCAGAATGGGGGATTTCTATGAAACATTTTTTGATGACGCAAAAATACTCGCTGATGCAGCAAAAGTTACCTTAACAACAAGAGACAAGAACAGTGACCATCCTGTTCCTTTGGCAGGTGTTCCACATCATGCAATTCAAACATATTTGACAAGGCTCTTGAGTGCTGGGCATACAGTAGCAATTTGTGAACAAGTTGAGGATCCTGCTCAAGCCAAGGGCTTAGTAAAGCGGGAAGTTGTTGAAGTTATAAGTCCCGGAACGGCTACTTCACCTGACCTTGTTGAAGCCAATGCGTCAAATTACTGTCTTGCATATCATCAAAGTAAAGATGGAACGGCCGGATGGGCTGTTCTAGATGCTTCTACAGGCGAATTCAAGTGCGGCCAGGAGCATATATCTTTGTTCGCTATTTGTGAGCGATTTAATATTCGCGAAGCAATTGTCTCTGAAACAACCGAACCAGAAGTAATTTTAAACTGGCGTCAATCACTTCCTGGAACTGTAGTTAATACTGTTAGTGCGTCATGGTTTCATCCTTCATTCTCCAAGACTTGCTTGTGTGAACACTTTGGTTTTTTGAATCTCGACCCGTTTGACCTTGAAGACGATATCTATACATTTGCTGTATGCTCAGCAGGCGCAGTACTGAAATATTATTCCACTCTATCTATGAATAAGCCTGCTCAAATTACAACCCTGATCCACACTAATCGTTGCGATAAACTCTTGCTCGACGAAGAAACACTGCGCAATCTCGAGATATTCAAAACTTTCAGAGGTGACAGGGGCGAAGGCTCAGTCATCCATCATATCGATTATACAATAACAGCTATGGGACGCCGACTTTTAGAAAATCGTCTGGCTGAGCCTTTAACAAACATTGAGTTACTTACCAACTGGCATCAAACTGTTAGCTCAAGTAGAAGTGACCGTGATTCCCGATTAAATATCCGTACGCTTCTCCAAGGTGTTGGGGACTTGCAGCGAATGTCAGCACAAACAATCTCCGGCCGTATTGGGCCATCGAGATTGTTGCAATTAGGAAAATCGCTCAATATTTTTGAAGAGTTATTAAATAGCATCAGTCTTGATTTCAAAAAGTCAGTTTCAGAATTATCTGAATCGAGCTCAGTACCCGACTTTACTCATCTCGCAGAATTAATTACGTCTACTCTGACAGATGATGCTCCAGCTCTATTGAAATCTGGTGGGTACATAGCAACCGGTTTCAGTGAGCAACTGGATAGCTACCGTGTAATAGTTTCTGACACACGTGGTTTCCTTGCAAACCTACAGCAATCTGAACGAGGCAGCAGTGGTATACCAACTTTAAAAGTTGGCTTTAACAAAGTGTTCGGGTATTACCTGGAAGTCACCAAAAAACATCTTGATAAAGTTCCGGACCATTATGAGCAGAAACAGACTCTTGTTAATGCCTGTCGATATCATACTCCTGAGCTAAAAGAGGCTGAGAACAAAATCATCGAGGCTGAAAATCGTATTTCTGAACTGGAATCCAGCATTTATGCTGAGCTGGTTATTTCTGTTGCTGATTATATTTCCAGTTTAACTGAAGCAGCAAACATCCTTGCTACAATCGATCTTGTGACGTCTTTTGCCGAGCTTGCTGAAAAACATAACTACTGCCAGCCTGTTTGCGATGATTCATTAATACTGGACATACGCAAAGGTCGACATCCAGTTGTTGAACAATTACTGCAATCTGAGTTTATTCCCAATGACACTGCACTTGATTGCAACGAACAACAGATTGTCCTGCTGACTGGTCCAAATATGGGCGGTAAATCAACGTATTTACGCCAAAATGCACTTATTGTTTTGCTAGCTCAAGCAGGTTCACACGTTTCTGCAGAATCGGCACGGATTGGTATTACCGATCGTATATTCACTCGAGTTGGTTCTAGCGACAATGTAGCACGTGGACAATCGACATTCTTTTCAGAAATGTCCGAGTCCGCCAGAATATTACATCTTATGTCACAACGCAGTCTTGTTGTCCTGGACGAAGTTGGTCGTGGCACCTCAACTTATGACGGCCTGTCTCTTGCCTGGGCAATTACTGAATTCTTACATGCAGATTCAAGCCCTTCACCTCGAACTATATTTGCAACTCACTACCATGAATTAACTGAACTGGATATTTCCTTGAATCGATTGGTAAATATGCAGATGGATGTTAAAGAGTGGGAGGGAAAGATTATCTTCCTTCACTCTGTGAAACCAGGTTGCAGTGACAAAAGTTATGGAATTCATGTCGCTAAACTTGCTGGCATACCTGAGCCGGTATTGGTCAGAGCTGAGCAAATATTGAATAATCTCGCTTTGGAAGACCAACGTGCACTGTCCGATGGAAATTTCGATGCTACCGGTTTTTCTATCGTCGCCGAAAACATTTCTCAGGCACATAATCAACTATCATTATTCACCGATCAGGAAAGATCTGCTTTGGATAACCTTCAGGATCTTGATATTAATAAAATAAGCCCCATGGATGCATTTATGTGGCTCGCGAAATTGAAGAAGCAGCTTACCCAAAAATAACTTAAAATATAGAAAATAATGTAAAGCATTGCTTTATATAGCCGAAAATAAACTCATGGGATTGTTGTACCTACAATCCAGGGAGTGATTTTGAAAGTAATACTGTATCAGCCAGGAGTTTACGAATCTGGACTTATCTCTGATAAGGCCTTATTCGCTGGTGCCAGTATTTATGCAATCCTCGACCCTGACAACCTTTCTGTTGCGGCACAGGAGATAGCTGTCAAATTAGGGTTTCCAGTGTTGATATCGATAGGCAAAGACAATATTCCAGAAAATTCCATTCTTGTTTATCCTGACGCACTGGAACATTCAGCTTCTCTGTCAGATACCGCACATCTGCTGAACATTGCGAAATGTTCTACCAGCTCTTTTTTTCACAAAATGAAAGTTCCAGCAGTTCAATCTGAAATTTGTGATTTCAGTCTGGATGAAACAGCCTGTGAATTTGATCGTGTGGATCACGCAATTGCAGTTTGGTGTTCCACAGCTGCAATGGAATTCAAAGCCGACTTTGTATCAGTTGCTATTGAAATACCTGACTCAAAGTTACTTCTCATTGAAAGTGATAAAGACGGTTCTACCAGGTTTGGGGTAATTGATAACAGTCACCCTGGTTGGCAGAATTCAATACTGAAATCGCGAAAGCTGAAAATAGATAGCACCGATGGCTCATATGGTTTCATACGAGAGTATCTTCCATTAACAACCACGAAATTCAAATCGGCACTTTCTGTTGAATTTTCAACTACTTCATACCAAGAACACTTTGCAGAAGTAATTGAAGATGTACTCGAAACATTTGCAATCAATATCGATACCGTTATAAGCAATTCACTCGACAATCACAGGCCAGATCTTGCTCTGAACGCCATGGAAACAGTTCTCAGTTTGGCCGAAAATAATGATTTCAATACTGATGTATTAAATCAGCTGTTTGGTTCCGATAAGGTTGAGTTCTACCTGACACAAGACAATATACCGGATCGGTTGATGGAATTAAAAGACAAAGCCATATCTGGCTATGCATTCACTGATGATTTTCCGGCAAATCTACTTATTATTGATGATTCAGATTTTACCGTTGTATTCCATGGGAAAACTCCAGTCCATCAACTTGACGGTGCTTTGTTCTGCAAAGACGACGCCTTATTTGCTTTAAAACTGCTGCCAACTTTCAAAAACTATTTTATTGGTGCTACCTGTGATTCTGCAATTGAAAATGAACAAGACTTACTTGCACGACTCAAGAATGAAATAGACCGCTCAAATCGATATCATACATCTTTCTCTTTGACAGTTATCAAGCTTAGCATTCCTGTAACTCCAATACTCAGAATTCTCATCGAATCAGTAAGAAGTTCAGACTCTCTAGCAATGGTCAATGACAATACAATCGCTATTGTCGCGCCTGAAGAATCTCAATCTGTTTCCAGATTTGAACGACGCTTAATCCAAATAATTAAAGAAGTTATCAAATCAGATAAACTTGGCATTCAAGCCGGCCGTGTGACATATCCGGGAAAATACGACAATGCGAATGACTTGTTTGAATCAGCAATATCAAAGACAATCGATAAATAATTTGCAGACATTGACGGGACTAGTAAATTGCATCTATCATGTAACAAATCGATTCGCAATTTGGCTAGAAGGAAACCTCTTTAGATGTCGCGCAAACAAATCCGTATTCTTGATACTGTTTCAATCGACAGAATAGCTGCCGGTGAGGTAATCGAACGCCCTGCATCAGTTGTTAAAGAGCTAATTGAGAATTCACTGGATGCTGGAGCTTCCAAAATTAATGTTAATATTGTTGACGGTGGTATCACGTCAATTTCGGTTGAAGATGATGGCCACGGCATACCTTTCCGCGAATTGCCTCTGGTTTTTGAACGACATGCAACGAGCAAAATTGTTTCTGCTGCTGATATTGTTCAGGTCGATTCATTTGGGTTCAGGGGAGAAGCAATGGCCAGCATTGCCTCTGTTTCCCGATGCACTGTAACATCACGGTCGGAAGATGAAGATATTGGCGGAATGATGCGTGTCTGTGGCGGGGCAACAGAAAGGCGCGAGCCTGCATCAAGAAATCGTGGCACAACAATCATTGTTGAGGATCTGTTTTTTAATACTCCAGCCCGCAGAAAATATTTAAAAACACCGGCTGCTGAAAAAAAGGCAATCACAAATGTTGTAACTTCAATTGCTATGGCTTATCCGGAAATACGTTTCAAACTTTTATCTGACGATGCACCGGTTCTTGATCTCCTTACAGTTGACTCACTTCCTGCACGTGTTAAGGACTTGCTTGGCGGACCCGCCTCAGAACACTTAACGAGATTTGAAGCTGAAGAGGGTGGCATAGCCGTTGGTGGACTAGCCAGCAAGCCAACCTGGACACGCCCCAATCGAACTCAACAGTTTATTTTTATAAATCGTAGACCTGTTAAAAGTCCACTTTTGTCACAAGCAATCGCAACTGCCTATAAAGAAGTAATTCCACCAGGGAGACATCCGGTTGTTGTACTTTTTCTGCAGATTCCTGCAGGAGAAGTAGACATCAATGTTCATCCAGCAAAAACCGAAGTAAGGTTGATGCTTGAACGCACCGTATTTTCTCTTATCAATTCGTCACTGCGTGATGGTTTGAATTTACGCGAGCTGACGCCTCTGCCCGATGTTCCTAGGTCTGATTCACCAGATCTTGATTCTATAAACGAAGCTCAAAATGATTACTTGAAAAAGCATTTTGCTTCAAAATATTCTGCAACTGATAGCAATAGCTCTCAACCTGGATTGTTTGATAACAGCCCGAATTCATCTGTTGCACAACAGCAAGCATCTTCCGAAAATTCTCAACTTCGCTCAGCACCATTCTGGCAACTTCACAGAACATATATATGCACACAGATAAAAGGTGCTCTGGTAATAATTGATCAACATAACAGTCATGAAAGAATTCTGTATAATGAAGCTCAGGCTTCTGTTGATGATGGTGCTTTTGCCATTCCTGTTCAACAATTGCTTTTTCCTGTGCATCTTGAACTTTCGCCAGCCCAAGTTCAGACTTTTCAATCCAACCAGGCTGAACTTCAAGCCTTGGGCTTTGTTGCTGAAGCATTTGGTGGCCAATCAATAATTGTACAGGGCATTCCTTCATCAGTTAAGAACTGGTCGGAGGGACAACTGCTTTTGGATATCCTTGATGACCTGTCTGATACAGATCAAAGCTCTAATGCAGATTCCAATGATCTGCTTGCCAGTTTTGCCTGTCATGGCGCAATTAGAGCCGGTCAGTTATTGACTGTTCCAGAGATGCAAAACCTGGTGGATAAACTATTTGCAACAGACATCCCTCTATCTTGTCCTCATGGCCGACCAACTCTTATCCAGTTCACAATTGAAGATTTGGAAAAACGATTTGGACGTCGTTAGATGAAAAATATCTGTCCAGTAATTGCAGGACCAACAGCAGTAGGAAAAACTGGCTTGACATTGTCTCTGGCTGAACAATTCCCAGTTGAAGTTATATCTCTGGACAGTAGACAGATATATAAAGGCATGAAAATTGGTACTGCACAACCATCTGAAAAAGAGCAGTCTGTATGCAAACATCACCTAATAGATTTTCTATCTCCAGATGACACATATTCAGCACAAGCATTTCGTAATGATTTCTGCAATATACATAATGATATTACTGAACGAGGGAAGTTGCCTATTCTGGTTGGTGGTGCGGGAATGTATTTGACTGTGCTGCAGAATGGTTTATTGGAGATACCCCAGGATAACTCTGGAAAATTACGTGAACAGCTCGACAATCTGTCTGATTCTGAAATACGTACTGATCTTGAAAAAGTCGACTCTGACAGTTTCAAGCGTATTCATCCCAACGACAGATACCGCAGTCAGAGAGCTCTGGAGATTTTCAAAACAACCGGCAAAACTATGAGCCAATTAATCTCCGATCAACGGCCAAATCCCGCTCTGAGCCTTGAATTTCCATTACTCTTTTTAAACAGGGAGCGAAGCGAACTTCATCAAAGAATTGCTCATAGAACGGAACTTATGCTCCGGTCCGGCTGGATAGAAGAAACGTCAGGATTATTGGAAAATCACCTTACAACTTCACCTGGCCTTCGATCAATCGGGTATCGAGAAATATCAATGTTCCTTAATAATGAATTACAAAAAGACTCATTATCTGAGCGCATTATTGAAGTAACCCGACAATATGCAAAACGACAAATCACCTGGTTTAAAGCACAGCCACAATTCTTGAGTTGTTCACCGGAAAATTCGATAAGTCTCTCCAACTTCCGTAAACTCATTGATTCAGTCCTGTCGGAGCAATCATGATACAACTGATACAACCATTTCCATCTCCACTGGATAAATTGCACGACTGGAAAATCGGCGACTTTGTGAAAGCTGTAGACGACCATCCAGTTGAAGACATGCTTGACCTGTATTACTACATGCCAAGTGGCGACAGGATGGTTCTCACAATTCAAAGGCTTGATGGATCAACTACACAAGTGTCATTCGCTCCTCAAGCTCTTGACCAGGTGACTTCCTGTTTTGCTGCTATGGAATTCAAAACCTGTGCCTGTAAATGTGTATTTTGTTTTATCGATCAGAATCCCAAAGGGATGCGATCGAGTGTTTATGTAAAAGATGAGGATTATCGATTCAGTTTTTTATACGGAAACTACATAACATTGACATCACTTGGAAAAAGGGGAGTAGACCGGGTAATTGAACAGAACATGACCCCGCTGTTTGTCTCGGTTCATGCTACCGATATTGATGTAAGAACTAAAATGCTTGGTATTAAAAAACGAATCGATGTCATAGAGGTTTTGAAAAAATTAACTCGTGGTGGAATTAAAATACACACTCAGATAGTTCTTTGTCCTGGTTGGAACGATGGCGAAATCCTGGATAAATCTATCAGAGAATTATACGAATTGTGTCCTGATATTGAAACTCTTGCTGTTGTGCCGGTTGGCTTGTCACAACATCGAGACGGTTTACCTGACCTAGCTCCAGTTACAAAAAAAGGCGCAACTGAGGCTATTTCTATAGTCTCCAAATGGCAGCAGAGAAGTAGGCAGAAACACTCCAATTCTTTTGTTTACCTCAGTGATGAGATCTACTTACTTGCCGAGCAGCCTTTTCCACCACTAGAGCATTATGATGATTTTGCACAACTCGACAATGGGATTGGCACAACAAGTAGCCTGTCCGATATCTGGTCTGACGAAATCGAGATATTGAACAATGAAAACAAACTGCCAACAAAACCGATAACTATTCTCACTGGCCACCTTGCTAAACATGCTTTTGAGTCACGAATGCAACATATTTTCCAGAACCCGCTACTTCCAGAAGTTGATATCGTTGCTGTTGATAACACATTCTACGGTAATTCTGTTACTATTTCGGGGTTGTTGACTGGCCAGGATATTCGTAACTCTCTGTCACAGCTCTCTGGAGAGCGTCTTGTTCTGCTACCACCAAGAATGTTCAATTCAGATAATCTGACCCTGGACAGCATGAACATCGACGATATTCGCCATGGATTTGCCCATAATATTCAGGTCCCTGATGAAGAAGGACTGATTGACTACTGGGCCAAAATAAGCTAACTTCACCAAGTCACATCTCACTGATTTACAAGCAGTTGCGCAATACTGCTAAAGTAGGAGTAGAACCTTGTCCCTCAAGACAGTTGTCATCGTTGGTAGACCAAATGTAGGTAAATCTACATTGTTTAATAGAATACTAGGAAGTCGACGCTCTGTTGTTCATGAAACTGCAGGTGTTACCCGGGATCGTATATCGGAAATTACCGATTGGGCCGGCCATCAATTTTATTTGCTCGACACTGGTGGAATCGTTCCTTTTGGCGATGAAGTATCCAGATTTGATAAAGTTGTCACGCAAGTTGCCAAAGATTCAATCGATGAGGCAGATGTTGTTGTGTTTCTAGTCGATGTAACTGGTGGACTATCCACCTGGGACGATGCAATCGCTCAACATCTACGCCGCACTGGTAAACCTGTTGTAGTAGCTGTAAATAAAGTTGAGAAAGAACACCATCATTACGCAGCTCATGAGTTCAATTCACTCGGGCTCGGTGACCCATTTTCAATCAGTGCTTTGCATGGACACAATATTGGTGACCTGCTGGACCGGGTAGTTGATGGCTTCCCTGAAGGTACTGAAGAGCATCCTTGTGATTGTAAAGTCGCTATTCTTGGTCGACCAAATGTTGGCAAAAGTACCATCCTGAATCTACTTACTGGAAAAGAAGATGCTATTGTCAGTGATATACCAGGTACAACCCGTGATTCAATTCACACCGACATCAAATGGCACGGCAATACAATCCGTTTAATAGATACTGCTGGGTTGAGGAGAAAATCCCGTGTGGATGAAGCAGTTGAAGCTTTCAGCAACATGCGAACTGTCCGTGCATTGGAGCAATGTGATATCGCGTTACTTGTTATCGATGCTGAAGCCGGTCCGGTTGCCCAGGATTCAAAAATTGCCGGTCTGATTCATAACAGTGGTAAAGGTGTCGTTGTTGCATTTAACAAATGGGATCTTATTGAAAAAGACCAGTCTACCCATATTGGCATGTGGGAAAGGTTCTGCAAGGAAATCCCATTCCTCCCATACGCACCTTGGTTCACGCTGTCTGCACTTACTAAACAGCGAAGTGGTAGAATTATGGAAATGGTATGGGATGTTCAGCAGTACAGAAAAAAAAGAATCGATACAAGTGAACTGAACTCATTCATCGAGCAGATAACTGCCCGTCAACCTGCTCGATTCCAATCAGGCGGAACAGGTAAAATCTATTTTGCAACTCAAGCCTCAACTGAGCCACCGGTAATTGTATTATCTGTGAACAACCCCAAGTTTTTTGCACGAAACTATCTGCGGTTTATTAACAATCAGATAAGAGAACATTACAAATTCATTGGGAACCGAATATTCGTTAAAATGAAGAAACACTAATCGGGGGGATCATGTCTTATTCAATTGCTTCACTTTTTCTTTCATTCATGCTAGGTGCTATACCATTCAGCCTGATTGCAGGAAAAGCACGTAAGGGAATTGATCTGCGTGAATGCGGTAGTGGCAATCTCGGAGCTACAAATGTTTTCAGAAACCTTGGACCGTTTTGGGGTGCCGTTGTTCTGATGTTAGACATAGGAAAAGGCGCGGCTGCAGTACTTCTTACTCAGCTTATTCATTCAATATTCGTCAATGAACCAATTATTCATGTCGATCTAATTTTACTGCTCGCTGCAATTTCAGTTGTATTTGGCCACACAATATCACCCTTCTCAGGTTTTAAAGGTGGCAAAGGTGTTGCAACTTCATGTGGTGCCTGTCTTGTGCTTGCAACATACCCAGCTTTAATTTCACTGGGCGTATTTGCTTCTGTCATGATGTTCACAAGAGTAGTATCTCTTGCTTCGATCAGCGCGGTAAGTGTAATGCCTTTTGTAACACTTTTTGTACAACTTAAAACCGGAAACTTTTCGCTTATAATCTTCTTGTTTATTCTCGCCCTTTGCAGCCTGGTTGTTTTCAAACATCGATCAAATCTCAGAAGATTGAAAGATGGAACTGAAAGCAAACTGGCAGCACCTGATAATGACGAAGGAGAAGAAAAATGAATGCACTTATTCTAGGTACAGGTAGTTGGGGTACAGCATTTGCGCTACATCTTTCTAAAAACTGGAATGAAGTTGTTATGTGGGGGATTGAAGCCTCCCAGGTAGAAGCCATCAACTCACACTGCAATCATAGTTTCCTTCCCGAAATTAAACTACCGGAAAATATTTCAGCAACTCTTGACCTTGAATCCGCAACTCCTAATGCCGATGCGATATTCATCGTGACCCCGAGTCAGGTCACGCGATCTGTATCTGCTCAACTCAGTAAATGTGTCATCAAAAATGATATTCCTGTTATCAGCATGTCTAAAGGCCTTGAGCTCAGTACTTTGCAACGTATGAGTGAAGTAATTTCGGAAGAAGTTGCTACTGATGATGCTGGAAACAATCATCCAGTTGGAGTATTACTTGGCCCTAGTCATGCAGAAGAAGTAGCTCTAGATCACCCAGCTGCTTTAGTTCTCGCAGGCACAAGCGAGCTTTGGCATCAATGGCAAAAGAAGCTCAGTACTGATAGATTCAGAGTGTATACCAACCATGACATTATCGGAGTTGAAATATCTTCAGCATTTAAGAATGTCTTGGCTATTGCAACAGGTATTTGTGATGGCCTCGGATATGGAGACAACATCCGTGGCGCCCTGATGACTCGTGGAATTGCAGAACTCACGCAACTTGGCTCTGTTCTCGGCGGAAATAATGCAACATTTTACGGGCTTGCTGGAATTGGCGATATGATTACAACTTGTACCAGTCGACATTCAAGGAACAGGAATTTTGGTGAATCTGTTGTCAGTGAAAACATCTCACCTGATGACATTCTCAACAAATCTATTCAGATTGTTGAAGGTGTTGTAATGACCGAAGCTGCATTGAAGTTAAGTAAACAACACTCGCTGGAACTTCCAATATCAACTGAAGTTTACAATGTGCTGTTCCAGGGCAAAGATCCTGAGATAGCTATCAAGGATCTGATGGATCGAACTTTGAAAGCTGAATAAGAATTATGGAATTGCCTGACAAAATGTACTACTCAATAAGCGAGATTGCTGAATACACTGGTATTGAACCACATGTTTTGAGATATTGGGAAAGTGAGTTCCCAACCTTAAAACCTAAACGGTCACGTTCAGGAACCAGAACTTATCAAAAAAAAGATATTGAAGAAATTGCTGCAATCCGGCGTCTTCTTCATGAGCAAGGCTACAAAATTGAAGGCGCTAGGAAAATGCGTCGCCGTGAAATATCTGAACTTCGTAATGATGAAACACAAATAGCTGATAGGCCAGCAACTACATCTGACAATGCTCAACTAAAACAAAAGCTTTCTGAAATCCTTAAACTTGTCCAGGAACTTGGTGCCGATGAATCAGGTAGCAGTAAATAGATCCCTTGGTTCCACTGTAACTTGTTTGCATAATCTATCTGTATTACATTGTGGCCAAGGTCGGGGCGTAGCGCAGTCCGGTAGCGTACTTGCATGGGGTGCAAGGGGTCGTGGGTTCAAATCCCGCCGCCCCGACCATAATCAAATTCCGGTCTTATGAATCGATCCGCAAATACTAACACTCACCGCAAAGAAACTATATTCAGCTACTATCTGTACCTTGCAGGTAAATTTCTTGCTAGTCATTTGTCGCTTGATCGGTCCAACTATTTATCTACATTGAATGCACGCTGTTTTAAAGCTACTCATGCCAAGGAAAATAATGCGGTTGAAAATAACCTGTCGATAATTTCAGAATTCAATAATGATGATTCCTACTCATCCCTTGAACCATTTATTGCATTCAGTCAAACTGTCGCTGAATTTTTAACTATGTCTGCAGGCGAGCCCGATGAATTAGTTGAGTCGGTTTCTGTAAAAGGGACGGCAAATATTAGTCATCATAAGCGTGGAGTAATATATCTATCGGCACACAGTGGGAATTGGGAACTGTCTGCAGCAAAACTGGTTGCCATGGGACAACCCCTGATGGTCATTGTTCAGCCTCACCCGAATCCTCTTATTAATGATCTGTTCAACGAGACTCGCCTGAAACTTGGAATTAAAATTTATACTATCGGCGAAAACCCACTAACCTTATTCAGACATTTGAATTCTGGTGGCCATCTTGCTGTACTCGGGGATAGAGATTTTACTGGCCACGGGGAAGCCATCAATATTCTTGGTGCTTCTGCTATACTTCCCACAGGTTATTTTAAACTTGCAAGAGCAACAAACTCCATAATTGTTCCTTCTCAACATCTGAGACAATCTGGAGCACTTGACTCCCAACTGATCTTTTCATCTCCAATCGATCTTTGTGACAATGATTCTGCAACTGAACAATTGTGTTTTACACACATTGAAGATATCATTGCCTCCAGACCAGAATACTGGACCGTTTTTGAACCTGTCTTAAACAAGGAGAGACCAGTTGAGTAAAACAATTGTAATTTTACCTGCCTATAATGCCGGTCGATTCCTGGGCAAAGTTATCGATGAAATTATTGAGCTTCATCCTGATTTTATTCCTCTGGTTATTGATGATGGTAGTTCGGACAACACAGCTGAAGTTGCAGAGTTGCACAATGCCAAGCTCATCAAGCACCCGGTAAATAAAGGTAAAGGTGCTGCTTTGATAACGGGCTTCAATTTTGTTAACAATAATGACATTGATTGGGTTTTTACAATGGACTCGGATGGACAACACCTTCCTGGTGAATTGTATCGATTTGTTCAGTCAGTTGAAGACAACAAACATGATGTTGTTATCGGTACCAGAATGGATGATAACGAAAACATGCCATGGCTACGAAAAGTAACCAATATATTTACCAGCTGGGTTGTAAGTAGAGTTTCTGGTGTCAATATCCCGGACTCACAAAATGGATATAGATTGTTCAAAGCAACTACTCTGGAAAACCTGGTTTTGAAATCTACTAATTATGATCTTGAATCTGAGATTCTGGTGAAATTGGCCTGGTCTGGAGCTTCCATCGGTTCAGTCCCTATTACTACTGTCTATGGTGATGAACAGAGTTCTATTAATAAAACACGTGATACTTTCCGATTTTTCCGTCTCATGGGGAAACTATATATCGACAAACTTTTCAGGAGTAAAAGTTGATGAAACACATTTTGCTAAGCAATGATGACGGCATTAATGCCAAAGGTCTGGCTGTACTTGAAGAAGCTTTTTCCAAAATACCCGATGTCCGCACAACAACTGTAGCACCTCTCGATCAACAAAGTGCGTCCAGTCATTCTCTTACCATTCACGACCCTGTCAGAATTGCTGAGCACGGTCCAAATCGATATTCTGTTTCTGGAACTCCCACAGACTGTGTCCTGATTGCTGTCCAACATATTTTGAAAGATGATCGACCTGACCTGGTAATCAGCGGAATCAACCACGGTGCGAATATGGGAGAGGATGTTACGTATTCTGGTACAGTAGCTGCTGCTCTTGAAGGTGCAATTCTTGGCTTGCCCAGTTTTGCGATCTCTAATAACAACTGGACACCAAAACATTGGGAAACTTGCAGCGCATTTATTCAAACAAAGTTTTTGGATATCATGAACTTGCCTCAAGCAAAAGGAACACTTCTGAATATAAATATTCCCGATCTGCCGATAAATGACATTAAAGGGCTTCGTTCAACCAGACTAGGCAGCAGAATATATGAGGACGCAATTACTGAGCAGCAAGATCCCCGCGGCAAACCATATATCTGGATTGCTGGCAGTGGCCCGACTTGGGACAAGGCACCAGACACTGATGCAACATTGAACATCAACGGATTCATTGTAATGACCCCACTTTGCGTTGACATGACTTGCCTGAAAAGTGTTGAAACCTTAAAAGAATTAAACTTCACTGGACCTCTGGTATTACCTCAGTGACAAAATAGTATGGAATGATATAATCATTTCAGTGTTCCAGATTAACAACAACCAACAAGCTTTAGACTGAAAGATTAACCACGATGCGCGATGCAATCATAGAACAATGCCAACAATTACCACCCCCGGTAGCTACTTTTTTGATAGCAATGTTACCTATATTTGAACTCAGGGGAGCGATTCCATATGCATGGTCTCCATTGGCTAATAATTTTGGAAACACCCATCCTTTTTTGACATATTTTATCGCCATCTGTGGAAACTTTGTTCCTGTTTATCCCATTTTATTATTACTGAGTCCGGCTGACCGAAATCTCCGAAAATACCCAATAGCAGATCGTTTTCTTACCTGGTTGTTCAAACGTACAACTAATCGCAGTAAATTAATTAACAAATATAAAGCTCTGGGGCTGATATTATTTGTAGCCATTCCGGCTCCAATGACCGGAGCCTGGACTGGGTCTGTTGCTGCTTACCTGTTCAAGATACCCTTGCGGACGGCAGTACCATGTGTCATTCTTGGAATCTGCATTGCTGGTGTAATTATGTCACTTGGATCCATGGGAGTACTTAAACTTTGGAATCTTTAATGAAAACTGCCAATATTTCTTTTTTTGCCAGTACAGCAATTATATTCGTTCTTCTGTTAGCAAGTCCTATAAATGCAACTCAGGATTCAGACGGCTTTTACTCTGTCCGAAATGGTGATTCCCTAGGTAGAATAGCCTCACATTCTGGCGTTTCGATTTCAGAGATTCGCAAAGCCAACAGAATAAAAGGTGATGTGATTCATCCGGGAGACAGCCTTCGTATTCCAAATCCTATGCACAAAATATCCGGCTCCAAAATTGTATGGTCAAAACCTTTCAAAGGGACAACCGGAAATATTGAACGAACCTTTGGCACAAAGTCACCAACCAAATGGCTGAAAATTCCTTATTCTGGAACAGACATTAGCACTCCAGTTGGAACAAAAGTATACTCACCAGCTGATGGGATTATCCGATACATTGGTACTCAAGAGGGCTATGGCAATGTCATCATTATTGAGCATGGTGGAAAATATGCTTCAGTAATTGGACCTCTTGCTTCTGGCTCCAACAGAGTTAAAATAAACCAGATTGTGTTACGCGGAGATAGCTTAGGCGTCACCGATAGCCCAATTGTTGGCAGCACTCCATATCTGCATATTGAGCTCCGGAAAAATAACAAGGCCATAAACCCAGCACGACTGCTGCGCTGAAAGGTGATTGACATGGATCTTGAAAAAGTAATCAGGAATATTCCTGATTTTCCAAATCCAGGAATACAATTCAAGGACATAACACCTGTCCTGCAAAATAACGATGCTTTCAAACATGCTTTGGATGAGTTTGAGAAAATCATCCAGGATGTTGATTTCGACATAATCGTTGCAATTGAATCAAGGGGTTTCTTGTTTGGAGCACCTTTGGCGGACAGACTCAGTAAGCCTTTATCAGTACTTCGCAAGCCTGGGAAGCTTCCAGCCGCAGTTATCCAAAAAACTTATCAGTTGGAATATGGAGAAGCTACCCTGGAGCTGCATAACGATGCTCTCAAGCCTGGAGATAAATGTTTATTAGTTGATGATCTACTTGCCACAGGTGGAACAGTAGCCGCTTCTGCAGAGCTTTGTGAAGATCTCGGGGGAGTTGTCATCGGTTGTTTGTTTCTAGTTGAGCTGTGCGATTTGCCCGGCAGTAAGGTTCTTTCAAATTATCCAATATTTTCACTTGTCAAATACGGTAATGACATCTAGTTTTTCTATTCTGGCCTTCACCGATGAATCGTATTGGTTAAATATTGCAAATAATCGTTATTTCTCATTGAAGCCCCTGTAGCTCAGTTGGATAGAGCACTGGTTTCCTAAACCAGGGGCCACAGGTTCAATTCCTGTCAGGGGTACCATTTGCAAGAGGGCAGCTTCCTTATCCAGCTGTCCTTTTTTCTTGTATTGTAATCATGCCATTTCTTTCCATGTGCAGTAAATATTGCCACACACGATCACTAGCTTGCTCACTGTCATCTGGATTATTGTTTATGAATATTTGAATAATAGCTTTCACTGTCATGCCTTTATTGATTGCACCCCATATTGTTACACCTCTAGCATCAAGTTTAACTTTGATCCATGCTCTATTATCTGGAAGTCTGGGCTGAAGGAATTTCCCTAATAGTATACCCGTGAACCTGGGCAGCAATAATTTAACTACACCAGACTCTTCAACACTTTTGCAGTTTGCAATTGGTATCAATCCAAGAATATCAACATTATTAAATCGATCTTTCGCAGACATTATTTCCTCCTGCGTTCAAAGTAATCTGTTGTTATTAAACTGGCAATATTTCTCATAATATCCCTGTTAACTATTGTCAAAATCCTTATTATCCAGTACTTATAAATAATCAACAAACAGGAGAGGCCCTATGTCTACAGTTACCACAAATGATCGATGGTTAAGTTCAGTATGTTATTTGTCTGTTTTTGTTTTAGTACCTGTATTTCTTGTTAAAGAAAAATCTCCATATTTAGTTCGGCACTGTCAGCAAGGGTTCGCAATTTTAACTGTAGAAATCATTCTCTGGCTGGTTTTATCCATCATTGATTCAACTGTTGGTGCAATCCCTGTTCTAGGACTTCTGATAAGCTTTGTATTGCATCTTGCTGGTTTTATTGCCTTACTGGCTATATCAGTTATTGGCTTTGTAAAAGGTCTTTCAGGAGAAGAGTGGTCAATTCCATTTGTTGATGATCTCGCAGACAAAGTACCCGTAAAATAGTCAACATAAAGCTACCCACCAGGTTAAGTACTTACCTTCGCGTATTGCGCATAATGTATATTATGTTAACCTGTGAATTATAGAGAAACGCGAAAGCACTCCTCTATGATTTTAATCGATTATTTCGTTGATTTTAGCAATGATATTGTCTTTAGGCTGGTTACCAATCATTGATCCAACTACTTTGCCATCTTTATAGAATAACAAAGCTGGAATTGACATGATACCAAGTTCAGTTGCTTTAGACTGATGTTGGGCGATATCCATTTTTCCAACAGAAATCTTCCCTGCATATTCTTCAGCAATCTGATCCATGACAGGCGCTAATAACTTACAAGGGCCACACCATGGTGCCCAAAAGTCGATAACTACAGGTAAATCTGATTTAACAACGCTTTCTTCAAAATTATCGTCTGTAATTTCCATAGTGAAATCTGACATTTTAGAGTCCTTTCAGTTACTCAAGAATCAGGATTACATATTGAGAGAATAGTTCTCTCTAAAACAATTTCGGGCCCAAGAGGACTACCTTTTAAGTCTTTTTCACACTGATTGCATGCAAATAGTGCTGCTTTAACCCCGCTTGATCCCCAGTTTCTAGCAGCTAAAACAGATTGCTTTGCTGCATATGGAGACATTCCAGCTCGACCAGGAATTTCGTTTTCCGAAACACCTTCATCAAGCAAAGACTGAACCAAAACTATTTGCTTGATTTTCCATATCAGTAAAGGCGCAATTTCATAAACAGATCTGCCTTCTGCAAGATATTTTCTAAATACCTCAAGTCCAGTGGCAGTCTTCCCAGGCCCAATTGCATTAACAAAGGAAAACACATCAACAGAGCGTTGATCCAAGATTATTTTAAGAATCTCATCTCTTTTTGCAACTCCATTATCATCTACAATCAATGCAATTTTCGCTAACTCGGTTGTAATGGCTACCTGATCCTCACCAGTCATCTCAACTAGTAGTCCAGCAAGCTCATCATCAAGAATTAAACCATGCTTTTTTGCCTCAGTAATTGTAGAATTTACAAGAGCAAATCCCTTTGGAGGATTAAGATCATAGAAATAACCATACGATTTTGCACTTTTGACCCACTTCTTTCTGCCATCAAATTTATTTGCAGAAAATATTATTACAGTAGAATTTTCTGGTTTATCAAAATAGTTAATTAAAGCCTCTTCTAATGCTTGATCGGCAACAGATTTTTCTGCGTTCTTAATCCATAACACCTGACAATTGCACATCATCGGTATGGTAACAGACTGTTGCAATACCTTGTCTATTCCATGCTGGTCGCCATCATATTTGTGAAAATTGAAAGCAGCTCCCGATTCTCCTAGTAAAGATTTCGATAAATAATCTACAACACCTCTGACCTTATCTGGGTTCTCCCCTTCAAGTAGATAGATCTGCTTGGTTGAGCCCGATTTAAATTCAGATCGGAGAGTTTCAATGTTATTTCCAGGAGATTTCCGTTTGGCCACTACCAGTCCTCCACAATTGTAGCCAATATTTCTCGAACAATTTCACCAGCTGCTTCTACTCGGGCAGTTTGTTCAGAAGTTCCTTCAGGGTCATCAAGAATATAGTTTCCTGTACCAGCAATTTTTTTGTTCTCAAACAAGTAAGAATCTGCACCCTTTACTCGCATCGACAATTCTACAAGAATCTGTACCTGGTACTCATCAACCTTTAAATCAGAGGTTGTAAATGCTTCTTTGAGTTTATACCTCACTACACGACCTGTTATTTCCGAACTGGAGATTGAATCGTCAACAATTTTCAATGTATTATCAGTCTGAATAGCTTCAACTATTGCATCTGTTAATTCTAGTCCGATGCCAGGTTCTGCAGTTTCATTTACCAAATATGGAATGCTGACTTCTTTAACCGAGTCATCAACTCTGCCTGATGATGCAGAATAAATCCCACATCCTGGTAAAAAGGCAATCGCTACTAAAAGTAGTATTATGAATTTCAATTCTGCTCCTCTGCAAGGGCTTTCAATCGATATCGAATTTTATCTCTGTTCAGACCAAGATATCGTGCTGCTTTGCTTTTATTTCCACCAGCTGCAGACATTGCTTTTGACACTAGTATTGTTTCAAGTTCATTCAACAATACTTCAAGATCAACAGGCTCTTCATCAAGAGGCCGGCTCATTGCTGAAACTATATTAGAGATAATGTCATTTTCAACCGTTTTGCCTGACGGAGTTAACCCAAGATGAACAGGTTCAAGAAGGTCACAGTCGGCTTTCAAGATTGCCATCTCAATTGAGTTGCTCAATTCGCGTGAATTGCCTGGCCAGTGATAAGACTCCATAGCAAGTTCAGCATCAAGTTTAAAGCCAGCAATTCGTCTATGATAGACAGCATTATAGTGACTAAGATAATGCTGGGCAATTGGCATAATATCACTATTTCGTGCTCTTAGTGGAGGAATTACACAGCCTGTAGCTTTTAATAAGAAGTAAAGATCTTCACTAAATTCCCCTTGATCAACAAGCAATTGCAAATTTTTACAAGTGCTAACAATCAGCTTGAAATTAGAATGAATCTTTGCTTGTCCATTAACACGAACAAACGTACCAGTTTTGATAGAGTCTAACAATAATTTCTGAACCGATAAAGGTAATGAAGCTATTTCCTCTAAAAACAGCACGCCATTATGAGAAAGTTCCAGCAAACCCGTATTGGTATGACTGTCCGACTCATCAATGTTTGCACCAAATAATTCAGATTCTATTTCATCATCAGGCAGCAGTGAGCAATTTAAAGTTAAGAATGGACCTGCAGCAAAGTCTGACTTTTCATATAAATGCTTTGCATATGACTTTTTCCCGACACCGTTCTCCCCTTCAAGCAAAATTGTTTTCCCAGAATCAAATGCTTGATAAAGAGATGAGCCAAGAATTGAACTCAATGCAGGTAGATCAGTTACCTCAGGTTCTCTATTTGAGGAACTGCCTTCAGTTCTTTTCAATAATAATAATTCGCGAGTTTCCAGGGATGCTTTAAGTCCTCGCTTAACCGATGCCAAAAGCTGCTCAAGATTGAAAGGCTTGGATATATAATCAAATGCACCTTGATGCATAGCCTTAACTGCTGTGGCTACTGTAGAATCAGCAGTCATCATTATAATGCACATGCTAGGATATTGCTGATGGATTCGACGCATAACTTCCAGGCCATCAATATCAGGAAGCATATAGTCCAGAAGTACTAAATGTGGTTGCTCTTTACTAGCTGTTTCAACACCTCTCAGGCCTGCACTGGCAGAAACGACTTTATAATCCTGCTGCTCAAGTGTATTTCTGAGAAATGATATTATTGGTGCCTCGTCATCAACGACAAGAATTACTGGCTGCATTAAGACCCCTAATTTGAAGACTGTGATTCAATACAATCTACAAGATTAAGGGTACAATCGGCAAGGAAGTATTCTATTTAATTGGCTCCACGACCTGTAATAACAACCCATACTGTAATAACTAATATCTTTAAATCCATGAATATTGAATAATTCCTGATATAATGTTTATCCAACGCAACTTTTTTCCGAACTGATTCCAAATTTGTGTCATATCCATTAACTACTTGAGCTAAACCTGTAATTCCTGGAAGCACTAATAGTCTTTCATTATAACCTGGTACATCATTTTCAAGCTGACGAATGAAACAAAGTCTCTCAGGACGAGGACCGATAGTGCTCATATCACCTTTTAACACATTATAGAACTGTGGAAATTCATCGAGGCGGAACCTTCTTAGCAACTTGCCTACTTTGGTAATTCGATTATCATTTTCAGTAGCCCAAGTCGGACCATTAGCTTCAGCGTCAGTCTTCATCGTACGTAATTTTAGCACTTTAAATTGACGACCTGGATAAACCAGCGATCTACGATTCTCAGTATTTCCTGAATGTCGTCTTCTTCTATTCAACCCGATTCTGGTTTGACTATAAAACACTGGACCTTTTGAATCGATTTTTATGGCTATTGCAATAATAGGAAATATCAACATGAACAATGACATCATAAAGATGGAAAACAGCACGTCGAAAAGTCTTTTACCGAATTTCTCTGATGAACTAAATATCTGTAACTGACTGGGACTATTGACTGTAGCAACACTTGGTTCATAATATTTGTGGTATTGTTGAGTATTTATTAATTGCCTTATGTTCATTTCTGCCCCCTTTTGCCTGTACTACATCACAGTCGATATAATTTAATAGATTAACCTCCCAATCAATCTCATACATACTATACAACAAATATCACCATACTGCACAATTATTTTAATATTTATAATCCAAGCCTATGCACAGCAAATGCAACAGTAGCAACTGTAGTAAGAGTACCTAATATCAAAGGATATACAGTTCTCCAAAAACCGCCCCTATTCAAGGTGACCTGAACAACGTCTCCAGGGTATACAAGCGGGTTGCCTGCGAGATCTCCGTCAAGCATAAATAACTTGCAATCAATAGTACTAGAGGTATAGAGGTCACCATGTACGTTATGAACCCAAATTACTTTCTCCAGTTGAGCATCGTCAGTTGGAGCACCAGCAAGCATTAAAACATCAACAAGTCTCATTGGATTTTTGATTCGATAAGTACCAGGAGCAGCAACTCCCCCAAATACCTGCACACCAGAAACTGACGATGTTAAAAACAGTTGCGAAGTAGAGGGTATAACAACTGTGTCCCCGGAGTTGAGAATAGTTGGAGCTACAGAATTGTTGCCCGATACGAGATCAGAAATATCCATGTCTGTAGATTCATTTACACCATCAACGTTAGCAATTATTTTCACATCGGTCAAAACGGCTTCTGCAGTCACTCCACCAGATTCTCTGATTAAATCCCAAAGAGTTGGCTGGGAGGAAAATGTATAACTGCCCGGCTGACGTACAGCACCCAGAATATATATCTGTAAAGAATTGAACTGAACAATCGACAAAGTCACTTCTTGGATAGCTCGATCATAAAGTACGAGCTTGTCTTTAAGTATTTGCTCTGCCTCAACTACTGAAAAACCTGCAACAGCTATGGCACCAATAGAAGGGAGCACAACAGTTCCATCTTGTCTAACAGTCAATTGCCTATCCATATTTGGGCTCTGCAAAACATTCAATTGTAACACATCACTCACTCCCAGAAGATATACTTCATCTCCAGTTTGAGCGCATATTAAAGCAGGAATTAGAATCAACAAAAATATCAGCAATCTAAATATCATTTTCATCAGAAGCCCCAGTCTCTTATTTACTTGAATCGGCTACATACCAATTCACAGTTTTTTCCAAGCCATTCTGGAAAGATGTTACCGGCTCATAATCAAGTAGATTTTTCGCCATTGAAATATCCGCTTGTGAATGAGGTACATCACCTATTCTAGTCTCAGCATAATTAGGTTCTTTGTCAACACCTAGAAGTGATGATATTGACTCATACAGTTGGCTCAAAGATATTCTGTCCCCACAGGCAATATTTACAACCGCCCCATCTGGATTATCAATTTGAGCAGCTAAAATGTTAGCGTGAACTACATTGCCAACATATGTGAAGTCTCTGGAAAAACTACCGTCGCCATTGATTGTAGGTGTATCCCCAGTCAACAATTGAGTAATAAAAAGCGGCAGAACAGCAGCATACTGGCTTTGGGGATCCTGTCTTTCACCAAAAACATTAAAATAACGCAACCCAATTGTGCTCAGTCCATAAATGTCATTGAATACCTTCAAATACAATTCCCCAACATACTTGTTAACAGCATATGGAGACATTGGCTTCGATGGCATAGTTTCTACTTTGGGAAGTACATCAGAATCACCATAAGCGCTACTGCTTGCGGCATAAACAACTCGATCTACGCCAGCATCTCTTGCAGCGACAAGAACATTGAGAGTTCCATTAACATTATGGTCATTAGAAGTGACTGGATCGTCAACACTTCTTGGAACTGATGCAAGCGCTGCTTGATGGAAAATAGTATCAATCCCTACAAAGCTCTCCTGCAAAAGATTTATATCTGTTATGGAACCCTGAACAAACTTAACTTCGTCTTTAAATGAGTCCATATTTTCTAATTTACCAGTCGATAAATTATCTAATATTGTCACTTCACAGCCACGACTGACCAGCTCAGCTGAAATATGTGAGCCAATAAACCCTGCTCCCCCAGTAACTAGACATTTCTTCATTGTTCCCCCTACTAACTATTACAGACTGAAAATATTTTCCTTGTCGGTTGCCCCTAGTGCGTTTCGTGTATCAACAGTTAAAATATCTGCATCAATAATCGCTTGATGATCTACTGAGCTATGTGGTGTCACAATTATTGCAACATCATAGCCGGATATTTCATCAACCCCCCACTTATCAATTTTCCTTGCAAAATCAAAACCAGTCAAAGAGTCAACTTCAGGATCAAACCAGGAAACTTCAGCTCCCTTATCATGAAGTAGCTGGATAATATCCAGAGCAGGTGACTCCCGAACATCATCGATATTTGGTTTGTATGAGACACCAACAATAAGAGCCTTGCTACCATTTAATGGTTTTTTATACGAATTCAAAGCACTGGCTGTAATATTCACAACATGCTCAGGCATTTTTGAATTTATCGTTCCAGCAAGTTCAATGAACCTTGCATCAGATCCAGATTGCTTTGCTTTCCATGACAAATAGAATGGATCAATTGGAATACAATGACCACCCAATCCAGGGCCTGGATAAAAGGGCATATATCCGAATGGCTTGGTTGAGGCAGCATCAATAACTTCCCACACATTGATTCCCATTGAGCTGCACATTAGAGCAATTTCATTAGCTAAGCCAATGTTTACGCTCCTGAAGGTATTTTCAAGCAGCTTCACTGTCTCTGCAACACGAGATGAAGAAACAGGAACAACTGTATCCATAACCTGACCGTATAGACTAACAGCCATTTTAGTGCACTCAGGAGTCACTCCACCAACAACTTTAGGGATATTTTTTGTTTGATAATGTTTGTTACCTGGATCAACTCGCTCAGGAGAAAAAGCAAGGTAGAAATCCTTACCAACGATTTTTCCATTTTCAGATAATCTAGGCAGTATCACTTCTTCTGTTGTCCCTGGATAAGTTGTACTCTCTAGAATTATCAACAATCCATCATGCATAAAGGGCACAATGGCATCAACTGACGCATCGATAAATGAAATATCCGGGTCCTGAGTCTTACCCAATGGTGTTGGTACGCATATATTTACGCTATTACATTCAGATATTACTGAGGATTCTACAGAAGCCGATAATAATCCCTTATCCACTAATTCCTTAATATCGCTATCTGGGACATCAATAATATAACTGGAGCCTGAGTTAATCTGCTCAACTTTGCTCTGGTCAATATCAATTCCAACAACTTTAAAACCAGCCTTACCATATTCAACAGCTAGCGGTAAGCCGACATAACCCAGTCCAATTACTGCAAGTTTAGCATTTTTACTTTCGAAATTTGATTTTGACAATTTTGCGACCTCTCCTACAAAAGAATCTCACTGAATAGCTATGTGAAACGAACAAAAACAAGCACGATATTTTAGTCGAGCTCATCCGCAGATTGTGCAATCTGTTTTTTATAGCATTTTATATCTTGTCGTATTGCAATTACTTCCCCGATGCAACGATAACACCGATACAAAGCTACAGCAACCAAAATCAAGACAAAACCAGCAGCAAACCATTTGGTTGAATTATGAAGATTTTGACCATGACGATTAATTAGAAAAAATACGGTTTTTGAAAATACTGAAAGGGCAATTGCAAAACCGGTAAAAATAACAGCCATAATTGAACGGCTAACAATCTCATCTTTTGCACGAAGATATTGGCGTAATGGGAAGGATTCTGCATCACCACTGAATCGTGACTTATATGCTGAGGAAGAACTCCTATTTTTTCTTGATTTCTTCGTAATCAGCATCACTAATTTCCTGGTCGGTTAGATGTTCATAACTAGCATCTTTTTGCTTAACATTTTTCCGATTTTGTAAAAATGAATCTATCAAACGCATTAGTCGCCTTATGACAACCCATGCTAATATTATCAGGATTAAATTTCTCATTATGCTATACTCAACCTGAAAGAGTGGAAACAGTTATGGTACGCCCGGCGGGATTTGAACCCACGACCTTCTGCTCCGGAGGCAGACGCTCTATCCAGCTGAGCTACGGGCGCATTGTATTGGGAAAGTATAGTTCGGTCAATCATCGGTCAACTCGTTTTCGCTTTTAAAGTTAAATGCTGCTTGAAAGCAAATCTTTAGCATATTTAAATTGAGATTTACCTTCTGAATCCATCACCTGTTGACCACCAAGCAAGCGTGCAACCTCTTCAATTCTTTCAGCTCCAGAAACTTGTGTTACTGATACAATCTTTCTGTCATCAAGTTCTATTTTTTCCACATACAAATGACAATCACCGGCAACAGCCATTGTAGGAAGATGAGTAATGCATAATACCTGCCCACTTATTGAAAGAGTTTTCAATAGTCTGGCCACGCTTTGTGCAGAGTCCAGACCTAAACCAGCATCTGCTTCATCAAGCAGCATTGTCTGAGAATAATTGT
The DNA here is from genome assembly GCA_964437115.1 of uncultured Fibrobacteraceae bacterium. Lineage (GTDB taxonomy): Bacteria > Krumholzibacteriota > Krumholzibacteriia > LZORAL124-64-63 > LZORAL124-64-63 > JABIBH01. The sequence goes on along the minus strand of CAYTFE010000001.1, from coordinate 199,595 downwards.
TCTTTCTTTGCAATGAAAGTAGACCCAGGAATATTCTCGATTGTTCACCGCCAGATGACATATCAACAACTTGCCCATATTTTTCACCAGAATTTGTGCAGACCGATAAAACAACATCATCCACACCATGCTCATTGGCAATAACAGGATGACCTTCAAGTTCATAATCATATTCATCAGAGGTTAGATAGTTTATGCCAAATCTCATTTGGAAATCTGGCAGATCCATTTTCTGGATAATCTGTGTAGCCTTTTCAGCTACATCTTTCCACCCACTGACTCGTTTATTATGAAGCTCCCTAGAACATTCTTTTAATACTGACAAAGCAGAATCACATTTTGATTCCAGGTGCGAAATATCTGAACAAGCAGTTTCATGTGATTGAATTTTATCTTGCAGGTCATTTTTTAAAGCAATCATACCAGCTGTATCAAGATTGTACTTTCTCTTCAGCTCCAGATAAAGTGCCTCACGTGACTCAAGCTCATCATGCAGAGCCCCATCTGTTGGCAACGAATCCAGGAAACTATTCAACAATGCTGATGCCTCAGACAATTCAGAATCAGCAGCAATCAATAGCTCCCTGATATCGTTTAATTTTCGGTCAGAAGAATCGCTTGGAGGCAAAGCGCTAATAGCGGAAGCAAGGAGTTGTCTAACTGAGGGCTCTGAGTTGTCCAATATTGAACTACATTTTGAAGATGCAGTTGTTAGACTTGTAAGGTTGCGGATAACTTTAAGCTCATCTGCAACTTGATCTTCTTCATCTAACTCAAGTCTTGCCTCTGTAAGCTCATTATGCTGGTAAGACATATACTCAAGGTGCTCTGAAAGCAACTCATCCTCAGCAATTCTAGCATTCAGAAGTTGCTTACAATTCCGCCAATCTTTCCACAACAATGCATGCTGTTTCCTGAGTTGCCCAAGATCCAGCACTTCATCAAGGAAGTTCAATGCAAAATACTTGTTCCCTAGCTCGCGTTTCTGATCCTGACTTTGAACTGATAATAAAAGAGAAGCAATATCAGACATTATTGACAATGACGATATCAAACCATTTATCAGGACACGGCCCCTACCTTCAAGTCGAATTTCCCGTCGAAGAACGATAATACCATCAGAACCTATACGAATGCCTTTTCTTATAATCTGTTCATATCGGGGATCGATATTATTGACTTCAAATATTGCCTCAACATAGGCTTCGCTTTCACCGTGTCTTACTAACTCTTTAGCTACAGCGGAACCAAGTAATAAACTTAATCCTCCTGCAATGACAGATTTCCCGGCGCCAGTTTCGCCTGTAATTACAGTCAAACCTTCCGCAAATGATATTGACAAATCATCAACAATTGCGAGATTATTAATGCGAAGCTCAAGTAACATTTTATTCCCTGTAACTCCGTCGTTTTATCGCACCCCATTGGAGTTTTCTTCTCATTGAGCGGAAATAATCGTTATTTTTGAACTTTATTAATTTTACTTTGTGCTCACTGATTTTATAGGAAATTCTATCGCCATCGCCCAACTCACCTGCAACCTGGCCATCAGCAGTGAGCATTGCCCCAGCAGCTGCATCGTGAAGGATTAGTTCCACTTCTCCCTCAGGAGCAAGAAGTGGCCGCATAGCCAAGCTATGGGGGCATATTGGTGTTATTAATATTGCCGATACAGCAGGGTGAGCTATTGATCCTCCAGCTGATAAGCTATAAGCAGTTGATCCCGTTGGAGTACTAACAATTAGTCCATCACCTAAAAATTTTCCCAACTTTACACCATTAATAATTATTTCCATAAGCAGTGGTCGTGCCAACGATCCCATATTCACAACAATGTCATTCAGAGCTTCAAAGGTCTTATCTTTATTTTTACCACTTTTTATCGAACCAAATAAACGCTTTCTGTCAACAACTGTAAAGTCACCAGATAGTAGTAATTCTATGCTTTCAGAAAGATCAGAAAGAGGAACATCGGTAAGGTAACCTAAAGCTCCAAGATTAACCCCCATCAATGGAACCGAGCTTCCAAGCAATACCCTGGCAGCACGTAGCATTGTACCATCACCACCAAGAGCAATTACAGCATCAGAGCAATCCGCTAGCTGATCTTCTTTAACCGACAATTCTTTTTTACCAACTACTTCAGCCAAACTTTCCTGTATATTAACTTTAACAGAACAGTCTTTGACCTTATCAAGTATTGTATTTACAGCATGGCAGATATCCTGTTTTTCAGGATTACCAAATATTGAAATACGTTTGATTTCCACTACAGGCCTCCGATGTTATTTTGCCGAACTGGCTTTTTGGTCCCGAATAATTGATTTAGGTAGTTCTGATATCACCTGGATCACAATTGATTCAGCAGTCAGCCCTATATCCTCAAGTAATTCAGATCTGGTACCATGTTCAATAAATTCGTCAGGTATTGCAATGCATGTAATTGAAGTCTCGGAAAGCAATTTTTCAGCGGCAGCCCATTCAAGTATCGCAGAGCCAAGGCCACCACAAATAGAATTCTCTTCTAAAGTAAATATATGTGCAAACTTTAAGATAACCCTTGAACACATTTCTTGATCAAGTGGCTTAATAAATCGAGCATCAATTACTTCAGCATCAACTCCACTTGATTTTAATTGTTTGGCAACTTCAACAGCAACTGAAACCATAGTTCCTATAGCAATGAGACAAACATCACTGCCGGAAACAATTTGCTCTGATAATCCTGTCATAGTTTGATCAACAGGGTTTAATGCTGGTATTGCGTCTGGCACCGCTCCCCTAGGATACCGCAATGCCGAAGGGCCTTCATATCGCTTGAATGCAAGCTTGAGCATTGATTCCAATTGATCACCATCTCGAGGAGCCATTACAACCATATCTGGAATTACACGCATAAATGAAAAATCTAGAACACCGTGATGAGTTGGGCCATCTTCACCAACGAGCCCGCCTCTATCAATGGCAAATACTACTGGTAATTTTTGGAGTGCCACATCATGAATAATTTGATCATAAGCTCGTTGTAAAAAAGTTGAGTATACAGCAACAACAGGTTTCAACCCCTGACATGCTAAACCAGCTGCAAAAGTAACAGCATGTCCTTCGGCAATACCAACATCAAAAAATCGCTCTGGATATATCTTCATGAATTGACCAAGTCCGGTTCCATCCGGCATTGCTGCTGTGATAGCAACAACACGTTTATCTTCTTCTGCAATCGACATAAGGGCTTTGTCAAATACTGAAGTATAACTTGAGACTGATGCTTGCAGTGTTTGCAAGCCACGGGTTTTATCAAACCTGCCTACTCCATGATACTTTGCTTTTTCCCTTTCAGCAAAGCTGTACCCTTTTCCTTTTTTGGTAACAACATGTAGTAATGTTGGACCCTTGATTTGTTGCACAGAGTTCAATGTAGCAGTAAGTAATTCAATATCATGACCATCAATTGGACCAAAGTATTTAAACCCAAGTTCCTCAAATAGAATTGTAGGTACTACGAGTTGTTTCAGTCCTTCCTTGACTCTATGAGCAAGTTTTTGTGCCTTGCCACCATGAGGTAACTTTCCAAGTAATTTCCAGAGATCAGCTTCAAACCTGGTATATAATTGCCCTGATGTGATTCTGGTGAGGTATTTTGCAAGAGCACCGACGTTAGGTGAAATGCTCATTTCATTATCATTAAGCACAACAATCATGTCAGGCTGTACTTGGCCAGCATTGTTCATTGCTTCAAATGCAAGGCCACCAGACATTGAACCATCACCAATTACAGCAATAACCTTTTCCTCAGTACCTTTAATATCACGAGCTATTGCAAATCCAAGTGCGGCACTAATTGATGTACTTGCATGGCCCACCCCAAACATATCGTGTTCATTTTCCGATCGTTTTGGGAAACCACTTATGCCACCTTTTTGTCTTAAAGTGTGGAAATTATCCAAGCGACCAGTCAACAATTTATGGACATATGCCTGATGACCAACGTCCCATAATATTTTATCTTTCGGAGAATTGAAAACCAGATGAAGGGCAACAGTCAACTCAACCGCACCAAGACTGGCACCAAGATGACCACCAGTGTTCGATACAGTTGAAATAATTTTTTCTCGCAATTCAGAACAAAGTTGCTCAAGCTGTCTTGGATTCAGATCTGAAAGTTGCTCAAGAGAATCTATATTTTCAAGGATTGGCTTTGACATAGCTAAATCTACCTATTCCTTTCCCAAAGATTTTGCACCAGTTCCAAGAGATTACTTGAGGAATCGTTATTTGGCAACAATGAAGCCAGCAGTTGCTGACCAGAGTCACCATAATGCAACATTCTTTTTTCGGCCTTGGCTAACCCTTCATACCTGATCCACGTTGGTTTTTCTGATTGAATGTCCTTACCGGCAGTTTTACCCAAAGTTGAACTGTCAGATGTAACATCGAGGATATCGTCTGCTGCCTGAAATGCTAAACCAAGTAGCATGCCAGCAGATTTAACAGCATCCAATTTGTCTGCTCGCAAACCAGCAAGCCTTGCACCCATCACTAGAGATACAGCAATTAGATTAGCCGTTTTCAGTGAATGAATTTCTTTGATCAATGACTCAGACAAATCTTGACCTTCATTATCGAGATCCAGCTGTTGTCCTCCAACCATTCCCGAAGATCCAGCACTGACAGCCAAATCATTTACAAGTGCAGCGCCATGGACTGGAACGTTTGACAATATTTCAAAAGCCAAAGCTTGAAGACCATCACCTGCAAGAATTGCTGTTGCTTCATCATACTCGATATGACAAGTTGGCCGAGATCGTCGCAGATCATCGTCATCCATTGCTGGCAAGTCATCATGAATCAAAGAATATGTGTGAATCATTTCAAGAGCAACGCCAACCAAAAAGGCTTGTTTACGATTATCAATTTGAGAACTATCCGCTAGTGAATCAAAAGTCCATAGAGCTAGAACTGGTCTAAGTCGTTTGCCACCACTAAAAAGGCTATGCCCCATTGCTGATTTGAGTCTGGTGGGAATGCCTGTGAAAGAATCAAAGGTAACTTGCAAGTACCTTTCAAATTCAGTGACTTCATTTGCAAAAGTGTTCTTTAAAACAGATTTACACATCGACATTATTCCTCAAGCAATGAGAATCCCAGGTATTCTGCATAAGCATGGCAATTGTCATTGGCCCCACACCACCTGGAACTGGAGTGTATGCTGAGGCCCAACCATCAAGTGCATCCGGATGAACGTCGCCAGTCAATCTGTAACCAGATTTATTTGAAGAGTCTTTAACACGATTAATACCTACATCAACAACAACCGCATCTTTTGCAATATGCTCTCTAGTCAAAAATTCAGGGATACCAATTGCAGCTACAACAATATCAGATTGGGAGACAACTTCAGCCAAATCTGTTGTTCTGGAATGGCAAAGTGTTACAGTTGCATTGCCCATTTCACTCTTCATAGATAACAGCATCGACAATGGCCTGCCAACAATTACACTGCGCCCAACAATCGCGATATTCTTTCCAGAAGTATGTATGTTGTAATGTTTGAGAAGATGCACTACGCCTTTTGGTGTACACGGGATGTACCTGGGATTTCCAGCTAGCAACATCCCAAGATTTTCAGGATGAAAACCATCAACATCCTTTGCAGGGTCAACTGCATTTTGTACTGTCGTTTCACAAATATGCGCAGGTAATGGGATTTGAATTAAAATGCCATCAATTTTAGAATCTGTGTTTAGCTCGTTAATCAAATCAAGAAGATATGATTGAGTTGTTGATTCATCAAGCTTGACAGTCTGGTGCGAGAATCCGGCCTTTTCACAAGCTTTACTCTTGTTGCGAACATAAACCTGCGATGCAGGATCCTCTCCAACCAGGATAACAGCAAGACCAGGTTTACTTGATATCTCATCAACTTTGGATGAAAGTTCACCAATTAATAAATTGCGAACATCTTTTCCTGAAAGCAGTGTACTCATCTTAATGACTCCAGATTTATTTTGCGTAAGAAACTGATCTGGTTTCACGTAAAACCATGACTTTAATCTGGCCCGGGTACTCCAGCTCACCTTCAATTTTTTTGCAAATCTCTTCAGACATAAGTGTAGTCTCTGCATCTGAAACTTGCGCGCTATCAACAAGAATTCGAATTTCTCTTCCCGCTTGAATAGCAAAAGATTTTTCTACGCCATCGTAACTTTCAGCTATTCGCTCAAGATTCTCCAGGCGCTTGATATAGTTATCAAAGCTTTCGCGACGTGCACCCGGTCTGGATGCTGACACAGCATCTGCAGCTGAAGTTATCCATGTGTAAGGTGAAATTGCCTCAATGTCATGATGGTGGCCCTCTATTGCATTTACTACATTGGGTTTTTCTTTGAATTTTCTTGCGAGTCGACCACCTATTTCAGCATGTGGACCTTCCACTTCATGGTCAGTTGCTTTACCTATGTCATGCAAAAAGCCACATCGCTTTGCAACTACAGGATCAAGCCCAATTTCAGAAGCAATCGTTGAGCATAGAGCAGCAACTTCCTTGCTATGAATCAACAGGTTCTGACCATAACTGGTTCTATAATGAAGACGACCAATGTGGTAATACAATCTGTGGTCAACATTCTGTAAATCAAGGTCAATACATGCTTGTTCCCCTATATCGTTGAGCTTTTCATCCATTTCTTTCGAAACTTTTTCAACAGTTTCTTCAATTCTTCCAGGGTGAATTCTACCATCTTTAATTAATTTTCTTAGTGCAATACAAGCTACTTCTCTACGAACTGGATCGAAACCAGAAATTATTACCGCCTCAGGCGTGTCATCAATAATCACATCAACACCCGTCGATAATTCAAATGCACGAATATTTCGGCCTTCACGACCGATAATTCGCCCTTTCATATCATCATTTGGAAGATCTACAACTGAAACTGATGTTTCAGCTACATGTTCAGAAGCATATCGATGAATTGCCAGTGAAAGAATATTTTGAGCATCTTTGCGAGCTCTTCTTTCTGTATCAGACTTGATTTCATATAATGATTTAGCAGCTGCTAGTTTTGCTTCAGAAAGCATATTGTCCATCAAAGTTTGCTTTGCATTTTCAGCAGTCATACCAGCAATCTGTTCAAGTACATCCTGCTGTTTGGACACGATTAAAGATGCTTGTTCTTTTTCTTTTTTTAACAATTCTTCTTTATCTTTAAGTGCAGTTTCTATTTTTTCTAATTTTGCTTCTTTATGATCGACAAAAGTTACTTTCTTGTGAAGGTTAGTTTCTCTTTGATCTAAAACAGATGTCCTACGAGATTGTTCTTCTCGTGTCTTCTCTGTTTCACTTTCAAATAACTTTCTCGATTTAAAATATTCGTCTTTGGCTTCAAGAGAAGCTGTTTTAATTATATTCGCAGACTCCCGGTTTGCCTCTTCAATCAGGCGGTGGGATTTTTCGCGAGCTATTTCTCCATTTTTCTTATTTATGAAATTAAGAACAAGCAATCCCACGAAAAAGCCAACAATCAAAGTGATTGCTAGAGCTAAATAATATTCCCAAGTCATTATAATTCCTTCCCTGACTGGAAAGGAGGCAGAAGATTTAGAAAAATTAAAGATTCCCCGCCAAGCCGTGTGACCGGAAGCAACTGAACCAATTGCTCCAAAGGCGGATAGCCTGTTTAACCTTTTGCCTTCCCCCTTTGGGGCATGACAGCCGACTTAAAACGTGACCATCCTCACGAATAACGTTGGCTCAAACCAAGCGGCACATCACAAACATGGTAGGGAATCTTGAAATGATTCCTTTATATAACAGTCTACAGGTTTTCCAACTCTTTGTCCAGAAATTCCGCTGCCTGGGAAACTCTATCTTCCAACTTTTGCAGAGTCTCATTATGACTATGACGTTCACGAAGTAACTCATCTGCCAAATTTACAGCAGCTAATATAGCAACTTTTTCAACAGCAATTAAATTGGAATTTGCTGCAACTTCTTGCATTTTCTGATCAACGAGTCCGGCGACCTTAAGTACATAGGTCGCATCGGTATCACCGCGCAGTGTATAATCCTGCCCGTAGATTTTAACTGTTACACTTTTCGGATCGACCATATTCGTCTTCCCGAACTAAAGCCGCAAAGGATTAGTAACAAAATAATTCCGTTACCTACATCAGGAGTCTAATTCTGCTAACAGATCTCCAACCTTCTCTTCAATCAAGCGACGTTTCTCTTCAAAATTATCGACGAAATAATTATCTGATCGCGATTCGTCGATATTGCTTTTCATGCGACCAATCTCTATTTGCAAAGCCTCAACACGGGCCTCGAGTTCATCTCTTTGTTGAATCAATCGTGAATTGCTATTCTTAAGTTCACGTATTGCGCCAACAGCACGCATCATTTTCTCTTCAAGTATATTGCAGTTATCAGTCACCGTTATCTCCTGTGAACTAGTCCCTTATGGTGACGCCAAGCGAGCCAGAAAGCCGTTCTGTAACCTTTTTAATTGCTACATCAACAGCTTTGCTCTTCAGGCTACTCTTGGTTGACTGAAATTTCAAGCGAATTCCTAAAGAAACTGATCCAGAAGGAATGTTTTTTCCCTTATAAATGTCGAACATTTCAATATCAACAAGTAGCTTACCTGCTGAATCTGCAACAGCTTCAATTATGCTCTCGTAACTAACTATTTCAGGAGCAATTAAAGATAAATCTCTGGTTGAAGCTGGATATCTCGAATAATCAGCAAATTTCACAGTAGGAACATTTGAACCAAACCTGCCTAAGTCCAACTCAACAATTGAAACAGGGAAATCTATGTTGTATTTCGACAATACTGATCTTGAAACAAGTCCCATACTACCTATTTTGTCAACAGATGTGTTACTCAAATTGAACTGCAGACCCTGTTGGTAATAAGGTTCTTCTCCACCAGGTGTGATAACCAATTGTTCACCCAGATTGATTGAGAGTTGCTCCATAATCCCTTTCAATTCCATCAAAACCATTGGTAAGGAATGATGAGCTTGCTCTTCATTACCTGCTATTGCGAATTGAAGAACTTTCCTCTCAAGAGGTAAAAGCTTTTCATCTTCGTGTCGCATCTCACGTTCAAGTTTCAGCGATGGAAGAAAAACAGTATTAGTCTGGTACAATTTAACCGGGATATTTGCGTCTGCGTTGATGTTTCGACGAATCGTATCCAGCATTGATGGAACCATAGTTGTCCGCAGAAGAGTTTCGCCACCGTGATGAGGATTGTGAATTCTCATCATATCAAAGCGATAGTCATCTTCAGTAATTCCCAGATTAAGAACATTCTCCAATGAAACAAAAGATGAAGTTATAATTTCAGAGAAGCCTGAACCTGTCAAATAGTCAGCAGCTTTTTCAAGGACCTGATCACATTCCCTGCGCTTTACGCCAGTTCCACTTCTAAAGTTCGATTCAATTTTAAGATTATTAAAACCGTAAATTCTGGCTACTTCTTCAATCAAATCAACTTCAATAAAAATATCTCGGCGGAAAGATGGAATTGTTACCATCAATTTACCTGTTACACTTTTCCGATCAGAAGCTTGTCCCAGCAATTTACTTTTCAAACCAATGCTGGCTAAAATATCGACCACTTCTGTAGTTGTAATTTCAGCACCCAAAAGCCTGTTAACCTGCTCGACTCTTAGTGGAACAGTATTAATTTCAGCTCTGTCTGGATCCTGTCGATCAACAAAATTTGAAACTATATGAGCATCAGCATTTTTTTGTAATAAATACAGTGCTCTCTTGGCAGCAAAATCTACATTTTCCCAATCGACAGTTCTTTCAAATCGATATGAGCTATCGCTCTGCAGTTGCAATTTTCGTGATGTTTTTCTAATTAGAGATGGATTGAAATACGCGCTTTCAAGAAGAAGGTCTGTTGTATCTTCATCAACTTCACTTCTTTGTCCACCCATAACTCCCGCAACAGCTACAGTCCCGATACTATCTGCAATAACAAGATCTTGATCTGACAGATTCCGTTCAATACCATCAAGAGTAACGAATTTTTCTTCACCCTTGGATTTACGAGTAAAAAGACGGGTGCCGCTTATTTTATTCAGGTCAAAAGCATGCATTGGCTGACCAAGTTCAAACATCACATAATTTGTAATATCAACAATGTTGTTTATTGGCCTTAGACCAACAGCCGTAAGTCGATTTATCATTTCCTGAGGTGATGGCTTAACTTTTAGTTCTCTTGCAAGATGTGCTGTATATCTTGAACAATCTGTAAATTCTTCTATCTCAACAGTAAAATCAACAACCTCCTTGCCTGCTTTAGGTGGCGACCATACCTCTGGAGTGTTAAGTAAAGAACCTGTAATGGCAGCAACTTCCCTGGCTACTCCGAGATGACATAAAAGATCTGGTCGATTCGGCGTTACTTCAACATCCAGGACTGTATCCCTGTATCCAAATAGTTCATCAATTGGAGTTCCTGGTTTCAAGTCAGAAGCTAATTCCATTATGCCATCGCTGTTTACAGCAAGGCCAAGTTCAGACTCACTACAAATCATACCAAAACTCTCGACTCCGCGGATCTTGGCTTTCTTTATTTTAAATTCACCTGGAAGCATCGCACCGGTTTGGGCGAAAACAATATTCATACCTGCTTTGACATTGGTAGCACCACAAATAACCTGTGAAACAGACTCACCGTTATTTACGGTACACAGGCTGAGTTTGTCAGCATCTGGGTGCTGTTCGCAAGTTTCTACATAACCAACAACTACACCAGGATATTCCCTGACATACTCGCTTATTTCTTCAACATTGAGTCCAACCAGAGTCAGTTTTTCAGCGAGCTCTTCAACAGAGCAATCCCAGGTTACAAAATCTTTTAGCCAATTCAGACTTATATTCAACGTACACTCCTGAACTGTGAAAGAAATCTAAGATCATTTTCATATAGATAGCGAATGTCTTTAATTGCATGTTTTAACATTGCTATTCTATCAATACCCAGTCCAAACGCAAAACCAGTATACTCATCTGGATCATATCCAGCAGACTTGAAAACGTTTGGATGAACCATCCCTGCACCCATAATTTCCAGCCATCCTGTTTTGCCACAGACGTTACATCCATCACCATGACAAGCCATGCACTGCATATCGACTTCAACTGATGGTTCAGTAAACGGGAAAAAGTGAGGTCGGAAGCGTGTAATAACATCTTCGCCATAAAACTGTGTTACAAACTGAAGTACAGTTGTTTTAAGATCTGCAAGACTTACGTCTTTGCCGACATAAAGTCCCTCAATTTGAAAAAATTCAGCTACATGAGAAGCGTCAAGGGCCTCATTGCGATAAACTCTGCCAGGTACAATAACTGCCAATGGTGGAGTTTGTTGTTCCATTATTCGCACTTGAGCTGGTGAAGTTTGTGTTCTTAGGAGTACTTTTTCGTTTATGTAGAAAGTATCTTGAATGTCGCGAGCTGGATGGTCATCGGGAAAATTCAAAGCAGTAAAATTATAATAGTCCAATTCAACATCTGGACCATCTTCACGTGAAAATCCCATGCCATAAAATATATCGCATATTTCGTTGATCACCGATGTTAGAGGGTGACGATTGCCAGGAGTAACCGGAGTTATGCTTGGCAAGGTCAAATCGCAACCATCGGCCATTGAAGCTTCTTTTTGCGCTGCGAATGAAGTTTTCCGCTCCTCAATCAAAACTTCATATTCCTGGCGCAACTTATTCAGAGCTGCGCCTGCTTCAGGTCGTTCATCATCAGGTAAATCTTTCAACCCACGCAGTTGCGTAGTCAACTTACCTTTACGCCCTAACAGTTCCACTCGGGCTTGCTCCAGGGAGTCGATAGAATCGACTCCTGCAATCAGAGCAAGACCATTTTCCCGCATTTCAGTCAACCACTCCATGCGACCAGTTCCTTCCGTGCTTCCAAATAGTTACGAAACTGGGCTACAGAGCAGCTTTTGCGATGTCAGCTAGCTTACCGAAACTCGCCAAATCATGCACAGCTAAATCAGCCAATTGTTTACGATCGATTTCAACTTCTGCGATTTTTAAACCGTTAATCAACTTGCTATAACTCAATCCATGAATACGAGCTGCTGCATTGATACGGACAATCCATAGTCTACGAAAATCGCGTTTTCGATTTTTGCGATCTCTATACTCAAAAACAAGTGATCGCTCTACTTGTTCACGCGCCATACGAAACTGACTACCACGACCCGCAACATAACCACGGGCTTTCTTCATTACTTTGTTACGTTTCTGCCTTGCGGCAACATTATTTAACGCTCTTGGCATTATTCTATCTCCTGATGAGAGTAAATTCCCTAATTGAACTATTTAGAGCCGGCCAACATTTTGTTAGCTCTTGCCATATCTGCAGGAGCAACCAAAGTCGACTTCCTCAAACCACGTTTTCTTTTTGCATCTTTTGATGTCAAAAGGTGACCATGAAATGCTTTGCTGCGTTTCAATTTACCAGAACCAGTTCGCTTCATCCTTTTGGCTGCAGCGCGGTTCGTTTTCATTTTTGGGCCCTTCATTCTCTTACCTTTCGTTCATTCAACCTATTGTAAACCAAACCAGATCAACATAAGCTAAACTGGCAATAATTACTAGACTTCACCTTTAGGTGCCAACACAACTGTAACTGTACGACCTTCTTTGGATGGTCTTCCTTCAGGTATACCATGCTCTGCTACTGACTCCACTACTTCCTTTAGAGAGTCGATGCCAAGTTCCATATGTGTCATTTCGCGACCACGGAACTGAAGCATGATTTTCACCTTGTGTCCCTGCCCCAAAAACTTAATGATATTATTGGTCTTGTATTCAAGATCATGTGAATCTGTTTTTGGTCGAAACTTAACTGTCTTCACTTTTACCGTATGTGATTGCTGGCGAGCTTTTTTAGCCTTTTTACTGGCTTCATAAAGGAACTTGCCATAATCCATAAATCGACAAACTGGCGGCCTTGCAGTTGGTGCAACCTCAACAAGATCCAAACCTCGTGATTCAGCCAACATCAGAGCTTCTCGTGTTTCCAAAACACCAAGCTGTTCACCGTTTTCATCAACGCAACGAACTCGTGGAATCCTAATCATCCGGTTAACTCTGAGTCTTTTGTCTTCTTTGATAGTTTCCTACCTCCTGAATTTTCTATACTAAATGGAAGAAAAAAACGGGCACACAATGGCCCGCTGAAAATACTTCCGCGAACCGTTCCTTCCTCAACATGGCCGATAACGGTGAGGTGCTTAAAAAACACCTACTTTTGCTTTTTGTTTTTCTAACAATAATCAACTCGGCAAACTTACTTCATTTCCGCCGATTCGTCAAGAATTCTTGTCGCAAAATCAATTACCTCAATCTGTCCTAAATCCCCGTGTTTACGTGATCTAACCGCAACAGAATGAGTTTCCTGTTCCCTGCCTCCAACAATCAGCATATAAGGAATCTTCATTTCTTCAGCTTCTCTAATTTTAAATCCAATTTTTTCGTCTCTAACATCAGACTCTACCCTGACACCAGCACGACGAAGTTCATCGGCAACTTTCAAAGCATAATCACTCTGAGCATGACTGACGGACATAACTCGACATTGTTCAGGAGCCAACCAAATAGGGAAATTACCACCAAAGTGTTCAGTTATAATTCCAATAAAACGCTCCAATGAACCCATTATGGCCCTATGAACCATATATACATACTTATCTTTGCCATCTTGATCCGTGTAAGTAACATCAAATCTGCGAGGCAGATTGAAATCAAACTGAACAGTACTCGCCTGCCATTGCCTGCCCAGAGCATCAATAAGTTTCACATCAATCTTTGGACCATAGAATACAGCTTCGCCTTCTTCTCTAGTATAATCAAAACCATGCTGTTTAATAGCGTTGACTAACGACTTTTCTGCCATCTCCCATTCTTCATCACTGCCGGCGTATTTTTCAGGGTTCTTAGGATCTCTGACTGACAATTCAACTTTGAATTCAGTAAAACCAAAAGTGCTTAGAATTTCTTTAGTAAGCTCCAGCACCTTGGAGACTTCAGTTTCCAGTTGATCTGGAGTACAAAAAATATGAGCATCGTCCTGCGTAAAGCCGCGAACTCTCATCAGCCCATGCAATGTGCCCTTAAGTTCAGCTCGATAGACAGTTCCCAGCTCTGCATAACGAACTGGAAGACTTCGATACCCACGCTTCTGGCGTTTGTAAATCAGGATATGCCCTGGACAGTTCATAGGCTTGACAACATAGGGCTTATTATCTTGCTCAAAGACATACATGTCGTCTTTATAGAACTCCATATGACCAGACGTTTCCCAAAGCTCAGCATTGGAAATATGTGGTGTAGTAACTGTTACGTAGCCATCCCGGCGATGGATGTTTTTCCAGAAGTTAATAATTTGGTCTCGAAGTATATCTCCACGTGGGAACCAGAAAGAAAGACCTGGACCTGCTTCATCCATTATTCCATAAAGATCCAGTTCACGGCCAAGCTTCCTGTGATCACGCTTTTTCGCTTCTTCCAACATACGCAAATGGTTTTCCAGCTCTTTCTTTTTGAAAAAAGCAGTACCATAAATACGTTGGAGCATTTTGTTATCACTGTTGCCTCGCCAATAAGCGCCAGCAACACTCAGCAGTTTGATTGCTTTTATAGGTGACGTATCAGGGACATGTGGACCTTCACATAAATCTTGAAATTGGCCGACTTGATATACGGTAAGTGCTTCGTCACCCAATTCGGAAATTTGCTCAAGTTTATATGGTTGATCAGCAAAGAGTTCTTCAGCATCCGATTTAGTGATTTCGCGCCGATTAAGACTTTCCTTACTTTTTGACAATTCCACCATTTTGTTTTCAATTTTTATCAGATCTTCTTCAGTAAATGGTTCTTTTCTATCGAAGTCATAGTAAAAGCCATTCTCAATAGCTGGACCAAAAGCAAATTTTGTCCCTGGATACAATTCCTGTACAGCCCAGGCCAACAAGTGTGCAGCTGAATGTCGTAGCGTGACATATCCATCTTCACTGGATTTTGTTATAACAGATAGAGAACCATCAGAGGGGACTAAATCGGAAAGGGAATAATGCTTGTCATTAAAGGTAACAGCAAGCGAGTTTCTTAGCAGGCCAGCTCCTATAACGCCTACGGCATCGCTAAAAGATGCTCCGCTATTAACATTGATTGAATTACCATCTGGAAGAGTTAGCGTTAGTTGAGACATTATGACCCCGTACTTCCCATCAAGTCTAATAACAAAAAAAGGAGAATCCTATGACACTCCCCTCTTTACAGTAGTTAATGGTGGGAGATACTGGACTCGAACCAGTGACCCCTTGCGTGTCGAGCAAGTACTCTAGCCAGCTGAGCTAATCTCCCACTCAATCAGTAATGCGTAAATTATTCTGGCTTACGCAATCTGTCAAATAGATTATGAAGCAAACTTAACAGCTTCCATAGAAGCTACATGTTTTCTGATTTTAAGCAAAGCCTGGTTTCTTACTTGTCGAATTCTTTCTCGAGACAAATTCATATCCTGACCAATAGTTTCAAGTGATACAGATTCAAGATCTTCAAGCCCATAATACCTGGAAACAACTTTTTTTTCTCTTGGTGTCAGAATATCAAGAGCTGATCCAATTAATGACACTACTTCTCCCTGGAGATAACCATCCTCTGGATTTGGCAGTGACTCATCAGCCAATATTTCTGAAAGTGTCATATCTTCAGAATCAAAAACATTCTCATCTAAACTTGCAAGTGGCCGGCTTGCTGCTTTTATCAAAGCCATTTTAACTAATGGGATATTTACTCGCTCAGAAAGTTCTGTATCAGAAGGAAGTCGATAATGGGTCTGTTCAAATTCCCAGGTGATTTTCTTAATCTTCTGAACTTGCTGAGTTCGATTAACTGGCAATCTAACTGTATTGGTTTGTTCAGCAATTGCCTTCTGGATAGATTGTCTAATCCACCAGACTGCGTATGAAATGAAACGAAACTCTCTAGTCTCATCGAAGCGACCTGCTGCAGTTATGAGACCTAAATTACCTTCGGCAATCAGATCCATGTAGCTTAACCCTTGATTTAAAAATTTCTTGGCAACAGTTACAACAAAACGAAGATTTGCATTAACAAGTGCATCAAGCGCATCTCTATCGCCACTTCTTATGAGCTTGGCTAATTCATACTCTTTCTCACGGGTAATCAGGTCGTAGCGACCAATTGACTGCAGGTAATTTTGAAGGCAACCGCTTTCTCGACGATCCAAACTTAATTCTACTTCAAACATTTTTGCACCTCCCGAAAATAGACTGTGCGAAGGACCAGGATAGTGCAAATGATAGAATGGCTTCCCAATCCTTTTTTATCTCACTCTACACTACTTAGATTATTTTGCCAAACGTCTCACGAAAATAAATATAATTTCGTTCTATATTGGACAATATCATTCCGGCATTATGTTGTCAAGTATACTTTACTATTTTTTCAACTTTTATTTTGATAAAATAAAAGGGCCGGCTAAGCCGGCCCTACACTTCTACTTACTAATCTTCATCAACAACTTCAAAGTCGGCATCTACCGACTGCTCGCTGCCATCAGTAGTTGAATTAGCTTCTGCCTCAGTTGCCTCAGTCTCAGCCGATGTGTTCTCATATGCTTTACTAGCAAGAGTCTGCATCGACTGCATCAAGGCTTCTGTTGCAGTTTTAATGATTGATGCATCATCACCTGTAACAGTTTCCTCTACAGCCTTGATTTTAGACTCGACATCTTCCTTGAGATCTTGCTCCAGGTTATCGCCGAGATCATCTATGCTCTTTTTACTTTGATGTATTGCACTATCAGCAGCATTCCTGGCATCAACTAACTCACGAAGTTTTTTGTCTTCATCAGCGTTAACTTCTGCATCACGAACCATGTTGTCGATCTCAGAATCTGACAGACCACTTGAAGCCTGGATTTTAATCGATTGTTCTTTACCAGTTGCCTTGTCAGTAGCGTGGACAGATAAAATACCATTTGCATCAATATCAAAAGTTACTTCAATCTGTGGTATTCCTCTTGGAGCAGCAGGGATTCCATCAAGTTGGAATTGGCCAATAGTTTTATTTGCTGCAGCCATCTCCCTCTCACCCTGAAGCACATGTATCTCAACTGTTGGTTGACTATCCGCAGCAGTAGAGAATATCTGACTTTTCTTTGTAGGTATTGTAGTGTTCCTGTCAATCAAAGCAGTTCGAACTCCACCCATTGTCTCAATACCCAATGTCAATGGGGTAACATCCAACAACACAACTCCCAAGTCATCTCCAGCCAAAACTCCACCCTGAATTGAAGCACCCATAGCGACTACTTCATC
This sequence comes from uncultured Fibrobacteraceae bacterium, assembly GCA_964437115.1. GTDB lineage: Bacteria > Krumholzibacteriota > Krumholzibacteriia > LZORAL124-64-63 > LZORAL124-64-63 > JABIBH01. The sequence goes on along the minus strand of CAYTFE010000001.1, from coordinate 182,196 downwards.
AGGGTTTACAGAGTGATTTGGCTCTTTCTTGAATAGATTTTTGACAAGCTCTCTAACTGCAGGCATCCTGGTAGAACCACCAACAAGCAAAACTTCATCAATGTCTTCAGGAGAAAGTCCAGCATCTTTCATACAATTTAGACAAGGTGCCTTTGATCTCTCAACCAAATCTTCAACCAGTTGCTCATAAGCAGCTCTTGTCAAAGTTTTAGTCAAGTGCTTAGGACCTGTATTATCTGCAGTAATGAATGGCAAATTGATTTCAGTTTGTGTAGATGAACTGAGCTCACATTTGGCTCTTTCTGCTGCTTCTTTCAAACGCTGAATAGCCATTGGATCTTTTGCTAAATCAATGCCTTCATCTTTCAAGAATGTATCAACCAAATAATCAACAATTTTTTGATCAAAGTCGTCACCACCAAGATGAGTATCACCATTAGTTGCCAGAACAGAAAATACATCGTCGCCAATTTCAAGTATTGAGACATCGAAGGTTCCGCCACCAAGGTCAAAGACAGCAATTGTAGCATCTTTTTTATTTTCTAACCCATAGGCTAGAGCTGCTGCTGTTGGCTCATTAATAATTCTTTTCACATCAAGTCCGGCAATTTTACCAGCATCTTTTGTAGCTTGACGTTGACTGTCATTGTAATAAGCAGGAACAGTAATCACTGCTTCAGTTACTTTTTCTCCAAGATAATCTTCAGCAGTTTGCTTTAATGCTTGTAGAATTAGTGCAGATATTTCTGGAGGAGAAAACTCTCCCTCACTTGTTTTGACTCTGGCATCGCCATTCGATCCAGTAATTACCTTGTATGGCACTTCTGAAATTTCAGATGCAACCTCATTTTGCTTACGGCCCATAAAACGTTTAATTGAATAGACTGTATTTTCGGGATTGGTGACAGCTTGTCGTTTTGCAAGCAACCCGACTAACCTTTCTCCATTTTTACTCCAAGCAACAACTGAGGGTGTGGTCCGGTTGCCCTCTTTGTTTGCAATAACAACAGGTTCGCCACCTTCCATAACGCTGACAACACTATTTGTTGTACCTAAATCGATTCCAATGATTCTGCCCATTTTAAGGCTCCTTGTAAATTAAAGTGTCAATTACACATGAATTGCTGATATATGTAATACAAGTACCGTGCCTTAAATAATGAAAGAAAGTAATATGTTGATATGACGCATGTTAGCCAACATCTACTCTGAAAGACAATTTGTCAGTATTAGCTTGAGAAGAAATATAGCGTCATTACGTCAGGCTGCTGTCATACATTTGTCAGTATGTCAGATATCCACGATAAAAAGAAGCCATGACTAAAAAGTCCATGAGTTTATAATACATGTTTTCGAAAATTGGCTTATTCACAGAGTTGGAAGGCCACTTAATTGCCAAACTGACAGCAAATTTATAAAAAAACGAAGTAGACAAATACCTGAAATATTTAATCAGAAAACCAGGCCTTCTCTCAAGAACCCAATTAAGTCTCATATCGACAACACTTTCAGGGTGCTTTTCTGAAATAAGTGCCAATGATTCAGCGCCACACTCCCGTTTTTTCTCAAGGTATTGACTCAAGGTATGATGGTGAACGTGGATTGGTACAGGGCCATCTAGCAGTCTAAACTTCAGGCCGGCATTACAAAGTTTGATACCAAGATCCATATCTTCAAAACCATAGGCCGTGAATTTCTCATCAAATCCCCCGACCTTTATAAACAATTTACGTGGCATAGAACAATTCTGGGTCACAAGATATTTACCTGGAACAAAGCCTGCCTTGATTTTTGCAACACCTCTGGAATCGATGTAATAAAAATGTGGAGCATCGACCAAGTCAGCTGAAGTGACAATAGTTCCAATGACCCCAAACCCACCCACTGCATCAAGTTTTAACATATGGCTGGATAAAAGATTTACTGGAGCCACGATATCATCATCTAAAAACAATAAGTAATCACCGCTGGCTGATTCTGCACCAAGGTTACGAGCTTTGGCCCTGCCCAAGTTAGCTTCTGGCTTTATAAGCTCAATATTACCTTTCCAGATATCTGAAAATGTTTTCAGGATTTCATCGGTATTATCGGTTGAGCCATCATTAACCACTACAAGTTGCCATTGGGAGACATCTAAATTCTGCTTCGATAATGCATCTAGAGTTTGTTGCAACAAATCTGCTTTATTATATGTAGGAATTATGACTGAAAGTTTAATCGACATCCTGTGACCTGCAATTCGACAATAAAATTTCTTCTGGCCAGCACTCATCATCTTCAACAAGTGACTTAAATATTCTATCCACATATTCCATGTTAGCATCGAACCCGGCAACTTTGTGAGCATACTCCCTTGCTTTTGCACCAAATATTGTCCGAGAGTCAGAGTCGTTGGCATATTCAAGCATGGCCCTTGCAAGTAACTCCACATTTTCAGTAGGTACAACTTTTGCAGAAACGCCATCTTCAACCCATTCCACTGAGGAAGGCAAGTCTGATACAATAATTGCAGATGAACATGACATTGCCTCAAGCAGGCTTACTGCAGTGGCATCGACTGAAGGGACTGAGATAAACACATCACTCCCTGCTAGTACTTTGGCAAAATCTGAGTGCGGAATCCGCCCCATGAACTTTGATACATCATTGATACCTGCCTCAGTTGCCATCTCCCAGAAAGGCGCAGGATCTCCTTCATAGCCAGCAAATAAAAATCGAGCTCGTGGTTCAGTTGATTTAACAATTTGAGCTGCTTTGATAACTATATCAATATTGTAATAAGGCTGTGTAAAACTGCGAGGCGAAAAGTAGATGATATCATTTTCTGCGAAACCAAGCTCCTTGCGCCAGCTTGAAGTATCCATCGGTTTGAATACTGAAAAATCAACACCCCATAAAACCCTATATGCCCTATCTGGATTTGCATCCAGATCTCTAACAGACTGCTGGAGTATATCAACAGAGTCACCGGTCAATACATCACATGACTTCATAGCAGCTTCTGCTAGTTTTCTTTTTAATTTATTTTCATATGGGGTTACATAGACATCATCGCCCCAAACAGTTAGCACATTCGGGTGCATTCCTGAAAAATGTCCCCAATATCCGTAACCAGTTAAAAAGTGAGTATTCAGAATATCCGGGTTAATCTTTTTCAGAGCAGATTTAACTTTTACAAGTGAAATTGCATAATGAAGAGGCTTGGGACGGGCGATTGAGCGGATGTCATGTACTTTCACACCATCAATATCGCCAGGCTGAACCGTGAGGAGGTGACATTCGTGCCCTCTTTGTGCAAACCACTGTATCCATCTCTCGGTGTGAATATGTCTGCCGATTGACAGAAAAGCGATTCGCAAATGCTACTCCTTTCAACAAACTAAAGTTTCTGGTGCCGAGGGCCGGACTTGAACCGGCACGATACAACGTATCGAGGGATTTTAAGTCCCTTGCGTCTACCAATTTCGCCACCCCGGCACACAGAAGAATCTTGCTTCAGAAGTTGTCAAAAGTCAACATTTGTCATAAAACAAAACACCGACGATGCCGGTGTTTGAACTGGAGGCGGCACCCAGACTCGAACTGGGGAAATAACGATTTTGCAGACCGTCGCCTTACCACTTGGCTATGCCGCCTTGACAGATTCTAAAGAATGAAGCATCAGCATACTAAAGTCAAGATTCAGAAATAAAAAAGAGGAGGACAATATAGCCTCCTCTTCTAAATGGAGCGGGAAACGAGACTCGAACTCGCGACATCTACCTTGGCAAGGTAGTGCTCTACCAACTGAGCTATTCCCGCATCGCAGTTTGTTTGCGAACTGTAATGATATAATCCTTCACTCCAGTGTCAAACTAAATCTTTGCTGCAACAAATATTTACATAATTCTAGCCACCAAGTTGTTGAGGTTTGCCACCCTCATTAATTGAAATACACGCCTTTTCAAGGACCTCTACAACCTGCAGGCCCATTGTTCCATCACTCAATGGAGTTGCTTTACCATTGATGCAATCAATAAAGTGAGCACACTCAATTTTCAGTGGCTCCGCCTGATCTATTTTTGGAATAATTATATCTCCATGACGATATGCAAGATGGAACTCGCTGTAATCATCATAATGAGGCATAATGTCAACACCCTTATCAAAGATTTTAAGTTTCTCAGTCATAGATACATCATCGTAAACAAGCATTTGCTTACTACCTACAAATGTACACTCTCTGATTTTGTCAGGGTCAAGCCAGCTGACATGAATGCTTACGATTTTATTATTTGGATATTCCAGAGTTAAAAAGGCTACATCTTCAATGCCTTTATCTTTCTGAACATAACATTTACCAGTTGCACTAACAGTTAAAGGAGCCTCATCAAATAGATAATTGAGCATAGCTATGTCGTGAGGAGCCAAGTCCCAAACTACATTTGCATCTTTTTGAAAAATACCCAGGTTAAGTCGACGAATATTAACATAATGAATATCGCCCAAATCACCTGACTCAATAAGCGCTTTAACTTTTCTGACTGCAGGAACAAACAGGAAAATATGGCCTACCATAATCTGAAGATTCTTTTCCTCAGCAATTCTTATTAATTCACGAGATTCTTCTGCATTGGCACACATCGGTTTCTCAATAAATAGGTGTTTACCTGCTTCAAGGACAGCCTTGCCAATTGGGAAGTGAGTCGTTACTGGCGTGGCAACTGATACTGCATCTATAGAATCATCGTTGATAATAGACATGTAATCATCTGTCACAGTAATTTCTGGATAAAGCGACGACATATGATTACATCGATCTTCATCAAGGTCGCAAATCGTGGTGAGTTCAACTTCTGGAAGAGAGTTGAAGTTACGGATTAAGTTAGGTCCCCAATATCCACAACCGATTGCAGCCATTTTTGTTGACATGGTATCCCCTTGCCCATTACGAGCGTTTGGCACGCCTTTCAGCGGCTCATTAGTGAAACAACTTTAGTTACCTTGAATTTATTGACCGAAATTAGGCTTTTACGGTCTGGTTGTCAACAACCACCAGTTCCCTTTAATACTACAGGAATTGTTTTGAAGATTATCCTGAAATCCTCAATGAATGACCAGTTGTTGATATAGTAAATATCAAGCCGAACCATTTCTTCAAAAGAGACAGAGCTCCTGCCACTTACTTGCCATAGACCTGTAAGTCCGGGAGTAACACGAAGCCGCTCATGGTGACGAGGCTGATATTGTTCTATTTCATATTTAATTGGCGGGCGGGGGCCAACAAAAGACATGTCGCCCTTTAGAATGTTAAAAAATTGAGGCAACTCATCAAGTGAGGTTTTACGCAACCATGCCCCTATTTTAGTAACACGAGGATCGTCAGAAATTTTAAAGCTGTCGTCTTTACAGTCATCTCCTATTCCACCAGAAATAAACATCGAAGCAAACTGTCTATGAATAGCATCATCACTGTTGTGAATCATAGTTCTGAATTTATAGAAATTAAATGGCCTGCCGTCCTTGCCTATTCTTTCCTGAGTAAAAAGGATAGGACCAGAACTGGATTGTTTTACAAGAAAAGAGAGTAAAGCAAAAAACGGCGACAACAAAATCATAGCCGTTAAAGCACAAACAACATCGAATGCTCTTTTAAATTTTCCTTGAAAACTGTGGATACTTGAAGCGTCAGCAACGACATATAATGCCGGCTGAGCAGAAGTTACATTGTTAGCAACGGTGGAATAAACTACCGCGTCTTCCTTCATTGTCTAATCTCCTCTGTATACAGAGTTGTTGTAAATCAACGGAAACGCGTTAGCTTATGCTCATATGCTCTCTTTCCAACTATCATTAGATAGTCACTTCAGTAATGTAACTTGAATAATTATAGCAGATGTTTACATACCTTGTCTACCATTTCTTCAGTTAATTCTGCAAACATAGGTAGAGAAACAATCCCGGAACAAAGTTCTTCGGAAACCGGGAAACTGATATTGTCATCAATTATGCCTTTAAGAGCAGGTTGCAAATTGCAGGAAACTGGATAATGCCTTCCACAAAAAACACCATTCTCGCGCAACATAGCAATAGTTCCTTCTGGGTCTCCACACTGAATTGGGAACAAGTGGTGTACAGCCTCAGTTTCAGAAACCAATTCCGGCATTCTGTATGAACCTTGTAACTTTGCTTTATATAATGCAGCGTTGTTACGACGCATTTCACTCCAATTATCCAATTGCTTCAGCTTGATATCCAGAACCACCGCCTGCAACGAATCGAGGCGCGAAGTGTGACCAATACTATCGTGCATATTTTTTGCACCTTGTCCATGGTGACGAACGCTGTCGATAAATCCTTTCAGCTTCATGTCATTTGAGACTACTGCTCCACCATCTCCAAATGCACCCAGGTTTTTACCTGGATAAAAACTAAATGCAGCGGCATACCCAAGAGAACCGATTCTCTGTCCCTTATACCTTGCACCGTGAGCCTGACAAGCATCCTCGATAATTGGGATATCACCTGCAGCAGCTTTAATCTCGTCAAAAGGAACTGGATGTCCAAAGAGATGAACAGGAAGAATAGCTTTAGTTTTATCTGTAATTGCATCAGCGAGCTTTGTGGGATCCATTAGCCACGTGTCAGGATCTACATCAACAAAAACTGGTTTTGCACCTGTATAGGCAATTGCTTCAATTGTGGCAATAAACGTATTAGGTACCGTTATAACCTCATCGCCTGCCCCAATACCTAACCCTCTTAATATTAGATGCAATGCCTGTGTGCCTGAATCTACCCCTGCACAATGATCTGTGGAACAGTACTCAGCAAAATTCTTTTCAAATTTTTCAAGCCGTGGGCCAAGAATAAAGGCAGTGTTATCAACTACATCTTTGATGGCTGCATCGATTTCAGATCGCAGTGGTGCTACCTGAGCTTTAAGATCCATAAATGGGACTGTTATTGACATGAGCGAACTCCTGTTTTAGTTAGGTATCTTCTGGAACACCTTACATATATCGTCATGGATAATACCCACTTTAGTTAAAATTAGCATAAATAACAATTTTTATTACGTCTTGAGTTAATCCATGAACACTAGCAGTCAATTTTATGCTTGACTAAGAAACTAATCTTTCCTTTAGTCCAATAATTACACTTGCATTCTTATGCAGAAACGGTAATTTTCTGCATGAAACATTATTGTTATCAAATTTCTCAGAATCACTTTATTTGATTCTGAACTGCTGATTTTGCCAAATTCTGGTTGAATCAAGATTTAAATCGAGGAGCGAGATATGTCTAACGGATTGAATGTCAAGCCGGCTACAGGTAAGCTGGGAATTCTGACACCAGGAATGGGTGCAGTTGCCACAACATTCATTGCTGGTGTAATTGCAGTACGAGAAGGAATTCGTCTACCAATTGGCAGCTTGACCCAGATGGGTCACATTCGTCTTGGAAAGAGAACAGACAACAACCAACCATTAATTAAGAACTTTGTCCCTATTACAGAACTTGCTGATATCGAGTTTGGTGGCTGGGATATTTTTGAAGAGTCTGTTTATGACGCTGCAATGAATGCTGGTGTTCTTGAAGAGAAACTTCTTGATGAACTGAAACCTGAGCTAGAGCAAATCAAACCTATGCCTGCCGTTTTTGACAACTACTATGTCAAAATGCTTGAAGGTACGCATGTTAAATCAGGTCCAAATAAAATGAACCTTGCTGAACAGCTCATGGCTGACATGGAAAACTTCAAAAAGGAAAAAGGCTGTGACAGATTAGTTATGGTCTGGTGTGGTTCTACAGAAATCTTCATGGAAAAAAGTGCAGTACATGCAACCATAGAAGCTTTTGAAGATGGTTTGCGCAACAATGACCCTGCTATTGCTCCAAGTATGATTTATGCATATGCAGCAATCAAGATGGGTGTGCCTTATGCAAACGGTGCTCCGAACTTGAGCGCAGACTTCCCTGCTCTTGAAGAATTGTCCAAGCAAACTGGTTCTCCTACTATGGGAAAAGATTTCAAAACTGGCCAGACTTTGATGAAGACCATCCTTGCACCTGGTTTCAAAGCCAGACTTCTGGGAATGAGTGGTTGGTTCTCAACTAACATCCTAGGTAACCGTGATGGCGAAGTTCTAGATGATCCTGAATCATTCAAGACCAAAGAAGAATCAAAACTCAGCGTTCTGGACAACATCCTGCAGCCTGAGTTATATCCAGACCTTTATGGCGATCTTTATCATAAGGTTCGGATAAATTACTATCCTCCTCGTGGTGACAATAAAGAGGGTTGGGACAACATAGACATCTTTGGTTGGTTGAATATGCCAATGCAGATTAAAATCGATTTCCTTTGTAGAGATTCGATTCTTGCTGCTCCAATTGTTCTAGACCTTGCTCTATTCCTGGATCTTGCCAAACGGGCCGGCCTTGGTGGAATTCAAGAATGGCTTTCATTCTACCTGAAGAGTCCAGTTACTCCTGAAGGTCTTCAGCCAGAGCATGACCTCTTCATTCAACAGAAGAAGCTAAAGAATACTCTGCGTTGGATGATGGGCGAAGAACTCATTACTCATTTAGGTCGTGAATATTACGACGACGATAAGTAGCGAATGACTTGTTTCTAATTTGAGAGGGCCAACTGAAAACATGAAAATTTCTATATCAGAATATCTGGGCTGGAAACTTGATTGTATTACAGTTGGCCCTCTTGAAATGAACGCCTGGATAATACATTCCCCAGAAAACAACTCAGCAATTTTAGTTGACCCAGGCGAGGAACCTAACGTCCTGCTTCGGGCAATTGATGCTACAAAATGTGAATTGAAATCGATTCTCTGCACCCACGGTCACTTTGATCATATCGGCGCAACTGCAGCAATTCAAAAGAACTGGAATCTACCTTTACTTGCACATGAAGATGGCAAACATGTTATTGAATCAATGCAGTCAGTTCAGTCTACTTATGGCTTCCCTAGAACTGAAGATCCTGAAGTTGAATATTTTTCCGGAGAAAACTCACAGCTGAAATTGGGCAACCACGGCTTCGAACTGATACATACACCTGGACACTGTCCCGGTCATATTGTAATCAAGTTGCCTGAAAATGTTATTGTTGGGGATTTGATTTTTGCTCGTTCTGTTGGCAGAACCGATCTGCCTGGCGGGAGCTTTCCTACTCTTGAAAAAAGCATCCGCACCGCACTCTATACATTAGATGAAAAGACCGCACTCCATCCGGGGCACGGTCCTTCAACTTCAGTTGGCGAAGAAATGGAACATAATCCATTTGTCCGCTAAACCTGGCTTATATTCAACTCTTCCATCTTCTCATTTTTCTTTTTCTCCAGTGCCTTGTGTTTTCTTTGCAATTCTCCTTTTACCCAATCCCGGTAAAGGGAAGCACCAAGACAACCTGAATCATAGGAATAAATGCTATTAAAGTTTGAAGGAGCTTCCTCAATTTTAATGTTATTTGTAATTAATGTTTTAAATAATTTTCTTGGAAATATCTTTTTAATCTGTTTAAGCAGGTCTGCTGGTAAGTCAGTTCGACCATCTTTCATGGTAACCAAAACACCCAAGTTCTGTAACCAGACATTTTGACGCTCTTTTACTTTATCAATTGCGTCAGCTACCTGTTGCAAAGTAGAAACTGCAAGACCTGTGCATTGTGTAGGAACAATAACATAGTCAGCAGTAACTAAAGCATTAAGAGTTAAGAATCCCAAATTTGGAGGAGTATCGATTATTATCCAACCATATGACGTTGAAAGAGCATCGGTAACTTTTTTCAAGCGATCCACTTTATGTGTCCTTGAAATACTCTCCAATGCAGGACATGAAGGGAGCAAATCTATATTCTCATCATAAACTGTACTGGTAACTCCATCATGAGGAGTCATAGCACCTCTGAGCACATCAAAAAGAGTTCTGCTAGGTACTTCCCCATCCATCTTTCCAAGCAGTGAAGATGTTGCACAACCGTGAGGATCCATATCGATAATTAAACAAGATGATGAGATATCGCTATACCTTGTTAAACCTGCAGCCAAGTTTAATGCAGTTGTTGTCTTTCCACTTCCACCCTTAGGATTAACTACCGCTATAATATTACCCATCTGAAGCCCCTAATGCTGAATTGTGAGTCATTTAGACGTTTTCTTTCAAGTTAGTTGAATATGTCAGTAAAAGGGTGGTTAAGCAAATTGAAAAATATTAAGCAAGTATTGTAAAAAGCATAATAAACCATATCTCTATTTATAACACTGTGTTACGATGCTGTGCACTCTATTATTTATACAACAAGCAAAACATTGCACTTGACTATAAGAACTATATTTAGAGCTATAGTCCTATTGTCATCCCAACCATAAACGAAAAAAAATTGCTTGGGCTGTTTTCCTCAATAATTGCGGAATCATTGGCTAGATTTTCATATGCCGCGAAATCTAAACTGCCAATACGGTCATCCAAATCAAAAGTCAGAAGAACATTTCTAGCAATATCATATTCGAACCCGACACCGATTGTCGCTGCCAATATACTTTGGTCCATTTCTGGGTCAATACTATCTATCATAAGATAAGCAGGACCAGCCGTAATGTAGGGACGCCATGAAGATGATAAGATAACTCGTCGATATGAAAAACCGAATCCAGTCACATTAACATCATCCCACTTGGTGACTACAGCATTGTCAGTTTGTCTAGCCAGTGCAATAACCGCATAACTAGAATTGAATACAGACAAACGGAAACAATCTCTGGGAGTAACTTTAAATTCTCCAAATGAACTAACCGCCATTCCTTCATGCAATGTCAATTCAAATCTATATGCATTAAATGGTTCATTTGAAGGTGGCATCCAACGTCTTGTGCTATTTTCACGAATACGCGTTAATTCCCCACCTGCAGACATCCCCATGGAAATTCCCCATGAAAACCTTGATGAGCTTTCCTGCGCATAGGAAACTGTTGAGATAATTGATATCAATAGCAATAGAAATGTAATTTTTGTAAGCGTTTTCAAGACCGACTCCCCTATTTACTGAAAGAAAGAGTTTCAATGACTGATCTCATTTTTCTGAAGTAATCCATTTTATCTTTATCAGGAGCATAGACAAGTAAATCTATACAAATGATCTGTTTATGGTTTGGATCAGAAACAAAATAACATTTAAATGGACCACCAACACCAACTTCATCACTCACCCAAGCCCCGGTTAATCTTACTGCATCGATACCAGCTAATTTCTCTTCACCCCACTTTAATGATGACATTACAATTGTTTCTGAATGCAGATATTTGCCAAGTTCCGATCTGGCTTCTGCTAGAAATTCTTTGTTTTCCAAGGCAAGTTTGCAATCGTCAGTTTCAATCCAGCCCAAAGATATACCTCGAGTAGGTGGACCTGGAATTATCCATTCCAAACCTTTATATCCTTCTGGCATAATTTGGTTTTGTCTATAATCCAGCGGGAATTCAATACTGAGACCTAAATGTTTTTTATAATTGGCAACAACTTCTTTATGAAAACCACGTTTTTTATTGTCTACCATCATGCGCTCTAAATTACTTTTGTGAATCTCCCTGGAGATTATCTCACTTTTGTCTTTTAACAGCCTTTTCAGCGATGAGCCCGAATTTGCAACTACAACTATTGCAAATTGATTTCTGTACCATGGATCCTTTATTGTAACCAACCCACCGGAACCATTTAGCAATTTATTGAGTCGTGCTTCAGAAATCATATCCTCAACCAAACCCTGAACCTTGCCACCATCGCTCCAATCAAGAGCAATAATTACATTTCGGTAGTTGCGGGCATTTTTCCAGTGTTTCGCAGGAAAGTATCTGAAGTGCAGTGTTTTTTCTTTTTTTAGAACAAATGTTTCTTCACTATTTATACTATCAAATTCCGTAATAAGTCTCTGTTGTAATTGTTCTGAGGATGTAATAATTGCTACGTCCCCGTAGGAACCAACAGCAGAAATAATGTAATCGCTATCAGGTTTATTACATCCTGAAAGAAATAATAACAACAAATAAAATTGAAGCACTAAAACACGACGCATTGCGCTCTCCAGAGAATGATTAAGAAACAAATCGAAACCGATTACTTAATCTAATCAATTTTCTGTGTTTGAAGCAATTCTTTTAAGTGTTCATTTTCTAATTGGGCATGCTTTAGGGCAGCACTAAGAATTTTATTTTGATTTCTCAAGGATGTTATGGTGCGTAAATCCTCAAGTTCCTTACCAGACCATGACTTCTGTTTCCATTTATAATCCGCAATTGGACTGGAAACTGTTGTGGACCCTACTCTATTATTATTTGAGAAGAAGGATGATTTGGTTGGGGTTCCAAGAGTTAGTCTGTCGGTATCGCCCGCAGTGGAGCTAACTGGTGTCACTCCTGCCAGATTTTGACCATTATTGGAATTAAATACAGGCACATCATTTTGCTGAAATACATCAGAAACAAGAACAAACGCTACTAATGCTGCCACTGAAAAACTTGTGACAAAATATGGAATAAATAATTTATACCAACGTCGATGCTGCGGTTCCTCTATCCATTCATGACCTTCACGATTATAAAGTGCTCTATTGAGTTGGAGATTCAATTTCCATTCAAAGTTATCAGGCAATTCTCTACCGGGTATATTCAAAATTTGTTGTAATTTAAACTGTTCAGCACTCTCTTCTGCACAGTCAGCACATTCATTCAGATGATTCTCTAAATCAAGAGCGCGATTAGGTGGCAAACAGCCATCAAGTGAAAGTAAAATATCTCGTTTTGCGTGGTTGCAGTTCATTATTACTGATTACCCTTCTTGTTTTCTTGCTCGATTGCAGTTCGTTGTTCAATTAGCTCTAATTCGTGCAGGAGTGTTTCATTTTTCAATAACGGTTTTATGGCTTTCCTGAATCTGGTACGAGCACGATTGATCCTAGAACGAACAGTCCCAAGTTTCAACCCGGTTGCTTCCTGAATTTCCTCATAGGACATCTGTTCAATTTCTCTGAGAAGAAACGGAATCCGATATTTTTCTGGTATCTGGCTTGTTGCTTCGGAAATCAAGTCACTCAATTCTTGTCGTTGAATATCTTCTGAAGGATCTGCATTGTTATCAACAGGATCAACAGGCATTTTGTCTTCATCTGGCGCTGGATCAATTGCCACGGTATATGGGCGCCTTTTAATTTTTCGGATATTATTGCGAACAAGGTTGGTTGCAATTGTAAATAACCATGTTGAAAAACGTGCAATCTCACGATACTTGTCAGCATAAATATATGCACGAATCAAAGTTTCCTGAGTCAGCTCTTCTGCTTCTGTAGGATTAGCAACCATTTTCAGAATAAAATTATAAAGTCGATTTTTGTATCTGGTGACAAGGATATCATAAGCTTTGCGTTGTCCTTGTTGTACAAGAACAATCAAATCTTCATCACGCATCTCAAGCAGCTGAGCTGAAGCTCTGCTACTTGGACCATTTTGCATTTCACTCATCATCATGGTTACCTTATCTCATTCCGAGGGCCTTTATAGACAATAATTATACTACAATATTACTTTGGTGTGGTTCCCTTTAATTTAATTATTTTGAATTAAATTATCCAATGACCACACTGGCACAAATAACATCTCGATATCGTCAGGAAACTCGTAAGAACTATTCTTGTATATTCTTAGAACAGCAGGAGTTCTGTTTGAGGATATTTTAACAACAGAATAAGGTTCACCACTAATATCAACTGCCCAGATTTCTTGAGTATCACCTTTACCAGCACCTCTTATTCGCATTCTATTCAACAATTCAGCCGGTTTAGATGGAATGTTATCTTCATAAAATATTGGATTTTTTAATGTAACAAGAAAACTGGTTCGATTATCATCAGATGTTTGCAATATTTCTAACAAAGTAATACAAGCTGAATATTGAGCGTTTCCAAGTTCTGAAAATTGTCCAGACCAAGGCTGAATAACCGCACCGCCTCTCAGCGATGGTGTGATTGTCCATCCTTGTCCTTCTCTACTGAGCAAGCTATCAAATATTGAGCTGCTCGAAGTAGGCTGGTTTGAGATTTCAATGCGAAACATGGAATCATTATTAAAAATATATAGAGCATGTCCGGACAAGGAATCCGAAGTAGAATCTAATTCCCAGTTCACAAGATGCATAGTGGTTGCAATACTTGTAGCAGGCAAAGCAACTGCAAGGATCAAAAGGAAAATAACTATTTGCTTTTTCATTGTGATTCCTTGATTCCATCAATAATCGAGTTCAACACCTCTGGATTCCCACCGGCAATAATTGCTCTTTGTAAAACGGGAATAGCTTTTGCCTGTTTATTCATTTTTATCAGGCATCGACCAAGATGCTCTAGAATTACAGGGTCTTCTGGCAAACCATTTGAAGCTCGAACTAGATAATCAAATGCCAATAAGTATTCGCCTTCCTGAAAGTAAATCCAGCCAAGTGAATCCAGGTATGCAGGGTTATTAGGATCAATTTCCAGAGCAGCCATTACTAGTTCTTTTGCTTTGGGAATCTTTTGATTTAACTCCGCATATGAATAGCCAAGTGCATTCAGAATAAGTGCATCCTTACTGAACCGTTTAGCAGCAACTTCCAATATCCTGATATTCATTTCTGAATCATTTAATTCCTGGTAAGCAGTCGACAATGACAAAAATGCCTGCCTTGAATAGTTTGGGTTCATTGCTGCTTGTTCCAGAGGATGTATCGATTTACGAAACTCTCCCATACTTTGAAATACAACACCGACAAGTAAACACTCGCGAGAATCAGAAACAGAAATAAGTTCTGATGCCAAGGTCAGTAATTTGCGAATCGATTTCCTTTGAATTGATAAGTCGGCATTGGTTTTGGAAAAATCAAAGATGTCTGGAAAAAGAGTAGTTTTTGCTTCAACGAGATCCCATAACCAAGATAATCTCGTGTTTTCGGAATCCATGAGTGGTTCAAGAGATGCTACTGCTTTTTCATAATCACCAACGGACAGTTGCATGTGGCCTAACAAGGCAGCTGCCATTTCATCATCCGGGTAATAAGAAACAAGTTTCAAGGCGACTTCACCAGCTATTTCAAGATCCCCTAACTCAGCACAAATTCCAATATAATAAGAACCAGTAGTAATCGGTAATTGCTTGGTTTTAAATTTATTTTCAATCAAATCACGAGCTGCACTTAATTGATTACGTTCTAACAGTTGTTGAATAATTTTTAGAAACCATATCGGTTCATCAAGACTTGAATCTTTGCCTTCTGCAATATTGAGTGCTTCCTGAACTTTATCTATAGAAATTAAAAAAGAAAGATAGTATTCCTGCAATACTTCTGACTCCGGATTAGCCTCGATTGCATCTTTGATTAAGTCTTCTCGACTCTGGGCGTCAATATTCAAGTCCTTGATCATTCTCAAGTATATATCTACAGATGAATCAGGGAATCTTTCCAACATTGAATGATAATGTTCTTGGGTCTCTGCAAACTTTCCCATTTCAGAAAGTAAACCACCTCTGTAAAGAAGCAGTTCTGGGACATCAGGAAATAGAAGGATCAAAGAGTCCAACTCAGACAACGTCTGATCTAAAGTTCCATATCGGTAGATAATGGCAATCCTATCAAGCCCAAGTTCGTAATCGACTACTCCAATCTCAATAAACGGAGCCATTAAAGCAGGAACATGTTCCGGAAAACCAGAGCTAACCAAGGCATCAACATAGATTCTAAGTAGCTCAATATTATAGGAACCAGAGACAAAGGCCTGCATAAACAACTCATCGGCTGAATTGAGGTTTCCATGATTGACCTCACTAAGAGCCATTATAAAGAGTGTAGAGCTTCCAAATGTATTCAGCTCCTCTATCTCGTTATTCATGTTTGAATTTTGTTGTGAAATTTCATATGTGCTGGCAAGCAAATAATCATACGGCAATATTAAAAAAATCAATAACGATACAACTACTCTGAATGTGTGTCTGCCAGTATTAATCTGATGACTCCTCTTTCAAGATGTCCGGATTCTTCTCTAACTTGGTTAAAGCTTTTGCAGCAGCTATTTGTTCCGCATCTTTCTTATTACCAGCAACACCAACACCTAAAACAATCTTATTGAAACTAACCTGTATAGTGAACTCTCTCTCATGGTCAGGACCTGTGGCTTCAACTAATCGATAGTGAGGTGGTGTTTTATATTTTGCCTGAAGAATTTCCTGTAATTGACTCTTGCTGTTAGTGAGGTTGTTTTCATCAAGAAAAGAGTCAACTTTTGATAATATCAAATGGAAGACAACAGCAGTTGCAGCAGATATTCCACTATCCAAATAAACAGCCCCCAACAGGGCCTCCACGGTATCAGCAAGGATACTTGATCGTTCCCGACCACCTGTAGTGGCTTCACCATGACTCATTGTTATATACTTGCCAAGATCTAACGATCTACCCACAGAGGCCAGGCTTGCTCCGCAGACAAGCAACGATTTCATTTTAGTTAAATCGCCCTCTTCCTTGTCTGGAAACTGTTTATAAAGATACTCGTTAACAATCAAACCCAAAACAGAATCACCAAGGAATTCGAGGCGTTCATTTGATTCAATTCTTTTTGTACCAAGTGAGTGAAGATGAGATCTGTGCACCAAAGCTCGTTCAAGAAATTCTCTGTTTGAAAATTGGTATGAAAGAATCTGTTCTACTTTGTCTAACTTGGCACTCATTCTGGCATCAGGAGCATTTTTTAATTGCTCCTGAAGACCCAGCAATTTTTTGAGCGTTCTACCAATATACAATTTACGGTCCTACTTTTTGTTACTCTTTCCATGCCTTCACAGCCAGGCTGACATTGTGTCCACCAAAGCCAAATGAGTTTGAAAGAGCAGCAGTTGCCTGTTTTTTTACAGCTTCATTGGGACAATAGAAAAGATCACATTCGGGATCCGGTGTTTCATAGTTAATTGTCGGTGGTAAAATGCCTTTCTGCAAAGCAAGAGCAGATACAGCACATTCAACTCCACCTGCAGCACCAAGCAGATGCCCCATCATCGATTTTGTGGAACTTACAGCAATATTATCAGCATGTGATCCAAATAGATTGCGTATAGCACCTGACTCAATTTTGTCATTGAAATGAGTGGAAGTACCATGTGCATTGATATATCCGACATCTTCCAGCTTAATATCGCCCATTTCCATGGCACGCTTCATAGCATTTAATGCTCCGGCACCTGTATTATCAGGCTGTGTCATATGGTAAGCATCGCCAGTCATTCCAAAGCCAGCAAATTCAGCAATGATTGTTGCACCTCGAGCAATTGCTCTTTCCATGTCTTCAAGAACAACAATTCCAGCACCTTCACCCAGAACAAATCCATCGCGATCTTTGTCAAAAGGTCTACTTGCCTTTGATGGATTATCATTGTTTGAAGAAAGTGCTTTAAGAGAACTAAAACCAGCTAATGCCATCGGACATATACTTGCTTCAGCACCACCAGTAATCATTATATCCGCATCGCCATTTGCGATGTGTTGATATGAGACACCAATTGCATGCCCACCTGATGCACACGCAGAAACTGTTGAATAATTAGGACCTTTAAAACCAAGATGAATGGAAACCAGACCGGAGGCCATATCGCCAATCATCATTGGAATAAACATGGGAGAAACTCTGGAAGGGCCTCTTGCAATAAGCTTTCTATGCTGTTCTTCAAAAGTTTGCATTCCACCAATACCACTACCAATTACTACACCGGCACGGAGTGGATCAAATTCACCAAGATCAGCCTGATCAAATGCTTCTTGAGCAGCACAAACAGCAAACTGAGAATAGCGGTCTGCTTTGCGAGAGTTTTTGAGATCCATAACAGTTATTGGATCAAAATCTTTTACCTCGGCACCAAATGTTGTTCGGTAGCCTTCAGTATCAAATGAAGTAATAGGTCCAATGCCAGAACGACCATTAATAAGACCATCCCATGTTTCTTCTCGACCTACTCCTACTGCTGTAATTAAACCGACACCAGTAATTGCTACTCTGCGCAAAGCCATAACCAACTCCCATTATCGAAGACGACCCCGGTCCTGGACATCATGTTGACAGAACCGGGGACTTTATCATAAACAAAATCAGACAATCGAATATAATTATCCCAGAGCTTTTTCCAGGTAATCAATTGCAGACTGAACAGTAGTCAGTTTTTCCTGATCTTCTTCAGGAATAGTAATATTGAAAACTTCTTCAAGATCCATTACCAGTTCCACGGTGTCCAGAGAATCTGCACCAAGATCATCTGTAAAAGATGCTTCTGGTGTAATCTGTTCTGGATTTACTGACAACTTACGCTCAACAATTTCGTACACTTGTTCCTTAATTGAACTCATTTTCTTTACCCTCCTTGGGTATTTCAAGTAACCATGCCACCGTCAACTGTCAATGTCTGACCAGTCATATAGGCAGCGTCTTCTGACATTAAAAAAGAAACAACGGCAGCGATATCTTCGCTCTGACCGAACTTCTTCAAAGGAATCGACTTCAACATACTATCCCGAACCTGCTCAGGCAGTTTGTCGGTCATATCAGTTGAAATAAAGCCTGGGGCAATAGCGTTACATGTAACAGCTCTTCCACCAAGCTCTTTAGCAACAGATTTAGTCAAAGCAATTACACCAGCCTTGCTTGCAGCATAATTAGCCTGTCCAGCATTACCGGTCAAGCCAATAACTGAAGCTATATTTACAATTCTTCCAATTTTCTGACGAATCATATTTGCAGATACTAACTTTGTAAAGTTGAATGTACCAGTCAAATTAACTCTCAGAACCAAGTCCCAATCCTCAGGTTTCATTCTCAACAGCAGGCCATCACGAGTAATACCTGCATTATTTACAAGACCGTAAATTGGCCCCATCTCTTCAATAGCTTTTGTGACGACTGTCTCAACCTGAGAATAATCAGAAACATCACAAGGGAACTGAATAAACTTACCATCACCAGGAAGTGTTTTTACAGCATTATCCAGGTCATCGGCATTAATATCTACCAAAACAAGATTGTAATTTTGTTCTGCCAGTTTTGTTGCAATTGCATAGCCGATACCACGGCCAGCACCAGTAATTAATATTGTTCTTTTTTCCAAGTCTACTCCTTTAGCACGTTTCATTTTTTTACTATTATGCAGACAATTCATTCAATTTGTCCAGAATGTTATTCAAGTCTTCAGCAGTTCCAACAGGAATAAATTCTACATCTGGAAATTCTCTGCGAGCCATATTTGATAATACTCGCCCTGGACCAACTTCAAGCACAACTTTAGGTACTTGATCTGAAAATATACCTGAAGAAATACCTGTGATTGTTTCATACCATCTGACAGAAGAAGTCAACTGGTCCTTCAAACCATTGATAAATGGTGCCTTGTCCTTGACTGCAGATGCTGTGACATTAGAAACAAGAGGAACTTCAAGATCACCAATATCAGACATATCAAGAAATGCAGAGAATTTAGAAGCAGCATCCTCAAGTAATGGTGAATGAAAAGCACCACTTACATTCAGTTTAATTACTCTCTTTGCACCAGCTTCTTTTAATGCTTCTGACGCAGCATCAATCGCAGCGATTTCACCAGAAATTGCTACTTGCGATTGTGAGTTGTGATTTGCCAGAACAACTGTCCCTATATTATCTGAAATCGATTTGCAAACTTCAGTTACACTATTGCCGTCAAGTCCCATAACAGCTGCCATCGTTCCAGGCTGTTTATTGCCTGCTTCGAACATTAATTCGCCTCTTTTGCGAACCAAAGCAAGTCCTGTCTCAGCAGAGATTGCACCAGCAGCAACAGCAGCTGAATACTCTCCCAACGAATGACCAGCAACTAGTGATGGTTTGATATCTTTGGCAGCCAACTCCATAGCAATTGCTACAGAATGAGCAAGAATCGCAGGTTGAGCATTTTTAGTTTCTGTCAATGTTTCGGCAGGGCCATCAAACATTAATGAACTCAAATCAAATCCAAGAGTATCGTTAATTATGCTGATAAATTCTGATCCGGGGCCATTTTGATTGATAAGAGAGGAAGCCATCCCGACACTTTGGGAAGCCTGGCCCGGAAATATCATTGGGATTCTAAACACTTAGATGCCTCCGAGGATTAATTAGAGTCTGAAAGACACTCTTCCAATTTGGTTGGTAAATCAACAAGTGCCAATTTACTTGCAATTACGAGGGCACTTTTAATAGCTCTTGAATTACTTGCACCATGACAAATAATTGAAGAACCTTTTACGCCCAGCAGCATTGCACCACCAGTCGAAGAGTAGTCCATCTTATCCAGCATAGCAGATTTATCATCAGAACTTGAACTGTTGCTACCTGAAAGAATCTTGATAAGCAAAGCACCGAACCCTTCAACCATCTTCAGTACAATATTTCCTGTAAAACCATCTGTCACCAAGACATCTACAGGACCATATGGAAGTTGTTTACTTTCAATGTTGCCAATAAAATTCAGGTTGGACTCTGCAAGTAGCTTATGAGCTGCAACTGTCAGTTCTGAACCTTTTGAAGGCTCTTCACCAATATTTAACAATCCTACAGCCGGATTTTCATTCCCCAAAATGGATTTGCAATACGTATCACCCATTTTTGCGAAAGTTTCAAGATGCTCAGGAGTTGCCTGAACATTTGCGCCAGAATCCAACATTACAAATGGTTTTCCTGAAGTAGGAATTACTGTAGCGATGCCAGGGCGTTTTACAGAAGACAATCTGCCAAGAATCATCAAACTTGCAGCGACCATTGCGCCAGTGCTACCGGCACTCATAACAGCACTAACAATGCCTGCCTTATGATCAGTCATTGCTTTTACAATTGGAGAATCAGGTTTTCCTTTTACGGCTGATGCCGGGGAATCTGCCATCTCAATTGACTGAGTGCAGTGTACAATTGAAATAGGAAGGCTGGAGCAATCCAGCTTATCCATTTCTATTTGAATTGAATCTTTATCACCATATAGTGCGACAGAATAACCTGTGGTTTCAGATAGAGCATCTACAACCCCAGGCACAACCGCAGAGGGACCAATGTCCCCTCCCATTGCATCAACCGCTACTACTGGCAACTTGTTTTGATCAACCATAAAACTAGTCAGTTACAACTATTTCACGGTTACCATAGTGTCCGCACTTGCTGCAAACTCTGTGTGATCTGCAAGCAGCGCCACAGTTAGTGCATTTGCTTACAGTTGGATTGCCAAGATTCCAGTGTGAACGACGCTTACCCTGTCGTGAGTGACTGGTTTTCTTCTTTGGAACTGCCATTGTCTTCCTCTTTCGTTATCTACGGAAGTGCATCCCAACGGGAATCAGTTTCTTCCGTTTTACAATCACATGATTGTTCATTGAGGTTCTTGCCACATTGTACACAAAAACCGTTACATTCTTCATTGCAAACTATTCTCTGCGGACATGATAGCATAGCAACATCACGCAAAGTCTCTGAAATGTCAACAACTCCCCGCTGCTGACAAATAACCCAATCACTATCAGAAACATCGTCCTGAGTTGCTACCCTGTCGATGAATATCTCCACCTCAGCGTTGTAATTCAACTCAAATGGCTCAAGACAGTTGCTGCAATCAGTTTCTGTAGAGACATTCACTTTGCCTGATATCAGTACGCCAGCAGCAGTATTATCAAGTGCAACAACACCACTTACCAGCAACTTATCAGTATCAGCCTCATCAGGATATCGCAGAAATACTTCTTCTACAACACCTTCTGATTGACCAATAGTCAGTGTATCTAAATTAACCTTCATGCAAGCGCACCACAGTAATTAAGTTAAAGCAACATGTCAAGATTATGCCCGATTCGTACAAAACGAATCAGGCAGTAATATCAGACATTATTACCCAAAAACCAAGCCTAATTCACGGCTTGCACTCTCCGGAGAATCTGAAGCATGAACTGCGTTTGTTGACAATTCAGTTCCATACAAGTCTCGGATTGTGCCAGTAGCAGCTTCATTAGGGTTTGTAGCTCCAACAAGCTCACGCATTTTGATTACTGCATCATCTCGTTTAACCTGCAATGCAACTACAGGTCCACTTGTGATATAATCAACGAGCTCACCATAAAATGGTCGTTCTACGTGCTCAACATAAAACTCTTCAACAGTCTCACGTGACAATTGTTTGAGTTCCAATCTTTCAATCCTGAATCCAGCCTTCTGAACGATGGCGATAATCTCGCCAATCTTTTGTTCATCGGCAGCCACAATTTCAGGTTTTATCATCATGTAAGTACTTTGCATTATTTATGCATCCTTCCAAAGTTCTTTTAGTAGTGGTACTACATCGACAGGTCTATCAGCAACAGGGATTCCTGCAGCTTCAAGTGCTGCCTTCTTCTCTGCAGCAGTACCAGTTCCGCCTGTTACGATTGCACCAGCATGTCCCATTCTTTTTCCGGGTGGTGCAGTACGGCCAGCAATAAATGCAACAACAGGAATATCCATATTTTCTTTGATGTATTCAGCAGCACGCTCTTCAGCATCGCCACCAATTTCACCAATTAAAACCAGTGCTTTAGTTTCAGGATCTGCATTAAACGCTTTAATAGAATCCATGAAACTTGTGCCAATTACAGGATCTCCACCAATACCAAGACAAGTAGTTTGTCCAAGTCCAGCTTTAGTCAATGCATCGACAACTTCATAAGTCAGAGTCCCACTACGGGAAACCAGACCAACTTTTCCTTCAGCAACAATGTTGCCTGGAAGAATACCAAGCTTGGCTTGTCCAGGGACAATAAAGCCAGGGCAGTTTGGACCAACGAGAGTAACTCCTCTATCTTCCAAATATGGCATGACTTTTACCATGTCATTTGTTGGCACACCTTCAGTAATGCAGACAATCAACTTAATGCCAGCATCAGCTGCTTCAAAGATTGCTCCAGCAGCAGCAAAAGGTGGGACGAATATTACAGAAGCCTCAGCTCCTGTTTCTGCAACAGCATCGGCAACATTATCAAAAACTGGAACTGTCTCATTAAACATTTGTCCACCACGACCTGGTGTAACACCTGCAACAACTTTTGTTCCATAATCAATCATTGACTTTGTATGAAAGGCGCCATCGCGGCCAGTGATGCCTTGTACCAGAACTTTGGTTTCACCTGTGCAAAATATAGCCATTATAATCTCCTTGTGAGCAGTGCTCTAGTTGGAAGCCAGTTCAAGGGCTTTTTGAACAACTTCATCCATAGTTTCTGCTGGAACAAGGTCAGTACCTTGCAACAGAACACGAGCTTCTTCTTCATTAGTTCCAGTCAATCTAACAACAACAGGAACTCTTATATCCAAACGACTTGTTGCTTCAATAATACCTTTTGCGACATCATCACAACGAGTAATTCCGCCAAAAATGTTAAACAAAATAACTTCAACATTTTCATCCTGAAGAATAATTTCAAGAGCTGAAACAACTTTATCAGGATTAGAGCTACCACCAATATCCAGGAAGTTGGCTGGCATACCACCATAGTATTGAACCAAATCCATTGTAGCCATTGCAAGGCCAGCACCATTAACCAGACAACCGACATTACCATCGAGTTTGACAAAAGATAGATCAGCTTTACGAGCTGCAGCTTCTGCAGGATTCTCTTCTTCAAGATCACGCAGATCTTCGAAGTCGCTATGGCGGAACATTGCGTTGTCATCAATATTCACTTTTGCGTCGATAGCTTTACCAATGCCATCTGGAGTGAAGATAAATGGATTAATCTCAGCAAGACTTGCATCAACTTCAATAAAGGCTGTGTATAGCTTCTGCATTGATGCAGCAAGTTGACGGGCTTTCTTAACATCAGAAGTAAGCTTCATAGAAACTGTCATCGCCTCATGATCAAGTAAGCCGTATCGAGGATCTATGACCTGTTTGATGATTGCATCAGGATTGTCTTTTGCAACTTGCTCAATTTCGACGCCACCCTCACTACTTGCCATCAACAATACTCTACGACTTGCACGGTCAACCAACATGCCAACATAATACTCTTCAGCAATATCAACAGCAGGTGTTACCAGAACTTTGTTGACAGTATGGCCTTTAATATCCATGCCAATAATTGCTTCAGCACTCTCTTTAACTTTCTCCATGCTGTCACAGAACTTAACGCCACCAGCTTTACCACGACCGCCAGTCAGAACCTGCGCTTTAACCATAACAGGCATTCCATACTGCTCAGCAGTAGCTGTAGCTTCTTCAACTGAGAAGCAAGCCATTCCTTCAGGCACATCTAAACCAGCATTACGGAAAAATTCCTTAGCCTGGTACTCATGGATGTTCACATCAACCTCCGAATATTCTAAACTATGCAACTAAAAAAATGCGGGGAAGGCAATGCCCTCCCCGCCTGTAACAACTACTTGGTGAACTTTTCCAGAATTTCTGTCAAGTTCGGTGAACCAATTTCCTGCAGACTGTAACCAACACGGTATGTTGGCTTCTCAATCTTAACAATTCGGTTCAAGTCAATTGGAGTTCCAATTACTACTGCATCACATTCGACAGCATTGATTGTTTTCTCCAAGTCAGCCAACTGCTCGTCACCATATCCCATCGCTGGCAACAATGTGCCAATTTCAGGATAGATTTCAAATGTTTCAGCAAGTTTACCAACGGCCCATGGTCTTGGATCAACAAGTTCGCCAGCACCGCTCTTGAGTGCAGCAACTGTACCAGCACCATAAGTCATTCCACCATGAGTCAAAGTTGGACCATCTTCAACAACCAGAATTGTTTTGCCAGCAATTTTTTCCGCATCTTCAATAGACAATGGAGAAGCAGCTTCAACAATTTTGCAAGTTGGGTTGATTGAACGAACATTTTCGCGAACTTCTTCAATCTGCTCGAATGTAGCTTCAACAACCTTGTTAATGACAACAACATCAGCCATGTGGATATTTGTTTCACCAGGATAGTAGGTCAACTCATGACCAGCACGGTGAGGGTCAACTACAACGATGTGCAGATCGCTTTTGTAGAAAGAGGTATCATTATTTCCGCCATCCCAAAGGATAACATCTGCTTCTTTTTCAGCTTCGCGAAGGATAGCTTCATAGTCAACGCCAGCAAAGATGACATTACCAAGAACGATGTGTGGTTCGTACTCTTCCATCTCTTCGATTGTGCATTTGTGAGTTTCAAGATCTTTAAGTTCAGCAAAACGTTGTACTTTTTGTTTCTCCAGATCGCCATAAGGCATTGGGTGACGAATTGCCGCAACTTTCAAGCCAGCATCTTGTAGAATTTGACTTACTCGACGAGTTGTTTGACTCTTGCCACAACCGGTACGAGCAGCACAAATGCTAATTACTGGTTTGGTGCTAACAACCTGTGTGTCTCGTTCACCAAGAAGTTTAAAGTCTGCGCCACATGAGTTAACAAGGGCAGCTACATGCATTACATCGACATGAGCAACATCACTGTATGCAAAAACGCAGCATTCGATATTATTATCAGCAATCAGTTGAGGGAGATCGTCTTCAGAGAGAATTGGAATTCCTTCTGGATAAAGCTCCCCAGCTAGAGATGCTGGGTACTTTCGGCCGTCGATATCTGGGATCTGTGCAGCAGTAAATGCTACAACTTCGTACTTCTCGTTTCCACGGAAGACGCAATTAAAATTATGGAAATCGCGACCGGCAGCGCCGATGATGATGATTTTTTCCCTGCTCATGGCAGACCTCTTTTATGTAAAAAGTATAGCGCAGTTACAGAGTCAATCCTGGCCGTTGCGCAAAACGGAGACATAAGTGCCTGATTCAGGATAGACGCTTGATTTTATTTATAAGCAGTGAAGTTGATCTGCCGGGCCGCATTGGAACTCTATGAACCTTACCACCCCAAGATTGAACCTCGCTGGCTCCAACAATATCCTCTTCTGCATACTCATCCCCTTTTACCAGAATATCTGGCTTGATGAGCATGATTGTTTCCAGAGGAGTTGGCTCGGGAAATATGGTAACCGCATCGACATAACGCAAGGAAGCCAGAAGCAATGACCTGTCAGTTTCGGTCATCAAGGGACGAGCTGGTCCTTTCAGGTCAGAAATAGAGGAATCAGAGTTGATTGCAACTAACAATCTGGCACCAGATTCGATTGCTTCTATAAAGGTTTCAAGATGCCCAAAATGAAGTAAGTCAAAGCAGCCGTTAGTGAAAGCTATCTGTTGACCATCGTTGCGTACTTGTTCTGCCCAAGTAAGAAGATCTTCTCTGATAAGAATAGGGGCCATTAATTTCATTTGGAGATTGCCTCCCTTAACGCAGTAACAGTAATTGTTGCTGTGCCAAGTTCTCTAACTGCTAACCCTGCAGCATGATTTGCAATATTGGCGGCAGTTAGATAATCAGCTCCAGCAGCCAGAGCAGTTGTATATGCTGCAATAACAGTATCGCCAGCACCAGTGACATCATAAACATCTGTAGCTTCTGTTGGTAGATGATGTTCTTCACCATCTTTTTCAAAAAGAGCCATACCGTGTTCGCCTCTGGTAATCAGTACTGCTTCGGAATCTGTGCGATTACGAAGCATCATTCCAGCTTGAGATAAAGTTTGTAGATCCCTGATTCTCAATGAGCATGCCCCACTGGCTTCAAGTTGGTTGGGAGTCAATGAAGTGACACCTTTATATTGTGAGAAATCACCCATTTTTGGATCAGCAACAATTACAGCATTGGTTTCTTTTGCATAATTGATTACAGCATTCAGTAAATCGAGGGTTAGAATTCCTTTGCCATAATCACTCAGAACAATGCCATCAAAAGGCCCCAGAGATTTCATGCGCTCTAACATCAGAGAACTTGTCGGCTCATCAATATTATCATCATCCTCAATATCGGTTCTAACAACTTGCTGACTGTGTGCAATTATCCTTGTCTTAAGAGTAGTTCGGCGAGAACTCAACCGAAAAACACCGGAGCTTCTTATTTCTTTTTCATTAAGCAACAAAGAAAGAGAATCGGCACCGCTGTCATCTCCAGTTGCAGTTATGAGCTCAACATCACTACCCAAAGACCGGATATTGGCGGCGACATTAGCTGCCCCGCCCAGCTTGACAGTCTCTCGCTCCAGTTTAACAACAGGCACAGGAGCTTCGGGACTGATCCTACTGACACTACCCCAGAGAAACCTGTCAACCATTGCGTCACCAACTACAGCCAGTCGGCAGTCAGAAAATTTATCCAACCATTGTAAACTTTGTTGTGGCATTATTATCCTCCAGAACAAGATTGTATTAGTATAGGCAAGCTATTACCAGTATAATTAACAGTCAACAAGATCGACAACAAAACTTAAAATCAAGGAGCGCTTAAATGAAGGATAAACAGAAAATCAGTTTGGAGCTTGGTAAAGAAGAAGCTGAGGGGATCTATTCAAATCTGGCTCTGATAAGTCATTCACCTAGTGAATTTATTATCGATTTTGCCCGCCTGCTGCCAGGACTTCCAAAGAGTAAGGTATTTGCGAGAGTCATCATGACTCCTCAAAATGCAAAAGCTCTGCACAAAACACTTGGTGCAAACCTTGAACGTTACGAATCGGTTCATGGTGAAATTAAGATTGCTGGAAACCTGCCTGCGCCTGGCATTGGATTTGAGACTGAGAACTAGTTTTTAGGTGGGGTGGCTTTCCAACGTCGATGCACCCAGAAATAGTGATCTGGTTTTTGGCGTATAAAATCTTCCAAAGCGGAGGTGTGTTGAACAGTGAGGCTGTACACCGCCTCTTTTTCTTCCATTTCAGGGTCCGGATAAATTGGGTCCTTGAAAACAGCTTTAAAACCACCATCAGATTTCCTGAATATGGCACTTGGCACAATCGGGCAGTTCAGTTTCCATGCAAAGTGAGCCAGACCCTTTGTTGTTGAAGCTTTACGCCCCATGAAGTCCACAAAGACACCTTTTGAACCTGCATTCACGTCTGGGAGAATACCGACAAGATGGCCTTCACGCAGTGTCTTTACCAAGGGTCTTATATCTTCGGCTCTGATTACTTTGAGGCCAGCAGAACTGCGAATGTTATTCTGCAACTTGTCTACATACGGGTTTGATTGAGATCTGACTACAAAATTGCCATCAATACCTGATGCATTTATCGCAGCTGCCAACATCTCCCAATTCCCGAAGTGACCTGTTGTCAACAGTACACCCTGTCCAGCCTTTTTGAAATTGTGCAAGTGATGAATACCTTCGAATTCAACTTGCTCCAATATTTCTGCTGGAGTCAGCTTGCCCATCGACAGAAACTCAAGCAAAGTAATCCCAAGATTTTGGTAAACATCTAGTGCAAGGTTCTCAATAGGTTCATGATAGTTTGGAAATGCAAAAGATAGATTTTCTTCAACAACTTCCTTTCTGAACCCAAATCGCTGGTATACAAATTTACCAAAGCGACTTCCATAACTTCTATGTTTGCTTGCAGGTATCAAGCATGAGAAAAACATCAACTTTCTTAAAGCGATATATTCAATTGCCCACTTTATTTTCTTTCTGATAGTCAAAGCTACTTTCTGTCAGAAGAAGTCCATATTGCTCTTGCTACTTTTGCGCCAGGCAACCTGACTGCCATATTTGCCATTTCCAGTGCAAGTAAACCTTCAGCTAAATCTGCGGGGTCGCCTGGCCACTGCATCTGTAAATCTGCAAGTTTAACTCCTGAAAGATCGATTCGATCCCATACCCATCTGGAAGATGTCCCCTCCTGGGGTAACTGCAATAACGGGCCACTGAAAATTCCTGATCTGGAGCCAAGCACCTCTAAAACGTCTTCTGCATTTTCGACAAGATGTGCTCCATCCTTGATTAATCGATGCGACCCTCTCCAATTTGCATTATCTATCGGCCCTGGTACAGCGAAAACTTCACGATTGTAATCAATCGCCAATTTAGCTGTAATCAGGGAGCCACTTTTTTCAGGTGACTCAATTACGATAACCCCTGCAACCAGCCCGGCAACAAGTCTGTTGCGCCTTGGAAATAAGTATTTGAACGGTACAGGTGTGTTTTGCGATTCCGATACAACGCAACCACGTTTTTCAATCTCCTGGCGCAAACCACTGTTTCTTGGAGGATATGTTTCTTCTATACTTGTCGCCATTACTGCTACAGTCTTTCCACTACCATCAAGAGCTCCAAGGTGAGCAGCAGTATCGATTCCCAAAGCAAGTCCACTGACAATTACAAAGCCTGCATTGGACAAATCCATAGCAATTTTTCTGGCAATAGCTTGTCCCATGTTACTTGCCCGCCTTGTACCTACAATTGCAATAGCGCGTTCACTCAGTAACCTTGCATCGCCTGTCACATTAACATCTTTTGGTGGATCATTGATTTCATCCCACAGAGACGGCCACAAATCATCACACTTGCAGAGTAACTTATGCATTCTTTCAACCTGACCGGGAGAAATTATGGGAGATTAGTCTTATTCTGGTACAACCATCTGATAGAGGTCTTTCATGGCATATCGAAGTTTATCTATACCTTGTCCGGTTACTGCGGAAATTACATGAACTCCTGTACCAGAACGATGTTCAGTCCACTCGGTAATTTCTTCCAGAATCTCATCAATGAGCTCAACATATACCAAATCGATTTTGTTTAAAACAACGACAAATGGTAACTCAGGTAATCTGTTGCCATAAGCTTCAAGTTCCTGTCTTAAGACTGAGAGAGTTGCAGCTGGAGCTGGGTCATTGACATCTATCAGATAAACAAGAGCCCTAGTACGTTCAACGTGCTTCAGAAACTCAAGGCCAAGTCCTTTGCCTTGACTAGCTCCTTCGATTAAACCTGGAATATCAGCCAGAGTACAACTAACAAAATCACCTAGATCTACAATCCCAAGATTTGGTACCAGAGTTGTAAATGGATAGTCAGCAATTTTGGGTTTGGCCGAAGTGATATGCGCCA
This sequence comes from uncultured Fibrobacteraceae bacterium, assembly GCA_964437115.1. Classification (GTDB taxonomy): domain Bacteria; phylum Krumholzibacteriota; class Krumholzibacteriia; order LZORAL124-64-63; family LZORAL124-64-63; genus JABIBH01. The sequence continues at coordinate 152,190 of CAYTFE010000001.1, read as the reverse complement.
GTAATGTCGACTTACCTGCATTTGGCATACCAATTAAACCGATATCGGCAATCAATTTCAATTCCATTTTCAGATTCATCGAAACACCGAGTTTACCAGGTGTTGCTTTATCTGGAGTCTGATTGCGGGCATTACGGAACTCATAGTTCCCCTTGCCTCCCTTACCACCCTGGACAATTAATACCTTTTGCCCTGGGTCCACGAGATCACAAACAAGTTTATCGTTTTTTTTATTAACAATTGAAGTACCACATGGGACAAATATTTCAAGGTCATCACCAGCAGAGCCAGATTTGTTCCATCCCTCACCTTGGAATCCATTTTGAGCTGAATATTTGCGTTTATAACGAAAGTCCTGAAGTGTAGAGCTTGTTGAAGATGCTACAAGATAAACCGAACCACCGGCCCCACCGTTGCCTCCGTTCGGGCCGCCTCTAGGCACACCCTTTTCACGCCGATAGGCAACGCAACCATCGCCACCGGTCCCAGACTCAACAGAAATTTCAGCAACATCTATAAACTTCACAAAGACCTAACCTTTGAATGTTTTCAAACCATTAATCAATCGTTTCGCACCTTCAGTAAGCGTATCCCCATCAAGAGAATAGCTCAAGCGCAAATGATTTGGAACACCAAATGGCTCTCCTGGAACAGTAGCAAGCTTTTCCGCTTTGAGAAGATGTTCTGCCAGACGCCAGCAACCGCCAGCCTGATTGTCAGGATCAACTGCTTTACTGATGTCGACAAGGAGATAGAATGCACCATCTGGAATATTGAAACTGATGTTCGGGACATCGGTCAATGCTTCCACAAGAAGGTCTCTGCGTTGTTTGAATGCACGAGACATATCTTTAACTTCATCCTGGCAGTCAAAAGCTACTACTGATGCTTTCTGAGCAATAGTATTTATACTGCTTGTTGAGTGACTTTGCAGCCTGGTCATTGCCCCGATTGTAGATTCATCAGCAATTCCGAAGCCAACTCTCCAACCAGTCATTGCATAACTTTTAGAAAGTCCGCTGACAGCTATAATTCTGTGTCGCAAATCAGGTGCAATAGACATTAGCGAGATATGGCCTTCATCCGAATAAACCAAATCTTCATAGATCTCGTCAGTTAAAATGAAGAAACTTGTTTTACGAAAATACTCTGCAAGATCCTCAAGCTCTTTACGAGTGTAGACAGCTCCAGAAGGGTTTGATGGAGAGTTCAAAATGAGTGCTTTCGCTCTTCCAGCACCAGCTCTGTCGAGATCCTCAGCAGTTATTTTCCATCCTGGATTAGAAGGAATAACTGGAATAGTTCTTGCTCTTAAAGCGGTAATTTGCGCAGGATAAGTAACCCAATATGGAACAGGCACAGCAACTTGATCACCCTGGTTAAGCAAGACAGATAACGCATTATAGAGAATTTGTTTTGCACCGTTGGAAATAATTACTTCCGATGGTGATATTTTTAGGTTCATTTTTTCAGAATAATGCTCGGCAACACACTTCCTCAACTCAGGAGTACCAGCACTTGCAGTATAACCAATTTTACCTTCGTCGATAGCAACATGGGCAGCTTCACGAATTTTCAGCGGTGTATTGAAGTCAGGTTCACCAGCAGTGAGATTTATAACAGGCTCACCTTGAGCTATCATTGCCTTTGCCTGACCAGAAAGTTTCAGAGTTGGCGAGTCACCCAGAACATCTGCCAACCAACCAAGCCTTAAATCCATAGCAACCTCTTTGATTATTTCCCAGAGTCATTAAAATATTTATCAGAACCGGAACAGGTTCGGCAAGTCGAATCCTAAAGTTGACAGACCACTTCTAAAAGTAAACACCAGTTTACTTTTAAGCGAACTTCGAACGAATTTTTTTCTCGACGCAAACAGGAACAAATTCAGACAATTCTCCACCACATCGGGCCACTTCACGAACAAGAGATGCGCTAATCATGGACAACGATGGTTTTGCAAACAAAATAACCGACTCAACATCACTGTCTAGAATTGAATTCATTAAAGCCATCTGCTGTTCATCGTAAAGTTCGGCTGCAGATCTGACACCACGAATGGCAATTGTGGTCTGAATCTCTTTCATTGTATCCACAAGAAGACCGTTGAAGCTGACTACTTTACAATTTGGAATTGAATGTGCTGCGATAGCCTCAGTAATCATCGCGACTCGATCTTCAAAATCAAACAGTGTATTTCTACCTTCTTCACTAACAGCAATTGTGATGCTGTCAAAAAGTCTGGCACATCTGGAAATAATGTCCAAATGTCCATTGGTAACAGGGTCAAAAGTTCCAGCATAAATTGCAGATCGATTTCCCATTTATCTCTCCAGAATCGCTAAAGAAGAATTACCAGCTTTACGTATATCAACAGTACCAGTTTTAGATTCAGAAGACAACTTTATGCCAGTCTCATGTTCAACAGCAATAAACGTTGCCCTGCCACTGTCAATACAGTTAACCAGCTCCATCCAAATTTCAGATGTAAAATTCGCATTGTATGGAGGGTCAGCCAGAATAATCAAATTTCTGTGATCAGGACAATGTGATTTGACAAAACGAATCGAATCGGATCGATGTAATTTATAGTTTTCAGTTTCTGCATTGCACAACTTCAAGTTGGCAGCTGTAGATTTTAAAGAATCGGCCGCAATGTCCACGAAAGAAACAAAAGCTGCACCTCGGCTCAATGCTTCGATGCCAAGACTTCCTGTTCCACAACATAGATCAACAACATAGGCATCAATAATTCTATTACCGATAATACTAAACAACATCTCCTTGACCCTGTCCGAAGTTGGTCGGACGGGGGAATTACCGGGATGCTTGAGCTTCCTACCACTCCACTTGCCGCCACTAACTCTCACATTCTCTCCTGAATTCATTAACCTTTTCTGAAACCTGTGCAACTGAAAGTGTTTCAGTATCTATTCTGTAATCAGCTGCTGATTCGTAAAGCAAACACCTGCGTGAGTACAAATCATGTAATTCGTCCAAGCTTCGACTAACAACAAGTGGACGAGAAGAATCATTTTTAATTTCTGAAAATATCTGATCCCATGGCCGATTCAGCCAGATGACAATGCCGTTTTGCTTGAGAGTATTTAATAACTCAGGAGCTTCAACGGCTCCTCCTCCAGTAGAGATAATATATGGTTTATTTACATCAAGATTGTTCACTACAGACAACTCCAGCGACCTGAAATATTTCTGGCCTGAAGTATTGAATATCCCTGATATAGTCTGACCGGTCGACTCTGAAATGATTTTATCTGATTCAATAATAGGCAAGCCAAAATTGTTACCAACCAAATTGGCAACAGCACTTTTACCACAACCCATAAATCCAATTAATGAAATCCACATAGGTTAAGAATATGCGCTGACTATGATATTGAACAGTTTATTTGGTGCTAAAAGCCAGTTTGTTGGAAAATCAATTTTTAAGTTCAATCAATGGAGTTTCCAGACTCTTGCCCCAGCCGATAACTACATAACTCTCACATGCATTATTAATTATCAAAGGTTTGTATTGCGTCTTTCCACATTGTTTTCCATTGAAAAATTCAGGTTCAGTAAATTGCAGGGAATAAGGATTTTTCAACAGTGTCTGTTCCGGTAGAAAATCAATTATAGTATCACCATTGCAATTTTTTTCTGCCGTGTATTTTGGATAGTTACCATTGTTACCTTGTGCATATTGTTCAAGTGCCTGCTGAACAATTCGGCAATTTCGTTTAACTTCAATATTTTTGCAATTTGCCTTCATTGACTTGATATGCGGAGCCAAGGCTATAGCTATAATCAAAACAAGAATTGAAATCAGAGCAAAGTCAGCTTTTGTTACTTTGGTAGCCACCAAAGATATTCCTCCTAAACCAGAACTGGTTCATTTGTTTCAACTTCTGTATCTTCCTCAATACCGTACTTCAACAGTTTCCGGTATAGTGTGGAAGGATTTATATCAAGTATTTCAGAAGCTTGTTTTTTGCGACCACCAACACTCTTGAGAACAGTTATGATGTGTGCCTTTTCAACATCCTCTAATGGCACGTGGGTGCCAACTGAAGGGTTGCTACTGCCAACTTCTTCCAGTCCCGCATTTATTCCTGGCAAATCAACTGCTGATATTTTTTCACCTTCCCTGATAATACAGGCTCTCTCAATTACATTTTCCAACTCCCTGACGTTACCTGGCCAATCATATGATTGAAGAATAGACAAAGCTTCATCTGCAACAACAGTTTTGAGTTGGCCTCTGTATTCAGCAATATGTCTTTTCAGGAAATGATCAACCAGAAGTGGAATATCATCTCGACGCTGGCGCAATGCTGGCAGTGTAACAGGAATAACATTCAGGCGGTAAAACAAGTCCTCACGGAAATTGCCAGCTGCAACTTCGCTGACCAAATCCTTGTTGGTAGCTACAATAACCCGGAGATCAACTTTTAACGGTTTGCTGGCACCAACAGGATAAATTTCTCTTTCCTGAAGCATTCTCAATAATTTAACCTGGATTGTCAAAGGTGTCTCACCAATTTCATCCAGAAATATTGTTCCACCTGCCGCTTGTTGACAAAAACCATTGTGATCTTTGTCGGCACCTGTAAATGAACCTTTTACGTGGCCAAACAGTTGACTCTCTAGAAGTGTTTCCGGAATCGCACCACAGTTTATCGCTACAAATGGTTCATTTGCACGACTGCTTTTTCCATGAATTGATTTTGCAATCAGTTCTTTACCAGTCCCACTTTCACCGTGAATAAGTACAGTTGCAGTGGTATCTGCAATCTTGTCAACAAGTCGGAAAAGGCCATGCATCTCACGGCTCTGTCCAATAATCTTTGTACCTTTTTTGTTGCGCTTGATTTCAGTTTTGAGTTGTATGTTTTCTTTTTTCACTTTGCGCAGCGAAGCAGCATTTCGCACCACAAGCTTAATCTCATCGTTCTTGGAATGTTTGTGTAGATAAGAGTACGCACCATGATTGACCGCATCAATTGCTGTCTGTTCATCGGCATATGCGGTGAGCATTATTACCGGTGTAGTTGAATCAATAGCCTTGATTCCTTTAAGCACTTGAATACCATCAAGACCAGGCATTTGAATGTCTGTCAACACAACATCAAATGGAGATTTCTCCATTTTCCGCAACGCCTCCAAACCACCATTAGCAGTGTCGACTTTGTAACCCTCACGTGTCAATAAAATTGACAAATATTGAAGCATCGATTCTTCATCATCGACGATAAGCACAGTATGACTTGACATTATATTCCTCTCATGACAAGTTTTATCCTGTTTTTATGAACGATTATTTCCTGTTATAATTATCGACAGGAAAACAATCTACTTGAGAGAATTATTGGAAATTGACAAAAATAATTGCGAAATGCACGATTAGGAAGGCTGCAACTCTAATGCCATTACTGTTGGTAACTTAACTCGGAAGCAAGCACCACCATCAATGCTATTACATGCTTCTACCGACCCATGATGGGATTCTGCAATGCGCTTGACAAGCGGGAGACCAAGTCCACTGCCAGTAGCTTTTGTAGTATGAAATGGGTTAAATAGTTTGCCAATATTTTCTTCTGAAATACCTGCACCAGAGTCAATTACTTCTATTATACAGTTGTTATCATCGACACTTCGTACTGCCAGTGATATTTCTCCAATGTATTTCATTGCCTCAATTGCATTAATTCCCAGATTCAATAGTAACTGGCGTAACTGATTCTCATCAACCAGGAGATCTGGCAATTTTGGTTCGACATATTCTTTAATCTGGACATTTCCATTATTATGTTTTGCGTGAACTTGTAATTGCAAAACAGCTTCTTTGAGAATTGGTTTTATATCACATGGTTTCAAAACAGGTTTTCTGACACGAGCATATTTCAAGAATTCTGAAATAATTATATTCACTCTGCTGCTTTCCCTGATAATTAGATCAAACAACATTTTTTCATCATCCTTGATATTGACTGTTTCAAAAAGCAGCTCTGCGCTACCTCTGATACTACCAAGAGGATTTCTGATCTCATGTGCAATACTGGCAGCCAGTTCACCCACAGACGCCATTTCTTCTGAATCTCGCTTTGCCTGTTCCAACTTGCGAGCTTCTGTAATATCACTACAGACGATAACTGCGCCGCCATTATCAAGTGCAGTTACTGTTGCACCAAGTAGCCGTCCAGTAAAATCATTTATGCCATCAAATTCCTGCCTGGATATACTTCCACCATTTTCTAATATTTTCAGAACAGCGTTCTCAAGCCCAGACCATTCAAATGCAGTGCAATCGATTATATGTTCAGAGATGCAATTCGCAGGAAGCCCGAGAATCATATAACCAGAACTGTTTGCGTAGGATATATGACCGTATTTATCAATAAGAACCAAACCACTTGTAATACTATCCATCACTTCTCTAAAGCCCAGTTCGGCACTTTTGATTTTCACTTTACTGGCAACTCGCCACTTACGTTCATAATACCAAGCGGTAGTTACAACTAACGAGACAACGATAGTTAGTATTGTTAGCATTAAATTATTCAAAAAAAACTCCAAGGTTATAGTTCCCTGGAATATTATCGACAATTTTCTGTATAACTTAAGCTTGATGCTTCAGCTCTTTGAAATAGTACTTTTTCGAAAATGCGTGCCGAAAGAGATGGACCAACACCTTTGACAAGTTGCAAATCATCTATATTTTGAAAAAGACCCACTGAATCCCTATATGCGATTATGCGTGCAGCAAGAACTGGCCCTACTCCCTTTATGTAGCACAAAGTATCCACGGTTGTTTCGTTAATCAAAAATGGCCCCTCAGGTGGAGGTACTTCTATTATTTCGACAGGTAATTCAGGCAAATATTTTTCAAAAATGATTTCGGACTTCCACTCACCTTGCGACCCAAGCAACAAGTAATGTCGCACAACACGTCCAGCAAGAATTACACATAACAAAATAGAAATGCCTATTAGTGATCGATATCGCAATGATTCAAAACCAGACAGGGAGACTAGTTATAAAGTGTCCAATGCAACCGATAGCGCATTTCAGTTGTATTGCTCAGTGCACCATTGGAAAGTCTGACTTGAGATCCTCCAAGGTTACGGAAATCTATACCGAGATCAACACCAATCAAACGGAAACCAAACCGTAGGTGTTGTAAGAACATAGATGGCAACTCAACTGTTCCACCAGGAATCCAGGGATCCTGCATACTACCGCGATACTCATTTTCAAAACCGATTTCCAGTATTCCGTCGTTGTCAAATAATCTGCGTTCCCATAGTAATTGAATGTTGCCAGACTGTTCCGGCATTATAACTGCTGGGGTGCCTTTTGTAACGCCTGTGCCTCTAAATGAATACAGAGACCTAACATGGAGTTTTCCAAATATATTGAGAGCTCTTTCGAGCTTGCTGTCTGCAGACCAACTGTTCATTTCAACATTATTAATCCAGCTGTAATGACCTGGAGTTTGCAAAGGCAGATAACCAATGCCATCGGTCAATGAATTGATTGTACCTGCAAGTCCCCACTTAATACCAAACAGTTTGCCAGCTGAATTACAGCTCAACTTTTTGTAGTTTTCCCAATCAAGGTCTCTGTCAGGAATAATTGCGTAAACTGAATCGGCACTACTACGGGAATCAAGAGTCCACAATTTATCACTACCTGGGGTGCGGCTGCCCATAGATGCAGTAACAGAAATATTCGACTTGCGGATTGTAAATGAGCAAATGGTTTTCCAATTAGTTATGCAATCCCATTTTGCAGTTACATCATGGTCTATGTCAAACCCGGCAATATCGTAATATGACTGCCAGTTAAGATCTGCTTGTTGTCTGCCAACTGAATTAACTTGATGGTAACCAGGAACTTCAATTCCAATTCCATTGTCGGCAATTCGATCGGTGGAGAACAGCATCGACAAAGTACCCCTGTTGGCCATGGAATATCTAGTCTGTAAACCTGTCCTGACGCTTTCCAGTTTTCTACCTCTGTCACGTTCAACGTCTCCACCATTGCTGAAAACCGTTATTCCCAACTTTGAGTCACCAACAGGAGTAAGCCAGGTTGCAGCAGTCCGGTCTCCCCAAAATTCTTCGAAACCGATTCCTGTTGAAGGAATAACTGTTCTGTGTTGCCGAATATTCTCGTGAGTAAAAGAGAGATGCTGACCTTCAGGGTAATGTCGTTGAATATTAAGAGTTTTAATCCTCGATTTAGAACTTCCAGGATATAGATTTCGCATATCGTCAGGCAGAGCCAGGTCATATCCTTCTTCATCTATAACCTCATCAAACGAAAACCTGATCTGCCACGGCGCAGTTCGTGTTCTGAATGATATGCGACGCAAATATGATTCATGCTGAGCTTTACCAAAACGTGCATCGACAATTGTGCTGTTGCTGTCAGTGGGTGCCCATTCAAGATTTATTTCAGAATTATTGAACGATTGGATGTCAACGCCAGCTAATGAAATGTGCCATGGGCTCTCCAACCATTGATGCCCAAATCCAAGCGGAACTCCATCACGGTAATAATTTGTAGATGTAGATGTTCCAGATTCAGTAAGAAATAGCGTCCTTGCTCCGATTCCGCCATCGGTTACAGATACAACTGGATACTGCCCGGAAAGAGTTGCTGCAAGAGTCCATTCAAAGGGAGACCATTCTGCAGAGCCATCACTATCGTGACAAAATGCAGAAGAAGCTATTAAGAGAAATATTATGAACTTCTTCACCCAACTACCTGCTCTCCATTACGGAATACAGCAACTATGCTGTTATGCCCTGTATGATAAGGGATTAGTCGATAATCATCGTAGTCCAGAATCAGATAATCTGCGCATTTACCCGGAGCAATAGAACCGACTTTACTGGCTAGCCCAAGTGCTGATGCAGAATTTATTGTCGATGCGACCAGAGCTTCTGCTGGAGTCATTTTCATCTGAGTACAAGCTATGGACATGATAACCTGCATGGAACGAATTGGGCTACTGCCGGGATTGAAATCTGTAGCCAAAGCAATAGCAACACCCTTATCAATCATCTCTCGTGCTGGGGCCCATTTGTCGATACCAAGAGAAAATACAGTTCCTGGAAGAACAACGGCAACTGTGTCTGATTTTGCCAGAGCAGCAATGCCAGCAGAATTGATCTGAATCAGATGGTCAGCAGAATCAGCACCTAGTTCCGCAGCTAATTGTGCAGCACCATAAGAAGCGAGTTCATCTGCATGAACTGTAGCTCGCAACCCAAGACTCATTCCACATTTAATTATCTTCTCAGTTTCCTTGAGAGTAAAAACAGTAGGCTCACAGAATACATCCAGTCGCTGAGCAAGAGATCGTTCTGTTACTGCTGGAAGCACCTTCTGGCAAATAAGGTTGATATATTCTTCCCTGTTGTTTTTGAATTCTTTTGGTACTTCATGAGCTGCAAGACAAGTCAGGATTGTACCGATATTTACTTTCTCGCCAGCCTCTTTGGCAATTTCCAATATGCGTAGTTCATCTTCAAGGCTCAGCCCGTAACCGCTTTTAATTTCGACAGTTGTAGTACCTGCTTCAAGTATATCTGCAAGTCTGTTGCAGGTTAATTCCAGTAAATTTTCATTTCTGCGAGAACGCAGATCACTTACCGATGAGTGTATACCGCCACCGGCAGCAGCGATTTCCAGATAAGTCTCACCTCTGATTCTGCGATCATATTCATCTTGCCTGGTTTTACCAAATACCGAGTGTGTATGTGGATCAACAAAACCAGGTAGAACCAATCTTCCGTCGATATCTTCACCTGTAGTATCGGGACCAATCGTGACAATTTTTTCCAGCTCATCAGCTTTTGAAACAGCAGCAATTTTGCCATCTTTGATTGCAAATGCCGCATCAATGATAGCACCAATCTCCGATAACATTGTTCCACGTCGAGGCGAAGCAACGATTCCATCACCTGACTCCATTGTACAGAGTTGTCCAATGCCAGTGACAATGTGGTCAACAGGACCTGAATCAAGCAGTTGTTGGTTTACTCTGGCTTTGCTTGTCATCAGTTTCTCCATTAGTCGGTTACGGAAAAGAACTCATCGGCAATCTGCAAAATTTCAGTGCTGTTGGCGCAATGCCTGGCAGCAGTGGGAAATGTTTTCATAAAACTTAGACCATAATTCTTTGTATGCAACCTGCTGTCAAGAAGCACTACAACTCCACGATCATTTACAGTACGAATCAATCGGCCCGTACCCTGCCTTAAGCGCAACATTGCATCAACAACCAGGAAAGTGGCAAATGGATTTTTTCCCTCAGCTTGAATTTTTTCGCATCGAGCTTGAACCCAGGGGTCATTGGGAACCAGAAATGGTAATTTGGGAACGATAAGTAATTCCAGATCATCGCCAGGCAAATCAACACCTTCCCAAAAAGTATTGGTGCCAAGTAGAACAGCTCTACTTTCACGTCGGAATCTGGTAATCAGCTCTGAGGCAACTGTACCTCTGCCCTGCGCAAGGACGACCGGCTTGTTCTGAACCCAGTTTTTGTCTGTAGCAGAATGGAAGTTGTATTCCGGGTCATCATTTTCCAGAGCATCAGCAATTGTTGTCAAAGTTTTGTATGATGTGAATAGGATCATAGCTTTGCGAGGTATTTTGGTTATCAAATGCTTGATCATAAAGATCATGGTATTCATATAGTCAGGACTGTTTGGCTCCGGGAATGTTGGGGTTGTGCAGAATATTGCGTTCTTGTCATAGTCAAAACATGAAACAATATCAGACTCCAGAAAACCACCCTGCAATTTGGAAATCCCCAATTCCCCCGCCATGAACTGGTAATTGCCAGCTGCTGAAAGCGTTGCACTTGTTGCTATCGGTGCAAGATCAAATTCTCTCCACAACGGCGCCAACACTTCTCCAGATTCAAGTTGCGTTGCACCGTATGCAGGCAGTCCCTTCTTCCTGCCAGGCTCTACCCAATAGACCCAATCTGAATCAGCAGATGATGTTAAAAACATCATGTCTTTTTCAAGCTCGGCAAGCATTTCAGCTGACCTTGTGAGTGAAGAAAGTGATTCTTCCAGACCGGAAGAAAGATCCGGAAATTGATTAACTGCAGCGGCTACATGAGCAAATGTCGACGCGCATTTACTGAATTCTGACAGTGTTTTAGCTGAAGATCTGGAAATTGGCTTCAAATGTTCCGCTGGGTTTCCAACTCGAGATTTGACAGTATATTCTTCTTTTGAGTCTCCCTGCAGTTCAGCAATATTTTGTAACCACTGGTGATAACTTTTGAAAGCTTTATCAATTGACCTTCCATAATCATGTATCAACTTGCTAGCAATCTGCCCACTTTTCCCAAACTCAAGCAGTGACCTCGATGCACTGAGAATTATTTCAGGCATTGCTTTAGCACTGGATTTTTCTCCAAGTAGTTCCTTAATCAATGCACTTCGTGTTGAGCTGCAAACCACTGAGCAAGTGTCCAGTGCAACAGCAGGCAAACGATGAGCTTCATCTACGACAAGATGATCATATTCACCAATCAGCGTGTTCCCAGCAAGCATGTCGTTTATTAAAAGGGAATGATTTACGACTACTACATCTGCTTCCTTTGCAGCTTTTCTGGCTTGCTGAACATAACAGGGACTGGATCCGAAACAGAGTGCCGGAGAACAGGAATCAGCTCCACCAAAAAGCGACATTATATATCTGCTTAATCCTGGATGCGTTGCGATTTCTTCTTTCATTCCAAAGCGAGTTACTTCCAGCCAGAGCAACAACGAGACCTGGCCCCATGCATCGTTAAGCGACTCCATACCACGCTCGAAAAATCGTTTCAGACTTGTGTTGCAGAGGTAATTACCGCGACCCATTAGACGTCGATATTTCAGTTTTTGGAATGCATGGTGCAGCAGAGGCAAATCTGTGTTCATTAACTGATTCTGCAATGCAATTGTGTTGGTTGAAATAACAACACGCACGCCTGAGCCGGCGCGAGTCAATAATGGTGTCAGATATGCCAGTGATTTTCCCACGCCTGTTCCAGCTTCAACAAGCATTGGAGTTCTGCTATCCAACGCTCCGGCAACATCGCGACCCATTATCCCCTGTGCTTCACGAGGAATAAAACTGTCGCCATAAAGCGAGCCCAGACCATCTGAATCTACCAACCATTTTGAAAGCTTGTCAGGATCTCTTGGAACCGATACTGGCTCAGAGTGAACTACACCTGGATCTTCATCTTCCCATCTTGTGAACGGATTTGAAACAGTCGAGCTGACAATTTCATTCAGCAAATCCAGGATTTCACCAGCGAGAACTGAGAATGATGCAAGATTATTGCGGCATCGTTCTCGTAATTCCTGTGAGCGGCCAGCCCAAAACTGCAAACCATTCCAGAAGAGCCACCCTTCCCGGCGCAGTGTCTGTTCTGCTGCGAGTCTGTCTGACACACAAAGATGAATTTCAGAGCCAGCATCAAGTGGTGACACTAGAGACCAGATAAAACCTCTTTGAACAAAGAGGTGATCCTTACCGTTTTTCACAACCTCAGCAGAATCGCCATCAATAATAATAACTGACCCGGGCTCAATTTCATCGATGTGATGTAAGTCGCTTACTTCAAATATTGAAGACGGATCACGGAGATTCAGTAGAAGATGTGCAGAATCGTCAAGTTGCACCGATAGAAAAAGTGCTTTGCTATTACTCATCAACAGCCCCGGTTTTAATCAACGCGAGCAGCTGTTCTTCAGACAATATTTCAATCTCAAGTTTGCGGGCCTTATCCAGCTTGCTTCCAGCTTTTTCTCCAGCAACAAGATAATTGGTTTTAGAGCTAACTGTTCCGGTCACTTTTCCACCATGCTTTTTAATCAATGCTTTTGCTTCACCACGAGTCATTTTTCCCAATGTACCGGTAATAACAAAAGTCAATCCGGAAAATGTCTCAATCGTGGTTACTGGAACAGATTCAGCTTCCAACAAGTAATTGCACTCAAGTAACTCGCTAATCATTGTTTGAGTATCAACAGAACTGAACCACGCAATAATTTCTGCAGCAACGATTGGCCCAATGTCTTCCAACTCTTCAAGAGTTTCCTGAGACAACTTCTCCAACTCTCTTATATTTAACGCGTTGCAAGCAAGTATGGCTGCAGTGGTAATACCAACCTGAGGAATGCCCAGTGAAAATATTTTATTAGTCCAGGGTCGCTTTGACGATGCTTTGAGTCCCGCGATCAACCTGGTTGCCGATTTGTCTCCCAAACCAGGAAGCACTCGAAGTTCATTATGTTGTAACTTGAAAATATCCTGAATAGAGTTCAGCTTTCCCGATTCAATGAAATTATCAATCCACTTTCCACCCAAACCTTCAATATCAGCTGCATCACGGCCAACAAAATGTCTCAGCCTGGCAGAAAGCCTGGCAGCACAATGATAGTTCACACATTTCACTGCGACCTGCCCCTCTGGGCTTTCAGTACGGCTGCTGCAAATCGGACACATCTCTGGCTGTGGAATTGCAATTTCATTTCCAGACCGCTGTTCTTTCAATGCTGAAAGTATCTTGGGAATCACATCGCCACCTTTAGCAACAACTACAGTGTCACCTATTCTTATATCCTTGCGCTCAATTTCTTCCCAGTTATGAAGTGTAGCTCTGGAGATCAACGATCCTGCAAGCTGAACCGGTTCAAGTTCCGCAACAGGAGTTATTACTCCCGTACGCCCAACCTGAAGTGTTATATCTTTCAGAACAGTCTCAACTTCTTCAGCAGCATATTTGTAGGCAATTCCCCACCTAGGAGCTTTAGCAGTACTGCCCAGAGCTTCACATTGAGCCAGATTATCGAGCTTGATTACTGCCCCATCAATTTGATAATCCAGTTCACTTCGTTCTGTTTCAAGTTCCTTAAGAACTGTACGAATATCGTCGATAGTTTTTGTTGTGCGGAAAAATGGATTCACCGGCAAATTCAATGCCTCAATTGCAGCAATCTCCTGCTGATGAGTTTCAAACAGTTCAGAACCGTCACAGTTGAACAATCGATAGAAAAACACTGACAGGCCACGTCGGCCAACAACAGTGCTATCAAGAGTTTTCAAGGTACCAGCAGCTGCATTGCGTGGATTTGCAAAAGGAGCATTTCCCTGGCCAGCTCTATCATCATTCAGTTCCCTGAATCTTGATAGTGACAGAAAGGCTTCACCACGAACTTCAAAATGAGAGCACCCATTTACCGCGTTTTGCCAGTTCTCAGGCAAATTTCCCACACCATTCAGCGTTGCAACATTTTCTGTGATGACATCACCATATTTCCCATCGCCACGAGTCAAGCCTAGCTCAAGCTTACCATCCTTGAATCGCAGGGCTACCGCAACGCCGTCAATTTTTGGTTCGATATCAAACTGGTACTCTCCGCTTTCCAACTCGCGGTCAATACGATCGGCAAACTGTTGAATTTCTTCCATCTTATAACTGTTCTGCAGACTGGCCATAGGAACTGTATGAGGAGCAGACGGAAAACGATCATCGCTGTCACTGCCAACTTTCTGAGTTGGACTGTCCGGACTGTATTGATCGGGATATTTCGTTTCCAGTTGAGTGAGTTCAGCTAAAAGAGTGTCATATTCAGCATCGCTGATTTTGGTGCTAGCCTGCCGATAGTAAAGGTCATTATGTTTTGTGACCTCACTTCTCAGTTCTTTTATACGCTTGATGTCATTCTGTCTGGTCATTGATTTCCTGTCTAGAATCTCTGCAACAACGATACGTGTAGCTTTGCAGTTTCAAACGAAAAGTTACCCGGGAAGCCGATTGCAAGTGAAACATCGCCCATTGCGGAAAGAGTTTCAATTCCTACTCCATAACCTTTGATAACACCATCGTTTTCTAACTGCTGCGAATCAGTAAATGAAAAGTATCCGATGTCGTAGAATGTGTAAAGACGTGACCGATATGGTTTCCCGATTCGCAATTCAATTGATCCAGTTCCAACACGCTCACCATGGTATTGATCTTCACTATATCCACGAACTGATTTTGCTCCACCCAAACGATATTGTTCAGCCAGAGGTACTGTTTCGCTGTTACCCTTGACCTCAGACCAGCTGCACGAAGACCCGATGCTGAAATTACTGGACAACCATATTTCCCCTTCAAAACTGCTTCGCAGTAAAGTCTGGTTTTCAGCAACTATATCCAATGTACTTTCTGGCTGCAAAGTAACTGCTCGTGAAGCATGTTCAACTGCAAATAATCCTTCCCAACCACTTTTGTAAGGATCGATGCGGTAGTGCCTGATTGCACCAATCGACCTGACTCGTCTACTTGTCAACCAGTCACCAGACTGATAAGTTCCTCGGTCATAGCCAAGACCTGCTTCCAATCCCCATCGAGACTGCAACGGCAACTCGATAGCAAAATCGGACTTGAAGGTAGTGTACTGCTGATCAACAATCTCATGCTCAAAAGCAAACTTGCCATCTAGCGGCCACGAGAAAAGCAGAGGTTCAAGATAACTGAGTTTTAAGTGTGACTTGGAATTTCCGTTGTCACTCCAATCGATACCGAGTTGCCTGCCTGTGCCTGCAATATTGCCGAGGAACAGATCAATCTGGCCACTGAATCTCCCCTGGTCATCATTCTCTGATCTTTGCCAACCGAGTATTGCTGAAAAACGATTTGGCCTGGAGACTGTCGCAGCTGCCCACCACACTCCGACTGAATCGGCATCATCAGTTTTATATACGATTGCCCTTTCCACCGATTGATAAACGGTGCGTCGCATCAATCTTGAGCGACTGATATGCAAGTCTGATTCCTTGAATTTGTTGCCAATTTTCAAACCACTGGCTTTTTGTAAAAACCGGGTGGCACGAGCATCACCATATTTAGAAACTATTTCGCCAATGACTGCCTCGGAACCAGTCGATAAAATTGCATTTATATTTATTAATGCCAATTCATCGTCAATTTCAACATCCCGAACAGCCCAACGTACAAATGGATATCCAAGGTTTCCAACTTCGACCAGCAGTTTGCTTATACCTGACTCCCATTCAGCTGAATCAAAGTAGGTTCCAATGTCAGGTAGGTATCTTTCTATTAGAACTTGCCGTTCTTCAAAGTCTTTTCCAGAAATCTGTATTTTTCCGGTTCTGAATCGACGACCCGGATCGACTGTCAACAAGGAGTCACCATGAGTTGACACAACACAGTTGAAGTGTCCCCGTCCGTACCACCTGTCACGTAAATGTGAATCGATTTTGCGAGTACCTGAGTCATCCAATGTACTCAGCCAGTTGTTATCGATATTTACCCACTGAACTATTTCATCAGCTGTAGAATTAACCTCACAAGTCACTGCGGCATTTGCGCAGGTGGCAAATATTATCAGGCAACTAGAAGCGAGCAGTCGATTCCATACGGAAGTCATGTTGCCACCCCCTGTCGCCGCGCTTACGTCCAAAATGGACAAGGGAAATTGTAATATTATCTGTAGGCTCCCACGCAATTCTCAATGTCACTTCATTATTGTTGCCGTTAACCGGATAGAAATATGGGCGCAGTGAGCCAGGAGGTTCTTCACTTGCAACTTCAGATATTCTAAATTCTGCAAGCCCACTCCATTTCGATTTCAAACGGAATCTGGCTTTAGGTTCAAGCCCATATTCTGTTTGCGATACTCCTGAAACTGTATCATCGCGTTCGACATAATCCATCGCGATTGCATAATTCTGTCCGCCCCCAGGTCGGTAGTTCCACTCCAGAGATTGGCTGGATGTTGTGCTGAGATAACTCCGGTTACTGCTATAACCAGATTCCTCAGTAGTACGCTGTTCAAAAATTCGTTTGCTACTGGCTCGCAGAGATGAAACTTGAGAAACGTTGCATGACAAAATCAGACCGGCATTGCGCCGCAATCTATGCTCGGGGTGTGTTGCATATTGTTTGTCCAACGCTTTATTGAACTCATGTTTGAGACGCATATCCCATCGATGTGAATGCTTCAGCAGTACCATATCCTGACGCCAGGTAACATCACCAAGGACAGATTCCTCAGGGTCAAACAAAGTCTCGGGATTGAAGGTAAGTAGTCGGGCCATATCATTGCTGAGACTTCTACTTCGTGCTTTTACATGGGTAGTAGTTGACCACGCACCATAAAATTTATCTTTGCCAAGAAAAGCAAAGTTCTGTTTCCAAAGCAGGTCAGTACTGACTTCTGTAGTGGCAACCAGACTGTCTGTGCCAACAGTTACAACATTGAAATCGCCCTGAAGCAATCCGACGAAATCTCCGTTCTGGTTATAATCACCCTCGTGATCACCAACAAAAACTATCTGCCTGTCCATCACCTCTGCACGACTGTTGTCGATGCTGTAGGCCAGACTCCATTTACTTCCGATTTCATTCCAATCGGCAGAGAGTGTTGAGCGGGCAAGCCTACTTGTCAGATCTGAACTGCCGGGAACTTTGACTTCGCGCAGAGTACCGTCTCCGGAGAATCGCATTCCTAGATACTGTGAAGATGTCAATGCAAGTCGACTGGTTCTGCTGTCTCGTTCTCTAGTCCACATGCCAGCTCGTAATGAATCAGCGAGACCGCGCTCGAATGACAGTTCCCACTGAGTTGATAATTCTGGAGAAGATCTCAAACCTGTCTGCCACAGTTCCAATCGATATCCACCTGAAACAGTATCGCTTGCAGCTGAGTCAATATCTTCAATTTTGTTCCATGAAATCTCCGGCTGGATAATCCCTTTATGGATGGAAATTTTGTGAGACTGCAGTTCCCTGTTTATATCCAGAAGGTCAACACTGTCCTGTGCGTCTGCCTGTTCCCATGCACCTTGCCATTTGAAGCCGTTGTGCATAGCAGAGCTTTTGGTTTTAACCAGATTTGCAGAAAGTGAATTGCCGTGAGTCATCCCTTCTTTGGTAATTTCCAGATTTGCACGTGAGTTGTCCTGGCCAATTCTCCAGTATCCTGTAACCGATGATTCAGAATCCTTTTGATCCAGAAACGATGGCTGCATCGCTCTTCTGCCCAAACCCCAACGAGTATAGTTGAACAGTTTGTCCCGAGTTAAAAAAGACCTGAACTCTGCATCGCGCCGTCGATAATGCCCCTTGATTCCAGCTGTTCCGATAGCACGAATTTTCTTTTCGCCACTATCAACTGCAGCATATATGGCAGTGCCGTCGTTGTTGTTGTCATCGATTGCAGATAATGTATTGAGATCAATTTTACTGGCATCCCACTCAACCGTTGCCACAGTTTTTTCGTCTGTTGAGATATCGGCAGTCAGTGTAGCAAGTTGTTGTTGCTCTGGCATTGCAAGCATACGACCGATTTGATAGCTACCATTTCCCGGACCTCGATAGCCGTAAACAACTGCTCCGGAAACAGTCAGCGAATCTACTCCATAATCTCCCATACCGGTGCCGATATGATAGAATCCAGGGTTATACTGCCCGGCAACAGCATCCCATAGATATGTGTTTATTCCGCCTGTATCGACAATACTATATTGCCCGCTTCCTGCCTCAACCATCTCTACATAATCGTTTACAGCGTTATTTTGGTTGTCTCCTGCACTCGAAAGAGCGTCTCTGTCCTGATCTGCGAGCTCGCCACTTCTCAAGCGAGTTGGATCATCGGTTTCACGAGTCAGACGTACACCAAATTTAGATCGAAATTCGCCAGTCTTTATTTCGCGACTCACATCGGCAGCAGCAACAGTTCTGCTGTATTGCCCCTGACCTTCTTCATATTCGACAACAATTTCACTATCGGCGGTAATAAGTTGTTTGTAAGTGAATGTGATGCGCCCTCGGATATAATCGATTACATAATCGCGGTCTTGCCCACGGGTCAGCAACGATCCATCCAGTGTTACTCGTTCGCTCCCCGCAACAATGAACAGATCTTGTCCGGTTTCACCACTACTCAAATAATAAGGTCCCTGATTTGATTCCTGGCCTCGGATTTGCAGAGTTTTGTATCTGCCACGAGGTGCCCCACCAGTTAATGTTACGGATGAACTGTCTCCTACAGTTACTTGCGCGCCTTGAAGTTTACGCCGATACCCTCCATACCAACTCCCACTCTGCTCGGCAACAAAATCACCAAGCACTGCATTCCAGCCTGGCGCATTAACTTCCACCAGAACCTTGTCTATTTCTCGAAGCTCCTCTGTATTTCCCTCTGGAATAACAGGTAAATTATTATCCGACAGTGCTGCTCTGACCTGAATATCTTCTGTCAGATTTCCTGAAATTGCGAGACGCAAAGTTTGATCGACAGTCATTTCGCGTCGATTTCCAGAAGCTACTCTGACACTTTTACTACCGGTAACATCAAGGTTTGTATCGCTGTATTCATCCTCAATTATCTCCAAGGCAGGCAAAGTTGATTGTTCTTCATTTTGACTTGCAGGACGTGAAACGATTGGATGAAGTTCCATGTTTTGCGGCAAAAGTGCAGGAATAAAACTATAAGTAATTTCCAATGTTGATTTGGAATCTCCCGACACCAATTTGTGAAGAATTAAAACAATGCCCTCACGTGACGACAGCCTGAAATCTGCTCCACTCTCAAGCTGCTCTCCATTATTTGTTATAATCAACGAACCTTGAGTAACAAATTGATGAGCCAAAGTAATTACAGTAGTTGAACTGTCGATTTCATGAATTTCTGTTTCTTGAACAACGATTGATTGGCCAAATGAAAGAATCGGCAGGAAGATTAAAATAAGTATATGTGATAATTTGAGCACGCCAGTGCCCTATCGATATATGATCCGAAAGATAATCACTGCACGCCGACCTTTGTCAGCAACAGCAATAAGATCATCCGGACCAACAGCAACATCTACAGGTTCCATTGGAGCAGCAAGGACTCCCATTTCCGGCCCGGCAGAGAAAATAAATTCAAGGCCACGAGAATATACGTGAATAGCTGAGGCTGCAGGATCTGCCACGAAAATATTACCTGCAGAATCAGAGTCAATTCCCTGGGGAGTTCGCATCGGGTTTTTTGGATCATACCAACCGCCAGTGTCAGCCTCAAAATATCCCATTCGATTATATAAATGCACTCTACTGTTTCCCTGATCACTGACCACAAATCCACCATCAGGTTGATAAGCAATTCCAGATGGCTGCATAAACTGCTCGCGATTAGTTCCACTGCTACCAAGATATTGCTGTAACTCCAGATATGAGTCCAGCATCAACACTTGTTGCTCAGAGTAGTCGCAGACAACAACCCGCCCATCGACATCCATATCAAATGCAAAAGGTTCCCTGTTGTAACCGGGATCAAGGTAAGGGAAATTAATCAGGCGGTTGTGGTAGACACCAGCTTTATTGAAGCGAAACAGCATCCGATTTTCAAAATCAAGAACTAAAACCCATAGACCATCAACCTGAATATCGACAGGCCTGAAAAAAGCACCCGGGGTATCGAAAGTAAACCAGTCTCCCTGTCGAGGGTCCAGTCCATGAACAAGACCTCTTACTTCATCACTGAAATACAAAGTCCCATCATTGGCATATTTGACAGCAGAAATTGAATTAATTGGGAAAAAGGGAGCGTCTTTTTCATTTTCATAAACACCAACAAACTCAAGGTCGACAGGCAAAACCACATCAACTTGCGATTGAGTATCTATGTCACGAGGTGCTGGGGCGCAACCAACTGCAGCAATTACTGCAACAACAAGTAGACTGCGGATCAGAAATTGCGTGTCAGTAACCATCCCGCCTCCGGGTTATGCATACTGTCAGAATAAGTCAGTTCGAGATCATAACCGCCAATAGTAGCTAACGGCTTGTCTTCTCCTGTTGAGCGAACTGCATCCCAGATAGAAACAACACGATTGAGAACTGCAAAAACTGTCATGGCATCCCTGCGTTCAGTAGCTCGATTTGTATCTGCACGAAGTAGTTGATACCCTCTGCGATACTCTCCATTTCGCCACTGCCACTGATCAGAACCTTCAATAAGTACTGCCACCTCACCAGTTGCGCGAGCTTCGCGCAGCAAGACTTCGTTATACTGATCACTATGGTCATACCGACCAATAACGCGCCAATAATCTTCTGCATGAACACCTGAGACATCAGCAAAAAGAATGGCATATTCTTTTGCATCATCCTCTCGACCAGAAGCCTGAGAGTTAAATATTCCGTATGCTGTCCAAACTCCAGCTTCAAAGCCAGCGAACATATACGCTTTTTTATGATCACCATTGTAAAATTGGCCAGCCCCAGGAAGTAATAGCGACAGTGCTCCAGCAGTCAGCTTTTTGCCCATATCGTCGAACTGAGGAGAGTCACCCTCTACCCTGCTTCCTCCTATACCGCCAACATCTGGGCTTCCTTGCATGATTCTCTCTGCTGAAGAACCAAACAGGCTATTTTCCACTTCCAGTATCCCGGCAAATGCACTTGATGCTGCTATCAAGACAATTGAGATTGTAATAAACTTCTTCAAACCAAACTCCTTGAATTCTGATTAGTAAGAAAGAGAAACTCCGATCTTGCTGCCATAAACCCCTTGAGGCTGCGCAACAAGATTCAGATTATGTCCAGCAACTGCAAAACCATCGCTGTTGCCATTAAATATCATTCCATTCAGGTACGCAGTCTGAATAACACTGAAAACTCTGACCAGCATATTCATAGTGAAAAGTTTGTCTGCGTTTGCATAGGCATCATTGGACTGCTTGCGCAGTGTTCGATAAAACTCACGATGGGGACTAACTCTGCCGTCACGTAAAACGGAAGTGTTATCAGTATCTTCAAATCCATAATGCAGGAAATAGTTTTCTGAAAAGTCATCCCATCCAAAAACGAATTGATCCCATTTTCCTAGATTTTCATAGTATTCCCGCTCGTCATCTTCGCGTGAAACCCATAATGAAAGATCTGTCATATTTGCAACATCATAAAAAGCATTGCACAAATTATCTTCATCATAAAATCCGGCTGGATCACTAATATCTGAAGTGTTGCAGCTGGCTTGCAACCTGTTCTCATCCCAATGCTCATCTGCATACGCAATATATTCATCTTGCAATTTATCGCCGTCACTGTTGTAGCTGCGCATTTTCATCCACGATGCGGCATCAAGCACTATCATAGCCCAACCACGACGGTGACCTGTATAAACTTCTCCAGCACCAGGTAGTATTGCAGACATCAGAAGTGGCAATGCTTTACTGGAATCGGCATATCTGCCGCCTCTATATGAAGACCCAAGGTTAGACTGGTAGAAAGTATTAGCATCTTCGGAGATGTCAGTCCCAATTGAATTTGCCAAAATCCATTCTGCATTGCCGGCCGCGAATAGCGGAGTTGCGCAAATCATAATTAACAAAATTCTAAAAAACATTTTATCGTCCTTTCTGATAATTATCAGAAGTTAGCGTTCAATTGCGAGAACTGTTTGCCTGACCTGGACACCTTCATCTGTTTGCAGAGACAATCTGCAAATGTAAACTCCGGAAGCAACTCCATCACAGAACCACTGAATTTCATTTATCATTCCACTGTCAACCAGTCTGGTAATTTTTGTAACAAGTTCACCCTCAAGATTGTATACAGAAACTGTTGCTGAAGTGGCTACTGGGGCAAAGAATCGGAAATTCGCCATGGCGTTAGTGCCAACTGGGTTTGGGTAACAAATAAACAGATTGGCATCTAAAGTTTCGGGAGCAGTAATTGCAAGATTAATGGCTGCGCCCACAGGTCCTGTCCTGAAAGATCCACCTCTATAACCCAGCCATTTTGAAGTTTCTACAAGAGCAATCTGATCGGCCGGAGTTGAAACACCAGCTATGCGACCGCCTCTTTCAACCGTACTAAGTCCAGGAACAATCCCACTACCTTCAGTAGCAATCCAAACTGTATATCCAATGTTAAAATCACCACTACTTGTTACAGTAAGAGTTGCCTGGCCGCCGTCTGCACAAAGTAGTGGAGTGAAATCCATCAAATTGCCAAAACAATCCAAACCTATTAAATGGCCCTCAGTACTTGTCACATATATCTCATTTACACCATCTCCAGTAGCATCAAACACAGCTACTGAACCAGACAGTTGCAAATCCATCGACAGTGGGAATAACTGCGGAATCGATACCGGGAAACCGGTTAATGGAATTCCGTTGCAGTTAAACGCATTTACTGAATTACCACTGATTAAAACGATATCATTTCTACCATCACCATCCAGATCCACAACAGCTGGCTCGGCTGTCACCAGGCCATCAATATTTCCCGACCACGATGGAGTTGGAGCAGGCGCATTCCTCTCCATTGACAAATAGTATACTGTAGAAAATCCTGACTCAGAATAAATAACAAGAAGTTGATATTCATCATTTTCAATAACAGCCGGGAATATTTCCCCGAAGCCATAACCACCATAATCATGGAATTGGTCAACAGACAGAGCGTCACCAGTATAACTGATCAGGAACCACAAGTTTGATGTAAATACTACAAAACTGTCAGAACTCCCCCCTGGCATCCTGACTAACAATGGATCTGAAATCCAATCAAGATTTTCCACATCCAGAACTTCATGTAGATCCAGAGGCTCAACTACAAGTTCACCATTTGAGTTGGCAAGATAAAGCATGCCTGGCTCGCCACAGAATAGAATATGAGGCATATTATCAGAGTCGTAACCTGCAACCGGCATCACGGCAACTGTATCAATTAAAGCTGGTTGTTCCCATATCGGAGCCCAGCCATCTTCTGAAACTTCCTGGCCAAAACAAACCGTGTGTCCACCTGTCCCGGTTACAACCAGACGTTTATCCAATCCGGTGTCTATCACAATTGGTGGGCCTGCAAGTTCTGTTTCCAGTTCCCAGAAAGCACCTTCAGGCAATGTGTCATACAGCGGCTGAACTGCAGGGGCACCATCCTGATCCAATGCAAACAGCCTGCTGCCATCTGTGAACTTGTCTGCAAATATCAAAGCTGGACCCGATACAATTCTACCTGGAGAAATATTAAAAGCAGTAACAGTGGATGGTTCAATGTATCGCTCACCGACATCAGTTGGCTCTAGTGTTATTGGCGAATTTGGTAAAACCGGCTCACAGGAAGCATCAAAACTCATCAGTGGTAAAGCAGCACTTATATCTGACATCTCAAAACCGGTCCAGGAGCGATCATTTGCACGCGTGGAACTTGAACCATCTGCATGCAAAGAAGTGTTGATCCCAGAATGGAATGGATCTGTCTCTGAACCAAAGAAACCGATTACGTATGGCTCATAAACACCAATATCACGTATACCATCAGCTTCTATCAGTCGTAATCCCTGATGACCTGCATTAATTGTATTGAACTCAAGATTCTGTTCTATCAGGGCCTGGTCAACATGCCAGACAAGCAACCCACCTTGCGGCATAAAGTAATCATACATTCCCGTATTACGATTTTCATCGCCAGCAAGATACAGAAATACACCTGTATCAGCGTCACGCAGAAAGCCGACGTCATCTTCATCAGGAAATTCTGATGATTCAAGGGGTACCCATCGGTTTTCAATCAGAAAGAATTCCCGGGGCGATGCACCACCAATTAAAGCCTGAGGAGAAGTCAGCGAAAACTCATAGGGAGGCTCACTATAAAGCGAAACATATTCAGTTCTTGGAACTTGAACTGCTGGTACATTCCACGATGTCCCGTCAGTTGCTTCTCCAGTATTGATCCAACCAAGGTACCACTTGCACCAGGCGCTCAATGACGGTGGTAGAAGACCGGAAACTGTCTCAACATCAGGCTCTTCATTTGTACCAAAATTTATATTGGCCAAAAGGTTTGGTCCGGAATCCATCAAATCCCATATTCCAGCAGCAGGCAATCCCGTTGATGTGTCATAAACATCAGGCAAACCAAGTGAATGTCCAAACTCATGATACAAAGCACCCGCGATACTGCCTGTGTATCCATCTTGAGTTGTTGTTTCAGGAATGATAGAGCACTCCGACAAAGCTCCCTGCGCGCCAGATTCTGAATCGAAAGATTGCAGTTGAACTGAATCGCCAAGAGTTACAAAAAATGTAGGAATGTCATTTGGTGAGTCACGATAAATATCGCTTTGCCAGTCACTACCCGCATGAACAAAAATCACATAAGTCAGATCATTGTCATCATCATAATCAGCAAGAGTAAAAGCAAGGTCATCATTAATTATTTCTGTATCGGCTTTTTCAATCATGTCGATAACAAGGGTCTCAAGCAGTTCGATTGTCCAACTGGCACCTTCTCCAGGACCATAATCGGCAATATCAGACAATTTATAGCAATCGTTCTGTCCAACAGGCAAAACCTGCCCGGCTATTGTAAGTTTTCCACCTGATTGAAACCTGTAATACTCTGACAATCCATAAAGATGAGACTCATAAAAATCTTTATTATGAGGAGCTGGGTCAATTCTGGCTCCGTCTGGTTCAAGTCTGAAATCACCATCAGTTGTGACGGAGGTTAAGTCACCACTAACATCTGTTTCAAACCCTATCCTGATAATCAGAACATTTAATGTATCTGGCCGAGATTTTGACAAGTCAGTCTGCATTCCCCGTAAACCACGTTTTGACACATGATGCCTACCCAGTGAATCATGAAGGTCTCTATTGTTCCGTTGCATTCCTTCATAGCGTTCAGAATCAAACATCTGTTGTTCAGAAATCTTAGTGAACGGAATTTTCTCATAATTACCTGAAGGGGCTGGTTTAGCAACTGCAGTAGCAGTCATTAAAACTGCTACCAAAAACAGCATCGATATCTGCAAAATAACTTTCTTCAAAATCAAACTCTCCTGCACTCGTCAGACTAAAAATTATAACCAATTGAGAATCTATTTACTTTTGCCAGACCCTTGGCTTGTGGAATTGCAGCGTATCCAAACAGAATATCCTGTCCAACCCATTTACCAAGATCAAGTCCCAATCCCCATGTCATGTCAGAGATTTGACCAGTACCCTTTTTGTAACCTATGCGCAAGAATAGTGATTTATCATAGCCCCACTCAAGTCCGGCACCCCACTCAGACTCATCAAAGTCTGGAGCGAATCCATAATCATCCTGATCTTCATTCCAGTCCATCAGTGGTACCAGATAGTCCGCAACAAATAACAACGAGGTTGCATCTGTGTAGAACAAACTACGCGCAACACCAAATGTGATTTTCCGTGGCAAAGGATCACTTTGAGCATCGTCAACGTGTTTTATTGCCTTACCAAGGTTTGCAACCGCAACAGCCACGTTCATTTTCATTGCCGGGATTTTCCATAACAGTCCTGCATCAAAAGCATATGTCGATCCTGTACCCCCGGTACCATCCTGAAGAACTTCATCTGGAGCCAGTTTGTCGCGATAATATTTAACGCCAAAACCGACACCAAGATTTTCACTGACTCTAGTGCCATAAGCCGTAGTCAAAGCAAACATATAAGAGGTGAAATTACCGATTTCTTCACCTGCGTCATTTGTTGCCACCTGATCACCCATCGACAAGTAAGTCAGTCCTGTACCGAAGTTACCAGTTCCCATGCGTGAAGTGTAACCAAGCCAGGAAAGCGATATATCATCAGCAAGATCTGGAACAAGTTTTGAATGCATTGCATGAGCCTGTCCATTGTAGTTATCACCAGCAAAAGCAAGTCCAGCAGGGTTCCACCAGACACTTGTGGCATCTTGAGACAGCGCAGTCCCCGCTTCACCTAGCCCGTTATAACGGGCACCAATTGGAAACTCCAGTGCAATGGCACCAGCACCAGAGACTGCAAGTGCAGTACCGGCAAAAGCGAACATCACAACTAAAATTGTGAGAAATAAAACGATTGATCTTTGGAACATTCTCTAACCTCCATTTAAAAACAAGCCATTATGGCATTTTAAGACTAATGCATTATTACGACATGACCAGTTTTGGTAATGACGTGATTATCTCCTACGAGCGGTATTGCCTGCAGGACATAAAGGTAAACTCCATTTGCGGGTACAGCGCCTTTTTTATCGCGACCATCCCACTCAATTATCTTTGGACCACCAGTATTGAACTGTTCTCTATGTCCCCAGATATGATCACCAGCAGTAGTATAGATATCCCAATTTATATCCATTGGGTCACTGGCTTCAAATAACAATCTGGCAGGACCAGAAGATGGATTTGGAAACAGTGTAACATCTTCAATACTTGTGACAGTTGAAGCTACAACCTGGAATGAAAGTGTATCTGTACCAACATTTCCAAGCACATCACTGGCAAGTAGCGCTGCAGTATGCTCCCCAAGTGATAAATCATCAGGTAAAGGTATGGCAATACGACCAGCTGTATAACTTCCTGAATCAAACTGGAAAAGCTCTGAAACATCGGTCATTAAACCAGTGCTATCGAACTCAAGTAATATACTGTTCCCGGGGTTTGTTCCCAAAATATTGACACCACTTGTATCTTGTATCGCGCCATTTAGCAATGTACCTGCGCGAACTCTATATCGATCATCTTCAAAAGCAAGATTGATTTGTGGACCATTGTAATCATCGCTTGGCTCTAATGGAACCTGTGCAACAGGAACCTCCACCGATGTAGATCTTGTGTTGATTCCATCATCAATAACAAGTCGCATTTTCCCATGATCGCCGTATTGTAGCTGAAGTGGAACTTTGAAAGGAACAACAAGAGTATCAGAATCTACACTGCCAGTTCCATGGAATGTTGCTGATCCAGGAAGCCAGTAATGAAAATTGTATGTATCTGTAACCATATCATGTCTGGATTCCTGAACAAAAAGATCATAAGAAACCTGACTACCAGGAGTTATACCAAAATCTGACAAGACAATTTCGATATTCTCTGTCCTGCCTCCGCCTAAAGTATCACTGCAACCAGCAGAAAACCCAAGGTCACTTACAGGTTGAGTGAGTCTTAATCCTGGATCACCATGTAATAGGTAACGCTGACTGTTAGCCATACTGAAAAAGGATCCCGAGCCAATCAGCACCTTGGCACGATTCAAACTAATACCAAGAGTAGCTGTACTGGTTACTTGTTGATCCGGATAAAGGGACTGATAAAAGAATTTTGAAAGTGTGTCATTCTGGAAAACCCAACTCACCTGTGAAGCAGCGATTGCGGCAATTGTGCCACCACTTGCCTGAGAGGTGAATACTTCAGCCATACTTTGGCGCGATGAACTGTCGTAAACTCCAACATCACAACTGAAGGCGATAAATATTCCTCTTCGCATTCCGTTAGACAGACTATAAATGTCATCTGTAATAAAGACCTGCTCATCGGCAAGAGTATTTTCGGCACCATGACCAATGTAGTGGAAAATCGATAAACCAGAATTCAAGTATTGTCTCGCTGCTTGACGAGCAAGGGGTTTTGTCATAGCTCCTGGTGGACTTTCATAATCTTCCAGATATAATTTTCGCGCATCGATTGATCGTGGAAGATAATCATCAGTAAGTAACTCGGCCTGTCGCATATGATGTGTTTCACCAGAATGGCTTGGAGTAGTCAGATCATCAGCAACAAAGACAACTTTATTCGACCAGATACCAGGCTCAGAGCCCCATTCATAATCAACAATTCTTGCAACATAATCGTTCGCTTCTTCCTGGTCATCCATACGTACGGTCAACCTGCCGATAGCTAAATCAGGCACATCAAGATTACCTTCACCAGGATCATCAAATGAGACCATGGCATCATCAGATCCATAAGGCTCACTGGAATAAGCATTCAGCAAAGCAGGAAATACATTTTGAACAATTGAGGGTACAAAATCCTCATATTGACCTTTGAAATGACGATAATCTCTCGAAGTATCACCAACAATGCACACATACATCAACGGGTGCTCGATGCTTGGATCAAGACTTCTATTGAACAGCCATTCAAGAAAATTTCGAATTGCTCGTGGGTCTTTGACACCACCGCCAAAACTATCATAAATATCGTTGGCATTAACAGCAATAGTATTGGGGTCATCATACCCAGGGAGGTTTGAATCTCTGAACGATGCCAATGTGTTTGCAGCATCAGTAAAATCCGAATGGTAGATTACAACATATTGTACATCACAATCCATTGCTCTCAAATTCTGTGGGTACAATCTTGAAATTGCATCAGGTGTACTTAGATCGGAATCAGAAAACATCACAAAATGACGATGCTCTCCAGGGTTTTGAGAAATTCCGAACTGAAAAGAATTGGTCTCAAGTTTACCAACAAGTTCAATGGGATTATCTGCTGAAGTAATATCCCAGGATTGAACATCCTCACCATCTGGAATTACAACTGTTAAATCAAATGCCTGATCTGGAGTCTCTACCTGGTCGGACCAATGGTAAAAATTGAACTGTTCATGATTATTTTTCTCAAGTTCTGCCCAATAAAACAGATCAGCGGAATCCAGAAGCAATGCTGGTGAGCCTTCGAGACTATGTCTTTGAAGACTGATTGTATTGGAGCCGTCAGCAAGATTAGTAGCTTCAGTAACCAGTCTCACTCTTGTGCTGTCTGTCTCATCTGTCGAGATCCACTCCAGCACTGCAGCCTCTCCTATACTGTCTCCATCGTTTAACCACATTGAAGCACTATTTACTAAATCATTTCCATGTGAATGCCGCTGCTCAGAGCGAATGTCAACTACAACAACAGTAGTGCTGTCGGGCACAATCTTATCAACCTGAAATTCGACGTCAGCATTTGAGTAGATCGAACTTTGCCATGCCCAGTTATCAAACACCCTGCCATATGCTTCGCTGCGGGACTGCTCCAGGTGAAGTCGTTCTCTAAATATTCTTGTATTATTTTGACCAGTTGGAATAGCTGTTTCAGAAACAATCCTTAAAGGGTCCCCTACAAATGGTGTTGCTGTATCGTAATCTTCCCAGGTCAACCAATAAACACTATTCGAGGAGTAAAGGTGCTCAACATGATCAAGGGGTAAAGCAGAATTGTCGATCCTATCTTTCCAGCAATCTGGACCAACTCCATAAAAAACAATCCGATCAGCATTGGACCATACGCCATCACTATCAACTTGAATCGGAATTTCAGTAAAACCGCTCCAGCCTGAATCCATACTACCCGGGTCATCCGGATTCTCAGGAATTAAACCGGGGAAGGCACGATAAACCCTTAACTTGGCAGGATCTAGTGAACTTTCCGCAATACCAACTGAAGCCAGGCTGTAGCCATCGACTTCATATACAGCAGTGTCTACCATTTCGAGCCGAACCCAATTGTTGGTCAGTGAAAATGGATGAATATCTTCGACAGGATCTCTTTCTCCAGCTTTTGCACAAGCAGCAAACATTTGAGGATTTACAACACCAAGACCAATTTCCGTGTTACGGCTATCAAACCTTATATCAGAGAATTTGCCTGAAGGTTGGTGATTTACTCTAACTGTTACAGAAGATAAAAGTCCATCATTCACAATTGGTGATACCGACAATGATCTTAGATTTACACCACGATATACTGAGTTGTGAGAAAGTGTAACTGCATCTGAAGCAGAAGATTTTTCAGGTGTAATATGCCATGAGCTTGATACAACTTCCCACTGAACAGATTCATTGCACGGTACAGCCAAAATTGAACTGCTGACAGGATCTGTATAAATCAACTCGTCTTTTTTAAGCTGCAGCACTTGTCCTGGCTGCTTCCATCCGATGTCGTCTATCGCAATGTTTGAACCGGAAGGTATTTCTGAGCTTATAGGGAAATTGAACTGAATTACTGTTGTAGTTTCTGAAGAACGCAATAAGTCTTGCTCGAAACCTCCCATTATAGGGGCTTTTTCTTCCGCTATCACAGAAGTTACTGAAAACAATAGACACAATAGAACTAGAAAATATCTAATCATTACTCAGCTCCACTATCTATTAGCTGTAATGCATCAGGAATCAACATATTGGGAATGTTGTTCTCAACCATGAAGCGTAATTTACATTTATTACAATCCAACGCAGAATGATCAGGCAACACCTTTAATTCACCATTACATTTGGGGCAGACTAGCATTTCGAGTAATTTTTCGTCGAGCACTGATTTCCTCCACTTCGACAAACCGAAGACTAGCAATTAGAACAACTTGCGCTAGCAAGAGTAATACCATAAGTACTGTAAATCAGGTTATCATGACCGGCAAGGATATAATGAAGAGACTGGAGACAAAATACGTCCCAGCCTGGAAGAAGAGTCTTGAAAAGGTTGGCAATAGGAATCATACACCAATAATGGTACTAAGTCAAGAGGTTGCGAATATTTAACAGGTTCTAATCTTCGTCAAAAATACCCATCGACAGGAACTTATCCAGACGATTATCCAGCATATCCCGTGTAGTGATTGAAGTTAGTTCTGCAACATCCCGGACTATAGTCTCTCTAATAGTGACTGCAGTTGCTGCATGATTTCTATGAGCACCGCCAACTGGCTCTGGAAGAATATCGTCAATTGCTCCCAATTGTAAGGCATCTTCAGCCGTAATTTTCATAGCTCTGGCAGCATCGGAAGCTTTTGCCCTGTCGCGCCACAAAATAGCAGCACAACCTTCAGGACTGATTACACTGTAAATTGAGTTTTCAAGCATGTAGACCTTGTCTCCTACTCCAAGAGCAAGAGCTCCACCAGACCCACCTTCTCCATTAACAAATACTATTATTGGAATTGGCATCCCAGCCATTTCTCGAAGATTGCGGGCAATTGCCTCACCCTGACCTCGTTCTTCAGCACCGATTCCTGGATATGCACCTGGAGTATCGATGAAAGTTACAACTGGACGACCACTTCGTGCAGCCATGCGCATCAAGCGTAATGCCTTGCGATAGCCTTCTGGATTTGCCATTCCAAAGTTACGGAAAATATTACTTTTTGTATCGCGGCCTTTTTGATGCCCGATAACCATTACTGGTAAATCGCCAATCCATGCCATTCCACCAACAATAGCAGCATCATCACGGAAAGCACGATCCCCATGAAGTTCCTGGAAATCGTCAAAAACCAGGCCAATGTAATCATTGGTCGTTGGTCTGCGTGGATGCCTGGCAAGTTGAACTCTCTGCCAGGGATCAAGGTTATCAAATATATCTTTGCCTAGTTTCCCAACTTGTGCTTTTAATTTATTAACTTCATCAGAAACATCCAGTCCACGCAAAGAGGCAGAATCCTCAAGAGTTCTGATTCGTTCTTCGAGTTCAACTATCGGTTTCTCAAAATCAAGCCATGGGGTCTTTTTAAAATCCATCAAAAATCACATCTCCGCAGTTGCCAAATTTCAGTGGGCCATATTCAGCCCGAATAACAAAGTTACCTGTACAAAGTACGAACTGTCAAGAAGTGAGACATTAATTGCCTCGTCGGTTGTTATATCGGGAACGTTGCGGAGGTGGTGCCTGAAGCCCACTTTTCAACACAACACCATCGCCAGAGGCCACAGTTCGGAGTTTTCTCAACATTTCCAGATTCAGTGCAACCGAATGTTGACCGGATTTTATCACCCACCGCTTGCCATCTCTAATAGTTTCAATATATAAAGGAACTTGTACAGGACTGTCGCCATTCTCATTTAACACAGGTCTGGCTTCCAATAAATCACTTAATATTTCCAAAGATTCATTGGTTGCAGAATCCAAATCAATTTCCAGGTTAATTGAGGCAGTGAGTTGACTCATGGCTTGATCGATATGCATTATCCGATCGGCAATGATCTCCCTGACTCCATCTGATTTTTCTCTTACTCTACCACCAACCAGCAAAATTGAATCGCTGCCAACAAGTGGAGCAGTAGTTTCATACAAACTTGAGTAAACAGTCAAATCCACAATCCCGGTTCTATCCTCAAAGTGACATCGAGCATAAACCCTTTTATTTTTATCTCTCGCTTCAGAGTATGAGGTGATAACTCCAACCAGCTCGACCCAACTTTGCTCGCTCATGTGCCTTGCCTGTTCAACAGACTTAACTGGCATATTATCGACAAATTCTCTGTACTCATGAAAAGGGTGCCCTGAAAGGAAAAACCCTAATGATTTTCTCTCAAGACTCAATTGATGCAATGGATCGTGCGGTTCAGCTGCAGACATAGTTGGCCTGATTTCTGCCTCGGCAGTTCCTCCAAATAGTGATGCCTGTCCCTGCAATTTATCCCGAGCAGAACCAATTCCAAAAGCGACTGCTTTCTCAACATTTTCCAACAACTGATTGCGATGTCCATCCAGAGCATCCATTGCACCAGCACTTATGAGGCTTTCCAGAACTTTCTTATTCAAACAGCCAAGATCACAATTTTCACAGAGGTCAAATATATCGGTAAAATCTCTGTCGAGTTCACTCCTGGCGCGCACAATCTCTGTGATTGCTTTCACGCCTACATTTTTAACTGCCCCCATGCCGAAGATTATTGACTGTCCATCAACCCCAAATTCAACAGACGGTTTATTGATCGATGGCGGAGCAATTGTTAATCCCAGACTCTTCACTTCATCAATCAACTGTGTAACACGGTCACCTTTTTTCATTTCAGTTGTAATTGTGGAAGCCATGAAATGAGCCGGGTAATGGGTTTTCAGCCAGGCAGTCTGCATCGACAGTACCGCGTAGCTTGCTGAGTGAGATTTGTTAAATCCGTACTCAGCAAAGAAAGCCATCTCATCAAAAACTTTATCTGCAATATCTTTACTGTATTCACGTTCCTGTGCACCGACGATAAACTTTACACGGGCCTGGTCCATCATCTCTTTATTTTTCTTGCCCATCGCTTTTCTCAAGGCATCCGCTTCAGCCATAGTGAAGCCACCCATAAGAGACGCTATTTGCATTACCTGTTCCTGATAAAGAATTACACCATTTGTTTCATTCAGTATCGGCTCAAGAGATGGATGTGGATATTTAACTGTCTGTCTTCCATGCTTACATTCAACATAGACCTTGTCCATGCCCGCACCCAGTGGACCTGGTCTGAACAAAGCATTGACAGCAACAATATCTTCAAAAGCTTCAGGTTTCAGATTGCGAAGAAGTTCCTGCATACCGCTTGACTCAAGCTGGAAAACACCAACAGTTTTTCCACTCTGCAAAAGTTTAAAAGTTTCAGAATCGTCCATCGGAATATCTTCTGCACAGATATTTTTGCCAGTAGTTTGTTCGATAAGTTTTAATGCTTTATCAATTACCGTTAGTGTTCTTAGTCCCAGAAAATCCATCTTCAGAAGACCCATGTCTTCAACAATACGCATATCAAACTGGCTGGTAATATCGCCCTTATTTGATTTATACAGAGGAATATGTTCAACAAGAGGCGATGGTGTAATCAACACTCCTGCTGCATGGATTCCAGGGTTACGTGACACTCCCTCAAGCACCAGCGCATTTTTAATCAACATGTCATGCTTGGGTGACTCTTTGGCAACATTGGCAAACCCGGGAACTTCATTCATTGTTTTCAACAAAGTAACGCCGGGGCCTTCAGGGATCATCCTGCTGACTTTTTCTGCATCGGCATATGGGAATCCAAGGACACGCCCAACATCCTTAATTACTCCACGTGCAGCCATCGACCCAAATGTGATAATCTGTGAAACATTTTCCTTACCGTATTTCTCAACAACATATTGAATGATTTCGCCACGTTTCTCGAAACAAAAATCGATATCAATATCAGGCATTGAAATTCGATCAGGATTCAGGAATCGTTCA
This sequence comes from uncultured Fibrobacteraceae bacterium, assembly GCA_964437115.1. GTDB lineage: Bacteria > Krumholzibacteriota > Krumholzibacteriia > LZORAL124-64-63 > LZORAL124-64-63 > JABIBH01. Next base: position 117,414 of record CAYTFE010000001.1, on the reverse strand, counting down.
AAAATCAGTTTATTTGAAATAGGATCAATGTCTGTAATTCCGAGACAATAACAAATGAGACTACCCGCAGCTGAACCACGACCAGGCCCCACAGGGATACTGCGTTCACGGGACACATTGATAAAGTCCCACACAATCAGAAAATATCCCGCATACCCCATCTTTTTAATAATTCCAAGCTCATATTCGAAGCGCTCCGTCAACTCATCATCAATGCGGTCATAACGATTATTAAGACCCTCATGGCCAAGATGCCTTAAATAATCATCTGGAGTACTGAAACCTTCAGGAAGTGGAAACTCAGGCAGCAGCAATTCGCCAAGCTTGATATTGAGGTCACACATTTCAGCAATGCGCAATGTATTAGCACAAGCATCAGGCCAATCTTTGAAAAGCTCCAACATCTCCTGAGAACTTTTCAGATATATCTGATCGGTATCATAACGCCATCTGTTGGGATCATCATACTGCCGGTTTGTTCCGATACACAGCAGCAGATCATGAGCCTGAAAGTGTGATTTATCAAGATAGTGACAATCATTTGTACAGACGATATCCAACCCTGTTGCAGCAGCAACTGCCGGCATCATCTGCCTGACTTTGGTTTCTGCGTCAATGCCATGATCCTGTATTTCCAGAAAGTAATTATCTTTGCCCAGAATCTCGGCATATTCCGACGCATCGCGAATTGCCCCATCAACGTCATCATCCAGCAACATTCTGCTAGGACCACCAGAGAGACAGGCACTCAAGCCAACAATTCCCTCACTGTGCCTTGCAAGCAGCTCTTTATCGATACGCGGTTTATAGTAGAAACCTTCCAGAAAGCCTGCTGATGAAAGTCGCAATAAGTTACGCCAGCCAGTTTCATTTTTTGCCAACAAAACCATATGTCGATTTCGTTTGGTTTTGTCGACTGTTGTATGGTCCAGATGATTATCACAGATATATGCTTCAGTACCAATAATCGGTTTGACGCCGGCTTTTTTACAATTCAGATAAAATTCGACTGCCCCAAACATGTTGCCATGGTCAGTAAGCGCCAGAGCAGGCATACCAAATTCGGCTGCTCTTTGGGCCATTGCCTTGGTCTTCATAGCTCCATCAAGCAGGGAGTAATCGGAGTGATTATGTAAATGAACAAATGTATCTTGGAGCATTGCCTACCATTCTTGCTTTTAAGTTTGTTAACTAAAACAGAATAGCAATAGAATCATCATTAGTCTACTTCAACTAGTGAGTTAGTTATTATTTTCCATGTTTTTGTTGCCGACATACCAGAATTATCACTTACAGCAACATCAAGTGTATGGTCTCCAACAGTAGTGGCATCTGGAATAGTAATCAGCAATCGCTTGCGAGGTGTATCTGGTTCAACAATCAGATTTATCCCATCCAGTTTCACGTTGATACTATCTAAGTCAATACCGGATTCCGAGTCGGAAACAAGAATAATTATCTCTTCCCATTTTGGAAAAGTTATACCATCGACAGTTGAAGCCAACTTTGGCTTTATATGTATCTCGTTACTGTTTGTACCAAACTGAGGTGCTGAATTATCAGTAAATAACGCATATTTCCCAGGCTTTGTGGCAAAAAAGGAGACTCCACTATCACTGACAGTTGGCTCACTTATAAAACTCCACTTTCCTTTGTTCAACCTATAAACTGCTGCCCCTTCTGTCGATTCCCAACTGGTTATAACAAGCTGAGGTTTAAGCTCTTTTGCATCTGCACTGACAAGCAGCAAAGGACTGCCAACAATAGTCAAACCTTGTGAAGGTTTACTACGAAGAGAATCCTGGAACACCAGCATATTTTCAGGTGCGCGAGCAACCTCTCCTTTGCTGTTATAGGTCATGAATGGTGAAACCTGTCCCAGGTTTTGAGGCAAATCTATCCGCACAGAATCCTGTTGCCACCTTGATGCTTCATTAACTTCTGACTTGCCTATGTGAACTGCCCAGTTCACAGCAGTTCTGTTACCAGTTGCATCTGTAGTTACCAGCTCCAATTTATGCGTACCTGGAACAATACTTTCACTCCAGAAGCCACCTTCCCTGCCACCGAGATTATTCAGGCTGTGCTTAAAAAGCCACCGCTCCCTTTTCCCAGGCTGGTTCAACCATTCCAGTTTCATATATGGCATATCATTAAAACTGAACTTCCTGTTTTCGGCCAGATAGACAGTTTCACCATCGAGTTTCATCTCTATTTTGTATGGCTCAAGCAAATGTCCTTTTATATCTGACTTTTCAATAATTTTAGCAGTGAAAGCAACTCCACCTGTAATATACAAATCCCCCAAATCTCCATTCAATGAGGTCCCGGAAATTGATCTGGACCAGCTTTCGCCATCGATTGTAGATTCAGAAGTTGTAGGCATTACCGTTATTGATGTGATTATCGGTGCAATGTTGTCATTCAATTTGAATCCATGAAGTTGTGGATTCATTGGATACTGGGAGTTATTTCTGATTTCGAAGTGCAGATGAGGACCGTTTGTTCCGCTTTGCCCACTCAATGCAAGTATTTCTCCTGCTTCGACTGGAAATCTGTCTTTGTTAAATCGTAATGAGACAGTATAGGAACCTGCTTTGTCCCGTGCAGAGATTATAGCAGGCTGGAAACGGTCGGCAATTCGTTCCAAATGTGCATAAACGTAAGTTTCACCAGATTCAGTTGTGAGATATAGAACTTTCCCATAGCCATTGTGTGCAGTCTTCAATCTGGATATCCAGCCGGACTCAACAGCAACAACTGGAACCCCTGTTTGGGAGCCAGTTTTCAGATCCAGCCCGGCGTGAAAACGGCCCTCCCTGAACTCCATGAAGTTGGATGTCAAATATCTGGTAGATAATTTGAGTGGCCAAATCTTCTCTGCGGCAACAAGTTGGGCTGGCAGCATGCATAAAGCAATTAACAATAAAGTAAAAACCATCTATCTTTTCATCTCCCTGGAAGTTCGTTACTCCACAAACAACAACTATTTACTCAAGTTCCATCCAGACCAAAACTACTGGAAACTGATTTAACTGGCAATATTTACCAATTTATACTACTTTTCGTGGTCGTTGTATTCAATTCTTACTCTAAAATGAGTGAGACTTTCTAACCACTGGCATTATTGCCTGAAATAGCAATTCTGCAAGGAGCTTCTGTAATGTTTAAATTTCTCCGTTCACGTGCCAAAGTAATGTTTTGGATAATCATAGTCACATTTGTTGCATCGATTTTCATTCTTTGGGGCATGCAAGCAGGCGGAGGCAGCTCACGCAGCAACAACAATGAGATCTCTAGTATCGGTTCAATCAACGGGATTAAGATATCTGGTCAAGAATGGCAATTCTACTACCAGAATTATATCAATCGCTGGAAGCAACAAAGTCAGGGCCAACCATTAACAGCTAACCAGTATGTCCAGGCAGGCGAAGCTGTTTGGGAAGGGTTACTCAGAAATAAACTGGAACAAATTGAAATTGAAGCACGTGGGCTTGCAATAACCGATGCTGAATTGAAAGATATTCTGGTCAACTCTCCTCCACCTGAGTTGTTGCAACAATACATAGATGAAGAAGGCAATATCGACATGGATCGATATTACAGTGACCTGCATAACCCAGAACATGACTGGAGTGGAGTAGAAAACTATATTCGTGAATCTACACCTCGTACGCGCTTGATGCAGGAAATTTCCGCTGATGCCACAGTTTCCGATGAAGAAGTTCTTGCTGAATACAACAAGCAGAACTCTCGAGCGGTTGCAGAATATGTCGGAGTTTTAAATAGCAGTATTACTATTGAAGAAGAACCTGGTGATGCAGAACTTAATGCCTGGTTGAATAGCAATCCTGATAACTTCAGCGATCCTGAAAAAGTTCGCCTGGAGTATGTAAAGTTCCCAAAAACTATTTCTGAGCAAGATGAAATCGACGTCAAGGCATTAGCCATGGAAACACTTGCAGAAATCACAAGTGGCGTACTTTCATTTGAAGAAGCAGCTGCAATATATTCTGATGGCCCTTCTGGCGAAAGTGGTGGTGACCTGGGTACTTTTGATCGCACTCGTATGGTACAACCATTCACCGATGCTACTTTTGCACTCCCTATTGGACAAATTAGTGAACCTGTAAGAACTGATTTCGGATTCCACCTTATTGAAGTTCTTGAACAATTCAAAAATGATGAAGGCGAAATTGAAGAGGTTCATGCACGACATATCCTTTTCGAAATCGGTGTAAGTCAGGAAACTTTAAATGAAATCTACGATACTGCAGATCTATTTGTTGAGGCTGCTCGCAATGACGGCTTTGCGCATGCTGCTGCTGAAGCAGACAGTATGGAGATTATCTCTCCAAAGCCAGTGAGAAGCGGCTGGGACATTCCAGGGTTCCGCAACACAGCTTATGGAACCAGGTTTGCTTTCTGGGCTTCTGCTGATGAGATCAGTGAAGTTTATGAAACTGAAACTGACTATTACGTTGTACATGTCCTGGAACATCTACCAGAGGGTGTTGCTAATCTTGAAGATGTCAGGGCACAAGTTGTTCGCGCTGTTAACGATGCCACCAAAGCTGAATTGGCTGCCAAAAAATTGGACCCTGTTATTGCAGCAATCCAAAGTGGCAAGTCCTTTGCAGAAGCAGCAGAAGAGTTTGGCGTAACATATGCATTAACTGACACATTTACTGCAACAGGAAATATAATAGATGTAGGATACAATACTGATTTCAATAAAATGGCTTTGGAAGCTGAAGTCGGAGAATTAGTAACTGACGTTACAACCAACCGTGGTGTTTTTGCTCTTTCTGTAACCTGGTCCGAGCCTTTTGACGAAGTCCTATACGCTGTCGAAAAAGAAAAAGTTCGCAACAACCTGCTGGCTACTGCTCAACAGGAAATCATTGAAAAATGGTATGAAGCCCAAATTGATGATGCGGATATAAAAGATAACAGATTTGAGATTTTCTACTCCAAGAAGTAGGATTCAAGTTTTTAAAAAGGCTCCATCAATCTGATGGAGCCTTTTTTTATTCATCGCCAAAAGGATTGTCTGTTTTCTTGTTATCCATATCGAAAAAACTTTCTTCCATTTTCTTTATTCGCTCTGCTTTTTTTCGTTCATGATCTTTCTCTTCAAATAAATTACTCATTTTATCTGCTTCTGCCTTTTTCCGTTTTTCAAACTCTGCCAAGTCATCTTTGATTTCTGCAACTGAATCATCCGGTACTAATTCATCAAGTTTATTGAAGTCGATAACTTCCAGATGATTTTCAAAAGCACTTTCAACTCTCAGCATTATACCGGATTCAACCATTGCAGAAACCTTCAGCCCCACTACTTCCGGAGGAATGTTCAAAAATTCAGCAACAGCATGTTCAGATGGTGGAGAGTTATTAATATGGGCAAGAACAGTCACAGCAGAAACTATAAGCTGACCTTCTTCTCTGGTAATTACCTGCATTTATTGCTCCAACAAGTTAGTCGTCGTTATTATCCTGCTTTTCAGAATCAATCTCACGCTTGACTTCATTTTGCACCTCGTTAGTTGCACTTTTGAATTTGCGTATTGACTTACCAAAAGCTTCAGCAATTTCAGGCAAACGGCGTGGTCCAAAAACAAGCAAGATGATTGCTCCAATAACAAGCAATTCCATCCAACCAAGATTTTGTATAAATGCGAGTGGGAAATTCATGATTCATCTTCCTTTATGTTAGCGATACCAGCGTAACAGTTGAGATGCAATAAATACCCCAATTACGCTCATCAAATTTACATGTATCTTGAAGCCAAATGTAAGATCAACTACTAAAAGATGCCAGCGATTCAAATCTGGCCCAAAAGAAATCGATCTGACGAACAGTTGATGTGCAATCGATCCTTCTTCCAGAAACAGTCCAACTACTTCTCCAAACACTGACCCAATAATCAGCCCAAGGGAAAGAACCAGTATCATTGTTTTTAATGACTTATGCACTGCAAAACTCCAAATTTTTCAAAGCCCAGTCCTGCCACTTACAATATCAATGCTGTCAGTTACAAGCTTGTAATCTGCACCCAACACTAGTACTACATCTTCAACAGTACGTCCATCAAATTCATGAATTAAACGAACCCCACCCAGTCGGTCAGCAAGCTGTAGAGCTGCTTCAGAATCCAACCTGCGATTAATAAGAATCGATTCCTTGAAATTTGAGTGTGGTGCATTTTCAATTGCATCAACAACACAACCATAATGTGCGATTGCCAGACTAACATCGCTTGCAAGACCCGTTATTGATGTGCCATTAAGTATGGCTACATGGATTGGTTTTTCTTCAAGTGCTGTATCATTTTCATCAGAGGTTTGCGCTTTGCTGAATTGAAAATCAGGTAGTTTCAACTTTGGGTCATCAGCCATGCCATACCAGATTGAAATTCCGCAAACCAACACAATGATAAAGAGTAAAATAAAACGTATACTCATTACAGTTCGCTATCCGTCAACAAGTCATCAATTACAGGCTTCAAATTTGACCAGCTTTGTTCCAGTGTTTCAGGTATAATTCTAGTGCCGGCTGTGACAGTCATAAAGTTTGTATCAGACATCCATCTGGGTAACATGTGAACATGAAAATGATCTGGTATGCCAGCACCAGCACCGGCTCCACCGTTGTATCCGCAATTTATTCCATCTGGGTTGTATACTTTACGCAACGCCATCTCAACAAAACGCATCATAATGGCAAGATCAGCAACCTCTTCTTCGTTACAGTCAACTAGTGAACCAGCATGTCTGTTCAGAACTATCAGAACATGACCATTGTTGTAAGGGTATCTGTTCAAGACCAGGAACCAGTTACGAGACTTGTGAAGAATAAAATGCTCAGGGTCAGCACTGGTAACCCGGTTACAAAACACACATCCATCTTCCTTGTCACTAGACACATATTCAAGTCTCCATGGTGTATATAGTCTGTCCATGATTTTCTAACTCCGCTCCAAAAAGTACTTCTCTGCCTCTGCAAGTTCTGCAAGCGTATTGATTCCCATTACCTGAACAGGATCATCTATTGCCACAGCTTGAACTTTTTTGCCTTCGCTGACCAGATATGCAATCGTGTCAGTCAGATAATATTCCGACTGGTCATTATCCGTTTTCAATTCAGCAAGCGCTTCAATCATGTCATCGGTTTTGAAACAGAAAACTCCGGAGTTGTATTCACCAATAGCCAGTTGCTCTTCAGTTGCATCTCTGGCTTCAACGATAGCTTTAAAATTTCCAGCAGCATCTTTGACAATGCGACCATAACTTCCGGCATTCTCAACGACGCATGTCAACACTGATGCAGACACTCCTGCGGATTTTGTTTTATCGATAAGCGTACTTACGGTTTCTGACTTAAGCAAAGGAACATCGCCACAAAGAATTACTGTATAACCACCAGCTTCCAAAACAGGAACCGTAACTTGCACTGCATGACCGGTGCCAAGTTGTGGCTCTTGCAAAACAGAAGTCACATCATCCGCATCACTGAACTTGGAAACAAGTTCTGCCTTGTGGCCAACAACAACAAATGATCTCGATAGCCCCACACTACGCACCATTTCCAGAACATGGCCCAGCATTGGTTTTGAATTTATTTGGTGCAAAACCTTGGGCAAGTCTGATTCCATCCTTGTGCCTTTGCCTGCTGCCAGTATTACTGCTTGTACATCTGTGTTATTCATCAAACTCCTAGAAGCGGGATTTCACTTACCTTGCCATTTTCGACAAGTAAAGAAATGTTATCGATTAATCTTGCAGGGCCAACTTTAACAGCAACTGCAAGTAAACATCGGCCATCAATTATTTCGTTCTTGTCAAGCTCAGGAATCGAAAGAACCTCTACATATTCTATCGAATCACAAGCAGCAAGTTTATTACTTACAGCTTCCTCAATTTCTTTTGTGTTACGACATCCTGATTCCAACATCGATTTAGCTTTTTGCAATGATGCAGATACTGACAAAGCTCTTTTTCGCTGCTGATCATCTAGATAACGATTTCGAGATGACATTGCCAGTCCACCCGACTCCCTTACAGTAGGAATATCAATCAGCTTAATTGGTATTTTCAAATCACTGACCATTTGGTCGATTACTAAACACTGCTGAGCATCTTTACGCCCAAATATTGCGTAATCTGCTGTGGTCATGTTAAACAGTTTTGCCACAACAGTCAGAACCCCGGAGAAATGCCCAGGTCTATCAGCTCCGCACAAACAATTTGCGCGACTACCTGGCTGAACAGTTGTAACAACTCCGTCGGCATACATATCTGACACCGGCGGACAGAACACCGCTGCAACATTGGATTCCGAAAGAATTTCCAAATCAGAATCAATAGTCCGAGGATAACTGTTGAAATCTTCATTGGGTGCAAACTGGGTCGGATTAACAAAGATTGAAACAACTACTTTGCCATATTTTTCAGCCTCTTTTACCAATGCCAGATGCCCATTGTGCAGAGCACCCATTGTTGGTACAAGAACAATTGGATCAGATCGCAATTGATCCAGAAAAGACAATTCTCCACTGGAGGTCAGCAGTTTCAACTCTTGTCTCCATTTTCCAGATCTGCCAAGTATCCTTCAGGAGCTTTATCTTCCTCAACATGGATAGTCTGTTTGGGTTCAGCTCGTTTTCCATGAAAAGTATGTTCATCAGCTGGAAATGCTCGTGACCTGACTTCAGTACAATATTCAGAAACTGCATCGACAGAAAGTTTGCGCAGCTCTGCATAACGTTTTACAAATTTAGGGCGAATCTTGTCAAACAATCCAAGTAAGTCGTGGTACACAAGTACCTGCCCATCACATCCTATACCAGCACCGATACCAATTGTTGGGATTGATAGTTCAGATGAGATTTGCCTGGCTAACTTTTCAGGAATACATTCCAGGATTATGGCAAAGCAGCCAGCCTCTTCAAGAAATTTGGCTTCATCAATAATCTTGTTTGCCTGCTCCTGGGTTTTGCCCTGAACTTTATAGCCACCTAGTTTATTTACAGACTGTGGTGTCAGACCAAGATGACCCATTACAGGGATCTCGGCATCAATAAGAGCCCTGATAACAGGAGCACGCTTACGCCCACCTTCTACTTTGACAGCAGTTGCATTGCCTTCTTTTATGAAGCTTAATGCGTGGCGAACAGTTTCTTCTGCACTGACATGAAAACTGCCATACGGCATGTCGGCAATAACAGGAACATTTGGTCTGGCCCGCGAAACAGCTCTGCAGTGGTGAAGTATATCACCAGCAGTAACGGGCAAAGTATTTTCATAGCCAAGAACAACCATGCCAACTGAATCGCCTACCAGAATTGCATCGACTCCACCTTCGCTGGCTATTAAAGCAGAAGTCAGATCATAAGCAGTGAGCATCACAATAGGCTGACCTTTGGCCTTCAATGAGTTGAACAGAGCTAGTGTTTTGTGGCTGGTCATAATAATCTCCTAGGCTGGTACAAAATACCTGGTGCCTTGAAAATGCTCCGACATCTGCTCATACAGCAGATCGAAATCACGTTGCACATTTACAAAGTCAAAATCGTTTGTGTTAACAATCAACAATGGAGTTTCCTGATAATGATGGAAATAATAGCTATATGCAGAACTTAGAGAGTTTATATAATCCCGATTCATATCGCGCTCAAATGACCGACCTCGGATTCGAATCCTGTCCATCAAAGAGTCTGTGCTTGCCTGAAGATAAATAACCAAATCAGGCTTCATGATTCTCTGTTCCAGAATGTTTGCCAGCTGGTTATAAAGCTCAAGTTCGTCATCGCTGAGATTCAGATTCGCAAAAATCCTGTCTTTGGCAAAAAGATAATCAGAGACAACTGAAGATGTAAAAAGATCAGGTTGTCTGAGCTTTTGCTGCTGTCGATAACGACTCAATAAAAAGAATATCTGTGTTTGGAAAGCATAAGTAGACTGGTCCTGATAAAAATTGGAAAGGAACGGGTTGTCCTCCACAACTTCCAGATTGATGTTAGCACCAATCCTGTTGGCCAGTAATTTGGTCAGGCTTGTTTTACCGACACCAATTACACCTTCTACAACAACATAGCGCCAAGGTATCACGCTATTCGGCCTCCCTGCTAACAGTGCTAAAAACAAGGTTCAATTCAGATCTTAACTGAACTGTATCATCATCTTCTGATTTACAAAGTTCGTCAACTATCAGTTGCGAATCAAATATATTCCACTGCCCTGCGATTTCCGATAATGGTCGCAAAACAAACTGCCTATCACACAATTTACGATGAGGAATCTGCAACTGCTGGTCACTGTAACCGCCATCACTCATTAATAGCAAGTCAATATCCAAAACTCTGGGCTGCATATGAGTATCTGGGAGCCTGCCGGCCTCCTGCTCAACAGATTTTGTTGCAGTCAGCAGTTCTCGTGGAGACAACTCTGTTTCTATAATACAGCAGGCATTCAAAAATAGGTCCTGCTCCCCATCGCCAATATATTCAGTTTCATAAATACGACTAACCTTGAGCATTAATATCGATGAATAACCACTGAGACTGTTTATTGCTCTCTGCAAATGTTGATGTCTGTTTCCAACATTACTACCAAGCCCCAGAGCGTATTGCATAACTATTCACCTAACAAAGTGTGCAACTCTTCGCGCATTCGTTCTACAGTCACACTCACACTGCCAAGGAAATTCGAAATCGGTGGATTTGGTTTATGAACAGTTACAGTCACCATATCCAACGCAAACTCGGAGAGCAACATTGAGCAAATTGCATTTGCCAGAGATTCAATCAAATTACAAGGCTGACCAGCGGCAAGTTCAACAACACGCGAGTGAACTTCAGTGTAATCCAATGCGTCATTTAAATCATCAGATTCAGCTGCAGTTGAAACATCGGTCCACAGTTCCAGATCAATAACAAAACGCTGTCCAAGTTCTTTTTCGGCAGCTAATGCGCCATGATATGCGTAGACATCAATTCCAGTAAGTCTGATGCAGTCCATTATATACTCCTCAATCGCACAGCAGCCTCATCAATCCGACTGTCTGCAGCTGTAAGTGATATTCTAAACCAGCCTTCGCCACCAACACCAAATCCATTTCCTGGTGTCACTACCAGGTCTTTCTCTTTCAGCATTCGTGCACAAAATGCCATTGAAGTTTCATCGGTTGGCACTTTTGCCCATACATAAAACGTTGAATTTGTTGGGAAAACTGAAATTCCAGCCTCTGCCAAAGCATCCATAATTACCTTTTTGCGTGGGATATATGGAGCCATAACCTGAGCAATCATATTATCAAACCGCTCGTCCAAAGCATATTCAGCAGTCTGTTGAACAGCAGTAAAAATACCACTGTCGATATTCTGTTTAACTTTATTCAGAGCAGAAACAACCCGCTCGTTCCCAATTGCAAAACCAACTCTCCAGCCTGTCATATTGAACATTTTCGACAAGCTGTGAAATTCAATCACAGGTTGAGTCTCAATATCACAGTGTTGGAGCAGACTGACTGGCTTTGAATCATCAAGATTTACTTCGATATAAGCTGCATCATTTGAGAGCACAAAATCTTTTTCAGAAGCAAGATCAGCCATCTGTTCAAACAGTTTTCCATCAGCAACAGCCCCAGTAGGATTGTTTGGGTAGTTCATATGCAGAAGGCGAGTTTTTGCTGTGGCCAACTTTGAAATTGTATCTACTTGAGGTAAAAAACCATCGATTTCAGCAAGAGGGTATTCTACAGGATTTCCACCAGCGAGCAGTGTAGATGAAGTATAAACAGGATAACCAATGTCTGGGACCAGTACCTCATCGCCTTCATCCAAAAGAGCCAATGGCAAATGAGCAAGCCCTTCCTTGCTACCAATCAAAGCCAGTACATGTCTATCTGGGTCAATCTTTACACCAAACCGTTTTTCAAACCAGGTGGCACATATCTTTCGAAACGAGTCTGATCCTTTATTATCTGGGTATTGATGATTTGCAGAGCTGGTAATTGCATTTGCCATTACTTCAACAAGCTCAGCAGGTGTAGGCATGTCCGGGTCACCGATGCCTAAATCGACAACATCTTTTCCAGCAGCAATTGCACTTCTCTTGGCTTGGTCAATTGCAGTAAATAAATATGGTGGTAAGCGATCAAGTCTTGGCATTGTTTCCCTTCTCAGAGCAGATTCAAAAAAACCCCGCAACGCCAACAGCGCCACGGGGTCCAAATCTTAGGAGCTGTTTAGTATCCTGCGTTCTGTCTTTTTATACGACGAATCTCTTCAAGCTGGTCCTGGCGTTCAAGCTGCTGTGTTGCCCAGATCTTGTAATTACCTGATCCGTTATTAACAACAAACTGAAACTTCTCTTTTGCATCCATATAACGCTCCATACATTCAAGCGCCATGCCCCAACCATAATAAACTTCAATACTATTTGAAGAAGCAACAGACTCAGCCAGATTGATACCAGCTTCGCATTGGCCAGCTTTTGCCATAAGTTCAATTAATGAACCAGTTACTGCGTAGTTACTGGGCCTTAGTTTCAAATACTCACGGTAAGTGGAAATCGCTTCGCTGTCTCTATTCAAAGCACGAAGACAACCAGCTTTATTAAGGAGAACCTTGTGAATTTTAGTACTCTCAGGATTTTTTGAAAGGAAATCATCACAAGCAGAAACTGCACCAGAGTAATTTCCACTGTTCATGCGATCTGCAATAATCTTGTAGCCTACAGCTCCTCCAGCAGAACCTGCATACTCCTGGTAACGTTTGTCATATTCTTTGGCAACAGCAACATTACCCATTTTGCGTTCTTTTTCAGCAGCTTTCTGACAAGCTTTAGCAAGTTTTGGTAATGCCTTTTCTTTCAGCTGAGGACAGTTGTCTAGTACTTCTTCGTAGGTATCCACACTACGAGCGTAGTCTTTGACAGCTCCATGCATTACTGCAAGGTTAAACAAGACGCTACAATCAGTCGGCGCAAGTTTTTGGGCACTGACATAAGACTGTCTAGCTTTTCTATAATCTTTTAACTTGGCATATGTTTTACCCAAACCCATGTGATCACTGGCAGTAGCTGTTTGGCCTCTGACTTCAATAAGTTTTGAGAACATAACAACGGCTTCATCAAAACGGCCTGTTTCCCGATATGATTTACCTAAATACTTTAGAGAGTTTTCATGCTCATCACAAATTTCCAAAGCTGATTGAAGTGATGGAATTGCTTGTGCCCAATTCTTAGCCATTAAAAAATCTTTGGCTACTTGAAACGCGTGTGCGGCCTCAATCTGCTGAGCCTCACTACATTCCGCCATAGCACCAGAACTAGCTATCAGCAACGGAAGCATTATCACTATGCTTAAAATTAAACCTGAAGTAAATTTGAATCTAGTCTGCACTACAGCCTCCAAAATGAGCTTGAAAATGTACTAGCAGTTAATCTCTGAATAACTGAAGTTTGTCGTAAAATAGAGTGTTGAGAGCTTAAAGTCAACGAATTGGCAAAATGCTTTCGCTTAACAATGCCTCTAAAACTCCCCCTGCAACAGCCAATCCCTTATCGGTTATTCTGCCAGGATCTACTTTATACCCCCTGGGGTCTATATCTCCAACCTTGACACCAGTTTTAAGTTCCGCTGAAGAATGTACCAATCCTCTTAACAGACCATCGATTTCAGCAATAAGAGGCTCTCCTGACACAGTCCCGATAACTTGTTGGGCAGAAACCAAATCGCCAATTTTGCATTCTGTTTTGAGAACTCCATCTGCTGGGCTGCGCAATAATCGATCATGAGTTATGCCATTTACTGGACCAGGTTCTCCAGTATTGCGAGATGCAGATCCTTTGTGAATAACTTCACCAAGCCTTGCCATTCTATGAGTTTCAATAACTTTGTCTGTATTCTGTGTACATGTGAGTCCAGGTCCAAGGCCGATTGTAAATATCTCTGGCCAGGCAGCTGGTTTTACATTTTTTTTAATCATTCTGGCATCGACCACTGCATCAGGATTTAGCCGGCTGGCAACAACACCTTCAGGATCTACCAGAACTTTGACATCACCAGAATCTAATTCACATAAATCACTTGAAGCAAGCTCTCCAACTACTGATTCTACTACGCACTTACCTTCGTGAACTGCCTCACTGAAGCAAATTGGTCTACGCACTGCAAGCGGATTGGCAATTTCTGTCATCACAACTGCGTAACCAGACTTTGACAACCGCCAACCAACTGCGGAAGCTAATTCACCGGCGCCGACAATCCAGATTAAACTCACTATCTACTCCCTTTTCCAGACCTGTCCTGCATCCTCAGTACAGCTCCATCATTGCTTAAATCAGCACCACGAGTAATAGTTATAATCTCCGCCAGAATGCTGATTGCAATTTCCGATGGTAATTCAGAGCCGATGGAAAGTCCTACAGGAATGACAACATCTTTAAATCGGGCAACATAATCTGGTCTATCACTGAACATTTTATTCAGTCTTGCCGCCTTGCCTTTACTACCTACAATACCAATGAATTTGCACTTGATATCAACTTCAATTTCCTTGGCAAAAAGTACATCCAAAGTTTCATAATCTAATCCATGACTTCTATTACATAACAAAACTATTGATCTTGGACTTGGGCAAAAATGCTGCCCAAGCTCTGGAATCGGAAAAGTCTTGCCCTCAGGCAGCTCTTCCACAAACTCCGGACGATCATCAAATATTTTGATTCTATATGGAAGCTCTTCAGCTGCATTGTAAACAGCTCGCCCCACATGACCAGCCCCTACAATCACCAGTTCATCTCTGCTTTGAATAGGTTCTATGAAAACTTCCACTTCACCACCACAAACTCCTGCTGAACCTGTAAGTGAAAATGCTTCAGTTCTACACTTTCCATCCTTTATTGACTTGAGTGCCTGAGCAGTCACTTTTGCTTCAATATCGCCACCGCCAACAGAGCCAACATTGCTACCATCTGCTCTGACAATCATTCTGCTGCCTGCGTGCCTGGGAACAGATCTTTTAGATCTGATTACAGTTGCAACTGCCCCATCAACGCCGTCTTCTGCCATTTTGGCAATAATGCCATAGAGCTCTTCCATTATTTCTCCAGGTCTGATTGCACATCGCAATCTTCAATTATTCCACAATCATCTACCTGCAGATTTACAATCCTGTAAGTTGATGATTTGATTACATCACGCATTTCAAGCTGCCATAATTTCTCATCGATATCTTTAAAACTTTGAACCGGCATTACAACTGGATGTCCTCTTTGCTCCTCATAAAATGGAACAATGATACTGTCCTGATTATTAATCGATTCCTGTTGAATTATTTTTACAGTTTCAATTTTCACTGATGGTAAGTCCACCGGCATCAGCCAGAAATGAGTTACCTGTTCCGATAAATCATTATAAGCATATTTACAAGTTCTGGCAGTCCCTTCTCCCTCGGGAAACAATAACCAGTTACAGTTATTTACCAGATTTTTGTATGTCTTTAGAAGTGACGGTGTTGTAACAATTACCACGGGGATATCAAGATTATCAAAAATAGAACAAGACAACTCCAAAAGAGATTTACCCTGAAAGAGGCAAGCTCCTTTAGGCGACCCCATCCTGGCAGAGTCACCTCGCGCCATTATAATGCCGTAATCAACTCTCATGTTCTGTACTATAAAAAGCTTTCATCCTGGGCTCATGGCTACATAAATCGCCTACAAGAATCAGCGGAACTATTTCCATCATTTTATCCAGAAACTGGAAGAACCCAATAGTGTCATCACAGTCATCCATCTGACAAAAAGCAAGCATAACAGGTACATCATCTGGGACTTTATCTAGATAACCATTGTCTCTGGTCAATAGTTCATAAGTTTCATCCCAGCCCCATATCTTATTGCCCGATTTGTTTTCTGTAGTAATTTCTGGAGCAATAAACCCATCACGATTGTATCGATGCAATACTTTTTCAACAGAGCCGCCGATAGCCGAAAGCCCGGCTACTGCTACTGCAAGTGTTGTACTTTTAGGAAACAGTGGCTCATCATCGCGATGTAGCTTCATTGGCAAATTACGGCTTCCGTCAACCTCAACCAGAATAACATGCTCTGGAAATGTTTGTGATAACTTATCTACTTGTTCCATTGAGATGCCATTTCGGTACTCTGCTTCATCTTTACCAATAAACAGTGCATCTGGCAACTCGGCAGAACTGCCATCCCATTCCCGCAATTCAAGTTTCGGAAACTGGTCACAGCCCACATGAACTGTTGTTGTGACAATCACCGGAATCTTGTTTTCAACATACCAATCGGCCCATGCCTCAATTAATGATGACTTGCCGCCACCACCAAAAACAGAAACAACATGACCACCATTGCGCGGCATCATATCGGTCCAGTTATCCAGAAATTCAAAACCCACTACTTCCTCTTCTCTACCAATTCCGAATACCAGGAAATCAAATTGTGCGCCATAGTTTCCCTTGAAAAATATTTTTCCACTCTGGCTCTTCCGTTAAGCCCCTGCTCATAAGCGTTTTGAGAATCCTGATAAAGTTTGTTTATTGCTTCTGCTAACTCTGAAACATCGCCAGGAGCAACGACGAATCCAGTTTCATTGTCAATATTGATTGTAGCAACTCCAGTTGGCAGATTGGTAGAGATGACAGGAATTGAAGATGCCATTGCTTCCAATTGAACCAAACCAAATGTTTCACTTTTGTGAGTGCTGGGCAACACAAGTGCACCTGATTCGTTCATAATTGTCTTCAATTTTTCATTGGAAATATTTCCTAGCAACTGCACTCGATCAGACAAACCTGATTGTTCAATATTTATTTTGAGTTGCTCTTTTAATGGTCCGTCACCAACAATTACCAACTCTGCTTCAGGAATTCTGGAAACGGCTTCAAGTAGCACATCAATCCCCTTGTAGTACACTAGTCGACCGACAAAAAGCAGTGGCCCCTTACCTGCGTTTCCACCTGCAGAAAATCCTGAAATATCGATCCCGAACGGGATTACTTTCACTTTATTTTCATAGGCTTTCAAAACTGATGATTGCTTCAAAAGTGATGCAGTAGAAACAGATATTCCGGTGCATTCTCCCAACAGCTTGTTCAAAAGAGGACGATAGAAAAAACGACTGATTTTCTGTCGTGTTATATCTGCATGATACCAAACTGCAACAGGGATATCTCCAAATACACCTGACATTTGAAGAGCAATATTGGCTAGTGGGTTCGGCAAGTGAATCTGTATGATATCTGGTTTGAAATCTGCAATAGTTTTGCGAACAACAGATGGCAAGGTGTAGTTAAGCGGTTGTGATAGAAATGTAGTCAGTCTGGGACATCTAATAAGAGTACTGCCTTGCCCAATTTGCTCAATTGAGCCATCGGCTGAGTCTGCAGAAACAATCACAGTTATTTGACAGCCAGCGTTAATCAGCCCCTGACAACTGTCTTTAAGAACCGTTTCCATCCCACCATGAACTGGTGGGTAGTATTTGCCAATCTGCAGAATTTTCATAGTGATAAACATTAACCAAACATTGAGATAAGTACAGGCATAAAGAAGGGCCGCCCTGAAAAGAGCGGCCCTTCAATATCTATCAGGTAGATGATTACATCATGCCAGGCATGCCGCCCATTCCACCCATTCCACCCATATCAGGCATTGCTGGAGGAGCACCTTTTTCAGGCTCATCTGTAACACATGATTCAGTAGTTAGTAACATCGCTGCAATAGATGCTGCGTTCTGAAGTGCAGAGCGAGTAACTTTAACTGGATCAATAATTCCAGCTTCAAGCATATCTTCATACTTCAGTGCGGCTGCATTGTAGCCAACTGTTTTCTTCTTTTCATTTCTCAAGTGTGCAACAACCAAAGAACCTTCGATGCCTGCATTTTCAGCAATCATTCTAACTGGTTCTTCAACAGCGCGAGCCACTATGTCGCGGCCAACAGCTGCTTCACCTTCAAGGTCAAGAGCATTGATTACTCTGGATGTGCGCATAAGAGCAACACCGCCACCAGCAACAATACCTTCTTCAACTGCAGCGCGAGTAGCACTCAATGCATCTTCAACACGCAGTTTTTTCTCTTTCATCTCAATTTCAGTCATTGCGCCTACCCGAACAACTGCTACACCGCCAGCTAATTTAGCCAACCGTTCCTGCAATTTTTCAGAATCGTAATCACTGGTTGTTTCTTCAATCTGTGCACGGATTTGAGCAATCCGACCCTTGACATCAGCTTTCTTGCCTTTGCCATCAACAATAGTAGTATTGTCTTTGTCTACAGCAATCTTGGCACAAGTACCAAGGTCAGCTTCCGTTGCATTTTCAAGCTGCAGTCCGGCATCTTCACTCATCACAGTTGCACCAGTGAGAATAGCGATGTCTTCAAGCATTGCTTTGCGACGGTCACCAAATCCAGGTGCCTTAACAGCAGCAACCTGCAAAGTACCACGCAACTTGTTGACAACCAATGTTGCCAAAGCTTCGCCTTCAATATCTTCAGCAATAATCAGCAATGGACGACTTGCTTGAGCAGCTTTTTCCAAAACAGGCAAAAGCTCTTTCATGCTGCCAATCTTCTTGTCGTGGACAAGGATCAGCGGGTTATCCATCTCAACACGCATTGCTTCAGCATTGGTTACGAAATAAGGCGACAAGTAACCACGATCAAACTGCATGCCCTCTACAACATCCAGTTCAGTTTCAGTACCTTTTGCCTCTTCAACAGTGATTACACCGTCTTTGCCAACTTTTTCCATTGCTTTGGCAATGATTGCACCAACTGAGTAGTCGTTGTTTGCAGAAATTGAGGCAATAGAAGCAATAGTGTCGTTGTCACGAACCTGCTTGGACTGTTTTTTCAACTCGGTAACAGCAGCACTAGTTGCAGCCTCAATACCTTTTTTCATGAACATAGGGTTGGCGCCAGCGGCCAGGTTTTTCATTCCTTCACGGATAATAACCTGTGCAAGCAAAGTAGCAGTGGTTGTACCATCACCAGCGACATCGTTTGTCTTGCTGGCAACTTCTTTTACCATCTGAGCACCCATGTTCTCAAACGGATCCGAAAGTTCAATTTCTCTGGCGATAGTTACACCATCGTTTGTAACCAGTGGAGCACCAAATTTTTTATCCAGAATTACATTACGACCACGTGGACCGATTGTAATTTTAACTGTATCTGCAAGAGCATCTACGCCCTTCTTCAGTAGCTCGCGTGCATCAGCATCGAACTTAATTAGCTTAGCCATTATTCATTCTCCTTAAAGAACTGCGAGGATATCACCCTCGCGCAAGATCAGGTAATCGCCACCATCAATACTAACTTCAGTGCCACTGTACTTGCCGTACAATACGATATCACCTTTGTTAACTTCTGGTGCAATTCGGGAACCATCGTCTGCAGTTCGACCTGGGCCTGCTGCAACAACTTTACCCTGTTGAGGTTTTTCTTTCGCTGTGTCTGGGATGATGATGCCACCCTTCATTGTCTCAGCTTCCATCGGCTCGACAATAACGCGGTCAGCCAAAGGCTTGATTTTAAGTGCCACTTCATTTCCTCCTTCAATTGTTTAATGAATCTATCATATCTTTTCGAACACAAAAATAGAGTTAGCAGTCTCGCAATGAGAGTGCTAACTCGATTAATATAAAGCTACAATTTTAACTGGCAAGAATAAATAACAGACGACATGACATGTATGTCATTCTGTCAGCCAACAAGAAGATAGCTGTAAATTGCTTTAAAATGGCAAAATGATCCAGCAAGGACAAAAAGGTGCCAGACGGCATGATGATAAGGCATCTTTTTCCGCAGGTAAAATATTGTGCCAAAGGAATATGCGACGCCACCGGCTAGAAGCCACAACAAGCCGTCTATTGGCACATTGGCAATCATCGGTTTTATTGCAATCACAGCAAGCCATCCTAATGCCAGATATAGTATGGTTGACAGTACCCGAAAACGTCCTGCATAGAATGATTTGAGAACGATTCCTATTATTGAAACGCCCCAGACCACTCCAAACATACTCCACCCCCAGCCACCTCGCAGACTGATCAACAAAAATGGAGTATACGAACCAGCGATTAGCAGATAGATTGCTGAATGATCAAGAATCTGAAAAACGCGCCTGGCTTTAACTGGAACCATTGCATGATACAGTGCGGAACTAGTGTAGAGAATAACCAGAGAACTACCAAAAATTACAGCACTGACAATTTGCCATGGACTGCCAACCTCAACAGAACGTAAAACAAGTACAACCAGAGCAAGCACACTCAGTGCAGCGCCAATCCCGTGACTGACGCTGTGAGCAATTTCTTCGCCTAATGAGTAATGTCCTTTTCTCAATTATGGCCTACTTGTTGTAATCCAAAATGAACTTTGCTATTCTGTCGACAACTCCTCTGACGCATTCTGGAGGCAAAGAGTCATATTCATCAACATTTCCACTATCCGATTTTTGCAGGAAGTGGTTTGTGCCATTAATAACATTGCACAAAACTTTAATGTTCCCACTGTCGCTTAAATCTGACTTCAGGTTAATAGATTGAGATGAAGGTACTTCCTGATCATTAGCACCATGTAGTAACAAAACCGGATTTGCATAGTCTGCGATTGCAGGTTCATAGCTCAGAAAAGAATCAAACCAGAAAGCTTCTTCATTCTGCGGAATTTCCGCATGGAATGCAGTTCCACTTGAACATACTCCACCCACACTGACTAAACCGGTAACATTCAAACTATCGCTTGTTACATTTTGAGCTATTTCAGCAAGAGCCATAGTCCCAAGGCCACTGCCAAACAACATGACTTTCCCTGGTTGAGTTCCTGGAGCACCGTTTGATTCCCTGCATGCCAGAACCGCATCATCAATAACAGTCTGCATTGTCACTGAATCTTCTCTGCTGGAATAGAATACTGATGCAATACCTCTATCGGATAATTCCGATGCAAGATATTCACTAAAATTGAAGCTGTTTTCAGCCATCGATTCTGGTCCATTACAAATTACTAACAACGGTGCAGGATTTTCAAATGAAGCGTCTTTAGGCAGGACCATCTTGGCAGACAAGGTATCCGCCGAAGATGTCTCCAGCGTAAATTCAATCTCATTGACAGCCTCTTCGGCACCTCCAGCAGGTGCAGAAACTACATAAGCACTTGTATTTTCATCCATTTTGACACCACAAAAACTGCCATCTTCAAACTGATCAAGCCTGCCGGTTATATCTTTTTTCATGTCTTTACTGGAAAGAGCAAAATCAAAAGAACGAACCTTTATTTTCGATCCGCCAAGTTCAATTTCATTTTTCCCAACACCCTCAATAATCAGAGACATTTTACCCAACATATTAGATGCTGGAAATTTACCTGAATAATCCTCAGGGTCTTTTCCTGACAAATATTCAGAAAGAATTGCAAGGCCTGTAGGCATCAACTGTGGAATCAAAATAAAGCGCTTGGGCATTTTATCATCTGGCCCCGGGTACTGATTCCCATCAAAATTGATAGATACATCAGGTGATTCGCCAGCATTGTACTTGATATCAAATATTATCTTGCTACCCTGCATTCTGCCTCTGAAAAAAGCACTCTTTGGCATTGTCAAGTCTTTGGAAATCACAGCTTCCCAATGAACTTTCTCTGTTCCATTAATAACACCATTGCTGATGTATCTTACATCATCTCCTGCTGGTTCAGTTCTGACAGACATCCACCCCCTCATTGCACCACCTTCTTCAAGAATCATATAAAGTGAGTCTTGCGGAGCTGTACCAGCGAAAACTGAATTTGCAATTGCAACGATGAAAATAACTGCTAGTAATCGACGCATTATTTGTCCCCTTTGTTAATACTTGCCAGAACTGCTGCACCTCTAAGTGTCCACCATTTATCCTGCAACCATTTCCCACCAATTTTTGCTTCCAACCGCACTTCTTCCAACATATATGAAAGTCCACCCGTAAGGACAACAGGCAAGTCGCCATACTTTGTTGTCAGAGCCCAGGCTGTTCCCATGACACCATGAATTCCAGTGTGATACGCACCTGCACGGATTGCTGTTTCACTATTTTTCCCAACTGCCAATTCACATTTGTCCAAACGCACTTCAGGAAGTTGCGCAGTACAGGCTGTGAGTGCTCTGGCAGCAGTTGACATACCAGGGGCAATCAACCCACCGACAAATACACCATCAATCATGATGTCAAATGTAGTAGCCGTTCCCGCATCGATAACAAGTGCCTTGTCCCAGCCCAATCCAGCTACAGCAGCCATATTGCATAATCTGTCTGCACCAGTTTCAGTGATGTTTTCAATGTCATGCTTAAAAGGAAGTTTGCAGGAATAATCTACAAACTGTGCTTCTGGTAATACATCCGTGATAGCTTCTGATAGCTGTGGCACAACTGAAACAACAACCAGATTATCAGACTCTGCATCAACCAGATATTTTACTGCCGCAGCAATTTGGCTTGGAGATTCAGCGACAGACCACTGTCCAAGTTCTGTAACTTCTCCGGCAATTTTACATAGCAAACTCTTTGTGTTTCCGACATCAAGTACCAACATTATTTAATCTCCATTATATGAGTTTCACTTGCAAATGACTCAACAGTACTGCCGTCAGGCATAGTTATTGTGAGAGCTCCGGAATCGGCAATCCCTGAAGCTATGCCAGGACTTTTTCCCTGAACAGTTACCTGCCTGCCAAACAGGTAATCCAGCTCCTTAAACTTCTTGTTCCATGTCTGCCACCCCTCATTTATGAAAGAGTGCAAATTATTATCATGCTCATTAATGATTTCCCCGGCAAGCAACTCCATACTTACTCCAGATAATGTAGAAGCATTGAGCTCAGCTGGCAAAACTGTGCCTAGGTTAATGCCAATCCCGGAAACAAGTTTTGAATCGCCCAAACTACAAACTCTATCCACTAGAATTCCGGCCATTTTCTTTTCATCAAGGTACAGATCGTTGGGCCATTTCAGCATCACATGCTGGCCAGTAGAATTCCTTATTGCTGTTGCGCAAATAACGCCAATCCAGACTGAGAATCCGGATTTGATTTCATCGCTGACATCCCACGACATCTGCAATCCGCCATCAAACCAGGTTCTGCCCATGCGCCCTCTGCCTTTGGTTTGAGTTTTGGCAATTGCAACTGTGTTTTTTGCGATATCGATGGCACTGACAATCTGCTCGGCACAATGCCATCTGTGATTTATGAATCTGCATACTGTCGCTTTTGTGTTATTGATTTTGCCCAACAAAAAGTCATTGGTCGATGACACTTCATCCAGCAGATAAATAGTGTTCCGCCCAGTTGTAATTTGTAGTTTTTCACAATCAAACCAGTCAGTCATAGCTGTCTCCAGCAGAAAAATCCAGACCGATATCCATTGCAATCACCGAGTGAGTGAGCCTACCTACTGAAACAGCATCTACTCCTGCCTGAGCATAACCGCTAACAGTTTCAAGATTAACATTGCCACTTGATTCAAACTTCGTTTTCCAGCCAGCAGGTTCAAGAGTTTCTCGCAACGATATCGCATCTGTCACTTGCTCATTCGTAAAATTATCCAAAAGAATCCAGTCGATTTTCAACGGCAATATTTCTGCAAGCTGTTCCATGGTGTCGACTTCAATTTCGATTTCAAGCTCAGGATATTTTCGTCTCCCTGCAGCAACGAGTTCAATCAGAGGCAAATCTCTGGAAGCCCAATGGTTGTCCTTCATCAGGATTCTGTCATAAAGACCCATCCGATGGTTATGACCACCACCACATCGTACAGCATATTTTGCAAGAGCCCTATAGCCTGGCAGTGTTTTTCGAGTATCCAGAACCATACAATCTGTTCCTGAAACCTGATCAACATATTTTGCAGTCAGCGATGCAATTCCACATAGCTGTTGGAGAAAATTCAAGACCGTGCGTTCACCAGTGAGCAGTGAAGCAGCCTTACCTGTAAGAATGGCGATTTTTTGCCCAGCCTCAACTCTCTGGCCATCTGCAACAAGCAACTCCACACAAACTTCGCTGTCCAACTCATTGTATATTTTGGATACAAGTTGCAAGCCAGCTACAAATCCCGCTTCGCGTGCGGTGATAAAACCAGTTGCTGAAACTTCCTGGTTTACAGTGACATCTGTTGTCACATCGCCAGTTTGAATGTCTTCTTCCAGACTTTGTTTAACCAGTGTAGAAATCCAGTTTTCATCAGGAAAATTAAGTTCTTTATGCATTATTTTCTCCTTGGCCTGCAACTCCCCACTGAGCTCTCAGATCTTCAATTCTGTCGCGTAACAAAGCGGCCTTTTCAAAGTCGAGTTTTTCGGCTGCGTTTTCCATCTCAGCATCAAGCATTTCTATCATTTCGCGTGGTTCCATATCAGCTGTAACAATCTTTTGCCACGGCTTTTCATCTACTGGTTTCAGAGGTGCTTCTCTGCCAGCTACAGTTGTTGCCTGTAATATCTCATGTTTAGATTTATAAATCGTTTTAGGAGTAATATTATTTGCCTTGTTGTATGCAATCTGTTTTTCCCGACGACGATTCATCTCGCTGATAGCTCGTTCCATTGAGCCAGTAATTTTATCAGCATACATCACGACAACACCATCAACATTACGCGCCGCACGACCTGCAGTCTGAATCAGGCTACGCTCACTGCGCAGAAAGCCTTCTCTATCGGCGTCCAGAATTGCAACAAGTGACACCTCGGGAAGATCCAGACCTTCACGTAACAGGTTAACTCCAACCAGAACATCACTCATACCAAGGCGCAGATTACGCAGGATTTCAACTCTGTCCAAAGTCTTGACATCGGCGTGCATATAATCAACACGCATTTTCAGTTGGCCAAGATATTCAGCCAGATCTTCAGCCATTTTTTTAGTCAAAGTAGTAACCAGAACTCGTTCGCCTTTGGCAACCACTTTGCGTATACGTGCAACAAGGTCGTCAACTTGCTGAGCTACCGGAACAACCTCCACAGGAGGATCAACCAGACCTGTAGGCCTGATTACCTGCTCAACAAATTCGCCTCCACATTTTCCCATTTCTTCGTCACCAGGAGTTGCAGAAATGAACACAGTCTGAGGCATCA
Source organism: uncultured Fibrobacteraceae bacterium (assembly GCA_964437115.1). Taxonomy (GTDB): domain Bacteria; phylum Krumholzibacteriota; class Krumholzibacteriia; order LZORAL124-64-63; family LZORAL124-64-63; genus JABIBH01. The sequence goes on along the minus strand of CAYTFE010000001.1, from coordinate 92,265 downwards.
TGCTTTCAAATTCTTTGTACTTCAGAGGTCGATTATCCATGGCACTTGGGAGTCTGAATCCGTGGTCAACCAGAGTTTCCTTACGAGAACGATCGCCCTTATACATAGCCGAAAACTGGGATAGAGTTACATGAGATTCATCAACAAACATCAGATAATCATCGGGGAAATAATCCAGCAGACAACCGGGACGGTGACCGATCTCTCTGCGATCAAAATATAGGGAATAATTTTCTACTCCATTGCAGTATCCAACTTGTTTGATCATCTCCATATCATATTGAGTGCGCGATGACAGTCGTTCAGCCTCAAGTTTCTTGCCCGCTGCATCCAACTCACCCAATCGAACTTCAAGGTCACACCCGACTTCAGTTATAATGCGATCAAGCTGCTCTTTCTCTGCAACAAACTGTCGTGCAGGATATACAGAGGCTTCGTCAGTTTGATTAACTGGCTTGGCAGTCATTGAATCGACCCAGCAGAGACGATCAATTTCATCGCCAAAAAACTCGACGCGCAGCATTCGTTCATCATATGCAGCACGAATATCGACAGTGTCACCACGAACTCTGAAAGTGCCATAGCTTCCAGCATCTTCTCGACTGTAGTGAATTGAGATCAAAGTTTGTACCAATTCATCTCTGTCAAGCTGCTGCCCTGTTTTCAGGGAGATCATATTACGCTTAAATGTCTCGGGGTTGCCGAGTCCATAGATTGCACTCACACTTGCAACAACAATCACATCACGGCGGGAAACCAGTGAACTGGTTGCTCGCAATCTCAATCGCTCAATTTCTTCATTGATGCTCACGTCTTTTTCAATATAGGTATTGCTGGAAGGAATAAATGCTTCAGGCTGATAGTAATCATAATAGGAAATGAAATACTCAACAGCATTGTCCGGGAAAAACCCTTTTAATTCACCGTAAAGTTGAGCAGCCAGAGTTTTGTTATGACTGAATATCAGTGCAGGACGATCACTCTGTGCAATCAGGTTGGCAATTGTAAAAGTTTTACCGCTACCAGTTACACCGAGTAAAGTTTGGTACTGCTTGCCAGCATCCAGACCATCAGCCAATGCTGCGATTGCTTCAGGCTGATCGCCACTCGGCTCAAACGGTGCTTTAAGATTAAATAAAGGCACGATACCCCGCTATTGGGAAATAGTATCGGAATCAAGCACCCACTGGCGACCAATCACGCGACTCGGGATTTCGACATCCTGCCCATTGAGTGTAACCAGAACCTCAACTTGATCTCGCAACTTTAACAAAAAGTGATCTTTAGCTCCAAAGTAAAAAACATACTTGCCGCCAAATGAATAGAGGGTTCCTGATTTGACTCCCTCAGCAGGCAGACCTCGTACTCGGTGACCCCAATTCAGGCTTACTGCAGATGAGCCGGTATCAATACCAACTTCAACATCGGATTCATCATCAAAGACAAGCCTCAAAACAAGGGGCCAGGTCTTACCATCGGAGAACTCAAGCGAACTATCAGGCACAGGAAGCATTTCCAGCAAATCATTTTGCACTGTTTCTTCAACAACAACTCCAGGTTCAGACTCTGTTTCAGCCTTTTCTGCTGGCTGTGTTTCAATTTGATCTTCAACAACAATTTCAGATTCTGGTTCAAGTGTTACTGCTGGCTGCTGATCTACTGGCTGTTTTTCAACAACAGCAATTTCTTGCTGAACTGGCATCTCAATAACTTCATCACTGCCACGTGGCCAAAATATTATTGCCAAAATAATCACAACGATTGCCCCTGCTAAGTAGCCGTAATACGCACGCCATTTCAGTGAAGGAAAAGTAGAGATATGTTCGACTTTACTTTCAGCTTCCCAGGTTTGTTCAGGAGGTATCTCAGGAGTAGAATCTTCAGCAACCATTCTTTCGAAATGTTCAAGCAGGACTGAAGGCTCTAGATCAAGCTGTTGAGCGCATGTTTTCAGGAAGCTGCGTACATAAACTGATCCGGACAACTGGTCATAATTATCATTTTCAATCGCGTCGAGCAGTTTAACAGGTATACGTGTATTATCAGCAAGTTCATTCAGGGTGATCCCATGATCCTCACGAGCTTGCCGGATCAAATGCCCAGGCGTTTTAAACTTTACATGTTCACTTGCCACATCAACCTCCAAATCAATTAACTATCGAATGAAGCAATCAGCTGGCGAATTGCTTCAGCCTTATCTTCATTGTCTTTTAATTGTTTCTTTTCTCTATCGATAACTTGTTCAGGAGCACGACTGGTGAATTTCTCATTCTCCAGTTTTTTCCTGCTACCAGATATAAATCCTTCAAGTTTACCAAGTTCCCTGGTTAGACGCTCTTTTTCTTTTTCAACATCGACCAAGCCCTCCATCGGCAAGAATACATCAATTTTTCCTGCCAGACCAACTCCAGCTGGTGAAGGGTCTTCCCCACCAACAACAACTGAAACTTCTTCCAGTTTCGACAATAATGCGATGCGTTCCAGATCCTGAGTAAGCGACTCGGCTTCAGCTTTGTCTGCTCTGAGAATTGCGCTACCACGTAACCCGGGTGGCACATCAAGCTCACTACGCAAGTTACGTATTACTGTAACAATTTCCTTAACACGCTCGAATCTGCTGGCTCGTTCTTTGTAGACAGTACCATCTGCAACCGGAAATGACGACGTCATAATTGAACCATCTGCACATGGTAGCCAAGACCACAATTCCTCAGTTATAAACGGCATAAACGGATGTAATAATTTATAACTATGAGCAAGACACAGCACTGCTACACTGGAAGCAGCAGGACGCAAATCGTCATCTCGCAGGCGCGGTTTTATCAGTTCCAGATACCAGTCGCACAGGTCATGTCGGAAGAAATTGTAGGCACTGTACAGTGCATCATTGAGCCTGCGTTTCTCAAGGTTTCCATTTACCTGGTCAGCAGTCTCTGCAAGTCTGTTTAAAATCCAGCAATCTTCCAGCTCCATATTCTCTGCATCAAACTCAACTGGTGAATCAACTCCAAACGTTTCTTTCCACAAAGCAGCCGGGCCGTCAGCCGCAACTGAAAGTTTAGCTTTTGCAGATGCGCTGTCACCTTTTGGAGCATCGATTTCTGTCTGATCCCAATAATTCAGAACCAGCTTAGTTGCCTGGAACACCTTGTTACAGAAATTCCTGCCAACTTCAATTGTATCTTCACTGAATGAAACATCTTGGCCAGTAGGTGTGAGCATCATCAAAGAACAACGCAATGCATCGGAACCATATTTATCAATCAAATCGATTGGATCAGGACTGTTGCCCAATGACTTGCTCATTTTTCGGCCTTCGCCATCACGGACTATGCCGTGGAAAAGCACTTCGCGGAACGGCTCTTCATTCATAAATCCGTAACTGGCCATTATCATGCGGGCAACCCAGAAGAAAATGATATCGGGGCCCGTTACAAGTACTGATGTTGGATGGTACTTTTTCAAATCTTCAGCACCGTTTGGCCAGCCTAAAGGAGAGAAAGTCCACAACCAGCTACTGAACCAGGTATCGAGAACATCATTGTCCTGCTGTAAGTCTGCTGAGTTACACTTGAAGCAAGTAGAAGGCTCTTCATTGCTACAAATTTCCTGACCACATTCCTGACAATACCAAACCGGTATACGATGCCCCCACCATAGCTGTCTGGAGATACACCAGTCCCTGATTCCACCCATCCAGTTATCGTAAACTCCAACCCATCTTTCAGGGTGAAGTTTAATTGTTCCATCTTGCACAGCATTAACTGCAGGCGCAGCCAGCTCATCCATTTTAAGAAACCACTGACGACTCAAATACGGTTCAATGATTGTATGACATCTGTCATGGTGTCCAACCTGATTGATATTTTTTTCATCACCATCATAGAACCCCTCGGACTCAAGGTCTATGAGCACAGCTTTACGACACTCAAATCTGTCCATTCCAGAATACTTGCCAGCGTTGTCATTCATCACCGCATGTTCATCCATGCAGATTACTCTTTCCAAATCATTTCGACGACCAACTTCAAAGTCATTTGGATCGTGCGCGGGAGTGATTTTCACAAAGCCGGTTCCCTTTTCAGGGTCTGCATGATAATCAGCAATAATCGGAATTTCTCGAGTAGTAAGTGGCAACTTTACCATTTTGCCAATCAGATGCTTGCGTTCAGGATCATCCGGATTAACTGCAACAGCTGTATCGCCAAACATTGTTTCCGGTCTTGTTGTAGCAACTGTTATATGACCACTACCGTCAACAAGTGGATAATTAATTCGCCAAAGTTTGCTTTCTTTTTCTTTATGTTCTACCTCATCGTCACTGATTGCAGTCAAACAGTGAGGACACCAGTTAACCAGATAGAGATCACGATAAATCAGTCCGCGCTCATATAAATCGGTAAATGCTTTGGAGACAGCTTCGCTACGCTGTTGATCCATTGTAAAGGCTTCTCGAGACCAATCCAGAGAACAGCCAAGTCGTCGTAACTGATTAGTGATTACACCGTGAGTATGTTCTTTCCACTCCCAGGCCCTTTCGAGAAATTTATCTCTGCCAAGTTCGTGTTTATCGATACCATCTGCGCGGAGCTGCTTTGATACAATCTGTTCTGTTGCGATACTTGCATGATCAGTTCCAGGAATCCAAAGCGTTTCCCGACCACGCATTCTCATCCAACGAATCAGAACATCCTGAATAGAGTTGCTCAAGCAGTGACCCATGTGTAGAACACCGGTGACATTTGGTGGTGGCAGAGTGATTACAAATGGTTCACCATCACCATCGGGTGCAAAATATCCCGACTCTTCCCATTCTTTGTACCACTTCTCTTCGATACCATTAGATGTATATTGGGCAGCTTGCCTCAAATCGTTCACTTTTTCTCCAGAGTCTGTTTATGTCAAAAATCCATGTTTGCAATTCCGCAACCTGGCAATTGTAGCTTCAAAGTTGCGATTGGTAAAGGTAACTCATTAACTCGATGTCGGAAATTATGTTTTCACATAAGGTTCCATTTTCCAGAGTGATGTAGTACAGTTAAGCTACTTGAAATACAACTTGGTGGTAACAACTTGGCAATTCAGTCCGAAACTGCTAACTCAAAACTTCAGAGAATGAGCCGATTTTCTGCATTATATCTGCTTGCCCCACTACTTTTACTACTTGAAATACCTGTTGCTGTGCACATTGCACAACAGCCAGTTACAGGAATCACAGTACACAATCTGATAGTGCGAATGGTTGCGCAAGACAGTCCCGCACAGGAAGCTGGCGTCCTGACTGGCGACCTCATACTTGCTGTGGATGGTAGACCTGTAGTTACAATGGTAGACTACTATTCACAATCTGCTGGTCATTACGACCTGTCTGCCCGCTCATACCTGATACGACGCAACGAAGAATTTCTCTCTATACATATTGCTCCACACCGCCCGTCCAAACAGAGGATGATTCGCAGCTACTCACTTTCCCTGGCAGGAGTTGCATTTCTTTTGATGGGCTGGTTTGTACTCACAAAACGAGATGACCTGGTTACCAGATACTTCTATACACTCTGTACTCTTTTTGCCTTTTTTCTGATGGACATTCCTGACTGGCCATCGCCAGCCTGGATGACGGCTAAAGAAATAACTCGAGATCTTGCTCATCTTTTACTGCCAGTTGTTTTCCTGCGATTTTTGATATACTTCCCCACTCGCAGTCATTTGACAGAGGACAATAGAAAACGACATCGATTGCTCTGGATTCCTTTCTGGCCGTTGATGTTGGCAAGCATCTATGCACAAGTAGCACAGTTGGACCCATCGACCTCTTTGACTGTTGCAATGATACAGGGTATTTCAACAATCTATATGCTCATCTGGATTGTTGCCGGCCTTGTTATATTTGGGAAAAAAGCACTATCAAAAGATCGGGGAATTGCCAAACACAAAATGCACTCTGTGCTTGTTGGCCTGCTTTTTGGGATTATGCCTTTTCTTGTGGGCAATATCATGTACATGCTCAATCCAGCTGGCGGATTTCCGATGCAGGCATGGCTTGGCTTGTCCCTGGTACTGATACCTGTCTCATTTGGCCTGGCAATTCTAAGACATGGAGCACTTGATTATGATCAGGTTATTCGCCACGGTTTGGTCTACTTTTTCTTATCGATTCTTATTGCCAGCTGCTACTTAATCACTATCAGTCTGCTTGGGCACACGTTAACTAACTACTTCAACATATCCAGCTATCCGATTGCACTATCAACTGTTGCGCTATGCGCTCTGCTGTTCAATCCCATCAAACAAAAACTCCATAGTGTTATGGAAAATACACTTTACCCTTCCCGACTAGCGACACGTGATGCTATTGAAGAGTTATGTCATAAAATATCTGGAATGATTGACAGAACCGAATCAGTTGAAATTATACTAACTCGATTGAACGAACTTTATCGGCCCGAGCAGATAGTCATATTCACTGAAAATGATAGCTTCAAGCCTGAATCATCTTATGGGATTGAATTACCCAAAGATATTTCCATCGATATTAACTCTACCCTGTCGCGCGTACTTCAAACTGCAAATCGCCCAATTCACACAGATGAGATCGATGGTCTGGACACAGAGCCTGCAACAGACACAGCAACTCTGAATGTTCTCAGTCGTCTTGAGCCCAAGATTATCATACCGCTGATTACTGGAAACAACCTCTGTGGATTCATTACAATGGGCAACAAGAGTAGCGGCAGTCAATATACTCAAAGTGATATCCGGAACCTGCATTTTTTGAGTGTGCAAGTAGCTGCTCTGCTCGAAGTGCAGAGACTTTATATTGATACATTGGAACAAAAACGGCTCGACACTGAACTGGCCGTAGCAAAAAATATTCAAGAACAACTTGTTCCCGACAGTGAATTGGTTTCTGACAGAATCACACTCTGTGGCAGCATGAATTCTTGTCGAGAAGTTGGTGGTGATTACTTTGATTATTTCAAGTTGCCGGATGAAAGAATCGGATTTGCAATTGCTGATGCAGTAGGAAAAGGTATTCCCGCTGCGCTGATTATGACCACCCTGCGTGTAGCCTTTCGTTCGGCTGCTGCCGTGCATGGAACACCTGAAAAAGTTGTAGCAGAAGTTAATGACACGATTTGCAATCTCGCATCGGTCAGCCAGTTTGTCTGCTTCTTTTATGGAATAATTGACCCGGCAAATTGCACGCTGAATTACTCAAATGCTGGTATGAATCCTCCGATGCATTTCAGTTTTGCAAGCAACTGGACCGGTCATTTAAAAAAAGGCGGTCTTGTTTTAGGAATTGATTCAGACCAGAAATATGCTCAAGGAACTCTACACACAAAACCTGGCGATACAATTCTGTTATACACAGATGGACTTACTGAAGAATCAAACAGTAAAGACGAAATGTTTGGAACAAAACAACTTGAACTACTAGCCAAAAAGAATGCTCATTTGCCACCAAAAGAGCTTCGCGACAAGATATTGACCGATATTCACATCTTCAGCGAAGGCCAACAAGCCGACGACAGGACCCTTATCGTCCTGAGAATCAATCAGTTATAACGTGATAGTCCTATTTGGTACAATTCTGGCATGGAATGAGTGTCCGTGTTCGAGATAGACATTGAAACTTAGCCGGAGGTAACAAGGATGTACCTGCTAGAATCATTGTTCATTCTCTCAATCGTAGATATTTTCTGGTGGTTGAGGAAGTGAAGATCGACAATGTTGACAGTCCCTGACTGAAGGTTAACTCCGCAGTCAGGGACATTTTTTTGTCTAGTGCAGTAATTTATTTGCAGCGTTCAGATACTCTGACTTGTCTTTATAGCCAACAAACTTTTGGCCGATTACGCCATCCGGTCCAATAATAAATGTTGTAGGAATACTGTTAATTCCGCCATAGGCTTTTACAATTTCTTCGCCTCCCATAACAACAGTGAAATCGAAGTTTTTCTCTGCCATAAATGGACGTACTACATCCCAGCCATCACGGTCAACTGATACACCAATAACTTTAATACCGTTTCCTGGATACTCACTGCTAATCTCCTGCAAGTGAGGTAATGCTTTTTTACAAGGAGGACACCATGTTGCCCAAAAATCCAGTATAACAACTTTGCCTTTGTAATCAGACAGCTTCACATGATCTCCGTTGATATCGACCAGGTCAAAATCAGCTGCCATATTGGCATCACTCACTTGAGCTGCGGTTCTATTTTCAGCACCTTCTTTTTCAACGGCAGTATCATTACAGCCGATAAACAAAATCAATATCAGCGGTAAAATTAAAATCAGTTTCTTCACAATCAGTCCTTTCACGAACTAGTTAGTCCGGCTCAAAACCCGACGCATTATTTTTTCAACATCATCTGGTCCTTTAAAACCAGAGAATCTTTCAAGCTCTCTACCTTCTGAATCAAAGAAAATAACAGTAGGCATTCCTACAACAGCATATTTTTCAAGTGCTGCATCATTTGCAGGATTGCGTTCAGTCATATCCATTTTCAAAGCAACAAACTGTTTTGACAAAGCTAACGGCTCGTCACTACTCCAAGTTTTATGATCCAGCTCCTTACAAGCAGAACACCATTCAGCCCAGAAATCCATTACCAACGGCTTACCTGAACTTGCAGCAGCAGCAAAAGCTTCCTGCTCACTCAAAATCCACTCAGGTTCGACATGCCCAGCCTCAACAACCTGAACATTTCCACTTGAAGGAATAATTGAAGGCGTTATGCCAGCAATAAGCAACAATGAACCAAGTAACCACAGGAACATCAAAACACCTTTTAATATCCCATCTTTATGATTTGCTGTTTCAGCCAGCGGCTTCCATGCTCCCCATGCACTGACACTGACAAATAGCATCAGGCCAAACACAGCAGTCAGTACCGAAACAGGCACATACATTTTCAGGAAGCTTAAAGCCAAGGCGTACAGAACGATTGCAAAGAAATGCTTTATATGGTCCATCCATCCGCCAGCATTTGGCAGAGCAGTCAAAAGACCACTAAAGGCACCAAGAGCCAGGAACAACATTCCTAAACCGATAGCAAATGTGAACAGCAACCAGAATCCAAGGAACATATTTCCAGTTGTAGCAACCCAGGTTAATAACACAATCAGAACTGGTCCAACACAAGGTGCAGCAATCAGTCCCATCGCCATGCCCATAAGTAATGGACCAAGAAAGCCTGTTTTGGCTCCACCCATTTTATTGGCCATGCTGCTTGGGACTTGCAAGTCAAACATGCCGGCCATCGACATCGCCATCGCACCAATAATCACAGCAACTGAAATTGCAAATATTGGATTTTGAGTTGCTTGCCCAAAGGCTCCACCTGTAGCAGCAGCAACTAGCCCTAGGGTTGAATAGACAACTGCAATTCCAAGAACATACCAGAGAGAAAGAACAAATCCTTTTAGAGCACTACCACCAGCATTTGAACCGATGTAACTAACAGTAATAGGTATCATCGGGTAAACACATGGTGTGAAGCTGGCAAGAATACCGCCTACAAAAACCATCAGGAATGCAAGCCAACTACCCTTTTCCAATGCATCTTTAAGTCTGTCCTGTAAAGAACCAGACTCATCATGCACAATAGCTTCCTCAGCAGCAGCTTTAACATTTACTGCTAAACTTGCAGTTGCAGACCCAGGCTGAAAACACATACCAGCATTGCCTTCTCGGCAAAGCTGATATTCTGCTGTTACTTCCAAGTCAAACTCACCAGTGTCATTGTTTAACAGCAATGTTACCATTGCCATCTGGTCGCCACGATAATAGGCAAATTCACCTTCAGAAACAGGCTCAGGAAAAACAATCGATTTAAGATCTGACTCCTGATAACCGGTGAATTCAATATTCTGGAAAGTGGTAGTCATATGGAAACCGGCAGGCACATGATACACAATTCCAAATTGCGATTCGCTGCCGGACTGAAGACTCTCACCAAGATTCATCAATTCCACAGTAACAACAGGAACTGTTTCAACATCGCCAGCACCAGACAACGGTGCTGCAGTCAGAAAAACTGGCAGCAGTAAAACCACCATCGATATATTAAATATTCGACTCATCAACTTCTCCTCAATTTACTGTAAATGCTTTTCTTTGCGGTAATCAGCATCAAATATCCGCAATGAAGAATTGTCACTTTCGGTCAAGATTTCAGGAATACCATCACCATCGATATCGAGTAATTCAATGCGATTGCCAAACACCTGATCACTCCACTCTTCCTCACAATTATTTGCATCAAGGACTTGCCCTGTGTTAAGAACAAGTTCCATGCTGCCATCCCCGTCAACATCACCACATGCCATTCTCGAAGCCATGAATTCTGAAATACTTGAATACTCGCGATTAAATGTTTTGCCATCCAAATAATGAATTTTGTCATCAGCATTAAGGATTATTTCGTATGCTGAATCATCATCTACATTACCAATACACATACATGTAATTTTTTCGAAATCATTCATCAGGCTTTCATACTTCATCCGTTGAGTATGTACAGACCATACATAAACAGCACCAACATCCGTCCAGGCAATAAGCTCATCATAACCATCATCATCCAGATCTGATGCAATAACCTGTTGTACAATACCGTTAAGCTGCTTGCTGCTCCATATTTCTTCACTTTGCCCATCGGTCAAGTAAACTATTCGTACCAGACCAAACCTGTCACCAACAGCTAAGTATGGGCCAAAATCATCTTCCAGAGAGCCTATCCAGGCTACATGGTCCAAACGCTCTGCGGTGCGGGCAGCTGCTTTGTACTCCCAATACCCCAACTGATCTTTTGCCACCAATGGCAAAGCAATCAGAATTAACAGCAAAACAAAAACCATCTTGTAGAAACGACTTGTCTGCATTCAATAACTCCCTGTTATGTACTCAACTCCTGGTAATAAATTACCAAGGGATTGGTACTGCTAAACCGGCTGTAAAGTTCCAACCTGAGTAATCTAAATTATTGTGATTATAATAACGCCAGTGCAATGTTGAATATACTACAAAATCAGAATTTAAGGCATATTCAAATCCACAACCTGCAAGGCCAGTATAAAACCTGTTGGCTCTTTTGACTTCAGTTGGTGTTGTTTCACCACCATCGCCCTCTTGATTTATAATAACTGGAAAAGTTATATGCGCCGCTCCCGGACCTGCTTCAACGAAATAGATCATCTTGTCATCTACATCTGACAAATAACGACGAAACAATAAATCAGCTGACAACATTTTGCAATCAGCATCATATGGCCTGTTGTCCCCATGCATAACCAAACCGCAGTTCCAATAAAACAGCGAAGTTAGAAATTCCGATGCTTTTGCAGGCCTGAAAATAATTGATCCGGACCAGCCAACTGTAAATTTATCGTAATCAACAGAACCACCGCCAGTAGCTCCAAAACCTATCAGCACCGGGCCGGTTTCGTCTGGTCTATCAAGAGCCGATCTGGGCATATCATCTGCACTTGCTATACAACTAACAAGCAGTATACACAAAATTACTTTCCACACAATAGCACCTCTTCAAGTTGGAGCTGTTTCCAAGTATTGATTTAAAAGAATATGCCGATTACCATAAGCTGACAATAAATCTCTCAAAGAAAGAGCTTAATGACAACTCCAAATCACAAACTTCCAGGATACATAGTTCTCAATTCATCTGCCGATGCTGAAATTCGTGTAAAACGATCAAAATTTATTGCTTACGTTACGCCAGTTGATTCTGAGGATGGAGCCAAGGCTGCTGTCAAAGAAATGGAGCAAAAATACCATGACAGTCGACACGTATGTTTTGCATGGATTCTTGGTTATGGAGATGAAATAAAAGTTCACAGCACTGATGCAGGTGAACCCTCTGGTAGCGCAGGTGAGCCAATTCTTGGGATTTTGAAAAAACATGAGATTACAAATGCTGTAGCAATTGTTGTCCGATATTTTGGCGGAATAAAACTTGGTACTGGTGGGCTCGGAAGAGCTTACAAAGAATGTGCTGCACTTGCTCTGGAGAAGTGTGAAACCAAGTTCATAGCTTTTGGAAATGATTTTGAGGTTACTTTCCCCTATCACCTACTCGGATCTATTGAACATTCATTGGAAAAATATAATGGCAAAGTTTTGCAGCGTAATTTTGATGAAGATGTAAATCTGTCCATCTGGTTGCCAAAAGGCAGAGAACAATCTTTTAGCTCTGAACTGAACGAGCTTTCTTCCGGCACCATAACATTAAAAGCCCGACCTTAGGCCGGGCTTTCTTTGCACTCTCTCAATCTATTGAAAACTTAAGCAGTCAAGTCTTCCATATCTTCATAGTCATGCATATAACGGAATGCCTTTGAAGTGCGAATCTTTTCAAAAGCTTCTTCTTTGATCTGGCGGATACGCTCTCTGGTCAGCCCCATTACCTGGCCGATTTCTTCAAGAGTCATTTCCTGATCAGTTCCAAGACCGTAATACATTCTGAGAACTTTAGCTTCACGAGCTTTCAAGTCACAAAGCATCCGTTCGATACTGTCATGAAGATCTTCTTCAATAACCGAATGATCTGGTGTGTGACTGTTTGTATCTTCAAGGAAGTCCAGGTAAGTGGAATCTTCATCATTACCAACAAAATCATCGAGGAAGAAATTGTCCTGCATCAATGGCAGGGTATCTTTAACTTCTTCAACAGACAAATCAAGCTTCATTGCAATCTCTTCAGGAGTTGGCTTGCGACGCAATTTTTGTTGCAACTCACTGGATGCACGCTTGATCTGGTTCAGAACTCGAGCGCGGTTCAATGGCATCCTGACAATCTTAGAGTGATTGGCAAGAGCAGCAAGAATAGACTGACGAATCCACCAAACAGCATAAGAAATGAACTTATAGCCACGAGTCTCATCAAAACGCTGTGCAGCCTTGAGAAGTCCCAGGTTACCTTCGTTGATCAGATCTTCCAAAGAAACGCCGTAGTGAGAGTATTCTTTAGCGATAGAAACAACAAATCGCAGATTGGAGTTAACCAATTTGTCCAATGCTCCATCATCATTACGACGGATACCACGCGCAAGTTCACACTCCTGCTCACGAGTAAGCAGTGGGAAAACTTTAACTTCCTGGAAATAGAGATCCAGGTTGGACATTATCCTGGCGCTTTCACGTCTTGGCTTTGCAGGAATAATAGATTTTGCTTTACCAACTTTAGCGCTTTGGGTTGTTTTTTTCTTTGCAGCCATTTCGAAACCCTCTGTATCATTTATGAGAAACCTTAAACTTATCACACTTTTTTGTGATTCCACAATCCTATTAACAATAAGCATACCAGTTTGTTCCTGCTTATGTATTTATTTATTTCAGTGCTATATGTACATGTGTCATAGGCGGTTATATTCTTTACGCCTGTCACACAAATTGCTCTTGAACAATTGATCTGGAGCGGGATTGACATTGTGTCACTGATGCGAAATAATCGATTGTCATTTTGTCTGTAGCATTAAACAGGCGCAGTAGGCTATACTTGAATGTACTATGAATAAAAAACTCGGCCTGCTGGCACTTATTACAACACTGCTTACTACTGCTGTTCTTAGCAGCCATTCGCTGATTGACCTGGACATCTGGCTGCATTGTAGATCAGGTCAGGACATATTGTCAAATCTGTCAGTAACAGATGTAAACTCATACAGTTTCACAAACCCTAACTACAAGTGGCACAATCATGAGTGGCTTTTTCAAGTAATTGTATCGATATTTCATTCTGCTGGTGGAATTATCGGCCTGAACCTTTTACGCCTGATTCTCTGCCTGGCAATTGCGTTTATGCTATTTAAACCGATGATCAGTCGACTTCCCCTGTTTCTGCCTGCAACAATGTCACTGCTTTTAATCTGGCCAAGGTTTTTGCTTCGACCTGAACTTGTTTCATCAATCTTCCTTCTGATTGCAATCAAATGGATTATAGCTGAAATCAATGGCGAAACTCCAGATTCTAAATGGGGTAAATATCGGACTATTGTACTTTCACTTGTTTGGGCTCAATTTCACGGATTTTTCATGATCCTGCCTCTGCTCTGGTTGCTTGTCTCAATCCTGAAACGAAACCCTCAACACCTCCTGCTGGGATTAGCTTCATGGGCCATATCCATAATTTCACCGGGCCATGTTCACACACTTCTCTATCCCATAACTGTTGCAGGCCAATTTTCCGGCAATGGCATAAACCTGCACGACACAATTGCTGAAATGGTTCCTCTGCTGGAAACCAGTTCTGAACTTGGCATCACTACACTGATTTTCAAATTAACTGCCATCTGGGGTGTAATCTGGATTATATCAACAGCAGGCAGGGTGCCAGTTATTACAGTCTTGCTCTGGGTTGCCACACTATTACTAGCAATTTCAGGACGACGGAATATTGGTCTCTACGGCATAACATTTTTCCTGATTCACTCACATTATCAGCCAGCTGCAAAGCTATTTTGGGCCTATAAGATTCCGCTACATAAACTGCAAACAGCAACAAGAGTATTGAATCCCCTGCTGGCGTTAGTTGTTCTTGGCTTCTGGTTGCCAGGAATAATGGACAGCTCATTTTATCTGGGCGAAGCAGTACCACGGAGAACCGGACTGGGGGTCTCTCAGGTAACTTACCCGCTTCAGGAAGTTGCTATTCTTGACTCGCAATCCAGAATCGCACACAATATCGATGCCGCAGGTGCAATGATAATTTCTGATCACAAAGTGATGATTGATGGCAGAACTGAAGCATACCCAGGTTTCAGCTGGACAAATTACAAGCAATTTCTTGCCGGCAAAAAATCCAGTTTGCAATACCTTGAAACATTAAATGCAGATGCTGTACTTCTGGCTCACAGCAGTGGTGCAACCAACAAACTGATTAAAACCCTCTCCGATTCTGACAACTGGCATCTTGCTCAATTGAGCTCAGCAGGCATACTGTTTTTACAAGAGAAAATTGATTCACCTCAGATAATAAAACCGAAAACTGCTGACCAGGCAGTCACTCTGGCGGCAGTGCTTGCTTTAATTGGTGATGAATCAGCACATCGAACATTACTACAATTCAGAGACAGTTCTCCTGCCCATCCTATTCTATTGCATAATCTAGGTAATATCGAAATGGCAAAAGACAACCTGCGTTCTGCACTGAGTTGCTTCAATAAAGCAATCAAAGCCAACCCAAGACAAATGGACAGTCTGCTCAACTCCGGTGTTTGTAATCTTCAATTAAGAAATGCAGAAGAAGCTGTTTTGAATTTTAAAAAATATTTAAAATATGATAATCGGGCAGATGTCTGGTTCAACTTATCGATTGCATATTTGCAGCTCAATGAAAAAGAATCGGCAAGAAAATCGATAGCAAATGGTTTAAAGTGCTCACCTGCGCCCGATCTGTATTCGAGGTTTATAAAACTTCAAAGAAGCTTATAAACCTCTTGTGAAAAACAAGACAAGCAAACCAAGAGGCACACAGTAGAAAGCAAATTTCCAGAAATGGCTTTTGACTACTGCAAGAGCTGTTAGCCTGATTGCCAACAATCCAAAGACAAAAGCAATAATAGCAGACACAACCAACTGAATTGGAGAAGCCAAAGTTTCAGTTGCGGCGCCATCCAGGAGCTGTAAAACCAATGCTCCAGCAATAGCGGGAATTGCTAACATAAAACTGAATCGGGCAGCTTCAACTCTTGGCAATCCCAGCAGCAATGAAGATGCAATCGTCATTCCCGACCTGCTGATTCCAGGTGTTATCGCAACTGCTTGAGCACAGCCAATCAGAAAAGCTTTCGACAAATCTGGAGAGACAAGATCATCAGAGTCGTGATCGTCTTTTACTATAGCCTTCCTGGTTGTCAGTAAAACAAAACCGGTAAACAGCAGTGCATAGCCTGCGACTCTTGGACTGCCAAACAAACCTTCCATAAAATCCTTCAGCAGCAGTCCTACAATTACAGCTGGAATAGTGCCGATAATAAGTGCCGCAATATAATTCAATGCTTGCCTGTCGAACTTCAGTAAACGCAATAATTCATTCCGGTAGACAACTACCACAGCTCCAAGCGTTCCAACGTGTAAAACTATATCAAAAAACAGATCGCCCTGGAGTGCTTCCATCCAGTGATGCAACAAAACCAGGTGTCCTGAACTGCTCACAGGGAGAAACTCTGTCAACCCTTGAACAATTGCCATCACAATCAATTTTATAAACAACAAAAATACCTGCCTGTTTACTGAGTTCCTATTTCTCTGGCCAGTGCATAATGCTTGCTGGCTTCCTGAGGTTTTCCAAGAGCATCATAGGTCAATGCCAATTGGTAGTGAACTTTGTGTGGCTCACTGTAAGAATCAAGTGCATCAAGATACATCGTAAGAGCTTCAGCATATCTGCCCAATTTTTGCAAACATATCCCACGTTGAAAACTGGTGTCTGGAGACATTCCGACAATACTAACTATACTGTTAAAACTATCCAGTGCTCTGTTAAACATACCTTTTTTCATGCGAACAAGGCCTTGCCAATAAAAACCTGGAATCGAGGTTTCGTCTGAGCAGACAACAGTATCAAAACATTTCAAAGCACTATCAATATCGCCCGATTGAAAATGAACTTTACCTAAATTCAGACTGATTTCCGGATCAGGCGAAAACGCAAGTGAGGCCTCATAGCAGTGGATTGCCTCGCGATGCCTGCCACTTTCAGCATGAATGGAGCCAAGATTATGGTAGGCCTCTACATTTGTTTCATCGGCAATAATAGCCTGGTGATAAATTTGTGTCGCTTCACTTCGCTTGCCTTGAGCATCAAGAACAGTTGCCAGATTTACCATCGACCTGGAGTCATCAGGGTGAAGATCGATTGCTTTCTGAAAAGCCGACTCTGCCTCGCTGAACAGATGATCTTTTCGCAAAACACAGCCAAGCCTGTAATACCATTCATAGTTTTCCGGGAAAAGTTCGATGGCACGCAGATATGCGTCACGACTACTGGCAAGGTCTCCATTTTGCTCGTGGTCAATTCCCGATTGATACCAGTCTAATGCTGTTTCAGGCGAGTTCATCACAGCAGACTAACTGACTATTTATTTCAGGTCAAATGAAGAATATTACTCAAGTTGAACTTTTTTAATACGATAACAAAAGCAACAACGAAACCAGGAGCAATCATGAGCGATTCACAAACAATCAATATTCTGCGACAAATGTTCAAACGACTTTTAAACATCGAAGTGGACAAACAGGTGTTAGATAAACTTGCGCCAGTTGTTGAAGGTTTTATGAATAGATCCAGTTTCAATATATCCAATGAATCTACCAAATCTCAAGACAATGTTCTGAAAGCGATGCTCTGTTCAATGCTGGTCCATGGCTGGGGTATTGGCATGCACCCTCACAACAATCCTGCAAATAATGCCGATGGTGAAAGCCTTGAAGTTCGAGTCAGTAAAGATATTATGATTCCGATGATTGATCTGCAGTCTATAAGATATATTCAAAAAGATTCAGAGGGGCGAGTGAAAAAGGCTCTGTTTGAACCAGATCAGAATATTAGAATACGCAACAGCATTGATGAGATTCTGTCGGAAATCAGCAGTAAAGATTAACCCGCACTCTGTATGAGTAGTTGTCTGAAGTTGGTTTCTATCGCTTTTTTAAAAGCTTGATTCTGCTTGCTGTTCAACCTGGGATCTGCATCCAGTAATTCGTTAACATCCTGACTACATACCTTTACAAGTTCAGCATCACGAATTGGGTTGGCAACTGAAAAAGCTGGCAGGCCGTGTTGCCTTACTCCCATTATGTCTCCAGGGCCGCGCCTGCGTAAGTCTTCTTCTGCTAACCTGAATCCATCGTTGGTTGAAGCAAAAAATCGAATTCTCTCAAAAGATTCTGGAGCAACCCATTTGTCCAGAACCAGATGACACCACGATTGCAATTCTCCCCTGCCAACTCGTCCGCGCAGCTGATGTAGCTGAGCCAGACCAAATCGCTCGGGGTGGTGAATAATCATTGTTGTCGAATTCGCAACATCCACGCCAACTTCAATCACTGTTGTCGCGATTAATATATCAATCTCGCCAGCAGCAAATCGTTTCATTATTTCTGCTTTGTCTGCGCCTTTAATTCTGCCATGCAAAAGTTCTACTTTGAAATCGGAGAACTCGCCTTGTGAAAGTTTTTCAAACTCCTCTGTTGCCGATTTTATATCCTGTCCTTCAGTTTCCTCAATTACAGGGTAAATCACATATGCCTGCTGCCCGTTTCTAACTCGACTGCAAACCAGTTCATGCATCGAGTCCAGTTGAGCAGGTTGAACCAGATCAGTTTGAATAGGCTTGCGCCCTAGCGGCAACTCATCAATCAGTGAAAGGTCAAGATCACCATACAAGGTCAGCGAAAGACTGCGAGGAATTGGCGTTGCACTCATAACCAGAACATGTGGCGTAGCCGATTCAACTTCACTCGCTTTGCCACGCTGTATAACCCCAAAACGGTGTTGTTCATCTACAACTGCCAGTCCAAGATTTGGCATATAAACATCATCGCCAAGCAGAGCATGAGTTCCAACCAACAAATCGATTTCTCCATTGCCGGCACTGGCAGTGATTTTTCTTCGCTGTGTTGATGGCGTACTTCCAGTTAAAATTTCCATACTTATCCCAAGTGGTTCAATCAACTTTGAGATAGACTCTCCATGCTGGCGAGCCAGCACCTCGGTAGGAGCCATTATGGTCGCCTGCCAACCTTGCTCAATAACAAACAAGGCTGCCAGCAATGCTACCAGAGTTTTGCCGGAACCGACATCGCCTTGCAACAACCTGTGCATCGATAAGCCAGACCGCATGTCTCTGAGAATTTCGCCCAAAACTTTGCGTTGAGCTGATGTAAGCTTAAATGGCAGATCATTGACCAACCTTGTGGTGAGATCTCCAGGCTTATGCAATTTGATTCCATTATTTGCCGTGTGACCAAGTTTTCGCAATCCCATCAAAGCCTGAATCATTGCAATCTCTTCATAAATGAAACGTTTTTGCGCCTCAATTCTGCTGGTTTCATCTTCAGGGAAATGCATATTTTTCAACGCTGCTATGCGATTTTGTAACTTATGTTTCTGTAACATAGATCCTGGCAAAAATTCAGTTATTTCATTGCTGAATTGTTCCAAAGTTCGATAGGTAAGCCCTCGCAGCCAATGTTGCCCAATGCCAGATGTTAGTGGGTAAACTGGAACAAGCCTTCCGCTATGCAAATTGGTGCTTTTGGAAGTCAGTACTTCAAAATCAGGATGTACAAACTGAGGCCTGCAATTGTGGAGCTGAACTTTACCACTAACCAATATTTTCATGCCGGTATGTAGCTGTTTGGTAATGTAAGGTTGTCCAAACCAGGTGCAGGTGAGCACTCCACCCTGATCACCAATAGTTATCGACTGAATTGACTTGCGTCCACGCCCACTACGACCTCCACTTGTTAAGACCTCGCCACAAACTGTTGCATTTGAATCAACTACAAGCTTGTTGATGGGTGTGGCACTGCTCCGGTCGAGCCATGTTCGAGGAAAATGCATAAGCAAATCACTGACACAACTAATACCCAGGCGAGTTAAGGATCGGGCTCTAACAGGCCCTACACCGTGCAAAAACTGCACATTTGTGGATAAATCTTGCTTTTTTTGCATTTGTCACCCCTTTCTAGCAAAAATCAACTTGATGTGTTGCCCCTCTGATATTAAATTCCTCATTCTAATATCGAAATACAGGAGGACAGGCGACATGAGTCGAAAATGTACAATATGCGGCAAAGGCCCACAATACGGCAACAGAGTAAGTCACGCTCATAACACGAGCCGTCACCGCTGGATGCCAAACCTGCAAAGAATTAAATTTGAGCACGAAGGCAAAGTCCAGCGTGGTTATGTTTGTACCCGTTGCATCCGTAGCAACAGTGTGACTAAAGTCACCTAGTCCCTGCTAGCGGATTCGTCGGAAGAAATGAAACAGCTCTCCTGAATATACTGGAGGGCTGTTTTCGTTTATACTCAACTTCTCAATAGCTTCTCTCAATGGTGATGCCATTTGTGAAGTAGGGATCCACCCAATCAAACCACCCTCAGCAGCAGTTGGCCCACTACTGAAACGAACCGCCAATGAGGCAAAGTCAATACCGGCCTGAAGTTCTTCCTGCAATAATTTCACAGCTTCAGGGTCAGCAGTCATTATATGCATTAACCTGACTTTCCCCTGCTGAGCCATCGCTCTGTTTTGTTCTATCATTGCCGTAAAGGCATTTTTCTTGTTCGCCAGTAATCCATCGTTATCAATAGTGATTTCCATCAAAGCAGTTATTTTTTCAACTGCAGTTTCAAGATCGCCTGTCTGCTCCAAAAGTTCGATTCTCAACAAATGTGGCTGGATTGTTTTAGTGTTCAAGTCACAAGCGTCATTAAGAAGATTCAGGGCTATCATAATATTACCAAGTCTAACATGATGAGCAGCAAGATTGTAATACCCATCAGGGTCTGCAGGTTCATGTATAATGTATGACTCGAATTCTTGTTCAGCTTCATCAGTTCTGCCGGACAACTCAAAAGCATTCGCCAGATTGAAATGTATTTTATGCATCTCGGGATCAAGTTCCAAAGCTTTCTGAAAAGACAAAATAGATTCAGAAATCAATTTAGCGGCAAATTGTGCTTCACCAAGTGCAACCAGTGATTGAGCTGTACTATCAACTGCAACTGCATTTTTACATACAAGAAGTGCGTAATCCAAATCGCCAGCCATAATTGCCAGCTCTCCAGCAGTCAGGTAATCTGCACTAGTTGGAGTTATCATCGACATCATATCTGCCCAATGCTGTGATGCAACTCTCCACAGTCCGCTGTTTTGGGCTATATCAGATAAAGTTCTATGAACTAACGGTGTTTCTCCACCTGAGCGGACAAGTTGAATCAAAAGGCCGTAGGCTTTCTGATTTTCGCCGTCTTCAAGTAACAGGCTTGATAGCAGTTCTAATGTAGCAATGTGGCTTGCAGAGCAAGTAAGGCCCGTATTAAGAGATTCCAATGCCACATCTCTGCTGCCCACAGCCAGTGAAGCGGCAGCCCGCATATACCAGGCATCAACTGCATCAGGATTAACAATCAAAATCGAATTTGAAATATTTAAAACATTGTCATAATCATCGATTCCTAAATATGCTCTGCAAAGAGCCAGGCAGTACTGCACATCCGAGTCATCGGAATCACAGCATTCAATGAGATGATTAACAGCTTCATTATATTGATTGTCGGCAACTAGATTTAAACCATATTCGCAGTCAGCGGCAAATAGCTGAGTAGAAAAAATAACTGATAAAAAGCATATGATTATGCGATTGGAACTAAACATTAAGAGCAGCCTTCCAAATCTGGAGATTTCAACCAATCCATCGACGCACTGGGTGAAGCCAATACTCAGGATCAAGCCAGGTCCATCTTATATCGTCAGGATGAACCGATTGCATCTTACGTAAGGTAGAATTAGCTTCTACTGAATCACCAGTTCGATGCATTAAGCTTATTGTATCACGTAGCACAGTCTCAGGGACTGCTACTGGTACATTATAGTCACCAGAAATGCCAGACGCGAGGCTTGCCTTGGCAATCAATGAAGAAATACGTTCTGTTGATTGACCATCTGTAACAAGTTTTTCCAGTAATGAGGATACTTTATTCCAATTTCCAGACAAATACGCAGAGTATGCATATAGAAATGTCCAGGCTTCTGAAGGTCCAGCTTGAGTATGTTTCTCTTTGGAAACCAGCACTTCACCCCTGGCTAAAGAAAGATAACCTGCCATCAACAGAGCATTTTCTTTTTTGTCGTTCTGAATTATTTCTGACGATTGCCATTTTATCAGATTTGATTCCAGAGCATCAAGAAGATCCATACGCAATTGCAAAGAAGCAAGAGCATGCCGATAATTAGATTCATGTGGCCACTTATTCACAAGTTCCAAAAGACCATCCAGAGAAACCACAGTACGGTTTTCCAGATCATTGGCAGCAATAATCAGCATTGATGCCATTGGGAAAGTTGAGGGTAAGTCGCGCCAGGACGCAAGCTTTGGTTCTACTTCAGAGTATCTTCCTGTCAGTAGATATAATACAGCTGCCAGATAACAACAAAAGAGTTCCTCACCTGGGTGTCCTTTGTCTGGGCACATTAATTGAGGTTCTGCTTCGATAACTTTCAATGCCTCTTTAAATTGAGAATTATCAGCCAAAATGAGAGATTTAAGATGGGCAGCAGTCCGGTATTTTGGATTCAATAAAAGTGCCTGCTCTACTTCAATAAATGCTTCATCGTTTTTTCCAACCTGAAAAAGAGCACCCGCAAGTTTTACTTTGTAATCAGGCCAAGCAGGATGTTCATCACAAAGTCTTCTCATTATTGCGATACCATCATCCCAACTGCCCGATCGGCAACTGGCAATGGCAGACTCAACCGAATTACCATTTTTAGAATCAAAGGTTATGTCGGTAACAATATTTATAAGGTTCGATGGCATATTTTCTGGAGAATACGGAGCTGCTTCCTTAAGCAATAGAGATGCAGGATGATTTTTATCTTTAACCGAGTCCAGAAGATTATTCAAGGAAGCAGAAGCATCCTCACGCTGGCCTAATTCCAATAGAGCACATACATATAATAGCCTTGCCTCCAGATACTCTCCATTGTACCGCAATGCTGCGCGTGATTCTTCAAGACCATCGATCCATTTGCCAGCCATCCCAAGAGAATAACCATACCAGAATCTTAAATCCGGAAATGAAGGCCAACGAACAGCAGCTTCCTCAAAATATGTACAACCGTTTGCATAATCTTTTTGAACAAGAGCTGCCCTGCCCTGCTTCAGAAGACACTGCCGGAGATAAAAAGCAGATAGAGACCCTGTTTCACCTTCTGTATGTTTTAAAACTGAACGGAAGAGTTTTGCAGATTCCTCATAATTACCCTCGTTGAAAAACTTGAAGGCAATAGCGTAATCACTGTTTTCATGTCGACCAAAGATGCGATCCAGAAGAGACATTATCAGTCCTGATATTTTCTTGTGTAAGCCGGTTCATTCAGATCAGGAATAAACCCATCACTGCGAAAGGCTGCTTTGCGGTTCATTATCTGTTCGCCTTCAAAGTTGTCCAGTGCTTTTGCTGCAGGCCTCTCAGCTTTTGTTGGCAATATATCCAACGGAAGAATTGGGTCTTCTGCCAACTCTTCTTTTTCTTCTACATTCTCAACAGCAAGCTCTTCTTCAGCAAAAGAAAAAGTCAAAGAAGATTGCGCTGGTGGCGGAGTTACTGCTACAGGTGCAGCCTCAATAACAGTATCGGTTAATGCACCTGCTGAAGCAACCATCGACTTTAATCCTGCTGTGCCAATCATTGTCACTTCTGCCACAGTTTCTTCTTCAGCTGGAGAATCTTCAACCACTTGCGAATCTACATCAAAACCAGTTGCAATTACTGTAACTTTGAGTTCCTCACCCAAATCTTCATCAATACCATATCCAAATATAACGTGAGCCTGATCACCGGCAGCCTCTTGCACAATTGTCATTACAGTACTTGTCTCATGTAATCCCACATTTGAGCTTACAATATTTACCAATACACTTTTTGATCCTGCAATATCGACATCTTCCAGAAGTGGAGAACTGATTGCCAGCTTAGCTGCAGCTTCAGCCCTGTCTTCTCCTGAAGCAGACCCTACACCCATCAAGGCTACACCCATGTCAGCCATTACGGAACGTACATCGGCAAAATCCAGATTCAACTGGTGAGGTTTCATAATCAAATCATAGATACCACGTGTTGCATCATACAGGACTGAATCAGCAAACTTAAAGGCATCCTGCATTGAGATACCATTTGGGGCAACATGCAATAATCTATCGTTAGGAATTACAATTAAGGTATCAACTGCTTCCTGTAGTTCTGCTAAACCATTTTCAGCCTGTTCACATCTGACTTTACTCTCAAAATGGAAAGGCTTTGTGACTATACCGATTGTCAATGCGCCGCTTTGCCGAGCTAATCGAGCAACTTCAGGTGCAGCCCCGGTTCCTGTGCCACCGCCCATTCCGGCGGTTACAAATATCATATCACAGCCTGTAACTACTTCTTTGATGGCTGAGTTATCTTCGGTGATTGCTTCTTTACCAACTTGAGGATTACCACCTGAGCCAAGACCTCTGGTTGTCTCGGAACCAATCTGTATTTTCACATCAGCACGTGAGTTATCAAGTGCCTGTCTGTCAGTATTGACGGCAACAAATTCAACACCAGAAAGTTCAGATGCACGCATACGGTCAACAGCGTTTCCGCCACCACCGCCTACACCAATAACTCTTATTCTGGCTAGTTGTTCTGGGTTGTCTACAAAATGAAATCGCATGACGTTCCGTCTCCTCCATGAGTCGGGCTAGCGCCTAAAGGTAGGGTAATCCTTCTTCGTTTCTAATTATTAACACAGCATGCTAACCACGACCAGAACTTTATTGATTATTTACTGTTTTTTCGTGTTTTTCTGCAAAATAAATCGATTTAGCTACCCTCTGCCAAGAATCCTCTTCAAAAAACCGGCAGGTTTGACTGGAATCACTTCATCTTCATAAGAATCTTGAACACTACCAACTTCGCCAGCATATCCCCAGGCAGCCAGACCCAGAACTGAGGCCCACTGCCCATCAAGTAATGAGGTCTCATTCAGCAGATTATCCGGTAAATATCGAGTTACAACCGGGACTGAAAAAACTTCTTCACACAATGCTGCTGAACCGTTGCAGCGGCTACCGCCGCCAGTTAAGACAATACCATTTTTAATGTGAGAAAGCTGCCCAGCCTGTCCCATATCATTTTTCATCAGTTGGAATATCTCTTCCAGTCTGGGCTCAAGAATTGCAGCAATAAGCCCTGGTGTTTCATTGATTTCGTTATCATCAAACAACACATCAGTATCAACGCCTTCGGCCAGTGACCGCAGTACAAGACCTCTTTCCAGCTTGATAGACTCTGCTTCACTTTCCGAACACCGCAATCCATGAGCCAGGTCAACTGTCAAATGGACACCACCCCAGGGCACTCTGCCACAGCCTGCCATTCCACCATTTCTGAACATAACCCAATTGGATTCAGTACCACCAATATCAAGCAGGATAATCCCAGCTTCTTTTTCTTCAGAAGTAAGTAATGCAGTAGCTGCTGCAAGGACATCAATACACCACCCTGCAGCTTCCAATTTGGCCATATTGACAGTTCGCTCAATATTTCCGGTAACGCTTCTGGAGCCGGTTATCAGGAATGCCTCGACTTCCAGATGAGAACCGATACGACCAACAGGATTCAAGATACCACTTACACCATCGACACTATATTCAACAGGGTTGACCGAAAGTATTGAGTGATCATAAGGGATTGACATGGTTCGGGCTTTGTCCAGAACAGCTTCAATATCGTCTTGAGAAATACTTCTGGGACCATTAACAATCTGATGTTGGCTTCGAGCATATAAGTAACGAAGATGAGACCCGGTTATTGTGTAGTAAATACCACTAATATCAACATCGGCACTTTTTTCAGTCTGTTTGATCATACGCCTTACCGCATTGTAACCGGCATCGACGTCAACAAAATCACCATCTTTAAAACCGGAGGTCTGTACTTCACCTTTGCCAACAACACTCATAGAGCCATCGGGATGGACATTGACAACAAGAGTCCTGAAAGTTGTAGTGCCAAGATCTGTTGCTACTATTAATTGAGGCTGTCCCATTCTATAACACCTATCTCTGGTCAGGATTTCTCACGGATATAAACTTGTTGTTCAAAACGTAAGTCAACGATTGATTCATCTGCCAATTCTTGAGCTACAATCAAATATCTTTCAAGTCTTTGTGCAAACTGCTCTAATCCAAGAACCAGTTTGTTATGACTCCCTTGAAGCACAACACTTAGACCATCTTTGCCAAGAATGATGAAATCGACAGGAAACTTCACATCAAACTCAATGGTTTCAGTTGCCTGCAAAAGCTGTTTTAACAATGCACAATCATCATCGCTTGGCAAGCTTCCATTATTGAGGTTATTAATAAAAAGCGGTACTTCCAATGACTGTGTAGGCTTAATCAGCTCTTGGAATAAACCGTTATCGAGCAAAGCCATGGTTGAATTCCCCGTCTCCATCAGAAGTATGGGCTGCCATTCCTCCACAACAACTTTCACTGTTGAAGGCAAACGACGGCCAACATGTACACTCCTGACACAAGACAATTCAGAAATAGCCTGCGCAATACTATCGGAATCAAGCTTCCAAATGTTTGATCCCAGTGATGACAATAAAATATTTTTCACTTCATTTTCATCAGCATAATAGACATTGTAGGTTTCAATTTTTGAAACTGCAAACAGATTGGAATTCAATAAAAAATACCCACCAATAACTATCGATAGAAAAATTGCAACTGACAAAAATCTGACAAGGTACTGTCGAAAGCTGCTTCTCTGGTCACTCTTTTTTGTAACCAGTTCCTTTTTTTTTGAACTGAGTTTAAAGAATCCAGGCATCAGCTACACTTCCGATTCTTTAGCAGCTCACATATTTCATCAACCAATCTTCCAATATCTCCAGCACCAAGAGTCAGGAACAAGTCACCAGATTTAACATTTTCATCAAGCCAGGCAGACAACTCTTCCTGGCCAGAAAGTAAATCTACAGTTGCACTTTTTCTCTCCATTGCATCTGCAATCAGATGGCTTCCAACACCAGCTGGAGCAACTTCACTGGCGGCATAAACAGGCAGAAGAGCAACATGATCAGCCAGAGCCAGAGCATCGGCAAATTCATCAGTAAATCTGGCAGTTCTTGAATATCGATGGGGTTGAAACAGAGCTACAATTCTTTTTTGCGAACTGGCAGCAACTTTGAGTGTAGCTGCTATCTCTGTTGGGTGATGTCCATAATCATCAACTACTTCAACACCGGAAATAATACCTCTGCGTTCGTATCGTCTGCTGACACCCTGGAAATTTTTCAGAGCAAGACTAATTTGACCAAATGAAACTCCGAGCTCCATGCCAACAGCAACAGCTGCAAGCGCATTCAGAATATTATGATCTCCAGGAAGCTGGATTGACAACTCACCAAGTTCAGCGCCATTTACAAATACAGAAACTTCATCAGAATCATTTTTAACTGCTTTTACTTCAGCATCGTCACTGAAACCATAGGTAATGATTTTTCTATCCAGGCCAGGTATCAGTGCTCTGACTTCAGGGTCATCAATGCAAAGTACAGCTGCTCCGTAGAAAGGAACTTTTTCAAGAAATGTGCTAAAAGCATTTCGCAATGCGTCCATGTCCGGATAAAAATCGACATGCTCCAAATCCATATTTGTCACAACAGCCAAAGTTGGCAGTAACTTCAAAAAAGAGCCATCACTTTCATCAGCTTCAGCTACAAGATATTCTCCCTTTCCCAATACAGCATTTGCACCAGTGGCAAGGGCTCGTCCACCAACGACAACTGTCGGATCCAGATTTCCGCCAACAAGTGCTTCGGCAATTAAAGATGTAGTTGTAGTTTTGCCATGGCTGCCTGCAACTGCAATCCCGTATTTGAGACGCATTAATTCGGCAAGCATTTCTGCTCTGCGAATTACAGGTACTTTGTTGCGTCGGGCCTCAATCAACTCTGGATTCGATTCTGGAACTGCTGATGAATATACAATTACATCAGCACCGGAGATTTGTTCTGCTTTGTGCCCGATAAAAATAGTTGCGCCCATTTTGGCCAACCGGAAAGTGGATTTGGACTCATGCAAATCACTACCGCTAACATTGTAATCAAGGTTAAGTAATATCTCAGCGATTCCACTCATGCCGATGCCGCCAACAGCTACCAGATGTATGTGCCTGGTATTACGAAACATTGGACTCTCCATTGATGTTATTTAAAAATCCCAAAATATTCTCCGCAATTACTTCCGCCGAATCAATTCGCCCTAATGCTGAACAGGATCTCCCCATTTCAGCAAGACGCGATTTGTCATCGATAAGAGACGCAACTGCTGCGAACATTGATTCTCCATTAAAGCTGTCATCTTTGATTACAACAGCTGCACCCGCATTAGCAAAGTCAGATGCATTATAGAACTGATGATCATCGGTTGCATATGGATAAGGCACAAGAACCGACGGTTTGCCAGTAACTGCCAACTCGGCCAAAGTCATTGCGCCAGCACGGCATACTACTATGTCAGCCCACTGCAATGCTGATGGCATATCATTGATATAACTATCAATTGTAATCCTGTCGACATGAAACTCATTATAGGCAGAAGTAATTTCAGCATGGGCGTCCATGTCACCGGTCTGCAAGTGCAGATTTAAATGCGGCAGTTTGAGAAAATCATTGGCAGCATCGGCAACGGCCAGGTTAATTGTACGTGCACCCCTGCTACCACCAAAAACGAGCAAATTTACAGAGTTATCTGCATCACGAGGTATAATCTTGCCAAATTCGGCACGAACCGGATTGCCTGTTGCTACAGTTCTGCCAATCGGAAAATATTTTCGGGCAGAATCAAAACCGAGAAAAATTCGTTTAGCATATTTACCCAACAAGCGATTTGTAGAGCCAGGTATTGAGTTCTGCTCTTGGATAAATACAGGATAGCCAAGTAGAAACGCTGTCAGCAAGACAGGAACACTGACAAAACCACCAGTGCCAATTACAGCCTTTGGTCTCAATTTTAGGAGCAAAGTAAAAGACTGTATAATTCCTATGAAAAGATTCACTGCAAACATCACTTGAGCAGTAAAGCCCAAGCCTCTGGCTCCAGAAGCTGCAACATGGGAAATGTTGTATCCAGCTCCAGGAACAAGCTGTGATTCAATCCCTTTTTTCGTACCGACAAAATTTATTCTGCAGTCAGGTTCCGCAGACTGAAGAGCACCAGCAATTGCAAGGCCTGGATAAACATGCCCCCCTGTCCCACCACCAGTTATTATGTATGTAGATCTGCGAGCCATCGTTTTCCTGTCTTCTATACTACTGTTCTTTTACAGATTCTGAATCGTTTTGTACGCAAATCGATGCTGAACAAAATCCCGATTGCAGCCATGTTTGTAATCAACGCCGAGCCACCGTAACTGATAAATGGCAAAGGCAATCCCATTACAGGTATAAGTCCAATAACCATCGCCAGATTGGCAAGTGCATAGATTGCAATAATCGATGTTAGTCCAGATGCTACAAGAAAACCGAATTTATCACCAGCCCTGGCTGCAATTAGAAAGCCTCTCCAGACTAACAATGCAAACAATAACAAAGTAACAAGACAACCCAACAGGCCAAACTCTTCACCAATTACTGCAAAAATAAAATCGGTATGAGGTTCTGGTAAAAATGCAAGACGCTGGTGACTGTCGCCAACTCCCTGGCCGGTTATTCCACCTGAGCCGATTCCTATCAACGACTGCTTGAGCTGATAACTTACCGGGTCACCTGTAAGACCATGGAACCAGTCTGTCAATCGACTATTAATCTTGGAATCTAAAAAATAGCCAGCAGCAGATATTGGAATCAAAGCCCCTACTATATACCCTACATATTTACCAGACATACCGGCGATATACAGCATGACAATAGTAACAACCGTCATAACCAGCGCATTCCCGTAATTTGGTTGCAATACCAAAGCAACTATTGTTGATACAACCAATGTAGCAATGAAAATCATCTGTCTTTTATTTCGCTTTATACTGTCGAGTCCAGACCCAAACTGATGTGCAAGAAACAATACCAGACCAACTTTGACAATTTCAACAGGCTGTATCGGCAAAAAGGAAGTGTTAATCCATCTGCTGCAACCTGCACGAGTTTCAACCAGGCCAGTCTTGCTCAAAACAACAGTTGCAATAACAAGCAGTGCTCCAAAAACCAACAGAAAATAGCTTGGAATACGGCTGTCCAATTTTCTGTAATTCATACTTGCTACTACCAGCAGAACTACAATTCCAAGAGCCAGTCGGGCCAAATGATTAAACAAATAATATGTATCGCTGGAAACAGCTTTGTAAAAACTTCCTGCATTGTAAACCATTACGGCACCAATCAAACAAAGTATCACCACTGCACTAAGTAGCCCGTTATCACACATTTCAAAAGATGATCGTAGATCTCTATATCGTCGATTAATCATCACAAAACGCTTTCTTCTGAAGTGATTTGGCGGCCTCTGTAAATGCTCTGCCACGATCTGCATAATCGGCGAACATATCAAAACTGGCGCATGCCGGGCTTAGCAATACAGCACACTGCCCTGCAGATAGTTCATATGCCTTTTCAACAGCAGACTGCATACTGTCAGCAAAATGTATAGTGGTATGACCATCCAACTCTGAGGCAATATTATCTGCCTCATCTCCAATTAAAACGGCAGACTTTATTACTGAAGAGTATTTAGCAAGTGGTGAAAAGTCTTCACCTTTACCACTTCCACCTGCAATCAAAACCAGCGGAGATTCTACGCCAGACAACCCGGCACAAACTGCATGAACATTGGTTGCTTTTGTATCGTTGATAAATACAACGTCTCCAAGTTCTGCAACTATTTCCTGTCGATGGGATAAGGCTTCAAATGATTTGAGACCTTCTGAAATCAGAGAGATATCGATGATTGCAGAAATTGCCGTAACAGCAGCCATTACATTCAACATGTTTGGTGCGCCTTTTAAAGCAAGTTCATCAATACCAATTATTGGCTGTTGGTTGTAATAAAGAACACCTTCTTCAATCCAACAAACTGCACCGTCAGATTTATCGCCAAACAGCTTCATTACAGGTGGCTGCCATTGCCTGGCCATTTCACATTCGGTCCAGGTCACTGCAGTTCCTGTTGGCAGAAGCGATGAAAACAGTTTGCGCTTTGTCAGGTAGTAATCATCAAGAGTTTCATATCGGTCCAGGTGATCTGGAGCAAGATTCAGAACTACTGCAACATCGACAGCAAACGCATCAATAGTTTCAAGCTGGAAGCTGCTCACCTCAATTACAGCCACGGAATCAGAGTCAAGCGTGTCAGCTACAAGGCAAAAAGGAGTCCCGGTATTGCCCGCAGCAACAGCACTAATTCCCAAGGAATTTACCAGATGGGCAGTCAGTTCTGTGGTAGTAGTTTTTCCGTTTGTACCAGTGATTGCAATGATGCGTCCGTTGAAAAATCGGGTAGCAAGTTCCATCTCTCCGATAATCGGAATTTTGCAGTTTGCAAGATAATCATGAGTCAGGGAAATACCTGGGCTGATTACAATTTCATCTAGCTCAACAGTAAGTTCTTCAGACCAGTTGGCTCCTGTAAAAACATAATCGAAATCTTTGGCATCGAAATCTTTGGGTTGAAAATCATCTACACCAATTACTGTAGCACCTTGTCTTTTAAGCAGGCCGGCTGCGGCCAGGCCACTGCGGGCCAAACCAAACACTAAAACTGTTTTTCCTGAATAATCCAATTCTACCTCACTGTAGTTTTATCGTGCTCAGCCCAACAAGAAGGAGCAATATTCCAATTATCCAGAATCGGACAACTATCTGAGTTTCCGACCATCCTAGAGCTTCAAAATGATGGTGAATTGGAGCCATCCGAAAGATACGTTTTCCATTACGCATTTTAAATGAGCCAACCTGAATCATTACACTCAATGCTTCGATAACAAACATGCCACCAATAACGACAAGCAACATTTCTTTCTTTACCAGAATAGCGATTGTACCAAGGGCACCACCAAGTGCAAGACTACCGGTATCTCCCATAAATATCTTTGCAGGGTGCGCATTGAACCACAGGAATCCTAAAGCTGCTCCCACAACTGCACCACAGAACACAGTGAGCTCACCAGCCCCGGGCAGATATACAATATTTAAATATCCCGAGTAAATAATATTACCGGTCAGGTAACTCAGTAATGCAAAACCGGCAAACGCAAATGCGCTTAAGCCGATTGCTAATCCATCAAGACCATCGGTCAAATTAACTGCATTGCTGGCTCCAGTTACAACAAGTATCAAAAGAGGCAAGTAAAACCAGCCCCAGTCCAAAACTATGTCTTTGAAAAATGGAACTGCAGTACTTGTAGACATTTCGCCACCATCAACATGAACAAGAATAATCCATAACAAAGCGCTGAAACCAACTTGGCCTGCCAACTTGAATCTGCCAATCATCCCTTTTGGTTTTCCCCTGACAACTTTCATGTAATCGTCAACAAAACCAATTATGCCCATCCAGAGTGTAGCTAACAAAGCAAGCTGAATAAATCTATTGCCAAGATTCGCCCACAAAAGTGTTGGTATCACAATTGCAGCAATAATCAATACGCCACCCATTGTTGGTGTACCAGCTTTGGCTTTGTGACTTTCTGGACCATCGCCACTGAAAGTCTCACCAATCTGCAGCGATTGCATTTTTGCAATTACAAAATTGCCAAATATAAATGATATCAACAGCGCGGTAACCGCAGCATAGGCAGTTCTGAATGTAATGTATTGAAATACATTAAATGCGGTCCATTGATCCTGAAGTGGGTAAAGAAAATGATAAAACATTACTGATCTGCCCCCGTAGATCCATCTTTAATTAACTCAAGGTAACTATCAATTACCAGCTCCATCTCTGCCGATCTCGACCCTTTTATCAACACAAGGTCATCTTCAATTTTGTTCTCCCTGAGCCAATTTGCAGCATCATTCTGGTCACTGCAAAGAGTGGCTGACCCACCTGATTTCACGAAACCATCAACAAGTGGTCTTGTCTTTTCGCCTACACCAATTAAAACCTTGATACCGACATCAAACAATTGTTGACCAGTGGAATAATGTATAGATTCCGAGTCATTTCCAAGTTCAGCCATAAAACCCAGGATTGCGACAGCTCGTCCATGGCTCATTTGTGAGACAGCTTTTGCAGCAGTTAAAATACTCATCGGATTTGCATTATAGCAATCATCAAACAGCTGAATATTTCCAGCGTGTAACAATTTTCCACGATGCGCCGATGCCTCAAAAGTGGCCAATCCATTACGGATTTGTTCAACACTGCAATCAAGTTTTTGTGCAACCAGCAACGCTGACATGAAATTTGATCCGTTGTATTTTCCCGGCAGAGGTATCATATAATTCTCACCGGAAAAAGACAACTGCTGATCAAGCCATGACCAGCCCTGATCACCATTTTCACTAAAGGAAATCACCTCACACCCAGCTCGAGTACTCCATTGCTCAAAGCCAATACTGTCGCGATCTAGAACAATAAACCCATCGACAGATATATAATCTATAAGCTCGCCTTTAGTCTCAATTATGGTTTCGAGTGAACCAAATCCTTCGAGGTGAGCATCCGACGCATTTGTAATAATCCCACAATCCGGCTGTGCAATTTCAGATAGTTTTGCAATGTCGCCACGTGCCGATGCGCCCATCTCAACAATCACATAATCTTCATCTCCTATAACACGTAACAAGGTCAACGGCAGGCCTATTTCGTTATTAAAATTGCCCGATGTACTGGCAAATTTACCGTTATCGGCAAGGCATGCGCTCAGCAAATCCTTGGTAGTGGTTTTACCATTGGTTCCTGTTATAGCAATCACTTTGGATGCCAACATCTTGCGTCTGCTTTTTGCGAGTACCAACATAGCCTGGGTTGTATCATCAACCTGCAATAATGTTGCTCCAGCAGCAGCTTTAAAATTCGAAACAGGTTCCTGTTTGGTTGTGAGAGAGATTATTGCCCCATCTTGCAATGCCTGTTGAGCATATTTGCTGCCATCTACATTTTCACCAACAAGACCGATAAACAAGCAACCATGCGTGACTTGCCGCGAGTCAATTTCTGCCCCACAGAAAGAAACATTCAATTCTATTGATTCTTGCCATTTGCCTTGAAAGTATTGCAAACAAGTACAATCAACGCCCGCAATCGCCAGGTCATCAATCATCTGTTCAATATGATACTTGTTGCTCAACTGTTACTCCTGATCCAGTTTTTTACAATTTCCCGATCATCAAAATCTATGGTTTCATCCGCAAGGATTTGGTAGGTTTCATGGCCCTTACCGGCAATTATAATTATATCTTCTGACCCTGCTTCTGTAATAGCTTTCTCAATTGCTGCTTTACGATCAACTATTTGTTCACAAGAGATGCACATTTTCTTTTCTGCACTTATACAACCTTCTACAATTTCAACACAAATAGTTTCAGGATCTTCGCTTCTGGGGTTATCAGAAGTAACAATTACTATCTCTGCATTTTGAGCAACAGCTGCTCCCATCAAAGGGCGCTTTCCTTTATCTCGATCTCCGCCGCAACCAAAAACTGCAACTAATTTACCGGATTGCAGGAGATCTCTGCATGACAGCAGAACTGCTTCCAACGCATCAGGAGTATGTGCATAATCTACTATTGCAACAGCACCATTGGGCAACGATATGCTCTCCATCCGACCAGGGACTTGAGATGCCTCAGCTAATGCTTTCAGACTCTCGCCTGCTGAAAAACCCGATGCCAATGCTACTGCAAAAGCTGCGGTCAAATTTTCTACATTAAACCAGCCAGTCAACTTGCTTTTTAGAGTACACTCTGAACCGTTATAATGGAAAACCAGTGTTGTACTATTGCGACACAAGTCAACTTTAGACACCCACAGATCTGCAGACTTATCGGCTTCTTTCCTCCAGCCGGCTGACCAGGTGAACAACTGATGGTTACCATAGTCCTGGTTTTTAAAAGCACTGTCGTCGATATTAACGACGGCAACGCCATCGTCATTAAGTAAGTCGAGAATACGCATTTTTGCAGCAAGATAACTGTCAATATCCGAATGATAGTCCAGATGATCACGGCTGAGATTTGTAAATAAAGCGATATCCAGATTGAGGCCGGCTGCTCGCTGCTGATCAAGTGCGTGCGATGATACTTCCATAGACAATGCAGTACAATTATTATCGACCATCTCGCGCAGTAATGGGTAAAGAACAGTCCCATCGGGAGTTGTCAATGGTGCTGGAATTGATTCAACTCCATTGTGATATTGAATCGTTCCGATGAGCCCGCACTTTCCATAAATGTCTGTAAGCATATCGTGTATTAAAAACGATGATGTTGTTTTGCCGTTTGTTCCCGTTACTCCAGTTATGAACAGTTTTTCATCAGGATTCCCATTTAGATGTCTACTGACCAACACTGCTTTTTTCCTGGTATCAGTAGTTAAAAGTACAGGTACTGAACATTCGCTGAAATCAGTAAATCTTTCCGAGTC
This sequence comes from uncultured Fibrobacteraceae bacterium, assembly GCA_964437115.1. Lineage (GTDB taxonomy): Bacteria > Krumholzibacteriota > Krumholzibacteriia > LZORAL124-64-63 > LZORAL124-64-63 > JABIBH01. Next base: position 56,882 of record CAYTFE010000001.1, on the reverse strand, counting down.
AATCATCACCGCAGAACAGCCTGCATCTATAGCCTTCTGAACATATTTGTGACCGTCAATATCTGTCCCGATTACGGCAACAAACAGCGAACCAGAACTGGCAACTCTTGAATCAACAGTTATATCAGATATTTGCACATCGTTCTGGCCGAACAATGAACAATCATCCAGAAATCCAAATATTTCACCTGTTGTTAATGCCATTTGTTTTCCATCCATAGTTCCAGCTTTTGACCATCGAGAATATGATTGGGTGCAGGTTTTTGTCTGACAACATAACCTGTGCCATGGATTACTGTCTCGATCTGCAAGGAGTTTGCATACTGTTTAATCTCTCTGTTGCTCATTCCATACAAATCAGGAATGACAATACTATCTTGCCCATCCTCAATAGCAACAGTAATTGTTACAGGTGAACCTTTACTTATTTTAGTTCCAGGTGCCGGATTTTGAGCTATTACAAGTCCCTTTGTGTTGTTGCCTTTTATTATCAAACCCGATGAACTAATCATCTGTTGAGCCGTAACTGTGGTAATATATCTTACGTTCGGAACTTCGACCATATTACTTTTTGCGACAATATATTCGCCACTTGCAACACCATCAAACCAATCAGTAGACCTTCCCATTTCATTAACTATCGCAGCAAAAAGAGGTGCAGCACTATTGGAAGCATAATGATGTGCGTAGTCAGGTTCATCAATAGTAGTTAAAATCAATACTCTTGGTTCTTCTACTGGAGCCATACCGAGAAAGCTTGCCACATATTTACCAGGAAGATATCCTCTTGCTCCAGGTTCTGACTTCTGTGCTGTGCCTGTTTTTCCCGCAACCAAAGTCCAGTTGACTTGTGCTTTGGTACCTGTCCCACTTTCAACTGCCAGAGCCATTCCACGCTTCACTATTGCAGATTCATTTTTCGATATCACACGCCGGCCATCAGAAATAGGGATAGCTTTTTGCCCAAGTTTTTTCACAAGACCAGGCTTTACCATTATGCCATTATTTGCAATAACAGATCCGGCTGTAATTACCTGAAGTGGAGAAACCAGCAACTCCTGCCCAATTGCTATTGTAGGCTTACTCCTGCCGGACCAATCGTCAGGCAAAGCCAAAGAACCGGTTGCAGCGCCAGGATACCGGATTCCTGTGGGTAATCCAAAACCAAAAGCCTTCATATCCCTGTAGAATTCTTTTTTTGAAATGTTTGCAACTGCTCTTGCGAAATAGATGTTGCTTGAATGAGCAAAAGCATCAAGTAATGCCAGTTTTCCCAAGTCATCATGTCCCGATGAGTTTCGAATTGTGAATTTCCCAAAATCTCCATCATCACAGTCAAATATAGTCTCTACTTTGACTGCATTTCTGCTCAATAGAATCGACGTTGTAAAAACCTTGAACACAGATCCAGGTTCATATGCCCCCGTGAAGTTAAAATTATTCCAAAGATACAGGCTGTCAGGACAGTCACTTCTGGATCTAACAACCGGGGAATCTGCAGCAGCCAATATGTCACCAGTAGAAGGATCTACTACCAACACACTGCCCCCAGTTGCATTGCTTTCAATTATAAACCGACTAAGCATATTCTCGCATATTGTCTGTAGCTCAATATCGATAGAAAGTTCTACCGATTCACCCACTACTGGCTCTTTAATTATTTCATATCCATAGTCAGATCCAGCAGCGTGAACAATTCTTGAACCAATTCCATTAACACCTGCCAACACATTGTTAAGACTACTTTCCAGGCCTTCACAGTGGTAAGCCCCATCCGCATCCTGCTGACTGAATCCAAGTAAAGAAGCTCCCACTCCACCATAAGGGTAAATCCTGCTCCTCTGTTCTTCTATTGTCACTCCCTCTAATTTTTTGATTTTATTTACATCATCAGGATGAAGAACAACCTTATTTGCAAATACAATATGTTTGCCATTGGCCTTTTGAATTCTCGATTTAAGATCTCCTGGTATACTCACAAATTCCGACAGCGAATTGATCAGTTCAGACGGATTATTAGTTTGTCGGGTAGCAATGCCGAGCCGCCAGCGTGTTACCGAACGTGCCAGAGTTTTGCCATTTCGATCGTAGATTGTGCCGCGATCTGCAGGCAGGACAATACTCTTGCTCCACTGATTTTCAGCTCGAGCAAGAAAAGAATCGTGTTTTACAACTTGTAATTGAAAAAGTCTGGCAACGATTATTAATAGTAAGATTGAAATCCAGGTCGAAAGTACTCTCAGCCGTTTCGCCTCCTGGCGATTACGGCCCACTGCTACCTCTCCCCAGCTCTAGCAGATGACACTGCTATACCATCACCGCTGAAAATAGATTTGAAACGATTTGCAAAAGATTGATCCTCAGATTTCGACAAATCACAATACGCCATTACAACTGCAGGTGCATCCAGATCGACAAGACCCAGTTCAGAATTTGCCCTCCTGGAAACAATCTCTCTTGACGATGTTGCATTCCACTGCTGCTCCAACACACCTATATTGGTAGTCAGATAGCTGATTTCCTTGTATTTTTCGTTAATTTTCTGGTTAGTAGTAATTACACCATTTGATGCGAATATTGACAAAATCACCAATATGGCAATCACAAATAGACCAAAGACAGTTTTTCCTACACCTTGACAAGTACTTTTTCTGTGGCGTGCTGTACAGCGTTTGCGCACAGTTCTAACAGTGCCAGGCAAATATACTCTTAATTCTCTTCCGGCATCTACTAAACTCATTATATTTTCTCCACAACCCGCAATTTTGCGCTACGTGACCTGGGATTTGTTATGATTTCTTCATCAGGGGCAACAACTGGTTTTCTGGTTACCAGCTTTATAGAAGCATGATGAGAACATCGGCATTCTGGAAAATCTGACGGGCAAATACAACCCGTTGACTCTTTCGCGAAGTATTTTTTAACAATTCTGTCTTCAAGCGAATGATAGGAAATGACTACCAATCGACCTTTAGGAGCCAAGACATCCACTGCATCTACAAGTGTATCTGTCAACGATGACAACTCATCATTGACAGCAATTCTTATCGCCTGAAAAACTCTGCTCAGCGATGCATTCAGAGTTGGCCCCTTGCCTATCGCAGACTCAACGCATTCTTTTAACTGTTGAGTTGTATGAACTCCATCTTCAGTGCGTGCATTTACAATTGCTCGGGCAATCTTTCGAGATTTTCTTTCTTCACCGTATAGATAAATGATATCGGCAAGTTCAACCTCTGATGACTCAGCCAGGATATCTTCTGCAGTCCTGCCTGTAGTCTGATTAAAACGCATGTCAAGATTAGTGTTCTGACGATATGTAAAGCCTTTGGCAGGGTCATCCAATTGATATGAGCTGACACCTAAATCCAGTAAAATGCCATCGCAGTTTTTCCAACCACATCCAGAAATTGCTTTCTTAATTTCTCTAAAAGAGCCGTGAAAACAGGCTAATCTGTCATTTTTTTCTGCCAGAGCTTTACAGGCACTTATCGCATGGGCATCCAGGTCGATTCCCAATACGCTGGCACCATTATTCAAAATAACTTTGCTGTGCCCTCCAAAACCAAACGTACCATCGACAATATTTTTTCCGATTGCAGCCCGCAGATATTCAACTGATTCATTCAGTAATACCGGTTGATGCAGACTGTTGTTCATACAGCAGTCCTCTGTCGTCGCTTATGGCTTCCACCGGATTTAATATTACCGACCAATAAAATTGTCTTATGAAGGTTGCTCCAGCCAGAGAGCAATAGTTTGTGCCCAAATGAGCGCAGAAGCTCATTCCAGGCTGTCAAAGCATCAATTATTCTGAAATCGACATGCTGAAGATTGCGTCCGTCCAGAATAATTCGTCGATTACGTTGTAACAGATATGGTTTCACATTGTTGATTACTGATTGCAGTTGAGATGAATTGAGGGAGCCGGAGAGAACAACCCGGACAGAATTTTCACAATCGATGATTTCATAGTCACGACCACCGTTTACTATTTTCAATTGTGGTTCCTGCCGGGTCAGTTCTCTCGGCATATCGGGTTCCTTCCCTGTGTTGTCGACTGCCACTCCATTGGCAGTACACGGCTCCGTCCAATTCCAGGTAGCCATCCTTGGCTACCTTTTTCCGCCCAGTCTAAAAGAAGAACTGGTCTAAAAACTCCGGGTCCGGGGCGGACAGATCCTTCTGTCCTGACTCGTATTTCTCCGGGTCCCAAAGTTCCATGTAGTGCCCCATTCCAACCACCAGAACTCTCTTCGCGACTCCTATCGACTTGAAGAGTTCTTGAGACACCATTACTCTGCCCTGTGCATCAGGGGTTAGATCGGCACTATCGTGACTAATCTGCCTGACACGAGCTCGCCAATCTGCACTCGATGACTGGCGTTTGATTTTGTTGAAAGCTCTAACCCATTCATCTCGGGGGAAGATTGTCAGGTTTCCATCCGGACCACGAGAAACAACATATTTTTCATCTTCAGAAGTCCCGCCACCTTTGCGGAATCTGAATGGCAGATTAAAACGGCCACGGCCATCAACAGCTCTCCGGTAAGAGCCGTGAAAGCAAACCATTGGTTCTGCTTGATGATTTGAGTTGTTGTTCTGGTCATTCATCGGATTTAACTTTCACCATCTTTCACCATTTTTCACCCATCTATACCACTACATTATTCAAAACCCCCATTTATGTCAAGACTAATAAACAGAAAAAACGGAAAAAATGCATTTTTTTGCACCTCTCCCGTAAACTTTACTTAACTGATTGTGTATCTTGCGGTTAGACTATTTCCGGCGGAGGTCTTCGGGGTTAAATTTAAACAATTCGATTACAGATAATTGGGATACAGTTGAGAATTTATACATCATGAACATTGACCCAACAAAATATGCGATAGTTGAAGAGATTGCTGCACCAGCAATTCCCATCTTTGGCACCAGAATCAAAGCAGCAAGCAGATTAACTGCCAATGTCAGAAAGCTGGCCTGAGTATTCCAGGCTGGTTTTCCCCGCCCAATAAAATCTCCAGCCAGAACTGTTCCCGATGAAAATATTACAACACCTGGTAAAAGGTAATACAGAGGAAAGACAGAATCGTTATATGCATTATTGAATAAAAATGCAAAAAGAGGTCTGGCAGCAAATGCCATGAATGTTGCCGCTACTAAAGTAACCATCAAGGCAATTCTTACAGCTCGGACGGTAACTTGATCTCTGTTCTGGTCAGTAGTGTCTGCAGCTGACCAGGCCACAACAGGTTGCAACGATCCTGAAAGCAGCCAAAGGAATTCTCCTGCCAACACAGCAATTGAGTAAATACCAGTTTCAACGGAACTATAAAAAAGAGCAATCAATGCCAGATTAATTCTTAAGTGAAGCATCGATGCCAAAGTTGAAAGCTGACCGACCCAACCGGATCTGAACAGCTTTTTTGCCAACACAAACAACGATTGAGGTGGTACAGAGACCGTGCTGCTGGTTTTAAATGCCACTACCAATAAAACCAAAACTGCAGTTGCCTGGGCGGTTGTCCACGCTGAGAGTGCATACTGAAGCGTAAAACCGGCCATAACCGTTATCAGTAAGCCCAGGTGAACTGACGCTCTGAGCAAATTTGCAAAAGGGCCAACTACTACACGCCCTGCAGCAATCATACTGTAGTAAAGCAAATCGAAAAGCAGAAGTACCAGAATCCCAGCAAGTATCAGAAAAGCTAAAGAACTATCCAGAACTATTTTAGATGTTATGAAATCTGGAACACCAACCAGCCAGACCATCGTTGCCATAAATGACAAGAAGATTCCACACAAAACAGCCCACAAAAGTTGAGACTTGATGATATTATTTAAAGACGCCTTTCCCTGGCGCAATACTGGAACTGCGGATAGACCAAGTCCGCCGTTGAAGAGTGCAGCAAAAAACATTATCGAAGTAATAATCAGGCTGTAATGCCCCTGACCACCAGGGCCTAGAGTCTTGGCTATCATCCAGCCTGTTACAGCGTTGAGAACAGCTTGAAATACTCTTGAAGCAAGTATCTGACTTCCGGATGCCAATAATCTGGGAGCCATTATGCTCCTCCGCCGATTACAGACTTCAATTTGCCAAATATTCTTTTTATTACAGTTTTTTTGGTGAACATTATCCGCCGATCTGACTCAGCACCAAACATCCGTTTAAACTGCTCTACCCCTTCAACACCACCATGAGCTCCAAGATCAAGTAGTACACATCCCCTGGAACATGCCTCCTCAACATCTGTGAAAATCAGAACAGAAGCTGGGAAAACATCTTTCAGTTCAAGGTCGGTTGCACCATTCCAGGCAGTAACAATCCCGCCAGCTGAAAAATTAAGATGTCCACCAATCAATTTCCCATCTAACCTGACCCAGGACATAAAGGCATCGCCGCTGGAATCAGTCAACAGATCTTTCAACAATTGTTCAGGTACCGGTTTAGTTCCCCATCGACTTGTAGCCCTCAGATAAATTGGATAATACTCATCAATGATTTTCGGATCAGTTGTTACACCAGTTGTACAGCCACGCTTCATGGACCGATTACGTTCATTACGTCGATTCTTTTTAATAACATTCATCTCTACATGATCGTATCCATCAACAAGAGATATCGATGCACCTGTGAACGGTTGCATTTCAAAGCCCGCACGATGCAGAATATCCCCTGCTTCGAAACTGGAAGTACAAACAGTGGATGCTATCACTTTTTTCTCGGCAGATAACTTTGCAAACTCTTCCAACAACATTGAATTTACTTTTACTTTTTCTTCATCAGACAGATTTGATAAACAGAAAGGGCCACCAGTTGTGCCTTCATAATTACTGTGTAACTGAGTAAATATAGATCGAGCAACACGCACAAGGACTAATCCGCCAGCTGGCTTGTCATCTTGAAATACTGTTATCCAGACAGCATCACACCCGGGATAGTTTTTGGAAATTGCACTGCTCCACGAACTACCTTGAAAGTAGTGAGCATCAGACTTTGATGCCATTAACGGCCAGTGCTCCGGAGAGGTGTTACTGAAAACAGTTTCGATGCATAACTGTGATGTCACCTGACAATTGCCAATGGTTTAATCAAAATTTGCCCATCGATTTCCAATCGAACCTGATATACACCAGGGGCTGCCAGTTTATTATTACGCAGGGTGCCATCCCAAAGAGGAGTATCCCCCTCTGCATGGTCATTTTTGAAGACTGATTGCCCTGTAAGGTTAAATATTTCGACAGAAACACCTCCTGAAGGAACATAGCCATCCCAGCTGACTTCAGCATCTATTCCACCAAGTTTAATCGAGCTGCTACCAGCATAAAGCGGATTTGGATATAGATATAAATTATCCAGAGGACCGCTATTGTTTGCAGTTTCAGGTGAAACTTCAATCAACATTACACCTCGATCTCCAGAAACAGCAACTTGCTTTGTATCAGCGTTGCATACTATTTTCCGAACTCTTCCACCAGGGAGTCCCGAAATAATTCCAGCAGAATAGAGAACTCCAAAGCCATAATCTACATAATCACGATAGCTTGTATATGAATCAATAAGTACATCATCACCTCTGAGCCTGATTCTATTTGCACCAGCATCATGGGCAGCCCAGATATCACCATTATTATCAATGTCAATTTCATTGATTGAACCAAACAACAAACCATCTGTGTAACTGTCTACTTTTTCTCTGAAAGTATGCAAATGAGTTGCTGATATTCCGTAACTTCCAAATCCATCGAGTTGGAAATGAACTAAGCCGCTACCACCAGCTGCCCAGATTGTACCATCATCTGCAACTGTAATTGATCCAGTTCCAGCAAAAGAAAATGAAGATTCAGATAATGTTGTCAGCGGAGCTGACCAGACATCATCCTGTGTGTCAGTCCAGGTTGGCGAACCATTACTAAAGCCACAATCCCAGAGCACTATCCCAACATTTTCAACGGCAAACCAGATCTGGCCATTCTGCCCAATTGCAGCGTCTCTGATGACATTACCATTTAATTGATCGCCTTCAGTTGATAGGAATAACCAGTTTTCAGAATTACCCCAATCAGCCTCATCCAGTAAAATATCTACACCGGTCTGATCACTACAAAAAAGCAATGGGCCATCAGGGTGTGATACAATTTTTACAATTCGATTTCCACGCAACGGTGAATTGCCCATTTTAATGTGAGCACAATCTTCAGTAACAGGATTATAAGTTATTAATCCTTTTGTAAATTGAGCTGTCCACAAATTACCCGGCTCAGATACCGCTGCAGTTAGAAAATTACCACCAAAATGAATCAGTCCGGGACCTTCCGTAGCTGGATCTTCCACCTCGGTAAAAAACTGTAACCAGTCAGTGCCATTCCATTTAGAAAAACCTCTACCCAGGTGACTGCCTACCCACAACTCTCCTGAAGAAGTAAAATCTACTCCACTGGCAGAAAGGAAAACTATGTTCTCTGTGTAAACAGTTTCCCATGAATCATCAACCAAATTGGACATAAACAAGTGACCAACATGCGAATGGGAACCCTCAAGTATTTCTCTGCCGGCAGCAATCAATCCTGAAGAACCAGGTGTTAGTTGTGACACATAATTGCCTGGCTCTGCCATCCCAACCCATTCCTCAGCCTCATATTTCAGAATAATGCTGGATGCTGTACCTGAAAATCTCAAAGCGTAAAGTTGTTCATTGTGCGATGTTACTGATGAGGTATTGCCCATAGCCCCCAGCAAATCCCACTCTTCTTGCTCACCATTCCACAAGGCAACACCATTTGCTGTTGCTGTATATACATCACCTGTCGGGGCAATATATAAACCATTGATTCTCTCATCTGGTAGTGTTAGAGAAATATCTGTAAACACATTGCCACTAAAAGTAGAAATACCTTCACTGGTACCAATCCAAAGAGTTGTGCCATCATATTCCAGGCAGGTCACATCATCAGAAACAAGGCCGGGCGAGCTTTCTGTCGAGTAAACATTACTCGGAAGACTACTGTTAATAAACCCTACACCACCACCTTGAAGACCATAATAGACTTTCTCATTGGTACCATCTGACCAACCAGTTACTGAAGTAATTGGTAAATCACTGGCAGCGGTAACACTTCGTGCAAAAACATGATTGTCTGAAATATCCAGCCTGGTAAGATCAGCCCCTTCACAAACAACCCAGAGGTATTTGCCAGTCCATGTCAGATCAATAATGGAGTTGCCTGAGAGTCCATCAGCAGTTGTGTATTGTTGGTAAACACCCGATTCCAGATTTGAGTAGCGGAGCAAACCGCCTTCGGTAGTGCCAACCCAAACTTCCTCATCAACAGTTTCAAGTGCAGTACTATTTATAGTAGGCAGTAAAGAGCTCACCGAAATGTCCTGTGCTACCAATGGGACAACAAGTAGAAGTAAAATAAACTGTGATGCTATAATTGTTTTCAAGATTTTGTCTCCTCGATTACAGAACTTAACCCTGCCGGGTCATTCCAAAAAAGTGAAAGGCGCTGTTTGAAATCGATACCAGACCAGTAACCAACAAGTGAAGGCTTACTGCCACCAAGGTTCCAATCGGCAACGCCAGTTCCCATAGAAATTAATAGCGGTTTACTGCCAATCAATGACACCCTGCCCACAATGACTTCCATTATCAGAGGTAATTGACAAATTACCGGCTTACAACTTCCATCAATCGAACATGCAACCTTAAAGGACTGGTGAGAACCTGTAGAAGTTACAAAGCCAACTGCCCGTTTTGTGCCACTAAAAAACAACCACACAGGTGCACTAGTAACCATCATTAATGTCCCTGCAATTATGTCGAAAAGACGGGAAATATATCCCCACGCAGGTCTGCCTGCATCTGGATCAAGAACTGCAGAAGGTGCTGTAACAAACGATTCAAATCTGGCACCTGACTTCAATAACGATGTCTCATCAAGCCTCCATCGTAAACGCACCCTCATCTCACGCAATCTGGCAAGTTGTGAAATCATCTGAAAACTGCCGTCAGGCCATTCCCAAAAAACTACCTGTGAAACCCGATATTGTCTGACAAGAGAAGCCATCATTTCAGGAGTTCCCAGATAAGGCAAATCCAAGTCAGATTCCGGACTTTCAGCAACATACCCTACTGCATCAATGCCATGCTCTCTGTTATCGATTCCATTTTCAAACCATAATTTTATCTCTTCTACAGGACCTGCAAGAAGAGTCCTTTCCAAAGAAAGCCATCCCTTCTCCATCCGATTCCTGACATCAGAATAAAGACGCTCGGCTATTGTTGCAGTGAGTGCAAACATCGGAATGAACAACAACAAAACAGCTCTACTATACACTGCCTGGTGGCTTAGATACGTACTTGCTAAAAGCAGTAAAGAAACAACTCCGACCTGTTTTAATCTTTCGCTTAATGTTGGCAGCCTACGCGCAGAACCGCTTCCATATCGTCCCAGCATCAAGAAAGTCAGAGAAGCCAATAACGAGGCAAAAAGTTGTAATGGTCGGTATTCTGCAAGCGGGAAAAGGTCTTCCGGAAACAGAGGGTTAACCAGAGAACGAAGAATATAAGCAGATACAAATGCACTATTCAATGCAGCCATATCCAAAGCCCACATCAGAACCTTGCTCAAAGGGTCGCGCCATCTTTTTAACAGATATACCAGGATTCCCCATTTTTCGTAAAATGAAATCATGCTGAACAGATGTAGCCAGAATGTCTTTTTCATTGGCCCAGCGGCTGATTCCCGACGATGTCGATGGAAGAATCTGGAGTCTGCAGAATAGTGAACTTCCCAACCGCTTTGCCACATTCTGTAGCACCAGTCAACATCTTCAAAATACAGGAAAAAGCGTTCATCCATTGGGCCGATCTGTTCAATAGCCTTGTGGCGCACCAGAATGCAGCCGCCAATCACCCAGTCAACCGGACGACTCTCAAGGTGATCAAAGTCACGCATTAAGTGCTCGTCTACAATTTTCTTTCCAACAGGGAACTTACCTAAAATGGTTCTGCGCATCAGCAAAGTTTTAAAAGAATAAAATCTTCGGCAGGATTCCTGAATTGAGCCATCGTCATTAAGCAACTGCGGACCGATCAAACCCGCCTTAGGATGCTTGTCAGCATACGCAAGTAAATTGGCAAATGAACCTGGTTGAATAACGATGTCAGGATTGAGAACCAGATACCAGTCAGCTTGCATGCTTGCAACACCAATGTTTGCACCTTTTGCAAAACCGGTATTTTCACCACTCATAATCCAGTTAACTTCAGGAAATCTATTGATAACTCTATTTAAACCATGCTCAGTGGATGCGTTATCAACAACAGTAATTGCAAATTCACAATCAGGTGGTGAGTAAGTAATAGACTTCAAGCATCGCTCAAGGTCGTCACTTGTATTGTAGTTAATTATTACAATCGAGACTTTCATTGTCTCAGGAAACCTTTCCACCACTAAAACGCTTGAACCTGATTACCCAGACCATCCATATCGCTTCCCAAATTATGCTTTTTGACATTTTTGAAATGCCCACCTGTCTGTCGACAAACATAATCGGGATTTCTTTCATTGAAAATCCCATTCGCCAGCAGTGAACATTCATCTCGATTTGAAATGAATATCCATCGCTACGAATTTTGTCCAGCGGCATCGCTTCCAGCACTTTGCGACGGAAACATTTAAAGCCACCTGTAGAATCTTTAATCTTGATCCCTGTTACTAGTCGGGCATATAAATTGGCAAATACACTGAGAATGACACGACTCAGCGGCCAATTTACAACTGTTATTCCGTACAAGTATCTGCTACCCAAGACAACATCGTAATGCTTTATTTCTGTAAGAAATTCATCAAGTGCAGATGGGTCATGACTAAAATCAGCATCCATCTCAAAAATGCACTCGGCATCTGTATTTTCGAGTACCCATTTAAATCCGGCACGATAAGCTGGACCAAGCCCATCTTTCCCTGGTCGTTCAAGGATGAAAACCCTCTTGCCGAACTGAGGTAACTCTTTAACAAGTTTTGCAGTTCCATCTGGAGAGTTGTCATCAACAACCAGTACAGAAATATCCGGATCCCGATCAAGAACCTCAGGTATAATTCTGCTGATATTTTCAGCTTCGTTGTAAGTTGGAATTACCACATAAGCAATAATGCCAAATCCTTTTACTTCTCCCACCTTGTTCTCCATAAATTATGAACCGTTCTTTTTCAAAGGCACCATTAAACCCAAAACAATCATCAGACCAATCAAAGACAGAATTATCCCCTGACGCAATGAAGGATCATTAAACCTGAACACAACATCATGATCACCTGCAGGTAGAGCAACAGCTCTTACAAAATGATCCGCAACAAGCAACGTGGCTTCTTCACCGTCAACAGTTACGCTCCAACCAGGACTCCAGATATCTGCCAGCACCAAAATAGCAGATTTCTCAGCACTTGTCTTTAACTCAACCGAGTTTGAGCCATCATACACATATTCCACTTCAGAATACGGTTGAGTTGATATCTCCGGCATGACAGTTGGTGTTACATTTAGTCTGACAACGTCAGTTGGTGCACTGCCTGCTTGCAATTCTTCAAGAAACACAGCAGGTTTGCCGGTTGCTAATTCCCATTGGCCAACTAACCTTGCACGCGGTAACGCGCTGTCATTTTTATATAGATACATCGACTTGTAAACAGTTGGATTTGGATCCAGTTCCGCACCTAATGAAGTAAATGCATTAACAAACTCTATTGGCAGCCTCTGATCCAGCAGTAAATATTCTGCTCCTAGCCAACTGGCTACTCTGCCTGAAGGAAGTTCCGGATCGTTCAACATCCTTCGAATCATCTCAAAAGACGATGTCTTTGCTGCATGGTATCCTCCCAAAGAACGAATAGACGCAAACATCGGCTCGTTCCCTGCGGCCATCCTGCCTAACGGCCAAATTCTCTGGTGTCCGATTTTATCGGCCATATTTGTAAATTCTGGAGCAGCTTCAATGTTACTTTCAGTAAATTTCATTACTGGAGAACCAGCTTTAACCAACCTTTGGTTGTAATTGAATAATCCATTTTGTGGGCTGGTTATCAGTTTATCCACTCCTGAATAATCGATAACAATGAAGCATAACAATACCCACGGCAAAGCACCTGTTCGGAAGCGATTATTGACAGTTGTAAACAGTAGTAATCCACCTGCAACCAGAAGCAATAAACCGATACGGAACAAATCGGCTGAATGAGTTTCCCAGGCGATTGAAGAAAGCATTTCCGGTGGAACATTTCTGCCGCATGATTCCGCAATCGAATTATATGCTGAGACAAACATGGGGCGAGCGAAATCACTGGCAAAAACCAACAAAACGAGCCCAGATGCAGCTGTCATAATTCCGGGCATTTTTAGACTGAATTTGCTCTGGCTTATTCTGGCCAAACCAACGGCAGCCATAATTGCAGTTACAAAACCAGTTAGAATCAAAACCATTGAAGGTATTCTGAATTTGTTGAAAAACGGCAGGTAATTGAAAAGCAGGTCGTAGAGTAACGGAAAGAATTTTCCAAAAGAGACCAGTATTGAAAGCAATCCAATAGTAAACAATGACCAGCTGTACTTTTCTCGTCTGTTTATAAATGCAGTTATAGCCAAGAGTATTGCAAAAATTCCAAAGTAATTCGGATAATCGCTAAATGGCATCCCGCCCTGATAAGCAAGTTTTCCAAAACCAGCTATTGACGGAAATATAAATGTACCCAATTCATGTGGCGACAGGCTCCATCCAGTTGCAAAATTGTATGCTGCACCTCCTCCACTATCGCCGCCTCGAATGGAAATATCGGCATACTGGTGAGTGGGCCACAACAGCGCCGCACCAATCAACAAGCCAGCTACAATCGCGATCAGTAATAATCCGGTTCTGGGAAGCTGCAGTTTCCACTGTTTTGTCTTAATGGTTGAAATCCAATTGCCAAGCAACAGAACTCCAACAGTGAGCAATGTGTAATAAGAAATCTGTGGATGTCCACGCAGAAACTGTACGCCAAGAAACAGAGCAAGCAATCCGGCTTTGCGTTTCCCTTTCCCATCCAACAAATCGATAGTAAAGGCTACTATCCAGGGAATATACATTACGGCACCAAGCTTGGAGCCATGGCCATGCACACCCCAGGCTATCACTTTAGGAAACATCAGCAAGATGGTTGCTCCTAAAAGTCTTGAATAAAGAGGCAGATTCCATCGAGCAAGCAGGAACATCATGCCGATTGCACCGAACAGCATATGAGCAAACATCCAGGTCAATGGTGGGAAGTGAAGTTTTGACTGGAGAAAATTAAATAGCTCTGATGGAAAATAAACAAACCTGTTATAAGTAGACGAACCAAATGTAGGCATACCGCCAAACAGATACGGGTTCCATTGAGGATACTCGCCTTCATCAAATACTTTGTTGCCAGCAACTGTAAACGCATCAGCATTTCTTGCATCGCCACTTAAATAGATGCTTCCCTGAAATACCGGTGCAGGATGAGCAATTGTGATAATAGTAATCAGTACTATTATCGATATCAGGAGCTGTCTGTTAGTTGTAATCCACTGTTTCATTTAGTAATAATCCTTTTGAGAAGCATTTCTTAGTTCATCGATAAAACCGTAAAAAACTGCAGCAGCTGTAACAGGATAACCCCTGAAAAGAAACCACCCAGCTTGTGTAATCGAAATTAAAACCTGAAAAGGCCAAACAGTCCACGTCCTACAATGTTTTCGCAAATAATGAACATTGCTGCGGGATTTCATGTAAGCTTTCTTTGGTGAATCACTACCTGTTGACTGGCTCACCTTATGCAGAACCATCGACCCAGGATTATGCCAGACTGAACCTCCAGCAGAGAGAATACGCGTGGAATAATCACAATCTTCTGCGTATAGGAAAAATGATTCATCGAACAAACCCACTTGTTGCACACACTCCCTGGACAACAACAAAGCACACCCTGAGCCGTAATCAATCTCCCTGACTTCGGCTGAACAATCACGGACATGCTTGCGGATCCCAGAATGTCTTATCCAACCAGTCAACTTGCCAATCAATCCACCATCATACCACACTTTGTATTCAGCATCTGCATAACAGATACGAGGAGTAACTGCCCATGCTTTCTTGCTGATTGCAGTTTCAACCAGTTTGTCAAAAGCACCTGGCTTTACAATGGTATCGTTGTTTAATAATAAAACATAATCAGTTAACTCAGCGCCAAGGTGGTTCAAACCAAAGTTATTACCCCCTGCCCAACGCAGGTTATAAGATGTAACAATTAACTCAATGTCAGGGAAATCGTTCTGCATCATTTCAACAGAATTATCAGTTGAAGCATTATCAACACAGAGGATTTTTAGCGCAGGGTAACCACAATTTTTCAGCGATTTTAAACACTCGGACAGGTCAGCAGAACCGTTCCAGTTCAGAACGACAACTGTCAATTCAGGCAAACTTATGTTATCAGATTTGCTTGCGGACAAGATACTCCCGCTCCGGACTTCGACCAGCAACAACCAACTCGGCCAATAAACCCAGGCTGATAAATTGAACTGCCATCAAGATGAAAACCTCAGCGAGTAATAGTAATGGTCGCACATGGAGGCCATGACCAGTAATCCAATAAAACAAGAAGTAGAGGTTTATCAATATACCAGGCACAAAGAAAGCTACACCAATCCGGCCAAACATATGAAGCGGTGATGTCGACCTTGAAGACAAGAATAGCATGGTCAATAAATCCAGTAAACCGTTCACAAAACGGTTTGAGCCATACTTGGTCTCACCATGAAGACGAGCACAGTGTTTTACAGGAATCTCTGTCACACGGAAACCATTGCGGTGAGCTTGTGCAGGAATATATCGATGCAGTTCGCCGTACAGCCTGAGCGACTGTGTTACTTCATGGCGATAAGCTTTCAAGCCACAGTTAAAATCATGTAATCGTAATCCGACAGATTTCGACGTCACAAAGTTAAAGATCTTGGAAGTATTGTTCTTGATAAAGCTGTCTTTACGGTCTGTTTTCCAACCTGACACCAGGTCATAACCTGATTCTATTTTGGAAACAAGCGCAGGAATTTCTGCTGGATCATCTTGCAAATCGGCGTCCATTGTAATAATAATTTTACCCGATGCTACATTAAAACCAGCAGCAAGAGCAGCAGCCTTACCAAAGTTTCTTGAAAAACTGACACCATGCAAAAAATCGTACTTTTGAGATAATTGCTCAACAACTTCAAATGTATTATCTGTGCTGCCATCGTCAATTATCCACACATCACAAGTACGGTTCATACCCTGAACTGCAATATCAATTCTTTCTACTAGTTCAGGCAACGATTCGTGCTCATTGTACGCAGGAACGACAACTGAAATGTCTGGTCGATTATCACTCAAGGTTCTTTCTCCTGTTTACCACCCATTGGACTTGTTGCGCGAGGCCCTCGGGCAATTTTATTGTCGGCTTAAATCCCAGCAGTTTATCGATTTTTGTTGGGTCTGACCAAGTATCCTGGACATCACCTTTTTCAACAGGCTGAGAGTCTATGACAGGTTCAACTCCAGAAGCTGCTTCTGCAATAAGTTTCTGCAAAAGGAGCAATACTTCTGAAAGAACAACCCGGCTTCCGCCACCAACATTCATCACAGCCTTTGGCTGATCAACGCTTGTGGCTAAAATATTTGCAACTACAACATCGGCAATAAAAGTAAAATCTCTAGTCTGTGAACCATCTCCATATATTGTCCAGGGCTTGCCATCAAGAGCAGCCTCAATAAACTTGCGGAATGCCATGTCTGGTCTCTGACGTGGTCCATATACAGTAAAATAGCGAAGATTTGAAGTAGGGACATCATAGTTGTCGCTGTATAAACAACAAAGATGTTCTGCAGCTAACTTGGTTACTCCATATGGAGAATGAGGACCTGGCAGTGCAGCTTCAGAAACAGGCAGGTCATCCCTGTCTCCGTAGATACTGCTTGAACTGGAATACACAAACCGTTTGAACTCGGGAGCAACCTTGTCTGAGACACATGCTTCAAGAAGACGCTGAGTTGCCAAAATGTTGCGTTGTAGATACTCATCAAAAAAGCTGCCCCAACTTGCTCTTACACCAGCTTGTGCAGCCAGATGAAAACAAGCTGAACTGCCAGCCAAGAGCTCAACACAATCAATCTCGCAAAGATCTTCCTCGATAAAATTGAACGATGGATGATCTATAAAACCGGAAAGGTTTTCCCTTTTCAAATTGGTATCGTAATAATCAGTGATGCAATCAACGCCGGTAACTTTACACCCCAAAAGAAGAAGTGCTTCTGTCAGGTGGCTACCAATAAAACCGGCACAGCCTGTTACAACAACTTTTGATCCCTCAAGTAAAGCAGACGGGACTTCCCCACCAGGAAAAGCTCTCAGTAAATTGCCCCTGTTCTCAAAAAGCATTTTTAGCCTCTCGCTTCTTCAAGAGCTGCTCGCATTTCCAAATCCTTAGCTCCTGAAATAAGTTCCCATTCATCTATAATTGCCTTGCACTTGTCTAATGAATTAGTCGCTTTGTGAGTTCTGAATAACAGTCGATAGTTAAACGGACTTTGAGGATCTATTTCAACCCGTCTGCGTAACCACTGTTCAGCTTTGTCAGCCTGTCTTACAGTTAGTAATGCTGAGACTAACTGATCAACAGATGTCATTTCTTCATCAAGCGGTATTCTGCCTGCAATCAGCTCCATGTGACTTATCGCTTTTTCGATCCTACCTTGCTCAACAAGAATCATCGGGTAGATATCTATGCACATTGGGAAAGTTGGATCAAAGCATGCTGCCATTTCAAAAGCAGCTTCTGCTTTAACCATGTATGCGTCGTAAACTTCTGTCTGGTCAGGAGGAGTTCTCTGTGACATAGCCACAAAATCATAGCCTGCTCTAATCAAAGCTGCAGGATAGTTTCCAACCAGACGCTCCGCATTAATATCGAAAAATACATCCTTACGATACGGCGCAACATAATGAATAAGCGAATCAAGTTTTACATCAACTATTCCATTAATTTCATCAGTCTGCCCAATTGCAACATTGCTTGAAACATCATTTAACCTGGCAAAAGCAGACCGACGCGCATTTGAATCTCCAGTTAGAGTTCCGTCCAGGTCATAAACCCCATACAAATTGGCAAGCAATCTATTACTGTCTACTACAGGATTACCATCAGAAGATCTGTTTTTGGTGAGCTTGTAAGCAAGCCCCTCCATCATCAGGTATGGGAAATATCGTATCATATTCTCACGCGGAATAGTTACAGCAAAATAAACTGATCGCTCAAACTTGTTTGCAGTTATCATACTGTCAATAATCCAGTCCTTCACCCAAACAATTTCTTGCTCGCCAGTTTCAGGGTCTTCATACCTCACAGCCCGGAGTTCTTTCACTTCAGATTTGGAATATGTCAATGGAATTGGTGGCCCTTCAACTCTGTCCATCATCTGAATGATATACCACGACAGGTTTATAAGACTCAAGTTGACTACAGTTACATCAGTTCTAAACTTCTCAACTTCCTGCAAATACCAGACTGGGAATGTATCGTTATCGCCATTTGTAAAAACGATTGCATTTTGGTCGAGCCCAGCCAAAAGATTCCAGGCGTACTCACGACCTACAATATTTTCAGTTTGATCATGCTCAAACCACTTCACATGACCTGGGACTAGAGCAGGTGAAGCAGCAATAATTATTAGAACAAATGCAAGTATTGCAACCGGCACTTTAATCTTCACACTTTTTATATGATCACTAACCGATGACAATGGGCCATTGGCATATCGAAGAACAGCCGATGCACCTGTGCCGATAAAAATTGCAAACAACATAAAACCAGCAAAGAAGAAGTAATCTCTCTCCCGGACTTCGTGGTCACTGAAATTCAAGTAAACGTTAAGTATATCGGCATTGATAATGTAATTAACAAAAATCATCAACATCCAATAGCGGGCTCGCCATAGACCATGAACCAGACCGAGCATGCCAAGGAATATTGGTACCAGGAAAGTAGTTGCCAGCTTGATGCGAGCAGGCCCCATCCAGGTAAAGTAAAACTGATCCATCAGGTAATTGTAATAATACCCAATCTGCCAGATAAAATCAGCTTTCCTGACCATCGGATTAATGGGTGGATATTGCTCACGCCTTAAAACAGTCATCAATGTTGCGAAATTATCTGGTTGTGTCTGATTAATAGCTGGATCGAGACCAGCCCTGATCAATAAAAGCAGATGAACTGACAGTCCAAGCATAAACAATGCACTACTGATCAAAACAAAGTTACTGCCCTTTGAGCTCCGCCAAAATATCAGAACAGCATAAATTGCCAAAAGACCTGGAATAACAAAATTGTCAGCTATCATAGTCGATAACAAGAACAGGAAAAGACCGAAACTTATTAACAGCAAATCGGCAAACTCAAGTCCTCTGTCTTTTGCCAACCAGACAAACAGAAATATTCCCGGGTAAACCAGCAAAGAACCCAGATGAAATCCAACACCCAGACCAAGCATATAAAAAATCAGATACAGGAGCCCATTGCCATTGGAGCCTGCCCTGTAGTCGTACCATTTAAACGCTACCCATGTCAGAGAACTAATCATAAAAGCTGAAAGCCCGTAGACTTCAGCCTCTATTGCGTTACGCCAGAAAGTATCAGAAAACATTAAAAACAAAGCACCGACAACGCCACCTGCATGAGGTAACCAATTAGAATCAGGGTCTGCTTTTCTGGCAATGTGCTCAATAATCAGATATACAAACATCAATGCAAGCGCACTGAAAAAGACCGACATAAAATTAACTGCGGCTGCTGTTGTTCCAAGCAGTGACGAAAACATCATGTCAAACACTCTACCAACAAGGACATAGAGCGGAGTGCCAGGTTGGTGAGGTACACCAAGAATATGACTTGTTGTAATGTATTCTCCACAATCCCAGAAGCTCATACCCATCGGCATAGTTCTCAGATATGCAAATATAGCGGTAAAGAAAACACCTATAGCAATATAAAGTGTCATTCTGCTCTTTGAATTTTCGACCTGCATCATTTCCTCAATCATTTGTGAATGGTTTGCCTGTGGACTTTACCACACCGACAATAAACAACAATCAGTTATTATTTTTCTTTTTTTATTCCGATGAGAAATAAAATCCCACCAGACAAGCTTACAAGAACCTGAACAAACCAGGTACCAAGCTCCATTGCCACAGCATCAGAGGTTGTTGCCACAACTCCCAGAGCTACAAACAGGCTACCGGCAGCCATTTCCCTGACTCCCAGGCCACCAATACTAATTGGCAGAGCAATAAGAATTCCAAGCATTGGTATTAGCACAAACAGCTGCAGTACTTGAACACCAGTTAGAACAAGGCCTATTCCTACTGCGAAAAAAACATGTGTCATGATTCTGAGGAATTGCACTCCACCAGCAAGTAACAGCACTCCTGAAAGCTCAGATAATTGGGTTCTGTATAACCTGAACTCAACAGTAAACTGATCCAGCTTCTCAGCAATAATACCCAGCTTAATACTCTTGAATATATTCCGTACCAAGGTCCCAACCCGCTTTGAAAGTAAAACAACTAGCAGAACCGCCCAAACTACCAGAGCCAACAAGAGTGGCTCAACAGCTGGCAGTTCAACCTCAAAGACAAACGCAACAATAACTGCAAGCAGAGCCAGGAGTGTCAAAGCAAGTAAACCAATTAATCGGTCCAACAGTGTGCCACAAAAAACTTTTACCGGATCGCCAGTGGACTTGCCCAGATCAAAAATCTTTACCGCGTCTCCACCTACATTAGCAGGGAGGAAATTATTGAAAAACAATCCTACAAAATAGAGTCGAAATACTTCCGTAGCTGGGGTTTTAATGCCAGCTAACCGTAGAATTGTCTTCCATTGCAACGCACCGGCAGCGCAACTCAACGTAAATGTAAAAATTGCAAGTGCAATCATTGAGATATTTATGGATACAACAGAATTGTGAAGCTCATCAAAAGATATCCTGTAAGTGAACAAATACCACATCAACAAAATACTAACTGAAGCTTTGACAAGGGTCAGGAGGTGATTCTTTTTCAAGATTTTGCCTCCGCAACTACTTTTTTAAACAGAACAAGAGACTCATCAGCGCATTTATCCCAGCTGAATTGTGTTGACCACTGTTTTGCGGCTGTACTATAGCTGTCAAATTTGGTTTGATTCTGAATTATCTCCAGTGCTGCACCAGCCATTGCATCAGGATTTCCATAAGGAACCAGTGTACCTGTCTCTCCATCGCAAACTGAGTCCCGCAAGCCAGGTCTGTTGCTTGCTACAACTGGAAGACCACAGCAATTTGCTTCAATTACTGTAAGACCCCACCCTTCTTTAGGGCTTGGGTTCAGAAAAACAGTCGCTTTATGAAGTAACTGAACAAGTTCATCCCATGGTAAATGCCCGGTGAATGTTACTGCATCATCCAGTCCCATTCGCGAACACATATTCCGCAATCTTTTCTCATCAGGGCCACGCCCCATCACAAACATTTTTGCTTCCGGAATTTTTTTCTGAATAATTGCAAATGCTTCCAGCGCAATATCAACGCTTTTGTATCGGCGCAGCCTGCTCCAACTGACAATCATTGGAGGATCATCACGCTGAGGCGGAGCCTCGAGCTGGAACTGTTCACGATTCATGCCACAGTAAACATTTGTGATTCGATTGGAATCTACACCACGATCATTGAGGTCATCACCTGTTGAAGGTGAAATTACTTCAAAATGAGCATTTTTGTATACATAGGGAATCAATCTCTCAGCAAGATAAACGTATGAAGCAACCAGTGGATTGGTTTCCCTGTAAACAGTAGTCCCAAACAAATGAGGTATGATTGCTACAACTGGAACATCGCCTGAATATAACGGAGTATAAAATGGGATTTTATTAATATCTTCGACCAGTAAATCATAGCTGTTTTCCTTGAGCAATTTCTTGATCAAAGATGGAAGTACAAAGTTGGCAACTGCCCAGTGACCTTTACGATATATCCTGATTCCGTCAATAACTTCAGTCTCAGGTGCTCCCTTGTATCCGGATACTACAAGATCGACTTCACATCCGTTCTTAACACAACCCTTGAGAATTTCATGCAGATGTAATTCAGCTCCACCACCAAGAGGGTCATTTATATCACGCCAGTTTACAGCCAGGATTCTCATTTTGCGCTCCCTGGTTTTCTTAAAATGACACCGATTGTCATCATAGAATAAAGCGCAATTCTCTTTTCTTTCATCAACTTCCGGAGCCATCCAAGAGGCAATCCCCTTGGATACATCGGCAAACGGATTCCGAGTCTTGCTACCAGCATCTTACGGATTGCACGATACCAAAGCCCAGGCACCATCCAGTCGCCGTATGTTCTAACCAGTTCTCCACCAGCTTCCTGACCTACTCTCTCCAGTTGTGCTGGAGTGAATTGAGTTTCCCAACCAGCAAACCACCTACCCATTGCAATAAGGATTTTCTTGCCAACTGTGTAGTAGTGGAATGTTTGGGGAACATCGACAATAAGATGTCCACCAGGTTTCAACACTCTCAGGTCTTCAACCAGAAGTGGCAGTGGATCCCTGAAATGCTCAAGAAGCCCCTGGTGAAAAACGATATCAAAGCTGTTTTCAGCAAAAGGTTTCCCCAAAGCATCACCTGCTACCGGTTGGACCTGAACGCCGCTTTTCTCTGCAGCAGAAATTGTCAATTCCAGAGAGCCGGAAACATAATCAAGTGTCCACACTTCAGCACCAGCAGTTGCAAGGTGAACAGCATCGCGGCCAGAGCCTGCTCCAACCTCTAATACTTTTTTGCCTTCAAGATTTCCAAGCGCAGTTATTTCACGGACAATGCGTCCATCGTTTCCGTATACATCTTCAAGAGATATACGGTCTGCAACGAGCCAGAAATCCTGCCAATGCTTTTTGGTAGAAGACTTCAATCTGTTTTACCCTGGTTTATGTTTTTGAGAGCATTATCAAGAACACCATTTATGAATCTAACTGCATCGTCATCGACAAACAGCCTGGCAACTTCAAGTGCTTCATTCAAAGCAACTGCACCCGGCACATCATCTGAAAACGATACTTCCGCAATGCACATGCGCATTATGGATCGTTCTACATTACCAACTCTGTCAGGGTCCCAATTTGTCAGAGCCTGATTCAGCACTTTATCAATTGATGCAAAATTCAGCTCGATATACTCGCCCAAAGGCCTGACAAATGCAGCGGTCTCTGCCGATGCCACTCGCCTTTCCAGCTGATCATCAATACAGTCCTGAACAGAACTTTTTGATAATCGCGAAGCATAGAGCGCTTGTACGAGAAGCTCTCGCCCCTTACGTCGTTTACCCAAGATTACCCCTTATCAATTGCTTGCCACAGGTCAATCATTTCAAGAACGCCCATAGCTGATTCAAACCCTTTATTGCCTGCCTTTGTTCCAGCTCTTTCAATAGCTTGTTCCAAAGTGTCAGCTGTAATTACACCAAATGCCACTGGAATATCGCTATCCATAGAGACTTGAGCAATACCTTTTGCAGCTTCACTGGCAATATAACCGAAATGTGGTGTTGCACCTTGAATCAGGCAACCTAAACAGATTACTCCAGAGTATCTTCCACTCTGAACCAGCTTTTTGGCAGCCATTGGAATCTCAAAGCTCCCTGGCACCCAGGCAACGTCAATGTTGTCATCGGTAACACCATGTCTCAAGAGACAATCTTTAGCTCCATCAACCAGTTCCTGAACAATAAAGTCATTAAATCTGCTACCAACGATAGCGATTTTTGCATTACCAGCATTAAAGCTTCCTTCAAATTTCTTACCCATTGCTTTCCCCTTCTTCTGTGTCAAAAATGTGACCCATTCTATCTTTCTTTGTTTGTAAATACTTGGCGTTTTTAACATTTGGTTTCACCACAAGTGGAATTCGGTCCTCCAGAGTAAGCCCATACCCGGACAAACCAACCAATTTTCTTGGATTGTTTGTCATCAGGTTCAGTTTTTTCACACCAAGTTCTCGAAGTATCTGAGCACCAATTCCGTACTCACGAAGATCATCCTTGAATCCAAGTTTCTCATTTGCATCAACGGTATCATAACCCTCATCCTGAAGCTCATAAGCTTTTAACTTATTGATCAAACCGATACCGCGGCCTTCCTGTCGCATATACAACAGCACTCCAGTTCCACACTTCTCAATTTCGGCCATTGCTGTTTCAAGTTGCTCACCACAATCGCATCGTAGTGAATGAAACAAGTCTCCAGTCATACATTCAGAATGAACACGAACCAATGCTGTCTTGTCTTCAGTAATTTCACCTTTTACAAGAGCCAGATGTTCAGCATCATCAACAGTTGTTTTGAAAGCAACCATTTTGAACAACCCGAAACGGGTTGGCATATCAACTACAGCTTCTCGAGTGATAAGTTTTTCATTTTCACGTCGATAACGGATCAGGTCAGCAATTGAAATGAGTTTCATATCGAACTCATCAGCCATTTCCCGAAGCTTTGGCAAACGAGCCATTGAGCCATCGTCATCCATTATTTCACAAAGGACACCAGCAGGTTTTTTACCGGCAAGCCTACATAAGTCAACGACTGCCTCAGTATGACCAGCTCGTTGAAGAACGCCACCGTCATGAGCTTCCAGCGGGAAGATATGACCAGGTCTTTCCAGATCAGATGGCTTGGCATTTTCGTCAATACAGACTGCAATAGTTTTTGCTCTGTCTTGTGCAGATATTCCAGTTGTAGTTCCTTCTACGGCATCAACTGAAACTGTGAAGCTGGTTGAGAGTCTTGCCGTATTATGCAGAACCATTTGAGGCAATTCCAGTTCACGAGCTCTTTCCTTTGTTACCGAAAGACAAAGCAACCCACGGCCGTACTTGCTGATAAAGTTTACAGCTTCCGGCGTAACATCCTCAGCTGCCATAATGAAATCGCCTTCATTTTCTCGATCCTGGTCATCAACAACAATGACCATCTTGCCAGCACGCATTGCATCAAGACCTTCAACTATTGAATCAAGCCTTACTTTTTTATCGCTCATCTTCTCCCCTTACGCATAAATCCGTGCGCCAATATTTTATCGACAGTTAAACCCGACATTAGTTCAGGTTCGGCATCTTTCCTCTTAGCAAGCACATCTGCTTCCATGTTTACTGCATCGCCAACTCGCAAGTCAGCAAGCAGAGTTTCTGAAAGAGTGTGCGGAATTATATTTACACTGAACTGATTACCTTCTGGATTTGCATCAAGAGTTAAACTAACTCCATCGATGGCAATTGAGCCTTTGGGTAACAGATAATTTGCAACAGAATCTGGAGCCTGGAATTTGAGTTTCAGACCATTACCGGTCCGCTGTATTGAAACAAGTTTACCGACACCATCTATATGCCCAAGAACAATGTGACCACCCATTGGATCGCCAGCTTTCAAAGCAGGTTCAAGATGTGTCTTTTTTCCGCTACGCCAGTTTTTGAGAGTAGTGATTTGGACAGTTTCATCAACAGCATCCACAGTCACAACATTGCCACATATACTTGTTATCGTCAGGCATATGCCGTTGACTGCAAGGCTGTCACCAAGAGTCAGCTCGTCAACAGATTCAGGAGCATTGATACTTAATTGAGCGCCTTTGCTTTGTTTCTTAATTGAAACTATTGAGCCGATTTCACGGACTAATCCTGTGAACATAATGCTTCCCTTGTAACCTCATCCAAAACCGAGTTGAACGATAATTTATCAAACACTTCCCAGGTATCATCGCCAACTGGAAACTGTGTAGTTAGCTGAAGACCTGAATCCATGTCTACTGTTGGCCAACCTATGCCATCACCCAATTCAACTGGAGCTGTGATTCTAATCCAACGATCTATCAGACCAGCTTTCAAAAATGACTCTGCCAGGTGTGGCCCACCCTCAATCATTAAAACATTTAAATTATTATCAGCTGCCTGAACTAGAAGCGACGCTGGATCGATTTGCCCATTTATTGATTTACAATAGATTGGCTTTGCTCCTGCAGGGACTTCACTATCTGTATCGCTACAGAAAACAATTCTTGAATCATCCCGCCAGTATCTATTCAGAGTCAAATTTGTATCAACGTAAGCCGGCACAGGGTCAGTCGATGGACAATTGTCATCGGCACATCTGCCATCGAGTCTGGGAGCATCAACTTCAACCGTTGTTTTACCAACAACCACTGCATCGCACCATCTGCGAAGTTTATGGACTTGCTGTTTTGTTTCCGGGCCAGTTAGAAAATAAGCTTTATCTCTTTGCGTCAGTCCTGGAGCCAGGAAACCATCACTGGATTCAGCGGTCTTCAACAAGACATACGGCTTCTGAAAATACTCACTAGAAACAAAAGGCCAAACTTGATTCAAAGCACAATCACTGTTAACACCAACTTCTACTTCAATTCCTGCGTCTCTGATTGCCGCAATCCCGCCACCTGAAACACTTGAATTGGGATCACGCATTGCAATTACAACGCGGTCAACTCCGGATTCAATTACTCGTGTGGAACATGGTGGAGTTCTGCCATGATGATTGCACGGCTCAAGTGTGCAATACAAAGTTGCACCTTTTGCAAGTTCGCCAGCCTGATCAAGAGCTTTACGTTCTGCGTGGGCAGCTCCTGCTCCATAGTGTGCTCCACTGCCAACAACCTTGCCATCGCGCACAACAACTGCCCCAACTGGAGGGTTGGGCCATGGTCTTTGTGGAATATTTGCTGCCAGCTCATTGGCAACTTTCATCCACTTGATGTCGATAGCATTACTCAATTGCACCTTACGGCGATTACGGAAGTCAGACACAGAGATACGAACAGGAGAAAACTGCACACCAGGAAACGGTGCGCACTTTGCAACTTCTCCCATCCAGACTGTAACTGTCGGCTTCGGAATTTAACCGAATCAGCATCACAGAATTAATCTGATCAGCTCGCGGGCTATACCGCCGGTGGGGACTTCCACCCCGCCCTGAAGTTGTTGGATATTGTGTTTTTGTTGCCTTACGCAACCTCTATAATAATAAATCTATTTTCTGTGTGCGTCAAGAATGGTTGGCAGCTGAAACGCTGAAAAGAGTTTCTGCAAAAGCATCGACATCAAACTCTGCAATGTCATCAACTTGTTCTCCAACACCGATATATTTTACGGGGACTCCCAGATCTTCCGCAATTGCGACAACTATTCCGCCTTTTGCAGTACCATCCAGTTTGGTCAGGAAAAGCCCGTCAACTGGTACAGTTTCCGTAAACGATCTGGCCTGTTGCAAACCATTATGACCCGTGTTTGCATCAACAACCAACAGAGTCTCAGGAAGTTTTCCTGTCTTGGAAATAATCACTCGTGCAACTTTACCAAGTTCATCCATCAAATTGGTTTTTGTATGCAATCGCCCAGCGGTATCAACAATCACGGTATTTATATTTCTGGCCTTTGCCGCACTTATAGCATCAAAGACAACTGCAGCCGGATCAGCATTTTGCCCCTGTTGAACACATTCAACACCAACTCTTTCAGACCATAGTTTCAATTGCGCAACAGCAGCGGCACGAAAAGTATCTGCAGCAGCTACCAGTACAGTTTCACCATTGGCCTTCAAATGCGCAGCCAGTTTCCCGATTGATGTAGTTTTGCCAGTGCCATTGACGCCAACAACAAAAATTACACGTGGGGCATCTGGTATCGGTTCAATATTCTGTTTTTTCTTGCTCTTATCTTTTGCAAGCTCCCAGGAAGCCGATTGTTTTTTGGGCTTAGCATTTGTCAGAGTATCTCTTATGTCATGCCTGATAACTTCAAGTACACTCTCCAGGTCAGCTTCACCGCCAGCCTCTTTTAAGCGCTTTTCAATATTGGATACAATCCGCGTGGAAGTCTTTACGCCCAGGTCTGAGCTGATCAAAATCTCTTCAATCTCTTCAAGAGTTTCTACATCCAGTTTTACCTTGCCTGAAAACAGATCACCCAGCCTGCCAAACATACTGCTACGAGTTTTTGCCAACCCTTTTTTTAGTTTCCCGAAACCCAATACCATTATTCCCCAGCTTCCATCGTTATTCGCGATTTTTCTTCTTTTGCAATTAATACATCAGCTTCTTCTGAGCTAATTTCGTTTTCAACCATGTCAATTTCATGTCGACGGGCTGCTATTGCCTTGCCAAGTGCAAGATCGTCATCAGCAGCTTCAGCAACATCCTGGAAATTAACCGATACCAGGCTACTTACACCCTTCTCCATCATGGTAATACCATATAGGTGATTTGCCGCTTCCATTGTCAGTTTGTTATGAGTGACAACAAGGAATTGTGTGCCTTGCGAGAATTCCTCAAGCATCTTTACAAATCGGGTGACATTTTCATCGTCAAGTGGAGCATCAGCCTCATCCAGCAAACAGAAAGGCGATGGTTTTACAAGGTATACTGCAAAAAGCAAAGCCAAAGCAGTCATACATCTTTCACCACCGGAAAGTAATCTGATCTGATCAACTCTCTTGCCTTTAGGTTGTGCAACAACCTTGATCTGACTCTCAAGTGGGTCATCGGTCCTGAGCTGCAACAAATCTGCGCGGCCACCATTGAACAGAGTCTGAAACACAGCAATGTAGTTCTTGCGTACTTCTTCAAAAGTAGTTTGGAACATTTCGCTTGCAGTCCGATTTATCTGACCGATAGTTGAAGTTAAATCGCTACGAGCTTTCTCAACATCGGCAAGCTGTTCTTGAAGGAAATTAAACCGTTCATTTTTCTGTTCGTACTCTTCAACTGCAAGATGGTTAACTGCTCCCAGAGAACTGATTTTGCGACGTCCATCTTCGAGAATGGATGTTGCCTGAGATACCTGGAATACGCCTTCATTCATTTCAAGTTCTTTTGGAATTGCTTCAGGATCAATTGAACGAACCAACTCACGGAACGTTCCTTTGTACTGATCCTCTATTCTCTCTACAATATTTGCAGCGCGAACTTCAATGGTAGCGAGCTCGGTTTCAGCTTCGTGCACACCTTCCCGGCAACCAATTTTTTTATCTTCAATCTCTTTAACTCTATCATGCCAGGCAGCTGTTTCATTGTGAATTGTACTGATGGAATCAGTAGCAGTTCGAACCAGAAGTCGCCTGCGTTCTCGTTCATCAACGCCCTCGGTAACTGTTCCGCGCTTCTCTTCTCTTTCAACTTCCATCAACTTGATCTCATTATGATCCTGGTCATTTTCCTGAATAAGTCTTTCTTCAGAAGAGTCCAGAGAGGCAACTGTCTCACGTCGATGTTCAAGGGCTGTGTCAAGCTCCCGCAACTCACCTTGCTTATTTGAATATTCCAATTTCAAGTCAGAAATTGTTGAGCGTAACGCATCCCGCGACCGCTCTCCTGACTGTACTTTGGTTTTAAGATCGTCCAGCAACATACCACTGTCATTACGTTGTCTGCCTGCAGTATTTAAACTTTCAATAAGCTTATCTTTTTGTTGCTCATAATTTCCAACAGAGTTTTTTGCTTCATTTTTTTCATTAACGATCGCCACTAACCTTAAGTCACCAGCTTCTTTCCTGCTCCTGGCTCCAGCAAGATCTCCGTGTGCTACAGAAATTTCCACATCAAGTTCAGATAGTTTATCTTTTCCCGATTCAACTTTAAGAGATAATTCTTTCGATAGATTTCTGGCAGTCTCCAGACTTACCAGATTCTGAGATAACTTCTCTGTCAACCGAACAACATTACTGTCAATTTCTTCTAACTTATCGCCACGGCCAAGCATCGAAACTTCTTCCGATTGCCCCTGACCACCACGAATAATGCCATCACTTGATACCAGCAATCCGGATCGTGAAACATAGAAGCAATGCTCATTTGTGTTATGCGATGCGGCAGCCATTACAGCATTGTTGTCATCAGCATAAAGCCATGTTCTGGCAAGGAGCCACTTGAGGTGACTGGAATCAAGGCCTACACCATTTACAACTTCAAGGGCAGACTTTCCACCAGCAGGAGCATCTCCACCAGGTTCCGATTTCAACGCCCCAGAAAGTAAGAAGTTAGCAACACCACTGTTACCTTCACGCAGCTCAGCAACGAGCTGGATTGCAGTTTCACTGGAATCCACAACTACTGAATCAAGCAGTCCGCTTAAAACCGTTTCAACAGCTGCACTCCACTCGGAATCTACACTGATGTTATCGGCAAGACTGCCAATCACACTTTGATTGTCTCTGTTTTTCTGGAGAATAGCTTTTGCTGCTCCACCAAAACCGTGGAAACTGTCTTTTATTTTTTTCAGTAACTCACGCTTGTTTTTCAGCGACTCAAGATTGGCTTCAAGGGAAGCATCTTCCCTGTTTAAAGTATCAATCAGGTCCCGCTGTTCTTCCCGCTGCTTTTCAATACCAGACAGCTCCAACAACAATGCTGTGCGTTTGCCAGACAGTTCTTCCTGTCTGGTTTCAAGTCCACCAAATGCAGAAGCTTCCTGCTCCTGTTTCTGGTGAAGCTGTAGCTGTTCCTGGTCAAGAGAACGCAACTGTTCCCGTCGATTTTCAATTCTAACTTCAATCTCACGCAGCTCACTCTTGCCGTGACTATCCTGCTCAATAAATTCGATATTCATCTGAGAAGCACGTTCAAGCGATTGCCTGTCTTTTGAGAATCGGGATTCCATTAAATCCAGATCTTCCTGCATTGTCGTTACATCACGCTTCAAAATATCGACAGAAGCTGCTACATCAGTTTTTCTGCTCTTGAGATCCAACAATTCCGACTGCATGTTCTCTCTGCGTGTTCTAACCGAAGACAGTTCAATTGTATTATCTTCAAGGCGCTTCCGATGGTCTTCAATCCGATGCTCCAGCAACAAAACCCGTTGCTCGGAATTCTGCAATTCAGATTCAAAAGCTCGCAGAGATTCTTCAAGACCTTGCCGTTCTGCTTCTCGCTCTTCAACGGCAGGACGTGTAGATTCTATTTTTGCTCGCAGGCCTGCCAATTCACCAGAATCTGCTTCAAGTAGAACTGTCATCTCCTGCTTTTTATCACTGAGTTCCTTAGTTCTTTTTTCCATCTCAACAATAGAGCGACGAGCAAGCATTAAATCCAGCACGCGGTTTTGCTGATACAATTTTCTGTACCTGCGTGCCTTGCCTACCTGACGTTGCAACGATCTGACTTCACGACCAATTTCTTCGATAATGTCACGCAGCCTGAGTAAATCCTGCTCAGTTTGATCTAGCTTTCTTTGAGCCTCTTTACGCTTGGCCTTGTACTTGATTATACCAGCGCCCTCTTCAATTAACAGCCGAACTTCTTGCGAATTCTCCTGAAGAACACGACTGATCTTTTCCTGCTCAATCACACTGTAAGCAGTGTTGTTCACACCACTGTCAAAAAACAGTTCACGCAGATCTTTTAAACGCACAGGTGAGTTATTCAAGAAGTACTGACCGGCGCCATCTCTGGCAACACGACGTTTAACAGCTACTTCATCAAAATCGATTTTCAAGCCACGGTTTTCATTGGAAAAAACAAGAACAACTTCACAAAGGCCAACCGACTTTCGTTTAGCTGTCCCTTTGAAAATAATATCGTCCATTTTTTCGCCACGAAGTTGCTTGGCACTCTGTTCGCCCAAGACCCATCGAATTGCATCAACGATATTACTCTTACCACAACCATTTGGCCCGAGTATTGCAGTT
The DNA here is from genome assembly GCA_964437115.1 of uncultured Fibrobacteraceae bacterium. GTDB lineage: Bacteria > Krumholzibacteriota > Krumholzibacteriia > LZORAL124-64-63 > LZORAL124-64-63 > JABIBH01. Next base: position 25,058 of record CAYTFE010000001.1, on the reverse strand, counting down.
ATACCTTCATCGAACTCCAGGACTGTCCTGTCGACGAAAGATTTAAACCCAAACATTTCTACGCGCTTCAGTTTCAAAACTTTGCCTTCCGTGTTTCTTTATTTAATGTCACTGATTTTCTTCACATCTGTCCAGCGCTCACCAATTATTACCAACAGCGAATCTTTTCCAGCATTAGCTAATTCCCTACTGGGGAAATTCCCGACATAGATTCTAAACCAACCGTCTTGACAATGAATGTATCGACCTGCAATACCCTTCGATGATAAAACTTCCAACTCTGCTATTGCTTTGAATGTATCCCGATAGGATGAAATATGAAATGCATAGGAATCACCATCAGGTGGAAGAGAATAATAATCTGTTTCAATAATTTCCTGTTGCTGCTCAACAACAGGCTCGCCTTCGATAACAACTTCTTGAACTTCAGGCATTGTATCCACGGCAACAGGTGTTAGCTCATCCGGTATTGTGACTTCTTCAGCTTGCTCTGTTTTGACAACTTCAACACCCGGTTCTGCTTCATCAGGAACCACGAGTGTATTCACAAACCAGATCCCAAAGACAACAACAATAACAAACATCACTAACAGGGCGATCTTCAATACATTTGATGATCCTTCACTAGCAACATGTTCTTTCACTGCAATTGGAACATTGATACCAATAACTGCATGTGGCTCTATCTTTTGCGTAGCCAGCTCTAGCAATGCATTTTCGCTGGAGCCCGTATCAACACAGACAGTCCTCTGCCCAGCGACTGCGCTCCAAACGGTTGCAGCAGAATCACACAGATATATTACAATGTCCGATTGGTCACTAAGTGTTGAATCCAGTTGCAAGACTTCATCAGTCGTAGGCCGATTGGGAACATAAGAACCAGCCCCAAGCAGTCGACTGTTTTCAGACCATGGTAGTTTCACTGATGCATAATTCAACGAGACACCGTAGCGAATCATATCGATCCAGCCTTCAACGGCTTCCCTGTCAGCATAACTGCTCAACAAAGCCGCCCCATCAGCATCGACAATTATTACGTTCTTGCCTTCAGCACAAACAAGCTTCGCAGCAGCAAGTGCTGCAATCATTCTCACTGATGCTGATTCTTTATCCCCGATAAAAAACCAGTTTTTCTGTTTGCTGTCACTCAAAAATTCAGAAACAAGAGGCGCTAAAGATTCTCCTGAAATTATTTCTTCTATATCATTCCAGAAATCGGCACCGGTTTTCAGTGATGTCTCATCAAATTTGATATCAGTTTGAAAAGTTTTGTAACTAACCATTGGTACTACCCTTAAATGCCTGTGATATTAAATCCTGCAACAACAAAATATCCTGCTGCGGAATCGATCGAAAATCTATCGCCAACCCTTTTTTGCTGATTCTTGCCAACAAAGCGGGGTTGCCTTTGCGCATACGAAGATGGCACTCTTCCAGTTCATTGTGTGGTCCTGTGAAAAGTAGCATTACAGTATCGAGCTCCGATTCTGAAAAACTACCGCCGCCAACACTTGCTTTACCTGTTACAATTTCAGAATTCCATCCGGTCGGAATGGCAAGCTCCGCATTCAGTTTCTCTGCAGAATCACGCATTGATTGTTCATCTCTGGATAACAACTGCAGGGTTGGCACTTCTTCCAGGTGATCGCCGGAAAGATAATGAGTTAATGTACCATCCAATGCTGCGAGAGTTGTTTTGTCGACACGTAATGCTCTTCGCAATGGATGATTGCGCATCGACTTGATTAACTCAGTACGGCCAAAAACGATACCAGCCTGTCCTCCACCAAAAAGCTTGTCGCCACTACAAGTAATAACGTCAGCACCAGTTGCCAGGTCTTCATGCAATACAGCATGAGCTGGCAGACCAAAATCTTCTACAGGATGGAGCAGGCCACTACCTGCATCGTAAATCAGTGTATTGCCATTTTCCTGACACAGTCCGGATAGTTCGCTCAACGAAACTTCCTCAGTAAATCCTGACAGAGAAAAATTGCTGCGATGAACTTTTAAAACGACAGCACCAGGAGCCAAAGCTTTCCGATAATCATCAATAGACGTGCGATTTGTAGTTCCAATTTCAACCAGATGACAGCCTGTTTCAGATAAGATTTCGTGTAGTCTGAAACTGCCGCCGATTGCAACTATTTCTCCACGAGACAAAATAACTTTGCCACCATCACCAGCGCACGCTCGAATTGATAGCCACAAAGCTGCTGCATTGTTATTTACAATCAGTGCGTCTTCTGACCCAGCCAAAAGTGCAGCTTTTCTTTCAATTCCACGGCCACGATGTCCTCGCAAACCTTGTACGAGATCCATTTCAAGATCAACATTTCCTGAGGCTGCAATCTGCATCCAGCTGATGGCTCGCTCTGGATAAACAGAACGACCAAGATTTGTATGAACAACAACACCAGTTGCATTTACAACTTTGCGCATGGAGCTGCCGGTTAATTTATTGTATTCCTGAACAACAGATCCTACAGCTCTTTCAGTCAAAACAGATTTACTGATTTCTCCTTTAACATTCCCAGCAAGCAGGTCTATTCGCAATTCATCGACAACAGATTGCACCAGCGACTTCAACCAAGTTCCAGAACTTGTAAGTTCTGCAATTTGTATATTTTCAAGCAAATTACCAACTGATGGCAGGTGCTTCAGTTGCGATTGATCCATTATTTCTCCGTGGCTGTTTTATTATAAATCTGACCAGCGTCCAATCTACCAGAATGTGGCAGTTATGTCCAGTAATCCCCTTGCAGAATAAGGATTATTCGCATATTAGCGATACTAACTGGACAGTTTTCAATTCCAGAAGTAATGTACACAAGATAACAGGAGGAAAAAATGCTTTTAAGACATAAATTTTACTGTTCAGCGCTGTTGCTGGCATTATTTCTTGGCTCATGTTCACAGCCACCAAAAATAGAAATCGACAACACAGGTTACAACAATATTCCCGTTTCTCTGCAAAATCTGGATACAAGCCCACTTTCTGGCAAAACAATACTACTGGACCCAGGACATGGCGGTTTTTTCAGGGGTGTTGTAGGCCTGAATGGCCTTTCCGAATCTGATGCAAATCTTGGTGTTGCCTTATATTTGCGCGGCCTGCTTGAATGGGCCGATTGCAAGGTCTACTTGACCAGAACTGTCGATAGAGATTTCCTCAGCCCTGCTGATTCAACATTAGCCAAGGATTTAGCTGCAAGAGTTGCTATGATTGATTCTTTGTCGCCAGATGTTTTTTTATCACTGCACCACAACAGCAACGCATCTTTGGATCGACAAATAAATGAAACACAAACTTATTATCCGATCGGCAGAACAGGTGCAGATCTGGATCTTGCGCGTTCAATTCATAAACAACTAACCAGTAGGCTCGGAATTAAACCTGCACGAATTCTGCCTGGTAACTTCTTCGTTTTGAGGAACAGTTCTGTACCATCGGTTCTGGGTGAACCATCAATGCTTTCCAATCCAGATGTCGAACACAAGCTGGTCAAATCTGCCAAGTTGGAGCTGGAAGCTCAGGCATATTTCCTTGGCCTGCTTGACTACTTTACAGGTGGATCGCCTTCATGGACAGGACCTCAGGCAGTAACCACACAAATTGGCTCAAACACAAAAATGACCTGGAATTTCAGTGACTTGATTCCCGATTCACAGCCAGACATTTCTACTTTATCGTTAACTTTCAACAATAAACCGGTTACGCCAACCTTAGCCGCTGATATCAATTCTATCAGTTACCTGCCACCAAAAACGTTGGCACCTGGCAAATACTCTCTGAAGGTCTCAGCTGCCAACAGACTTGGTCGCTCCACTCCCGATTTTACATCAACTTATGAAGTTATTGACTTACCCAAAAAACTGAAAATCGAGATAGTAAAAATCGATACCAGACAGGAATATTTAGTACAATGGGAGTGTGTTGGTATCAGTTCAATGCCTTGCCTGACAGATGAACCTGTAATTCTTATGGAAAGTATTGAACTTAATTCAACGGTTCAAAGCTATGGGTCATTCATCACAACTGATTTGCCAGATCTAATAGCGACATTGAATGATCAGGATTTTCAGGTTGAAATTTCAAGCACTACTTTGCCATCGACATTTAACTGGTTGACGGTTACTCCTGCTGACATACGTGTATTTTCACGTTCAACTGGAAATACTTTTTGTAACATTATAGCTATTGACAGCACCCAGTGGCTTGAGTCTGCCGGCTACTTGCCAGCTACAACCGACTCGACAATAGCTCTTGAAATGATTCCATTAGTTCCATCGACCAAAGATTTGACTGTCGTGATAGACCCTGCTGGTGGTTCTGGAAACAATCAGGGGGCCGGCCCCCAGGGAACAACTGGTGCCGAATTGAACCTCGACATAGCCAACAGAGTTGCAAATGCGTTACAAAAGCATGGTGCAACTGTTCATATACTTCGCACTGGTACCGAGATGCCTTTGGCTGCACAAAAAATATTGCAAACCAATAATGTCGATGCAGACTTATTCATCTCGATAACAAGAACCAGTTCAATGTCATTGCGACATCATCACAACAGCAGCGGTGGTAAACTTTTCGCAACTCATTATTCTGCTTTCGCAGCTCCATTGGATTCAGTTATCGTGACTCCTGCTTACGATTATCTCCTGCGTCAGACTCCATGCCCCGCAGTTATAATCGGGTTGCCGTCGGTAAAAGATGCTGCCTCGGAAATCAGACTTCTCGATTCTGTTTTTTCACAAGATCAGGCCACAGCAATTATATCTGCTGTAATTGGTTTCGCATCTGGATCAGACCAGGTAATCGATACATTTTCTCCAATCGAAATTGAAGAATGTAGTAATGCTGACCAGGTTCTTGTCGATGGATACTTGCCGTGGGTTCCAGGACAGCTTTGCGGTGTGCCCGTTCTTCAACAAAATCATACATTGGAAATACACAAAGGCGACCAGCATAAACTGATCGCCTTCGATAGAACTGTTCAATAAAGCAGATTGCTATTGGACGATAATTGTCTCCAGTGAATCTGGGTGAACGACAAGAGAGTCGGTCAACGAATCAGCAGCCGCAAATGCCCCCTCATAGCGATCAATCGGGAAATTCACGATTTCTCCGCCAAGGAACATCCGCAAAGAATTTTCCATTGTCTGAGCATCCATCTCCTGATTGAGTCTATTGGTTAACTTGCTGTCAAGATCAAGAGCCAGATCACATGACTGTGAAAACCCACCTTCACCTAAACTGTCCAGGACCAACATTGTTGATAGATATGCTTTCCTGGCCACGATAGTTGCCTCCATAGGCAAATCGCCCCTGTCCCAATTTTGTTCAAAATAAGTAATCCACTCAGGAGGATACAACGCTGTATCGCTTGGGAACAATGCTCTTTCAAGCATAATACCAACTGCAGAAGCCAACTTTGTTGAATTCCATTCACTTGGACCAAGAACCAGTGTACCAGTCCTGTAAAAATCGAGTTGTGGACCAATCATCATCATTTCATCAACTGAAGCAGGAACAAAAATCACTTGTGGTGTTTGCGCAGAAAGTTCATCCATTTCATCCCTGAAATCTGTAACATTTGCACCGTAGGAAACCGACGCAACTACTTCTCCACCCAAATTTTCCACTTCATCGGCAAACGCCTGATATCGACGCAGCCCTTCAGGATTATCTGGATATAGAACAGCTACCTTGTTCTTCAGGAGCACGTCAACAGCTACTCTTGCCAACAGTCTTGACTCAAACATACCGGTTAAGTTTGGCTGAAACACCATCGGGCCGATTTCATTGATACGATCATTTGTCGCAGTTGGAGAAATAACCGGCACGCCATGTTGATCAGCAATCAGGGCAATCGATGTTGTCGATGCACTAAGTAACCCACCAACAACAGCAATCGGTTTTTCAACAGCTAATAATTCTCTGGTTGCAAGAGCAGACAAAACAGGGTCGCCACCAGTATCGTGAGTTGACAAGATATACTGACGCCAGCCTTTTTCCTCTGCACTTTGCCTTGCCAACTTGGCTCCATCATAAAAAGCATTTCCAAGAACAGTATACTTGCCAGTAGAAGGACAAAGAACCACAATGCGTGTGGCATCAATTCCGTCAATAATATGTGGCTCATCAGACTCTGCAGGATAAACATATGCAGGATCTGAAAGAAGTTTATCAGCTTTAGCAAGCCATTCATTTTCAGGATCAGCTATTTTCAGAGTTGAATAAACTTCAGATGCTTTACGAGGTCTGCGCTCTTCCAGTAAAGATTGAATCTCAAGATATCCTAAATATGGTCCAAGTCCCTTGTCTCCACAGTTTTTACGAATAGCACCAAGTTGATCTGCAGAAAGTACATCAACAATTGTTGCCAAAGTTGAAACAGCATGTTGTTTGCTTTTTGAAGTGGATGCTGTTTCATGCAGCTCTACAAGAACTGCTGCAGCCTGACTGTCTTTACCCATTTTCACAAGAACTGCTGCCTGCGTTGCTTTCAGATAATCCCGATATTCACTTTTTGAAAAACGTGAGTTGAACTCGGAAATGTACCTTAAAGCTAGTGGATTATCACCACGTGCAATTGCAGCATCAGTAGCAATCTTGTAAACATGATCAAGCTTGGGAAATGTTGAATGTCTATCAAACAGCTCATTGGCAGTATTTATTGTCGCACTGTATTGACCAGCATTGTACTCATTTTGAACCGAGGCATGAAGTCTGCCTGCCAGCGCATAATCTTCCTTAATTATCTGGTCAGTTGTTTTTGGAGTTGATGCACATGACAGCAAAAACAACACAGGGAAAATCAAAGCTAAAAGTCCGTATTTGTTTTTAAAAATGCCAGTTGTAGGCATCATTCATTCTCCTGTTTCAATGAGGCATCGGCCACATCTGTAATTTTGAATTTCTGTGAGGCGATGACAAGGCCATCACTATCCAGAACTTTTACAACCCAGTCACCTGTCCAACCGGGAAGTATTTTCTTACTCGACCAGGTTCGCCAACTCCGCGATTTGACCTGCAACGGAATTTTGGCAATAGTTTTACCATTATAGTACCAGACATGATAGATTTGTATCTGACTTTCAGCACCTACAACCCTGGTAAAACAAACCAGCTTCCCCACATCAGAGGCAAAATCCGTACCCGCACCATCGACAGTACGATCTTTCTTGTTAACCTCAACTCCTATAACAAGTTCCGATACTTCTAGCTCTTGTTCAATAGCAATTGCACTAGAAAGAATTGGCACTATTAAAGCCATAAACAGGGTAATAAGTAAAATGGGCTGTTTCATAGTTTGTCCTTAATTAAAGGAAAGATCAATCATGCTAATACAGAATGCGTGAATGATATAAAACTGTCAAGCTAGAGCTACAATTGCGCAATAAGAATCCCGATCCCATAATAAATGGAACCGGGAAAAATTGAAACGGAATCAATCTATTTTTGCAAATCCTCAATGCTTGTTGGAGTTCTAAACTCCTGTCTATTCATATTTTCAAGCATATATTTTGCCTGATTAACCATTTCAGATTCAGGATATTGCTTAATCAACTTATTAAGATATATTCTGGCGCTGACCAGATCACCCCATCTGTCAATCTGCAAGTTCGCGATCATAAATAAAGATTTAGCAGCATATTGATCTTCAGGATATTCCTTCAAGATCAACTCAAAGTAATCAATCTTTGTTTCTGCCTCAACAGCAGCCATGCCTGCACGGAATAAATCGTCTGCTGTGCGACCGCCACCAATTTTGAGCTCATGGTAAAATGAGATTTCTGTTTCCGCTTTTGCTGTTTCCATAAATTCACGCAGAATATTCTCTTGAGTCATAGGCGTTAAATCAATAATAATTTTGTCACGAGCTTCAGCAAAAGTTTGTTGCTGGTCAGCCTGGACACGCAATACTTCAATTATATGCCATTTATTACCAATCTGGACTGGCTCGTGTAACCCTATTTCCCATCCCCAAATGAAATTTGAAAAGCTTTTCCCATCTTCAACTAAAGGGATAAATCCACCTTTGTTAAACCAACCAAGATCCCCGCCATTGACTGCAGATTTGCTATTAACAGAAAACTTTGCACAGACATACGGAAACTGACTCCTTTTGCCTTCCGAGTGCAGCTTGTCCCAAGCTTCGTTTGCAGTCGATTCATCAAGACACTCAATATGCCTGACACTCATTGCACCCATATTCACAAAATCTTCTTTGTTGTTTTTGTAATAATCACGAATCAACTGTTCATCCACTTTTAGGTCACTAAATAATTTCACATTTTTGTAACCTTCAGCCAATAAATATCGACGCTGTGAAATCAAATTGCGTTGTACAATAGGATCTTTATACACTTTATCATCGACACACTTTGTGACCAGCAATGCTTCTTCGACCATATAATTTATGAATCGACGTTGCCAATCTTCACCTGAATACCGTTTTTTTAATTTGGTCGGTAACTCAGAATGTCTCATTTCCATCTGCTTGCGAGTGATTTCCAGATCACCAACTTTGCATACAATATCGCTATTATCAAGATAGCTGTCTCCGTAAACAACACCATACCGGGAGCTGCTGTCTTGTCCTTCATCAAAACAGGACGACAACAACAAAGCCGATAACACAACAACTACCAGTGCAAATTTATTCCAGAATGTTCCTGACATTTCCAAGCTCCTTAATTCTGTAAACTACAGCAGGTTTTTAATACCTCTGTTTTCAAGTTCCTTAATTACTTCTCTGAGACTTTGAGTATCATCTTTATTGCAAACTAACAAAGCATCACCCGAGTCAACAACAACCAGGTTTTCAACCCCAACCAAAGCAACCATTTTACCCTGCGCATGAATTATTGACCCGCTGCTATCAACGGAAATCAAATCACCAACCATCCCATTGTGGCTATCTGAAATTTCAGGAGCAAGCTCCCCCCAGGCATCCCAGCTGCCTAAATCTGACCATCGAAACAATGCCTTGTGAACAGTAAATGTTTCAAGGTTTTCCATTAGAGCAGTATCAATAGGAGCTGCAGGACAGTTCTGATATGCTTTTACAAGCTCTGAATCAAAGCGATCTGTTCCCCAAGCTTTAACTGCAGGGGCAGTTGAATTAAATATCTCGGGTAAGCAACGTTCAGCTTCACTGCTAAACCAGGCAGAGTTCCAGATAAACATTCCGCTGTTCCAAAAATAATTACCCTTTTTCAGCATATCGGATGCGGTTTGCATGTCAGGCTTTTCGACAAATCTTTTTCCAACTGTTGACTCCTGGTCAACACCAGCCTCTATATACCCATAGCCCGTGGCTGGAAAAGTTGGTTCAATTCCAAAAGTTATAACAGTATTTGTATTGGATGTTGTTACAAAAGCTTCATTCAATTGAGAGATAAAATTATCAGGATCAGGAATAAAATGATCAGCTGGCAGGAGTGCAAATGGACCACCGCCAGTTATTTTGGATGCAATCCCGGCACCTAATACAGAACACGCAGCAGTATTCAGGCCGACAGGTTCACCAATAATATTTTCAGGGGATAATTCCGGGAGCTGTTCCATTGTAGCAGCCCGCTGGTCAGCATTTGTGATGATAACAATCTTATCAACACCAACCAGCGGAACAACTCTATCAAAAGTTTCACGTAGTAATGAGGCTTCTTTGCCCAGAGGCAATAGATGTTTGGGGGTCGCCTTGCGACTCATTGGCCAAAAACGGGTTCCCCGTCCACCAGCCATAATCACGCAGCACCCATTTGTAACATCCAAACCTGACATAGCCACTACCTCTTAGTTAAGGGTAAATTAGGCTTCTGCCTTAACGACCCAGACCTTAACTGAAACTTCTACTTCTTTATGCAATCTAATTGCCACGTCTCTTACACCAAGTTCCTTGATTGGTTCCTCAAGAATTACTTGTTTGTAATCAATCTGGTGTCCTTGTTCAACAAGGTGAGCAGCAATATCGCGCTCTCCAACTGAACCGTACATGTTGTCTTCCTCATCAGCTTGAACGCTGATTGTGCAGGAAACATCATTGAATGTACCGGACAACTCTTCAGCCATTTTTTTCTGTTTACGGCTACGGAGTCCAGAAAGACGCTCTTCTTCTGCCATGATTCGCTTTTGACTGTCATTTGAAATAACAGCAAATCCCTGAGGGATCAGGAAATTGCGTGCGTAACCATTGGCAACAGTAACGATCTGTCCAGGCTCACCCAGACCTTCTACGCTCTGTTTCAGGATAATTTCCATTGTATTCTCCTTATTCGCAGTCAGAACAACCGGTGCTACCGGAAGTATTCCCTGACGAACGGTGCCAATGCAAGATGCCTTGCGCGCTTAACTGCCTGAGCAAACATTCTCTGATGCTTAGGACAGGTACCTGTATTACGACGAGGTGAGATCTTACCACGCTCAGTCGTGAATTTGCGAATGATGCCTTCGTCTTTATAGTCGATAGCAACCATACTCTCAGTGCAGAAGAAACACTTCTTTTTCTTTGGAAGTCTTTTCTTCTTTTTGCTACTTCTAGCTCTTGTTTTTCCCATGGTATTCCTCTCTCACTTGGATTAGTTGATTAAAACCATCAGATGCAATTATGCCTCTGGTGTTTCAGTTGGTGCGTCATCTTCTTCAGAAACTGGTTCTGTTTCAGCAGGTGCTTCAGTAGCTACTGGTGCTTCTATAGCAGCAGGAGCAATAGCAGCAGCGCCTCGACGCCTCTTGGACATGCTTGCTTCGTTGCGAGCAGCCCACTCATCATCAACCACTACCAAATGGCGCAAAACCATGTAGTCGAGTCTAAACTCATTGTCGATTTCAGCGATCTCGTCACCTTGTGCAGTGAACAGGATGTGCATGTAATTACCACGTGTGTTGTGTTTAATTTCATACGCTAGAGTCCGGACGCCCCAGTGGTTTGTCTCGGTAATCTCTCCACCTTCTCTGGCAATGATTCCACGAACCTTTTCAACTCGTGACTCCATCTCAGATTCTGGCTGTTCTGCATTCAGCACAAAAATCATTTCGTACTTTGTCATTGGGTTCACCTCCCCTTGGACAGGATGGCCTGAATTTTCTAACCCAGGCAGGGATGCGTAAGTCATTGCTGACGATTTGTCTGCAATGCGTTATCGGGCTATGTAAGCCCCGCTACTTTTGTAGCGACCGCTAATAATAGTATAATATTCTGTGAAAAGCAACCAATCAGCTGTCTTTTTCAGATGAGCGGTTTATCCGACGATTAAATTTTGCCGCGCATTTTTGCCTGCCATTTGCTACATAATACTCAATTGCATCTACGGCATATGATTCCATAGACTCAACATCCTGCTTTTCATCAGCTCTAAATTCTTCCAGGACATAATCAGACCATCTTGATGGGTCGATTTCACCATCTTCACCAGCGACACCAAGTCTCATTCTTGAAAACTCCTTGGTGCGCAACGCATTAATCATATTTTCAACACCACGATGCCCACCATCAGAACCACCTGGACGAACGCGCAATGAGCCTAGAGGCAATGCAATGTCATCGTAAATTACTAACAGATTATCAAAACTGACTTCATCATCAAAAACAAGATGACCCTCTTTAGTGGCCCATTGTCTGAAAATATGACCACTTCTGTTCATATAAAGCAAAGGTTTCACAAGTATTGTTTCTTTACCGGCTATTTTCCCTATTGCTGAGGCACATCCATGTACAGCTGGGTTTGCTCTAAAATCGAATTTTTCAGCAACACGATCAAGAACTGAGAATCCGACGTTGTGCCGAGTTCCCTCATATTTGCCACCAGGATTGCCCAAGCCAATAATTAACTGCATTTCAATAAAGCTCCTATATGAAAACGAGGTGACTTTACAGCCACCTCGTTCTCTTTCAACATATCCCGAAAGGCATTTGGACTAGCTGTCTTCTTTGTCGTCGCTATCTCCAGAATCATCTGATCCTTCTGCATCAGATCCTTCTTCACCTTCAACTCCTTCTTCACCCTCTTCATCTTCAGGCACTTCCTCTTCCTCAATAACATTAACATTTAGTTTGAGAATGATGTCTTCAGGGTCATTGAGAATTTCAACATTCTCAATTTCGAGGTCAGAAACTGTAATTGTCTCACCAATTTCAAGTTCTTCAAAGCTAATTTCAACATTATCCGGCAAGTGGCGTGGCAGACATTCAACTTCAATTGATCGAAGTATAACGTCCAAAACAGCATCTCCACTACGAACATGCTTGTTTCTGCCTGTAATATTCAGGGCAACATCCATTTTCAATGGCTTGCCAAGAGGTATTTCAAAGAGATCACAATGGAAAACCACATCAGATACAGGGTGCTTTTGCATTTCACGCAAAACAGCAACACATGATTCATCAGTACCATCCATTGACAAGTTAAATAGTGGAAACTGCCCACCAAATGCATTCATTGCAGATGTAAACTCTTTTGTATCAAGTTCTACATTTGCAGAATCTGTACGCTCATTACCATAAATAATCGCAGGTGTACGACCTGATGATCGGGTGCGACGGTTGGCATTTTTCCCGGTTGTTGACCGAGGGTACATTTTTAAATCAATCAAACCCATGACAGCTGCCTCCAGCTTTTATAGTATACATTTTCTTCCGGGGGACCATTCCTGCAAGACAGAAAAACGGAAGCGTTAATCCCAAAGGACTGGTAAATAAAGTAAAATAAGCCCAGATAGTCAAGTAAACCCTCAATTAGAGGAATAATTTACTAACTGTTTTTTCAAGGTGAATCCGGTTAATCGCCTCTGCAAACAGTGGTGCAGTATCGAGAGTAACTATCTTTGGACACTCCTGATGTCTGTCAAAAGGAATTGTATTGCTGACAACAACTTCCTTGAATGGTGCATCCATCAAGCGCTGCAAAGAAGGACCAGAAAGAACGGGGTGCGTTGCACAGGCAACAACCGATTTCGCGCCATGTTCAATGCAAACCCTGCCTGCATCACAAATTGTACCAGCAGTATCAATCATATCGTCAAATATTACGACATCCTTGTCTTGCACATCACCAATAAAATTCATAACAACAGATTCATTGGCATTTGGGCGACGCTTATCAATGATCGCCAATGGGGCATCAAGCCTCTTAGCAAAAGATCTGGCCATTTTGATACTACCAACATCAGGTGATAAAACTACGAGCTCACCCTTGCGATCCATAAAATAATCCAACAACACAGGGGCAGAATAAAGATGGTCAAGAGGGATGTTAAAAAATCCCTGAATCTGAGGAGCATGCAAATCAACAGTTAGTACTCTGTCTGTGCCCGATGCTGAAATCAGATCAGCAACCAATTTAGCACCAATAGGCACTCGAGGCTGATCTTTACGGTCCTGCCGTGCATAGCCAAAATATGGCATAACTGCCGTTACTCGCCTACAGGAAGCTCTCTTTACGGCATCAACTATCAGCAATAATTCTAAAAGGTTATCTCCAGGTGGAAATGTTGGTTGGATAACAAAGACATCGGTTCCCCTGATGTTTTCCAGAATCTTGATGTTGATTTCACCGTCTGAAAACTTACCTATTTCTACATCAAGGAGCGGCATACCAAGGTTATCAGCAATATTTTGACTAAATTCCGGGTGGGCACTTCCGCCAATAAGAACCATTTCACTCATTAAATCAACTCCTGCAAGGCCAATTTTGAAGATTGAAGAAGCAACTTGATGAGACAATAAGACAACAAGATGAAAGTATCAATATTGAAATGTGAAATTATTTTAAAAAGTAATGGTTGGGGCGGCAGGATTCGAACCTACGAGTGCTGGCACCAAAAACCAGTGTCTTACCACTTGACGACGCCCCAATCAAAAATGTCTAGAAGTTATCTTCCATTGCAGACAACTCGTTATCAACTACACTTAAAGATATCTCTACATCCTCTACTTTCAACAATTCTTTTTTATATTCTGCAATTATTTTGTTTTCCATCCAGTTTCGAGTCTTTGCATTTATTGGATGAGCTATATCCTGGAACGACCCATCACGGCGTTTGCGATTAGGCATCGCCACAAAAAGACCATTAGCGCCCTCAATGACCTTCAAGCCTCGAACAACGAACTTGTTATCCAGAGTGATGCTCGCAAAGCCACGTAACTTATCGTCATCTCTAAGTGTTATTCTAATTTCTGTAATTTCCAAGACAGCACCTCTCCATAGCAGCTCTCCGGACCATATTAAGTTGGAATCGAGTTTATTCATCCATGAACTCAACACCATAATCATGTGGCGAAACTTCGGCTAAAAACCAACTATCATCCAGGAATTCCTCGATGTAGTCGTTCAGGTGACCTTTGTTCTTGTACGCAACGTACAAAGCAGATCCACTACCAGTCATCATCACAACAGGTTCATTTTCCCGCAGCTCATAAAGCTGATCTTGCAGCATGCTGTTTCGAGGAACAACAACATCTTCAAGACGGTTAATGCCGAACCAAGAGTCTGACGGGAACCGAGTTAACAACGCCTTAACATTCCGGATATTAACCAGTGGCGCTCTTACTGTCAATCCCATATTTAACGCGCCGTAAACTTCTGCTGTAGAAATGTTTACTTCAGGTTTCATAATAAAGAAAAGGCAATCGTCAATTGGATGCAACTTAGTGAGCTCAGTGCCAATCCCTCTGGCTAATTGAGTTCCTCCGGCAATAAAGAAAGGAATGTCAGAACCAAGTTCTGCTGCCATCTTTTCAAGTTCACCATTACTTAGATTGGTTTTAAATAATTTATTACAACCGACCAAAACGGCGGCAGCATTCCCGCTCCCCCCTCCGAGACCAGCTTCAGCAGGAATATTCTTTTTAAGATCGATAGCAATCGTGCCGGTTTTCTTCATCTTTTTCATGAAATGATTAGCTGCACGGCAGCATAAATTTGTACCGTCGGCCGGAGCTGCGTTAGCTGGAAAAACTGTAATACCAATTTCAGTTGTACCAATATCACGACCAGTAAGAGTCATACTGATATAATCGAACAGCTTAACATTCTGCATAATTGTTTCGATTTCGTGAAAGCCATCTTCACGTTCGCGCAAAACTTCAAGATGTAAATTCAGCTTTGCAGCAGATCGCAATGAGACATAATTGTTGTCTGTCATGATTTATCCTGTTGCCACCGCTCAAGAATCTGACAAAGCATATGGCCCATTGTAATATGAAGTTCCTGAATACGAGGTGTGTGATCTGAAGGAGCAACAACAGCTCCGTCAAGAAGCTCAATAAGCTTGCCACCATCGCGACCTAGAAAACCAAAACAAATTATTCCTTTTTTACGTGCAGCTTCAACTGCTTTGATGCAATTCACTGAATTGCCTGATGTCGATATCACAAGCAGGACATCATTTTCCCCGCCAAGCCCTTCAACTTGCCTGGCAAAAGCATAGTCAAAACCGTAGTCATTACTAACTGCAGTCATTGTGGAGCTGTTCACTGTTAACGCCATTGCAGCAAATGCCTGGCGTTCTTCTTCAAATCTTCCGACAAGTTCAGCAACAATATGCTGCGCGTCAGCAGCACTGCCTCCATTGCCACAAACCATAAGCTTGCCGCTTTGACTCCAGGATTGATCAACTGCATCAACAATTTTTAGAAGCTCTGACATGTGGGTGTCATCCAGCTTGCCAACTGCATCCAGCAAATCCTGCCTGGTTTGTACAAACATCTTATTGGCAATGTCATGCTTTTCCATTATCACTCCTGATCAATAGAATCGATGTATCTTTTTACCGCATCTTGCCACGATGGCCGTTGCGGATAATTCAGCAACTCAAGATAGCTACTTTTCAGCACAGAACAAGCTGGTCTTTTTGCAGGAGTTGGATATTCCTGACTACTACATGGCTCAACCTTTTCAGAACTATAACCTGAGATTGATGCAATCTCCTGTGCAAACTCGCACCAGCTACATATACCGCTGTTAGTCCCGTGGTATATTCCAGGTGTGCCATTGTCGACAAGAAACAACAAGACCTCTGCAAGATCAACAGTGTAGGTTGGAGAACCAGTTTGGTCATCAACAACTTTTACGGTCTTATACTCATTCATCATTCGGCGCATTGTTAAAATGAAATTATTCGCGCCATGCCCGAACAACCAGCTGGTTCTTACAATCTGCCCGTAACCTTGAACTGCTAGTTCAGCTTTAAGTTTTGTCGCGCCATACCAGTTAACAGGATCCCTCTGATCATCTTCAGAATAGCCTGTTGAGCTGTCGCCCTGGAAAACATAATCGGTGCTTATCAAAGTTATTCCAGCATCGATTTTTTTGCATGTTGCTACAAGTAATTCTGTTGCAGTAGCATTTGCTGCCATTGCTTCTACCCTGCTGGACTCTGCTTTATCTACATCTGTCCAGGCTGCACAATGTAAAACCCAATCGGGATGAATGGATTGAAATAGCTTTTCAACATCACTTATTAAAGTCAAATCATAATCAGAAATATCGACAGGAATTACTTCATGAGACTTGCTGAACGAATCTACACAAGCCTTGCCAAGTTGACCTTCTGATCCGGTTATTAAAACTTTCAACTCTGACTGCTTTCTTTTCTCTGTTTAACAGCTGAGGAAATTATCGAAAGGTTAAATCCCCGGCTTGCTAAAAATCGACGACATCTTTGCTCATCTTTATAATAATCCCCACGCGCCTTTTTTTGCCACCACTTAATTAAAGCCTTGTGACATAATTCCAGTTCCAACTCTGCCGGGAGTTGCTCAAACGTAACAGCGTCAACGATATCTCGACTGACTCCAAAATTACACAGTTTGGAAACAAGATACATCCTGCCAACCAATTTACTTAATAATGCGTCCCGACAATAGGCTTCGGCAAAAATGGTATCGGAAAGCAAGCCGCTTTCTGCAAACTTGTCCAACACCTGAGTAACAAGTTCTGCATCATATCCATCATCAGTAAGTTTCTTATGTATTCTGAAAGTCGATTGCAAACGCCTGTCCAGAATGGCAAATACCTTTCTGGCGATTTCATTTTTCTGCGCAGCGGCCTGAAGTTCATCAATAAGTAGTGGAGATAGTTTCTGTCCTGGAGACGGCAAAGCTGGCGGCAGAGATTCTGACGCCAGCTTCAGCACTTTACCGTTGGAGAGAGTAATTGTGGTTATACTCTCCCCAATGTCACAAGTCAGCAGGATCACATTTTCCTGCATTTAATCAGCTCTTCTTCTTGGAAGTTTTGTCACTGCCAGCAGCTGCTTCAGCTTCCGCTTTTGGCTCTGGGTTATCCTCTTTAATGACACCATAATGAACAAGAACCTGTTTTTCTATCTTTGCAGTGAGCTCCGGATTTTCTGTGAAATAGGTCCGGACATTTTCTTTACCCTGGCCTAATCGCTCCTCACCATAGCTGTACCAGGCACCTGATTTCTGAACGATGTTTGCCTCAACACCCAGATCAATCAAGTCACCCTCACGAGAAATACCATTACCGTAAAGAAGATCGAACTCTGCTTTTTTGAAAGGAGGGGCAACCTTGTTCTTCACAACTTTTACTCGAATACGATTACCAACAACTTCCTCACCTTGAGTCAAGGCTCCGATGCGTCGGATATCCAACCTGACCGAGCTGTAAAATTTAAGTGCGTTACCACCTGAAGTAGTTTCAGGATTTCCAAACATAACACCGATTTTCATACGAATCTGGTTGGTGAACATTACCAGTGTATTTGTCTTGGCAATTGCACCAGTCAATTTCCTCAAAGCCTGACTCATCAACCGAGCCTGCAGGCCAACATGATGGTCACCCATCTCGCCTTCAATTTCTGCTCTTGGAACCAGTGCTGCAACTGAATCGACAATTATAATATCGACAGCACCACTGCGGACCAGCATCTCACATATTTCAAGTGCTTGCTCACCGGTATCGGGCTGTGACACAAGTAAATTGTTAGTATCTACACCAAGCTGACGAGCATAAACCGGGTCCATGGCATGTTCAGCATCGATAAAAGCAGCTGTCCCACCATTTTTCTGACAGTTGGCAACTACACTCAAGGCAACTGTAGTCTTACCACTTCCCTCTGGGCCATAAATCTCAGTTATTCGACCCTTTGGGAGGCCGCCAATTCCCATGGCGATGTCAAGTGCAAGGCTTCCTGTAGATACAGCCTCAACCCCATCAACAACACTATCTTCGCCAAGACACATAATCGCGCCTTTGCCAAACTGTTTTTCGATCTGTGCTCTGGTCAAATCCAGGGCTTTCGCTTTGTCATTCTTTTTGTTCAACGCCATTACCATATCTCCTTGTTGCGATGCGTACCTGAGATGACTTCTCCGTTGCCACCCCATCAAACTACAATGAATTCAGGACTCCTACCAGCAGGAAAAATACCTTATTCATTTCAAGCTCGATGTTGAATAATGTACACTATTCTTAAATGATGTAAAGTCTTTTTTTTAAGGAAGTTAAATTTATTTCAATTTCCTTCATCAGCTTAGGCAAATCACTCCGATAATACCAATAAGTCTCCAGTTGTTTACATACCAAATTAGTGGCGTAAACCGTGGTATCACATTTGTAACCGCAGTAAATTCAACGCAGCTGCAACCGCTAGCTCACGTGATCTTGACCGTCGTGCAATAAACCGGAACCTCTTAACAGTACAGCCGTCAGCGCCAGCAACTGCAATCCAGGTCGTGCCAACCGGCTTTTCTGCTGTGCCCCCATCAGGACCGCTGATACCTGTAACCGAAATTGCGTAGTCGGTTCCAAATTTGTCTCGACAATTTATTGCCATCGCTTCAGCAGTCTCTTTGCTTACAGCTCCATGATCAATCAGCAGTTGCTCAGATACAGCAAGTTCCTGAGTCTTGATTGCATTGGAATAAGTCAAAACTCCGCCGGTAAAATAAGCGGAAGATCCAGGATTATCAGTCAGTGCCGCACCAAGCATTCCTGAAGTACAAGATTCAGCAACTGCTACTGTCTTTCCAGACTCCAGAAGCAATTCCCCGACCGTTTGACTTAACTCTATCTCACCAGAAGCATAAACTGAGTCACCCAGTTCAGTGCGAAGTATCTTTTCAGCAGAATCGAGGGCATCTGAATCTGGACCAGACGCCTGAACATCGACACCCCATTTTGACAGCCACCAGCTCCAGAGAAGTTCTGGATATTTATCACGAACCGATTCAGTCTTTTCTGACAAACTTGGCTCAGACAAACCGACGGTTCGTAATCGAAATGATTTATTACTGTTTCCTGACAATCCCAACTCAGCCTCAACAAGTGGCCAGAGTCCGCGCATTTCAGCTGGCACTCCGGGTAGCAAGACAACTGTTGCTCCACTAAAATTACCAACCTGACCAGGCGCAGATCCCACCGGATTTTTGAGAGCTTTCATACCCTGGGGAAGTTTTGCCTGCTTGGCCATTCCAAAATGATATTCAGTGCCTCTGTCAGCGCATCGTTTTTTGAGATCAGCTTCTACGGTCTGATCAATAACTATTGGCACATTGGCCCACGCAGCAAGCACATCAACAGTCATGTCATCGGGTGTTGGTCCTAGTCCGCCAGTAACAAAAATCAGTTGCTGCCCTGCTTCATCAAGTGCAGACATGATATCGGATTTGTTGTCGTGAACAACGGTCACACGCTCAACATCGATACCATATTTCAGTAATTGTCTTTGAATAAAATTGGAATTTGTCTCAAGAGTTCTACCACAAAGCAGCTCATCGCCGATTGCTATAATACGGGCGTTAATATTGGAAACTTCCATATCAGTACTCCAAGTACAATTCGGGCGTAAATTCCAGCTGCAATATCATCGATTGTAATTCCCCAGCCAGCTGGAAGTTTTTCAAATTTACGAACAGGATATGGTTTGAAAATATCGAAGAATCTGAAGAGAAAGAAGCCGATCACATAACCGAGCGTTGTTGTTTCGATAGCCAGAAAAGTTACAAGCATACCTGCGATTTCATCTGACACAACCAACGAAGGATCTTTGCCCTCACGCTTTTCAACATAAGTTGCAACAGGAATGCCGACAGCCGTCACAACAACCAGCAGTGCAATCTGAACTGACAGGTCAACTGGACCAGCCAGAATCCAGATTACTGTGAAAGCAAAACTGGCAACAGTAGCTGGAGCGATTGGTGCGTAGCCGGTACCAAAAAAAGTGGCAAATGTATAAAGCAAAAAGCGGTACATTAAAATTTCCTTCTGAACTGAAAGGCTCTGTGCAAGGTAGCTTCGTCAGTATATGCGAGAGCGCCACCAACAGGAATACCAGTTGCCAGTCGGGTTATACCTACTCCAGCTTCCTCGAACATCCGTTGGATATAAAGAGCTGTTGCTTCGCCTTCAACACTTGCATCAAGGGCAAGAATCATTTCAGTAACTTTATCCTCGGAGACTCGCTGCTCTAGAACATCGAATGGCAAGTCGTCGGCACGAACACCATCCAGAGGAGACAGCAATTTGCCCAGCACCAGATATCGACCTCTATAAAAACCTGCTTTTTCAAACGGAAGAATATCAACAGGCGAAGCCACTACGCATAACTGAGAGGTGTCCCTATTCTGCGAAGTGCAGATGCGGCATGGGTCATCTTCTGTAATAGCTCCGCAACGGGAGCAATTACGAACATTTTTGCGAGCCTCAGCAATTGCCTGGCTCATTTCAAAAGGCAACTCGTTTTCTTCATTCACCAGATCCAGAGCAATCCTGGTTGCAGACTTCCGCCCGATACCAGGCATTCTGCCCAAGGCACGAACAAGCCTCTCCAACGACGGGGATTGGAATTCACCACCCGGTCTGTTATCAAAAGCTGTTCCTGGTGTGGGAGTTGATCTGTCCAACGTTTACATCCCTGGCAGACTCATGCCACCAGTTATCGAACCCATTTCTGATTCAGTCATTTCTTCAACTTTGGCAACTGCATCGTTGAAAGCAGCCATCAGCATATCCTGTAGAAAATCGACATCTTCAGGATCTATAACTTCCGGGTTTATAGCCAGATTAGTAACTGCATACTTGCCATTCATAGTCAGCGAAACCTGACCACTTCCAGCTGTGCCGGTTACTTCCATGCTTGCCAATTCACCTTGTTTAGCTTCAACCTGCTTCTGCATTTGTTGAGCCTGTTTCATCAACTTCTGAATATCCAAAACTATCCTCCTGATCTATGTCAGTTATTTTTTACGTTGCCATTCTTCCTGTTCAGCAACAGGAACCACTTCTCCATCAATCAACTTAACAAGCTTGTCGAGTTTCTCATCCTTTTGACGAGCCTTGGCAAGCATCTCATGCTCCGTAGGAGCTATATCTTTTCGTAACTGTTCACGATGCTCTTTTCTGGCATCGTTATCTTTATCAACAATCTTCAACTCAATGCCAACACCCAAGTGTTCAAGAGCTGCTTTTTCGATTACCGGCATATCGCGCTGAACCTGTTTCAACTGAAAACTTTTTTCTGCGGGGAACACTACCTGCATCTTCCCGCTTTCTGCTGGCTTTGGAACGCCTTCCATCAAACAAGCTGCAACAGCCGGAGCAGTACTGAGCAAACTTTCAATAAAACCGCTCCAACCGGTAACAGTTGATGCGATTGCCATAACAGGTGCTGCGTCCTTGACTACTGAGGCAAATGACCCTCCCTTGGTTACACGTTGACCACCAGTTGGCTTTGCTTGCCCTGGAGCAGGCCTTTTACCACTGTTGACCGGAGCAACTCCGCCTCCGCCGGACAAAGCATCAAGCCTTTTAACAAGATCTGCCAACAGCACACGGGATTCCATCAAAGTCAGTTCTACCAGTAAAGCTTCAAGCAGAGCTCGAGGCTGTGTACTGCGGTGAATTCTTTCAAACCCACGACTCGCACGATCAAGAAGTGCCAATATGTCCTGTCGATGGAAATGTTCACTCTGCTTTATCAAAAGCTGAATCTGTTCCTCAGGAAGTGAAACACCGGATGCAAGTTTTGGGTCAACTTTGAGCAACAACAGATTACGGAAGTTGTTTACCAGGCCACTTGCAAAATCATCAAGGTTCTGTCCTGATGCAACCAAGGTATCAGCAATCTGCAAAATAGTTGTCGGGTTGCTTTCAATAATTGCTGCATTGATATCTGTGTAAATATTTGCCTGGATAAGTCCAAACAGTTCGACTACATCTGCCTCAGTAACTTTGCCGTCACAAGCTGCGATAACCTGGTCAAGACTACTCAAGCCGTCGCGCATACTGCCTTCAGCCTGGGCAACAATCAGACGCAATGCATCATCGTCTATATCCAGACCTTCAGCTTTTGTGATGCTAAGTAGTCGTTCTGAAAGTTCATCACGAGTGAGTAATCGGAAATCGAAACGCTGGCAGCGTGAAAGAATTGTGCGTGGGATTTTGTTTGGTTCAGTTGTCGCAAAAAAGAAAAATACATTTGGTGGCGGCTCTTCAAGAATTTTCAGCAGTGCATTGAAGGCACCTTTACTGAGCATATGAACTTCATCGATTATAAAGACCCTGCTTGCACCATGGCTTGGTGAGAGCTGCGCCATGTCGCGAAGCTCACGGATGTTGTCAACACCGGTATGACTTGCGGCATCGATCTCCAGAACATCCAGCCAACTACCGTCTGCAATCCGCTGGCATGTTTCACATGTGCCACAAGGCTGATCAACATCTCCTACGACACAGTTCAGTGCTTTGGCAAGCAATCTGGCAACAGTAGTTTTGCCACAGCCACGAGGACCGGAGAACAGGTATGCATGTGAGAGTTTGTCTTTTCGCAGTGCAGCGCACAAGGTGGCAGAAACATGCTGTTGTCCTACAAGTTCTTCAAATGTAGCTGGGCGATATTTCCTGGCCAGGGCGTGATAAGACATAGTTCCCCAAGATAGTATTGGTAAAAAGTGGGCCAGGCTTGCGATGCACACAACAGCTTACGCGTACCGTTGCTTCCTTCCGGACCTGGCGGAGTTAGCCCACTGCTGTCACAAAGGGCCTGACCCATCATACCATAATAATAATGCAGTTCAACAATAAATGGCGGAGAGGCGGGGATTCGAACCCCGGGTACGTTTCCGCACACACGCTTTCCAAGCGTGCTCCTTAAGCCACTCGGACACCTCTCCCGAAATTGCTGGCTGGAAGCGAGAATATAGCATTACATAAGTAGTTACGCAACCTACCGACTTCGTTTATCGACGCCATTTCTGCGTTCTTTGAAGAAATCTTTCAGCAAATTTGCACATTCCAACTCAAGCATCCCTCGGACAACCTCAAACTCCAGATTATACGGATTATCCTGCAATAATTCCGATGTGGAACTCACCGCTCCGGCTCTGGGATCGGTCGCTCCGTAAACAATTGTCTTCGGGCGTGAGAGCAAAATTGCGCCACTACACATTGTGCATGGCTCCAGGGTTGAATAAAGCGTGCACTCATCCAATCGCCAATCCCCGATGGAATTTGCTGCAGCACCGATAGCCAATATCTCTGCATGAGCCGTCGGGTCACCAAGTTGTTCAACCTGATTGTGGCCTTTGCCTATTATTGAGCCGTTCAGCACGATTACAGCACCAACCGGCACATCGCCAGACTCAGCTGCCAGCTGCGCCTCATTTATGGCAACTCGCATCCATCGTTCATGGCTTGAAAATTCTGCAAAGTCAGTCATAATACCTCAATCTTCTTTGTTATTTACACATTGCCACATCTTAAATAATTAGCAACCTGTTATTTTCTTGACAATTGATTTTGAGTCGTCATAATACTGTTTGAAAGGGGCAAATAATGACACCAGAGATTACAGCACTGATAGTAACAGCAATATCGATTGCTTTTTTTCATACCCTGCTTGGCCCTGATCACTACCTCCCATTTATTGCGATGTCAAAGTCACGGAACTGGTCTTTGCGCAAAACTGTGCTGGTGACTATCAGCTGTGGAATTGGTCATGTTCTGGGGTCGATTATTCTAGGTGCTATTGGAATAGCAGCTGGTCTGGCAATTACAAATATCGAAATAATTGAATCGCTCAGAGGTACTATTGCAGCGTGGGGCCTGATTACTTTTGGAACTGTATATACAGTCTGGGGATTTCGACAGCTCTACAAAAACAAAACTCACCATCATGAACATTTCCACGATGGAGTAATCCACTCCCACGTCCACACTCACCACAACGACCATGCCCACGCACATGATGTTGAACAAAAAAACATCACACCATGGGTTCTATTCACGATTTTCATCTTCGGACCATGTGAACCGTTGATTCCACTTCTGATGTACCCAGCTGCAAAAAGTAACCTCACCGGGTTATTGCTGGTAACTGGCAGTTTCGCACTGGTTACTGTTGCTACGATGCTGGCAATTGTGATGGTATCGATTCTTGGATTCAGCTTCAGACCTATTAAAAAAGTTCAGAAATACAGTCATATAATTGCAGGTACAACTATCCTGCTGTGCGGGGTTTCGATACAGTTTTTGGGGTTGTAGGTAATGTTGGTTCAGCTGCAAGCTATTGTTATTCACCACCTGTGCAGCCCCCATGGCCACCTAGCCAAATTGCCCCAATCGCTCTACGCGTGGTTGTGCTCTTCAAGTATGCCCTCGATGTATCTGGCGAACTTCGCGTCGTAGTACCCATTCCCCTGTATCGCTCGCCACGCCTGTGAGAATGCTGGTTTCTTCAATGAATCCCTCATGCCGGCCTCCCAGAGTCGCCACACCTTCCGGTCGAGCATCTTTTCATCGTTGAGGTAGAACTCTTCAGAGCACAGGTCGTAGTACGACCGCAACCACCTCAGAAAATCATCCTTATCTGCTTCAGGCAACTCATCCAGCGAATACGTGTCAGATTCCACATCAACTGGTAGGTTGACTATTATGTCCTGATACCTCTGCGTATATGCTAGGAATGTCTGCATTCTGGACTGACAGGCATTCTGCCTCATCTGATAGAACAGAGCCCACATTGTGAGCAGCACTGGCCGCTATAGATATGCCGTTTGATAAGTCCATCATGACTCCCTGTTTGTATAACG